>NZ_FOXI01000022.1 GCF_900115675.1 Halolamina pelagica | reverse complement strand
CCCTCCGGTCAGAGGGCGTCCGGCCGTTGCTGCGCCACCGGTTGTTCGCACATTACGATCACGCACACAACGCACGGTTGGACAGCGAGTTATACGGCCAGCGCTGGATGGCCGAGACCGCCTTTTCGGCCATCAAGCGTCGGTTCGGCCCCGCTGTCCACCCTCGCGTATGGTACCGCGAGTTCCGCGAGCTCGTGTTGACCGCCGCAGTCTACAACCTCGAACAAGCACTCAAACAGTGACCCGACGCCGTCATCGGATTCAACAAAGCATATTCGAGGTACTGGTAGATGCGGTCGAACGCCCACGAGTGCAACTTCTTGTTGCCGGTCTTCCCCCAATCCAACTCACGCACGTCTTCGGGCCAACTCACTGCGAGCGTGCCGACACCGCGTTCGACACACTCTGTGATAATGGCGCCTGTCAGCGTGTGGTAGAAGTGTGTCTCGCGGTCAGCGAGTTTCCGACGTGCCCACATCGACTTCTCAGACGGGCCGTTTTCCCCTTCGGTGTCGTACTCGGCTCGCGTGAAGTAGTGCTTGTCCTCTTTGAGGGAGTTGCCAGGATACAGGACGTATTCACCGGGGAACGCAACCGTGGCGATGTTCGTGATGCCAAGGTCAATGCCTGCCACGCCGTCGCCTGCTGAGTCGAGTGTTTCGAGTTCGACTTTGCAGACGAAGTGCAACTCCCATTCGTCACCGTTCCAGACTGCCCGAATGTTCTGCACCGAGTTGACTTCCGAGAGGTCAACGTCGGGGCGGGTCTGGTACTCGCAGAGGAGGAAGTCTGAGAAGTGGTCTTTGAGGTTCGAGCCTTTCGATAGCCAGTCGGCGTAGCCTCCTTTTTTTGCTGTGTGCCGGACCGGCCCAGACCCCACCGCCCCACCCTCCGCTCCGTGCTCGCTCCTGCCGTCGCTGCGCGCGCAGCCACGACCGTACTCACCGGTCCACCATTATCAGAGAACCAGAGAGGTTCGCGACCCGGGGGAGTTTATTACGCCCCAAAGGGGTGCGAGCGCACGAGCGCTCTAGAGAAGACAGATTATGGGTGAACATGACCAAAGGACGATGAGCATAAAGTGGGTGTCAAGAGTACGATACGGAATCGAAGGAGATCTGCAGAAAGCAGAGGTTAGATATGGATTGTCGTAGAGGATACCGATAATGGACGAGGAACCGGAGTCAATCAGCTATCTCTCAGCTGCTGACATCCGTGACATCCACGAGTTGATCGTGGAGTCAAATGCGGAGACAACCGCGGGTGTCTCGTCAGCAGGCGATATTGAATACGCCGTCGAACATATTCAGGAGGGCCATTTCGGTCAGGTACCCGAGTCGCTCCACGAGAAAGCCTTCCAGCTGCTGCGGCTGGTTGCGGCGAACCATCCATTCGTCGATGGCAACAAGCGAACGGCGCTCATGTCGACTCGCATTTTCTACGCCTTGAATGGGCTGCGCTTCAACTATGATCGGACAATCAAGGAGATTCTGAAGTCACTCGCCACGGATGAGGCTGGTGTCGATGAGGACGACGTAATCGAGTATCTACGAGCGCATACAGAGCCGCTTGCCCCGGAGTACGAGGCAACCATCAACCTGTGGCTGGCACATATTGAGAGTACAGACCAGCTACCCACGGAGCACGACACAGTCGATCAGGAATCCACCAAACCGAACGATTATGACGACGACCCCCATAGTGAGGAGTAAGGATGGCCGCTGAAAGTGAGCAGCCCGAGGTTCCCGACGAGATGTCTCCTGAGGAGGCACGGCAGTATCTCATTCGGTTCCTCGGCCGCCAAGACCTCGACGAACACGAGGAAATCTACGAGGAGCTCGCCACCGAATAGGGCTGCGGCCAGTAGTCTCGGCGGTCACTCGTTCTTCATTACTACCTGCGTAGCTTCCTCCACCACCCACCGCAACAAAACTAATGTAGAGTACAGTAGGTACAGCACCCGAAGGACCGATCCAAATCTGCGAGAAGCCTCGAGTCATGATCCTGAAGCAGTTTTGAAGACCGGCCACGAGCAGGACCGATACCAACCCAATCCGAGGCCATAGACGTGGTGAACGCTTCAGCGGCGACTGTCCGGACGCACCGAGAGACTTTAGAGGAACAAGTAGCCTCATCGGCAAGCTGAAGAAAGGATGATTTTCTGAGAAAACTATTCTCGGCTCTAGTAAGTAGCACCCAGTATGCCCGAGACGTGGGACGACGTCAACGAGCAGGTCAAAGCGGACTGGAAAGACGACACCACGCCGTTCGAGCGGGTGTACGAAATCGTCGAACAGACCCACGACGGGCAATCGGCGGCCGAAATCGCCGACCGCGCGCTCGTGAGTGAGCCGACGGCGCGTCGCCACTGCAAGGCGCTCGTAAACACCGGATTCGCCGAGACTGACCAGGATGGCCAAACAACGCTGTACAAGCGCAACAGCGACCGGATCTTGATGTCCCGGATCCGCGAGCTACGTGACGAAGTCGAGCAGTCGGAATTGCTTGACAGCATTCAGGAGATGAAGGCCGAAATCCGGCGCTACGAGGACCGGTACGACGTGGTGTCCCCGGAAGAACTCGCCCAGCAACTCGAGGCCGGCGAAACGGACGGCTGGGACGACCTCACCGCGTGGCGCACGACGCGGCAGAATCTCGCCGTCGCGCAAGCCGCACTCGCCTACGACGAGGCCAGCCACCAGCTTGCAAGGTGAGTGATGACCGTGCCGGCGAGTTCGGGTCGATCTATCTGCCAGCGCTCCAGCGGATTCGTGACCTGTGGCTCGAACTCGAACTACTCGTCGACGCCACGGCGTACGACGACGTCGTGGCCCCCACGGAACTGCAGATCAGTCTCAGTGATGGGCTCGGCGACGCCGAGAGCGCTCGGCTCGATATCCAGTGGAGCGAACTGGGGATGTATTCGTTCCACTACGTCGATAGCGACGACGTCAATTGGCGCTTCGACCGCCACCCGAATACACACTCTCCCGAGATTCATTTCCACCCGCCGCCCGAGGCCGCGACAACGGACGCCGAACCGTCCTGTATCGACGTCACCGAGGTCTCACTCGCGACGCGTGCCGTGCATGCGATGTGGCGAGCGGCGTACGAGAACGACGACGTCGACCAGCTGAATAGCGCCTCAAACCCGCCGTAAGCGGTTTTGCGCATCGTTCGGTCAGCAACGTCGAATCTGGTCGCGAGCGGCTTCGATATCCGAGTAGAGCGCCAACGCGTGCTTGATGAGCCGGCGATCTTCCAGATTCTTCTCCCAGTGCGTGATTACGACCGGGACGTGCTGGCCGACCTACTGAACGATGAGGGAGCTTTGTCCCAGTGAACGTCGAGATGTCTTAGAAATCCACGTAGTCTGTACAGGGTGAGACGACTGTCCCGGCTGAGGGTGAGAAGTCCTCTCGTACATTGTCTCGATGGCGAACCGTGAGGAGATGAGCCCGCGTAGGGTGTTGTTTTTCGGCCGGGCACGAGGGAGTGGCCCGGACTGATCGGGTCTGATTCATCGATGAGTTTGGAAGTACTTGACCGCCACAGTGAGGCACTGTTCGCGTTCCTCTGGTGTCCGGTCTGCGGACACGAGGTGTTCAGCCACATTCCCTTCGAGGGCGTGTTCTGCAAGCACTGCAACACGCAGGTCGAACTGCAGGAGCCACTGGAGACACGTGGCCACGAGGACGCCGCCATCGCGCGCTTCACCACCGACACGACGTGGAACCTCCACGTTGACGAGACACTGCGTCGTGACCTCCCGGAGGGTTCAGCGCGAGCGAAGATCCTCGGTGCGCCAGGTGCCTACGAGGTGGACTGGTGGAGTCCAGCGCCTGGGGAGGACTGGGAGCCGGTCGAGCGTGGCGAGTTCGACGACGCCGACGAGCCAGACGCAGTCGCCCACCTGGCGTAGGAACCACGACGACCCGCATTCAGGTCGACCACAACCCACCCATTTGCCCTGTATTCACGATGGAGGAGCCACCACTCGCCCGACTCGATCTGTCGAATCGCGTGCGCAAACGCGCCCAGTACGAAGCCTTCGCGTTCTCGCTGCAGGCCGGCGACGTCCGGGTTCGCAACGAAAGCCACCTCGACCCGGCCAAGCACGAGTACCGTGTCTCGGTCGTCGACGGCCTCCCGGTCAGCTGTACGTGTCCCGCCGACGAAACGTCCGACGACCCGTGCAAGCATCGCGTCGCCGTCGCAATCCGCCCGAGGATCCTCGACATCGCGACGGCGATGCAGGCCGTCAGCGACTGCGGCCCGTGATTTTTTCACCCTCAGAGAGGGGTGCGGGAGTGCGCGACTTGCCTCCCGAGAGACCGATGAGTGGAACGATCGACGACCACGCGACGGCACAGTCGACGACCGAGACAACCGATGTTCGGTACGTGGGAACGCGCGTTCGGGGCGGCGTCCGCGTGCTGACGTATCCCGGCGGGCAGGAACTCACACCCAGTCGGAGTCTCGAGGTCGTGAGCCACAGCCCTTCGGGCTTCGAGTGGGGATACGGTGGGAGCGGTCCCGCCCAACTCGCCCTCGCGATCCTGCTCGACTACACCGATGACCCGGAGGTCGCCCGTGCGCACTATCAGGCATTCAAGCGGGAGGTCGTGAGCCAGTTGGCGTGTACGGGCCCTGATGGAACGTGGACGCTTCCGGCTGGGGAGATCGAGCAGTGGCTCCCCGACGACTAGCGATGGCGTCAACCAAAATCAAGAAACGTATTTATATGACTAGGTGTCAGAGTTTACGCAGATGATCTCAAAGGCCGGACTCACCGTAATCGACGCACTGAGTATCGGCCGCGAAGCGACGCCAGACGATCTCGCAACTGAAACGGGGTATTCACAGGCGGTACGAGGCGGGTGCCCCGACCCTTGAGGTCGGGAAGGAAGCAGACACCAGATGAAACAAACCATGCTACGATGGCGGGGCGACTCCCCGACGTATAAGTAACTTCGTCCGTATATGTGAAAACACAGTGGAGTACCGTCGTATCGCCGTCATCAAACTCGACACTCCCGAAGGGGCGGACGCCTCCCTTCGAGAGACAGTCGAGCAGTTCAAACACTGCGCCAACACCGCGAGCGAGTGGTGCTGGCACGGCGACGACGGCTACCACGTCACCTCGAAAGCCAAAGCCGAACGCGCCCTCTACGACCGACTCCGCGACGAAACTGACCTTACCGCGAATCTCGTCCAGAAAGGGGTTCGACGGACAGTCGAAGCCGTCAAAAGCGGAGTCGAACGCCTCAAACGTGGCGAGAACACGTCGCAACCGCACTTTTCTGCCGATAGCGCGGTGTACGATAAGCGAAGCGCGACGTTCCACCGAGATCACGTATCGTTGTCCACCGTAGACGGGCGCGTCGAGTGCGATTACATTCTCCCCGACGACCCGGAGTCACCACCCGCCAAGTACGTTTCTGACGAGGATTTCGAGTTTCGGATGGCAAACTTGCAGTACCGCGATGGTGACTGGTATCTCCACGCTTCGATGCGGAAAGTCGAGGCAGACGAGGAAGCACCTGAATCCGAGTCCAAGCACAGAACAGTCCTTGATGTGGATTTGGGCGTGAACAACCTCGCTGTTGCTTCGACGGGACGATTCTGGTCGGCAGACGAGTTCAACCACTGGCGACGAGAGTACGAGAAACGCCGTGGGTCGCTTCAGCAGTGTGGCTCTCGCCACGCCCACGAGAACATCGAGTCGGTCGGACAGAAAGAGTCTGGCCGCTTCGAGATACACCTGCACACGGTGGCGAACGAACTTATCGAGGAGGCCGTCGAGAACGACTGTTCGCACATCGTGTTCGAGGACTTGACCCACATTCGGGGGAACATTCCTGAAGCGACGTGGCAACACGTCTGGGCGTTCCGACGCCTCTACGAGTACGTCGAATACAAATCCAAAGAACACAGCGTCGAAACCGTACAGGTAGACCCTCGAAATACGTCGAATCGGTGTTCGACGTGTGGGTTTACCCACGACGATAATCGCCACGGCGAGGGCTTCGAGTGTCAGCAGTGTGGGTATGAGAACCACGCCGATTACAACGCCGCGAAGAACATCGGTTTGCAGTATCTCCGTCGTCGGCAAAACGCAGACGGTGGAGGCGCACCCGTAGATGTGCGCTTGAATCGCGGGACGTTGAACGTGAGTGGGGAGTACGTGCCCCCTGCTTCGGGTGAGGCATAGAACGGGAGTCCACGCGAAAGCCTCGGGGCTTGACCCCGAGGCGATTTACAAGGCGCTGTCGCCGCTCAAAACCGGGCGATGCTATCCTCATCCGGCCCCGAGTACGCGGTGAGTGAGGGCCTCGCGCCGCTGCTGGCGTTCGCGCAGGCCATCGTGACTCACGAGCACCGATCGCGAGCCCGGGAGATCGCGCCGAGTGCGACTGTGGAGTGGTGCGACCCGAAACGCGCACTCGTCCGCGTACAAACCGCCGCGGATACAGACGCACTACTGGATACGCCTGATTGGCAGGTGACTGGGCTCGGTCGGTTCGAGGAGTACGGTTTGCCGTTCTTCCTTGCAGGTGAGCCGGCGTTCTGGTATGCGCCCGACGAGGAACTCACGCCAGCCGAGGTGGTGTGTCACACCCTCGTTCTCGATAGCGGATCCCGCCGGGTTAGCTATGCGATGCTGTTGATCGAGGCGTTGGATATCGACCAGGAGACGCTTACAGACACTGCAACGTGGTACGATTTGGAACCCACGGTCACTGCGATGTATCAAGCACTGCAGGGAAGGGTCAAGGACTCGGACGAGCTCCCTGTCGCCCTGCCAAGTGAATCAGAATTCATGGCACTCAAAGAGCAGTACGGAGTGGCATGACTGTATTCAAGGGTGGCGAGGCGATCAAAGCGTTCCTCGAAGAGTTCGACAGCTGGCTGTCGGAGCCCGTGACGGTGTATCTCCTCCGCGGGTCCGCGATGACGGCCGCCAAGTCGGCCCGTATCGGCGTGATCGGCGTGTCACTCGTGACCCGTGTGTCCTGCAACGTGAAGAGCAGGGTCCGATAGCGACGACGTTGATCAACTGCATAGCGTATCACCCCCACAGTCGCGGTTGAGAGCATCGGCGGCAACCCACTACCCGCGATGCGATACTGACCGAGATTCCCTTCGACGCCGTAGCCATCAGTAGTCCCCGAGCACGCCCAGGCGGCGAGCGCGCCGCGTGGTGAGACCGAAGATGGCGTACCCCAGCGCCAGATACCCAACCGACGTCCCGACGAGCACGGTAATGGTCAGTGGGTCGAACTCCCAGAGGCGAACGCCGTCGCGCATCGCCCGCTGGAGCATCGCGCTCCCCTGGGCCAGCGGGAGGAATCGGGCCCACGGGATGTCGAAGACGGGCGCCGAGATGAGGCCGATAAACGCGAACTGGAGGAGGTTGGCCACGTTCGAGATGCGCTTGTAGAGTACGCTCAGGCCGCCCATCACGAGTCCGAGCCCGAGCGCGCCCGCGATGGTCAGCGTCGCTACCGGAAGCACGGTCACGAGGTTGAGGTCGAGCGTCGTCCCGGTAATGAGCAGCATCACGACTAGGACCACCGCGGAGGTCATGAACGTTCGGAAGACGATCGCGATGGACTTCGCGACGACGACCGGCCCGAAGCCGAACGGCGTCATGAAGTGCCGCTCAAGCGTCCCCCAGCTCGCTTCGGACTGGATGTCGTTCATGATGCCCGAGTAGGCGCCGATGGCGAGCGTCCACAGGAAGTAGCCGATGATCAGCCCCTCGATGGAGTCCGAAAACGCCTGCCCCGCGACCATCGTCCCCCCGTAGAACATCAGCGCGAAGAAGAACACCCCCATGAAGATCCCGAGCGCCGCGTTCAACGGGTAGCGAACCCAGATCAACAGGTCGCGATAGACGACGGCCTTCAGGAGGTGGGCGTACCCGCCAGTCCGTTCAGGGTCGGTGAATTGCGACGGCCCGCCCGCGTCGCCGGGCCCATCGCCCTCGCGTCGATCGTCGCCCGCAGCAGCCGTCATCGTCGATCACCCCGCTCGCTCGCTGGCGAGCGATTGGCCGGTGCCTCTCGGGTCGTCGACCCATCCTCCTCGCTCGTGCCGCCGGGGTCGGCAGTGCCGTTCGTCATCTCGACGAACACCTCGGCGAGATCCGGCTGAACCGTCTCGACGCTCGCTACATCGAGATCGTGGGCTTCCATCGCGTCGGTCAGGCGGTAGAACGTCGCCGTGTCGGCGGCGACTTCGAAGCGCAGGCGGTCGCCGGTGTGCTGGACGTCGGTCAGGTCGAAGCGGTCCTCGAGATCCGCGAGCGCCGTCTCCGACCCACCGCGGGCGGTGATTCGGTACCCGCGCGTCTCGAAGCCCGCCAGCAGGTCCTCGACGGTGTCGTCGACGACCACTCGTCCCTCGTTCATGATGATGACCCGGTCACAGACGTCCTCGATGACGTCCATATCGTGGCTGGAGATCACCAGCGTCAGCCCCCGCTCCTCGGCGAGTCTGCGGAGTTCGGTCCGGAGCTTCAGCGAACTCTCGATATCCAACCCGAGGGTGGGTTCGTCGAGGAATGCGACGGAGATGTCGCCCGCGAGGACGCTCGCCAGTGACACCTTCTGCTTCATCCCGCGAGAGAGATCCCGGACTGCCGTGTCGGCTTTCGCCGCGAGGTCAAGGTGGTCTAGCAGTTCCTCGTGCCGATCGGCGACAGCATCGGGGTCCTGCCCCCTGATCGCGGCGAAGTACCGGAGGTTTTCCCGGACGGTGAGTCGCCAGTAGTCGTTGCGCGCGCCCTCCAGCATGGCGTCGACGTACTCGTAGGCCGCCCGCGGGTTGGCGTGGACATCGATGCCGTGGACGCGCACCGTCCCCGCATCGGGAAGGATCAGGCCGAGGACCGACTTGATCGTCGTCGTCTTGCCCGCGCCGTTCGGCCCAAGTAAGCCGACTACCTCCCCGGGGGCGACGGCGAGGGAGACGTCTTCGACCGCGGTCACGGCGTCCTCACCGCTGCCGAACGTCTTCGCCAGCCCGTCGACGTAGATGGCGGCCTCGTCGGGATCGAGTGCGGGGGGCCCATCGTTGGCGCTCACGGGGCGTTCATCGTCGCGCGCCTGGCCGTTGGTGGAGGGCTCACGTCCCATCGGATGGGAGCCGGTTCGGCGCTTCGGGTCAAAAGGGTACTGTCGATCGAGGGTGTCGTAGAACAGTTCCCATGCTGTTGCTCCGCTCCCGTTGAATCGTTAAGTACAGCACACCCACTGAGTAGTCGTTTCACTCCAAATTCGAGGACGAAATTCCTTCTCAATACGATCGTCTACGACGCACACTAGACGATTGTGATTCCGCCGAAACGCCTATTGGTAAGACTAGCGCATTACGTCTATATGTCTGAAGCAGCTACGAACGACGACGGTGGAGACGACATTGCCACGGTGAATTTCAAAGTCACCGAGTCGTTCCTCGAACAGATAGACGACACCTGGCAGGGGCGTGGGTTCAACAGCCGGAGCGAGTTCATCCGGTACACACTTCGAGACGCAATCGAGTTCCCGACGTTCGACCGCGATGAACTCGTTGCCCTCCTCGAAGCCGAGGAGGACATCCGCGAGGGTCGGACGACGAACGCAGAGGAGGCCCGCGAGCGGTTCGGCACGAGCGATGAGTGACGACGGGTGGACGTGGGAACTCTCCTCGACGGCCGAAGACGACCTCGACGGACTGTCCCCCGCCGACCAAGACCGAATACTCGACAAGCTCGATGAAATCGTCTCCTCACCGTGGCGCGACCCGCCGGATTACGGAGAACCGCTCCAGAACAGCCCGTACAAGAAGATACGCGTCGGGGAGTTCCGGCTCTCTGTGAGCTTCCGGCAGGGCGACGGGCGGCTCGTCGTCGCACGTGTCAAGCGTCGTGGCGGCGCGTACACCGCTGACGACGACTAAGTGCCGAAGCTCGATATGGCGAGATACGGATGCGGGATTCGGTCGATTTGGCCCCAGTCGTGAGCCACATCATCGAGGTGGGTTGTTGCTCTGTCCTTCGATGTGGGGAGTGCCTTCGGTAAGCACAGGGGACTCACGAATCGCTAAGTACGGGGGAGAAAACAAACAAGCGGGCAGGGATGCGAATCAGAGAGCCAGTCTCAAACAGGGAATACCGATTCGTCTACTTCGGACTTATCGAATCAGAGTTACAAGGCTCAGAAGCCACCGACGAGAAAGCGATTTCAGTTCAGTTCAACCCATGAACTACGAGTGACCGTCTCGTATCAAGGGGAAAATCACGAGAACAAATCGGTTACCGTTAGATTCGCAACCCCACTTAGCGGGGTGTTCGATACATCTTGCCTGAAACAATCTTGTATGAATGATTCTATGACCCCCGGCATCCATCCGTTGCCTCCCGCCCACAACAGAGTATCGGCGTCGCTAGGCGGTGCCCTCCGGTCGCTGCGAAAATTACGGCGGGCTAATTACAGTAATACGAGGCGAAAGCCCACGGCTTTAGCCGTGGGATGAAGCCGAGAACAGGGAAACGTTCCACGCTCGGACGCTCGGCTGGATATTCCACCATTCTGAACTACCAACGTTTACAAACCTGAAACAATATGTTACACGTGTAATGGCCGAGGTGAGCGTGGAAACCACATTCCGCAATCCCAGCCGTTCCCGCCGCCAAGAGTGGCAACGCGCCACTCATATCCTCCGCGAGTGCAAACAATGGCTCGTGGACGGCTGGGAAGACGGCTCGCTCACCTCGTCCGTGACGACTGGCGACATCGACAACTCACTCTACTCAGCACTCCAAAATCAATCCATCCGGAACGCGAAAAGCGACTACGACGACGAACCCATCGAATACACGGGCGAACAGCCCATCGAAGTCAACAACCAAAACTGGGAGATCCACACGACTGAAAACGGTTCCGTCGTCGTCGGATTCCCATGCATCAGTGATTGGTGGTACACGCCAATCCACGTCCACGACAGCATCGAAGAACCCGTCCAAACCCTACTCGATGGTGACGCTGAGAAGACAAAACTCAGCGTGTGGCGAGAAGGCGGCGACTGGCATTGCTCATTCACCGTCGAACACAACGAGCAACAGGATGGCGAGGAAACACCCATTGGTGTTGACGTTGGCCACAACTACATCCTCGCTGCAACGCCAGACAATGCGAGTGCTGAGTCGTTCCTTGTGAGTGGCAAGGAGCACAAGTTCGTGCGGCGGTACTACCGTTCCCTACGTGACTCTCTGCAGGAAACTGGGGCGCATCGCGCCCGAAATCGCGTAGGTAACAAGGAGTACCGTCGCATCCAAGACATGAACCACACCCTCTCCAAACGACTCGTCGAATACGCCAGTCAGTTTGAGAATCCCGTCATCAAACTCGAAGAGCTCGAAAACATCCGTGACGGTGGCGAGTGGAACGGTGTCCACTCGTGGCCGTTCTACGAACTCCAACAGTTCATCACGTACAAAGCCGAGAAGGAAGGGATTCGCGTTGAGAAAGTAGACCCCGAGAATACGAGTCAGGAGTGCAGTCAGTGCGATGAACTCGTGGGTCGTGACGGGAGCAAGTTCGAGTGCCCGCACTGTGGGTATGTGCGGCACGCGGATTTGAACGCGGCTGAAAACATCAGTCAACGAGAGGGTGAACCATGCACGGCGTAACACTTCGGGTGCCGCGAACCGTGCAGCCCAGCAGGCTGAACACCCTGCCGACCGCTTCGCGGTCGCCTGCCACGTGCAGGTGGGAAGGCTGCTTTGACCCGGCTACACGCGCTGGAAAGCACGCCCTCGGTAACAATTGGGCGGCGACCGTTGACGCTGGTCACGCGAAAGCGTATTTGAGCCGCCGAGGAAACGCGCAACCCTAATATCCCCATCGGGGAATCCCACGGCTTCAGCCGTGGGAGGAGGTCAAGCGTCGACGTCCGCACCAACAGCGTTGACCGCGCCGTCGAGCTGGATGATCGCTTCACTCACATCGCTCTCCGCGTTGAAACGGTATCGCTGCGGTCGCGTTCCCTCAACCTCTTCGAGCACGTTGAGCCTGAGCAGCAGGTCAAGGTGATTCTTGACCGACTGTCGGCTCACATCCGCCTGCTCCGCGAGCTCCGTCTGATTGAACTCCCGCGTCGGCGGAAGATCGAGGAGTGCGTCGACGATCTTCGCTGCACTCTCGTGTTTGGTGAGGACCAGCCATCCCGTTGGGTATGATTCGCGGGTAGCCTCCCCATCGTCGTTAGATTTGGTTTCGATCATACTTGATTTCGAACACCTGGATGGGGCTTCACTCCATCCAGTGCCCTACCACGACTACTACTACTGGCTCTTTGTTGTTAAACTTGTTGTACATCGATTACTAACTCGTTTGTGGTTCGTAGTGTCTGAAATGGCACCAGACATAAAGGTATGTGGTCCCTACACTCACAGTGTGCCTGCAAAAATTTCTATCCGCTGTCGAGTGCTGTTCACGATGGCGCGGCGTCACGGTTGGGGGAACCCGATTTCTGCAGACGGGATTCTGGACTTGGCGCTTGAAGACTCCGAGCAGGCCGACGGAGAGGAATTCGTCGAACAACTGGCGTCGGAGCCGTACATCACGTATCAGCGTGGGCAGGGGTACTGGATCAAGAACGACCCCGATTCGCAGGCACAAGTGGCGTTTCTTCTCACTCGAAATTGTTCGTACACGGAGTTGCAGATTGAAGCGACGCTCTCTCGCTTCAAGGCAGCGGGTGGGTTCGACGCCTACGACGAGAGTGTTCTCGAGGAGGTCGACGACTGGTAGCGGATTTTCGTGCTATCAGGTTGCGGCCGGGGTACAGTTCGGCTTCATAGCCGAACAACGGGGAAGTTCGGCCGAAGCGGCGAACAGGCGTGGTCGGCAGTCCGTAGTGCGGGGAATGCTGGCTGGCCAACGCCACTGACGGTTGGTCGGGCGCGGGAGCGCGACGGCAGTTTTTCGTCGCCCCTGAGGGGTGCGGCGCGTCCTGCATCGACGGGCACGCCGTGAACGTGATTCGGTGAACACGATGTCCACGACCAGCGACGCGTCGGTCTCCTTCGACGAGGCCGACACACGGTCCGACGAGATGCACAGTACGATCGAACAGTGGATCGACGACCTCGTCGCCGGCGTCGACGACGCGCAGGCCAGCGCCGAGTTCCAAGCGTGGCTCGACGTCCAGAGTCGCTTCCACGACTACTCCTACCGGAACACGCTCCTGATCAAGCGGCAGTGCCCCGAGGCAACTCGGGTGGCGGGCTACCGGACGTGGCAGGAAGAGTTCAACCGGCACGTCCAGGAGGGCGAGTCGGCCATCTGGATCTGGGCGCCGATCATCGCTAAGCAGTGTCCCGAGTGTGAGAACTCGCCGAGCTACCACGAGGACAGTGACTGTGAGTACGACGAGACGCCACCCGAGGAGTGGGCCGAGGGCCTCGTCGGGTTCCAGCCCGCGCCGGTGTTCGACGTCTCCCAGACTGAGGGCGAACCGCTCCCTGACCTCGACACGGCAGCGACCGGGGAGGCCGGCGATCTCGTCGACCAGCTGACTACCGCCGCTGACGACCTCGGCGTGACGGCCCGAATCGTTCCGGACGCGGAGTGGACGCACGGCGAGGCGAAGGGCATCTGTCAGCAGCTGGGCCTCATCGACGGCCAGCCGCTCGTCAAGGTGCGTGATCGGGCGAACAAGGCCGACCTCGCGCGGACGTTGATCCACGAGTACGCGCACGCCCTGCTCCACGGCGACGTCGACGACGACACCGAACGATCCAAGCGGGAAGTCGAAGCTGAGGCGGTCGCATACGTCGTCGGTCGGTACTGCGGACTCGACACGAGCGGATCGGCGTTCTACCTCGCTGCGTGGGAATCGGACGATCCCGAAGTCGTTCGCGACCGGCTCGGGCGGATTAGCCGGACAGCAGAGGAACTCATCGACGTTCTCGAGGACGAATCCTCTTCATAACTCAGTTACCGATGGCCCGCCACGTGCAGCCAATATTCGCGAGTATTGGTGCCCTGAACGGCTATCTTGGCTGGTCCGTTCGCTCTCTATGGACTTTGGTCCATAGGCTTATGCCGATGGAGGCTGTACCATAGGGTGGCGGATGGCGTCGTACACCACCATCGCGGACTGGCGGGATGTCGAAGATGGCTACGTCGTTGCTGTGACCATCCGGCAGACGACCGATGAACAGTATCCGTGCGGGTGGCGGTATAGCCTCCATCTTGGAGAAGTCGGTGGCGACGTCATCCTTCGCTACGATAACGCCCACGAACGGACGAAAGGGCACGAGCGACACACTCGGGGCGATGTCGAATGTATCGAGTTTCCCGGGATGCTGACGCTCTACGACCGATTCAAACGCGAAACCGAGGCTATGTCCCCTGTGTCGTGGGAGTGGCCGGAGTAAGACGATGCCGGGAGGGAGAAATCATGCCCACACTCAAAGTAACCGTCGGCGAACGTGACCGCCTTGACCAGCGCACACGCAGTCGTATCGAGGCCGCCCAAGAGGGAGAAGCGCTTGACGATGCCCAGCCTGTGCTAAACTTCGATTCGTACGCAGAACTGAGTCGCCTGCTTAGCCCGAAGAACCTCGAACTGTTGGAGGCGATTTCGGAACACGAACCCGATAGCATTCGTGAAGCGGCTGACTTGGTGGATCGAGACTATAAGCAGGTCCATCGGAACCTTACGGAACTCGAAGATATCGGCGTCATCGAGTTCACTAGTGGCGGATCGGGTCAGGCCAAGACGCCGACGCTGTCCTATGATGGTCTCGAAATCGACATCCCGTTTGGAAGTCCAAACGAGGATATCGGCGCAGCAACACCGTAAGTGCCGTCGCCGGTTACAGGGATAGGTTTATTCAGATAGAATAGGTGGCGATGTAATTCGACCTCCGTCGATTGATGTCTGAACCCATCTCACGACGATCGGGGGCGAGCGTTTCAGACAGACCCTCCACTAGAAGAATATAGAACTACACCAAAGTACTATATTCCTTTGATTCGTGTGTGCCCACATGACCGACCGAAGTCCGCCAGCGGAGTTCACCGACATCAACGAAACGGTCGGTGAGGAATGGGAATCCGAAACGACCCCGTATGAACGCATTCGCCGCGTTATTGCGCATACGTACAGCCCTGCCGCAGCTGATGCGGTCGCCGCCGATGCACGGACCACTCCGAAAACCGCACGGAAGCACTTGAACACACTCGCCGATGAGGGGTTTGTCGAGACGACACCGGGGGACCAGGGCGGCACGCTCTATCACCGGTCACCCGAATCGCTCGTCGTCGAACAGGCTGCCGACATCCTCGACAACGTCTCGACCGACGAACTCGTCACGCGAATCCAAGAGATGCGCGATCAGCTTAGCGAGTACCGAGCGGAGTTCGGCGTCGATTCCCCTGAAGAGTTGGCTGTCACCCAGACAAATCAGGCGCTGGCCGAATCCGGATCCCCACAGAACGAGATCGATCCAGAGACGATCCGTGAGTGGAAGACGCTCCGGCGGAATCTCGCATTCGCGAACGCTGCCCTCTCAATCGCTAACGCCGAGAAATTCGTCGACAGCGATCGTCGGTCGACTGAGTAATACGTAGCGAGCGGAAGCTCACTCTTCAGGGGAGGGTGTAAGCGACAGGGTGGCTCGAACATCCACCGAGCGAACGATGCCGACCTTGCCACGACGGTGATCCACGAGTACGCACACACCCTGCTCCACGGCGACGTCGACGCCGAGCGATCGAAACGCGAAGTCGAGGCCGAAGCCGTTGCCAACGTCCTCGGGCGCTACTGCGGGCTCGACACCAGTGGGTCAACGTTCTACCTCGCTGCGTGGGAGTCGGACGATCCCGAAGTCGTTCGCGACCGGTTCGGGCGAATCAGTCGGACAGCCGAGGAGCTCATCGACGCGCTGGAAGGAACCTAACAGCCAAGTATTAACCAACAGCTGTGCGGCATCTCCCTGGATCGTTGGTTAAGTCTTTTTGAGTACCTGGGTAGCTTTCCCTTCGCGGATCGGGAGAGAGCGTTGACGTCCTCCTACCCCTGAATGGGTGGGACTTCCACGCTGTACCGCTATGAGTTCGACGACATCGACGAGCCCGAGGCAGTCGCCCACTTGACCGAACAGAAACGGGTGTCACGGGCGAAAAAGGCGGTTAGCGATGTTTACTCAGTATTAGTAAAATCACGATTAGTAAAATCGCGATTTTAATATACGGTGGTATTACGCATGATACATAGTGCGAGCGCATACCCGCGTCTTTAGGCGTGGGTCAAGCGGACAATAGCGTACATCTCCACCGACGATGGCACGGCGGGATTTCCCATCGTGTGTGGTAGTTTTAAGACACCACAGAGAGATAGTATGTAGTACGGATGAAGACCACACGGCACGCATCGTACAACCTCAACTACCACATAGTGTGGATACCGAAGTACCGCAAATCGGTACTCGTCGGTGACGTTGCAACCCGTGTGCGAGACATCCTCCATGAAATAGCCGACGACAAGGGGTTGGAGATTATCGACCTCACCGTCCAACCCGACCACATCCACCTGTTCGTCAGTAGCCCGCCGAAACACGCCCCCTCGCTTCTCGCCAACTGGTTCAAAGGCATCAGTTCGTGGAAATATAACCACCGACACGCCGACCACGACGGCGAGAAAATCAAGTGGGTACGCGGCTACTACGCAGGAACAGCGGGACACGTTTCGAGCGAGACTGTCGAGAAGTACATCCAGCGCCACGCGGAGGACGAACAGTGACCGAACTCACCGAGACGCTGGAACTGAAGCTCGTGGAGCCGAACACCCACAAGCATCGCAAACTCTGTGAGACGAAACGAGCGTACCAAGACGCGCTCGAAGCCGCATTCACCGCCAACTGCACCGCACAGTCAGCGGCCAACGACGTAGTGATCAACTACGACTTGAGTGGGTATGCGAAGAACGCGCTCAAGAAGTACGTCCCGCAACTTTGTGGCGGAAGCTACGACGCGAAAGAGCTTCACGACGACCACCCTGTTCGGTTCACGAACGAAGGTCCGAAGCTCGACCATAAGCCACAGAACGCAATTGAGTGGTACGTCAAAATCCCGCACCACGATGACTACCACCTCTGGTTGCCCGCACAACCGAACCCCGAACAACGGGAGTGGTTGGAAGCGTTGCACGCGGGAGACGCGAAGATGGGTGAGTGTCGGCTGTTCGACCGCGACGGCGAGTGGTACTTCCACATCGTCGCTACGCGAGACGTGGAGGAACGAGAAACCAGTTCGGCGGAAACGCCGATTGGGGTAGACATCGGGGAAGCCTCTTTGTTAACGGTGTGTCACCGTGACGAGCGCGGCTCCCCGACTGCACCCAACCTCTGGAACGACGAAGGTAAGCAAGTCCGACAACTCCGTGAGACGTACTTCACGGCGACTCGACGCCTTCAGAAACGCGGAAGCGAACGTATCGCAGAGTCTTACGGCGACGAGTTGTGGCGACACATCGACCACATCCTTCACACAGTCACGTCGGAGGTCGTCACCTACGCCGAGCAATTCGAGAACCCCGTACTGGTTCTGGAAGACTTGACGCACATCCGTGAGAACATGGACTACGGCGCGTTCATGAACCGCCGCCTCCACGGATGGGGATTCGCCAAGATGCACGCGCAGATTCGCTACAAAGCGGCTGAGAAGGGGATTCGTGTGGAGACGGTGAATCCCGCGCACACCTCGAAGATGTGCCACCGTTGCGGAGAACAGGGCTACCGTCCGAAGCAGGCGACGTTCAAGTGTTCCAACTCGGGGTGTTGGGTTTCGGAGTACCAAGCAGACGTTAACGCCGCGCTCAATATTGCAGACCGCTACCTCAGCGGAGAGAGTCACTCAAGAGAATACACGAGTGGCGATGACTCGGCTGAGGAAGGGGGACGTTTGACCGTCCCACAAGACAGCCAAGCCGATGCTGATACCCAGCAAGAGACGCTTGGAACGTATGCGTCTTGAAACCTTAGGGCCCCGCTCGGCCTGAAATTCCATGGTGGGATTCCCGCGACTTTAGGCGCGGGAGGAGGTCAAGTTTCCCTGTTCACACCACCGGACATCGTCTCATCACGCACGAGAGGGAACCGAGCAGCCGACTCTTAACCAACATCTGTGCGGTATCCCCTGATTTGTTGGTTAATTCTGAGTGCCTAGGCGGCTTTCGCTTCGACATCCTGTAGTAACCTCGCTAGAAAGATACTCCATAGTATCAAACTCTGAAGTACGATTCTGGAAAGTATTATAGCGCCTCGATATCCGCGTCGACGTGGTCGTCGGCGACCCAGGTGATATCGCGTTCCTTTGCGAGCTGGGCGAAGTCCCAGACGGACATCCCGGCCAGCTCAGCCGCCTTGCTGAACGTGATCGACCCCGCCGCGAGTTGCTCAAGTGCCTGCTCGCGACGCCACTCCTCAAGCCCCTCGGAGAGGAGCTTTCGAACGGCCGTACTCCGGTCCAGGTTCTCATCCTCGAGATACGCGTCGAGCTCCGCTTCCAGTTCATCGGGGACCCGCACCGAGATCTCTCCCATAGTGTATGCATTGAACTCGATGCACAAACACTCCGGTGGTCCCCAACTGTGCCATACTCCAGCGGTTCTGTGTCGTCTCGGTCGGACGGCAGCATCCGTACCGCTACCACGGGATCGACGTCGTTGCCCACGCGTCCCGCACGATTTTCGCAGGAATCCATTCTCTCCAAACCAGTATTGGTTTTCTGCCTTGACAAAAGAAATAAGTCATGGCTATGTATATTGTTACCACTGGCCGATACCCAACCAACACACACCCCCCGCCACACACATGATCACTCGCTCAGTCACCATCGAGGAGATCGACGAACTGTACCTCCAGTGGAACGACCACATCAACGCCTCAGCCCTCTATCGGCGTGCCCTCCGCGAGGAGATGGCCGTCCGCGATGTCGACAGTGATGAACTCCGCGACCTGCTCGAGCGCGCCCAGGAACAGGGCTACACGCTGGACGAGATTGCCGCGGAAACCAACCGGGTCGCCGATCTCGAGGCACTCGTCGCCGATGAGCAGCGCCAGTCACCCACTGCCGACAGTGCCACGGAGTGATCCCGATGGCCCAGTCCACCACCCCCGCTGACGCTGGCCCGTATCCCGACCACGAGCCATCGACGATCCATCGGCGAACTCGCCAGGCGGTCCTCGCGGTCGTCCTCCTGAGCCTGGTCGCGGTCGACCCCGTCGCCGCCCAGGAGAACGCGGTCTGCAATGCGGACAACCTCCCCAACATGATCGAGGGGTTCTTCCAACTCACGACGGCGCTGGGGATCGTCGGCCTGGTCGTCGTCTGGCAGGCGGAGTCCCTGCTCGAGATGTTCACCCTCGATCACGAGCGGAAGAAGGGACTCAAACGCCACAAGCGGTCGGCGATGAAGTCCGCGGTGATCCTCGTCGTCCTCGGCCCGCTGTACACCGTCGCCGGGTCGATGATGGGGCTCCCGCTGGCACAGTGTGTGAATCTCGTCCCCTGGTAGTCGAGTCACCGCCCCGACCATCATGGCGTCCCGCGCCCCAGTCGTGCTGACGGCCGTGCTCTGTCTCGCGGCAGGAGTATCGGCTGTCGGATCCGTGCCACCGGCGCCCGGAACCGAGGACAACGGCCTCACCGCAAACGAGTCCGCGACGCTGTGGTCCCGCGACGCCGACGACTACATGGCCCAGCGCGAGTACCGCCAGCGCTACGGCGAGACCCGGTCGGCGATGCAGCAACTCGCCAACGGGACCGACATCACGTTCACCCGGCCGCCGTCGACGGCCGCGACGTGGACGCGGAACGATTTCGAAGATCTCGACGCTGGCGGCGCCAGTACGTCGATCTCCCCCAGCGACGCGACCCTCGAAGACGGGGCGCTGATCGCCGACGCCCACGCGACGATCTTCGCCGCCCAGCCGTCGACGCGCGGCCACCTCAGGCCCAACGAGACCGTGCAGTACGTCGCGCCGAACGGCACGCTCCGCGGGTTCGTTGACTACCGCGTCCGAGTCCCGAACGCGAGTACGGTCGGCAACCGGACGACCGAGTGGTCGCTCGTCGATCACGAGATCGAGACCGTTCGGCTGCTCGTCGACGGCGAGCCGATCGTCGAGCGTGAGGGGACACATACGCCGGCGCTGCAGTACGAACTCCAGGACGACGGCCAGGTGACCCTCACGCTCGAAGCCGAGATCCACGTCCGACTGCGTGGCACCACGCGGGCGAACGACTCCGGCCCGGTGCTGAACACTACGACGCGGGCCGAGACGCTCACTGTCCGCGACTCGCTGCCCGTGAAAGTGTACGACCTCTCGGCGTCGGTCTACTACGCCGACTACCCCACCGGCGACACGGGCGTCGCCGTCTTCCAGTCCCAGCCGTGGCAGGGGTACACCCTCACCGCGAACCGCTCCGCGCGGGTTCGCGGCGTCTGGCGGTTCTACACGGCTCGGGACACGAGTTGGGACACGCTCGTCCGCACGAACGGCACGGCGACTGAACGGATCGAGTCGGACGCGATTCCCGTCTTCGTCCACGCCTACCCCTCGCGGATCGGCCCGCGTGCGGAGCCAGTCCGGGATGGCCCGACCATCCTCGAAACGTGGGGGACCACCGCGTCGTCGCCGGCGGCGTCACTCGGGGAGCACACCCACGTCGACGTGGTAAACCGCTCGTACACGGCGAGCCACGGCGTCGCCGTGCGGGCGGATCGGGTTGATCGCGAGGCGATTCAGGTTGCCGGGATCGTCCGTGGCGTGAACGCCTCGATCACCGAGCCCGATAACGGGTTCGAGCGCCCGCTCAGCCGGAGCAACCTGACGGCGGTCCTCCTCGAACAGAACCAGTCCGGGGCCCGCGTTCGCCTGACGCTTCGGAGTGCCGACTCGGGCGAGCCGATCGTTCTGAACGACAGCGCACGTGACGTACCTGTCGAGGGGCCCGAGCGGAACGGGTACATCTCGGTCGCTGATCAGCGCGTCGAAACCAACGCGTCGGGCGTCGCCGTTGTGACCCTCGACCGGCCCGGCATCTACACGGCCCGGTACCACCCCGGCTCGTGGGTGTCGCAGTCCTCGGCGTACGTCGGCGACACCGCGACCGTTCGGTGGCACCCGCTGACCACGCTGGATGGGTGGGTCGCGCTGACGGTCGAAGTCGGCTGGCAGCTGCTCCCGTTCGTCGTCGCGCTCTACGCCGGGCGTCGCGTCTTGGCGTTGCTGAGTCCCGAATCACAGTTTGCTGACAGACCATGACCTCGAACAACGCCCATATCGATCGACGTACCGCCCTCCGAACGCTCGTCGTCGCCGGCGTGGTCGGCGTCAGCGGCTGCACCTCCGAGGACGGACCACTTTCCGGGCCGGATCCCGGGACGGACAGCACTGGCACGAGTGACGGCCCGTTCAGGAAGGTTGGCGTCGAGGGGACGACCCTCGTCGTCGAACTTGCGCCTGATTCAGAGATCGACCAGGTGAACCTCATCCAACCCAACGGCGAACTCTGGGGCACGCGTGGAGTTGCAGCCGGGGCTGAACAGGTCTCCTTCGAGTTCCGGGCGGCGTACATGCCGGGGGAGTACAACGTGCTCGGGCTGAATGGGGAGGAGACGGTCGTCGAGGAATCGCTCGCGATTCAGCCGAACTTGGAGATTCAGGCGGTTGGGCTGTATCGGAACCACCCAGACAAGCCGTGGGAGGAGGTGTACGGGGAGTCGGACACAAACCGGTTGATCAACGGGGAGGCCTTCGTGACTATCGAGAACACAGGGACGGGACCGGAGACAGTTACCGAACTCGTGTTTTCTGGGAATGTTCCAAATCCGGTTGAAAACCCTCGGAGTAACGGTATCGAGAGAACTGATAGTGCCATCATCCCAGTCGAGAAAGAAGTTGACCTCTATAGTGCGTCGTTCCCCTTCGGGTCAGTATCTCCGGGAGGTATGGGCTGTTCTCCTGACGGGAATCACGGAGAGTTCACAGTTACACTAGAGACTGCAATTAAATCCTCCCCAGTTACCAAGACGTTCGATGTAGAGTACTCTGGCTCAACGGATCTGGACGACTGCAGTATCACGATCACGGAGGCATAGCGATGGTAGATCTAATCGACGTAGTTCTTGAAGGAGCCAAGGACACCGTCGAATGGTTCATCGGCCTCTTCATGGACGGTCTGGAGTCCGGGTACCGAACGCTTTCAGAGGCGATGTTCGGAACACCAACTCCGGAGACAAACGGGCCGTTCGTTTTTGGAGAGCCGACAAGCCAACCATGGATTCAACTGCAAGATACACTCGTCGGTGGCGAGGTTGTTCTGATCAGCCTTCTTCTCCTCGTGATGAGCGTTCAAGGACGACATGCGATTCGGGTCTTCAATATCGGCAGTACGTACGAAGCACGGAAAACGAAGAAAACCGCCTGGACTGGTGCGTTCCTGATCATCGTTTGGTACTGGGTCGGGACACTCGCGCTCTATCTCGTTGATGGGTTCACTATTGCCTTGCTACCCAGTGTTGAGACATTGTCGGACATGATGGTTGATCTACTGGCGGATACGGTTACCAACCCCGCCCTCTCCCTCCTCTTTGCACTCGCCGGCGGCATCTCCATGTGGGCGCTGCAGGCGCTCCTCTACATTCGCGAGATCCTGCTCTACGTCTACCTCTACGGGATGCCGATCGCCATCGCACTGGCGTACGGCAACGTCCCGATCGTCTCGCGGATCGCCAACGGGTTCGCAAAGCGGTTCGTCCCGCTTGCCGTCCTCCCACTTCCGGCGGCGATCGTGTTCAAGGGGTACGACATCGTCTACACGACGGGCGGCCTCGCACCCGACACTGCGTTCCTACAGTATCTCGTCGCCGTCTCCCTCCCCGTTGTCGCCCTCTACGCGACCTGGAAGACGTTCATCTACGCGACGCCGCTGACGGCGAAAGCCCTCCGTCGCGCCACCCAGGGCGCCGCCCTCGTCGGTGGCGTCGCCGCCGGCGCGTACGTTGGGAACGCCAGCGTCGCGACCACCGCGGCACGGTGGGGGCCGAAAGCCGCTGCCGGGCAAGCCGTCGCCCAGAAAGCGGCTGCTCGTGGAGGAAACGACGATGAGGATGGTGGTGAGCCGTCCTACCGGCGGACTGAGAACGAGCCAAGTGGCACCGAATCGAACGACTACGGCATGGACTTTGACCGAGGGATTCACTAATCCATGACTTCAGACGACGACGCAGCGGGACGGCGCACCATGGACCAGTTCGGCGAGGAGAGTCGCATCCCCTACCTCAACATCGAGGAAGGCGACATCGGCGTCCTGCTCGCCTTCCCGATCGTGGGACTGTTCCTCGCTAGTCTCACCGGCGTCGAGTCACTCGCACTGCCCCTGATCGCCGGTGGTGCCGGACTAGGGGCGGCGCTCATCTACGTCACGCCGGCGCACCTGAACGCATGGACGTGGACCACCGACGTCTTTCGGTACGTCAAGCGACCGACGATCACGTTCAGCGCGCCCGCGGACGCCGACGGTGGTGACGCGACACGGAACGAGGGCGGTCTCGCGAACTACACGCCGTTCACGCCGGACGAGCGGACGCAGGACCTCACCAACATCGAGCGCGCGTGGCCCGGTGCCGGCGCCGTACAGCGCGCCGACGGGACAATGGAGGCGTTCATCGAGCTCGATCCGGGCAACATGGATTTCGCGATGGCCGACGACTGGGCCCAACTGCAGGAAGCCGGGGCGGAGTTCGCGAACAAGGAACTCGACGCGAAGCTGAAGTTCCACGCGACGACCCGGTCGTTTCCGGTGGAACAGCTCACTGAGACCATCGAGGACCGTCTCGACGACGAGGACGTCGAGTCGAACCCCATCTTTCGGGAACTCCTCGAGGAGTATCGCGAGACTCGTCCCACGGAAATGCGTGAACAGGGGATCCAGCAAGTGCGGTACTACATCGGCGTCGAAGTCTCGCCGCTGGACGTGTACGACCGCTACCGCGAGGAAGCGACGCCCGCGGAGAAACTGACGCAGCTCCCCGTGCTGGGCGTGCTGTTCACGCCGTTCGTGACGCGGCGCGAGGACCTCACCGACGTCGAGCGGCGGGCACGGATGTTCGACGAACTGGATAGTCGGATCGCCGACGTGCGGGCGGAGTTCATCCAGCAAGCGTCGGGCTGGTCCGCACGGCGACTCAGTACGGTCGAGCTGTTCGTGCTGAACATGGACTTCTGGAACGGCCAAGAGGCCGAGTACGGCGACGCCGACCAGGTCGTTCGTGAGCAGCCGATCGTCGGCCACTCGCGCCGGGAGGACGAGCACGATGCATAGCGTGCTCTTGCAGTCGGGTGGTGGCGTGGGTCAACTGCTCGTCGAGTGGCTCACCAGCCCGACCTCGGTCGAAGGCGCGGCGCTCTATCTAGTTCTGGTCGGCAGCGTCGCCGGTGGGGGGAAACTGCTGGTGAATCGCTACGCCGCGGATGATGACCCCGAGGTTGACTTCTCGGACGTGCTCGACGAAGAGACGCTCGCGAAGGGCCACGCCGAAGGCCAACTTCTCGACGACATCGCCGAATCGCACAAAACCGTCACGGCGCCTGACGCTATCGAGTGGGAGACCCGTGCGGCCCGCGTCGGCGAGCAGTGGACGTCGACGCTGTACATCGCGGACTACCCGGACTACCCGAGTGATGGCTACCTCAGCGACCTGTTCGAACTGACTGACGTCCAGTTCGATCTGACGGCCCACATCACGCCCAAGAACCAGGAGCGGGCCCGGAACGAACTGCAGGAGATCGCGGACGACCTGCAGGTGGATGCCGACCTCGAACAGAGCGTTCGGAGTACGTATCTCCAGGAGCGGGCGAACGAAGCGGCGGCGACGTACACGGCGGTCGAGAACGGGGCGAGCGTGTTCGACCAGGGCGTGTTCGTCACGGTGCGCGCCGATGATCGGGAGACGCTACAGGACGACGTCCAGCAGGTCAAGAGCACGCTCCGGGACGAGCCGGCGAACCTGACGCCGAAGACGGCGATCTGTCGGCAGGACGTGGCGCTGCAGTCGGCGGCGCCGATCGGTGCGAACGAGTTCGGGCGGGAGTCGATCGTGCTGGGTGGGGCCGTCGGAGCGTTGCTGGCGTCGCCGCACAACGCGACGATCCTCGAGGAAGGGGGTGTCGAGTTCGGGATGCACAAGGACACGCGGAGTCCCGTGGTCATCGACCCGTTTGCGCGGGACAACGGCTACGCCATGTTCACGGTCGGGGATACGGGCTCGGGGAAGTCGTTCAGTTCCAAACAGAACTTCATCCGGTCGATGGAGCAGCAACGGGACCGGATCGGCGTCATCCTCGAACCCCTGAACGACTGGGCCGGCGTCGCCGAAGCACTGGACGCGAAGCGCATTACGGTCGGTGGGACGCTCGGCCTGAATCCGCTGGAGATCCGGGAGACACCGGAGCGGGTACAACGGGCGATGGGCGAGGACGCCAGCCCGTTCAACGAGAAGCTCGACGACGCGATGAGTTTCCTCACCAACTTCTTCGCGTTGCGGGGGATCTCGCTGGGCGATCGACGGACGACGCTGGAACTCGGGCTCAAGCGCGCGTACAAGCGAAAAAGGATTACGGACGACATCTCGACGCACGGCAATCCGAGTCCGACCATCCGGGACATGCTGGACGTGTTCGAGGAGATGGTCGACGATCCCGAGGCGTTCGTCGTTCGTGCTGACGAGGAGGCGGGGAAGATCAAGGAGGACGCGACATGGTTGCTCGATCAGTTGCGGCCGTTTGAGGAGGATGGACGGCACGCCAATCTCGGGACGGAATCAGCGTTCGACATCCGGGACGAGAAGGTGATCTACCTCGATTTGGCGCAGCAGGAGGGGAGTGTGGATAGTGGGACGGCGCTGACGATGCAGTTGCTCATCTCGCTGGTGTACGAACGGGCGAAGGTGTCGGAGCAGGAGGTGGTGTTCTACATCGACGAAGCCCGCTACATCATGCAGGACGCCGCGAGTCTCGCCTTTTTAGAGACGGTGTTCCGGCATCACCGCCATCACGATCTGTCGATTCGGCTGGTCACCCAGACCGTCGACGAGTTCTTCGAGCACGCCGAGAGCGAGGCCATTCTTGACCAGTGTGCGGTGAAGCAGTTCCACCGGTTGGACGGGATGGACGAGGCGTGGGCCCAGGAGTTCGGGCTGAACTACGCGCAGATGCGGTACGTGCAGGATGCGGTGCCCGGGAACGAGGATGCCGGGTTCGCGGAGGCATTGGTCGGCGTCGATGGGGAGTGGCGCGGGATCACCGTCGAGGCGATGCCCAAGGAGAAGGAAGTGATCGATTTCGACCCGGCGGGGGAAGCACCATCGTCGCTACCAGGCGCCAATAGTGAACAGAGTACGGACGATCAGAGGGGGTCAGCAGACGAGTAATCAACGACGGAACGGATAGAGGGAACTCTCGTGGCTTCATACGGTAGGGAGTTCTCTCACTCGAGTTTAACCAACAGTTACTCCACTTGCTCCCGAATGTTGGTTAAGACTTCTCTCGGTGCCGTTTTTGAGAGGGGCCGCTGGCGTCGATGCAATGAGGTATTGCGAAATACATAAAAGGGAGTTCAAAACTGAATGCGGGTCGGTTCACCCGGCTTGTAGTCGCTTTGGCTAGCTCCACCTCGCTCGCCGAGGAAGACGATGGCGTTGAGGTCGCCACGGGTGAACCGTGCCTCGTACGACCAGTAGAGCCCGTCTTCGAGGTCGTCGCGTTTCCCGTAAAACTCGAACGAGCCATGCATATTGTGGTCAACCCAGAACTCTTCGTCGACGGTCTGATCGTCGGGACCGCCGACGCCGATCCCCCGGTGGACGAGGTCGTGAGCATCCACATCCTCGCAGAACGAGACATACGCATCCCAGGAGTCGAAGCCCTGCTCGGTCGCCTCGTTGTGTTTCTCCTCGGCAGTTTTCTCGCGGTACTCCCGTTCACGTCGCAACAACCGCCCCGTTGCCGTGAGTTTGTACTGCTTCATCGCCGGGCGTCCGATCTGCTTCGTCTGCCACTCAATCTCGGTCGGACTCTGGGTATCAGGGAACTTCGGTAGTTCGACGTCGTCGACCACGAGCAGGTCGTCGTACAGCCCCATCGGTAGCATCGCTTCGGGTGTCGACGACAAAAACGTCCGCCACGATCAGTAGTCAGTGGTCAGCACGTCTGTTGATCGTCGATGAACGAACGCTGAAGTATTGGTTCATCGACGTCCCTACCCACCATATCGAGTGTTCGCCGGGCGAACAGAGTGGTCATCTGGTCGTCTCGGCGCCTATATCTCTCGCTAGTCGCGGTCCTCCATTTGGCTCTCGAGTCGAACGGACCGCTCCGCGTCCGAGATATCTATCCGCGATATCGCACTATCGCCGAACAGTCGGATATCGACCCACTAGTACGACTTCGGATGCACGACCACCTCGCAGATCTCGCGATGCTCGGTATCCTCGACCGCTACTTCCGGAACGAAGGTCGTTCCGCTGACCAGTATTACGAGTACGAGTTCGCTGTCGATCTTGACCTCGTCGCCAACGTAGTTAGTGACTTCGAGGGGCTTGCCCTCCCCGACAAGTCGTTGAACTGACAGAATCGATCGAATAGGCCGACACGTATCGGGATGCGTTTTGAATGTCTCTCAAAGAACACTCGACACGGTGGGTGGGGGGAGATCATCGTTCAACGATTCCAGTCTTGAGAGAGGTGACTATTGGTCTGTGAACGAGAAGGCGCCTCACAATTGCTAGGGAAGTGCTAGAGTCTGCTTTGTTGAATCCGATGACGGCGTCGGGTCACTGTTTGAGTGCTTGTTCGAGGTTGTAGACTGCGGCGGTCAACACGAGCTCGCGGAACTCGCGGTACCATACGCGAGGGTGGACAGCGGGGCCGAACCGACGCTTGATGGCCGAAAAGGCGGTCTCGGCCATCCAGCGCTGGCCGTATAACTCGCTGTCCAACCGTGCGTTGTGTGCGTGATCGTAATGTGCGAACAACCGGTGGCGCAGCAACGGCCGGACGCCCTCTGACCGGAGGG
>NZ_FOXI01000021.1 GCF_900115675.1 Halolamina pelagica | reverse complement strand
GTTTCGTTGGTGGTTGGTGTGGCGGTGGTGGTTTCGTTGGTGGTTGGTGTGGCGGTCTCCGTCGGTGTCTCAGTCACCGTCCCGGTTTCGTTGGGGCTCGGCGTCGACGTGTTCGCATCAGTCGGCGTGTTGTTCCCCGTCGGCGTCGACGTTTGGGTTATCGTCGGTGGTTCCGTCCCGCTCTCAGTTGTCGTCGGGATCTCGGTGGCGTCCGCTTCGGCATCGCCGCGCACGGGCAGGGCCACATCGACGCGCTCGCCGTCTGAGAGCAGCGCCAGCGTCGGTCCGCCCGCCCCGGCTGCGGCGAGCACGAAGATGGTCACGAGCAGGACCGCGATTCGGTTAGTCCGCATCGTGTACCTCCTCCTCGGCGACCGGCCGAGGCACGCTCGAAACGAACGACTCGGTGCGCTCGGATGCCCCGTGGTTCCGATCCCCCGTCGCGGGCGTCGGCGTTGCGGCCGTCGAGTCCAGCGTCTCGGAGCTATCTGTTCCAGTCACTCGCAGATAGATCAGGAACACCAGGCCGACCAGCGCGCCCGAGAACACGGACATCGTCTCCGGCCGGGGTTGGCCCAACGCCGTCATCTGCCAGTAGGCGTTCCAGGCTGCGTAGCCCACCAGCACGAGGCCGACGGCGATGGCGGCAGTCATATCCCGCCCGGAGAACCCACCAGCGGTTGCCTCCGCCTCGCGAAGCGCGGCGTCGGCGCGTTCGTAGTAGACCCGCGCAGCCTCGGCCTGATCGTAAAGCATGGGGAGGTTATCCGCCTCCTGTCCCGCGGCGCTGGCTGCGCCGCGGCGGGCCCGCAGCTTGCCGTAACTAACGTCGAGGACCAGCAGCGCGAACGGGAGCACCACTAACCCGACGAAGCCGTACTGGCTATCGGCCGCGGTAATCACGGTCCCGACGTAGGGGATCGAGAACGTCACCACCCCCACCACCTGCTCGGAACGGACCGGCACCGGGTCGGGATCTTCGTTGTTGTCACCCTGCGTTCGGAACGTCCGATCGCCGTTTGCGGTTACCACCTCGATAACGCGGTGGGTAGTTGGCGGCCCCTCGCCACGCTCGAAGGTGATCACGTCGCCCACGCCGATCTGAGCTGCTGGGACGCTGCTCACGAACACCACGTCACCCGGCACGAGGCCGGGCTCCATGCTTCCGGTGAGTACGATGTAGCTCTCGTCGGCGCCGACCATTGCGGGCGCCGCGTACGCTGCGAATGGACTTACGGCGAGGAGCACGACTATCGTCAACGCCAGCTGACGCATCGGGAGGGAGCTCATTGGCCACCTCCGTTGCCGTTGTTGTTCCCGTCGTCGTTGCTGTTGCCGTTGCCATTGTTGTTCCCGTTGCCTCCGCCACCACTGTTCCCGGGGGTACCGAGGCTGGGGTCCGAGATCAGGTCCTCGGGGCAGCGTCGGCCATCGTCGACGAACAGTTCGGCGGTGCAGACGCCGACGGTCACATGGCTGATCGATTTCCCGGTCGTGCCGACTGCGCTGTCCGTCTCCTCGTCACGGTACGTGAACACATCGGTTGCGGATTTGACGTGGACCACGCACACGTCGAGTGGGTCGGAAGTGCCGTCGGCCGGGATGACGCCGAACTCGGCAGCGACCGGTTCACCGTCGTCGTTGGTCTCGACGTTCGAGACCGTCAGCCGGTACGCCGAGGAGCCCTCCGTGAACCGGTAGTTTCCGGATCCGAGCGTGTCGTTCACCACCTCGTACTTCCCGACGAGGGGGCAGCACGGGCAGTCGGGAACACAGTCGCTGCGGCCGAGCCCCGCCCCGAACTCGGGGGGTCGCGTGGTCGGGGAAACATGGCGACACTGCACCGCGGCGGCCTCGAGCAGGATACTCAGCGTCTCGTCGCCGACGTAGGCGGGGGAGAGTTCGTACTCGATCAGGAGCTCGAGCGTCGAGCCGGGCTGGACACAGTCTTGGTGGCCGGCAGCGACCGCGTCGCCGCTCGAGTCGAGCGGAACGCCCGCTGCGAACACCGCGAAGAACTCTGTCAGGGTCCCCTCGAAGAGGTGACCGCCCGTACCGTCGGTTCGGGAGACGCTCAGCCGGAGATGTGGGCCGAGCGTCGTTTCCAAGCCGCAGCCAGCTCGAAGCCAGAGATAGGCGGGGTTGGACCCCGACGTATCGGGCACGAGTAACGAAAGCGTCGTGCTCCCGCCCGCGCCGGCTTCGAGCGCGGGCAGATCGAGCTCGATCGGGCCGGACATCGCGTCGACAGGCCCGTCGCCGGTATCGATCTGGAGGTCGACCCGGCCGCTCGTCGCGCTCGCGGCGAGGGTCTCACGATCCACCAGCAGCGCCGCGGTACCGACGCCGGACAGAGTGCCGGCGGCGCCGGCCGCGGTGATACCCGCCAAGAGTTCCCGGCGGCTGATACGGCGGCTCATTCGCTCGCCTCCGCGAAGGGATTGCTGTCATCGCTACACGAGACGGCGATGAACTCCAGGGCGAACTCGAACGAGTCGCTCTGAACGATATTTCCGACGTCGTCGGGGAGTTCCCAGCGGAGCCCGACACAGCGGTTCCCGCCGGCGGGCAGGGCGTCGGGACAGCCATCGCCGCCGTCGAAGGGGAGGCGAACGCCATCGTCGAACGTGTCAGCGACGGCCGTGAACGCACCCACGGCGGTCTCACCGGCGTCGCTTCTGACACGGGGTTCGAACGGGTCGGGCTGGCCATCACAGGAGCCGAAGACGGCGCTGTTGTCCAGCCAGCACAGGATGTCCGTGGACGACCCAAGCTCGCCGACACCGTTGGTGTCGAGGCCTTCGGCGACTATCTCCGGTTCGTTCTGACCGTTTTCAGCGTTCTCGAGGATGCGCGGGCGGAACCAGACGTTCAGATCCGCGTCGATGGCCTGAAGCCCGACAACGAGCGTGCCGCGGTCACCCGGCAGCACGTTCCCCAACGAGACGACGGCGCCCGGCGCGTCGGCGACGTAGCTGGGTTCGAACGATGGGTCGAGGGTGTTGGTGGCGTTGCCGGTTCCGTTTCCGGTCCCGTCCACGAGGACATCGTTGTAGCGCTCGTACCAGGCGACACGGAGAGAGCCCTCCGGCTCCGTCGACTGGGCGAGGGTATAGCGTGAGAACGGCGGGGTGGTGGCCCCGGCAAGCCCCGACCCCGCGACCGCCGCGAGACCGACGCCGCCGAGCGCTGATAACACGCCCCGTCGAGTTGGGTTATTCATAGTATTCTCCCGCGCCCGCCCGATGGGGCGCGTTACTCCCGTAGACGCTTTGGGAGAGCATTAGTACGGGTCGACAGCCTAGAAGTACGATCACCGTTCTCGGGCGGTATGGTGGTCCTGTGCCACCCAACTCTGGGTTCCTCGGTCGATTCTCTGCCTGCACTGGGCTCCCGACATAGGAATCTTCAGGGGACCAAGGCAAAACAAACGATCAAAGAGTCCCGGCCGGTCGGGACAAAAACGAGTAGCTGACTCAGGCCGATGCGAAGGGGTTCTCGGGCTCGTCGTTGTGGCGGCACTGGACTGCCGCGAAGTCGAAGTCGAACTGGACCGAGTCGGTCTGGATCTCGTTGCCGACTGTCTCGGCGTCGATGGACCACTCGAACGCCACACAGTGGGTCCCGGGCCGGAAACACAGCCCGTTGCTCACGCTTTCGCCCAGCAGGGGTGCGGGGTCGAGCGTCATCCCGTCGGCGAACTCGTTGCGGAACTCCGCGAGGGTTCCCTCGAAGATGACCGCTTCCGCGACCACGATGGTCTGGAGGATGGAGTCGAAGATGTCCACGGCGGCGGTCGCGAACTGGGCATCCGCGCTCTGGTAGTAGTCGGTCCCGTCACCGTTGCCCGCCGTGGTGGGGGTGCTACCGGCCATATCCTTGAGGAGCTGGGGCTCACCGTCGCCCAGGTCGTTGATGTCGATCATAACAATCCGGGTGCCCTCGCTCTTGGCAGTGTTGGCCTCGGCCAGTTCGTCGACGTTGGAGTTGAACTGCTCGCCGTCAGTCAGGACGATCATGACCGGTTCGGCGCCGCTGCGCAGGTTCGCCTGCAGGAAGTCGTTGGCCTCGCGAACGGCCAGCCCGAGCGCAGTGCCGCCGACACCTTCGGCGGCCGCCTGCACGTTCGCGACTTCGGTGTCGAACGTTGTCGCATCGTCAGTGGGAGCGAGTGCGATACCTACGTCGTCGCCGGCGGGCGTGCCGTCACCGAGGTAGTCCTCGTTCCCGAAGGTGTAGAGTCCGAGCTCCACGTCCGCGCCGCCGCCGAACACTTCGTCGCCGAAGGCCCCGATGGCGTCCTTTGCGACGTTGAGCTTGGTTGTCGTTCCGCCACTGCTGTCGGCGATGACGCCGCCGTTACCGCTGTAGACCATCGAACCGGAGATGTCCTGGACGACCAGCACGTCCGCGGCGCCGATGCTCTCGTCGTACGTGTTCGAGCAGTTCTCGTCGTACCACATGCGCACGTCAATAGCTTCCGAGAGCTCACCGACGTCGGTCGAGTCGTCGACCCCGGCTTCGGGTTCGCTCTGACCGTTCTCCAGATCCTCGTGGACGTTGCCACGGAAGAACACGTGCGCGGGGTTGTCACAGATGTGGAAACTCATCGTGACTTCGCCCCAGTCGCCGGGCTTCACGTCCGCGAGGTCGAAGATGGGCATGCCGTCGCCGTCGATGAGGCCCACGGTGTCACACGCGAAGCCGACGTCAGCGCGCTGCTCCCACGTCAGGGGGCCATCGATGACCTCGCCGTACTGGTCCAGCATCTGCTGTTCCGTGGGGGCTTGGCCGACGAGTTCGAGGCCGTTCGGGCCGTCGTAGGTCGCCTTGTAGTCGAGCTTGAGGTCGAGCTGGCCAGCCTGCAGGTTGTTGCCCTCGAAGGACTCGGTGTCGTTGAAGTAGGCGGTCGTGCCGAGGCCAGCGCCCGCGGAGGCGAGACCGACGGCACCCATCCCGGCCAGCAGCTGGCGGCGGGTGGTGTTGATCAGTTGCTTGTCTTGGCTCATTGTTGGAAATCGCTCACGACGATCGCGAGCTGAGGACCCGGCGACGGAGTCGAACCGTCACGGGCGGCTACGGAGCCGCCATGCCCGTCGGGCGGGGGACCGGGAGCGATGCTCCCGGCGGTGGGGCGCCCGTGTGGGCGCGTAGTCAGTCGATCAGTTGCCCGTGTCCGTCGCGGTTGTGTTGCCCGTGTCCGTCGGGGTGGGGGTCGGAGTAGGGGTGGATTCGGGGGCGAAGGGGTTCTCGGGCGCATCGTTGTGGCGGCACTGTTCGGCCACCAGCGAGAGATCGAACTCTAGGCTATCCGTCTGGATCTCGTTGCCCACCGTGGTGGGAACCTCCCAGTCGATGGCGATGTACTGGGTCGTGGAGTTGACGAAACACTGATCCTCCTCGTCGACGCGGTTGCCGTCGAGGTGAACGCCGGTTTCGAGCGCATTGATCACGTCAGCCATCGTGCCGTCGACGATGACCTCCTCACCGGAGATGCTCTGGCCGATAGCCGCGAACACCTGCTCGATCGCCGCGAGTTCAGTCGCCAGGTAGGAGTATGCAGCTCCCGAAGAGATCTGTGAGAGCGTGCCCGCGTTGGCGTTGCTGCCGTACGCGATGGTGTAGATAGTCTTACCGTCGGACTTCATGCCGGCGGCGTAACCAACTGCGTCACCGGTGGTCTCGTTCCCGTTGGTCAACACGACGATGATCTCGGAGTCGGCGGTGCCGCTGAACATCCCGTCGGCCGCTGCGAGGCCGGACTCGATGTTGGTTGAGCCGCCCGTGGTGAGGGTACCCAGCGCGGCGTCGATGTCACTCGGGTCGGTGGTGAGTGCCTGGTCGACGGTCGCGGACGAGGAGTACGACGCGAGGCCGAACTGGACGCTGGGTGTGTTGGGTGCCAGCGCGTCGACGAGCGTCTCGACGCCGTCTTTCGCGCCGTTCCACTTCGCGGAGGTCGCGGGGTTGCCGGTGTCGTCGTCCATCGAACCCGAGCGGTCGAGCACGGCGACGACTTCTGCCGTCTCGCCCTCGAACCCGGAGTCGAGTTCACAGTTCCCGTCGTCGTACCAGACGCGGGCGGTCATGTTCTCGGCGAGTTCACCCGCTCCCTCCGGGGTTTCATCGACCTCAGCCTCGGGCTCGTTCTGGCCGTTCTCGGAAGCGCTAACGTTCTCGGTTCCCAGCCAGATGTGGCCGGGGTTGTCGAAGAGGTGCATCGACAGCGAGAGGCAACCGCTGTCGCCGGGCTTGACGTCATCGAGCGCGATGAGCGGCGACTCGAAGTCGTTGGGGACGTCGGCGAACTGCGCGCGGTAGGCGTCTTCGACGGCCTGGGAGGTCTCGTCGTCTTCCATCTCCGCGGCGAGTTCACCGCGGGTCAGGAACTCGTCGCGGATGCCGTCTCCGTCCGCGTCGGGGAACGCACTCACGTACGGGCGACCCGCGGACGCGTAGATGTCGTCGTTCATCGCACCGTGGTAGGTGTGCTGCCAGTCGAGCTTGAGGTCGAACTCACCGGCCTGGAGATTGTTGCCTTCGAAGGACTCGGTGTCGTTGAAGTATGCGGTCGTACCGAGGCCAGCGCCCGCGGAGGCGAGACCGACGGCGCCCATCCCGGCCAGCAGCTGGCGGCGGGTGGTGTTGAACAGTTGTGGTTTGTCGTCCATTGGTTTGTGTTGTGTTTGTTCGTCTGCGGTTCTCTCCGGCTTCCGTAGCAGGAGATCGCCCGTCGGCGGTCTCGCACCGCCGTGCCGGCTCGCCGCCGCAGTGTCGCGGCGGCCCCGGCGGGCCAGAGTCTGCTCGAACGCCCACACGGGCGGTCGGTGGGCGACCACGGGGGCGCCCGTCGCGGTCTGCCTCTGACGACCTACTGCGGCCCGCCGCCGATGATGGCGAGGGGGTAGTGCTGTCGTCGACAGCAAACCTTCGCGGATGGGCCGCGAGAGGCTTTTGCGACAATACCCCCTGGATGGGCGGTGACTTACCCATGAACCGCCTGTATTCCCCCGAACTAGGTGTTCTGCGGCTTGCTTGGACTCCCTGCCAGCCTGGTACGGTCTCCCTCCCACGTCACCACCGATCGGATCGCAAGTGGCAGGCACCCCCATTCCGGAAGACTGGTGGCCACTGTCCTGGATGCAGGGAGTCCGTCCTTTAGAGACCCTCGCACGTACGGGAGAACAGACACTAGCCGCCGGTGCCGCCCGCGGCTGTCGACGAATCCACTATGACCCAGCCACTTCCCGATGCAGATCTCTGGCAGGTGCTGAGCTGTGAACGCCGCCGCCTCGCGCTTGAGTATCTCTATGACGCCGCGGCGCCCACGACGCTGACGGCGCTCGCCGATTCCGTCGCCGCCGTCGAGACGGGGACGATGCCGGCGCCGCGGGCCCGCCGCGAGAGCGTCTCAACGTCGCTTCGCCAGACCCATCTCCCGACGCTGGAGCGTCACGGGCTCGTCCGCCGGGAGCGTGATGTCTATCGGACGACGGCAGCTGCCAAGCCCGTGGTTCGGCATCTCCGGGGCGCGGGTCCACTGGGCGTCTCGTGGCTCGAACTCTACCGTGGCGTCGGCATTGCCGGGCTCTGTGGCGTCGTCGGCTCGCTGGCCGAGCTTCCCATGCTGGGCGGTGTCGACCCACTGGTGCCGGCGGTGATCGCACTCGGCGCATACGCTGGCAGCTCTGCGTACCACTCCTGGACACTCCGTCCACGGCTCGCGAGCGCGTGGACGCCTGACGCGAGCGAGGAGCGCTGGCAGCCGGTAGAGAGCTGAGCGGGCGCCCGGGGATTCTCTTCTTCCAACCTCAAAAACGTCCGAGCGACTCAGGCGGTTTCGTCGACGACGGCCGCTTCCTGACCGACCATCGCAGCATCGACCTCGAAGAGCCGGGCGCCACAGCCCTCGCAGGTGGCCGCAAGTACCTCGTAGGCCCGGCAGCAGGACTCGGCTGTCTCCGTGCCCAGCATCACGTCGCCGTTACAGGCGGGACAGCGCGGGAGCGCCAGCCGGAACGCCCCCAGGAGCGCGCCGTGGGTGTCCGCGGGGAGGGCACGCCAGCCACCGACCCGGCGGCTGAACAGATCGTGTGCCGCGAGCTCCGTGGCGAGTGCCACTCGCGACTCCCACCGACCGGCGGGCTGGCGCCCGACCCGTGCCGCGTAGCCGACACCGTCGGGATAGACGGTCACGTCATCGGGGTCGAGCCCTACCGTATCCGCGAGCGTGGCCGCGAGGACGTCGTCACTGGTGAATCGGTCCACTCGTGTGGCGATCTCGTCGAATACGGCGGGCGGGACCGCGATGTCGCCGTCGATATCGACGACTGCGCCGGCGCTCCGGAGGTAGGCCTCGGGGTCGATGCCGCCCAGCGAGTCCGTCATCGGTGCCTTGTCGAACCACGCGAGGACGCGGTCCGGCAGGTAGCGCTTGGTAAGTTCGGGTGTCCCAGGAACGGCGTAGCCCCAGAGGTAGGTGGTTGTCAGCCCCGCTATGGCGACGGCGACGCCCAATGGGGGTGACACTGTGGCCACCCCAAGTGCGGCGACGGCTGTGAGACCAACGTTCACCACGGTACAGGGCACACACCGGTTTAGGCCGGTGTAAGCGGGATTGCGAACGCGTGCTAGCCAGTCGAAGCCGGGCGTGCGGGCCGGTCGTTGCGTGAATCGTACCATGGCTGGTGTAGGCGCCCGACGAGAATAAACATGAACTGACGACTAGTCTCGGATTACCGGTACGGTAGGTAATACGCTGAGACAGGCACATCATACCGTACGACTGCGGTGCCTTACTTACCCCTCCGGCTGTCCGACTGTGAAGCACACCCGTTAGATTGCCATAATTGACTCTTACTTCATGTTTATATCACCTGCCTGTGTCTCTCTTGTATGGGTCGAAGTAGGCACCTCACAACGACGTGGTGATGAAGACATGCAACACCTACTAACGAAAACGGGGGAACATTCCGACGAACAAAATGACGCTTACGATGGCGACCACACAGGTCGCGATATCGCATTTACGATACTGAGTAGTCGTCGCCGTCGCAACATCATCCACGCGCTCTGTCGTGACGAGGCGTCAACCGTCTCGGAGCTGGCGCGTCAGCTCGCCGCCTGGGAGACTGGGAAATCCCTGGAAGCGATCAGCTCAAAGGAACGAAAGCGCACCTACACGGCGCTCAGACAGACCCATCTGCCGAAGCTCGCCCGCCACGGGGTCGTCGACTACGATGTGAATCGTGGAACCGTCTCGCTTACGGAGCGTGGCCGCGAGCTTCGCCCCTACCTCCGGGTGCCCAAAGGCCCGGCTGTTTTGGAGTACCAGGTGGCGTTCACGGCGGTCCTCGCCTCGGCGGTCGTGAGCCTGCTCTCGTGGGCGGGCGTGGCGCCGTTTACGCTGCTTTCGGGCTATCAGCTCGCCGCGGTCGTGACGGTGGCGTTCAGTCTGGTGACGCTGGGGACCTACCTCCGATCGCGTACCGAGAAGTTGGAACGTCGTGCCTTCCGGAGCGACACGGACGGAACCGCCGAGAACACCCTCTCTGCGGACGACTGAGCCGGTACGGACACCGTTCGGCCTATTTCGATCCCCGCCGTCGGCTACCGGTTTCGGTGGCAGGGACTGCGTTCTTAAGCTATCGCCCATCCTGCTGCGGGTATGGTTCTGATTCCACTGTTTGCCATGCCCGGCGGCCCGGAGATGATCGTCATCCTGCTAATCCTCGTCCTTCTGTTCGGCGCGAACAAGCTCCCGGAGCTTGCCCGCTCCAGCGGGCAGGCGATGGGTGAGTTCAAGCGGGGCCGCGAAGAGCTAGAGACCGATCTGCGAGACGCGGCGTCCGAGGAGGTGGAGATCGCGAACGACTGAATATCGAGCGTCGGAGCGGCTTTTTCTACTGTTTGTCCACTGCGAACCGCTGGTTACGACCAACCGTTGGCTGACGCCACCATGACTGCTCGTGGGTCGAGCCGAACGATGCAGATTATACACCCTCCAGCGGTGACGCCGACGGCGACCGTGAGCGGTCACTCCGCGTTCCCGCGGTGGGATGGGCCGACCGACGAGGCCTTCGAGCGGGCTAGTTGGCAGTTCCACGGCCCGCTTGAGCACCCGCTCGAAGAGATGGTCGCTAAGCCGGCGTGAATACCGAGCCCGCTCAGATGATGCCGCCGATGACGAGTAGTCCGACGACGAGCAGCAGCGTCGCGACCACGCTTCCCCCGGCCAGCCACTTGTTCTCCATCGCTTTCTCGTGGAGCGGCATCTCGGCGTACTCCTCGCGGAACGCCTCGAGGTTCTGGTCGTCGTAGAAGTACTTCGTCTTCAGCGCGAACCGCTCAGTGACTGCACAGCCCGTACAGACCGGCTCACCTTCCAGCCGCTCCGTTTTGATGTGGCTGGCGCAGGCGATTGCCCCGCAGTTCGGACAGTAGGTGTACGTCTCATCGACGCCGCTCGTGTCACAGTGAACGCACCGATGGATGCTATCCTCGGCGGTCACTCGTGACGGGCCTGCCGCGTAGTACTCGTAGGGGTAGGTGTACTCCTGGATGTCGGTCGTGTGCCGAACCTCGGGGAGGTACACTGGTTCGATTGACTGCACGGAGATGTCCGAGCGGTTCGGCTCGCAGGTCTTGTTGTACGTGACGTTGTTGTCGCCCGTGTAGGTCACCGTCGTTGTGTGGTGCTGCTGGAGCCGCTCGACGGCCCACTCCTTGTACTCCGTTTGGGTTTGTCCGAACCTACGCTCCTCGACGTCGTCGAACACCTCTCCGAACTGCTCGGTGTCGAGTTCAACCGTCGCGTGGAGATTCTCGGTGACCAGCGTCCCGACGTCCTCCTCGACGACCTGCGGCTGCCCGCGTTCGGCGTGGGCAACGAATCGCGTCCGGTCGTTGATCTGGTGGATGACGCCCACCGACGTCTCGAAGACGGCGTTCGTGTCCGCGGTGACCGCGACCACCGGGCGGAACGTCACCGATGAGTGGGGTTCTGGGAGGTCGGCGGCCTCGATGTTCTCAATGTCGCGGAACGCCTCCGTGACTGGCGCGTCGACGTCGGCGGCCGGGTCGTACGGGCGTAGGGTCTCGTCGCAGAGAATCTCGATGCGCCCGTTGTAGAGGTCGAGGCCGATCTCGTCGGCGATCCCCCGGAGGTCCTCGCCGTCGAGTAACTCGATTGGGTGTGGGTCGTCGTTCTGCTGGAGGCGGTCGGCGTACTCCTGAGCCGGGGTCGTGAACCGGCCGGTCGTGACGACCATTCCGCGTTTCGGGCCGTCGAAGTCGAACGTCGCGATCGCTGAGTGAAGCTTCTGGACGACCGGCCGCCCGACTGTCCCCGTGTGCTTGCACTCGACGATGATCGCACGCCGGGTGCCGTCGACGACCTCCTCCATGATGACGTCGCGACCCTCGTCAGCCGTGCGGTCGGCCTGGCGGACGTTCTCGTATCCGAGGTTCCGGAACACGTCCTCCATCACGTCCTCGAACTCGAACCCCGAGAGATCGTCCAGTACAGCCATGTGGGAATGTCTAGGTCGTTTCTTTCGAACAATAAATACGTTCCCGAATGCAGTTTAGGCCTGGTTTTTCGCGCTGTCAATGGGTGGTAGCGTCCAATATGGGTACATCATCAACCACCACTGGGGATGAACTCTCCCCCGAGAAACGTCTCGAATCGTCGAACAAACGCTTGATCAAGGCCGGAATTGCGACGATCGCAGATATGGACACACTTCGAGCGTGTGTGGCCTACGAGAATACCCAGCAAAACCGGCCACAGATACTGCGCCGACTCAAGTGGAAAGCGGAAGAGCTGCGGGAGGAAAAGTAGGGAAAGGTCTTAACCAACGCCCGGGCAGAAGCCCGTTCATTTGCCGAAATCGAGGTCAGTATCTTTTGCACACTTATTGTCTATTAGTAATAATAAGAAAGATTGAATATTCACCGAGGTGAGGTGTGGAACGTCATGTCTGAGAAGATGGCAAACTACGTTGCATCGCACCCGAAACTCGCTGGCGTCCTCTTCATGATCTGTGTCCTCCTCACCCAGATGGGATCGGTTGCAGCGGCAGGAAACTCATACGTTGGTCCGTAGCGCATCTTGTCAGGCCCAGATTGAATCCTTAGTTGTCGTCAGATCCAGTAGCCCACGTTCTTGAAGCAGCAGTCCTTCCGATGTCTGAGATCGGTTTCTCCGCTTCCATTGCCAACGTATCTAGAACCCCCATGTTTTCCGAAAGGTCAGGACTCCAACGGAGGGATACTACTGAACTACTTCGCTCATTGTGAAACTGGACAGGGACATTAACATCTCCTAGAAGAGTTTCAAGCGTTTCCCTCTGGAGTTCATAATTTCCAACCTCGCCACCAGCTAAGTAGTGTAGACCCTCTTGCTCTGGGTCAGGCCGATATAGTGTCCCCAAGTGTCTCGACCGGGTAGGGAAGGTAAATACTGAAAGAAGGTCCCGGTCATTTCGACGAGGATGAATAACAAACATGACGGGTGTCCTAGATTCCGAGATTCCGATTTCTGTCGTCCCATCACCGAGTACTGTGTAATCTCGACCGACGAGCGCATCGTCTTGAACGACCGAGAGTGCACCGTCGAGTGGCCATCCTGCATTCAGCAGTTTAGCGATATTCCGGCCGACATCAGTTGCAAGACTGTTGCCGATGTCGTCCAAGGTCACCAACCCACCAAAAGCCCCTTTCTCAACAAGCTTTGACCCCTGCTTGAAGGAGCGACAACCATTAAGCACGAACGTCGTCGCCCCGACAGTATCCAGCGTTCCCGTATCGAGATACCCATCAGCACACTGCAGTCCTCGAGTATCGACGTGGCCGATGTAGTGAACGAGGTTACTATCTTGCTCGAATATGTCTCTGAGCTCATCGACGGTTAGATTCTCCCGTACCTCACCGTTTATTCGGAGTAAATCTGAGCCCGTGTAGATATCTTCGACCTCTGTCTCTTCGTTCATTTCGCTATCGTTGCAAACGATGATCACCCCAATCTCCGGGTTGTCAGCGTCATCAAGAGAAAGTTGACGCTTGAGTGCCTGGGGGCTCGTTTTATTTGCCCCGACAGGGATCCCGTCCCCGAGATAGCTATGAAGGACAGTATCGGCGTCCCGGATATTGAATAAGTCGTCCTGCGGAACAGACGAAGATCGCGTGGGCGAAGAATCTACCCCTCGTGAAAGGGAGATCTCAGATCGAACAAAGTCTGCCTGGTGAGCTGTCTCAGCAGTAGCCAGAGCGGCCTGGCCCCGAACGAACGATTCCATCGTCTCCGAGGGGTCCTTTTTGTCAGGGTTGTATTCCGATAGGGGCGTCGAATTCGGTACTGGTCTCTCACCAGGCTCGTAGCAGCGGATGATGGCGAGTTCGTTCACGAGATACGGGAGGCAATCCGCGTAGGCAGGGTCTGCAGGCATATCGATAGTCAACCGCCACTCCGGCCGTATGGGCTCGAGTTGCTCCATCGGGACCGAGAGGTAGGTTTCGACACGCTCAGCAACCGGTTGATCATATAGGTGACCGAACTCAAGCCCGATATCGAGCACATCCTCCACGAATTCCCGTGCGGCGAGTCGGACGGGAAAGATACCCTCCGTTCGCGTGATACAGTCGAGGAGGAAGCAGTGCTGGAGCACGTCTGCGACGACGTCGGAAAACGATTCATCTGCTTCGGGCGTAAGCGAGTACTCGAACCCATCCTCCGTAACGAGGCGAGGGGACTCACTCGGCCGCAGGTCTGCACCGAGGAAGTACGCCAGCGACGCGACCGTAAATATCGAACTACATGTTGGCGGCATCTCGATTGTGATTCCGGTCTCTGGACGTCGAGACCCACCAGGGATATCGAGTGACTCTCCGACCTCGACAGCGGGTGGGTGGCCACGGAGAGTGGGATACGTTCGTTCCGGGGAGGTCCCCTTTAGCGCGGCACTGAACTCGGAAACCGTTCGCATCAAGTCTGCAGGATCGTCGGTCGTTGTGAGGGTTCGGCCCGGCTGCTTGTGGAGTGAGCGTGCGCCGAGAGCGAGTGACGAGTCGACGAACGTGAGCTCTGTACCGCTATCCGTTCTGGTGATCGAGACGGGACCAGTGCCTGCGACGTAGAACTTGATCGGCGTCGACGTCAACTCGAGGATACACAGTCCCAGTTGGGAGATATCGGCGTCCGCTGCGTCTTCAACAGTCCGGAGGTGCGTTCCCTCGGGATCTCGAACGACGATGTCGAACTGCTCGGGAATCGTCAATTGTGACGTTTCGACGTCGATGGTCGTGTCCACTGGAGCGTACCAGTTCGTCTGCGACGGCGGAACCGTCGTTGGAGAGACTGACTCAGTCGTGAGAAAGACGTACCGAGCGTTCTCGATCGGGTCGAAGACTTCAACTCCCGCTGGTGACTCTATCGGGGCGATCTGCAATCCTGCCGGGTTGTCGGTCTCCCCCTTTGAGTACATTAGTCGTCGGTCATGTCGAACCAATTGATTGGCGTTTCCGCACCGTCCACGTTATCGTATGGGGTATGCCACGTCACGTATACTACTACCGACGGTTGCGACCTCCAATCGGGCGTTGACAACCGTACTGAGTCGTCGGACCAACTGTGCGGCATCCGCCTTCGGATAGTGGAGATGGCACATCCCACGGTTTCCACGAGCGATGGATGCCAGCGAGTCCGCAAACGCCTCAACGTCATCGGCTGCAAACCGTTTCTCCAACGAGAGGAGCGAACTGCACCCGATTCGGAGTTCAGCTGGGGCAGGATTGACGGCAGTGTCGAGAAGATCGTCGACTTGACGCTCAACAGTATTACTACCTCATCAAGTCCCGTGGCAGGCGACCTATCCAAGCTATCTATACCTTCGGCGGCCAGGTCCATCGCTGCAGTGGACGATCCGCCTCCGTCGCATCGAGTACGGAACACCTCGCAGATGTCTCCTCTACCTCAATTGGAAGGAATTGATGGGGATTCAGGGCCTGTTCCGTTTGGACAAGGACTCGTTTCCGACGTGGCTCGTCTGCATTGAGTTCCCCCTCAGTGACACCGAATAACTGTCTTGAAACTGCAGCCCGCGTCTCTGGGTCAAGGTCGCCGGTAACGAGGAGTGTGCAGCCGGCAGACTTCAACCCCGAAAGGAAGTTACTTAGATTTGGAGGCGGTTGCATACCCGGTACTCGTTGCAATTGGCCCGACATCTTAGATATTCAGTAATTTACTACCACACTATATAAATCTCAGGAGAACCGGTAATTATCGATACCCCACCTGCGTTCAGATTGCTATGGAAACCCCATATGACGTGCGAGTGGTTTTTGTGTGCCCTGAAGGGGGGTGCGGCGCGTCCTGAACTGAAAGACACGCCGTAAACTCGGTTTTGGTGATTTTGATGGCGACAACTAGCGATACGTCGGTCTCCTTCGGGTACATTAGCGAGCGTTTCGTGACGGTGCATACCCGGTAGTCGTCAGCCACGCCAATACTGCCTTCGACGGTTCGGCGTCCGTGTCGCTCTCGATCCGCTCTGTCCGACCCGCGGTCCCGATACCCTTCCTCATTACCGGTCGACACCGACGGCTCGGACCGGCCGCCGTCGCTGCCGAGCGCGATGGGCAGGGCCCGGAGTTTGAACCACTCGGGCACGCTGGCGAGGTACGCGAGGTTCTCGAACACAAGCACGCCCTCGCCCAGAGATGCGTTGTGGGTGCCGAAGGGGCCGCGGTAGCCCGCCGCTGGCGGAGCCGGATCGGTGGTTGAACCTGTCGACGGCGACCGCTAGACCCCGCTCTGTACGGCATTCGTCAGCCGCGGCCGAGAGGTAGCGGTCGGTCCTCCAATTCTGGTCCCAACCGGTGCGAAAGACGACGCAGTCTGCGCCGGCGCGGACTTTGGACTCTGCGGGGACGCCGTCGGGTCCCGGCACGCGATCCACTGGGGGATCCTACGCGGCGGGATCGGTGCAGTCGACGACGACCACGTCGCAGACGAACGCCGAGACTGGGTATTCGTCGGGTGTCGGGGCGTCCCGCTCGGTGTGTGAGGATGCGTCGACGTGCATTCCGGCGTGGCTGCCGCAAGCGAGTTCGCTCACTCGGCCACGAACGTGTCTGTGCCTGAACGGTGACTTGAGAGTCGCTCGGGTGGACGGGAATTCCCGACTCAACAGGGTGGCTGAGGTCGTTTACAGTGGGCTGTTGATGACCAAGGAGAAAGATCCGGGGGTGGCGAACAGCACGCGGCGCCAGCGTCGCGGGTGCTACTCGGTGGCGGGGTCGTGGTCTTCGAACCACTCGGTGAGTTCGGTCAGCCGGTGGACTGCGCGGTCGGGTTCGCCGATGTTGTGGTGCTCGTCCTCGTAGACGACCAACTTCGAGTCGACGCCCTGTTTCGCGACGCTGACGTAGAGCTGTTCCGACTGGGTCGGCGGGCAGCGCCAGTCCTGACCGCCGGCGGTGACGAGCAGCGGGGCGTCGATCTCACCGACGTCGGTGATCGAGGAGATCCCGCGGTAGGTCTCCTCTTCATCCCAGGGCAGGCCGAAGTCCCGCTGCATGCGATTGTGGGAGTCGCCGGTGCCAAAGTAGGCGTAGCGGTCGTAGATGCCGTGTTCGGCGGCACCGGCAGCCGCCACGTCGGACTGCGAGAGCACGTAGGCGGTCTGTGCGCCACCGTAGGAGAACCCGGTGACGAACACACGGTCCGGGTTGATCCAGCCCTCGTCAACGACGTAGTCGATGCCCGCGATCACGTCCGCGGGCTCCCAGTGCCCCCAGTCGCCCTCGATCGCGCGGCTGAACTCGCCGCCGTAGGAGGCGCTGCCGCGGTAGTTCACGCGCAGCAGCGCGTAGCCCCGGTCAGTCCAGAACGTGTAGTCGTAGTTGAACCCCGGCCGATCGTAGGAGATCGGTCCGCCGTGGATGGTGGTGATCAGCGGCACGTTGCCGTCCTCGGGATCGTGTCCCGGCGGGAAGTAGACGAGCCCCTCGATGGGCTGCCCGTCGCTCTCGAACTCGACCCAACGGGTTTCGGGCTCGTCGTAGTCTTCGAGCAGGTCGCCGTTGAGGTCGGTTAGGCGCTCGGGGTCGGTCTCGCCATCGTCGATCGCCTCGACTGCGAGGCTGTGGGCGTTCGGGCTTTCGTGGGGGCCGCTGATGTGCATCGCGACCGTGCCGCCGTTCACGGCTATCGACGCAAGGTCCTCAAGGGCGCCCTGTCGCTCGTAGACGCGTTCCGGATCGTCCTCGTGGGCGTTAAACCGGACTAACCGGGTTTGCCCCTCGTCACCGATCAGCCCCAACAGGGTATCGTCGTCGGTCCAGTCGAATGCGCCGCCGCGGCTGAGCGGGCGGTCGATCGAGGCCGAGACCGCCCAGAATTCGTCGGCCTCGATGTCGGCGACGTGCAGCTTCGTCGGGTCGTAGGCGTTGTCCTTGTCGCTGCCCGGGAACGCGAGGTGGCGACCGGTCGGCCCCCACGTCCCGCCGTCGACCGCGAGACTGCTGTCCGTGACCTTCTCCAGCCCGGTCCCGTCGGGGCGGATCGTGTAGAGGTCGGAGTAGGTGACGTCGTCGGGCCGCTCGGCCCGCGTCGAGAGGAACGCGATGCGGTCGCCGTCGGGCGACCACGCGGGCGAGAGTCCGGTAGCCGGCTCGCGCGCGCCGCCGCCGTAGGCCTCGTCGATCCGGGTCGCTTCTCGGGAGTCGACGTCAACAACGAACAGGTAGGAGGTCACGTCGTCGAGCCAGCCCTGTCCGTCGTACTTGTGTTGGAGGCGGGTCACCTCGACCGGGCCGTCCTCCTCGCGCTGGTCGAGGTAGGCCTGTTGTTCCTCGGTCGGGTCGCGTGCGGTCACGACGACGCGCTCGCCCTCGGGGCCCCAGTCGAACTCGCGGGCACCCTCGTCGAACATGGTGACCTGCCGGGCGTCGCCGCCGCGCTCGATGTCGAACGACCAGAGCTGTGTCTCGGGACTCTCCTCCTCCTCTTCTTCCTCGTCGGGGTCGTCGTTGGCGGCACGGAGCGCGGCGTCCTCCTCGCGGGTCGCAAGGACGGCGAGCTTTCCGCCGTCGGGCGACCACTGCGGGGCGCTCACCGTCGAGGCACGACTCAGTCGGTGGGGGTCGCGGCTCCCGTCACTCGGGACGACGAACAGCGAGGAGAGCCGCTCGTTCGCGCGCGCGTCGAACTCACTGGTCACGTAGGCGATCCGGTCGCCGTCCGGCGAGACCGCGAGGTCGGTCAGCCCGGTCACCCGATACTGGTCGTCCAGTCGTCTGTGGCTGTCTGACATGGTCCCTGATTGATTCGGGGCTACTTAGTCCCGACGACGGCCCTACCATCGTACCACATATTCGACACAAGGTCGAGACAAATTTTCTACAGTTCGTGTTGTGCCTTCCCACAGATATATACACATGGGGAAGTTGCCTGTTGGTATGCCAACGTGGTACAAAGGCGAAGAAGGCGAGACGAGGCGCGGGTTCCTGAAGGCGACCGGCGGCGCAGCGACGGCAGTCGCGCTCGCCGGCTGTGGTGGTGGCGGCACCGACACGCCGACGGAGTCGGACGGCGGTGGCGGCGGCTCGGATGACACTGAGACCGAGAGCGATACCGACGGCGACGGTGGTGGTGGGGCGAACGAGCTGAACCTCATCAACGGGACCATGGACTCGATGGACCCCGTCGAGTACACGCTGGCCAACGCCGGCGAGATGGTCGCCCAGATGTACGACGCGCCGATCTACAACCCCGAGGGGACCCTCGCGATCGAGTCACTAGTCGCGACCGACTGGAGCGTCTCCGACGACGGGACGGTGTACACGTTCGACCTCAAGGAGGGCGTCAGCTATCACGGCGACTGGGGCGAAGTGACGGCACAGGACTTCGTCTACTCGTGGGAGCGCCTCGCAGCTTCCGATAACTCCCGGCGCACGTACGTGATCCTCAGCGACCTCGGAGTCGCACACGAGACCACCGAGAACGACGAGGGCAACGAGGTGTACGAGCCCGGGACGATGGGCGTCGAGGCCGTCGACGACTACACCCTCGAGGTGACACTCGAAGAGCCGTACTTCGACGCGCTCGGCGTCATCTCCTCGGACCGATTCGCCTCGATCCCGGAGGGGATCATCGGCGACATCGAGGGGTACGACGGGGAGGTCGAACACGCCGAGTTCGCCAGCTCCGCACCCGTTGGCTCTGGACCCTTCCAGTTCGAGATGTGGGAGTCCGACCAGCAGGCGTCGGTGACGGCGTTCGACGACTACCACGGCGAGGGCCCGATGGTGGATCGGGTCCACTGGCAGATCATGGAGGACTCCAACGCCATCTACAACTACGGGATGAACCAGAACGTCGACGCGTTCGTCATCCCCACCTCCCAGTACGACCGCAACCTGGTCGAAGTCGAGAACACCGATGACAGGGGGCGTATGACGGGGACGTACGGCCCGGTCCGGAACGGCGAGACGATGCAGTACAACGCCGCTCCGGGGCTCGGTGCCAACTTCATCGGCTTCAACTGCCTGAACGTGATCAAGCCGGCCCGCATCGCGACGGCGAAGGTGATGAACCACGAACTCATCGCCAACAGCGTCTACAAGGGCCGCGACGTGCCGGGCTACCACATGACGCCGCCGGCGGCGTTCCCCGGCGGCCCCGACGGCTACGACGAACACGCCGCGAACTACCCCCACGGCTACGAGGAGACGCAGATCCAGCAGGCACGGAGCATAATGGAAGAGGCGGGCTACAGCGACGACGATCCCTACGAGTTCTCCTTCACCATCACGGCCTCGGCCACCTCCGAGCAGTTGGCCCAGCAGATCCGTGACAAGCTCGCCTCGGCCCACATCTCGATGGAGATCACCACGGCACCGTTCGCGACCATGATCGACCGCCGCAAGCAGGGGCAGCTCGACGCCTTCCTCAGTGGTTGGGGGATGGGCCGCAACGACCCGTCGAGCATCCTCGCGCTGCTGTACCCACCCAACACCGACCTCCAGAACTCGGGGTCGGTCATCGAGGTCAACTGGGTCGACCGCGGGAATGGCACCGGCGCCAACAGTCAAGCCGCCGAGGCGTGGGAGGTCATCAACAACCACCCGCGTGACACCGAGGAGCACGCACAGGAGCGGGCCGACGCCTACATCCAGATGGAGGAGGCGATGTGGGAGGACGTGCCGTTCATCGCCTTCGGCCACGACACGTACCAACGGTTCACCTACCAGTGGGCGGACATCCCGCCGTTCGGCCCGACCGGTTCACAGCGCTACAACACCGTCGAGATCGACACCGACGCCAAGCCGTCGTAGCGTGTCCCCCGCGGTTCGTTTCGTCCCGCCCGCCAGACAGCCCCCCTCGAGAAACCGCTATCCCTACACATGACTCGTTGGAGATACTTTGCGAGACGCCTCGTGCTTTCAATACCCATCCTGATATTCGGGACTACCGCGACGTTCTGGATCATCAGGGCGGGCCCTATCGACCCGGCGGCCGCCATCATCGGCCCGGACGGTGACCAGCAGGCCTACCAGCGGATTCGGGACCAATTGGGTCTCGATGAACCTCTCTGGCAGCAGTACATCGACTACATGGTGGGGATGTTCACCGGCGACTTCGGCCAGTCGTGGGTACTCAACCCCGACACGTCGACGATCGTGCTGCTCCAGCAGTACGCCCCGCGGACCATGTGGCTCGGCTTCTGGTCGGTGCTAATCGCCCTGTTCATCGGCATCCCGCTGGGGTTCTACGCCGGACTAAACCCGAACTCTTGGAGCGACTACGTGGCCTCCTTCGGCGGCATCGTCTGGCGGGCGATGCCGAACTTCTGGCTGGCCGTGATCCTGGTCAGCCTGCTCTCGCAGTCCCAGCAACTGTTCGGATTCAGCTGGCAGGAGTGGATCGTCAACGTGAACGTAGTCACGGCGCCGCCGTTGGACAACCTCGGCGACCCACAGGAACTCCTGCGGGCGATCAAGTGGACACTGCCGGCGGCGATCGTGCTCGGTTCGTCGTCGATGGGAAACGAGATGCGCATCGGCCGCACGGCCGTGCTCGAAACGAAGAACTCGAACTACGTCGAGGCCGCCAAGGCCCGGGGTATCCCGGGCCGGAGCCTGGTCTGGAAACACGTGTTCCGGAACGCGCTGGTGCCGCTGGTCCCGATCATCACCGGTGAGGCGTTCCTGCTAATCGGCGGTAGCGTGCTCGTCGAGACGGTGTTCGCGATCAACGGGCTGGGCTACCTCTTCTTTGACGCAACCATCAACGGCGACCTGCCGCTGGTCGGGACGCTCATGTTCGTGTTCATCCTACTCATCGTGATTATCAACATCGTCCAAGACCTCATGTACACGCTCATCGATCCCCGTGTCGGCTACGAAGGAGGTGACTCCTGATGGCTACCACCGTTGAGACGACCTTCCGCGAACGGCTCACCCGCCAGCCGGGTCCCGCGACCAAGTGGCTCGGCGTGTTGCTGGTGCTCGTCGCACTCCAGTTCGGCGCGGTGATGCAGACGATCATGAGCACTGTCCCGTGGGGGACGATCGGCGGCGCGCTCCCAGCGACGGCGCCGTGGGCGGCACTCGCCGGCGTCGGCGACGCGCTCGCCGACCTGCCAACGCTGCTCGCCCGCGACGTGATCCCGAACCAGGGTTACCAGGTGCCCGGCGAGGGGTGGCAGGGAACGTTCATGGGGCTCTCCCCCGCGGCGGCGTGGGGGATCCGTGTGTCGCTCGTCTACCTCTACTCTTTCGGCTTCGTCGGCTGGCTGGGCTACGGCTACCTGGTGTTCCGTCGCCACTACCGCGCGGCGGACTGGACGCCGTACGACGACATGCTGGGTCGCCTCGACGGCCACCGCTGGGGTCAGTTCGGGCTCGTCGTCGTATTGATGTTTATCGTCATGGCGCTGTTCGCGCCGACGCTCGGGCCGACCACGGTCCAGAGCAACATCGCCGAGCCGTTCAGCCACGAGCTGCAGTACTTCGACGAGAACGCCGGTGAGGTGACGACAATCCTCGTCGGCGAGGCCAACCTCCAGTCGGTCTCGAAGGGGGGTGGCGGCCGCAACGTCGGCCCGATGCAGTACGACAGATACGACCGGTTCCACCCCTTCGGCACGCTACCCAGCGGAAAGGACTTGTTCACCTTCATGGTCGCCGGTGCGCGGGTGTCGCTGTTCATTGGCCTGCTGTACATCTCGCTGGCGGCCGGCCTCGCCGTCGTGTTGGCACTGGTGACAGCCTACTACAAGGGGCTCGCCGACCTTACGGTGGTGATCGCGGGCGACTCCGTGCAGGCACTGCCGCAGTTGCTGGTGCTCATCCTGCTCTCGTTCGTGTTGAGCGATACGTGGATCGCTGGCATATACAACGGCGGGCTGTTACTAGCACTGATCTTCGCCATCACCGGCTGGCCGTACCTCTGGCGCGCCGTGCGTGGGCCCGCACTCCAGGTGTCGAACGAGGAGTGGATCGACGCCGCCAAGAGCTTCGGGCAGCGGCCGGTGACTACGATGCGAAAGCATATGCTCCCCTACGTGGTGGGATACCTGCTGATCTACGCGTCGCTGAGCCTCGGCGGGGCGATCATCGGTGTGGCGGGGCTTTCCTTCCTCGGGCTGGGGGTCAACCCACCCACGCCCGAGTGGGGCCGCGCCGTCAGCGCCGGCCAGCCGTACGTGGCGACGGCGTCGTGGCACATCTCGCTGATCCCGGGCATCATGGTCGTCATCATCGTGACGGCGTTCAACGCCCTCGGCGACGGGATCCGTGACGCGGTCGACCCACAGAGCGAGGCCGGCAGCAACGAGGTCGCGGCTGGTGGGGGTGGCGCATGAGCGCCGAGGCCCCGCTGCTCGCCGTCGAGAACCTCCGGACGGAGTTCTACACCGACAAGGAGACCGTGCGAGCGGTCGACGACGTGAACTTCCGGATTGAGCGCGGCGAGACCCTGGGCATCGTCGGCGAGTCCGGCTCGGGCAAGTCCGTCACCGCGCGTTCGATCATGGGGCTGGTGGAGTCCCCCGGAAACGTGCTCCCGGAGAGTTCCATCCGGCTCGACGGCGAGGAGCTCACTGAGAAGAGCGAGTCGGAGTACCGCGGGATTCGCGGCTCCGAGGTCACGATGGTGTTCCAGGATCCGCTGACCAGCCTCAACCCCGTCTACACGGTGGGGAACCAGCTCAAGGAGACACTTCGACTCCACCGCGATCTCGACGGCCAGACGCTGACCGACACCGCGATCGGGCTGCTCGAGGACGTGGGGATCCCCGACGCCGCGCGGCGGATCTCCGAGTACCCCCACGAGTTCTCCGGCGGGATGCAACAGCGCGCCGTAATCGCGCTCGCGCTGGCATGTGACCCGGAGCTGTTGATCTGTGATGAGCCGACCACCGCGCTGGACGTGACGATCCAGGCACAGATCCTCGAACTGCTCGCAGAGATCCAGGTCGAACGCGACATCGGGATCATGTTCATTACCCACGATATGGGTGTGATCGCCGAGGTCGCCGACCGCGTCGCCGTGATGTACGCGGGGGAGATCGTCGAGAGCGCCCCGGTGCGGTCGCTCTATAGCGATCCGGCCCACCCCTACACGAACGGGCTCCTCGATAGCATCCCCGGCAACCAGCCCGGCGGCCGCGAACTCACAACGATCGAAGGCGAGGTACCGATCCCCAACGGCGCGGCGACCCACTGCCGGTTCGCCCCACGGTGTCCGAAGGCGTTCGAGGAGTGCTACGAACTGGCACCGGAGCCGCTGCCCACGACAGCGGGGAAGGACGACCACACCGCCGCCTGCCTGCTGTTCCCGGAAGATATGAAACGAGAAGATGCAGTCGACGAACATCGAGCCGCGAACACGGAGGGGACCGATGAGTGAAGCGACTTCGGCGTCGATGTTCGGCGACGACGTCGACGAGGGGGACGTGCTCGTCTCCCTGTGCGACCTAAAGACCTACTACGGCGAGGACTCGTTGCTCTCTGACGACCCAGTCAAGGCCGTCGACGGCGTGAGCTTCGACATCCACAAGGGTGAGACGCTAGGGCTGGTCGGGGAGTCCGGCTGTGGGAAGACCACGCTGGGCCGGACGCTCATCCAACTCGAAGACGCGACGGCGGGCGAGGTGCGGATCGGCGACACCGACGTCACCACGCTCACGGGTGACGACCTGCAGCGGTGGCGGCGGAACAGCCAGATGGTATTCCAAGACCCCGAGTCCAGCCTGAATGATCGGATGACCGTCGGCGCGATCATCCGCGAGCCGCTCGACGTCCACGACTGGAAGACCCCGCGGGAGCGTCGCGCCCGCGTCCGTGAACTGCTCGATACGGTCGGCCTCTCCGAGGAGCACTACTACCGGTACCCCCACCAGTTCTCGGGCGGGCAGCGCCAGCGTGTCGGGATCGCCCGCGCGCTCGCGCTGGAGCCGGAGTTCGTCGTCCTCGACGAGCCGGTCTCGGCGCTCGACGTGTCGGTGCAGGCCCAGATCCTGAACCTCCTGAACCGGCTGCAGGACGAGTTCGGGCTGACGTACCTGTTCATCGCCCACGACCTCAGCGTCGTCCGGCACATCTGTGACCGCGTCGCGGTGATGTACCTCGGCAACGTGATGGAGCTCGGGCCGACCGAGCGACTGTTCCAGCAGCCCCAGAACCCCTACACCCACGCGCTACTGTCGGCGATCCCCGAGCCCGACCCGACTGCCGACAGCGACCGGATCACGCTCACCGGCTCGCCGCCGAGCCCGCGGGACCCGCCCGCGGGTTGCCCGTTCGCCACCCGGTGTCCGATGAAGATCCGTCCGCCGGAGTACGACTCGGTCGACACCGAGGTGTGGGCCAGAGTCGAGATGCTCCGGGAGGTACTCCGGGAGCGGTCGAACGCCGACCGCTCCCTTACCGAACGGGCACGGGAGATACTGGGACTCAGTTCGCGGTTCAGCTCCGCCGACGAGGTCCACGACGAACTGTTCGCCGATGTGACGCTGCCGGCGGCCGTCGAGGACCACATAGAGGAGGCGATGGACCACGTGCGCAACGACAACGAGACACGGGCCCGGGCACAGCTCCGCGAGGCGTTCGGCAGCGTCTGTGACGAGGAGCGCCCCAAGAGCCACGTCGTCGACGACGAGAGCGGTACCAGCCGCTGTCACCGACACCGCGACGAGCACGACGAGCCGTCCCGCTCGCAGGTGGTGTCCGAGTGACGATGCACGCCGACGCCGGCGACGACGCCGACGCGCGGTTCGGGCTCTGGACGTTCCGGCTGCTCGATCTGACCGTCTACGTGGTCGTACTGGTCGCGGTCTGCTACGCGCCGCTAGCGGCGCTCGCTGTCGCCCTATCGGCACCGACACTGATCGTCAGCGGAGGGTTCGTGATCGGTTTCCTGATGTTCGGCTACGGGACCTTCCTGCTTTGGCCGAGCCCGCCGTGGGACGCCGAGGTCACCGAGGAGGGGGAACTCGAGGTCGAGTACAACACTGGTTCGGGGACGCTCGGGAGCCGCGAGGAGACGGCGCTGCAGCGCGCGTCGCAGCGACTCCCGCCGCTCAGCCGGACCCAGCGGCCAGCGACCGACCGGTTCTCCCGGGGGTTGAAGCTGTTCGTAGCTAGCCTCGCGGTTCTCGGGGTGTCCTACCTCACCGAGACCGCGGTGCTGTAGCCCGCCGTCGGGGGAGATAGCGTTATCCCTCTGCGGTGAAGCATCCACGACATGGTGCGACGAACCGAGGAAACGGAGGAACGCGTCGACAGTCGACCGAGCGATTCCGACAAGCAGGGCTGGATTGCCACCCTCGAAGAGCTGCACGCACTCGCCGAGGAGCGCCGGGCCGACGGTTGGACGGTGTTAACGACACAGGCCGGCGACACCGCACCCGTCCCGCCCGAGACCGGCGACACCGACCGGTTCGGTCTCGTCCACGTCGTCCCTGGCGACGACGCCGACGAGCTGACAGAGCTGCTGGCGGACGGGACGATCGACGAGTTCGAGGCTTACCGCCGGACGGTGAACGCGACCTGCTTCCTCATCACGGAGCTCCGGGACACGGAGCGCCGGGAGTGCGTACTCGTCGCCACCGCCTACGACCTCGGCGAGGCCGACGCGCTGGCCAGCCACGCCGCCGACGTGGGGCATATCTACACCCGGATTAGGCGACTTGACGGGACGCCGGTCGCCGAGATCCGCCACGAAGCCTACGAGAAGCTCTTGCCGGCCTCGACGACGGAGTAGCGGATCCGCCAGGGGGCGACATCCCTCGGACGGCAGTCGGCCGCTCCTCGAGCGGCACTCACCGGTTACCACTGTAAGCAGACGACAACGAGGAGACCGCCACGTCACGGAGGGCGAGCCGCTTCCCGACCTGGACACGGAAGCGACCGGCGACGCCGGCGACCTCGTCGAACAGCTAACTGCCGCCGCTGATGAGCTCGGCGTGACGGTACGGATCGTTCCAGCCGAGGAGTGGACCCACGGCGAGGCAAAGGGCATCTGCGAGCAGCTGAGCCTCGTCGACGTCCAGCCGCTCGTCGAGGTGCGTGATCGGGAGTACGAGGCCGACCTTGCGCGGACGCTGATTCACGAGTTCGCGCACGCCCTGCTCCACTTCGACGTCGACGACGACACCGAGCGGGCGAAACGCGAAGTCGAGGCCGAAGCCGTCGCGTACGTCGTTGGGCGGTACTGCGAACTCGACACTAGCGGGTCAGCGTTCTACCTCGCTGCGTGGGAGTCGGACGATCCCGAGATCGTTCGCGACCGCCTCGGGCGGATCAGTCGGACAGCAGAGGAGCTCATCGACGTTCTCGAGGACGAATCGTCGTCCTAACTCAGTTAACCAACAGAGGGATGGATTCCTTCCGCTTTGTTGGTTAAGTTTTTCTGCGCCCGCCGAGGGGCGGAGGCGCATTCAGACCTCCGTCGAATGATGACTGACCCCTATCTCACGACGGTCCTCGAGGAAGCCGAGCACGTTGCCGAGCAGCACAACCAGGTCGCTCGTACGACAGACAACCAAGCCCACGAGTACCTCCGATACGCCGTCCTCCGGGTGCTCGAAGGCGAGGCAGACCACCTCCCGGCAGACTGGACGTCGATCGACGGCGTGACCGTCGGCTACGGGAGCGACGAGGCGATGTACAATAGCTGGGGCTCCAGCGAAGACTGGTGGGAGACCGTGCCGCCGCAAGAAGGGTGTACCCGATTCCGGGTGTTCTTCCCGGACGACCACCAGACGGTTCCCCGCGCCATCGTCGACGTGATGGGCGCGCTCGGTGCCTGGCGCGTCTGGACTGGGAGCGCAGCGGCGTGTGGCTCCTACGACCATCGCGAGCGTCGCGAGGCCCACTACCTGTGGCCGGAGGGCCATCCGGTGGAGGAAGTACTTCACGAGCGGCTCAGTGGCCCTGCGGAAGCCATCGCTCCGGACGGTGGCCGAACGGGCGACGTTCGCGACCGACTGGTCATCGACGAGAACGCAGAGTCACAGGACGACCTCGAGCCCCGCACGAAGCGTGCCGTCGGTGAAGCGATGGACGTCTCGCTCCTTTCGAAAGGTGGCCGCTATGAGGTACAGTCCGCGTCCGGGAACCGATACGAAGTCGACGTCATCGACGAGTCGTGTACCTGTCCCGACTGGCAGCAGCGCCCACCCGAAGGCGGCTGCAAACACCTGCGTCGCGTCGATCACGAGATCAAACGGGGCCGCGTTCCCCGACCAGACGGCCGGCTCCCAGCGGACCCGAACTAAACCTGGTTAACCAACAGATCTCTCGAGACCGCGCTTTCGTTGGTTAACTCAGGCAGTATCGGTCGTCCTACCCGTTGTTACGGCAGCTCGCCAGTCACGTCAACGAGGTCCTCCTCGGTTCGCCAGCAATAGAGCCGTCCTTCCTGCTCAAATAGTTCGAAGACACCGTCTTGCATCCAGCCGAACGGGTGCTCCTCGTCCTCGTACTTCCGCTTGAGGACGTGACTTTTCGCGAAGAACTCCGTTGTGCCGACGAGCAATCCCTGTTCGACGAGGAAGTCACTTGGCTCCTTCTCGGCGACACCGACGAGATACGTCACGATATCGGCGATCAGGCAGAATTTCTGGATGCTGTTGTCCCATTCTCCACGGATATCGACCATTCTGAACGCGTATGCGTCGGTGCGACGGTTGAGACGGTCCACTACCAGGTTCAGCCGTCGGATCGGCTCCCGGTCGTAGTTTCCGAGGACGAAGTACGACTGGTCGTTCTCGTAGACCGGAGTCAACTCGCTCAAGGCGTGGAGGACCTCCTCGTTGTCGGCCAGCGTTATTTCCTCCTCGTCAAGCTGGTCTTTGGCACTTTTGAGAACGTCATCAGGAACGGGCGACTCCTCATCAGGCATACTGCGAGCTTCAGGTGAAGGCGGAGTAAGGTTTCTGGAGTAAATTACCTGCTCAACTAATTGCGGTTCACTGTAAAGTAATTTACTTCAGGGTAAACTACTTAGTGCCACGTCGTGTACAGTACGGTATGAGCACCGAACTTGGGACTGCTGAGGAGATGGAGCCACGCGAACTGATCCACTTCGTCACCCAGCAAACACGCTTCTCCCTCATCAATAACATCCTCCAGCACCCCAAGCAGCTGCCCTCGATGTACGAGCTCGAGGAGCTCAACCCCAGCGTGAGCGATGCCACTGTCTACAAGCACATCCAGAAGCTGATCGACGCCGGCATCGTCACGGAGGCCGCCCTAGATGACGACCAGCGCCGGCAGGGGTATCCCTGGAAGTTCTACGGGCTTACGGAGGAGGGTCGCGAGTTCCTGGAGGAGCACAATCTGCTCGCCGCCGAGGAGACGCTCCAGCAGATCTACGAGACCATCTCCGACAAGCCCGAGAAGATGGTCAAGTACGAGAACGCGCCGCGCCCAGGTGAGGAATAATCCACAGACCCAGTCATAACGGGTGAAATCGCTACTACGCGTCGATACAGCACAAGATAGGAGATTCAGCCAGTGACCTCCTCCTCGCCGTAAACGGCGAGGCTTCCCACGGCACCGCACCGCTGG
>NZ_FOXI01000018.1 GCF_900115675.1 Halolamina pelagica | reverse complement strand
GATCTGACGATCGCAGACGGGCTGAAGAATGCCGAGACGACCAGCTCGGCCGGTGGTCGGTCGGTGTCGATGCTGGCGGTCCTCGAGGATGGCCAGGAGACGCCGTCGAAAGTGCGGTACTACGGGGAGGCGAGTGACACCACGTCGACGACCTATCGGCTCGGGATGGTTCAAGGCGAGCAGCGCCAGGCCGTCAGTGGGCATCAGGCGGTTGAACTCCACCTGCCGCCGCTGCCCGAGGACACACTGGTCTACCGAGTCACAGACGAGGGCAGCCAGCCGATCACTGCCAACGCCAGCATCGGGGGAATCACGCACTCGGCGAACAAGACGGTGATCAAGACGTACACGACGACCGATGGCGATGTCGGCGTCGAAGTCGTCTACGATCCGGGGATCCTCGAACGAGTGGACTGGTGGGTGTCCACCTCGGTGCCGGATATCTCCATCCCGTCGTTCGGCTTCGGGATGGCCTCGTCACCGCTGGTCGGCGGGGCGTTGCTTGTCCTTGCCCGCCGGCGGCGAACCCTGAGGTGATCACCCATGCTCCGCAAACTTCGCACACTCCTGGTAGTCGCAACGCTCCTGACTAGTGCGGTCGCCGCCCCGGTCGGCGCACAATCGCTCACAGACGGAGAGGACGCCCCGATCGTCCAGTACGCCACCGATGGCGAGCTGCGGCCGTCGTTCATCGTTGAGTTCGAGAACGACAGCGCGGACTCTCTTCGTGACTGGGTTCGTGGTGCTGAGAGTCGCGAACTCATCGAACTGGACAACGCGTCGAAGACGGCCACGGTCGCCGCCCCGCACTTGCACGTCATGGGTGGGTTGTTCCGCCTCGATGGCGGCTCCGTCGAGTTCTTCCTCACCGGTGAGCAACTGCAGAGCCGCAGTTACATCGAGGATGTCGCGATCAACTACCAACTCAGCTACACCGAGCCGGTGATCCTCGAGTCCGGCGACAGCTGGAGCACGCCACAGGTCGGGCTGCTCGAGTTCGACGATCCGGCATACCCGACAAACGGTGTCGCCTTCTCCGAGGACGCGAACCGGACGACGATGGCCGAAGCACGCGAGTCTGTCGGCGATATCTCGGCAGATTCGTCGGGCCAGACGGTCGCGGTCGTCGACACGGGCGCGAACACGGCCGACGGGCGCGTGTTCGGCAACGGCTCGGTCGGCTCGCCGATCCGGATCAGCAACGCCTCGAAGAACGTCATGACGAACGAGACGGTTGCCGACGCTGGCTGGGACGCGATCGAGGACGGGAACGGGCACGGCACCTGGACGGCCGCCAGCATCGCGGCCAACGCCTCGGGCACCGTCCACGACGGTGTTGCACCCGACTCCCAGCTGCTCGTCGTGAAAGCACTGGCGGATGATGGCGGCGGCTCCACCGCAAACATCGCGGATGCGATCCGCTACGCGGCCGATCAGGATGCGGACGTGATCAGCCTGAGCCTGGGCGCGAAACTCCGCTCCGAGCCCGTGGTCGATGCCGTCACGTACGCCCAAGACGCCGGCTCGGTGGTCGTCGTCGCCGCGGGGAACTCCCGGCAGACACGATCGCCGGGCGTCGCAACGCCGGCTGACGTGGCCGGCGTGATCACGGTCGGGGCGACGAACGGCTCCGGACCGCAGGAAGCGTGGAGTGCGTACTTCAGCCAGTACGCCGGCTCTCAGGCAGCCGACGGCAACGTGACGAACGCCGAGCCGATCGACGTTGTCGCGCCGGGGATGCAGATCGTCGCCCGGACACCGACGACCGGCGGCAGTCTCACGAACACGTCGCTGTCGGGCACGTCGATGGCGACGCCGATCGTCGCCGGTGGAATCGCCCAGGCGATGGCGGCCAACGACACGGTCTCGAGCTTCAGTGACGGTGACTCACTGGCCGAGGCCTCGCCAGCGGAAGTCCATGATGCGGTCACGAACAGCGCCTCGCCCGCGCCGCATCTCGCGACTGCGGAGGCCGGCCACGGGATGTTCAACGCGACGAACCTCGCAAGCGGCACGCATCCCGAGACGAGCCAGTCCGAGGCGATGACTGATCCCGCCCAGCAGCGCCAGACGTACTACGAGGCCGCCGCCGAGGCGGCGGGCGGATTCCTTGCCCGGGTCGCCTCTGCTGCGGGGGGCTGATCATGCGCCGACGAGAGTATCTGCAGGCAGCCGGCGCGGTGGCCGTCGGTAGCACCGTGTTCTCAGCGAGTGCGCTCGCGGAACACTTCGACGCTAAACCAGACGACGTTACGCTGGAGTACGACGAGTCCGTGCTCGAGCGCTACCGGCCGGAGCTGGTGATGCCCGCCGCTGCCGAGGAGAAGTTCATCGGCCTGTACGGCTGGGTCACCCGGTCGGAGGAGCGAGAGACCAACGTCGCCGTGTACTGGGCGAGTTACTCCCACCAGGAGGGCTGGCTGGGGAATCTCGACAGCCACTACGGCGACCACGAGCCGGTGTACGTGTTCTTCGACGACGATGGGGTCACCCAAGTGATCGCGTCGATCTACCATTGGATCGCCGGCCGGGCGCCCGGAGCGGAGATCCCACTCGTCGACGACACGCACCCACAGCTCCGCGTGATCAAGCCCTGGCACCAGTACACAGCAGCCGGCCAGCCCGGCGAGTTCTTCGACGTGGACGACCTGACGACCGTCTTCGACAGCTGGCTGGATAACGGGCTGGAAGAGTCACTCGCGCCGGGGTCGGTCACCAACCCGTGGACGATGCGATCGCGGCCGGACTGGTGGCGCCGTGGGACGGCTGGGTTCTCGATCAATGCCACGCTGGTCGACGCGATGATGTCGGTCGGTGTCGGTGACGTAGGCAGTCTCTCAGACCAATGATGCACCAGATGCACGCACGGGCGGATCGCGACCGGCCACCGCCCGCCCCGCCGCCGACTCTCCCCGGTATCGTCCCCAAAATGACCTGACCTTTCCTTCGATGTTCAACTTCACCACAACGACGAAGAGCGTCCTGCTCGTCGCGATCATGCTGGTCGCAGCGGCCGGCGGTGCCCTCGCAGCGGCGCCGACGGTCGACACCGAGACGACCAACACCTCGACGACGACGGAGCTCAACGACGGCGGCACACAGGCGTACAACCAGTCGACTACCTCTCTGATCGCGTGGTCGGCCGACTCCGAGCACTCGAAGATCGAGATCTCCCAGGACGGCGACACGCTGTATGCGGCATCCCCCTCGAACTACAGTGCAGCCGACACGGACTCCAGCGGGAGTCTCGACACCTGGTACTTCAACGTCAGCGTGGCGGATGACGGCGCCGACTACAGCGGTCTCGACGCCAACGCTGGCGAATCGGTGACCCTCAACGTCACGCTGATCAACAACACCGAGGTGTCGAACCCCGACACCACCAACATCTCCTACACGTTCGCGAACGGCAACGTCGAAGCGTTCGAGGACGTGGATGAGACGAGTGTGCAGACGCCGAGCGACAGCGGCACCTTCAGCGTCGCCTCACTGGCGTTCTGGAGCGACAACGCGACCGACCCGGCGAAGACCGATGCGACGATCGGGGTCACCGGCAACGAGACCGAGACGGTCACCCTGAGCGTCGCCGGGACGCCGATGGCTGAGGCGTTCAGCACGGCCGCGGAGAACACCGAGAGCGGCGACGTGATCTGGAGCTCCGCCACCTCGCTCGACGATGAGTACGTCGTGGTCGCGAACAGCGAAGCGCCGGACACGGACTGGTTCAACGACAGCCAGCCCTACGCGACCTACGACGAGGACGCCCAGACGCTGACCTACCACAACGTCGACGAACTCACTGCCGACGATGCGCAGGACCTCGAGATCTCGGCGACCGGCAACGACGGCCTCGGGCTCACGAACACGGCGTCGATGCTGACAAACTACGACGCCACCTGGTCGAGTGCGTACGGGACGGCGATCTGGAACGCCGACTTCACCGAGCCGGACTGGGAGGACAGCGACGAGTAACGCCGCTGCTCCATCGCGCACCGCTTTCTGACAGTCAAAATCCCCTACCCGACGCTGACCCGCTTCGGTAGCCATGCCGCACCGCCGGTCGAGCCCGGCAGCGGGTCCTCAGATGTCCACCACAGCATCCACCCGACTGCGAAGCACCGTAGAACGCATCCCGAATCCGCTTCCGTACCCCGTCTCTGTGGCGGGGAAGTTCCTGTTCTGTGGAACAGTCGGCCAGCTCACGTGGCTCATGTTCCTCGCCTACCTGCAGGGTGGTGAGATGTGGAGCGCAAACGGCGCGGAGGAGGCGGCGAGCATGTCGACTGAGGGGATGCTCTTCCTCGGTGTTCTGACGCTCCCTGCGCTGGTCGTCGCCCTTGTGTACACGTATCTTCCGGCCGAGACGACGGATATCTTCCACCGATTCGGCAAGGGCTCGGCGATGTTTTTCGCCCTGAACGTCTCTCTGTCCACGTCGTTGATCGCATGGCAATACGTCTACGCTGACGTCCCCCTTGACCCGTTTACCCTAATCGGAGAGTGGGCTATCGCTTCGATATTCCTCCCCGGTCTCTACGTTGGCTGTCTGGTTGCGGCCCGTTGGGCGCGGTAGCTCCGACTCGTTCCTGCGACTCGCTCACATCGGCCTCGCGACGGTTCGACTCCGTCGGTGAGCTTGAGGTGAACAGATGCTCCAGCTTGCTGACCGACTCCGAGCACCGGCCACAGACCACGACTGCAGCGACGCAGTCGCCCCAACGCCGACCCAGCGCGGCCCGCGGTTCGAGTGCCCGTCGTGTGGGGCGCTGTTCACGGAGGCGATCGTGACATGATCCGCCGCCTGTTCGTCGCGCTGCTGGTCGTCACGGCAGCGATCGGCGCCGGCTCGATGGGCGTCGCCGCCCAGTCCGACGACGGTGCCTTCTTCGACGGGCTGATCGCCGACGACGATGACCAGGGCATCCTCGAGGAGGCCGGCATCTGGATTGCCGGCGCGACCAGCGGCGCCTCCCGGACCTACGCCGCCTACCTCGGCGACGAGGCCAACGCTACCACCTACGCGGCGGACTTTTCGACCACGTTCAACGAACACAACCAGAGCCTCGAAGCCTTCGCGAGCGAGCGGCTGACGGCTGACACCAACCACGACGTGTTCGCGGTTCACTTCCACGATCGCGAGGACGGCAACGTCACGCGCTACGTCGTTTCGGACGTGGAAAACGGCTCGTGGACGAACGCTCGCGTGCTGACGCCGTCGGAGTTCGACGCGACCAACCGGACGGCCGACCAGTGGGTCTCACTCGACTGGTACCAGTCCCGCGCGGCTGGCGACGAGCTCGAGACGTTCGTCGACGAACACGCCGAACCGAATGAGGACCTCTCGACGGGTGACAAGGCCGCCTACCTTGCGAAGTACGGCGCGCCGGAGTCGTCGATGTGGAACACCACGGAGGAAGCATGAGTGACAAAGGACGCGGCTGGTACGGCGACAGCAAGCGCCACGCCGAGGCCGCGAAGAAGGCCAACGAAGGCCGACTCCGAACCGCCTGGCGCTCGATCAAGAGCGGCGCCGGAACCCTCGCCAACGGCGCCCGGATGCTCGGCACCGGAACCCGCCGGGCGGGTGGCTTCCTCCGTCGGCAGGTGTCCGGCACCCGCCGAAACCTCGGCCGGGCCTGGGACTACCTCACCTTCGACGAGTTGCTCCCGCCGAGCATCCGGGACATGATCCAGTGGACGATCGAGACCATCCCGAAGCTGCTGGGCATCCGCGGAGCGACGCCGTGGCAACAGATCGGCGCCGCGATCTCGGTCATCGGGTTCGCGCTGCTGGCCAGCTTCCTCACCGGTGGCGCGCTGATCGGGACGGTCGTCATCGTGATCGCTCTCGGCAGCATCGGCATTGCCCGGCTGATCCCGGCTGTGAACGATGAGTACGGGGAATGGATCGCGGCACTCTCGATCAAGAACGACTACGACCTGCCGAGGTGGAAGCGTGACTGACGTTCGTCGCCGCCTCCGGTCAGTCGACCTCCCGAGTCGGGAGGACATGACTGTCCGCAGTGCGTTCCGATGGGGATCGCGGCTGATCTTCATTGGCGTGTTCCTGGTCGCGGTGGCGCTCTCCTTCGCCGCCGACGCGATCGCTGTTGCGCTACTCGCCAGCGTCCTACTGGCACAGATGCTCTACGTCGTCCTCCCGATGAACACGATCCGGGAGAAGGCGTACGAACTCTACAGCGGCGAGGCGGGCGAACAGGCCTACGAGGAGCTCGAAGACCGAGGGGGGAAGTTCCGCTGATGCTCCGACCACGCGTGGGCGTGCTCGTGGCGGTCCTACTCGTCGCGGCGGTCGCCCCCACACTGGCTGCCGTACCGGCGACGGCGTCGACACAGTCGGACTGCTCGACGCGCGTCACGTACGACGCCTTCCGGTTCGACAACGCGACTGTCGACGCCGCGACCAACGACTCGGCCACCGTCACGGCCCAGAACACGGAGGTCCGCGTCGAGCAGGCCACCGGCTTCCTCCGCATCAACGCCAGTAACCCGAACGGCTACTGCGTCGAGTTCCGGGTGAACATTGCGCCGGCGATCGTCTCGCCGGCCGAACTCGGCGATGTCGAGAGTACCGACGGGAACCGAACGGCTGGCTGGCACGCGGTTCACGACTTTGAGCATGACGAGACCTACACGCAGGTCGTGTTTACGCTCGGCCCCGGTGAGACGGTCACGTTCGCGCCCTCGACGGTGCGCGTGAAGAGCCTCTCCTGGACGGGCGAAGTGAAAGACACCGGGAGTTCGTTGTGGGAGTCGATCTCGAACTTCTCGATCGGCGACGAGGAGGAGGATCTCGAGAAGCGAACCTACCGCTTCTCGGCGACGAACACCACCGAGACGGTCACGATCTCCCTGCAGAACGAGTCGACCGGAAAGGTCGTTGAGGAGTGGCAGGCGATGTACCGGACGAGTAATGCCTCGAGCTGGCGGCCGGTGTCGACCGACTCGCAGGCACCCGTGTTCTACCGGCAGGTCGACGACTACCGAGTCCAGTTCGTGTTCAACGACCCGGATGCGAAGGTACGGTTCACCGCGCGACCGACGCGGTGGGACGAGATGCAGCACCAGTGGGAGTCGTGGAATGCTGGCACCGACGTGATCGACGACTTCCTGGACGGACTCTTCGACTGATCCACACCCATGACTAGCAACTTCGAACGAGTAGCTTGGGGCCTCGCCGTCCTCGCGTTCATCCCGGCACTGACCGTGATGAGCGGGTTCCTCGTCGCCGCGGCGATCGCGGCGGCGATCCTGTTCCTGTTCTACGGTGGCCGGTATGGCTTCCGGCTGTACGAACAGCAGAACGTGGGGAAGAAGGCGGGCCGCTTCGACGTGAACAGCACGCTCAACGGGGGCAAGGACGACAAGGACTGGGGGCGAAAGTAGATGGCCGAGCTCATCACGGTCGCGACCGCGCTCCTACTCTCGATCGCGATCGGCCTGTGGCTGTTTGCGAGGTTCTCCAGCGGCGGCGACGTGGCCGTCGCGAGCTTCGGCCTCATCCGAAACGCGTCGACGCTGCTGATCGGCGTGTTCCTCCTGATGACGGGCGCATGGCCGCTCGTCATCCTCGGCGGCCTCATCATCGTCGTCGCCGTGTTTCTTGGGAGCACCCACGCAAAGAACCTCGATCAAAACACCAGTCTCCGGAAGAAGATCGCCGGATGACCCGACACACCACGCGGCGGGCCTCACGGCCCGCCTTTTTTGATGGCGCTGGCGTTGTAACGCGTTCGACCGACACAGGCACCCTACCCCAAGGATGTGCCGGGCGACCCACACGGTAACCGAGGTCGGGGTTGGCCAGATCCAGTTCTACATCCCGCACGAGGTGAGCGAGGGCTGCGTGTTCAACCCCGGCGACGACTTCGAGGTGCGGGCGATAAGCGGTGTCGGACTGCTTCTGATCGACCCCAACGTGGCGCCGACGATGGAGGACCTCGCGCCGGTCCTCGACGAGTAACCGACCTGATTCATCATGCAACCTACGACCGACCAGCGACAGTACCGCCCCGACAGCATCTCGTGGCTGTCTGCAGAACTCCGTGAAGAAGTCCAGTTCGTCAACGACCGGGGCCTGAAGGGTCGCATCTACCAGTGGCTCCGCGACGTGAGCGAGCTCCCCGGCGGCGACGTCCTGGACATCGTCGATCACCACCTCAGCACGGTCCGTGAGAAGCCCGACGACGAGGAGGGCATGGGCGAGTTTGCGATGCGCCGCGTCGACGGCGACGGAACGGGCAACTTCCCCGACTCCTGTGAGGGCTGCCCCCACTACGGGACTCGCTGCCCGGTGTTCGTCGACCCGGTGGAACGGCGCCGCCGTGAACAACTCCAACTCGAACACGCCGACGCCGACACGAGTGACAAGCGCCGGGCCTACCGACGCTACGCCGAGGAAGTCGGCTGCCACCAGATCACCAGCGCGCTGTCGGACCACGTCGAGCAGTATCAGTCACTCCAGGAACGCGGCCTCGACCTGCTCGAAGAGAGTGACGTAACGATCGGGTTCACCGGCGAGGCCGACGAGGGCGCCCGCGTTGAGGCCGAGGCAACCCAGGAGGGCCGCTAGATGGTGAACGTCCTCCTCGTCGGCGTCATCGCCGTCGTGATCGTGCTGCTGATCCTCGGTGCGCTCGACCGCTGGAACGTCTTCGGTGACGATCGGGAGAACCCCGAGAGCGGGACCGACCGGGTGAAGCAAGAAGCCCGTCGCGAGGGCGACTACAGCGTCTCACTGCTGAAGAAACACAAGACGCTGACGTTGCCAGCGAAGGTGCTGGCGATCTCGCTGGGCCTGCTCGTGCTCGCGACCGGCGTGTTCGCGTACTTCTCGCTGAAGAACGGCGCGCCCGTGGAGGTGCCCTACGCCAACTACCTCGAAGCCGCGGGGATCGCCACCGTCGCGATCGGCGGCGGCGTCGCCTACCGCGGAAAGAAGGACGCCCAGCGCGGGAAGCTGAAGGTGATCTACGAGGACGACGACTCCAACGAGGATGGGACGGAGACGGTGTACTTCGACCCCTCGGAGACGACGACAAACAAGGACGGCAACCTCGTGATCTACGAGCACTTCCCAACGCGGATCGTCGGCCTGTTTGGCCGGCGGAAGCTGGTCGCCCACGACCGGGAACTCCGGGCCGAGCGCGGGATTCTGAGCGACATCGTCGCCCACGAGATCCCCGATCACGCGATCCGTGTGAAGGAAAACGAGTACCTGGTCAAAACACAGGAGCGGATCGTCACGAACGGCGTCTCGAACGCCGCGGACTACCGCTACCGAACGCCAATCGAACTGCCCTACGAGTCCTACCTCCAGCAGCGCGAGAAGATGGAGAAGCTGGAGAGTCGACTCGACACGAAAGACGCGATCCTGGGCGAGACGCAGACGCAGCTCCGCGAACTGCAGCGTCGCCTCGAAACCCAGGACATCCGCTCTCGCGACGAAGCCCGCGAGGAGATCATGGACATTCTGACACAACTCCCAACTGGCCAGAAGAACGTCGAGATCCGCAACGAGCGGGCGGCCCAGCGCCTCCCGAAAGACCAGCGTGAAGTCGCGCAGAACGGCGCCGAGGTGGATCGCTGATGGAGTTCTCGCTTCCATCGCGGCGGCGAGTACTGCGGTTCATCGCCGTGTTCTACACGGTGACCGCACTGGCGTTCTTCACGCTCTATGAGGTAATCGGGGTGTACGAACCGCTGTCTCTCTTCGCAATCTACAATTCTGTATTTTGGCCTCAGACAATGACGTTCCACTGGCTCTATGGGGTACTGATGCTGCTCGGCCTGATGGCAGCAATCGTTGAGCCGCGAGTGGCGGAGGTGGTGAACTGATGCGTCGACACCTTCTCCTCGCCGTCGTCATGGTACTCTCGATGGCGGTGGCCCCTGTCGGCGCCGCCGTCGCCGATCCGGTCGCCCAACAACAGACGGCCACACCGACGCCGGCGCCGACGGCGACACCGACCGCGAACAACACGACGACCACGCCGACGGACACGAACGGCTCGACGAACCCGACTGCAGCCTCACAGGTCCGGATCACGCCGGAGAAGTTCGACGAACCGTTCCTCGCGGTGAGCGTTCGCGAGTCGGACTCGGTGTTCGAAACTACCGGTCCGTTCGCGCTGTTCACGCTCTCCCGGGAGGTCGAGGCCGCCCGGATCAGCCAGCAGCCCGCGGAGGCGCAGGTGTTCGCGGGCGGGACGCAGGTGAAGGTCACCTACGCCGATGACGCCGCGCCGCCGGGCGAGACCAGCCTCTACACGCTCGAACTGTTCTTCACGGACGGCTCGACGAAAGAGGTCGAACTCTATGCCCGCCAGACGGGCGTCTCCGTCGGCGCGTCGGAGCTGCAGGAGTACGCCCCGGTGCTGGAGGAACTCCGTGAGGTCGCCGAGCAGCACGGCTACGGGACCTCGCCTGAGGAGTTGGAGGCCTACCTCTCGTGGGTGAACGAACGCGCGGATCTGATCGACGGCTTCCTCACGAAGTCCGCCGCGCAACTGATGGCCCTCGCGATCGCGGCGTCGATGAACTGGCTGTTCTGGTTGCTGCTGCTGGGCCTGATCGCCCTGGTCGCGAAGTGGATCCAGAAGCGCTGGGGTGGGCTGCTCGAGGCCCTGCAGAACGACGTGGGGCGTGCCGAACGAAAGCGTCGCGAGCTCGAGCTCGCCTACGAGGAACAGAAACAGACCGCCGACGAGGTGCCGCTTGAGGAGGTGCCGGCGGTCGGCTCGAACGCGGTGTACTGGCGTGATGGCCACGGCGTCCGCAGCGCCGGCCAACTCGCCCGGATGGCCGCCTTCGGCGCCCACCGACAGACCGATGACGGCCTCGAACAGGTCCACGGTGGCGTTGAGGACCTCGACACAGACTCGCTGGAGGACTCCTGGCTCGAACCCGTCCTGCGTTCGAACCGTATTCCGACGGCGAAGCAGGCACTCGGCGAGATCAAGGCCACCCTCGAACACATGGAGACGAAACACAACCTCGGCCACCTGTATCGGGACGCCCGTGACGACGTGGCCCAGCTGATCCAGGATGTCGAAGAGGAAGACCAGATGATGTTCGGGCCGGGCAACGCCGGCACCGGAGGGGATGACTGATGGGTCTGCTCACGAGTGCGGTGGCGTTTCTGAAAGGCCTCCTCAAGCTGCTCCTCCGGAGCGTCCTGTTCCCGTTCCGCCTTCCGAAGAAGCTCTGGAACACGGTGACGGGTATCCGGACGGCGTCGCCGGCGTCGAAGGCGCTGCTGGTCGTGGTGTTCGCGCTGGCCGCCGTCGCCGGCGCGGGCGTCTTCTACATGACCCAAGCCGAGGTCGAGGTATCGGCCTCCAGCGCGCCGTTGCTCTCGGCGGTGCTGGAGTGGGCTACGTCGGGCTGGGGCTACGTCTTCGCGGCGATCGTCTTCGGCCGCGGGTCGATCTGGGGCATCCGCAAGGCCCGGATCGTGAAGGCCGCCCGTGAGACGGGGCACAAGCCACAGACGGTCGGGCGGATGGCCGACGAGATCCGCACGACCGACGGGACGAACCGGGCGATTATCTTCGGCGACGACGACAGCGCGAGCGCTCGCGAGCGCATCCGGCAGGCGTTCAACGGTAACGACGACCGGATCTCCTTCGACGAAGAAGCCGACCCGTCGGAGGAGGTCGTCGACGAACCGGCGGCGACCGAACCCGGCGCGATGAACCTCCCCGAGCGGGCGACCGACAGCGAGGCCGAGCCGGAGCCGGAAGCGGACGAGGACGCGCCCAGCAACGCCGAGAGGTTCAAGCTGTGGCGGATGGACCTCGCGACCGGCCTCCGGACGGACGACGTGATCTGGAAGCTGCTGGTGCCGGCGGGGATCGTGTTCGTCCTCGAGCTCATCCTCGTTCGGTTCTGGGTCCAGTGGTGGCTCTATCCCTCACTGCTGGCCGGCGCGCTGCTCGTCGGCGTCGGCGTCTACCGGGGCGACCAGTGGCTCCGCCAGCGCCGCCTGCGGAGTCTCCGGCAGGACCGCGGCGGCGAGACGTGGGAGGAGATCGCGGTGTTGGTAAAGACCGTCGACGCCGAGGGAATGACCTGCCACATGGGCTTTCTCGCCGGTCGCACCTACGCGTCGACGGATCGCGAAGAACTGATCGACACGCTCGCGACGCGAGCGCTCGAACGCGCCTACGGCTACCACCCGTCGCCGGCGATCGAGGAGCGCTACGCCTGGTGTCTGGATCGCTACATCCTGAACTTCGCCGGCTGGCGCGAGAACATGGAGAAGCCACAGGTGATGGACCAACTCGTGAACGAAGTGCTCGACTCCGAGGATGGGATGCTCCCGAAGGAGGTCCTGGCCCAGCGTGTCGTCGAGCACGATCGACGGCACGTCTGGATGGGGCTCCGGTACGTGGGGATAGGCTACGACCCCGATCTTGTCGCCGAGTGCTACGACGAACTCGTTCCGAACACACTCGTCGAACACGAGTTCACGATCCGGGCGCCCGACGGTAATCGAGAGGTGACGGCCGTCCGCGCCCGGACGGAGACGCTACCGCCAGACGTGGCGAAACTCCGGGCCAGCTTCTCCGATCGCTTCCCGATCCGGCAGATGCCCGACCGCTACAGCCTCCCGGGCGTCGACCCGGACGAATCGACTCGTGGCTTTCGAGTAGAGAATAGCGGCTCTATTGTTTGGTGTCCGAACTCATATTAGACCCGGGAAAAATTCGCAGGCATGGTTGGTTGGCTTGATATCTTAATTAGTGCATTTGTACTCCAACTTCTCGCACTTCCCGGTGAGAAGGGGCAGATCGTGATCGCTGCGCTCGCTACGAAGTACAACCCATACATGGTCGTGGCCGGCGCAGCAACTGCATTCGGTGGCTGGACAGTGCTGGAAATCCTGCTTGGAAATGCGCTGAAAGGAGCACTCCCCGAAGTGTTCCTCGACGGCCTCACCGCGGCGTTGTTTTTCGTCTTCGGTGCGTGGATTCTCTACACGTCACAACTAGATTTTGAGGAAGACACGGATGACGAGCAACTGTTGACGGATGGTAGTCCGGAGGTTGTCGATGAGGCAACTGATGTCGTCCCATCTCGCTTTGCTGGCTTTTTCCCTTCGTTTTCGCTGATGGTATTCGGCGAATTCGGCGACAAAACACAACTGATCACCATCGGCCTTGCGGTCCAGTACGGTGCGCATCCGGCAATTTGGTTCGGAGAGATGCTCGCAATCATTCCAGTGAGCTTTGTGACAGCGCTGTTTTTCTCACGCAGTTCAGCCTACATAAACACGAAATGGGTGCGATACGTCTCGGCAAGCTTGTTTACGCTATTTGGGCTCGACATTGTGTCGAAATACCTGTTCGGCATTCAATTTCTTCCATTCTAGCCGTATCTGAGAGCCATAGCTCAGTCATGGTCATTTCTCGATGCGGGCTCGACCCAGAGGCAGAATTACTGAAATCGCTACACACCCGAATGCTATTCAAATTCGCGCTTGAACACTACTGTAGAGCCGTATGGAACGTAATCGCGGCATCGGTATCCTGTGTCAAAAGAGCAAGCCGGTGTTCCGCGACGTAGCCGAGCGTCTTCGGAATGCAGGCTTTCAGGTTCGATTCTTCCATCCCCAATCACCGCTCTCACCAGAACAGATCGCCGACCTCTCGTTGATTGTTAACAAGCAGACACTTCCGAGTGCACTCCCAACTCTCAGGCATGCTCGACGGACGGGGACAGTGCTGTGGAATAATTTGCAGGCGTTGATTTTGTTCAGTTCACGGCTTGTCGGTCTTCGAGCGCTTTCGGAGATGGGATTTCTCACACCGGAAGTCACCTTCGAGAAACCTGATGGCGAGTACGTCGCTAAAGGCTACTACATCTGGAACGACGAACCGGAACTCAACGGCGAGGGAGATTTCTATCAGGAACTGGTTCCGACAGAACCAGTCGATTACAAGTATTATGCCGTCAACGACGGGTCACAAATACACGTCGCGGGGCGGCGCGTCACCTCGAAGCTCTACGGGGAGAAACAGTTCCTCGGCCAGATAGAGATCAGGCCAGCACTTGCAGCGTCGCTCCGAGAACTTGTTGAACGATTTGACCTTCGGGGTGTCGGGGTTGATTTGATCAAAGATGGCGACGGCCAGTATTGGGCTGTCGATGTCAACCTCGCAGCGGGATACCGAGACACTGGACTAGAGCCGGCTCTCACCGAATCGATTATTGAGGGCCTGCCAAGCGAGTGAAAAGAAGTAACCGCGACTTCTGGATGGCGTCCACTCTGTTGAATTGCTGGATGAAATTGCAACCCATTGTGGCTTTCAGCAGAACAGTTTGACGACCGACGAGTATTGCTTGATTCACGCCGAGACAACCGACGTGGTTGTGCTGTAGACGCGCGTTGGATCATTGTATGACCACTGAAACAACTCTTTGAACTGGTAGAATCTCTGGTGGCCAATACGCAATCCAACTTAGCGGCTGTTTCACTTCCGATTGGATGGTGAGAGCCTACCGGGATGATATGAGTGCCTTCGCTAAGTACAGGGGAAGTACGTAACGGTCAGCACAGAAGGGCGATAAGCAAGTTAGTCCCACGAGGGATGGCCGTGATGATTGGGATACATATCCTTGGCTGAGTACTCGTCTACCCGTGGGAACATGGTCCAGCCATCGGTTTCACGAACGAACGTCGCACAGTAGATGGTGGCATCGTTGCTGAACTGGTGGATGACGTGCCGACAAGCACCACATGGAGTCGTCGGGTTCGTTGTTTCGTCAGGTGCGGGTGTTGCGACAAGAATTCGCTCAACAGCTCCGGAATCCGGCTCTGTGTATAGCATATTGTTGATGGCGTGGCGTTCAGCGCAGAAGTTGGCTTGTGGCATCGACGTTTCGAGAGGAATGCCGACATAGAGGTTGCCGGTTTTCGACTGAACGACCGCATAGAGTTTATCTGTTTGACCGGCATGTCGGCGCTTCTGAGCGTGAGTTCGGATTCGCTGACGGGCCTGTTCGATAAACTTTCTCGCCTCCTCGGACTGGCTCATATGAACGTGAAACAATCGACGACCTGATAAGGATCTTCTGTGCCCTTCGTTCAATTCGCAACCCCACTTAGCAGCTGTTTCACCGCCGTAAGGCCTGATACATAGGGTCCTACAGAGTCCTCGTGTACCGTACGCCCTTCCAGTAGCGTAACTACCAATCGCAGATCGGTCCGAGAACAGCGTTCCCAGTAACTCCCCACGAAACCCATGAGCAACAGCTACGACGACATTCAGACCCGCGACCGAACCGACACGGCAACAGCCGCCGAGAACCTGCTGAAAGAGCGTGTCGAACACCAGCTCTACCAGGAGAACCTCGAGATCGAGGCCGAGGTCCGGTGGCTCATCAGCGACGCCGAGGCCGCACTGGTCGGCCAGACCGACGACGACCCGGAGGCGCTGCTCTCACGAGCCCACTGGATGCTGTGGCTCGACCCCGACCGACAGGCGGTACTCCGCGGCGACGAGCTCCCAAACTGGGCGGCCAGCCAGTTCACGCGTATTCACCGCCTCCGCACCCGCGGGCGCCGTCCCGATCCAGAGGACGAGTACCCGGTCCTGCTCGAAGTCGCGAAGGCACAGGGCTACCTCTCGGCGGCGACGGACAAGACCGACTACGCGCCGATCACGCTGGAGCACGTCGACAAGAAGGGCTACAGTTCGACCGTCGACGAGGACGACGTCCTCCCCATCGGCCGGAAGCGGATGCGGAAGGACTCGACGGCCTCGATCGAGTTCATGGCCGAATCGATCCCACACGAGGCCTGCGACCACATCCTGACGACGGCGTCGCCGCGGCAGGGAAAGGACTCGACGAACGCCCGGATATGTGGGAACCTCAAGGACCAGCACGGCTACAAATGGGTGAGCATCCTCGACGACGGTCGCAACGAGCTGCCGATGATCGCGATCCCGAACGACGAGGACGCGATCCGTCGTAGCCTGGAGCGCCTCGGCCAGGAGCCCAAAGCGTACGACACGCGGGTATACGTTCCCGCGATGCCGGGCGTCCCGGACAAGCTACCCTCGAACTTCCGGCTGTTCACGATCGGCGTCGACACACTCACGCCAGAGATCATCCTCCGCCTCGCGGGGAAGACGACCGCCAGCGGCTCGACCGAGCGCCGGATCAACCGCGCCCTCGAGGCCGCCCGTGGCGGGACGGGCACCGTCGATCAACTCGTCGACGAGCTCCAGGAGATGGCCGGCGAGATGGAGGCGACGGTGACGATGGAGAACCCCGACGACGACAGCCTGCGGGACATCACCTACCAGATGGAGGAGGACGAGACCCTCCAGCGGGCCGCGAACACGCTCGCCCAGTACGCTGGCGACGGCCTGATCGAAGACGTGGGCGCCGACACGAACATCGACATGGCCGAGGTGTTGAAAGCGAAGGATCGCGTGGCGGCGCTGAACTGCAACTTCCTCGACGACGGCCACGGCGCGCTGCATTACGTGATCATGGACCTCTGGATGCAGCTGATCTGGCAGGCCGCCGACGAGCACAAGAACGTCCCGCGGGTCGCTCTGGAGATCCGCGAGCTGAAGAACGTCGCACCGAGCCAGCCCCAGAACATGAAGTACAGCGCCGAGCGCCGATCGACCGCGCAGACGATCTTCGAGATTGCCTCCCAGGGCGGGAGTCGGGGGATCCTGATGGTCGGCTCGACGCAGAAGGTCAACGACGTGCGCCGGCAGATCCGCGTGAATATGCGGAACAAGATCGTCCTCTCGAACGAGGATGAGGGGATCAAGACGCTGAAGGAGAGCATCGACATCTCCAACCTCGAAGAGACCATCAAGGGGTTCGACCCTGGGCAGGGCCTCATTCACACTCCGGGGTGGAAGCGCTGGCCCGTCGAGTTCGGGGGCGCCCGCTGCGGCCTGTCGGACAAGGACCGCGGCTGGCTCGATCGCTACGGGCTCGCGTGGGGTGCCCGCGTTCGCGAAGATCCGCGCGACCGCTGGCGCAACCGCCACGAGGATGTCGAGTGGTGGGTCGAGGTAAACGAGATCGACGTTCGCCACGGCGACGAGAAGCCGGTGGTGCGAGACTACTACTCGGACTGGTTCCTGCTCGATCGGGACTTTCCCGAGGAGACGACTCGGGAGGACGTCGACGAGGGACTCGTTCGTGAGGTCCTCCAGGAGCGCCGCGAGTACCCGGTCAAGTGCGATCTCTCGTTGCGCGACGTGTCCGAGCTCCGCGCCGAGCGGACGACGATGATCCGCGACGCCGAGGAAGCCCAGGAGGAGCGGATCGAGGAAGGCCTGGAGGAGTACGAGGTGCCGGCGCCGCTGGAGGCGCTGGCCTACGTGAAGAGCGACAAGCGGGAGAACATGATGGAGGTGCTGCGAGTGGTCCGCGATCGGCGCGTCGGTACGTACGGCGACATCGCGACCCACTGCAGTGTCTCGGCCAGTGCGATCGGGAACTACACGAGCGACGATGGCGAGATCAACGGCTGCATCGTCAAAGACCCGGAGACCGGCGGGTACGAGATCACCCCACTCGGCGAGAAGGCGCTGGAAGTGCCGTGGGACTCCCTCGATGAGTAGCTGATTTTCCCGTCTTCATCAGGCGCCCGGACGCGGCAGGATGCATGTTCTATAGTGCGCGCGTAGTTGCCGGGGTCGGATCTCAGAGCCACACCAGAAACCTATGAGAGCTCAAAATCTCGTCCGAGTACGGGGTACAGCCTTGGTTTATCGACGTCGAGGGTGGGGAAAGGACGCCGAGGTGTGGGTTCGAGCTGATGAGCTGTATCGAGATCGTCGGCGCCGGTGTCATCACGATCATCCTGGCCGTCGTCGCCCTCGAAGAGCACGGCGAGGAACTCACGCCGATCCATGGCGTCGCCGAGAGCACGACCGAGGCGGTGTTCGAGCGAGTCTGGAGTAGCGGCTCGTTTTGCTTCCACCCCTGTGCGGAAACGGGCGTCTTCGCACAGATGTGCGAATTGGTTGGACTTCTTGCCACGTCAGGGTGTGCACTACTTTCGCTAGGTACAGAGGATATATTCAGCACGGCGATTATTGCTACGTTCAACTAACCAATCATATCTCTTATGGCGGTCAAATACGCAACGATGAGGTAGAAAATCTACGTGGCCAATTCGCACACCACTTACCAGCTCTTTCATTCTCTGGTAGGCTGAGAAAGTGGGGGTCTCTCATCGCAACCGGCTTCCGGGAATCGGGGGGGAATCGGAAGCTCGACGCTCGATCAGCTCCGATGACACCTCCAAACCGGGTCAATTTCGACCGTTCTCGGCGGAGGTTCTTCCGGGATGCCAGCAAAGAGGAAGCTATCCATGATGACCGAAGAGTACGAGGATCAGGACGGCCGCCGAGTCTGGCTCAGTCGTGACGAGGTCGACGCGCTGCTTGAGGTCGTCGACGATCCACTGCGGAAGGTCGCGTTTCGACTCGCCGCCGAGTGTGGACTCCGGACTCACGAAATCGTTGCAGTCACGCCGGACCACGTCGTCGATGGTGGTGAGGCGGGACAGATGCTTGTGGTTCCAGAGGGGAAGGGAGAGAAGTACCGCGAGGCGCCGATCCCTGACCCGCTAGCAGATCTCGTCGACGCCGCAGCGAGCTTCGGTGGCGTCGACGATGGAGAGGTCCTCGTCGATCGTTCGACGCGAGCGCTTCGGAACTGGGTCGAGGCAGTTCGAGGAGAGTTGGTCGATGAGACTGGCGAGGACCGTTGGGGGTATCTGACGTTCCACGATCTCCGGCGTACCTGGGCCGGGCAGCTGGCGAACGCCGATGTCGATGAGACGATCGCACTTCGATGGGGTGGATGGAACGATCTTGACACGTTCCTGAACCACTATCGTGGCGAAGCGACCGAGAAGGCGCAGGCTCGTGAGCGCAAGAAAGTCGTATGGCTTTAACAGGTAGATTGGGTCACGAAATAATCGGTTCTTGAGAATTGTTGGGAGAACTTAGCACCCCCGTTTCCCGTGCATCAACTGGAGATTTCTGCGTGCGGTGGGGGCGGTGCAGTGTATTTTGCTGTCCCTGTCCCGTTAGGGACACGTCCTAAGGGGTGTTGCCCGCCGGGCGGAAATGCGGCCGTCGACGCCGGCGCTCTCGAGTTGGGAATCCATCGGCAAAGTGAGACGATCGGGGTGATTCTGTCGCGCGAGGCCGAAAACTAGGGGTGCAGGATAAAGATGTCTCTCACCAGTCGGCGTGTTAGCCGGGCGTCTCGGGGATCTCGAAGTCGGGCTCGGCGGCGTCGCGAACGTCGAACTCGAAGCCGGCCTCCTCAACAGCCGCCTGGATCTGTGCGGGACTCCAGGAAGAACCAGCCTCGATCATCTGCTTGACCTCGCTGATCGCGTCGACGACGTCGAGACCGGCGAACGTCATTTCGGCGAGCTGCTGGACGGCCTCGGAGCGGTGATCCTTCTTCGCCTGCTCCAGGAGATCGTCGAGACGTTCGGAGTGGTGCTGCCCACGATCGTCGTCCCAGTGAATCTCGTGCGGGAAGGTGCCGGTCTTGTTCCCGTCTTCGTGCCAGGCCTCGAGGCCGTCACGCACGACGTCGCCGGCGTCGACGGGCGCGTCGAGATCGCGATCGGGGCGTGGGAGACAGGTCCCGAGGTTCAGCACGCGACCGTCTTCGGCGAGTTCGGCGCCCCACTTCTGCCGCCAGTTTTCGAACTCCGCACCCGCGCGGCGCTGGTAGGCGTCCTTCTCGAGCACGGTATCGGCACGGCGCATCGCGTTGTCGATCGTCGAGACGAACTTCGTCGCCGTCCGCCCGACGATCTCCTCGAACTGCTCGCGGAGGTTGGCGGAGTGGAAGGTGATGACGCCGTTGTCGGACTCGACTGCCTCACCCATGCGCTGGAGCCAGCGGTACACTGTCGACGCCGACACCTCGGCGTCGTCGGCGAGGTCCTCGTAGTGGGCGTGGCCACCGTCGGCGATGAGCTGCTCGGAGAGTTCGAGCCCCAAATCAGTCATGCGCTGAAGCGACCGAACGATCATCGACTCCTGGGAGCGCTCGATCTCCGGCGTCGGGTCGTCGGCGAGCTCGGGGTCGAGATCCGTCGCCTCCGCACGGAAGTGCCAGTCCTCGACGAACGCACCGACCTCTTCCTCGGACTCAGCGCCCAGTGCGTCCGGGTCGATCGGGATGCCCGACCACGCGAGAACGTTGACGAGTCGCTCCTCGAGCTCCCGCCCAAGATCGTGACGGTCGGACCACGACGGCCGGGAGTCGTTCAGGCGGATCTCGTTCATCTGCTGGGTGTAGAGCGCGCCGAACTTCGGGTAGAACAGCGGGTCGGACGGATCGCTGTGCACGTTCTCTGGGTGGTACGACTTCAGCTGGCCGCCGTACTGGTGGCCGGGGATCATGGTCCCGGCGCCGGTTGAGTCATGCAGGAACCGACTCATGTACCCCTGGACGTCGCGGTTGTCCCAGAAGTACGCACCCTTCGAGCCAGCCTGATCCGAGAGCAGCATCGCCAACTGGTGGAATGTGCCGCCCTCGCGCGTGAGCTTCTCCGACAGCTTGCGGGAGAGGCGGAGATAGCGCTCGTACTGGATGATGGTCGAGGTGGGGAGCGGGTTGGTGAACCGGTCGTCGCCCCAGTTCTCGTCGACCTCCTCCGCGAGCGCCTTGCAGGCCTCCTGGAGAACGTGGAGGTACTCGTCGGGCTCGAGGTTCGATCCCTGGACGTTGACGTTGTACCCGCGGTCGGGCTGATCGTCGTGATCGAACGGGCTCGCGATGTCGTTGCGCGTATCGACGTGCTCCATCCCGGCATATCGGGGCCGGACGTGGAAGTCGGCCTTCCGCTCGCCGAACCCCTCGACGTTGATGCGGGGCTCCCACATCCCACGATCCTGGGAAAGGTCGAACTCGGGATGTGGGGCGATCTTCCCGGCGGGGTTGCCGTCGTCGTCGCTACCGTAGTACAGCGAGATGGTGACGGGTTCCATCGGCTCACCGTCATCGTCGACGGGCGCATCGGGATGTGGCTCGACGACCCAGGGGATCTCGGTCTCGACCGTGGTCCCGCCGCCGTGTTGCCGCATCAGTCCGCAGAGCGCCCAGTAGGCCGCCATCGGGTTCGACAGCCCGCGCTCGGAGAAGTTGAGGTTCGCGCGCAGCTCGTGGGGCGCCGTCCCGATGATCGGGGCGTCCGGATTCGGACGGGTCGTCACTCGCCCTCACCTCCGTCAGCCATCGCGGCCAGCTTCTGGCTCGCGCTGGCCCCCTCGGTTCGGGAAGTGATCTCCCCATCGGGACCGCGGAAGACGATATCGCCCTTCTCGACGGCCTCGAACTTCTCGACGCCGAGCTCGCGAAGCGCCTCGGGACTGTGCCCGGGAAGCTCACGCTCGCCATCGGCTTCGAGTTCGTCGATCCGGTCGTCGAGGTAGCCAATGACCACGTCGCGGCCGCCCTCTGGCGTGCGTTCGAGGCGCCGCTCGATCGCTTTCCACGCGCGGGCGACGGCGATCTTGTCGATCCCGCGGATCCGGTCGCGAATCATCTCGCCGGACGCCGAGACATCGGCGTCGCGAACGACACGCTGACTCGCTTCGCTGTACCCGGGAGCATCACGCTCCTCGAGGCGAGTGATGCCGTGATCGAACAGATCTCTGTCGAGGAAGCGTGCGGGATCCTCGCCGAGATCAGACTGCATCCGCGGGAAGCGCTCGCGACTACCGGAGCCGGCGGGCTGGTTCTCACTCGGCATCGCGATCACCTCCCAGTCCGTCGATCGGGAGACGACTCGCGGCCAGTTGCCAGTAGTCCTCGCGACCGTCGACCCCGTACCACGTCGATCGGAGGTCGTCCTCGACGATCACCGCAGGGACGGCGAGCAGGCCGCGGATCTCCACCTGGTCGGAGGCGTCGGCGTAGACGGCGAAGAGGTAGACCCCATCGTTGGCCAACAGCCGCTCGTGCTGCCGTCGGGTGAGGTTGAATCGACCGAATCGCGTCCGCGTCCCGTCGGAGATCGTCACCCGAGCGCTCTTGATCTCGACTGGCTGGCCGGACTCGATCACGCAGATGCCGACCATCGGGACGCTTCGACTCGCGAACAGCGCGATATCGGGGGTAGCGTCGTACCAGAAGTCCTCGGCTGCGCCATCCCACGAGTCGGGAACTGTCGCCTCCTGGAGCTCGTCGACAGCCTCGAGGACGAGTGCTTCGACGCTCTCACCGACGACTTTCGAGGCGGCTTTGCTCACGGCAAATCACCCCGCAGAGTGTCGGTGACTGCAGCCGCGAGGCGATCGAGACACTCCTCGCAGTATGGACGATTACGCGGAACGCCGTCGGCACCGCAGGGACACTGCGAAGAGAGGAAGATCTCCCTCACCGCTCCTCACCTCCGTTGAGGAGCGCCACCGGTGCCCACGACAGCCGCGCGCGGTAGTTCTCGGGTGCGGCGCCGTGGACCTGTGTGACGACACCCTGGGCTTCGAGGCGCTGGAGAACGCCGTAGACCGTCTTCCGGGTCCGACCGAGTTCTCTCGCGAGCCGTGGGGTCGGAACCCCGCCGTCCAGCAGGTCAGTCTCGCCACTTCGGTAGAGCCGCCAGAGTGCTTCGAAGACTTCGGGCTCGATGTTCGACGGCCCGCGCGGATCGTGTGCCATCGACATCACGCTGATTCACCTCCCTCGAGCAGCGCAGTGGGAACGAACGACTGGCGCGCGCGAAGGTCGTGGGGTGCAGCGCCGTCGAGCGCTGTCACGACACCGCGTTGCTGCAGTCGCTGGAGCGTACTCCGAGTTGTGCTGTGGGTGGCATCGAGTTCTTCGGCGATCCTGGCTGAGGCGACGCCGCCGTCGAGGAGGTCTGTCTCGTCGCGTTTGTAGAGCCGCCAGCAAACCTCGAAGACAGCGGGCTCGATTTCCGACGACCGAATCCGCTCTCGAGAGCGAGCGACCTTCGACATCACGCCGTCTCACCCCCGTAGAGTGCCGCCAGCGCATCGTCGCTCCACTCGTGAACGCCGAGGCGCTGCTCCACGTCCTGGAGGAACTCGCCGGCGCGCTCGCGGGCGGCCTCGGTACTACTTCGTTTCTGGAGGCGGCGATCGACGGTTCGGTATTCGACGATCTCGTCCGGATCGGCCTCCTCGTAGAGTGCGTGGCCTGTCGCGAGCAGCGCGATCGCGACGAACGCCTCGCCGTACAGCTGCTCGGGAACCTCATCGAACGTGAGGAAGCGCGCGCCGCGCGTCGCGAGCGCGGAGAGGTCCTCGTCGACGGCCTCCTGGACACGCTCGAAGAGGTCCGGGTGGAGTTCGCGGTAGCGGGCGAGGTGGTAGCCGCAGTAGGTGATGTCGCCGCCGACGGAGTGCCACGGAACGCGGTAGACGGCGGCCTCGTCACAGGCTTCCACTCCACACGAAACGGAGGGGTTGACGGGACCGACATCTGCCTCGAAGAAGGATCGAGCAGCGGCGTTGAACTGCGCGAACCGCTCGCCGCGGCTCATGCTGTCACCCCCTGGGTAAACGACTCGCTACCCCTTTTTAAGGACAGCTTTGAACAAGCAGTAGAGAGCCTGGACCGGGAGTCGAACCCGGGAAGTCTCGATTACAAGTCGAGTGCATGAACCACCCATGCTCTCCAGGCGCAGTCGACGCTACTCAGTCCTCCTTTGAGTGCGTGTCGCTTTCGGGCGCTTTCTCCAGCTCCACGCGGTGGGGTTCGTAGCCGTGACGAGCGTAGAAGCGCCGGGCGGCCGCGTTGTCCGCGAGTACCTCCAGCGAGATGCGGTCGACGCCGGCGTCGAGCAGGCGGCGTTCGGCGGCTGCGAGCAGGTCGCCGCCGAGGCCGGTACCGCGGTGAGCCGGCCGCACGTAGATGTTCTCGATCACGCCGCGCTCGACGTCCTGCCGGTAGCTGTCGGTCTCGGGCGAGAACTCCACGAACCCCGCGAGGTCGCCCTCGGCGGTCCGGGCGACCAGCAGGCTCTGGGTGATGATCGCGCGGGCCAGCCCCTCTCGAACCGCCTCGCGGTTGGGTTCGGCCAGCAGGTGTGAGCCGTGTGCGCGCTGGCTGCGCGCGAGATCCACCCACAGCTCCGCGAGCCTGTCGGCGTCCTCGATGGTCGGCGCCTCGATCTCCATCCGTTCCCCCGTGCGTCCGCGGGGAGGTAAGAGCTATCGGCCGCGGTGACCACGCCGAGCAACTCCGAGCCCGTTCCCGATACGGGAGAGGGAAACGTTCAACCGCCGTCCGGCCGACCACTCGCGCATGGATCCCGACGAGATCGACCGGATCGCGGTGCTCGGCGCAGGCAACATGGGCCACGGTATCGCCGAGGTCGCCGCGCTGGCGGGCTACGACGTGACGATGCGGGACATCAACGAGGAGTTCGTCCAGAACGGCTACGAACAGATCGAGTGGAGCCTCGACAAGCTGGCCGAGAAGGACCAGATCAGCCGGGACGAGGCCGACGGCGCGCTGGATCGGGTCACCCCCGTCGTCGACCTCGAGGAGGCGGTCGGCGACGCCGACGTGGTGATCGAGGCCGTCCCCGAGAAGATGGACATCAAGAAGGAGGTGTACCGCGAGGTCGCCGAGTACGCGCCGCCGGCGGCCATCTTCGCGACGAACACCTCGAGCCTCTCGATCACGGAGCTCTCGGAGGTCAGCGACCGGCCCGAGCAGTTCTGCGGGATGCACTTCTTCAATCCGCCGGTGCGGATGCAGCTGGTCGAGGTCATCTCCGGCGCCAACACCGCCGACGAGACGCTGGACACGATCGAGGAACTCGCGGAGTCGTTGGGCAAGACCCCCGTCCGGGTCCGGAAGGACTCGCCGGGGTTCATCGTCAACCGCATCCTCGTCCCCCTGATGAACGAGGCGGCGTGGATCGTCGACGCCGACGACGCCACGGTCGCGGAGGTCGACTCCACCACCAAGTACGACCTCGGCCTCCCGATGGGGTCGTTCGAACTCGCCGATCAGGTCGGCATCGACGTGGGCTACCACGTGCTGGAGTACATGCACCAGGAGCTCGGCGACGCCTACCGACCCTGCCCGCTGCTGGCCGAGAAAGTCGAGGCCGAGGACCTGGGGAAGAAGACCGGCCGCGGCTTCTACGACTACGAGGACGGCAGCGTCGAAATACCGACCGACGCCGGCCGCGAGGACGTCCAGGAGCGCCTGCTGGCAGTGATGGCCAACGAGGTCGCGGGGCTCGTCGACGCCGACGTGGCCGACCCCGAAGCGATCGACCAGGCGGTCAAACTCGGCGCCGGCTTCCCCGACGGCCCGGCGAAGATGGCCGACGACTACGGGATCGACGCGCTGGTCGAGACGCTCGACGAGCTCTACGAGGCGACCGACGAGGAGCGCTACGAGGCCGAGGCGGCGCTGCGTGACCTCGCCGAGGCCGGCGACGGCTTCCACGGCAGCGCGGACGGCGAGACGGGCGGCGAAACCGAGTACGACGTGCTGAACGTCGCCGTCGACGGCCACGTCGGCCACATCGAGATCGCTCGCCCCCACCGGATGAACACGATCAGCGAGGAACTGCTCCACGAGCTCGACACCGCGATCGACGAACTCGACGCCCACGAGGACGTGCGCGCGGTGCTGCTCACGGGCGAGGGCGACCGCGCGTTCTCCGCGGGCGCGGACGTGCAGTCGATGGCCGCCGGCGGCGGCGACCCGCTGCACGCGGTCGAGCTCTCGAAGCTCGGCCAGGAGACGTTCGGCAAACTCGAGTCCCTCGACGCGCCGGTCGTCGCCGCCATCGACGGCTACTGCCTCGGCGGCGGGATGGAGTTCGCGACCTGTGCGGACCTCCGGGTCGCCAGCCGCCGGAGCGAGCTCGGCCAGCCGGAACACAACCTCGGGCTGCTGCCGGGCTGGGGCGGCACCCAGCGCCTGCGCCACATCGTCGGGGAAGGCCGGGCGAAGGAGATCATCTTCACCGCCGAGCGGTACGACGCCGAGGAGCTCGAAGAGTACGGCTTCATCAACGAGGTCACGGACGGCGAGGACCTGCTTGACCGCGGCTGGGAGCTGGCCCGCGATCTGGCGGCCGGGCCGCCGATCGCCCAGCGCTACACCAAGCGCGCGATGCTCGCCGGCCGCGACGACACCGACGCCGGCCTCGAAGTCGAGAGTCAGGCGTTCGGCCACCTGATGAACACCGACGACCTGATGGAGGGCGTCACCGCCTTCATGGGCGACGAGGAGCCGGAGTTCGAAGGGAAGTAGGCCACGACAGCCTCTCCCTCGGGCGGTAGAAAGAGTAGGGTTTATACGACCCGACCGAGCATATTCGAATGCGCTCGGTTGGTGTAGTCCGGCCAATCATTTCGGCCTTTCGAGCCGATGACCGGGGTTCAAATCCCCGACCGAGCATTCTGCCGCGAGCAACGGTCGCGAGCGGGCGAGCCGACTCGGCCCCGCGGCGCTGGGGGAGTAAGCGCGGCCCGGAGCGAGAGGCATATCCACCCTGCCCACCCACATTCGGTCATGGGCCTGGAGGACCTCCCGGAGGAGTGGACCGTCTGGACCGAACAGCGGGACGGGCGGGTCATCCTCGCGTACTGCCCGGACGTGTTCGACGCCGACGAGTTCCCCGCGGCGTGTCTTCCGACGATCTACGTCACGAACGGCTCGCGGGCCGACCGGCCCGGGGCGGGCCAGTACGCGACCGAGCAGTGGCACGCGACGCTGTTCGCCGAGCCGGAGGTCGAGATCGCCAACGAGACGCGGGAGAGTCGAGCGGCGGCCGTCGAGGCCGCCGTCGACGTGGCCGCGCGGTTCGCCGCCGGCGAGATCGACTACCGCGGCGCGTACCAGCAGCCTCGGGAGCGGTATCTCCACGAACTCGACGAACTGACTGGCCGTGTCTGAGCCGGTCTCGCGGCCCGTCGGGGGCGGGAGCCTTAACCCCGCCGCGTAGCTACGTTCGCGTATGACCACCGTCACGCTCGTCGGCGCCCGACTCGCCGAACCGGGCGAGGAGTTCGTCTACCAGGGGGAGTCGTCGGCCTGCGAGGGCTGTCCCTACCGTAGTCAGTGTCTCAACCTCGAAGAAGGGACTCGCTACGAGGTGACCGACGTGCGGGAGAACACGCAGATCCTCGACTGTGCGGTCCACGACGGGGGCGTCCGGGCCGTCGAGGTCGAACCGACCAGCATCCCGGCGAACGTCCTCTCGAAGTCCGCCTACTCCGGGAGCAAGGCCAAGCTGGCGGGTGAGTGTCCGCACTCGGACTGCCCCTCCCATCCGCTCTGTGTGCCGCTGGGCGCCGACTTCGACGAGGAGTACCAGATCGAGGACGTGGTGGGTGATCCCCCGCACGAGACGTGTGAGCTGGATCGGGACCTGACGCAGGTGGAGTTGGCGCCGAAGGAGTAGTCGCGGTCGGGCGTTCGCGTCGGCTTTTCGCTTACTCCAACACGACGAGCACGTCGCCCATGTCGACGCTCTCGCCCTCCTCGACGAGCACCTGCGAGACGGTGCCGCCGCGCTCGGCGTCGATGTCGTTCTCCATCTTCATCGCCTCGAGCACCGCGACGGTGTCACCCGGCGCGACCTCGTCTCCCTCCTCGACCTCGACCGACAGGACGGTCCCCTGCATGTCGACGGCGACGGACTCGCCGCCCTCGGGGATTTCCGGGGCGTCGCCGGCGGAACCGCCGTCGTCGCTGTCCTCGCCGCCCCCGCCGGCCTGCGGGGGGCGATCCTGACCGCCGCTGCTGGTTTCGGGCGTGGGGATCGCCGGCGCCCCTTCCTCCTCGAGGTTCACCTCGAAGCGCTTGCCGTTGACCTCGACGGTGAACTGTCGCTCGGTGGTCTCGGCGTCCTCGCTCTCGTCGCTCGTGTCCTCGGTCCCCCACGTCTCGACCGCCCCGTCGATCCGGGCCGGGTCGAGGTCCTCGTCGAGGTACTTCGTCGTGTGCGTCCCCGCGACGAAGGTGTCGTCCTCGAGCATCAGGCGGTGGAACGGCCCGATGGTGACCACGCCCTCGATGTCGTACTCCGCGAAGGCCCGCTGGGAGCGGGCGATGCACTCCTCGCGGTCGCCCGCGTGGACGATCAGCTTCGCGATCATCGAGTCGTAGTCGGTCACCAGTTCGTCGCCCGCCGAGAGCGCGTCGTCGACGCGGACGCCGATGCCGTCCGGCGTGTCGTAGGTGGTGAGCGTCCCGCCGCTCGCGGGCTGGAACTCCTCGTCGGCGTGCTCGGCGTTGATGCGGAACTCGATCGCGTGCCCCGAGAGGTCCACGTCGTCCTGCTCGAACGTGAGTTCCTCGCCGGCGGCGACCCGGAGCTGCCACTTCACGATGTCGATGCCCGTCAGTTCCTCCGTGACGGTGTGTTCGACCTGGATCCGGGTGTTGACTTCGAGGAAGTAGAAGTTCGCGTCGGGGCCGAGCAGTTCGCCGGCGTCGGCGTCGCGGTCCTCCTCCTCGACGAGGAACTCGAAGGTACCGGCGTTGTAGTAGCCCGCGGCGTCGGCGCCGCGGCGGGCGGCCGCACCGATCTCCTCGCGGAGTTCGTCGGTGAGCGCGGGGCTCGGGCCCTCCTCGATCACCTTCTGGTGGCGCCGTTGGAGCGAGCAGTCACGCTCGCCGAGGTGGCGGACGTTGCCGTGCTCGTCGGCGAGGATCTGCACCTCGATGTGTCGGGGGTTCTCGAGGTAGCGCTCGAGGTAGACGTTGGCGTTGTCGAAGTACGCCTCGCCCTCGCGTTTGGCCGACTCGAACTGACTCTCGGCCTCCTCGGGGCCGTCGACGATCTTCATCCCGCGGCCGCCGCCGCCGCCCTCGGCCTTGATGGCGATGGGGTAGCCGTGCTCCTCGCCGAACTCCGTGACCTCCTCGGCGCTCTCGGCCGGGTCGGTCGTCCCGGGGACGATCGGCACGTCCGCCTCGCGCATCGTCTTCCGGGCCTTGGTCTTCTCGCCGAGTTGCTCCATCGCGTCCGCGGCCGGGCCGACCCAGGTGATGTCGTCGTGGGCCTCGACCTTCCCGGCGAACTCGGCGTTCTCCGCGAGGAAGCCGTAGCCGGGGTGGATCGCGTCGGCGCCGGCCTTCTCGGCGGCCTCGATGACGGCCGCGTGGTCGAGGTATGAGTCGGCCGCGCGGGCGGGACCGACGTTGTACGCCTCGTCGGCGTAGCGAACGTGGCCGCCGTGTTTGTCCGCCTCGGAGTAGACGGCGACGGTGTCGACGCCCAGTTCCTCGCAGGCGCGCATGACTCGCACCGCGATCTCGCCACGGTTCGCGACGAGCACCTTATCGAACATTCTTGCAGGGGGTTCTCCCAGATGGGACGTGATTCTGTCGGTCCGTCCCGAGCAGATCAGTTCTCCTCGTGTTCGCCCTCACCGTCGTGGTCGTCCTCGTCGTCGCGACCCGCCAGCCCGGCGAGGTGGCCGGCGCTGGAGACGACCAGTTCCGCGCCCAGCGTGGCGGCGTTCTCGCTGCCCGGGATGGAGAAGACGGGGGTACCGTCGGCGACGCCGGCGGTGGCGCGCGTGGCCACGACCATCGTGCCGATCTCCTCGTAGGAGCGCCGGCGGAACAGTTCGCCGAAGCCGGGGAGCTCCTTGTCGAAAAGTTGTTCGACGGCCTCGACGGTCACGTCGTCGGGCGTGACGCCGGTGCCGCCGGTGGTGATCACGATGTCCACGTCGTCGCGGTCGGCGAACCGCTGGACGGTGCCCTGCACCTTGTCGTAGTCGTCGGGGAGGAGGTCGCGGGTGGCCACCTCGTGGCCGGCGCCCTCCAGCGCGTCGACGATCCGGTCGCCGCCGTCGTCGTCGTCGAGGGAGCGGGAGGAGGAGACGGTGAGGACGGCGACGCCGAGGTGCTCCTGGTCGTGGCTGTGGTGCTCGTGCGTGCCGGGTTGGTCGTGTTCGTGGGTTTCCGGGTCGTGGCTGTGGTCGTCGTTCGCGTGTTCGTCGCTCATGGTCCCGTGTCGGGTCGGGAGCTACAAAACTCCGGTCGCTCGCGTCACGCCGTGGCGCCAACCGTTATGCCCTCCCCGCCGCAACCCCTCCCCCATGAAGTCCGTCCAGTTCCACGGCCACGGCGGCCACGACGTGATCGAGTACGACGAGGTCCCGGAGCAGGACCCCGGTCCGGACGAGGTCAAGATCGACGTGAAGGCCGCCGCGCTGAACCACCTCGACGTGTGGACCCGGCGCGGGATGCCCGGCGTCGACCTCGAGATGCCCCACACGCCCGGCAGCGACGCGGCGGGCGTCGTCGTCGACGCGGGCGAGAACGTCGACCGGTTCGAGCGGAACGACCGCGTTGCCGTCTCTGCAGGCGTCTCCTGTGGCCACTGTGAGTACTGCCGGGACGGCGAGGAGTCGATGTGCGTGCGCTACCAGATCATCGGCGAACACCGCCCCGGCGTCCACGCCGAGTACGCCACGGTGCCGGCGGACAACGTCGTCCCCGTCCCGGAGGGCGTCGACTGGGAGGTCGCCGGCTCCGCGGCGCTGGTGTTCCAGACCGCCTGGCGGATGCTCGTCACCCGCGCCGACCTCCAGCCGACCGACTCGGTGCTCGTCCTCGGCGCCTCCGGGGGCGTGGGCCACGCGGCGGTCCAGATCGCCGACCACGTCGCCGGCGAGGTGTACGCCACCGCCTCAACCGAGGAGAAACTGGGGTACGCGGCCGACTGCGGCGCCGACCACGTCATCGACTACACCGAGACGAACTACGCGGACCGGATCCGGGAACTGACTGGCAAGCGCGGCGTCGACGTGGTGGTCGACCACGTCGCCGGCGAGTCGTGGACTGACTCGCTGGCGTCGCTGGCGAAGGGCGGGAAGCTGGTCACCTGCGGCGCGACCGCGGGCGGCCAGCCCCACACCAACGTGAACCGGATCTTCTGGAACCAACTCTCCGTGCTGGGGTCGACGATGGCCACCCCCGGCGAGGTCGACGACGTGCTCTCGCTGGTGTGGGACGGCACGTTCGAACCCCGGATCCGGGAGATCGTGCCCATGTCCGAGGCCGCCCGCGGTCACCGCATGCTCGAGGACCGGGAAGGCTTTGGGAAGGTAGTACTAAAGCCGGATAGTGAGCTCTGACGACGGCGACGACGGCGGGTACGTGCACACGCCCGGGGGCGTCGAGGGCGACGATGGGCCGGACGCGAGCGACGGCGAGAGTGGCGGCCCGAGCGGCTGGATCCTCGTCGGCGCCATCACGCTGGCGACGCTGGTGATCCCGGGGATCATCTATCTCTACCCCACGCTGCTGGCGGATCACGTGCCGTTCCTCGTCGCGATGCTGGCGCTGCCGTTCGTCCCGGCGCTCCTGCTGGGCGTCGTCGGCGTCTGGGCGATGAAGGGGTAGCTGGCGGTCGATTAGCGTTCGAAGCCGACGCTCCCGTCCGCAACCGTCTCGCCTTCCTGATCCCGCCGCATCGCGATCTCGAACCACGGACACAGCCGCAGTTGGCGGTACCACTCGGGCTGTTCGTACAGCAGGTCGTAGTCCGCCCAGAGCAGCCCTTCGATCTCCTCGGTGTCGGGATCGAGATCGGTTTCGGTCAGCGTGACCTGCAGCACCGCACAGACCTCCCATTCCAGCCCCTCGCGCTCGTAGCGGCGCTTGTACTCGAAGCGGTCCGTCACTTCGAGGTCGTCGTACTGGTCGGGCGTGACGCCGAGTTCCTCCTCCAGGCGCTGTTTCGTGGCGTCGACTTGGCTCTGCCCCTCGACGGGGTGGGAAGCGACCGTCCCGTCCCAGCAGGTGTCCCAGAGGCGCTTGTTCGCGGCGCGCTGGGCCAGTAGAATGCGCCCGTCTTCGTCGAACACGAGGGCAGTGAAGGCGCGGTGGCGCTGCCCCTCGCCGGTATGGGCGTCGAGGCGGTTCGCGAGACCGGTCGGCTCGTCGTCGCCGTCGACGGCGACCACGTCCTGCGTGGCGTTGGGGTGGGGCCCCTCGTCGGCGCCGGCACCCGAGTCGGCGTTCTCCGTGCTCATACGGGGTTCATCGGCCACCGGGGGTAAGGTCGCTTCGATGCCGGGCGGGGCGGTCGCCGCCGTATCAGCTCAGGCGTCGACGCCCAGCTCCTCGAGCAGCGTCAGCGCCGCCGCGTGGGAGGAGCCCGGCCCCCGTGCGGTGACGAGGTCGCCGTCGACGGTGACGGAGGTGTCCGAATCGAGTTCCGCGTCCCAGTTCCCGCCGGCGGCCGTCACCTCGTCCTCGACCCAGTAGGGGAGCTTCCGGCCGTCGGGCATCAGGTCGTTCTCGTCGACGATGCCCTCCTCCCACGCGTTCGGGAAGCCGGTCACGTCGCGACCCTCGACGAGCAACTCGCCCGCGGAGTCGCGGGCGAACGCGAGGATGCCGACGGTGTGGCAGACGACCAGCGCCGTTCCGTCCTCGCCCTCGACGGCCGTCCGGAGGGCGGCACGGGCGTGGCTGTCCTGTGTGATGTCCCACTCCGCGCCGTGGCCGCCGGGGAACACGACCGCGTCGTAGCTTCCGGGCTCGGCCGCGGCCAGCGGCGTCGGATCGTTCAGGCGGTCGTCGGTCTCGTGGATCTCGCGGAGGCGATCGGCCTCCGCCTCGCCGATGTCCTCGGGGTCGAGCGAGCGCTCGTCGACGACCGGCGGGTTCCCGGTCGGCGTCGCAACCGTGATCTCGACGCCGGCGTCGGTGAGCGTCGTGAGCGGGTCGATGCACTCCTCGGCCCAGTACCCTTCCTCGCTGACGATGAATAGCGCGTCGGTCATGCACTCAATCCTCGGGGAGTGCGAGGGAAAAGGCCTCCCGCCGTGGCACGGCCTCCGCCCGTCGGAGGACTTTAGGTTCCCAGTCGCTCGTCCAGGATCAGCCGGGTCGTGCTTTCCTCGACTTCCTCCTGCTCGCGGGCGCGGGAGATGAGTTCGTTCACCGCGCGCGTGTCCACGCAGTCGACGACGAGCACGATGTCGTCCTCGCCGGAGACCTGCCAGACGAAGTCGACCTCCTCCCAGTCGGCGAGGCGCTTCCCCACCTCGTCGGTGTTCACGTCCATCGCGACCGAGATCTCGATCATCGCCTTCACGTTCCCGGTCCGGGTGGTGACGGTGAACCGCTCGATGACGCCGTCCTCGACCATCCCCTCGACGCGGTTGCGCACCGTTCCCTCGCTGGTGCCCACCTGCTCGGCGATCTCGGTGTAGGGGGTCCGTGCGTCCCGCCGGAGGACGTTCAGGATCTCCCGATCGAGTTCGTCCATACAGGCCCGTGTCGCTCCCTCGGGATACCGGTTACGAATTTCGTAAGAATCCTTCGAACGACACAGTTATTACGCTAGATGAGTACGTTTCTCGTAATGAGCGCGTACATCGCGCTGGCCGACGGTCGTGTCGTGGAGGGACGCTCGCGTGCTCCCGGCACGGATCGGGGCGAGCTGGTGTTCACGACGGCGTACACCGGCTACGAGGAGAGTCTGACCGACCCCTCCTACGCCGAACAGGTACTGACCTTCTCCTACCCCCTCATCGGGAACTACGGGGTCCGCTCGGAGCGGTTCGAGTCCGACGCCGTCACGCCCCGCGTCGCGATCGCCCGGGAGTTCACCGACGACGTGGCCGACTGGCTGGCGAGCGAGGGCGTGCCGGCCGTCGACGCCGTCGACACCCGGGAGCTCGTGACCGCGATCCGCGAGCAGGGGGCGATGCGGTGTGGCGTCGCCGCCGGCCCGGACGCGACGCCGGAACAGGCCCGCGAACAGCTCGACCAGTGTGTCGAGATGAGCGACCACGTCGACATCGGCGCGCAGGTCAGCGTCGACGAACCGCAGGTGTACGAGGGAAGCGGACCGCGCGTCGCCCTGCTCGACTGCGGCGCGAAGCAGTCCATCGTCGACTCGCTGACCGCCCGCGGCGCCGAGGTCCACGTGATGCCCTACGACTCGACGCCCGCGGCCGTGGCCGAGCGCGAGCCGGACCTCGTGTTCGTCTCGAACGGGCCGGGCGACCCGGCGAACTTCGAAGCGGCCGGCGAGGTCGTCGACGAGTTCGCGGGCGAGACGCCCATCGCGGGCATCTGTCTCGGCCAGCAGGTCGTCGCCCGGTCGCTGGGCGGCGCGACCGAGAAGATGGAGTTCGGCCACCGCGGGCTGAACCAGCCGGTTCGCGACCTCGAGACCGACCGCGTGATCATGACGACCCAGAACCACGGCTACAGCGTGGCCGACCCCGGCGACCTTGCGGTCACGCAGGTCAACGTCAACGACGGCACCGCGGAGGGGCTGGCGGGCGTCGACATCGACGTACTCACGCGGCAGTACCACCCCGAAGCCAACCCCGGCCCGCACGACTCGCTCGACTTCTTCGACGACGTGCTCGACCTGGCGGACTGTCGAACCCCCGCGGTCGTCTCGGACTGATCCGGCCCGCCGCACCGGCCGCCGTCTCGTCGCCGCGCCCCGATCGTGTCGTCGCCGCGCCGACTCGGTAAAACGTTCTTCAGGACACGTTTTAGTCGCACTCGGCACAACGTGTGCCCATGTCCAACGTTGACACCGTCCCCGACGGGTACGTCGAGGTCGCCGACGCGGACACCCTCCGCGAGGAGGGCCGCACCGTCGCCAGCGCCGGCGGGACGCCGGTCGTCGTGTTCCACCACGAGGGCGAGTTCCGCGCGGTCAACAACCGCTGTCCGCACATGGGCTTCCCGCTCTCGGAGGGTAGCGTCGACGAGGGCGTCCTGACCTGCGAGTGGCACCACGCGCGCTTCGAACTCTCCTGTGGCGACACGTTCGACCCGTGGGCCGACGACGTGGAGAGCTACCCGCTCGAAGTCGTCGACGGCACGGTGTACGTCGACCCCGACCCCCAACGCGACGAGCCGCCGGCGGTTCACTGGACCGAGCGACTGGAGGACGGCCTCGAACAGAACCTCCGGCTGGTACTCGCGAAGTCCGCGATCGGGCTGCTCCGAGCGGACGTGGACCCCGAGAACCCCTTCGAGACGGCGGTCGTCTTCGGCACCAAGTACCGCGAGGGCGGGTGGAGCTCCGGGCTGACGATCCTGACGGCGCTGCTGAACCGCATGCCCGACCTCGACGAGGCCGACCGCGAGCGAGCGCTGTATCAGGGGCTCGTACAGGTCGCGAGCGACTGCGCGGACCAGCCGCCGAAGTTCGACCAGGAGGCGTTCGAGGCCACGGACGTGCCGTTCTCCCGGCTGAAGTCGTGGTTCCGGGAGAACGTCGAGGTGCGCGACGCCGACGGCGCCGAGCGCGTGCTGCGGACCGCCGTCGCCAACGGCTGCTCGCCCGAGCAGCTCACGGAGATGCTGACCGCGGCGGCGACGGACCACCGCTACATCGACACCGGCCACCGGTTCGACCACCTGAACAAGGCGACCGAGGCGCTGGACCACGTCGGCTGGGACCACCCCGAGACCGCGGACGTGCTGGCGTCACTGGTCCGCGGCCTCGCCGACGCCCAGCGCAGCGAGGAGCTCTCCTCGTGGCGTCAGCCCGACGATCTCGCGGGCCGCAGCGCCGAGTCGTTCGACCGCATCGACGAGATGGTCGCCGAGGGCGAGGGACAAGAGTGGACCGAGCCCGACGACTTCACCGACCGACTCCACAGCGAGGAGCCGGAGGAAGTGTACGACGCGCTCGACGGCGCGATCAGGAACGGCGCGACCGTCGAGCAACTCGCCAGCGCGGTCGCGTTCGCCGCGGGGAAGCGCGTCGCACGGTTCTCCACCGCGAACGAGTTCAACGACTGGAACACGGTCCACCACACGTTCACGTACGCGAACGCGGTCCACCGCGCGGCCCAGCGGGCGCCGACGACCGAGCTCTACCGCGGGGTGTACGACGCGGCGACGAACGTCTACCTCGACCGGTTCCTCAACACGCCGCCGGCGCCCGAGCCCGCCGGCGACGCCGACGCCGATCCGGACGCGGAGATCGAGGGGCTGGGCCGCTGCTTCGAGATGGAGGGCGAGGTGAACGCCGCGGGCACTCACGCCGCGAACTTCCTCGACGCCGGCGGCGACCCCGAGCGCCTGAAGGCGGAACTCGGTAACGCACTCCTGCAGGAGGACACCGGCTTCCACACGTTCCAGGCGCTCGAAGCCGGGCTCCGGCAGTTCGACCTGCGTGACGATCCCGAGGAGCGCCGGGTCCTCGCGACGGCGGTCGCGCGCTACCTCGCGGCGCACTACCCGACCCGGCGCGAGCGCGAGCAGACCTACTCCATCGCCTCGCGGCTCCACCGCGGTGAGCGGATCCACGAGGCCGCGGGTTCGGAGGCGGCCGCCGACGACTGAGCGCCGCCGACCGAGCGCGAGCGATTTGCCGGCGCACAACCTTTTTCAGGCGCGTACGCCTCTGATACGTATGAGCTACGACGCGGTCGTGTTCGACAACGACGGCGTTCTGGTGGACACCACCGACTACGACGTGCTGCAGGAGGCGGCCTGGCGTGCGTTCGAGCAGGCGGGCGTCGACGACCCCGATCCCGAGCACGTCGAGGAGGTCGTCGTCGGTGTAACCCCGGAATCGCTGTCGGAGATCTGTGAGCTGTACGACCTCTCCGTCGAGGAGTTCTGGCGGGTTCGCGACCGGGCCTCACACGAGGCTCAGCGCGAGCACGTCCACGCCGGCGGGAAGCCGCTGTTCGACGACGTGTCGACGCTGTCGGGTCTGGACCTCCCGATGGGTGTGGTGAGTTCCAACCAGCAGGAGACGGTCGACTTCCTGCTCGATCACTACGGCGTCTCGGGGCTGTTCGACACTGCCTACGGTCGCCAGCCGACGATGGCCGACCTCCGGCGGAAGAAGCCCGACCCGCACTTCATCGAGCGGGCGCTCGCGGATCTGGACGCCGAGGACGCGCTCTACGTCGGCGACCGGGAGAGCGACGTGACGGCGGCGTTCAACGCCGGCGTTGACTCGGCGTTCATCCGCCGGCCACACCGCCGGCACCACGAGCTGTCGGTCGAGCCCGACCACGTCGTCGACGACCTACACGACGTGCGGGCGCTCTGTCGGTAGTTCTCCGGGGCGTTCGAACCCGTCGACGCCGGCGGAAGCGTTAGGCCCGCGCAACCCCAACACGAGCTATGAGCGAGAGCGACACGGGAGCCGAGAGATCCGACGCCGAGTGGCGCGAGGAGCTCTCCGACGAGGAGTACGAGATCCTGCGCGAACGGGGCACCGAGGCCCGGTTCAGCGGCGAGCACGTCGACCGCGACGACGACGGCGTCTACCGCTGCAAGGGCTGTGGCGAGGTGCTGTTCGACTCCGAGACGAAGTTCGACGCCGGCTGTGGCTGGCCCAGCTTCTACGCCGCCGAGAACGACGCCGTCGAGACACAGGAGGACACCCGCCACGGAATGACCCGGACCGAGGTCGTCTGCGCGAACTGCGAGGGGCATCTGGGCCACGTGTTCGACGACGGGCCGGAACCGACCGGGAAGCGCTTCTGTATCAACTCGGTCGCGCTGGAGTTCGAGGACGAGGCGTAACTGCGACTGCCCCGGGGCGAGCGCTTTTCTCCCGTCCGTCGGAACTGCCGAACATGGCTGACCCGACGCTGCTGTTGACCCACACCGTCCCGCCGGAGACCAGCGAGGAGTTACTCGACGCGCTCCGGGCGGAGGTTCCGGACGCCGAACTGCTGACGGCGGCGACGCCCGAGGAGACCGCGGATCTGCTCCCCGCGGCCGACGCGCTGATCACCGGGCGTCTCGACGCCGATCTGCTCGCCGACGCCGAGATCGAGTGGGTGCAGGCGCTCTCGGCGGGCGTCGATAGTTACCCACAGGATGCGCTGCAGGAGCGCGATATCGCGCTCACCAACGCCTCCGGGGTCCACGCGGAACCCATCGGCGAGCAGGTGCTCGGCGGGATGCTGGCGTTCGAGCGCGGGTTCCTCGACGCGATGGCGCAGAAGGAGCGCAACAGTTGGGAGCGCGTCGAGGGTGGCGAACTCCACGGGAAGACCCTCGGCATCGTCGGCGTCGGCGCGATCGGGAGCCGGGTCGCCGAACTCGGGTCGGCGTTCGGGATGGAGGTGCTCGGGACCAAGCGCGATCCCGCTTCGGCTCCCGACGCGGTTGAGGAGTGCTTCGGCCCGGACGGCCACACCGAACTCTGCCGGCGCGCCGACCACCTCGTGCTCGCCTGCCCGCTGACCGAGGAGACCGAGGGCCTCATCGGCGCCGACGAACTCCGCCTGCTCGACGGCGACGCCGTGCTCGTGAACGTCGCCCGCGGCGAGGTCGTCGAGGAGGACGCGCTGGTCCGGGCGCTGCAGTACGGCTGGATCCGCGGCGCCGCGCTGGACGTGTTCGAGACCGAACCGCTGTCGGCGGACTCGCCGCTGTGGAACCTCTCGAACGTGCTGCTCACGCCCCACATGGCCGGCTCGACGCCGAAGAAGGCCGAGCGGTGGGCGGAGATCATCGGGGAGAACTACCGGCGCTTCGGCAGCAACGGGGCGTTCGTCAACCGGATCTGCTGACTCCACCGCGGAGGTCCGACTACGGGAGGTACCGCACGCTGACCACGCCCGGCTCCGACCGGATCTCGACACGGTTCACCCCGAGGCGGGCCGCCCGGCTCAGCGTCGTCTCGCGGTCGTCGAGCACGTCCTCGACGGCCGCCCCGGTCTCGTCATCGGGGACGGTGATGACGTGGAGTTCGCCGATCCCGGCCCGTTCCTTCCGGGTGAGCTCACCCACCTCCTGCTCGGCAGCGAGCTCCCGTTCGTGCTTCGTCGGCGGCTCCCGGCTCTCACCGATCGACAGCGAGCGGCGCTCCTCGATCTCGATCAGTTCCGCCGTCACGTCGAGCGGTGGCTCCGGGGCGACGACGCCCTCGACGGCGTCGTCCTCCGAGAGCCCGGGGTTCGAGGAGAGCGTGTGGACCTGTCCGCGCTCGACGTCCCGCAACACTGCGCTGTCGTCGGCGGCGTGCGTGACGAGGAACGTCCCCTCGGTCTCGCCGTTGATCTCGGCGTCGCTCATACCCCTACTGGGCGCCCGAGCCCCTTCCGGATTTCGTCCGCGGCCGGCGTCGGGGGCCGGGATCAGCGGCGCCACCGGTGGACCGCGAGGATCGCGGCTGCGGCGGCGGCCGGGATCAGGGGCGAGGCGATCGGCGGAACCGCGTAGAGTGCGGCGAGGACGGGCGCGAACGGCCCGGACGGCGCGGGGCGCGTGATCGTCTCGCCGTCGAGCGTGAACGTCTCGGGCATCGACGCGACCAGCCCGAGATACAGCGCGAGGAGGAAGAGGTAGCCGGCGACCGCCAGCAGCGGCTCGTAGTTCCGCGGGGGTTCGAACGCGCCGTCATCGGCCAGCCCGCGGCGGCGCGTCCGGGCGGCCAGCAGGACCGGCCCCACGACCGGGAGCACCGCGAGCAGCCCCAGCAGCGCGATGAACGACCGCGAGAGCGTGAAGTTGCCCCCGCGGGCGCCGGCGGTCTGGCCGAACACGACGACGATCGCGAGCACGCAGGCCAGCGCGAGCAGCAGCGTCGTGAGGCCGGCGACGAGCACGTACGACCGGAACAGCAGCGAGTCGCTCCGCCGGAACGCGTAGGGGAACGCGCCGAGGATGCCGCCGTAGTCGTCTGCCATCGTCCGTGGTTGTGGGTGGGCGGAGTTAAACGCCGCGAGGCCGGCTCGCGATCCGCTGGGCGCGGGCCGAGCGAGCAACCCTTTTTCTAATAGGGGGACGTGAGTCAGCATCTGGATGGTCTCGCTCCCGGACTCGTTCTCGGACCTCTCCCGCCGCCACAGGCTCGTCGCCTACTACGCGGTGGGGCTGGTAGCGATGGTGCTGTTTCTCACGGTCGTCTACTTCTACGGGATGCGGACCCTGGAGGGCGAGGGGCCGGAGTACACGGTGTTCAACGCGCTGACGACGGTCGTCGAGACGATGACGACGACGGGGTACGGCGCCGACTCGCCGTGGAGCCACCCCCTGATGAACCTCTACGTCGTGTTCGTCCAGCTGAGCGGGATCGCGGTCGGCTTCTTCACGCTCCGACTCGTGATCATCCCGCTGTTCACGGGCGCGGAGGTCGACCTCGACAGCCGGCTCTCGCCCAAGCGCGACCACGTGATCATCTGCGAGTACAGCCGCGACTCCGCCGTGCTGCTGGACGAACTCCGGGAGTTGGACGTGGACTACGTGCTCATCTCCTCCGACGAGGCCGAGGCGAAGGCGCTCGCCGACGACGGCTACGCGGTGATCCACGGCTCGCCGCAGGACGCCGAGGCGTTCGAGCGTGCGAGCATCGACACCGCGCGGGCGGTGATCACCGACGCCGACGACGCCAACGTCAACACGATCCTGACGATCCGGTCGGTCCGCGAGGACGTCGACGTGATCGCGCTGACCGACGACAGCGAGATGGAGCGTGTCCTGCACTCGGTCGGCGCCGACACGGTGCTCTCGCCCCACGGCGTGCTCGGCCGCCGACTCGCGGACAAGGCCGTCGAGTCGTTCACCGCCGAGGTCCGCGAGACCGTCGAACTCGGCGGCGACATCGAGATCGCGGAGGTGCCGGTCTCCCACGGTAGCCCGCTGGTCGGCAGCCGGATCCGGGAGTCGGCGGTACGGGAGCGCACCGGCGCGAACATCATCGGCGCGTGGATCGACGGCGAACTCCAACTGCCGCCCGACCCCGACGCGGTGATCCGGGACAACACCGTCCTGCTGGTCTCGGGACGCCCCGAGAGCTTCGAGACCCTGAGCGAGTTCACTCGGCCGGCCCGGACGGTCGGGCAGCACGACCGCATCGTGATCGCGGGGTTCGGCGAGGTGGGACAGGCCGCCGCCACGGTGGTCGCGGCCGCCGGGATCGAAACGACCACTGTCGACATCACCGAGCGCGAGGGCGTCGACGTGGTCGGGGACGTGAGCACCCGCGACACCCTTCGGGAGGCCGGCGTCGACGACGCCGACGCGATCGTGATCGGCCTGCCGGAGGACTCGCAGTCGCTGCTGACGGCGGTGCTCGCACAGGAGATGAACCCCGACATCGAGGTGCTGATCCGGGTAACCGACGCGGAGGCGACCCGGAAGGCGCTGAGTGCCGGCGCCGACTACGTGCTGTCGGTGCCGCGGGTGAGTGCCCGGATGATCGCGAAGGCACTCCGGGGGGAGGCGATCCTCGATCCCGGCGGGCAGATCCGGCTGATCCGCGTGCCGGCGACGCCCTTCGCCGGGTCGACCATCGCCGAGTCGGGGATCGCCGAGACGACCGGCTGTCGGGTCGTCGCCGTCACGGACGAGGCCGGGAAGACGACGGTTGTCGACCCACAGCGAGCGCTCTCGGCTGGGGACGAACTCACGCTGGTCGGGAGCGACGAGTCGGTCCGGCAGTTCCTGAAGCGGTACGACGTGACGCCGGCGGAGAACGGCGAGTTGAGCTGACTACTCCGCCCGGGGGAACTCGCCGATGGTGTCCTCGCGGAACGCGTCCTCGTCGAACTCGTACTCCCCGTCGAGGAAGTCGACGACGGTGTGGGTGTCCCGCATCGCGTTCTTCAGGCAGGTCGAGGCGCCCGGCGAGGGCGTGATGTTGAAGATCACGTCGTTGCCGACGATCTTCGCCTCGCCCATGTCCAGCGACTTCTGCTCCGTGTCGACGATCTGGGGGCGGACGCCGCCGTACCCCTTCGCGCGCTCGATGTCGTCGAGTTCGACGCTGGGGACGACCTTCTGGACGTGGGGCAGGAACTGCCGCGGGCCGACCTCGGGCACGTCGTAGACGAGGTTCCGGAGCACGTACGGCAGGAGAATGCGGTCGGCGAGGATGTTGGCGTAGCTCAGGAACGAGGCGACGTTGAGGCCGAACACGTCGAGGAAGTCACCCACCGTGGAGATCCGGCCGCGTTCGAGCGCGGGGACGAGCTTCGCGGTCGGCCCGAAGCGGGTGATCGAGCCGTCGTGGACGTCGGCGTCGCCGTGGACCGCGGCGAAGGGGAGTTTCTTCATCTGGAGGGTGTACACCTTCCCGTTCAGCAGGTCGTCCGCGAGGAAGAAGCTCCCCGCGACGGGCAGGAGCACCTTGTCCTGGCCGTAACCCAGCTCCTTGGCCATCTGGAGGCTGTGGGAGCCGGCGGCGACGACCGTGGCGTCGGTGTCGAAGCGCCCGGCCCCGTCGGTCGCGATCGTGTGCCCCTCGAGCGTCGGCGTGATGTCCGTGACCTCCGTCCCGGTGTACACGTCGACGCCGTCGTCGTCCGCGACGGCCTCGACGAACGACCCCGCGGTCGCGCCGTAGTCGACGACGTAGCCGTCCGGCGTCTGGAGCGCGAGCATTTCCGTGTCGGGGTCACGCCCCTCGACGACCTTGGGTTCGAGCTCCGCGATCTCCTCGCGCCCGATCGGCCGGAGTTTGGGGAACAGGTCGCCGAACCCCTCCTCCTCGTAGCGCCGCTCGAGGCTCTCGACCTCCTCGTCGCCGACGCCGAGCACCATCTTGCTGCGCTTCGCATGCATCTCGCGGTCCGGGTCGTGGTTCTCCAGGTAGCCCGCGAGGAGCTCGGCACCCTCCTTGACCTCCTCGGCCTTCTCGAGGGTGTAGTTCGTCTCGATGTCGCCGAAGTGCAGCGTCTGGGAGTTGTTCGTGTGGTGGGTGTTGATCGCGCCGATCTCCGGCTCCTTCTCGATCAGCGCGATCGAGTCGATGTCGGTGAACTTCGCGGTCGTGTACAGCAACGACGCCCCACTGATGCCGCCCCCGACGATGACGAGGTCGTACTCTCCGGACATAATTTAGGCGTTACTCCGACGCTCGCACTCCGCACGGATAACGGACCCCTTTTCGCCGTCGTGTTCGACGATCGACGTGATCGGTATCGACGGGAGACCGGTCGACTCAGGCGGCGCCCGACACCCACTCGACGACCGGGACGAACAGTCGCAGATCGAGCGCGACGACCAGTACCGCGCCGACCACGTCGAAGACGAGATCGAACGCCGTGTCCCGCCAGCCGTAGTGGACGAGCACCGGTTCGATGTCGTACCGGTCGGCGATCTCGCGGGCGATCAGTTCGCCCACCTCCCAGAGGACGCCGAGGACGGTCGTGCCGAGCAGCGTGATGGCGGCGGCACCGCTCCACCCGGCCACGAGCACCGCCGCGTACAGCAGTGCCGCGGCCAGTGCCGCCGAGAGCGTGTGCGTGAGGTGGTCCCACCACCAGACCGACTCGTAGCGCCCCAGCATCCCGAGCGCGTGGAGGAAGCCGGCCACCGCGACCCAGAAGGTCAACCCCGCGAGCCGGGTCGGCTGATCGCCGTCGCGGAGTACCACCGGAAGTGCGGCGAAAACGAGCACGAGGGCGACGGCGGCGGCGGTGTTGACGACCGCCGCCGTGTCGCCGCGGCGGTAGCCGACGTAGAGGGCGGCCAGCTGTGCCGCGCCGACGAGGGCGACGCCGACTGTCAGGGCACCCATCGCTCTACTGGTGAGGGCTCACACCACACGGAAGTAACTTCTGCACCGTCACGCCCGGGCGTCGTCGGGCTCGGCGCCGTCGAGGTAGCGGTCGGGGACCCGTGCCAGCAGCGACGGCGACACACGGCCCGGGAGTACCTCGGTCGCGAGCAGGTGTGCGACCTGCGGGAGCACGCGCCGCGAGGCGACGTAGACGGCCCCGACGCCGAGTGCGGCGATCACGACCGGCCGGAACGGCGACCCGACGTGGAGCCAGAGCGGGACGGCGAGCCCGACCGAGAGCAGCAGGTCCTCCGGGGCGCCGTCGTAGCGCACCCACCGACGCGGGGCGATCCAGCGCCCGCGGTAGTGGTCGTAGACGGCCCGCTCGGAGGTCGCTTCCCAGGGACGAAGCTCCAGCCCCCCGCCGAACACGTCGACGAGGCTGTGACTCGCCGCCGCGGCGAGCAGGAGCGCGGCGCCGACGGTCGCCGCCGTCGGACTGACGACCGCACCGACGGCGGCGACGACGGCGAGCAGGCTGTAGCCGACCGGGTAGTGCAGCGTCTTCCGGTGGCCCACGTACAGGTCCAGGTCCGGCAGGATCCCGCCGGCTAGCCCCGCTCCCAGCGCGACGGCGGCGTACTCCGGCGCGAGCACGGCCACCGGCAGCGCGAGGAGCATCCCGAACAGCGCGTGGGTCGGGAGCATCATCGTGTCCTTCCATATCGGACAGATACCTATGAAGGTGTCGTGTGAGACAGTCACACGGTTCGGCGCTGGCGCCGTCGATAGACGCCGTCGCTCCCCTGCTAGCGACGATCAGCACAAAAACGGACCGCGGAACGGGAACCGAGGCGACCTCCCTCAGCCCTGCACCTCGATCTCGGTGCCGGTGACGGTCGCGTCCGCCACGATCGGCAGCCGGACTTCGAGGATGCCGTTGTTGTACTCGGCGGCGATCTCCTCGTCGTTGATGGACTTGGGGAAGCGGAACCGACGGTGGTAGGTGCGCCGGCGGCCACGCTGGGTGTCCTCGTGCTCGGCGGCGATGTTCAGGACACCCTCGTCCCAGGAGACGGAGATGCTCTCGGGATCGAATCCGGGCATCTCGACGCTCAGGACGAACTCCCCGTCCTCCTCGAACAGTTCGTAGTCGGTACTACCGGTTTCGAACAGTCGACTCGGGAGATCGAGCCCCTGCGTCCAGGAACTGGTCAGGTTCTCTGGTAGCGCCATGGCTGATCACCTCGACTGCACGCGTCGATTGTGCACGAGCGTTAATGAAGGTTATTAATCATGTTTGGGACGAACCTGTCGAAACGAGAAAACCGGGGGCAGCGGCGGCCTCGTTGCGGTCGGCTGGGTCGATAGCGGCTGACCGGCGACCTATTCGTCGTCCGTGTCGCTGTCGTCGTCCACTGTGTCGCCATCGGCCTGTTCGACCTCCTCGCTCACCTTCTGGCTGACCTCCTCGCTCACTTCCTCGGAAACCTTGTCGGCGACGTCGTCGACCTCCTGGCTGACGGTCTCCTCGACCTCCTCGCTGACTTTCTCCGAGACTTCCTCGCTGACTTTCTCCGAGACTTCCTCGCTCACTTCCTCGGAGACCTTGTCGACTTCCTTGCTGACGGTCTCCTCGACCTCCTCGCTCACCTTCTGGCTGACCTCATCGCTCACTTCCTCGGTCACCTTCTCGGAGACCTCCTCGCTGACTTTCTCCGAGACTTCCTCGCTCACGGTGTCGGTGACGGTCTCGGATACCTCCTCGGTCACCTGATCGACTTCCTCGCTGACGGTCTGTTCGACCTCCTGACTCACCGTCTCGCTGACCTTCTCGGTCACCTCTTGGGTCATCCAGTCGGGGTCGAACCGCGCCATCTTCCAGGCGATGTGGATGATGTAGGAGAGCAGGACGCCGAGGCCGAACGCGACCCCCACGGCGGTCCCGAGCTCGAGAATGAGGATGATCGCAACGAAGATCGTCAGCCCGTAAGCCAGGTCGACACCGAAGTCGACACGGGAGGCCTTCATCGACGCCACCTCCGCGAGCGCGCAGACTGTCGTCTTTGGTCCATACTGGATGACGGAGTTCCAGACAGGTATACCCATCTCTCCCGGCCCGCGTGGCCGCGGTGATCTCCGGCGGGATCGGTCCAACGGCTTAAGAGCGACGCGCCGTTGCTCCCTGTATGGTCGAGGTTCTTCTCATCCTGGGTATCGTGGTCTCGCTGTTCGTCGGGTTCAACATCGGCGGCTCGACGACCGGTCCGGCGTTCGGGCCGGCGGTCGGGTCCGACGCCATCTCCAAGACCGGCGCCGCGACGCTGATGGCCGTCTTCTTCTTCGTCGGCGCGTGGACGATCGGGCGCCGCGTCGTCGACAAGCTGGGGGAGGAGCTCATCACCAGCGCGAGCGTGTTCACGATCGAGACGAGCATCGTCGTCCTCTTCTTCATCGGCGGCGCGCTGTTCATCGGCAACTACTTCGGCGTCCCCGCGTCGACGTCGATGACCGCCGTGGGCTCCATCGCCGGCCTCGGCGTCGCGACCGGTTCGCTCGACTGGGTCGTCATGGGCGAGATCGCCGTCTGGTGGATCGTCGCGCCCATCGTCGGCTTCTGGGTCTCGGGGATGATCGGCCGGTACCTCTACCCGCGGATCAACCAGTGGGTCGCCATCGACAGCAGCGAGGGAGCGCTGATGGAACTCGACCGGTCCGGCACCGTGCCACGACTGGTCTCCGGCCCCAACACGACCCGACGGGAGATGGTCGGCGGGATCGTCGTCATCACGATCGGCTGTCTGATGGCGTTCGCCTCGGGCACGTCGAACATCGCGAACGCCATCGCGCCGCTGGTCGGCGCGGGCGTCGAGATGGAGATGATGATCCTGCTCGGCTGTGCCGCCGTCGCCGTGGGCGCGTTCACGATCGCGCGCCGAACGCTCGACACGCTGGGCAACGACATCACCGACCTGCCGCTGACGGCGGCGATCGTCGTCGCGATCGTCTCCTCGACCATCGTGATCGGGCTCTCGGCGATCGGCATCCCCGCCTCGTTCGTCATCATCGCCACCACCTCCATCGTCGGCCTCGGCTGGGGCCGAGCGACCCGGACGGCGACGCTCTCGGGCGGGGTGCGCGGCGAGGAGTCGACGAGCGTCTCCGTCGGCGCACTGGCCGCCGAGGAGCCGGGTGAGGAGGCGCCCGGCATCGGCGAGGAGGACCCCGAGGACATCCCGGCGGCGTCGGACCTGTTCGATCCGTCGACGACCGGTCGGGTGCTGCTGATGCAGAACGTGGTGCCGGTGCTCTCGACCGTCGGCGCCTACGTCGCGTTCACGGTCCTGTTCCGCTTTCTCTGGTAACGGCTGGACGCTCGCGGACGCGTCGACTCGTCGTCAGTCGGCGTCGTCGGACGGCGTCTGACTCCCCGCGGGGCTCGATCCCTCGCTGTCCCCGGCGTCGATGCTCCCCATCTCGGGGG
>NZ_FOXI01000013.1 GCF_900115675.1 Halolamina pelagica | reverse complement strand
AATCCAGTCGCTATGACCGCTGAGGCGTGTGATTTCTGCCATAGATCAGCACAAAATCACCACGCCTCACTCTTCATGCTTAACTAAACACGACCATTGTGACTGTGCCAAGGTATATGTAAATCGTTACGCATACTGTGATTGCATGGAAGATTCGCAGGGAGAAGTTCATATATATGATATTTATGGAGTAGACGAGAAACACGTGCAAGACAGGGTGCTTGTTGAGGGGTTCCTTCGGAACTCGTGTGAAGAAGCAGACCTAACAGTAGTTGGAGAAAAGTCACATGAATTTCAATCACAGGGGGAGGGTTTCTCTACTGTGCTACTCCTTGCAGAGTCTCATGTCGCTGTCCACAGTTGGCCCGAACACGATTATATGTCTCTGACCATCGATACCTGCTGGAGTTCAGATCGAACTATTGATTTTCTTGGATATTTTCTTGATAGGCTCGATTATTCATCAGCTCGTTCTCATACTGTCGGGCGGTCCTTCGAAATCACCGATGAACCGACCGGGTTAGAGTAAAAACGAATAACCCGATAAAGAAGGCTCCAATAAAGCCTTCTAAGCTGGCAAAACCGCGGATGTATAACGATTCTATATGGCCATCGGTTGGGAGGACAAACTGGACGAACGATTCCATACTAAATACAAGATACGAGAGTTGTGAAGGGCCTTGATCAGCATAAGGTGGGGATCGGCCGACCATTGTGAACATCAAAAAGAATGCGGCACTGAACAGTAGGATTGTTGTGCCGGCTGAAATCACAACAGAAGCTGGTCTTTCCCCATATCCACTCGTTATATCATAGAAGAAATTGAACCCTGCTCGTGCCCAGAGTACAGCAGACTTCTGGGGCGATGCAGTCTTTGCTCGGGTTAGATAATCGCGGCGCCGATAGCGGAGTTCCTTGAGGAAGAATTGAGAGGCCGACCTGTTATCCCCTGCATCTTCGGCTCCATTCTTTGCCTTTAGATACGTTGTTTCTAACTCAGAATTGTTTTGCTTCTGTTCAATCGGTGCTTGGTCACTGATAGTATGGAGGTTCCAATTTGGCGATAGATAACTACGGTATCTCGAAAAGTCGAAAAAGTCAAATTCGGTTCGATATACGCTAAGGTTCTTAAAGGGGTTTTTCCCGTTCTCAGTGGCAAAGCTAACACTGCCAATAGTGGCGTCCGTTAGATCGTAATAGATCTCCCCTTGATCCTGGCATGTGAGCTCGCCATCTTTGATATTCGCATCTGTGAAGTCTATTAGCCGATGTTTATTTTGGAGTTCCGACGATCGGGGGAGGCTTTTCTTCTGGTAATATATTTCATTACAGATCGCGCCAGTAAACGTTCCCTGGGTGAATGAGATCCCGTCTAAGGTGGTCTTACCCATCAATTTTGCACCGTCAAAACGGAAGCTTGGATCGCCATCAAATCGTGCACTAGTGAATATGAGTCCACCATTGATGCCAGAATCTTCAAAAACAAGAGTATTAGAAAATTCAGCTGAAACAAAACTCATCGACTCTTCTACAGAGACATTATCAAATCTCGACCAGCCGTTAAACGACGCCTCGTGGAATTTTCCAGTGGTAAACGAAGAATCTCTGAATACAGCACCGCCAAACTCAGCACGGTTAAAAACGGCATCAGCAAACGACGACTCCTCGAATTGAGCGATATCGTGGAAAGTAGCCTCATCGAATCGCGCTTTCTGGAAATCTACTTCGGTGAAGTCGCTCCACCCGCCAAATGTTGTGTGCTGAAATGCAGCAAGTGCTTCAAAAGAAGCCCCGTTTAGATCGATATTGGTATCGATTTGGGCATGTGACGCGACGAATTCATTGCGTGCAGTCATATTCGCAAAACGAGCTTCGCCGAAAAATACTACATCAGCAAAATAGGCACTTTCGCGAAAAATTGCGCTCTCAAAATCCACACCTTGCTGAATTGTAGCAGAGGCCATGGAAACGCGGGCATTGAACGTTGTCTCAGTTGCGAGAATCGTATCAATTGTAGCTCCATCCAGCAATAGCGGCCTTTCTACCGTAGTGTCTCGAATATCTAATGTACCGATGTGAGCACACCGCAGGTCAATCGGTTCTGTCGATTGATCGGCCCCGATTTGCCGGAGATCCAATCTATCAGCTCGCGCCCCATAGAGGGTTTCTCCATTAGAAAGAGCTTCACTGAGTATCTCCTGTTTGTTTGTATTATGATCGGAGGAATGGATTAGACAATGATCTCGATCTGCAGAGGTTGTTCGATCGCATTCTAACGAACCGATTTCAAGTAGCCGGAATTCCTCAGTGTCACGATAATTCTCTGGTTGAGGCGAGAATTCACAAGTAGTCATAGTTGGGGAATAGCTCTCAGAGAGACCAATGATGTGCCTGAGCTTCTCGTGCTCGTGTTATATGATTTTCTCCGGTAACTTGGGTTGGAGGCTGGTTCGGTTCGGTGACAAAGTCTTCGGGACCGCCCAGAAGTGCATTTAACGTCGCTAGATTACTATATGGAAGTCCTGCTGTGAAATCATAGCCTCCAGACAGAATCAACCCAAGACGTCCATCACAGTGGGTATTAGCAAAGTTTTGGGCCTTTCTTACGAGGTCTCCATATCCATTAGCAGTAAGATGCATCTGAGAAAGTGCATCTCCGAAATGAGCATCAAACCCGATTTCCAGTAACAAAATATCTGGACTGAATGACTCGGAAATTGGTTGAGCGATTTGCTCTACTGCGGCTTGATATGCATCGTCACCAGCTTGAGGGGGAAGGGGAATATTAACGGTTCGACCTCTCCCTTCTCCCTCCCCAGTATACTCTGTACCTCCAATATTGAGGAATTTTGTTGCATCTTCCTCGTGTATCGAAGTAACTAGCACATCAGAATCCTCATAGAATACGCGTTGCGTGCCGTCACAGTGATGTGCATCAATATCCCAGATTGCAACTCGGGAACAATCTGTTTCCTGTCGGATTGCTTTTGTCGCAATCGCGGTGTTGTTCAAAAAACAGAAGCCGTGAGCTCGGTCAGGTAGTGCGTGATGACCTGGTGGGCGTGTAAAGGCATACGCACTATCATATTGTTGCTCCCAAGCCAGTTCGGCAGCCCGGATAGCTCCTCCTGCAGCGAGCCTTGCTGCAGTCCATGTTTGATCAGTAATCTTGGTATCAGCACTTATAGATCCCGACCCTTTCCGAGATTGGCGATAAAGACGCTGGAGATACCGATTTGTATGTACCTGCTGTATGGAATCGAGTGAGGCACTTTCTGGCGTCACCTTTTGGATAACGTCGCCTATCAAAGACTCTTCACGCATCATATCGAGTGAATAGACTAATCTCTCAGGACGCTCTGGATGGGTCGTCCCTTGCATATACTGCGTGTATTTTTTATCGTACACTAGGGCTAGACTCTGATCGTACTCTGAAAACGACTCACGCTCTAGATATGTCATTTCATCCCCGTCTCCGGTTTGGCAGTACCTTCTGCGATGATTGTGTGCAGTTCACCGATTTGCGTATCATCTTCGACTAGGGTGACAACTCGTGACTCAATTATATCGACCGATGCAATTGGTTGCTGGTGTTTTTGTAAACTATTTGTTACGTACTCTTTGACAAAGTCCTCAACATCAAGTCTATTCAACTTTTTAGACAGGTCCATTTGTTCAGAATAGATCTCCCCATTCGTGTTAACAGAAATAATGTTTCTGGCAGTGTCGATCTGTAACCGGACAGTAATTTGGATTTCTGAATTGGAGCAACTGAATGCACCAACCGTCGTTACTGTGTCTGGGACGATTCCATGAGCGCCAAAACTGTCTGCTAACTCGTTAATGACCGATGCAATGTATGGATCTCCTGCAATGAGTGTATCAACAGTAGATGCAGATTGAGAAAGTTCCTTGACACTCGAGCGGAGTTCAGCTATCAGTTCGGTCCTAACTTTTTCTTTATTGTCTATCTGACCAGAAGCTAGGGTTGAGTCTTCATCGTTGAAGTCACCGGGTCTGAGGACCGACTGGAGATCCTTTGAGGAATCTATATTAGCGGAAATAAGTTGAGAAACAGGCGTATCATATCCAATTGGAACACTAACGGTTTGAATAGAAGTGTACCCAGACCGTAGATCTCCCGCAAAATAGCCCTGTTCGAGCGGGATACCTTGTATGAATGGAGGGACAATGTATGTGGTATCTGGAGTCATGGTGAGAACAGCTCCATCTCGTTCCACCCGAGAATTTGCCCCAAAGGCTCGAGCAGCTACTACTCCAGACAATAGCATAGCCGGCGTTTCATCAATCGTATCTAAATTTGCTAATGTCCCATCACTTCTAATTGCATATAGTGGGGCCTCGATATCTGCGCTCGATACAGCCTGCTTCAATTGGTCTTTTATTGAGTGATAGAGCTGCGAGAGTCTAACATTGGCTACAGCTGTTTTTGTCCGTTCCCGGAACCCCATTTCTCCTGAGACTTTATGTCCAAATCTGATTGAGGAAGCCGCAATTTCCGCACCAATATCCATTTCATAATCTGGATTCTTATGCCCAAACTTAGCAGAAACTACGGCGTTCTCTGTATCGGTATTGATCTCTGTTGGTGGTGGTTGAGTGACTTGCCCTTGTGGGGTCAAACCACCATCAATACTCTTAGTGTGATTCGCAATAGTCTCGGTCTCCACTGGCAGCCCATAGCCCGGGGCTAGGATCGCCGTGCAGCTTGGGAGTTCCCCCCTCTGATCTTGTGTGGCTAATTTCCCGATAGCTGCTTGGACTTGATCAACGTCACTGCGATCATTAGCAGAAAATTGAGAAAGAACTTCGGCAAGATCATCGGCGGTATTTATATCCGATAGAGTAGCATAGTCAGTGACTTCATCGTTCTCTATTAGAGCCCCAACCACACGTCCAAACTCAATCTCTAAATAGAGTATCACATCAATCGATACACAGAGATAAAATAAAGAATTTGGGTGGTTGTAGTGGGTTGATATGTACTAATCCTCCTGAAGTCTACTTCTTAATCCGTTCGACGGCCAAATCGACCAATAACAAAGAAGCGTATGTGTTTCAATAATGTCATTAAATAGAATCCCTGAGGTATGTTTTTGTGTTATGAGGACTCCAGTATCAGCCAAGATTAATATCAGTTCCTGATTGGATGGTGATCTACACGTGGATGAAGAACAATCGAACGACGCTGTGAATTCGTTATGGGTCTGGAATCTGGATGAGCCACATTCTAGCCCGACCTATCTCCACGAATACTGTTCACTGAATCCCTTTGACGTAACTGACGATATACCGTTTATGCTCGATTTTGGCACCGAGCCGAAATCACGCATTTCACAAGTATCTTCCCGGGTATTGACCTACGCATTTCGACACACCCCTGTAATTGTGCTGGGGGCGTTGCTCCTTTTGACAGTTGAAGCTGCGGTGACTGAGATCAACGGTTTAGAGGTCCTGATTCCTGGTCAGGTGGGGCTTGCTTCGATCGGTTTGGTTAGTGGGCTAGCCCTCTGGCTAGCGATTATTCTCCTCATCGCGTTCATCTTCAGTACCGCTGATGGTGATGAAGAGCTGCGGGAGATGACTGTCGAGTTAGTTCATGCTGGGATTTTCTACGGTGTGTTGTCGGTACTTCTGGTGGGTGCCGCTTGGAGTGCTTGGACAGTCTACTTTACCCCCATCAGTGACCTCCAGCCGAATATCGTCTACAGCTTTGGGTTTCTGTTGTTAGTGTACCTGGGGGGACCGCTAGTCTATGACGGAATGCGCCGAACAGAGACGTTATTCACTAACCTCAACAAGACTGACCTTCTCCAAACGAGTGCTGACGCAGATTCGTACGAAAACGTCTTTCTACCTCGTTTCTTGGACGCCTTTGCGATTGAAGTAGGCAATACCCCAGCGGTCATCTTGGTGAGTATCCTATTTGTTGCTCAATTTGTCGGAATCTGGCTGGTCAGCCGTGGGCCGTTCGTCCTTGATGCTCCAACATCACTGCTCATCGTCACGGCGATCGATATCGCGATCGTTGTTTTGGCTGTACAATTCGTACTTCTCGTCCGGTTTCTAAACGAATTACTCTCTGACAACGTACAAACCCTCCAGTACATTCCCGGCCATGAAGACGACGCAGGAGGGTTCCGTGACTTCGGCCGATTTGCGACACGTGTTAACTCGCTCTTAGTTCTAGCTGGAGTGTACTTGGTCTATCGGCTCCACGTGCAGGGTTCACGAGACCCGCTGAGTCCAGTAACGGAAGCAATGATCTCTGGATGGGACCCGTTGATCTGGGCGACAAGTTACGCAGTTCCGGTCGCTGTCTACGGGGCCGTTATTGCGATTTGGTTATACTTCTCCTTCTGGCAGATCCACCAAAAAATGGTCCGTGACAAACGTCGAGAAATACAGCGGGAGCGATCATCCGAGGGCCGGTCTAGAGAAGATATCGAGACCCTCCAGACTTACCGAGAGGCTCCGGAGTGGCCGATCAATGATCGGCTACTTGTGACTGTACTGTCGATCGATGCCATCTCGGTCATACTCTCGTTACTCTCGCTTGCGTAATCCTCTGCGGAGTCAAATCTTACAGGAGCTCCTTCGTTGCGCCGTAATGGGCAATCACGTACCCACCGAGGAAGAGCACGCCACCGATATTCGTCGCCAGGTGGTTCCCTCGGTTGATATACACCGCACCGATGACCATCCCTGAAATGAGGATACTGACACCGATACCGACCGCCAGATACTGCCAGCCTGCGTCGAGATGGAGAGCTTCACGGCCGCCGATCCCTTCTTTTTGACGCGTATCCCCATCGAGGAACCGTCCGGTGACGGCATAGTGAGCTCCGAGATAGCCTGTCCAAGCAGCGATAGCGGCGATCACAACGAGTACTGCCTGTCCATTTGAGGCCCAGATAAACCCTGAGGAGAGGCCCATTGAGGTCGTAGCAAGCCCCGCGAGAAAGCCTATGTGACCACGTTTGAGAAATATCTGGCCAACCATACTTAGAAAAGACTCTGATGGATAACGACGTGAGTCCATGCATAGCCTCCAACGCTGTACACACCAGCTCTGACCGCACTGATTACGCTTGGATCAATCACTGTAAGCGAAAACTGTGTCACTCCTGCTGCGATGCCGTAGATCCCAACGAGGCCAACGGCACTCCGAACCAATGGGTGGTCAGCGTGGAGTGACGCCTCAGCATCTCGGACTGGGTGTTCAACTGGCGAGAGGATCACCCAACCGTCGCGGGCGAGAAAGTAGCCGAGGACGAACAGACAAAAGCCAACGAATACGGCTAGTTCCTGTCCATCGAATGAATACAGACCGGCGATGCTGGAGCCAGCAACGACGAGCACGCTCCCTGCTATGAGGGAGGGCCAGTCTGTTTCTTGGGACATGCTTGGTAGGCTATATGTGGTTGCTGATAAATCTGCGGGGACAATGAACGCTTTCTGATACAATGCCAACGACACAAAGCAGTCTTCCCTACTCATTCGGTAGAGGACTTCTCTGACTCTGCATCGTTGGACTCTTTGACTTGTTCACGTGCCTTCCACTCTGCCGTGAAGAAGAACGTCGCAAACATAGCAAAGCCGTAGGCGACACCGCTGATAGCCCCAAGGACATGCCATCCCCCCAGCCCAATGAAAATCCCCGCTGGAAGGGATCTCAGAATTCTCGACTGCCGAGAGGGTGCAACAATCCAGTTAAACAATTCTTCACTGTATGTTATAAAGGGGATAATCCCAACCAAAACAGCATACGAAGGCAGGAGACCCCATTGTCTTGAGGCATATACTAGTGACCCGCCAATCAATAGGGCTGGCAACAGAAGTTCGACCGTGGGGAATCGCGGCAATTCTGGCTCTGCAGTTGCTGTTGCAAGTACGCTCGAACCAAATAACCCGAATGCTGTAATCCAGGCTGCTATTTGGATACTTGGGGCATTCAATTCAGCAATTGGTAACCCGGGCAATTGCTGGTACAGTGGGTGTGAAAAAGTAACAAGAAGTAGCCCGGCCGCTGGTAGAAGCCATCCCCGAGGTCGGGCTACCGGTGGTGTGTCCACATCCTCATCGTACTCGAAAACTTCCGATTCTAGGGCTCGTTGCTGAATGATGCTGGGGGTTCGACGGGCCATCTGGTACCAGAACCAGAGGCCATAGATCGCAACAAGATACGGCGTGGACGCAAATACGACCCAGAAGACCGACCGCACGATCATCCCGATCGCCTGGGAAGTCGGAATCCCATTGGGGATTACAAAGGCACTGACCCCGGTTAGGAATGTATCAATCGGAAATGGGCCGACTCCAGGCTGTATGAGTATCGGCAGCGGCACCAGTATCGTACCCAAAAGCAGGGCTAACATGAATCCCCACCCTGCTCCAAGCGGGGTGTCGCTAATTACATCATAGAACGGAGAATCAAAAGCTGCAGCCTGTTCGAATCTGTCGGCAAGAGTGATTCGTTGCTTCCCCATTCGTGATGTCCGGAGTGCTTTTGACCCGATTACTGCAACTATTGCGAGGATCTCAAGTACTCCCGGGTAAATTCGCAAAGTTGCTGTGAAACTTCCCATGATAAGAAGTGCAGAGAAGTAGACCGCCGTCACAGCTATGACCATTACATAGGTGCCAAACCGACGGAAATCGCTCTGATTGTACACTTCTCGGCGCTCGTCCTCTGTTATCCCAAATTTCGATAGGACGTTGAGGTATGTGCTTCCAGGGTGGCTGAGGGGGCTATTTGACCTCAGTTTCGCAAATATAATCAAGGCGAAAAATGGCAGCACAACGGCGATATTATGCGTCGTGAGGGAGGATTGGAGGTACTTTGGAGCTGTCTGTCCAGGGATACTGCTGATAAGGACATACTGTGCAATGACTGTAGCGACGGCAGCGAATGCATGGTAGAAGCTCGGATATTGATCGAATAGCTCGAGATCAAATCGCTGGTAAACCTCTTTGATCGAGAAGAGATGGATGAAATACATCATAGCCACACCGCTCCAGTAGAAGACGTCGATTCCACTGAATATCGGGCCAAGGATACTGGAGATACCCGCGATGGGAGTTGCCTGAATGGCTTCGAGTATTTGCTTCCCGTATAGAGCGAAAAGGCTCAATATGACTACGACCCGCTCGGTGGAGGCAAGCTTGTATACCCATTCTGCAACCTGTTTGGCCTTCCAGAGCATCCTGGGCCAATTCATTCGTTCTCACCTGCGTCCGGCCGATTCATATCTCGGTACTGGAGCAGTTGAGGTTGATCACCAGACTCCGTGACAAATACACTGTTCTCCCCGAATTGCCCGCCAAAGACGGTCATCGGATACGATTGAAAACCCTGTACCTCTCCGCTCGAGTCAATAGCCATTTCGATCGAATAGTCAGGACCTTTCGACTCAGGTGTGGCGATGGTCTGGATTCGGTATCCCTCCTCAGACTCAATGATGGACATGAACGTTGTCGATTGGTCAGGCTCGGGGAGCGTACGCCACCACTGTGGGTCACCAGATTTGTCCAGCCGAGCGATGTACCCCTGTTCGGGATTCTGATCACTGATTTTCCCGACTACAACAACATCACCGTCGCTGTCGTCTACCAACCGAATATCGAAAATTTTCCTTCCAGGGATACGCCGATGATACAGGAGTTCATTTCCCCTTACGACCATTAACGCAGTCGGACTGCCAGAATCTGTGTGTCTCTGGACGTTAGCAGCTAGCGTTTGACCGCTATATCGGACGTTGAAGGGATTGACACCATTCCCATATGTGCGGCTCCATTGTGGTGTCCCATCTGCAGTGAGTTGAACTACAGCCAGCCCTTCGTTCCATTTTGAATCGGCCGGGACCCCTGCGAGTAGTAATTCATCATCTGCAGGACGAGTGAACAGTTGTTGATCCCAAAGTGGAGTTTCACGCCAATGGGTCTTCGTCATTGACTGAATCTGCGCATCTCGGGTCAAACGGATGAGTCGATGGCCCGTGTCTCCGATAGTCTGGAGTGCAATGACACTGTCCCCAACCAGGGTGAGGTCGGTAATAGACTCAATTCTCGACGATTCAGTGTTGAATTTGTGGACCACAGTATCTGCCTGTGTCCCCCGAAACGCAACGTAGCTGGTTCCGTTGGAGCCCTGTTCGATTTTCCCTCCGACAAAACAGCGTCCCTCATCGGTAGGGAGTACGCAGTGAGGGTCCCCCGGAAGGTTCCACTTGCCGAGTTCTGGCCATCTATCTGCGGTATCCGGAAGTTGTGGGTTATCGATGGGCGTCGGTGAGGGTTTGATATTCGAGTATTGCTTGTGAGCTCTGGGTCCCCACAATCCCATCGCAGCAACTCCCGTGCCGGCCACTCCGAGGAACTGTCGCCGGGTAACCATCTGAACATGCAATTAACACGGTATCAGTTATGTGTTTCTCTGGAATATTCCTATTCTGCTACTACTCCAGAGAGCTCCACCTCTCTGCTAATCGTGTCTCGAAACGTGTCGAGGAGTACACGCAGACTACAAGGAACGTCGCTGCACTCGAGCGAGCGTCCGACCTAGGAATGGGGAAACATCCCAGGCAGGATGTCGAGTATTCGTCGTCGATGACGAGAAGGATGGTCGAGCGCGCGTGTCGCTTCTGTATGAGCAGCCCGAGCAGTACGATGTCGAGTTCTATCGGGATCAATTGTGTCGAGCTGCTGAATCTGTGCTCGCACCGGCTGGGTTCCGCCGGGAGGACATAGAGGCCCAACTGGCCGAACGGGTGGATGGATCGATAACATCGTTTGACTCGAAGTAGTTGAATTTAGGCTCTACACATCAGTGCTGAGCTCGCCACCACAGTAAACGACTGGGAGGATATGGAGTGTCGGCTCTGTTTAGATTTTCAACTAGTGCTAGATTTGGAAGGGGAGCCGGAAGTACTGCGATCTATCATATGACCGCAAGTTGGGTCTCTAACATACTCTTATTGTTAACGACTGATAGTCCATCCTACGTGCAGGATATTGTCGGAGCAAATTGTGCGTGCGGGTCGAAAGCTACTGATAATCGAGTTACCGACAAAGCAAACGAGAGCTGTGACACCTGTGGAAACCAATTAGTGAACAAGACGTTCTATGGCGGCGTTACGATCTCGATCTGTCGGGTTTGTAACTGAGATAGTGTGAGCTACGATTTTATTTTTCGAACTTCGTACCGCAATTGGAACAGTACTCCTCCGATGAATGCCGGCGAGATCCGCACACATCACATTCCTCTCGAATCGATGTGCCACACTCTGGACAATACGGTTCGTCGGTGACACCACGCCCACAGACCGGACATTGCCTGAATAGTGCTGTCCCACAACTGTCGCAGAACTGTTCATCACTGGTGACGAACTTCCCGCAGACCGGACATTCATTGGTCTCATCAGAATCTGTTTCTCCAATCTCTTCCTGTTCAGGTTCGGGTTCGGGTTCAGATTCAGGTTCAGGTTCCGGGATAGTTTCCCCGGTGAACAATTGCTCATCCTGAGGGATATCAGGTGTCTGGATTCCGTTGACGTATTTAGCAAACCAGCCACTGAGACTCTGACCGACAACAGTCCGAACTATATTTTGGAGTTTTTGATCAGTAAGCGGGCCATCGATACGATTCATTCGCCGGAAAACGTCCTCAAACGTTCTCTCACCGTTCGTCTCACGTCGAATTTTCGAGTCGAGAGCAGCTGTGACCCGGCGTCCTTTACTGTAGTGTGCGTTCGGGGCAGACCATCGGCCTGGATCGCTCAGTACAGAGTCACTGTGGCGATCAATTGCCAGAAACCGACGAAAGGCAGAGAAAGAAATTCGGCCCTCCAGATACGTGACTAGTGCAGCGTAGTAATTCGCGGTTCCTTCGACGAGCCAGTCAGTCGAACTGTCTGGAGTCCACTCCTGTCGGGTGTGGATATACTCGTGTACCCACGTATTATTCGCATTTCCAACTCGACTTGAGTCAACAGCCCAGTAACCATTGACTCCACTCTGAAGCCCACCCCAGCCCCAGTTAATATTCGAGGGCGCTGCAATCACCACAACTGCATCGTTCTTTCCCCCGACGTCGAGGTTGTTTGCTGCATAGCTTAGTGACGCTTGCACTTCACTGAGCGATGGCCTGAGAGATGCCTGTCCTGGGATTGCAATTCGGAAGGTCTGCCCACCAGCTCGAAACTGCTCTTCAGTGTGCGGACCGAGATAGACAATACTTCCATCCGAACTCGCAACTCCTTCCTGACCAACGTCAAATTCCCGCTGCAGATCGATCTCCGGGCCTGTATATCGCCATGATGTGTTGATGGGTGGATATTTCAGTAGGGCCCATCCACCGGTGTCCACGAATTCGTAGCCACCCGAATTCGTTCTATCTACGTCGTATCGAAATTGAATCCATGGATCATTAGTTACGCCATCCCACTCACATTGGTGCCGTTGAGAGTGCGAAAACCCACTGGTTGTTTCTGGGGACAGATAATCCGGAAACGAGAGTGTGAGTGACTCTAGACTTCGGTGGAGATCATACTCGGCATATAGATGGACAGTTCCCTCGGAGTCATAGTCGAGTTCTGCAGAGAGTTTTTGAGTAAATGTTCGAGCCATTATATGCCGTGTCGTAGTTCGGGAGCACGTTTTGCCTAGGGTATAATAAACCTACAACCTCCCGGACCTTTGTGACTAGAACTCCTGATAATGGGACATCTCGATGAATTGGAAGGCCATTCTTTTTACAATTGCAGAATAGTCATCGTTTGATGACGTCGCACCCTGTGCTGGTAGTCGGGATTGGCAGAGCAGGGTGCGATATTCTCGCTGAGATGGATGAGTTCGTTTCTAGGGAGGGGGTAGCGGACCGTTTTCAGTTGTTTGCCATCGACTCTAGTAGTCGCGACCTGCAGACATTTGCCCCAGAGTCTGCGACTACGTATGAGCTGACGACCGACAGTGATGCACCCAATCGAGATTTTGGATCGGTTCATTATCTCCAAGGTGACCACAACTTCGTTCCTGATGCGGGTACTTCTCGTCAACGCCCACTCGGCCGTTATCTCGTTGACTCGGCAGCAGACTCTGCCCACCTCTCAGAAGCTCTAACAGAACAAATCACTACATTGGCCGAAAATTGTTCTGCAACTTCTGAGCCACTGCAGGTCTGGATAGTGAATAGTTTGGGGGGTGGGACCGGTTCTGGAGCGTTCCCTTTCATTTCCATGTTGCTCCAGCAGTGCCGCCAAGAGGTCGCAAAGACAGTCGAGATATTCGGAATCGGTTCATTACCGAGTTTAAATCGGATTGAGGAGCGGATAGAGGCCCCTGAAGGGGAACCTGCCCACTATGCAAACGCCTACACAGCGCTTGCAGAACTCCGGAGACTAATGGACCTTGACGGCGACACGACATATCCGATCGAAATTGGTATCGACGCTTCGCCGGCTACCATCCGATCTGAATCGCTTTCGGTCCAGGAAAATCCGTTTGATGGCTATTGGCTACTCGGGTTCAACGAAACAGATCAATTTGATGCCACTGACGTTTCTCGAACTAACTCTCTAGGGGCGCAATTGGTCTATTATCTTGGGTCAACGGACTCCGATGAATGGTTTCGGCAAGGGCATTTGTATTCCATAGCAGGAGTCTCTGTTGAAGCCCCTACTGAACAACTCAAGCAGTATCACACTCTCAATCAGGAACTTGCGGACCTCGACGATGAGCTGGGTACGCTTCGGAAGCAGCGTGAATCCCTAACTAAGTCGGTTGAGTACATCGATTTCCTCTTGCATGCAGGTACTCACGGTCCAGTTAATGGAGATGAACCAAACCAGTCCAGCCCCGCGGAAACTCTAGGAGGGCCTAGGGAAGAAATCAAGTCACAATGTGAGGACATCGTTTCAGGTATTTCCACCACTTCCAACCCCAACACCTCGAGAATGGAAATATTTGAAAAGCAGGTTCAGGATTTGATGGAACAGCATGAGGGCCAAATCCCCGAAAATGTACCCACCGAACTTGCCATCCGACTTCTCTGTGCATCCTCATTACGGGACCAAATTCGAGAGAAGATTGTAACCCACCCCCTCCGCGGCTATCTCCAGAAGCTTCAGAGGAAGTGGTCTATAGAGGATATCAGTGAACCACCGGAGCCAGAGCTCACGGTGGATGAAGAATCTGAAATGGGATCATTTGAGGAATGGCGAGCGAGGCTACTCGATGAGCTTCAGGGTCGAGTCGAGGACTTACATGTGAGGATGGATGATTCCCTTCTTCCTGGTTTTATCTCAGGGCCACGCCAGCAGCTTTCCAAGCTCGAAACTGACCTCGAACGGGCAGACCGCTTTCGTAGGGAATATGAGAACCTCCGTGATTTTGAATCCGTTCTAACAAACGAAATAAAGAACTCGCGGTACCAACTCAAAGAAGAGCGAAGCCGGCTTGAAGAGAAAGCTGAAGACAAGCAGGAGGAGTGGGAAACAACCCAACAGCGTTGGTCGAGTCTCTCACAACAACAGTCGCAGTTAGCGGCGTCGATGAGGGAAGAATTGACCCAAGAGGGACGCCTCTCTGTACCACTCCAGTTTGAAGAGAGGCCGATCGACAGCGAACTCCATAGTTCGAATTTCACTACGTTATGCTCAAAGGAGGTGCTCAGTGAACAGGATCTGCGACAATCTATCGAAACGGCGATGACGCTACTGGAGGAACCGGTGGAAGATCTTGCAGAGTCACATTTCGGGAAAACCTCCGGAAAATTGGGTGTTATCGCCTCAGATAGTGACCATAGCCTTATCGAGGAAATCCTGCTAGAGGCCGATGATAGCGTCGACTCGCTTCAGCGGGAGCTCTACTACCAATTCACAGGTGTTGATGATTTAGTCAATGGGAAGCAGCATTGTTCACTCTCGCTTTTAGGATTTTACTCACCGATTTCTCTGGACTATACGAGTGAGTTCGAAACAATCCACGACTGCTATACTGACCCAGAAGCAGATGTTTCGTCGCTCCTGGGATCAATTTCGGATTCGGATTTAGAGAAGCGGTTTGCGTATCCTGACTTGCTGCAGTAAGTAGTTACCGTGACATCCTCCTCGCCGTAAACGGCGAGGCTTCCCCTACAGGGGGAATACCAGTCAATCGTCGCTGGAAGAGGGTTCCGACTCTTGAAACGCCGTGAGCGTCATCTGCGAGGGTGTCTCGCTCTGTTCACGGTGAGTCGTGGCGGTGTCACTACCGCTCCCATCCCGAGGCGAGTCATCGCGTTCCACCTTGTCAAGCGGGACGCTCTCTCCCCACGGGTCAACCCGGCGTGCGATATTCGCGGAAGCGTTGATGTCGGCCTGAAACGTCGAAACGTGACAGTCGTCATGCGGACACCGGAACTCGGCCTGCGAGTCCCGCCGACCGATACGGTGACACGAATGGCACGTCTGACTCGTGTACGCCGGATTCACATACTCGACCGAGATGCCAACCTCCGTCGCCTTGTCCTCGATGCGCCCTTGAAGTCGGGCGAACGCCCACGAATGAAGCCGGCGGTTCATGTACTTCCCGTAGTCGAGACGCTCACGGATGTACGTCAAGTCCTCCATCACCAACACCGGGTTCTCAAACTGTTTGGCGTACTTAACGGCTTCCCGAGACGCCTTCTCCACGATATCGGCGAGCGCATTCTGGTAATGATCGAACCGTTCGCCAGTACGCCACTCCGATGCGTCACGTTCTTGGAGTCGTTTCAGGGTCGTGTGCATCTCCTTTCGAAGATGCTTTGCTCTGCTTCCGCTACACACAAACGGGTCAGTCGGAGAACCGTCCTTGAGGGCACAGCCCGTGATGAGGGCGGTTTCTCCGATGTCTAAGCCGATGTATGTGATGTCACCGTCCGTTGCTGGTTCTTCGACTGGGTACTCGACGGTGACGTGCAGTACCCAGTTCTTCCGGTGTTTCTGAAGTCGTATCTCGCCTGCCTTGGCGTCCTCCGATACGAGATCGTGCCAGAGGTCCTCCTGTTCGGGATTGATACGGAGCGGTATCCAGAAGTTCGTTCCCCGACCGGGACGTGGAACCCACCACGTAAACTCGTGCTCACGCTCGTCGGAGTGGTCGAACTTCGCAGCCTGATTCGTGAACCGTAACGGGTGTTCGTTGTCCAACTCCTGCGCGTTGTACGTCTTGCGGAGTTTCGGGACGTAGTTGCAGAGGGCAGCCTTCGCCTGATACGGAAGGTCGTAGGGCGTCACGATGTCGCTCACTGCGGACATGGTACTTGCCCCGGAGTCGAACGCCTCTTGCAGACCGTTACGGTAGGTTTCGAGCAAGTCGTTGAGTTTCGTCTGCTTGTGCGCAGTGGGTGGCACGAACGTCGCCTGCAACGTCTTTGTGACGGTTGTGGACATCACTACTGGTCCTCCACGTACTCCATCAGCACGTCGATGCTCACCTGTCCAGTGGTGGCGAGGAAGTACCCCGGTTGCCAGAACGCGCTGTCGAGTGCCTGCCGAGTCTCGGGGTACTCGTCCCGGATCTTACGGGACGAGACGCCTTTGAGCGAGTTGATGAATTTGGTGAGATTCGTGGTGGGCTTCGCTGTAAACAGGAGGTGAACGTGGTCGGAACCGCCGTTGACGTTTTGGATGCTTACGCCGAAGTCCTCGGAAATGTCGCTGGCAATCTCACCTATACGTTCGGCTATCTCGTCGGTGAGGATGTCTGTGCGGTACTTTGTGACGGTCACAAAGTGATATTGAAGCGCATAGACGGTGTGCGACCCTTTTTCCAGGTTGTACTTCATTTGGCCATATTAATTTCGATACACCCAATTCTACTAAAGGTTTGTCGTCGTAGGATATTCGGCCTGCAACCGACGGTACAACGTGCGGCAGGTGTCGGCTTCACGCCCGCCCTAAAGGGCAGGATTCTCGCCTTGGAGAAAGATAGTCAGCGGCGCTCTCAAAGCCAGGGGATTGCTAGTCACACCTCTTGACAGGGGAAGTGAAAGAAATATATTTAAAACTCATGTCCGACAGGTTGGCATATGCGTGACAATCCGTTTTCGGGGCGGCGATACACTATCTTGGCTATCGTGATTACTCTAACCGTCTTCACAGCGAGCGCCGGCATTGCCAGTGCAGCTGTGAGCGGCTCGTTTTCGAGTACTTACGACGGATGGGAGGCCAGCTCAGACTCCAACCCTAGTAGCCATGAAATCGAGGTCACAGGGTCAGTCGAGGTAACTGGAGACAGTGCAGTCAGCCCGCAAATCGTCATCAGCGGCGCTGATAATACAATCCTTGACCAGAGCTCCGTTCAGGTGTTTGTCGAGGGAGATCGGTCCATCAACTTTGATCGATCAACTCGAGAGTCCTCGGTGATCTATCAAACCGACGAAATACCTGCAGATACGACTCTCCGAGTCGAATTCGTGGCTTACTACGTTGGTTGATCTGACGCAGGTGACGTTACTGTTGGAGGGGTCGATGTCAATTACGAAACGCCGGGGGGGAGTTCTCAAGAAGCGTCATTCACCGCAGAGAACGCACTGGAAAACCGTCCGGAGAATGTAATCAACAACTTGGCTGGGCAAGTTGACCAAGGAAACACACTCTCAACTTCACAGGAGATTCTCTCCTATGTCGGTATTATAGCCGTCATCTTCGTTGTGCTGAAAATTACTATGTCGATTATTGGCGGTGACGATGATGACGATATCGACATCTGATTGTTGATATCAACGCTGAGGAATCATAAAATACCCACCAACACTTAAGTCGCATTCGGGCTACGATGTCGGTACATGACGGATCCGTTACCGACGTTTACTATTGGCGTCGGCCAGGCCGGAATCACGATGATGAACACCCTCGCCGAGACTGTCGAGCGGAATGGCAGCGAGGAGTTCTTCGATTACTTTGCCATCGATACTGATGGCGATACGCTTGGAAGCGTTCCGTCGGGAACAACCCGTGTGCGACTCAACGTTTCTGATGCCCACCTTGACGAGGATATGGCTACCTACCCGTACCTGACTGAGGGTACGGAAGTGGGTGGGAAGGGGGCAGAACGACAGCGTCCTGTCGGCCGATACAAACTGGACAGCCGGGGTCATGAGACGTTTGATGACTACTTCGAATCCCTCTGGTACGATATTCTCGAACACTACCAGGAAGTGGACTACTCGTTCACGCAGGATCGGGACTCGTACAACATCTTCTTGCTCCACTCCCTCGGGGGCGGCACTGGAAGCGGGACCTTCCCGCTTCTTTCGGCAATGCTGAATCGGATCGCCCAGCGCATTGAAGATCAGAACGACAACGTTGACGTGTATGTCGGTGGGGTTGGTGTTGCTCCGCAGGTCGATTTCGACCCCGAGGTGACGAATCCACCGGGCGAGGAGATGTACTATCCCAACACGTACTCCGCGCTGAGTGACCTGAGTAACTTGCTTGGTGCTGACGCTGAGGCACTCGATATTCCGATTTACTCGAAGAGTTTCAGCCAAGGTGGAAGCCTATCCAACGTCGACGAGCGTGTCGAAGAATCGTTCACGGGTAACTCAATCCCGATCGAACGGGTTCCCTACAACGATTACTGGCTGGTTGGTGTCGACGAGAATCTGATTACCAGCGGGACTGGGACTGACTTCGTTGAGGGCTACCGAGATCAGATCAACAGCCGAGTCGCAGAGAGTATCTACGCGCTTTCCGAGATGGAGCAGTCTGTCGAGAATTGGTCCAGTCGGGCCAAAGGCACGGCCCCGCTCGGGACTGTTGGACATGCGCAGCTGCAGGTCCCGCACCAGCAGGTACGCGATTTCTGTGAAATGAAAGACGAGCGTGATGAGAAACAAACGCTTGTTACTGAGACGATACCTGACCAACTGGAAGACCTGCGTACAGAGAAGGACGAACTCGAGGAAATCAAACAGGACCCGGCTGCGATTAACGAGCTTCTCGAGAACGTTTCCGATTGGGAGGAGAATTACCGGGGTCGATTTGAATCCCAGCTCGGTGCTGGGAACGCGCTTGTTCGAAACAGCTCTACTGATGACGTCACCCGTGTCCTTGACGCCATCGAGGCAGAAGCAACTCCGGAAGCACCTGAAGGAGAGGACGCCGAGGAATCGGACGAGCCGGAGGATCTCGAAGATATCCGTGCAGACCAGCGGGCAGAACGGTTGCTGGTCGCAACGGATATTCTGGAAGAGATGTTCCAGGTCCCCAATGCGGCGCCCGCTGTCGAAAACCACTGGGAGGAGACCGTTTCGAAGCAGTGGCGTACATATGATATGGCAGGCCGGACGAAGTACGGGGGTAGCGCCACATCAACCCTTGAAGGGAAGGTAGAGGCCCTCAAGACTTTCTATAGCGAGAAAATCGACGAGTTCCAGGAGGAACTCGAAAATGTGGATCTCGGAACTGTTGGACAACTTCAGGAGGCCTTCCCACCATGGCACCCGCTGACCGAAAGTGACCGAGAAGCAGCAGAAAAGAAACTCGAGCAGCTGCGTGACTCTCGGGATGATCTGCTTGAAGCAGATGGTCGGTACCAGCGGGTGCAGGCGATGAAGGAGGCTGTTCGGAGCCGTCGGGGGCGGGCGAAGAACCTGCTTGATGATAAAATCAGTTCAGTGAATTCGCTGATCACTGCACGCGAAAACGAAAAGGAAGAAGCGAAGAACCGAATTGAGGCACTCAACCGGTCGATTGAGCAAGAGAAGGATGAACTCTCTAGTGAAGGTACCGGAAAACGGCTTGGAATCTTCCCGATCCGCCGCGATAAGCTGGATGATGAAGATCTCACTCTTCAGCGGGTCGATGACGAACTCAACAGCCTCGATGACTATGTAACCCAGAAATTCATCGACGAACGGAAGGTTAGGAACGGGATTAACCAGTGGCTCAATAATGCCACGAGCTGGGAGGAACCGGTCTTTAATATGAACTACTCGGGGACTGACCGGGATGAAGCGAAGAATACCCGGCAGGAGATGTGGTTGCTGTACCATGAGGACAACGAGGAGTATGCAGTCGAGAGCGTCGACACGATGATCGGGGGTACTACCCGCCGGTCGGGACCTGACAATCTGATCGACTATAGCAACGACCCCTACTCCATCTCGTTTGTCTCCTTCCATAACCGTGGGCCGGTCGAAGCACTCACGCTCTACCAGCGGCTTCGTAATATGGCCGATAACGGCCAACTCGACCCCATGACGGGGAAATACCGGGACTATCGCCAGGCGTTTGGCTATCCTGAGTGGTACGACCGGGATATTCGACTCGCATTCCAGATCAAGTCCCGAATGGAAATTCCGGAACCGCCGGAACTCGATATCGATCGAGTCGAGAAGGCCGATCTGAGCGAGGGCGAGAAGAAGAATTTCATCAAGCAAACTGGACTGGACACATACATGTGGCGGGGAACGATGTGGGAAGACTACGAGTTCGGTGATGATGATATGGTCTTCGACGGATGGGACCGGACACTGGAGGGGATTACCTTCACCAGTCTGCAACAGGCAACTCCCGATCCAGAGTTGAAGAGTCGCTGGCTAGCGGGCCAGGCAGACTGGAGTGACATCCTGCAGAGCTACAAGGAGAATCTAGAGGAGCGAGAGCAGCTCCAGATCACGTTCGAATAGCGCATCTTCGGTTCGAGTATTTTATGCTGTTAATCTTCACTTCGCTCACGGTCCTCCTTCGTTCGATCACTAACTAAACGACGCGGGTCTAATTCCTCCAGCTGCCCCCACAACTCCACTAATCTCTCGCTCCGATTCATCAACGAGATCTACAAGAGCAACACGAATCCCCGTTTCAACCAGCTGCATACATTCTTAGCAGTGAAACTTGCCGTCCCAATAGGATATTATCCTTAATCCCTGCGCTGTTGCTGAATGCGTCGTACATCGTTTCGACAACCCTGAGCGTTTTTCCCTTCCCGCCTCAGGACACTGCACAGTACGCGATTCCAGACCTCAGTCATACCGTCTCTACCTCTTCGAACTGGCTGTACCACTCATCCAGGCTGTCGACGCCAGAGGGGAACAGTTTCGCATACTGGTCATCCTGCTGTTCGTATTTTTCGACCTCGTTCTCAGTTAGATCCTCAACAAACCGTTTCGAAACAGCCTTCTCCCTCATCTCCAACACGTATTCTCTGATTTCAGAACTGTCTGCATTGATTCGGTCAAGAAGAGCAACGACTGACTCACCGCGCACAGTCTTCATACAAGTCTTGCACTTGAACTCGATCTCAGATTTGAACACATTCTCCTTGACCCCGTTTCCTGTATCATACATTTCGTACATCTTTTCGTGGACTGGAGCGGTTTCACTTCTCCAGCACTCCGGACACTCAATGATGTGTCTCTCCAACTCATCGCGCATCTCTTCAAACAGTTCCACCTTCTGCTTATTCAACACTCCCTTAAGCAGAATCGCCTCGTCTTCATTTCGTACCTCCAGCTCAAACGGTTCATGACGCCGCTTCCGAAGCACCCGGGACTCCAAGTCTTTGACCAACTCCAATTCCTCTTCCAGGCTCATACCTGGCAGAAAGGTTTCTCCATATTTACAACTGCTGCGGCTGCAGCTTCTCCACGCTTTCACTTCCCCGGTATTCCTCCTCGAATATACTCCTGCTACGAATATACTCCTGCTAGGAATACTCGTTGGAACTATCCAGCTTGACGGCTTTGAACTAGTTCAAATCGATCTTCATCTTGCAACTGCTGTACTTACCGCTGTCCGATTCTCCAGCACTTCTCAGCCACTTCATTCTCGAAAGAACGGATAAATAGAATTGCGAGTGTAGAATTATTAAGTTTACCTCGGTATAGATGTGTGAGTAGTTCCGCTGCTCTATTGAAATCCTATTGAGAGATACCGTGGTACAGTACCCGTCCGCCGACGTAGACGATTACTATCGTAATACCGATTGATAGCAGAAAGATGCCTCCCCTAATCGCCTCCCGGCGGGACATTGCCACATCCACGTACGGGAATTGTCCAGACCACCTACCACATACCTGTGCGACTTGGATGATAGCAACGAATAGGATTCCACCCACAGCGACGAAGCCAGCAAGAAACGCTCCGAACCAGAGGGTAGTGAACGGATCACGATAATCTAACGCCAATCCTGCGACGATTGTCGTAAGCCACGGTGACATGAGCAATAGAGCACAACCAAGCGCGACAAGGCGTTGCGTCCGTGGTAGACGAAGTATTCGAGTCCGGTGAAGCACTGAATGATTCGAAAGGGCAAGTCCGAGGACCACCAATGCGAGTCCAAATTGGACGGTAGACCAGTCGTACAATCCCGCCGAGACGGCATTAACTGGGACCGACTCTATCTCCGGTGCTAACGGAGGGAGCCGCTGAGCGTAAACTAAGAAAAGATGATAGCCAACGAAAACAAGCGGCAGTTGAATTTCGTCCGGGTACCGTTCCACGAACGACTGGGTCATGTCTGTTCGTTAATGAGCAGCTCGAAAATAACTACTGGTCCTCCGGTAGGCGACTGGTCATCCTCCAAATCCTGAACTTCAGTTTTGTCACAATACAACGCCACAATAGCAACAACAGGACATAATTTTGGATTGTATTCCTGTCGAGCTTGACAATTACGTCATCTGTACTTACCGAAGGTACTCACCACATCGGGGGAGTTCTCATCATCCAACCGGGAGTGAAATAGCCGGAAAGTGGGGTGCCTACCGAACGACTGCTTCACGCCAGGTTGTACCTGACAAATTGGATTTCACCAGAGCCACCACTGCCCATCCGCCGTCGATGTGCAGGCTCTCCACAGTCAGCGAAAAGTTTTCCGTCCATGTGCAAAACTTGCACACAAGATGGGCGCAAGCGACGATCCGCGACGGGTTCACTTCCAGTCGCCGGAGTTTCTCGTCGACCGCCTGGACGCGTTCGCGGAACTCTTCGACACAGACCGGACGGATCTGCTTGTCGAGGCGATGCGCGAGTATATCGAGGATACTGCGGAGAGTGAGACGTTCCAAGAACTCGTCGCAACGAAGTACTACGACGACCTGCTCGAGTTCAAGACAGTGAAGCGGTTGGTCGGCGCCGAGACAGGCCAGCGACTCCGCCTCCTCAAAGCGGATCTGGAGGATGAGCCACTCGATCTTGATGCCCCCGACGATGTCGACGTCTACGATGGCGACGCGACAGCGGTCGAGCCCGCTGCCGACGAATAATGAGTGGCCGGCGACTGCGAACCGTCGTCGCCGACACCAGCGCCCTCGTCAGTCTCGCCGTGGCCAGTGCGGACGCAGCCGCCGACTCCGACATTCCGGGCCCGTTCCAGTATCTCCTCACCTCGTGTGACGTGTTCGTGCCGACAAAAGTGGTCACTGAACTCCGTGACATCACGCAGTATCAGGATAATCACGGCGTGGCTGCGAACAACGGCCTCGCAGCCCGTGGCCACTACACAGCCGAGCAGTGTTCAGAGAGCGTCGCCGGCGGCAAGGCCGAAAGAATCCAGCGTGACCGCTACGGGAGCGGCACAGTCACAACGTGTCTGTTGCCGGACCCCATGTCGACGGCCGCACCCGCGACGTCGTCGACGACAGCCCGGACCGAAATATCGCTCTCAAGGAGGTTCCATCAAGCCAAATCTCCGTCGCAGCACTCGCAACGTCCTGCCCGCGAAACCACGAGGACCATCTCGTCACGACGCCAGCGCCGTGTCCCCATTCTCCACTCCCTCAATACGGAAACTCGCCAACCCAAGTAACAAATGCACCAAACAGCTATGTTCCAACAGTTCCAACACTAGTCTATGTCGAGCGGCACCATCGATATCGACGAGTTCGAGGATGCCGACGCCGACGAATTCGAGGAGCGAAATGATACCGAGCGGATCGTGCTGTTCCTCGACGAGCACGATGATCGTGCGTGGAAGGCGGCGACAATCGCCGAGCGACTCAGCCTAGAGACGGACGCTGTTAGTGCGATTCTCTCGCGCCTGAAGGAACGCGGACTCGTGCGGCACAAGCGACCGTACTGGGCGATCACGGACGACGAGGAGCGACTCCAGTCTGCCTATCGACTCCACCGACACCACGAGGCGGCAGCCGACCAGTACGGTGAAGAACGCCTTGAGGAGCTCCAGACCGAGGAGATGGAGGACGTGCAGTGACGGACTTCGAGGACTGGAACGCGGCGATATCGTTTGGGCGAGTGATCCACTTTCGGAGAACGGTCGTCCGATACTCGTGCTTGAGGACCCGCAACTCTCGACCCACGGGACGCAACTCATCACGATCCTGCTCTCCTCGAAGACCTATCACGAAGACTCACTCACGCTCCGGGACGACGACTATGAGGGCGAGCCACTCGGGGAGCGAAGTCATGCGCTCCCGTGGTCGCTCGGGACCCGCAACAGTGCGGCTGACGTCGAACACTACTTGACCGCACTCGTCGACGACCGCACCAAGGATGTGGCGGGTCAGGTGACCGACTACATTTCGTCGTAAACAGTGTGATCGAACGGTTCGGAGGGTATCAACTACGTGAGCCTGGTCGCGACGAAGTACTACGACGACCACCTCGAGTTCGACCCGCTCAAGCAGTTGGTCAGTGCCGAAACGGCCCAGCGGCGCCATCTCCTCAAGCGGAGCTCGAAGAGGAGCCAATCATCACCAACTGAAGCGACGATGGAGACACCGATTACTGACGGTGGCGTCGATTCGTCAGTTCCAGGTTCGACACCAACAGGGTGTATGATGAAACTCCTCGGTGAGAACTGGTAGTCACAGCAGGCTGCGACTAGTTACTTGCCTGATAGAGCACCGACTGCTGCGGCGGTAGATACAACCGATCACACAGGGCGTGACTGCGTTATACCAGCGAGGATGACGCCGGGCGGGCCAGCCAGCGGTGCCAATCACAGCGGGTCTGATGGGTGACTACCCGTCGTAGGCTTGGAGCTTCGTGAGGACAACACGCAGCGTCTCTTGGCAGAACTCCTCGAAAGCCGACTTCGGGCTTTCGGCGTGGATGATTACGACGGCATTTCCAATACGGCTCAGGACAACTGTCTCCATCGAGTCGCCCGTCATCCCGGTTGCCATCGTTACTGACTCACCAGAAATCGAATGGCGAGTGATCTTCGACCCATTCGAGCGAAGTGCGTCAGTGCGATCTGTAACCCAAGCCGAAGCGGTGTCGGTGGACTCGTGGATAGTGATTGCGGCCCGAAGCGCAGTCGGCCCTGGTTCTGTTGCGCTATCAGTCCGTTCGAACGTCCGACTGCTCGTCTTTGGGAGGCCGGAGCCTTGTGTTTCGTCGATGCGGAGATAGCCATCGACCGGCAAGTCCGAGGAATACGGAAGAGACGACGACGGGCTGAACGACTCTGGGAATCTAGCTGACTCGGAGACACTCCCGCTGTTGTTGTCGGCCGTTTCACTTTGGGTCTGGCTGGGTTCCGATGCAGTGGGGTTCACACCGTCTGTCGCAGTTTCGACAGGGGGCTGGTCAGTGGGTGTCTGACCGCCCAAGACGGAGCTACAGCCGGCCAGCGACACCAGGAGGGCGAGTGCCAAGACGGCGAGAAGCTGCCTACGGGTCATCCTTTACCAGCCCCAGATCATCGCTCATGCGCGCGAACTCGGCATCGTCGTACAACTGTGCGCCTGCCGTCGGTGTCCGGCTGTCGGCAATGTTGATGTCGACGTCGTCAGCAAACCCGACGTACCCACCATCCTGTTGGGCCGTTGCCTGGCGAGCAAAGGCATCACTGTCCAGGTAATGGTGGCTATCACTGCCCGCATCGGCACCGCGCCCGAGGTTCCGAACGAGCTGGTTGGTCGGCTTGTTGCTGACCGACCCACGAGTCACCTCATAAGCTTTCGTCACTGTGGGGTTGCCAGCTTCGTCAACGGTGAAGACAACCACGTCGAGTTCACCGCCAGCCCGAAGCTCGACACCGGTAGCCACGTAGGTTTTGCCCGCTGTGAGTTGCCCGCCCTGGGTGGTTTTCCGGGCGATGTCTGCCCCCTCTGCCTTCCGAACCCGGTTGAACCAGATCGCTTCGAGCATCTCTCCATGCGTTTTCGGGACGGTATCGGTCGCCTTCTCATACTGATAGACAGCATGGGAGAACTCGTCAACCTTCTGGAGATTGCCACTCTCCCCATTGCGCCGGATGAACCGCGCGACATCCTCGCTGTCGTAGCCGGCGGCTTTCATCCGCCCGGCTGCAAAACGGAGCTTCCTGGCTCTGCTGTCACTCAGCCGCTTGGTGAAGTCACCGCTGAGCCCGAAGCTCTCTTTGAGCGTATTCTTAGCAGAGGTGTGCTGGTTGAGATAGTCCAGCAGTTCGTCCTTCTTGTTAATCGAGGACTTGCGGACCATCTCCTTGAGCCGGAACGCCTGACTGGACGGCAAGTCGGGAATGACACGCGCAAGCCGGCCGCCAATTGAGGAGATGTCCCCGGCGTACGGTGCCAGGCCAATGATCGAGAGGCCAACACCGACGGCATCCCCCTTCCCAGCAGAGGCCAGGCCATCACGGACGTCGAAGGCCGGGTTCACCGCGCCGAGCATCCAGCCAAGCATGTATTCGGCGTTCGTATGGCCGGAATCACCACTCGCATAGCAGAGTTCGCCACACCAAAAGCCCAGCATCAGTTCCTCCCCGTCGAATTCGTCATCGGGATGGGGATCGACATAGTCGATGGTGACGTCGATCCGGTTTTGGCCAGGTTCGATCTCGACGCCCTCCCGGTAAATCGTACGGCCGTCGTACTTGACCAACAAGGTATGGTAGCCTGGGGAGAGGGATGGCCCGGTCTGGAAGTTCCCATTGCTATCAGTGTCGGCAGGCTCGCCGCTGATAACGACGGTACCGTAATTCAGCCGTGTCCCGTCGATCTCAACGAAGCCGGACGCCGAGGCCTTCTCAGGATCCAGTTCAAGGACCCTGGCCTGGCCATCCGAAAGCTGGATGGAGCGACGAACCGTGTCTTTTCCGCCAGGGAAGTACATCGCATACTCGACGGTGTAACTGCCGGCAGCAAGCCCATCGAACGTGATCGAATCGCCATCGGTGATGTAATCCAGACCGATGCGGTCACCGTCTCTGAAGAGTGTGACTTCGGCAGAGAACTCACCCTGGGGGGCCAGTGAAATTGAGGCGTCACTGTTGCCGTCAACCTCGATTCCGCTCTCTTTCACCTGGCGGGCCAACACCTGGCTGCTGTCCTCGCTGGCTTTCACTGTGACTATGAGATCGTACTGGCCATCCGGATACTGATCGGTAATGCGGATCTCCGGCCGCAACTGCTCGTGGCCGAACTCACCGAGCTCGATGCTCCGAGTGTTCTCGCGGGGAGTGTATATCTCCCCATCCGGCCCCCGAAGCGTGTACTCGACTACAAGCTCTCGTCCGAGTTCTCCAGTCGAGACACCAATCACGGGGGAAACGTGGTCCTCTGGGCTCACTAGAGCCCCACCCAGATAGACGTAGTCAATCGTTACGTCGGCGGCATCACCACCAACCAGGTCGAAGGCTTTACGGTCGGTCATACTGGTGATCTCGTCACCGGCTTCAGATACCTCCACGACGATATCGTATTCACCGGCAAGCCCGTTGTCTCCGAACTGATGCTGGAAGTCCAGCTCACGATCTCGGCCAGGAGTGATTGTCACACCCCGCTTTTCGCCGACGTCCAGACGCGTCCCGTCCGGGCGTCTGAGGAACAGTGACACATCGAACGTCCGTTCGGAATTCCCTGTGTTCTCGACGGTCGCGGTCATGTCCACGGTTTCGTCAAAGAGGTACCTGTCCCGATCGAGGTCACCAATCGAGACGGCCGCTCGCTCGGATTTGGGCGGAACGACGTCAAAGGCCGCCTCTCGAGTGGTCCGCAGGAGTCGTGTCTCCGCGGTCTGCGGACTGTCAGCTGGCCAGACCGTGATACGAAGATCGTACTCCCCCGTCGGATAGCCGTCCCTGACCGGCAACATGACGTCGACAATGGTCGGGCCCTCACCGGGCACCAACACATCTGGCCCATCGCGGAGGTCGACCGCATATGTATCGCCGTTGGGACCGACGGCCTGAACTCCAAGCGCGACCTCGCGGGACTGCTCACCAGCCGTCTCCAGGGTCACCGAACCCGTTGCCTGCTGCCCTGCGACGAACGAGTCGCCATTCAAATCTACTGTAGCTACCTCGAGTGGGGGCCCTGTATTGTCCCCAGGCGTGCCGATGATGAACTCCCAGGAGTGACTTGTCAAATGCTCCCCGTCGCTGACGACGACTTGGATCCTGTATTCGCCCTCTTCATCCCACTTGAAATCCATCGTTGCGTCGTCATCCCAGGATGCGATGAGTTCGTCGCCGTCCCACCACTTCCAGGTGTACGTCAAGTCGCTATCGTCACCATCGGGATCGGTCGCGTGTACTTCGAAAGGCTCGGACCAGACACCTAGCTCGGTCCGCATAGTCCCCTCTGGGTCGATGGCCTCGATTACAGGTGCCTGGTTGGTGGCCTGCTCGAAGGTCGCGGTGAGGTCCCTGGCCTGATCCATCGTGACCTCGATGGACCGTTCGTCCCGCTTGTAGCTCGCCAGGTCACCGTCCCAGCCAGTGAACTTCGATTCCTCACCAGACCTGGCCGTCAGCTCGATTACGGTTCCGCTTTCGAATGCCGACTCGTAGTTCTCGACAGTCGTCCCGGGCGGGGCCAGTGCCACCTCGCCATCGCCACTGCCGTCGGTGTCGACTTCGAGGTCGTATGTCGTGGTGTCGGCCTCGATGATGAACTCCCAGGAGTGACTCACCGAGTCCTCACCATCACTAACGACAACCTCAATTCGGTAGTCGCCCTCTTCATCCCACTTAAAATCGTTATCGGCGCCGCTGTCCTTGAACGTCGCGACGAGTTCATCATCATCCCACCACTTCCAGGTGTAGGTGAGGTCGGAATCGTCCCCGTCAGGGTCCGTTACATCCACTTCGAACACTTCGGACCACTCACCAGCGGCCGTTGTGACGGTTCCACGGGGACTAACATCGATGATCTCTGGGGCCTCGTTTGCAGCCCGCTCGAAGGTTGCAGTGAGGTCCCTGGCCCGGTCCATCGTGACCTCGATGGACCGTTCGTTGCGTTTGTCACTCGCGAGATCACCCTCCCACCCGGCGAATTCGTAGCCAGTATCAGCGTCTGCCGTGAGTTCTATCTCTGTGCCTTCCTCGTAGTCCGCCTGGAAAGCATCGTCAGTGCGGCCTGGCGGGTCGATATCGACGTCACCGCCACCATCGCTCTCAACGTCAAGCTCGTAGGTGGTCGTGCCCGATTCGATGATGAACTCCCAGGAATAGCTGGTCGTATCCTCACCATCACTGACGATGACCTCGATCGTGTACTCGCCCGGCTCGTCCCATTTGAAGTCGTTACGTTCGTCATCCTCCCACGAGCCAAGGAGCTCGTCATCATCCCACCACTTCCAGGTGTAGGTGAGGTCGCTATCGTCTCCATCGGGGTCGTTCGCCTGCACTTCGAAGTACTCTGACCACTCGCCGACATCGGTCCTGACCGTGTGGTCCGGACTGGCCCATTCGATGATTGGGGCTTCGTTATCGGCTTGTTCGAACGTCGCGGTGATGTCCTTGGCCTGATCCATCGTGACTTCGATAGACTTGTCGTCACGTTGGTGGCTCTCGACGTCACCCTCCCAGCCAGTGAATTCGTAGTTCGCATCGGCGTCGGCGGTCAACTGGACGGTGTCACCTGACTCGTAGGTTTCACTGAACGAATCACCAATGGTGCCTGGCGGGTTCGCTTCGACGATTCCCTCACCGTCCGTGTTGAGGTCAAGTTCGAAGGAGTCCGTGGTGTCGGCCTCTTCGATGATGAACATCCACTGGTAGCTCGTACTCGCCTGGCCGTCACTTACGACAACTTCGATCGTATACGTGCCCGGCTGATCCCATTTGAAGTCGTTACGCTCGTCGTTTTCCCAGCTTCCGAGCAGTTCGTCGCCATCCCACCAATTCCAGGTGTAGGTCAGCTCGTCGCCGTCTGGATCAGTGGCATCGACATAGAATTCATCCGACCAGACACCTGATTCGGTTCGCATCGTGTCCTCCGGGTCCGTATCTTCGATTACGGGGGCTTCGTTGGCCTGCATCGAAGCCGCTGCATCAACCGTGTCTACGACAGCACCGAGGATGTCCGACCCTCCACTCTGGTCTTGGACAGCATCGCTGTCGGAAGCCACGTAGAGCGACGGTGCTGTATCGGTCGCTGGGGCCGCGCTGCCTGGCGTGACAAACGCGGTCATCGGCGCCAGGACCAACAAGACTGAGAGCACCACCGGTAACGCGATGTTTCCAAATGACCCGGGTCTACCCATGACGATTTATTATCAAATGTAACTATAATAGTCTTTGCCAGGTGTGCGACAGGATGATCGCTGGCTTCTCGTTCTAACTGAGAGCGTGCCATATTTTGGCTGATAGATGTATTCCCCATCGGAGGCGCCCGGGTGATCAAGTGGATGAACGACGACGAAAATGAGTGGGTCGGGACCGGAGAATCGCCTCGGGAGGCAGTCGTGGATCTTACTCCTGACAAAGATCAGCCCGGAATCGCCTGGGTCGAAGGGATCTATTCGGTACCTGATCGATCGACCTCTCCGGACGAGACCGTCAATGCCGACATAACGATCATCTACGAGTCGAGGTCGGCAAAGCAGTGGAACGTGAAGGTTACATTCGAAGATTCCCGATGGCGTGCCTACTTCGTCGGCGGGAAACGTATCTAGCTTTGAACCATCACCCTGTGGAATTATTTACGTGAAAATAGCCGTCGGAATAGCACGTGAATGCTGACGAGTCGAAGCTTTTGCGAGAAGGGGGAGTCGACGAGATCGACGACGTCGAGACGAGAGAGGAGAAAAACCGAGGGTAAAGGAAACACTCGCAGCGATTAGGGAGAGTAGTCCCCAAATCGCGTAGGCCGTTCTCACTTGACGAGGGGTCACTCCGGCTCATACGGGTCCGTCGCCGTGTCGAGCCGATACACGTCCCCGATGGTGTCGAAGTCGTCGTCGAACGCGTAGAGATACCCTAGTCCCTCACTCTGCATGTACGCAACGAGACAGGCATCGACAAAGGATAGCGACGCGTGCTGCCTGAACAGCGCCTTCCCTGTGACCATCGCATCGGACCGAAGGGAATCGATGTGGAATCGGGCATTTTCCTCGATCCTGTCGAGAAGATCGACGGCTGCATCGTGACCTGCATGCGTCGTCAGCCCGTTCAGCGTTTCTGCAAGCACGTAATCCAACACGACGGCCTCTGGAAGCGACCCGTCGTCGACGCCTCGTAGAATCGGCATTGCGTCTGCATGAGCGCTGTCACGTTGATACGCCGCCGCGAACAGCACACTGGTATCGAGAAGCGCTCGCGGCATCTACTCGGCGTCGACGCCCCAGTCGTCGTGGTCCGTCGTTACGTCAGTATCTTCCTCTCCACCATAGCCGTCGAACTCCGCGAATGTACCAGTCTCTTGCTGGACAACTTCCACCCGGACTGTCCCGTTCTCCAAGTGCCACCGTAAGTGGTCGCCGTCGTCGATATCGAGCTCCCGCCGTATCTGGGCCGGGATGTTCGCCTGATTTCCCGAAACCTTGCTTTCGGCGTCAATCCGCTTACTGCTCATACCTGAACCTGGGGCTCCCGCGTCAAAAGTCTAGTGTGCCAGCACACTACCTGGAGAGTGTCTACTCCCACCGAATCGCTGACGACGAGTGATTCTCACAGGCCAACGAGGTGGCGGGCAAAGTATCCAGATTATCGAACTCACCGAGCCCGTGGTTAAAGGGTAAATCTGCCGCCAGTTTCACCACACCCTAAACCGACACATGGAGCTCCCTAGACTAGGAAACTATTCCTTGACACAAGAACTATATCCGTAGCTTGCCAAATATGCGTATGTCCAAACCAGACGCCGCGGACGGCCCGCCGCCGTTTGAGGATGCGTTTGCCGGCGACGATGTCGAACAACGCATCTACGGCACCATCCTTCAGACGCGGGAGCCGACAACGGCCAGTTCGATCGCCGGCGCTGTCGAGTGTGACCCAAAGACCGCCCGAAAGTACCTCGACTGGTTTGAGCAGTTGGGGATCGTCACCCAGTACGATGGGCACCCGGCCACCTACGAACGGAACGACGCCTACTTCGAGTGGCGACGTATCAACCAACTCGCTGCCGAGCAGTCCGTTGCGGAACTGCAGGACCGCGTTCGTGAGCTGACATCACGAATCAGCGAGTACCAGGACCGGTACGACGCTACGTCACCGGCCGCAGTCGACGCCGTCGCCGCCGCGGAGGAGAGCGACGAGCGGACCATCGACGACGTATACAGCGACCTCTCGGACTGGGCGACTGCCCGTGAAGAGCGTGAGCGCTACGAACGTGCTCGTCAACAACGGATGGGTGCCGACAACGAACAGGCCTCCGGGTAGCTCGCTCGATGGTGCCACCGACAGGCGATGGCGGGAGCCCTGCCCCAATCGACCGCCCGATCCTCGAGTTCCACCAGACGCGTCTCCGAGCGACACAGCAAGTCGAACAGGCGACCATCACGGACGCCAGCGGCCATCTCGAACTCCATATCGTCCTTGATCTGGCGTACTACCCAGCGAGCGTTGACGACGCACAGCTGACCATCCGGTGGTACACGAACGATGACTTCAAGATCCACTATCGAGAGGTCCACCCAGACCACACATGGGGGTGCCGATGGGACCGGCACCCGAACCCGCACAACAACCGCGACCACTTCCATCCCCCGCCTGCCGCCCCGACGCCCGGCGACGACGCCTCCTGGCCGACCGACCATCGCGACGTGCTGACGCTCGTCCTCGATGAGATCGAAGATCGGATCGCAACCCTGTGGGGCGAGTAGACACAGCGTTTCAAGAAGGTATTTATTGGCATCCTCCAGAACGCTTTGCGTTCCGGTGTGGGAACGAGACGCTCTGCGTCTCGTGGCATGCAGCGCGCGACAGCGTGCACCGTGTCAGTCATTATTGAACTCATTACGGTTCGCGCCAGTAGTCCGTTTTCAAAATTAACCAACTCAATCACCGTATAGGGGATGTAATAGCCGTTACTGTTGGTTAACTTTTGCCAAATTCGCTTACTAGATCCGTCGACACTCAGTAGAAGTCAGACCGCCGGCGCGAGGAAAGGAGGCACTTCGTTGATTACCACTCATGGAGATACCCGACACAGTCGAAGTCGCCGCATCAATTCCGGACACACCCGGGGGTGGGGTAGATGCAACGGCCAACTCCAACAGCGTCAACCAAGCTTCTGCTGTTCATTCAGCCAGTTCTTCGTGAGGTCATCGAAGTCGACAGAATCGAACCGGGAGACGGCTTCGAGCACGTCGATGGCCGTTGACGGCTCGACCCGGAGTTCAAACGTGTACGCCTCGCCGCCGACGGAGCCGGAAGCAGATTTGCGCGCCCGGATGATGCTCAGCATATCGAGTTCGATCAAGTGATCACGCATTCGCCGCTGAGCCAGTTGATCGGCATCGATGTGGTCTGAGAGCGACTTGTAGACGTCGTAGACATCCCGAGTCCGGATCCCGGAGTGGCCTCCAAGCTCGAGGATCGTCACCGCAGCCAGCGCGAGATGCCCCTGCGTCGTGAGTTGTTCCATCCCCTCGATGATGAGTTCTCGTTCGGCCTCACCTTGGGCAGTTCGAACATGCTCTTCTTCGACACGGGCGTCACCTTCGGACTCAGCGATAGCAGCAGCTTTTCGGAGATACTTGATGGCCTGCCGAGCGCTCCCTTTGTCTTGTGCGGCATAGGCAGCACAAAGGGGGATCACGTCGTCAGACAGCACCGCTGAGTCGATACGTACGAGGGTACAGTCTGTCCGATCGACGTCGATGGCGTCGAAGCTTTCAGCGATCGAGCCGTCATCGTCGTCGAGGTTGACAACTATCTCGAACTCTTCACCGTCAGGTGTCTCGTACACGAGTGACGTATCACGGAATGCCTTGCTGGCACGCCGGGAAAGGATATCGCGAAGCTCATTGGCGTCATAGGGAGCGAAGAAGATCGAGTCGTCGTAGAGACTGTCCTTTGCGGCGGGGTCAAGGTTGTCACGCCACTGGAGATCGTTACTAATCCCGATGATCGACGGGTAGACGTCGTCGTTGACGTAGTCCTTGTCCCGAGCTCGGGGGAGGGAATAGAGGATTTTGTCGTCGGTTCCAAGATTGTCAATTTCGTCGAGGACGATGATGATCGTCCCCCCGATGTCGTTCATTGCATCCCAGAGGTGATCGAGCACCTTCTGCATCGGATGGCCGTTGGGGTTCTCGCCACCGAGTTCCTCACAAAGTCCACATGCGAGTGTGTAGCTCGAGGAGATCCCCTCACACGAGAAAAATACTGTCGTCAGATCCAAATCTTGAGCCGCAGCAAACGCCTCCAACTCTGCGAGTTCTGCCTTTGCGGCGGCGGTCTTCCCTTGTCCAGCCTTACCCGAGAGGAACGTGTTCTCGGCGCCAGCGCCACGAGCCGCAGGCTTCAACGAGCGTCGAAGCTTCAAGATCTCGTCTTCTCGTTCCGGAAGCGTTGTTGGTGTGTGGCCCTCTTTGAGGTAGTCCTCGCCGCCGACCGCAAAGATCTCGGAGGTTGTCGAGTACGGAGACGAGCTCATTGGGTATACCCCGTGGGCCCCTTCCACATAAACCCCCGTGTCCGTAATGTCCGTCTTGTCCGAATAACCCCCCATATTGTCCGGAATTGCAGTTACTTCCACGACGCACTAGAGGTCCACTGTCGGATTCCATCGTTGAAGCCGACCCACCCGGGCCCCCGGGGTTGTCCGCAATTATTCGAGAAACGGTAGGGTGGGGTTAACTCGTTCAGCTAGGGTCGATTCTGCCGTACTCGTTGATTCAGCTTTGATGGGTCGTCGATTGGATCGGTTGCCCGGTAACGTATATAATAACTTTTTCTATTAATAGTAGTAAGTAGTAAGTAGAGACTCTCAACATGCATTTCACACCTCAATACTTCCTGGTTTATATACCACCATCTGAAAACACGATCTCCTTTGACGTAGCTTCCCCGACAAATTGCGGACGTCCCCGGAGGTGGGGGTTGGATAGTTGCCTACTCGCCGATTGGGAAGTGAGCGTGATTCGGCCAAGCGATATTATGGGATATCTCGCTATTAGAGACTCTAAAGAGAGCAAAATCAGCATTTATTGGTTGGTTCTTCCCCGAGTACTACAAGCCAACATCGAGAATTCAGGTTCTCCCTGACACAGTCATTCTCGCAGAATTGCGGACAACCCCGGGGGCGGGGGCATTGATACTATTTGCTGTTGTCTTAACCAATGATCTGGTCAAGAAGCGGGTCCTCTATTGGTTAACTACAAATCACTCATTTCTAAATCGTTATTCTATGACACCTTAGTTTCGATATTGGGTCCTCAAGGCGATCGCATGGCTAAGTCTGGCTCCACGAATTACGGACACTCCCGGGGGTACCTTGTCACCTACCGAGTAGCTCTCGACAGAATGTATTCATTTCCAGATTCGTGTGTTATGGCATGTGATGGGCCTCCATACCGTGAAATTGCGGACATACCCGGGGGTGGGGAGTTCCTCTAACCGTTGTTAGTAAGCCCATCTTCTACTCGATATTCCGATCATCTGTGCCGGTGACATTGTTGGCTACCGATCCGGCGGCTTGCGTCTCGCTTATTCGCGGAGAGGCTGATGTGGCTCCGTTGAAATTCTATTAGTTCGATACTATCGGAGGTGAAACAGCCGCTAAGTGGGATTGCGTATTAGTCACATCTTTCGCTTCAACTTTCGCGTTGCGTATTTGACCACCACAATAGATATAACCGAATGGTGAAAGTTCAAGGTATGCAACGTACCACTCTCTATCATCTCTCAATGGGGACAGCAGGTCTATCTCTTGGACTAGTTGGAGCCAGATCGGTTTTTGTAGAAGGAATTACCCCCGGTGCGGGGTTAATGGTTCTCGGTGGCGGTGGAATACTTCTTTCAAGCCTCTTCGCGTTGTCAGGGCAAGGTTCGTCTGAGTTTGAACCGGGAAATTTTGTTTGGATTGCAGTCATCGCAGCGATTCTCAGTCTCTTGGGAATGATACTCCTATTCGTCCAATAGCTTTCTAAAGAATGGATATTTCCTACCATTCCGTATGATTCGTAGACGATCTGTATGATACTCGACGTATCCATCCCGGAACCACCCGATCTCTCGAACCGGGGCCGACCGAGCAGTTTCGACTGGGAAGAATCGGAAATCATCGGATCCGAGGACTTCTACCGCGAGGACCTCGAGAACCTCCTCCAGGAAGGCGCGTGGCGTGAGGGGTTCGAGGAGTGGGCGGAGTACACGGACCTCGACGAGGAGGAGGTCCGAGTCGTCGACGACCTCGACCTATTCCAAGCCTTCGACTTCTATCGTGATCCAACGGACGACCACCTCCGCTACGACGCTCCGACAGTGCCTGAGGACTGGCGCGAGCGCGAAGTGACCGAATCGCTCGATTCAAGTCGGTCTCGGCCATCAACCGCGAGTTACATGACCTCGGCCGGGTGGTCCACGAGACGCTCCAGAACTACCTCCAGCGGACCCGCGACGCCTCCAACCGGAATGAGGAACCCTTCGGCGATCGCGAAGAGTAGAGCGAGGTAACGGAGGAACGTGAGCGATAGTAGGGGTGGGGGGCGGAGGGAGGAGTGGCGGACGGTGGTGGATTGGCGGGCGTTGGTGGGAGTCAAGAAGCACCAGAAGGAGTTCCGTGATGAAATCCTACCGTAGCCTAAATCCACCGAATACCGCGAGCGAACTACATGTGTCGTGCTCCCGAGCATTGGCAACTCAGGAGACCTCTCGATCCAAGCGGTCTACACCCAGTGGTAGGAACCGAAGACCAGCAACAGCGCCAGGGCCGCGGGGATCGCGTTCGTCGGCGACGAGGTCGTTTTCCTAATCCTGAACGTCTTGGGGAGTGGCTTCGAGATCTGAGTCAGTCTGCATGGGAAGTTCGATACGCATCTCCGATAGGCAGCCCTACTGTTATCCGCCTGGGTCCCCTATCGTAGGATATGACAGATGATGAACAGAGCCGAGATGAGCAAGCCGATGACGAAAAACGTCGCCAGCGAGAGCGGATGCAAGAGGAGGCACGTACCCGCACCGATGAAGAAGAACCGATGCGCGTCGACTCTGGTGAGCGGCTTGGCGATCTTGATGAAGCGCTCGAATCGCACGAGTATCCTGCCACGACAACCGAATTAGTTGAGGCCTATGGCGATTATGAAGTTGAAACGCAGGGCGGCAAGAAACCCATGGAGGACGTACTCTCAGCAACTGATGACGAAATATATGACTCAGCTGAGGACGTTCACAGACGGATACTGACACTCATAGAGTGATAGCACAACGGCCCAACAACTCGTCTGCAAAATTGGTCCGTCTGTGGTGAAATAAACTTCTTCTGTGGTTTCCTCTCTGCTGAATCCACTCTTTGTCTCTCGTCCCGGATTTCTGATACCATATCGGTATGTTAGCGCTCTGGATCGGTAAACGAGCCATCTGCACTTATCGAACATCCCTATACCTGCTATCGGGTGAGGATTTCAACAGAGCCCTGAAAGTGTATTCAGTATTGGCAGATCGCGAAGAACTACACCGCCAGCAGATTCTGAATCGTCCGATACGTCGCCAGGAGGTCCGTGATCGTCCGTCCGGTTTCGCCGAGACCCCGATTCGTGTTCTCGATGATTGGCGTCGAGTGAGCGACATCGTTTCGCAGCGCAACGATATCGTCGAGTTCGCTGCCGGCTTTGTGGTCTGCGTCGAAGCCGTAGTGCTGCCAACATGCCTGCTTCGAGGTAATTACCGTCACCAATGTGGAGAACTGGGCGTAGTGAACGGGGTCCAATGCTACGTCGGCCTTCTTCGCCTCGGCTTCCCGATCTCGGATGTCGTCGACGACTTCCGGATCGATGGGTGCCGTTTCCAGCCAGTCAGAAGCGTGTGTGGTGATACAGTCACGGAACGAGTGCTCGAGCCGCGAGAGTTTCGAATAGAGGTGGCGATAGACCGGGTCCGTATTGAGGTCTGCACGGGTTACTACTCCCGTGACTTCGTTCCGGTCAGCGAGGTAGTAGAACCGCTGCTCGTAGAGTGCCGAGAGAAGGTTCTCGAAGGATGTGTCCCTGCTAATAATCTGATCAATACCGAGCGAGTGGGACACCTCTCCGAGTGTTTGATCCGGGGCACAGTCAGCCAGCAACTCATCGGTCACATAGCCGATTGGATTCCCACCATCGTCATAGACCGGCGCTGTATCGAAGTCCCGTTCTTCAAGCCATGCCGCTACAGTCTCAACAGTTTCGTCGGTCTCTCGCCCGTATGGATTCGGGGTGGCAATCGCACCGGCAGTACATGTAGACGAATCGTCCACATCCTCACTTCTCGCCGATTCGCCAATAACAGTGACCGTACATTTATTACTTTGGAGTATTTATTATCAGCTAATGATGCCCAGTAGAAATACTCATATCCGATACGATGCGGTTCCGTATGGGGAAGTGTCGGATCTCCGTACGTCGGGTCCGACTCCCGCATCTGCGATCGTTCGGCACGAAGCTGCGTTCGACGCCCTCCAGCGTGCGGACAGTGACGAGATCGTGGCCGCAGCTCCAACCGGAATGGCGACCGGCGTCCACTTGGCGTCGATGCCACTGACCGTCATCCGACTCGAAGCAGTACCGAATGCCGTGTTGTCGGGGATCGATCGGGAAGGCCGACCAATTAGTGAGTACAAACTACTCGTGTTCGGCCAGGTCCCGGACCGAGAGAGTTACTCGTTGCGGCAGTTCGCTTGACTCGGCACGTTCACGACGCGGACCGATTACCGACTACAGATCACCGGAATCAACGATCGAATTCGTGACCGTAATTTGCCAGCGTAAATGTGGACTACTCTGGCTTCGATAGAGGATATTCAAAGTCTTGTGGGGGTATCCAGATATTGTCACGGTCAGCTAAGACATTCTAGATAGCCATTGAAGAACGAACTTGTGAACTTTCTCACTATTCGGACGATCTAGTCTATCTGACTACTTAGATTGGTTAGGCTCTTTATTCTGTTTACTCAGTATTACTGGTCAGTAACACTGGCCAGTATAACTAGCCAGTGTGTCTATTACATCTGCGCAGTCTTTATTTCCCGTCCCACTGATTAGCTGGTATGCTCACGTATACCAGCTACTCTGAGGCTGGTGGTGTGGGGAAAACCACACTAACTGCTAACCTTGCGAAGGCTCACGTTGAACGGGGTCATGATGTTCTCGTCATCGACCTGGACCAACAGCGCGGTTGCCTGTCGCATCTCCTTGGCGTCGACGATAATCGGAGTGATCCAGACGCCGACACGATCGTCCACCACATGGTCGATCGCCCGCAGGGGGAGTTCGAGGACCTGATCCGGACAACCGAGGGTATCGATGTCATCCCGAGTCACGATTCGCTGGAACAGCTTGATGACTGGCTAACCAAGGCCGGCGATTACCAGGCGACCACTGAGGACGAGGACTGGGAGTACCCACGAAACGAACAACTGCGCCGGGTCCTGCGCGAGAACGATGTCCCCAGCCAATACGACGTCATCATCGTCGACCCGCCGGCGACTGCTGGGCCACATCTCTACAACGGCATCGACGCGACACGATCGCTGGTGATCCCGCTTGAGCTCACGGGGAAAGGAGACCAGTCCGTCGAAGGGCTAGAGGAACTCGTGGCAGGCCTCGAAGCTCAACTCGAGCTCGAGGTCGGCGTGCTTGCAGTCGTCCCGAACGGATTCAAGGGCACTAGTGACCAGGATACGTACCTCGATACCGTCGACGAACTCACCTACGACGTGCCGGTCGTGCTTCGGGAGCGTGGTTCTCTGTTCGAGGGCTGCTGGCGACAACAGTGTACGGCATTCACGTACGTCGACGAACACCGCTCACGAAAGCGTGATCACGAGATGGAGACATTAGAGAAGATCCGATCGCTCGCTGCACATCTCGAAGCTGAAGCTGGCCTCAAAGGAGGTGATGACAAATGAAGAAAGGCACCGGTGACGACCCGTTTGCCGACGAGGAACCTGAGGAATCCGAAGACGAGCAGTCTGCTGAAGAGCCTTCGGCAGTCTCTGAGCCCAGCATGTCTGACTCCGAACCTGCCTCTCCAACGCGTGAGACGGCCACCCTCCCTTACTACCAGCGCCGAAGTTCAGTCAAAGAGGACCGGGACGACGTACTGCAGTTTTTCGTCCGTGAAGACACAGCTCAGGGTGAGGACGATCTCGAACGGGCCGTCGCCGATGAACTCGATATCCGTCCCAAGGAACTTTACAAACTTGACCTCCGTGAGGCGGCTCTCTTAGTGGCAATGGAGCACCCTGATGAGGTTGCAGACAAACTCCGAGAGTGGGGTTACGAACACGTCTGACTGCGCTTGATCAGCGCCCGCTCGGGCGTGGATTACGGCGTCGTCGGTCGGTAGCTCTACCGATCGCTACAAGATGGAAGTAAGAAACGCTGACAATCCGCTTCCAGTGGGCGCTGATGGTGCCTCAATCGTCCGAAGAACCCTCCCTGATTATGTCCGACGGGTCAAGGTGATGGTCGTCGGACAGGAGATTGCCTTCGAGCGGTCTTTGAACGGCTAGCACCAGACGCCCTCAAAATGTATCACTCAGCGTCCGATTTGTAGAAATCCAGACTGCGAAGGTCTGCCCCCCGTTTGCACTGTAGTTGCGAACGACCCGAAACGTTCAAGGGTTGAGTTCTATCCTCTTCTTCTAGGAATATACTTCGTGGTCCTGTAATGATCACGAGGTTTCGAATCCGTGTTTGTCTGGGTGAATCTGAGGAAATGTGGATGTAGCTGCCGGACTTCAGTCACTCATTGTTGCCCGATAAAAGAGAATGATCCCGATCGAAAGGAGTACTAAGACGTACCCACTTGCAGCGAGAAAGTCGTTGAAGTTGCCCCCGGATGTGAACGCAGCATCCATGAGTGCGTTCGTCGCAAAGTGACCGGGGAGAACCGTCGTCCACGTCGGTGATTCTGTTGCGAGCGGGTTCTGGAACATGAGGATATCGACCATCGGTGCAAAGAGCATAACGTAGACTCCCGAGAGACGGTTAAGAACGATCCCAACGATGACGCCCAAGATACCGTAGGTCACTCCCACGAGGACCGCAGCAATTGAGAATGCAACGACGTTCTCAGGAGTGAATGCAAAGAGGGCGACGGCGAGGGAGGCACCGGTGACGATGACGCTTCCAGCAGTAAGCAATCCAACCCGTGCCGTAACGAGTTCTCTGGCTTGATACCCTGCGAGTCGTAACCGACGATCAGCCATTTGCGAAGTCTGCATAAGGAATAGACCGACAATTCCGGAGAGGATGGCCACCGTGACTGGCGTCATGAACGCTGCCGCGAACGCTCCCATCTCAACAGTCACCGTCGTCCCATCAATCGTGAGAGGGACGGTTGCATCTGGGACGAGCCAGACGAACACGCCAATAATGTATACGGGGAGGAACGCCAGTAGTGCAATCAAGACGGGTGTTCTGGCGAATTCACGCACACTCATCTCGACCGCAGTCGTGATACGTCGCTGCATCAGGCGTCACCTCCACTGACAGTGTACGCGTATGCGCTGACACTCAGCATCCCGAATATGGCGATGAACGCGAGTGCTGGAAGTACATGGTCTGTTGCGAGTGACCCCTCAACGACAGCGCGTGAGACGAGCTCGTGCGGGTGAGAAAGTGGTGCGAACTGAGTAATGTCGTCATCGATGTTGAACAGGCCGCTTGCGAACACGTTGTCCATGTCTGCGAGAATCACGAGGACGAGTGATCCTTCGAGTTCTCGCGGGAGGATTGTTCCGACGAGCATTCCTAAGAGTCCGTAAGTGATGCCCGCGAGAGCGAGACTGCTGAATACGATGAAAGGCGCGCCAATGGTACCTGGAAGTAACCAGGTGAGGGTGACTGTTGAGACCGCACTGATCGCAAGGCTGACGACGAGGATGGTTGTGAACCGTGAGACGACCAGCTCGCTCGGAGAAAACCCGGCAATGACGAGCCGGCGGTCGGCGTTCCGTGCACTAATCATTTGAAAGAGTCCGAGAACGCCGGCAAGAGCACCGGTAGCGAAGACAGCCCCAGTGATCCGCCCGACCGTCGTGAGTGACCCCGTGACGGCGAACATGCCGATTTCCGGGAACTGGCTGAGACTCACACCGTAAATCTGGATGGACAGCGTAGGCAGTATCAACAACAACGCGATGTTGAGCGGTTCTCGGAAGAATGACAGAGTGCTGGCGCGAATGCCCGCGGGGATTCGTCGGGTTGCATTCATCTATGTTCCCTCGGTGTTAGCGGCGCGTTGGCCGGTACCGGTTGCGTTGTCCCGGTCGAAGAACGCTGCCGTGCGCTCACAGGAGACGCCATCAGCTGTCGGTTCCGGGTTTACAGTGTCGTCTTCGCCGATCTCCTGTCGGTGGAGGTGGCCGTCGTGAAGTTCGTAAATGACGTCGAATCGATCGCGTTCGTTGATGATGTGCGAGATGATTGCGACCCCGACGCCACGCTCGCGTAGTTCTTCAGTCAGGTCCCAGAAGGCGAGGAACGTCTCCCAATCGAACCCGGTGTACGGCTCGTCGAGCAAGAGGAGGTCGGGCTGATGCATGAGTGCGACTGAGAGGTTCACTTTCTGCCGGTTCCCGCCGCTCAAGTTCCGGATTTGCCGGTCGTGGAACTTCTTGAAGTCAAGCACGTCGGTCAGCCAGTTACGTGCATCTTCAATCTCGGTGTCTGTCATTCCGTAGGCGCGACCGAATAGCTCGAATGTTTCGTCAACGGTCAGTCGGTCGTAGAGGCGTGGTTCTTGCGGGCACCACCCGACTGTGCCGCTACGGGTTACATCGCCAGCATCGTGCTCAAGAACGCCAGCGAGGATCTGCATGAGCGTTGACTTCCCGCTTCCGTTTTCTCCCATGATGCCGACGACCTCTGCACGATTCACTTCGAGCGTTGCGTTCTCTAGAACGTTGACGGAGTTTGTGAACGGAATTCGTGAGTCGTAGGTTTTCCCGACACCACTTGCACGTACCACTAGATCAGTGTCTTGCCGTTTCCCCTTTGATGGAGAGATATCGTTGTCCGGTACTGCCATCTTGACAAATAATTGGGCGGCATCCTTCATTGCGGTTTTCATACAAAAAACCCGTCATACTCATGCCGTAGAATTTGGATTCCGATGTATGTGGGTAGGTTCATTTTGATTATCGGGGTGGTTCGGCCATTCTTCCTATCGGCAGTAGCGGTCTTTTTCGCGGTTTCTCGCGGCGATTCGCGTTGAATTTCGATTTCTGATACGTTTCTCGGCTTGTTCCGGTAGTGATCGGGTGGTTTCCACCGCCAAAACTGGGCAGACCCTTGAACGCTTTCGGGGGCATTCGCAACCTAACCGCCGACAAATTCCATATAGCGCTATCTGATTTATTGGATCCCCACGTCGATTCGTTCGATTCTTACTAGTTGCAGTTGTGTCCACCGCACAGTTGCACAAGCGGAATTATCAAGTAGTTAGCTGGTAAACGCTACTGTAGAGAAATGGCCTCCTTAGATTACCCAAACCCCAGAGGAAACAGGCTGTACTCGGGTGGAAACAGTGCCTGAACAAATCCACTGGTCGCGGAAGTCACTCGAGGAACTGGAGCAGTTCTACTGGGACAAAATTGCGCGCGACCGGGAAGCGGATGGGTATGACTCGACGGCCGACAGGCCTAGCCACGAGTGGCTCGTTGAGAACGGCTACAGCGGGCTGGGGTACGCGCTTCGAGAGCACCACGACACGACACCGATGCAGTTTTTCGAGGACTACGTCGGCCTGGGCACGGACGAACCCCAAGGGTTCGAGTGGGAGATCGACCACTCCAGAACGGTCGAACTCCTCGAGAGTTATCTACAGAGCATCGAGACCCGCGGTGATACTGTGGCACCGTCGACGGCCGACACGCGTCGCTCACGGCTCGCGACGTGGGCGCGCACCTACGCCGAGGTGAACGACCGGGAGGACCTCGTTGGTGCCCTTACGGACGCTGATAGCCGAGCACTGGAGATCGACCGCTGCTGGGCCACGCTCGATATGCTTGACGGGGAACTCTCGTCGCCAGGCTCAAAGCTGGAGTACCTCCGCGTCGCCCGGGACTGGTACGGCTACCTTCTCGACAGAGGGCGTGCGGAGTTCAACCCTCTCGGGACGGCTGCTCGACGATTCAACTGGGAGCGTGACGAACCCGATAATCCAGCCCTTGACGCCTCACAGGTGCGGGCACTCCACCGAACGGCCGACTCGCTGGAAGATCGCCTCCTCATCGTCGGCCTTGCGGGCTGGGGGCTTCGACCGTCGGAACTTGCTGCACTCCACGTCTCCCAGCTCGACCTCGACGGCGACGACCCCTACATCGAGTTCAGCGACGGTGAGCGGAAAAACGGACCCGGATCGGTGGCGCTGTTGTTCGGCTTAGATACGCTTTCTAAGCGGATCGATTCCTTCGACGATGAATGGAACGGCCACCTATTCCCCTCGAATGCCGCGAAATCGGGGCATATCGCCACCTCGACTGTCTCCCGACGGTTTGATTCGCTTTGCCAGGAAGCCGGCGTAACGGTCCGGGGCGAGACGCCGACGCCGAAGTACGGGCGCCGATTCTGGTACTCGACGTACTCCGAGGTCGTCGCTGAACTGGCCGAGCGAACGGCAGCGATCGCTGCTGATCAGGGGAGTGATGACCCGGAGACAGTGCTTCGGAACTACACGAGCGAGGCGAAGCGTCGCGAACTCCGGCGCGAGGGAATGCGTGAACGGCTTGCTGCGGCATTCGAGGTAGAATGATAATACGACATCGAACGCGAATACCAAGAGGAAATGGCTGAGCGGTTCGACATGTCGATCGACACGTTCGGGACAGTCACGTTCCCCCTCGTCGGGGTCGCACTCGCGCTGTTTCTCCGCTACTACCTTCTCAAGGACGGGGACGACCTGCTGAACTGGCTTACTGATTCTTCGGCCCTGTCGTTCTTGACGCACTCAAAGCTACTCTCCGTGTTAGTTCTGAAAACTGGTCTCGCCTCGACGAGAAAGAAGCCGGTCGACCATTTTCCCATTCGCCTCCGGCGGCGACACGTCTGTCGAGGGACTGGGCATCTGCAAGGGGCGAAAATCTCGCTGTTTCCGGGCGGCACTAGACCCAGTCCAGCTTTTCACTGCTGTTCCAACTGGCTAGCGAGACGTTTTGAAACTGTAGTGAGATACACTGTGCCCCACATTGCGACGAGGATCGCACCGATCCCATTAAAAATCAAGTCGACAATCCTGTCGTCGAACCCGTGCTGAGCGAGACCTGGATCGATCTCAAGTCGTAGCGGGCTTTAGTACAGCCGCCAGAGTAGCGATCGGATTTTGTACCCCAGTGTCCCACTCTGGTAGCCACGCCAGCCGCTCATACCACCGGCGAGGGTGGTCGCCTCGTACCCCTCGTCGACGAGAATTCGGGTCGCCCGCTTCGCGACAACGCCCATCTTGCAGACGGTCACGATCTCCTGGTCTCTTGGGACTTCGTCGAGACGCTGTCGGAGCGCGTCCTCGTCGCCAGAGCGCAGGTCGTCGTACACCGGGAGGTTATGACTCCCGTCGATGTGCTGGGCCTGGTAGGCTTCACGTGGCCGAATATCGAGGACGAAGGGCTGCTCGCCCTCGGGCCGGGTGTCCAGGTCGTCCGGGCGGATTTTGCTCATTACGTCTGCTTGTGGATGGCGTCGGTAAAGCGTGCCGACAGATGGTTACAACAACCCTCGATTCAAGCGGGCTCGTACAGCCATCAGACACAGGATCTCCTAACCTCAACGGTGATCGGCGCCGGACGGGGCGCGGCGTGGCGTCGGGAAGCTTCTCGTGAAGCAACGAGGGTATCGGGGCCGCCGAGCAACTCGACAACACACCCAGCGTCGCCTAAGGGCACTACTCCCACATCAAAGCTCCCGAGCGGTCAGCCGACGTCGGTGTCGCGTTCGATGAAGAAGACGATCGATGAACCGCTCCACCGCCGTTTATGCTCTGCCTCTGTGTAGGCCATGTATGCACAACAGCCCGGTCGGGCGGGACCGACTCGAATCACTCCGTGACGCCCTCGTCGTGACCGGTGAGCGGGAGCGGTTGGACGTGATCGCGCCGGTTAGCGGCGCCCCTTTCACATCGATTCCCGCAGGGACAGAGGCAGATGTCGAGGTTGCCGTCGAGCGGGCCGAGGCGGCACAAGCGTCGTGGGCCGGCCGCCCGCTGACCGAGCGGGCGGCCGTTCTGGAGCGATATGCCGACCGGGTGCTCGATGCACAGGACGAGCTACTCGATGTCGCGCAGTTGGAAACGGGGAAGACCCGGCGGGACGCCTTCGAGGAAGTGCTTGACGTCGTCCAGACAGCCACCCATTACGCCGATGCTGGCCCGGAACTGCTCGAGAGCGAGCGTCGTAGTGGGGCCATCCCGGGGCTGACGAAGACCACGGTTCACCGTCGGCCGAAGGGAGTCGCCGGGTTCATCTCGCCATGGAACTATCCTGTCACGCTGTCGGTTTCTGACGCACTGCCGGCGCTGCTCGCGGGCAACGCCGTGGTGTTGAAACCCGCCCAGGAGACCACCCATACGGCGCTCCTGGCTCGCCAGTTGCTCGTCGACGCCGGCCTCCCGCCGGCGGCGTTTCAGGTCGTGTCCGGGACCGGTGAACGGGTGGGGGCCGAGCTCGTCGACCGCGTCGACTACGTCTGTTTCACCGGCTCGACCGAGGCGGGGCGGAGTGTCGCCAAACGCGCGGGGCGTGCGCTCATCGACTGCTCGCTCGAGCTCGGGGGGAAGAACCCGCTGCTGGTCCTTGATGACGCTAACCCGCGGAAGGCAGCCCGTGGAGCGATCCGTGCCTGCTTCCCGAACGCGGGCCAACTCTGTATCAGCACCGAGCGACTCTATATCCACGAGTCGGTCTACGAAGCGTTCCGAGACGCCTTCGTCACTGAGGCACGGGCTCTCGACCTTGGTACCGGGTTCGCGTACGGGCCAGATGTGGGATCGCTGCAGTCTGCCGCACAACTGGACAAGACCGAACGCCACGTGGCCGACGCCATCGAGAAGGGTGCCGACGTGCTCGTCGGGGGGCGGCCACGACCGGACGTGGGGCCCTACTTCTACGAACCGACGGTGTTGACGGACGTGACGCATGAGATGACCCTCTTCGATGAGGAAACGTTCGGACCAGTGGTGAGCCTCTACCCGGTCGGGAGCGTCGACGACGCCGTCGAACGGGCGAACGATTCCCGATACGGGCTGAACGCCTCCGTCTGGACGGGCGATCACGACCGCGGTGAGCGCGTCGCGGAACGAATCGACTGCGGCACGGTGAACGTCAACGAGGCCTACGCGGCTGCATGGGCGTCGGTAGATGCGCCGATGGGCGGGATGGGTGATTCGGGTATCGGTCGGCGACACGGCGAGGAGGGGCTGTTGAAGTACACGGAGGCCCAAACGGTGGCGGTCCAACGGGGGCTTCAAATCGGGCCGGGACCACTTCCGGACGGGGTCTGGGCACGGTTGATGACCGGTTTCTCGAAACTTCTCAAGCGGCTGCCGGGGTGGCTGCGGTGACCGCACCGGAGGTGTTCGTAACGGGGTTCCCCGGCTTCCTCGGTGCGTCCCTACTTGAGCGGCTCGTGACTCGAACTGAGACGGTCCACTGTCTCGTCCAACCGAAGTACCGGGCGGCCGCCGAGGCCCGCGCGGCGGAGCTTGCCGGCGACGACTGGCGAGCGGACGTCCGCCTCTACGACGGTGACATCACCGAGCAGGGGCTCGGACTCGACGCCGAGGACACAAGCGCACTTCACGCCGCTGTCGGGGAGGTGTTCCATCTCGCTGCTGTGTACGACCTGGGCGTGAGTCGAGCGGTCGGCGAAGCGGTCAACGTCGACGGGACCCGACACGTCCTCGATTTCGCCACCGCTTGTGACGTCGAGGGGTTCCAATACGTGAGCACCTGCTACGTGAGCGGCCGCTACGACGGCGTGTTTACCGAATCGGACCTTGACGTTGGCCAATCGTTCAACAACCACTACGAGGCGACGAAGTTCGAAGCCGAGCGCCTGGTGCAAGAGCGCATGGATGAGGGATTCCCGGCGACTGTGTACCGGCCGGCCATCGTCGTCGGGCACAGCGAAACCGGGGAAACCGAGAAATACGACGGGCCGTACTACGTGTTGCGCTGGCTGCAGCGCTGTCCGGGCGTCGCTCCGCTCCCGTGGTTCCCTGGAGCGGGCTCGACAGAGTTGAACGTCGTCCCATGGGACTTCGTGGTCGATGCGATCGACTACCTGAGCCAGCATGGCGAGCCCGGTGCAGTCTACCAGCTCTGTGACCCCAACCCGCCGACGATTGCCGAGCTCACGCGGCTGTTCGCCGACGCCACGAACACCCAGGTTCTCCCCGTCCCGGCCACCCCGGGCGTTGGGAAGCGCCTGCTCGGGACGCGAGCGGTCCGCTCAGTGACGGGCATCCCGCCGGAGACGCTCGACTACTTCACGCTCCCGACGCGGTACGTCAACCCTGCGACTCGCCGCGCACTCGCGGGGAGCGGCATCCGGTGTCCACCCTTCGCATCGTACGTGGACGTGCTCGTCGAGTACGCGCGAACACACGATGCGCGGTCCGACGCGATGACTTGACGAGAGTGGTCGGTGTCTTGCTGGCCGTGACGGGCTGGAGCACCATCCACTTCCCGGAGCGCGATCGCTGGTGGGAAGCATAGCCAGTCGGAGCAGCCTCCTTGTTCGCTGTGTGCCGGACCGACCCAGACCCCACTCTCTCCTTCGTGCTCGCTTCGCTGCGCGCACACCCACAACCTCGGAAACCAGTCTGAGATTCATGCCAGAAACCGGGGGAAGGGTGCGCGTCGAGCGAGTTTGTCCCACGAGGGTGCGGGCGTGTCCACCCTCGGAGTTACGCATGAAAGTCGATGGAGACTACACGTACGATATCTGCGGAAAATCGTTCGAAACGAACGTCGATATTGCGGGCCACATGGCTGGCCACAAGCGGTCAATCACACCAAACCACCTCATCGAGGAGCTCAGACGCATCGCGGGGCAGAAAGGCCGAAGAGCGCGGCGTCACGACAGGCGTCCATCCGACCGGGTTCGCAGCGGTCTGTCTCTACAAAGCGGGGAGTGGGTAACGCAAAGCGACGTCGCGGAGACAGGGAACGTCACGCCAATGACGGTCCGGACACACTACGAGACGTTAGAGGAGCAGGTAGCCTGACAAGGCTGCTGCACAAGCATTGTCGGTGTATAGTTTCCTCAGGAAATTATTTCTTCATAGCGCGCATAGCACCCAGTATGACCGAGACATGGGAGGACGTCAACGAGCAGGTCAAAGCGGACTGGAAAGAGGAGACCACGCCGTTCGAGCGAGTGTACGAGATGGTCGAACAAACCCACGACGGGCAGTCGGCAGCCGAGATCGCCGACCGCGCCCTCGTAAGCGAGCCGACGGCACGTCGACACTGCAGGGCGCTCGTGAACACGGGCTTTGCCGAGACGGAACAGGACGGCCAAACAACGCTGTACAAGCGCAACACCGACCGAATTTTGATGTCCCGGATCCGCGAACTGCGTGAGGAAGTCGATCGGCCGGAGTTGCTCGACAGCATCAAAGAGATGAAGGCCGAGATCCGGCGCTACGAGGACCGCTACGACGTGGTGTCACCGGAGGAACTCACCCAGCAACTCGACGCCGACGAGACTGAGGGCTGGGACGATCTCACCGCGTGGCGCACGACGCGGCAAAATCTCGCCGTTGCCCACGCAGCACTCGCCTACGACGAGGCCAGCCACCAGCTCGCGGTATGAACGGGGACGACCGAGCCGGCGAGTTCGGGCCGGTCTATCTCCCGGCGCTCCAGCGGATTCGTGATCTCTGGCTCGAACTCGAACCGCTCGTCGACGAAACAGCGTATGACGACGTCGTCGCCCCCACGGAACTACAGATCAGTCTCAGCGATGGGCTCGGCGACGCCGACAGCGCTCGGCTCGATATCCAGTGGAGCGAACTGGGGATGTATGCGTTCCACTACGTCGATAGCGACGACATCAACTGGCGCTTCGATCGCCACCCGAATACACACTCGCCCGAGATCCACTTCCATCCTCCGCCCGAGGCCGCGACGACGGCCGCTGAGCCGTCCTGTATCGACGTGACGGAGGTCTCACTCGTGACGCGTGCCGTTCATGCGATGTGCCGGGCAGCGTACGAGGATGACGACATGGAGCAGCTGAATAGTGTCTCAAACCCGCCGTAAGGGGGCATTAGCGTATCGTTCGGTCATCCAACGCGTCTCTCGGATGATCGCCGTTCGATCACCCTGGGGCTCTGCAAGCCGAACTGGCCGAATTCGATACCCGCTGCCATCCACGCAGTCTTCGCGGTCGGGTCTTGTGGTTCGACTCCACGAGATCAGCACCACCCAGATAGACTTCCACACTGGGCCACTTCCAACAGCTTCGTTTTGATGTGGTCGTCATCAAACGGAGAAATGGCCAAAGAATTATGGTACTCAGTAGCACATCTTCCTGTGACAGGCCATGTTGATCACTGCTGATTCACCGACTGCATCGGGTCTCCGGTGCGGTCGGCTCTAATTAGCGAGAAGCCGGCACAATCTCAGCGAGAAAGAAAGGGGTAATTAATGATTTGTATGACGGTGGGCGTTAGTCGTCGTCGAGGTCGGTACCCGCGTCATCTTCGGCGAAGATACGCCGAGAAATGATCGTTCCCTCTGGCACCGTGTCGGGTTCCTCACGGCGGACAAACCGTTTCTTCAGGACATCATAGCCGAACACGCTCGCGCCTACGATGATGAGGATGTCGCCAGGGAGGCGCGCCCAGAATAGCCACTGAACGATGTCGCGGTTGTAGAAGGCGAGCGAGCGGGCGGCGTCGTAGTTCTCCGTGAAGACGGTCTGTAACTGGAGGAAGCCAACGGGAATATCGCCGATAAAGACCATCCACGCGAGGCCAGCGTTCAACAACCAGAATGCCCGCCGGAGATTTGTCGGATTCCACTTCCCAGGTTTGGTGGTGAACTGGAGGGCGTAGACGGCCATGCCTAGTGCGAGGAAGCCGAACGCGCCGAACATCGCGCCGTGTGCGTGGCCGACCGTGAGGAAGGTGCCGTGCTCGTAGTAGTTGACGAGCGGGAGGTTGATGAAGAACCCGAGCACACCACCGCCGACGAAGTTCCAGAATGCGGAAGCGATGATGAACATGAATGCCAGCCGATAGGGGAAGTCCTTGCCTGCCCCCATCATCGCGCGGTACTCGCCGAGGGCTTCGTAAAGGATGAAGATCAGCGGGATGAACTCCAGCGTGGAGAAGACGCTGCCCATGGGGATCCAGTACTCGGGCATGCCGATCCACCAGTAGTGGTGGCTGACACCGATGACGCCGGCCCCCATCACGAACAACGCTTGGAACATGACGGCTTTCGCCGCGCTGCGCCGGGTAAGGAGGTTCATGGCGACGAGCGAGATGCCGATAATGGCGACGACGAAGAACTCGAAGGCGCCCTCGACCCACATATGGACGACCCACCAGCGCCAGAACTCCGTCACTGGCATCGTGGTCTTGGGCGTATACAACATGCTCGCGGAGAAGAGCAGCGCGATGGATCCACCCGCGTAGAGAATCATGTGGGCGAGCCCGTACCGCTCTTCCCGGTCGAGCAAGGGTTTGAAGCCGCGGGCGACGAGGGCTGCCCAGAGAATGAACCCGGCGAGCAGACCGACCTGCCAGAGCCGGCCGACCTCTAGGTATTCGAGGCCTTCATTGCCGAGAATCCACCAGAGCTCACCGTCAATGTAGCCCTGGGCGCCGAGCCAGATGCCCAGTAATCCGCCGCCGACGACGACGACCAGTGCGCCCAACAGGACGTGGATGTACCGTTTCTGGTTGTTCGGCTCGTGACCGGTGAGCAATGGTGGGAGGAAGAGGCCAACACCGAGCCAGAGGGTCGCAATCCAGAGTACTGCGAGATCGATGTGCCAGGCTTTCGTGATAGCGAAAGGCAGGTTCGCCACTGCATCGATGCCGAGGGCTTCTGCGATGCCGTAGAACCCCTCACGTTCGATGTAGTAGTGTGCCATCAACCCCCCGAGAAGCGTCTGGATGACGAAGAGCATAGCCGCTACCGGGACGAAGCGGATAGCGGCGAACTGACTCGGGAGGAGGTCAATCTCGTTCGGGTGGGGGACGTCGACGCCCTCAGTGTCGGGCTCGGTAAGGTCGACGGACATGTAGAGCCAGATACCTGCACCGGCCCCGCCGACGAGGAGCACCATCGCGACGACGCTCCACGTCATCGAAGACGTGGGCGGCGTGTTCCCGGCGCCGGGGTTGTACGGCCACTCGTTCGTCCACGAGACCGAACTCCCGGGACGGTCTATCGAGGCGAACATCGCGGTCCAGAGCGCGAAATCGGCGAACCGCTGCGCATCCTCACGGGTCTCGACGAACTGTGCAGGTATCCCGTGTTCCAGCGCGCCGTCGTAGTAGCGATCAACGTACGCTTCGCGCACCTCGCGGTACGCGTAGGCTTCCGCGGCGGTGAGTTCCATCGTCTCACCGAACGAACCCTCCCGCAGTTGGTTCTTGACGATCTCGTTCACTGCGGCTTGGTCGGGCGCGGGGAGAGAGTCGTACGCCGTGTCGTAGCGTTCGCGGGCGACGTACTCGCGCATGTTAGTTACCATACGTTCCTGCGCGTCCGCAGTGTAGTCGGACCCGAAGTACGCGCCATTCCCGAGTATCGATCCCGAATTCATCAGGCCGTTTTGCTGAAAGGCAGCCTTTCCCGCGACGATGTCTTCATTCGTGGCGAGGACGGCGCCGTCGGGACCGACGACGCGGTCCGGCCGTTCCGGAGATTGCTCGTACGCGTGGTACGCCCCCAGACCCATCACGATTAAATTGAAAACAAACGCCACCACGAGCAACTTTGCGAGGGTCTTTCGGCGTACCTCCATGTGTCTCACCCACACACTCTCGTGACATAAAATATGGTCCTATGGAAGAACGATACCGGAGCGTCACGGGTGTCACGCTAATCTGACCTATCTACGTGTGGGCTTGAACCGTCCGACTGCGATAAGCCACTTGTGTTCATTCTCATCGATGTGTTCGCGAAGTGGGCAATCGTCGGTTTCTTTCTCGGCAATAGCCAGCTTCACGTCTCCCAGCTGTGAGACGGGAAGCTTCTTCGTCCAGATGTGATAGGTGTCGTCCTCGATGTCGCGTTCAGTCGTGTCGATGCGCTCTGCCAGCGCATTGATGCGAATTACATCGCCGGCGTATGTCACCTTACGATTGCTTCGAAGGGGGCCGATCCAGTCCTTGCCGTAGGCTTCGATGTGGTCAGGAGGTCCAGAATCGTGGGCGACCCATGAGTCGAAGAGATAGGTGTCCGCAGGCACACCTACCTCTTCTTCGAGTTCCGTGACGATGTCTCTGGCCAGATCGTATTTGGTATCGTGGCCGTCGTGATGTTCGTAGAGACGGAAGGTGAGCGGATAGGCCGTTTTGTCGTCAGCGTAGAAAGCGTAGATGAGGCCTTGACCTCAGACAATGTCATCTTCGGCGTGATGATAGAAACGGCCGACTCCGGGGACTTCGTTCCCGGTTTTCTGGGTTATCGTGTCGTCAAGGATGATGTAGCCGTCTGTTAACCAGCGTGTTTCACCATGTTTCTGGAGTTCTTCGAGGAGTTCGTGGTTGAACTGCTGTTCGTCCCCGTCGTACTCGGTGAGGAACTTGTTGATGGCGCGTTTGCTGTTGGCTGGAAGGACTTCGCGTGCGATGCCCGCTACGGTCTTGTTGCTGGCCGCAACAAGACCGGTGGCGTAGGTTTTGGCGTGACGGCGTTGTGCCGGTGACATCGAGTCGAACTCGTCGAACACGCGCGTACTCGACAAGAAATTCGTAATCGGCATCATCCGTCCTTGCTACCGGCTACGTCATGCTCCTACTTCAACGTGCAAAGCTGAGTAAAGCAGAGAATCTCACCAGAGCCGGACACAATTCCCGGGGAGTCAAACGACCGTTGTCACCTAGAATACCAGCCGATCCCAGTCGGTTTGGCTGGTGGATCCAGCGGACTCGGAGGATAGGATTTGTCGGCCTGGTACTCGTGATACACAGGTGGTGCGAGGTCATTTGGTCCATTCGGATAGAACAGCGATGCTATTGCCTGTGAGTGCGCTCGGCCGGCGTCGAGCTCGAACATTCCGCCTCCATAGAGTTCGATGTCGTGTTGGGAGGCATATTCGAGAATACGACAGAGGGAATCGAGCGTCCCAGACCGACACGGTTTGATATTAAGGATAGTTGGTTCCCACGGGAGGTTTTTGATGCTTTCGACACTTGTTATCGGGGCATCCCAGGAGATCCGGTCAGAATATTCCTCGAGCACGGGTCGTGTCGCATCTGTGACGGCTGGATCCTCGATGAGCGCATTTGGAAAGGTCTCGAATAACCGCTGATAGAGGTCCGGATCAACGGGGGCACTGACGTCCGAATCGTACTGTGCTTTTAGGTCCAGGATTCGAATCGCACCTGTTTCCGACAGTGCCGAGAGTAACTCATCACTTGGTGTGTCAGGGACATCAATCTTGAACTCGACATTTGGATTCGTATCGAGGAAGCGGTCCACGGGACGTGTACGTGGAGGGTCACCAAGCCGTGGACTAACAACGAATGCCATGGGCTCGTACACTCGATCCAGCACCGTGGCCAATGTTCGTCCTGCTTGTTTGAGCGCTAGATCCAGGGCTGCACTCTCGATTGCCCAGCGCAAATGCTCAGGTGTCTCTCTGGGCACTGTCTGCTCTAAGCGAACCGGATCGGTATCGAGAGCGTCAGAGAACGTTTCGATAGTCCAATCGCCAGTCGGAAGGGGCAGTCCATCCTCGCGGAGTCGCTCGTGTGCCTCGATGGGTCGAGTGACATCCTCCCCGAACCCGGTTGCGTCATCTCCCCGAACTCGAATGATGGTCCGCTCGAAGGTCTGCCGTTCCGTCTCGATACGCTTCCCCTCGAACGAGACCGATTCCACGGTGACCGGTAACGACTTGAGCTCCCCATAGAGGTCGGAAAACACGCTATTTGGCGCACCCCCCCGATTCCCTCCAGTTTTGTGGTCATCCATACGTCTAGTTCGTGCTCTGAGCCGAAATACCCCCCAGACGACTACCCCCCTTAGAGATGGAGCGGATACACCTCCAAACCCCTTATACGACTGACAGACCAATTTTATAGGGGCAAGTCATCCCCACGATTACGGTGACGACCACCAGCATGCACACGGAGAGACCGAACCAATCACTGACCGGACCCTCGACAACTCCTGATCCGTCAATCTGGAGAAGCCACAGTACGAAGACGACCTCTCGCTACTCAAGCGGTACTTCGGCATCGCCATCGTCAGCATCGTCGTCCAGGGTCTGTTGATGCTGGTGGTGCTGTCTAGGGTCGGTCTGGGGGAGGGATACCCGACGGATCAGCGGGCGACACGCCGGCCGAGCGAGAAGACAAAAACCGCAGTGAGGAAGGCACCCGTGAGGCCCTCGGTGGCCGCGACGTACCGCCCCACGCTACCGACCGGGTGGACGTCACCGAGGCCCAACGTCGCGAACGTCACCATGCTGAAGTACAGTCCGTCGACGAGGGCCGCGACTCCATCGCTCGCGTACGTGACCGGACCAGTGCCGGCCGCCAGTCCACCGGTGGCGGGATAGATGAGGGCACTTGTCAGGATCACGAGCAGTGCCAGTAGCAGCGGTCGGTGCGGTCGTTCGCCGTAAACAGCGATGAAATCGAGAAAGCCGTTCGTCACCCACCGCGCTGCGGCCTCGAGCCGGTGCACGACTCCGAAGTCGGCCGACCGGGCGTGGGTGGCGTACCGCCGCCGGCGAAAGCGCAATTCACGGACAAAGAACTTCGAGGCGGTTTCTGCGTCGCCCATCGTCGACGCGCCCCGGCAGGCCTCGAGGTAGGTGTGTTCCAGACCCTCGATCGAGTTCGGTTCGACTGGATCGCCGACGTACGAGTGTAGTTTCCACCGGTTCGCGCGGAAGACCGGCCGGTACGCGGCGAACTCGAAGCCCTCGAACCGCGTCCGGTAGAGCCGGTAGCGGTCGAGCGTGTCGACGCTGCAGTCAAGGTCGATCGCACCGACCGTCGCGTCCGTGAGGTCGTACCTGGCGTCGGCACCGATGGGCTGGCCAAGTTGACCGCCGTCGACGGTCGCCTCGTTAAGCAGGCAAGTCAGCGCGCCGCCGGGAAACACCCGCAGCCGGTTGTATGTTCCCTCGGAGAGGTCCAGGCGAGCATCCGTCGCCAGGCCCACGCCGTCGAAAGTGAGACGATCACAGGTGGCGCGGCTGAACTCGATGGTGTCCCCGAACCGCGTTTGGAGGAACTGTGCCGTCCCGAGCGACGCCTCGGAGAAGTGCGTCCGCCCCGCGACATCGACGTCGTCGAAGGTTAGCCAACCCGGGATTCGGCACCCCGGAAAGGCCAGGCCACCGGTGAACTTGACGGCAGTGACCCGGAGGCTCCGCTCGAGCGTCGATCGGCCGAGTCTGAGGGCGGTTGCGGGCCCGTCTTGGCTGCCGATGGTCGAGTCCCGCACCGTCACATCCAGCTCGAACGCAGCATCGGCAGCATCCAGTTGGCCGATCCGGGCGTCCTCAAGGTCGAGCGGATGCCGCCAGACCGATCCGGAGAGGTCGAGCGTCCCTTCGACACTGAGGTCGCGGAACGCGATTCGGCGGGCATCGCCGCCGTCGACGACGAGTTCGCACAGATCGAGGTCGCGGACCGCCACACCGACGTACTCGCGGCGTCGCGGGTCGTCCGCCTCCAGATCAGCGACGAACGCCGCACGGAGGACCCCAGGGCCGACGCCCGCCGCGTCGCGCTCGGCTGGCTCGAGGTGGAACGGACACCGCTTCCGTCCGTCGGTCGCCGGCCGCGGACACGACCGTTCCACACCCTCGAACTCGGGTGTATAAACGCACTCGGCCATAGGACCTCCTCGTCCGGGCAGGCTGTGTAAGTGCTGGTTCGATCGCCGTCAACGCTTCGTCAGCGAGGATGCCGAGAATTATCGCCCGCATCGGTTCGTTGATAGCATCAGACACTCGCGCATCTCGGACGGCGATATCTGCGAGTTCGTGCTCGGCATCGGACGTATCTATGTGTGAACTGACGGCATGCACAGGCTTAGGAGGGGCGACAGTTGTATAAATCCTATTTGACGCCCTTCCTCTGGTTTAGTGAAAGCTCTAGACGACTCGTTTGTCCGCTCAAATACCCCATATCTATACTCAAACATATCATCTAAAAAATACTTAGGGGGATCCGGGTGCTACGTTAAACTGCAATGAGCGAAACGACGCAACTCCGCGTGATGGACTTCGACTGTCCGAGCTGTGCGAGCACCGTCGAACGCGCCCTCGGCAACGTCGAAGGTGTTGACGACGTTGAGGTGCACTACTCGACCGGTCGCGTCGAGATCGACTACGACGACGCGGTCGCCGATGTCGCCACGTTCGAACAGACCATCGAAAACCAGGGCTACACGCCCCAGCCTGCCTAAGGAGACCTGTCATGGATACAAAATCGGTCAAACAGTACTACCGACAACATCGCAAGGCCATCATCGTTGCTTTGAGTGGCCTGTTCTATGCTGGCGGCTGGAGCATCGGCTACGTCCCCGGCCCCGCCTTTGATACCGCAAGCACCGCGATCTTGATCCTCGCGGCCGTCGTCGGCGGCTACGACATCGCCAAGACCGCCTACCACGAGGTCAAAAGCCGAACACTCGGTGTCAAGACGCTCGTGACGCTCGCGGCGATCGGCGCGATCGGTATCGGGTCGTACTGGGAGGCCGCCGCGGTGGTCTTCCTGTTCGCGCTGGGGTCGTACCTCGAAGGGCGGACGATGCGCAAGACGCGCAACGCCCTCGAAGAACTGCTAGAGATGACGCCGGATACGGCCACCGTGCGCCGTGACGGCGAGCAAAAAGAGGTGCCCGCCCGCGAGGTCGAAGAGGGCGAGATCGTGATCGTCAAGCCCGGCGAGAAGATCCCCGTGGACGGCGACGTCGTCGACGGCGAGAGCGCCGTCAATCAGGCACCGGTGACCGGCGAGAGCGCGCCCGTCCACAAAGCCGACGGCGACGAGGTCTACGCCGGCACCATCAACCAGGAAGGAGCTATTGAGATCCGGACTACCGGCTCCGGGACGGATACCACGCTCCAGCGCATCATCCAGCGCGTCGAGGAGGCCCAGGAAGCGCAATCACCCACCGAGAGCCTCATCGACCGCTTCGCCAAATACTACACCCCCGCTATCATCGTGCTGTCTATCGGTGCGTACGCAGTCACGCAGAACGCAATTCTGTCGCTGACGCTGCTGGTCATCGGCTGTCCAGGCGCGCTGGTTATCGGGCCGCCGGTCAGCATCGTCTCGGCGATCGGGAACGCCGCGCGGAACGGCGTCCTGATGAAGGGTGGCGAGCACCTCGAACAGGCTGGCAAGATCGATCTTATCGCCTTCGACAAGACCGGCACTCTCACGAAAGGCGAGACGGCCGTTGCTGACGTCGAGGGGTTCGACACCGATGACGATGAGGTCCTAGACCTGGCGGCTATCGCCGAAATGAAGAGCGAACACCACCTCGGCGACGCCATCCTCAATGCGGCTCGGAACCGCCAGACGGCCGCGACCGACGGTGGCACGACGGTTGACCAGGCAGACGACGAATCACCTGCCACGGAGACGCAGTCGCTGCCCGAGCCGGACGACTTCGACGTGGTCGCCGGGAAGGGCGTCGTCGCTCACCACGACGGCCGCGAGATCGTCGTCGGGAACCGCGCGTTACTCGACGAGCGCGGAATCGACCTCCCGGACGACGTCGCTGAGTACGTCCGCGAGCGCGAGGAGCGCGGCGAGACCGCCATCCACGTCGTCCTCAACGGGACTGTAGTCGGTGCTATTGCGCTCCACGATGAGCTGCGCGAGGCTGCGCCGGGCGTTATCCAGGAGTTGCAGGATGCCGATATCGAGACGGTGATGCTGACCGGTGACAACGAGCGGGTCGCGGCCGCCGTCGCCGACGAGATCGGGATCGACGACTACCGCGCCGAGTTGCTGCCCGAGGACAAACAGGATGTCGTCACGGAGTACCAGGCCGATGGGCACGTCGTGGCGATGACCGGCGACGGCATCAACGATGCGCCGGCGCTGGCGACCGCTGACGTCGGCATCGCCATGGGTGCGGCTGGGACTGATACCGCCATCGAGACGGCGGACATTGCGCTGATGGCCGACGACCTCGAACGCATCCCCTACGCGGTGAAACTCAGTAAGGCCACGCGCTGGAACGTCCTCGAGAACGTCGGGCTAGCCCTTGTGGTGGTGACGGTGCTGCTAGGGGGCGTGCTGACGAGCTACGTCACGCTCGCGCTGGGGATGCTCGTCCACGAGGCCAGCGTCCTCGCCGTGATCGGCAACGGGATGCGGCTGCTGCGGTACTAACAGCACAGACACACAACCACTTTCGAAACTTCACAACTAATGTCACAGAACACGACGCCGACAGACACGAACCGTACTGACTCGAACTGGGCCGTCGAATACGACGTCGAACCGATCCGCATCCGCGATCCCGTCGCAGAAGCACTCGCCGTCCTCGAAGCGGGCGAGCCGTTTGTCGTCACCTACGAGGACCTCGTGAAGACGGCAGGGCACTCCTGCCCGACTGCCTCGGGCGCCTACCGGATCGCACAGCAGGGTCTCGACGCGCTGTACCCGGACGAACTCCCCGTCCGGAGCGACGTCGAAGTGCTTGCCCCGGGATCACGTGATGACGCCACGTACGGCGTGATGGGGCGCCTCATCTCGTACGTGACCGGCGCAGCCCAGGAAGACGGGTTCGCCGGGCTCGCCGACGGCTACGGTGACCGCCGAAACCTGCTCACGTACGACGTATTTGAGCCCAACAGCGCAGCACCGACGTTCCGCTTCCGCCGAACAGATACGGGTGAGACTGTCGAGGTAACCTACCACGTCAGCGAGGTTCCCGATGGTGGACCAGCGCTCGGCAATCTCCAGCATATTATCGAGGGAACAGCCAATGAGGGCGACCGAAAGGTGTTCGCAGAGGCGTGGCATGGCCGCGTCCAAGCCGTCCTCGGGGATGATAACTTGTTTACAGTCACCTGGATCTCTAAGTAGCGTGTGATTATTATCCGTGGGTAGTGTTCAGATAAGCTGGTTCTATGCGAAGGCGAACGCTTGAAGCCAATTTTCGACGGTATCTGCTTCAAAAATCTCAAAGAGGAACTCGAGTCATGACGTGGCGAAAGGCAACTCAGGAGGAAATCTATGCCTACTAGGTCGAGGAGTTTCCCCGTTATATCGATGACTTGCCGGACTTCATCTGGGCGACGGGCCCGAAACATTACGCCGTCGCGTTCCGAGAGATCCCGATCGACTCCGTCGTGACCGCCGACCGCCGGCGTGTCGCCCACCTGTCCTACTCGCTGCACGCCGACGTCTGTAGCATCGTCCAACCTATCGAGAGCTGGCGGTCGACGTTCGATCGGCGACGCCCGGGGTGATCACGGAATAGGTCGGAGTACCCCCACCGACGACGAGGACCAGCCCGAGGACCTCGTGAACGACGTCGAGCGGTTCGGGACGGCGGCGTTCAAAGAGCAGGTTCGTGCCGATGCCACCGAGGAGCCGTTCGTCGACGAACCGGGGACGCTCGCCGTGCTCGCGATGCTGAGTGCGATCTGTGTGAAAGCACACCCAAAGTTCGAACACGCATCGCCCCGGAACATCCAGGTGCTCTACGACATCCGAGAGCTGTACGTCAACAATCTCGCCTCCCTCATCCGCGCCCACGGCGATGGGTCACTCCAACAGGACATCGCCGATGTGCTGTACAGCAAGGAGCCCGGTGAAGATGGCCCGCATCCGGGTCGGGTCTGTACGGGCATCACAGAGATGCCAGAATTCGGGGATGGCCTCTACCTCGAAATCCCGATGGCGGCGGCGTCGCGAAAATGCCTTGTTCGGGAGGACGAAGCGGTGACGGGGAGTGACGGCGGGGAGATACTGACACGAATGAAAGACAACAAGCTGTACGTCCCGGTGGGTGATTTCGACAGCAAGTATCGGGACTATGCTGAGCGGGCGTTCAAGAAGCTCCTGTGGGTACAAGAAGACGGGCTCTCCGACGATCAGCTGACGTGGTTGACCACGAACGAGTCGGCGATTACGGAGCGGATCGACCGTTATCTCGAATCGGGCCATCACGAGCGAATCTGGCGGAACTGGGACCGTGGGGAGCGGACGATCCGCGTCCTCCGACGGGCCCTGAGTGACGCCCCCGACGACGTCGCGCAAAAGGGCGATTTCCACACAGCGAAGGAGCTCTACCGAGCGGTCGCGGCGTATGAGGCCGAGGACGAGTGGGAATCCTCCGTGACGGATTGGATCTCGAGTCCAAGCAGTCTGGCGAAGACGCTGGCCGACCACGAGTCGCACTCGGCAGTCACGATCGACCGCGACGGGCGCGTCAATACGTACCGAATCGGGCGAGCCGGAACCGGCGCCGAACAGATCGAGGTCCGGGAGATCGAGGACCTCTTCGAACTCCCCTGTATGGCGAATATGGAGGAGCGACTGCACGAGAAGAAGCCGGTTAGGAAGGACCTCTATAACTTCGCGCGGATGGTGATGTGGCTCCCACAGTATCAGGACAGCAGCCTCGACGAGATCGTCGCGGACCTCAAGGACGTCTTCTCGCGGTGGCCGTGGTACGACGAGCAGGAGACCGAATACCAGATTCGGTACGAGTTCTCGAACACAATCGACGGCGACACGCCGTTGCCGATGAACTGCGATAACGACGATCTCCAGCGCTACTGCATCGGCCAAGACCAGTGTCCTTACTCGATCTGGGGTAGTCTCCCCTTCCCGGATGAGATGTACGAGCAGGTCGAGGAGGAATCAGCTGGGCCCGCTGAGCAATTCTGAATCATAGACAACCCCGAATCTGTGGAATCCTTAGAAAGTGATTGGTTTGGCGACTCTGCTGATAAGAGAGAGCGGATCGACCGTCGCGTTGAATCGCTAGGTACAGAGGATGTAGTCCGCAGAGTGGCGTGTCGGCACGAGATATATCGAGAACCCCCTATACGTACTCATTGTCATTCAACACTCCGTAGAGTCTCATTGATTAAGAATCGAGGTCCAATTGAATAGCGTGGTCGAACGATAGTCTAGTTGGGTGACACCCAATGCAAGCATTCGTCATGGAGGAGCTCGGCGAAGTAGGATTTCTCGAAAAAGACAAACCCGAGATGGGGCCGGCCGATGCGATTATTCGCCCAACAAAAGGCCTCGTCTGTACCTCGGATGTCCATACTGTGCATGGGGCAGTTGGCGAACGGGAAAATTTGACCCTTGGGCATGAGGTTGTCGGTGTGATTGAGAGTGTTGGTGAGACCGTTGAGGATTTCGAGCCCGGCGACCGAGTCGCTGTCGGCGCTATCACACCTGACTGGGGATCTACTGCGGCACAGGATGGCCACCCCTCACAATCGAATCAAGCTCTCGGAGGGTGGAAGTACGCCAACGTCAAGGACGGCACGTTTGCGGAGTACGTCCATGTCAATGATGCGGACGCGAATCTTGCCCACATTCCGGAGAGTGTGAGCGATGAAGAAGCAGTCTATGTGACTGATATGATGAGTACGGGATTCATGGGAGCAGAAAATGCCGATATTCCAATTGGGGGAACTGTTGCGATCTTCGCGCAGGGCCCAGTCGGACTCATGGCGACGAAGGGGGCAGTGCTTCAGGGCGCAGGACGAATCATTGCTGTCGAGACCGTGCCGAACCGCCAGGAGCTGGCACGCGAATACGGGGCCGACGAGATCGTTGACTTCGAGGACGGTGACCCAGTCGAGCAAATTATGGGTCTCACTGACGATGAAGGGGTCGATGCAGCTATCGAAGCACTCGGCCGCAGTGAGACCTTCGAACAATGCGTGAAAGTAACGAAACCTGGTGGGACAATCTCAAACTGTGGCTATCACGGCGAAGGTGAATACGTGAACATTCCTCGGGAGGAATGGGGTGTCGGCATGGCGGAGAAGGATATCAAGACAGGGCTCTGCCCAGGAGGACGACTCCGCCTCCAACGGTTGCTCCGTTTGCTTGAAGCCGACAGAGTTGACCCCACGAAGATGACAACTCATGAATTCCCATTAGAGGAAATCGACGAGGCTTTCCACCTCATGGAAACCAAAGAAGACGATATTATCAAACCACTCATTGACTTCGACAACTGAATGTGTGCGCCAGCTGGCGACAACCAATTTTCTCCAGTTCTTTGATTTGGTAAGTCTTTACCCAATTTGGCCGATTTGGTACGCCGCCCCCGGATTGGAAGTCGGTGACCGATACGCACACCTAGTTAACGGTCAATTCTCTATCGAAGGTGCGAAACAAACATCGGCAGCATTCTGCATTTATCCCCTATATTCAGCAAACCGGTTGTATGAGTTGGGAGGATTTCAGCAGACCCACTCCCCTCAGAATATCGAGAATTATACTGCGGACTAGAATCAGGTTCTTCTGAACCCCCGTCGAGCAATTTTCAGCGGCTAACACGGACGGAATCGAGGGAATAGGGAGTATTCCACGATTCGAGGTACCGAGCCGAAGAACCTCGAGAGATATACAACAGGTGAAGCAGGGGTTTCCGGGTATCTAGATACGTCCAAAATCGCCTTCGTTACCCCGCCGTCGGGCAATTTTTGAGGTTAAAGTATCATCTCGGAACTTGTCGAGGTACTTTCTACATCCTCAAATCGGCCCGACGAGGTTCTCCTGCGATTTGAGGGCGTTATTTCGCCTTGCATATCGCGGGTTTCGTCCAAAGAAAGAGGCGATATGCAGTGTGCGAAGGCCGCCGGCTCTCTCAGGCCGAGGGGCCGTCACAAGGGTAGCGTAACTACGGACGTATCAGATGTAGCGCATAGGTTGACCGGATACGTTTCGGTGGTGTCTGTTGCCCCCGCGAGGGGGTGGCGGGGCGCATCACGTGCCCCCGATAGACGATGGCTTCGGAACGACGCAGCAAGACACGAGCAGCGCATCAGGCAGGAACTACCCCTGATGGTGAGGCGCCGTGAGCAGCCCTCGAGGTAACGGTTCCGACCGACCGGGATCACGCGTCGGTCGTCGCCCTCGTGGAGTGTGCGCTCGTCGAGCTCACGCACGAGGCCGTGGCGCCGTTTTCGTCTCCCGGCAGGTCGGGCGGTCGACGCGGACGCAGTACGTCGCCGGCGACGACGTCGGCGAGCAGTGCCAGACGCGGCACGTCGACGACCGGCTGTGCTGGCACGAGACCATCGTCCCTCGACGAACCGATCGCGACGAGCTCATCACCCAGCTCACACGGTCGCCCTCGACACCGGCGGAGCGGTCAGGTGAAGAAGCAGCCAGCGAGCCAGACACCTTCGTCGTGAAGCCAGTTCGAGAGCTCCGAACGCCGTAGAGGTCGACTTAACCAACATTCTCGACCGGTGTCGGCAGAGTGTTGGTTAACACCTCGGCACCATCGATGTCGACGTCCGATTTGCGTCTACAGCTGTCGAGTTTGTCACCCCCGAGAGGGGTGCGGGGTGCGCTGCATCGGCGTCGCCTCGCGTAGGTGAGACTGATGACGACAAACGACATCTACGGTCGTGGTTTCGACGAGGATGTCCAGTGCGGTCCAACTGATCCCTGCCCTGAATGTGGCGGCACCGTCCGGACGAACGCGGCTGAAACCGTCTGTGACGACTGTGGCCTCATCATCGACGACCAAGCGATCGATCACGGGCCAGAGTGGCACATCGACGACGGCG
>NZ_FOXI01000015.1 GCF_900115675.1 Halolamina pelagica | reverse complement strand
CGACCGATACAGCGTTGAGGGTGCGGGAAATGCCGTCCGCGCCAGCTGTAACAGACCACGAACGCGATCCATCTCACTCGCCCAATCCACAATCTCGCGGTACGTCGCATCCATGTGAACCCGCAAAAAGTGGAGCGTCACATGCTTCCAGCCGGGAAATCCGTGGCCAGTCGGATCACTCACCGCCGTTGGACTGGCGGCACAGCGCTTTTGAGCCAGCGACGCGGCTTGCTTAACGAAGCGGAAGAGGAGTTTGGACACATTCGGCTCTTCCGCTTCGCTTCCGCCTTCAGAGCGACGCAATCACGCCGCCATCTGCGGATTCAACAGAGCAGGCCGTTCGAAATGCAACAACTCCTCACCGAGACCGCTGCCGTCCAGACGCTACTCAACACCTTCCTGGGCGGGATTATCCTGCTGGTCTCGATCGTCGTCTCGATCAACTCGATCGTCCTCTCGTACGATATCATCTCTATCGGTGCACAGGAAGATCGTCTTCGGGGCACCCTCGAGTTCCGCACCGAATTAAGTCATCTGACAGACACCGAGTATACCACCATCGACCCGGCTACATTCCTCTCGATGATGGTCGGAGAGATCAACCAGCGAGCACACGAGTTGGAGACGGTTACAGAGGAACTTGAAGGGGACGATGCCGAGGAACTCAGAAACCACATCGAGACCATACTCCAGACCATCGAATACGTTGAGAAATCCGTCGAGGAAACGGGCGGGGGCGAGTTCAGTTCCCTGTGGCTTGGGCTCGATTTGAATCTTGGCCCATTGATGCAACGCTCGCGTGTATTACAGAGGGCGTATGCCGATGCCCTCTCTGAGAGTGGTGATGAACGGTTCGAGAGGCTTATCCGCGCGTTCGAACTGATCATAACCGGACGCCATTTTTTCAAGACGTTGTATTATAAACGAGAGTTCTCGATGTTATCACGAACACTCTTAATCGTCTCACTCCCGGCCATCTTGGCAACCGCAACCATGATTCTGGCTATAAACGCGAACATCCTCCCACAGATATTGATATTTGGCCTCTCACCGCTCCTGACGTTTGTGGCCGCCGCATTCACGATTGCTCTGACACCGTTCATCATCCTCACCGCCTATATGCTCAGGGTAGCGACCGTCACTCTGCATGGCACCGATACCGAGCCGTTTGTCCTCTAGTCCTGACCGATGCCATCGAGCAGTACGCAAAGTCATTCTAACGGCTAATTCACCCACTTTCAGGTGCAAATAACCCCTTGTGAATCGTTCTATGACACCCTCCACATAGAGTAGATGCTTACCCATCCGCATACCCGGGGGGCGGCGACACAAACGAGGATAAGAACCATCATATATGCCATAACGAAATAACGTGTATGACCAGTGTGGATTCCAGTGGTTTCTCTGTCGTTTTACCAGTTTTAAATGAGGCAGAGAACATTGAAGGGTGTCTTGATTCTCTTCTCCGTGCCTCGTTATCTGACGTGGATCTTGAAATTCTCGTAGTTGACGGGATGAGTGATGACGGTACGCGTGAAATCATCGACCAGTATTCCCGAAAGGATTCATCTATTCAGCTCGTCGATAACGAGCAACAGACGACACCAACTGGATTCAACAAAGGATTTGAGACTGCTTCAAATGGTGTTATCATCCTGATGAGTGGGCATGCTCAGGTAACTCCTAATTTCTTCGATCACATCCGGGAGCTGTTTGAGGAACGAGCACCAGACGCGGACATTGTCGGGTCCAGGGTTGATCCAGTCGCTGACGGATACGTTCAAACATCCATTGCAGGTGCGTTGATGTCTCGATTTGGTGCCGGCAGTAAACGGTTCCAAGCGTACGAGGGATATGTGGATACTGTGAGCTATGGGGCGTACAAACGGTATGTGATCGAGTCAGTCGGCAAGATGGATCCTGATCTTCCGCGTGGCCAAGATTACGAGTACAACAAGCGAGCACGTGAACATGGGTTCACAATTTACCAATCTGCGCAGAGTACTGTTCAATACGAACCCCGTTCGACATTTATCGGACTCTTCAAGCAAAAATTTGGGAATGGGCGAGGAAAAACTCGAATTCACCAACAGAGTAAGTCACAGTCATATCGTGGATTAGGATTGCATACTGCTGCACTTGTGTTGTTTTCACTCATTTTTATTCTTCCAGGAGCCACTTTGGCTCTTTCAATTCTTCCTCCTCTCTACGTTCTTGGAATAGTATTCACCGCCACAAAAGTCATTCAAAGAAATAATGAGTTTTCAAGAAAACATATATTCGGTATTGTGATTGCACTTACTATAATACATTCAGGATTCGTATCCGGATTCGTTACTGGACTATTAACCCCCCGCTAATTCACTGACATTAGACTTCCGCATAGCCAGTAAAGATCCAGGCTAATCGGGAGTCAATTCGGTCAAATAGAATTCGTTCAGCGCTATAGATTCGTTTCGTAACCCTATAGGGAATACTAAAAGGTGTGTAATTATCGATAACCGGGAGTGTATGGGAGATTAAACAGTGCCCCTCCATTTCGACGGTCGAAAATTTCTGTTCCAGTACGCTCAATAATTCCTTTGGATTAAACGGTTTTTCTCCCGGCGTATGAATCTCGGAAGGGATATACCGCCGACGGAAAACCGCTGGCGGATTAAATCGGCCCGGCTCATAGAACACAAATCTCCCCCCTTCAGCGAGTACCCGTTCAATTTCATCTAATCCGTCCGTATTCCAGTTCGGCAGGTGGTGTAAGACTGCGTGTGCAACAACAATATCGAACGAATCAGCATCAAATGGGAGATCCTCTCCATCAGCTCGTGCTAAAGTTAGTGCTCTCCCATACTTTTCCTTCGTATTTTTTAGCCTATTATGAGATAATTCTATTCCAGTAATATCTGAGCTTGGATGCAAATCTGAAAATTCCCCTGCGTGTTTCCCCTCCCCGACACCGATAAATAGAACTCGTTTATTCCCAGGTGCCGACTCAAGATTCTGCTTGAAGGCGGCTTCTGGTCCATCTTCGATTAATTGCTTATAGTGATCCGTATCCCAGAGCGAACCATATGACGGTCTAGTAGACTCAGTTTCATCATATGTCTCAATCTCTTCCTTTTTTGTTTCAGTATTACTCATATATTTAGCAATCCCCTGTAATTACCCGGCCCTGATTTATCACTATTCTGTTTCCTATCATGGTATTGGCAAATCCAATATTTCGATCGTGAACTAACGGGGATAGCAGTGCCATCAGATTAGATCATCGTATATTTGAACAAGCTTCTTGGCTTCGGATTCCCAACTGTACTTGGTTTCGACAAGTGACTGCATCTCGGTGGTGTCGCAGTCGCGTTCAAGCGCATTTTCGACAGCATTGGCCGTCGCTTCAGTATCTCCCTGTTGGACTACGTGACAATATTCATCTGGCATGAAAGCACTAACTGCGTCGACTGGAGTCGTAACAATCGGGAGTCCAGCATAGAGGTACTCAAAGAACTTTGTCGGAACACCTCCCTCGTAGTGTTCCACGTCTAGCAATGCGAGTCCGACATCTGCAGAGTGGAGATACTGGAACATATCTTCGTAGGCGAGGTAGCCCGGAAACTGAACATACTGACCCAGTTCATGCCGCTGAATATATTGGGCTACTTGTTGGTGGTTTTCATCTGGCCCCCATGCTCCGAGTACCCATAGCTCGACATCCACTCCACGTTCCAACAAAGTGTTGAGAAGATCGAGCATTCGATAAATCCCGCGAATCTCATGTATTCCGCCAACGTAACAGAGAACGTGCGTCTGCTCCCGTTCAACCGAATCAGCGGTGCGTTGTAATATCTCCGTTCGCGGGAAGTTATGTGCGACGACGACAGGGGTTTCTTGGTTTTGGAACGGAGCGGCAACCCAGTCAGAAACCGTTACAATCGCATCAAATCGGCTCACTGCACGACTTTCGATCTCCGGAACTAAGTACGAGAGAGGAGGAGAGATTGGATCTGGTATCCATCCCCGTGTTGTAACAACATGCCCGTAATCCTCGTGGACATCATACACTACTGCTCCATCGGTCGACTCGGCAAGGTAGAGCCCGACCGGTATTAATTCCGGGTCGTGGAAATGGTATACCTCTGCATCCAGACGTTTCGCTATGCGAGCAGCTTTCGGAATGTGTCGCCAGCGATCAACTCGTGTCGAAGCAGACCCGAGATTAAAGAAGTCAATACCGTTTTGGCTTTCTGTCGGTGTATCATGAGCAAGGATACCAACGTCGAAGCCTGCCTCTGATAGACTGGTCGCTTCCTTGTCGAAGATTCTTGTATCGGTTGGGCGGTGAGCAGTCGTCAAATGTAGGCCATCCATTGTTATGGATTATGTACAGAAAGTAAATAACTGGTGTGATATAGGCGCTTTGCAATGTCGTATATAATTGAATTTTTCATAAAATGTTTGGCGAACTCACATCGTTCTATTCGGCGTGAAGTAGTGTTGTTATGCCGAAGTTCTTGAACAGCACCGGGAAGTTTGTTTCATACCCTCCCTTGATCGGCAATGACCGGCTTTTGGGATCGCTAATTTCCGGTAAACCGATGAGGGGCGTACTGTTAAGAATAATATGCTTGATCTGGGAGCGCAATTATTGTGTCGTCGTCTGCGTCGAGAAAGCGGGGTCTATTTTCCATTTTATCCATGAGGTTGGATTCCGGGACTCATATCGAACGACTTAATCCACCTGTAATCCATACGCATTATAACTCTCTGGATGTCCGATCAACTATCCCTAATCGAAAAGCTTGGTGCCGCTAAACGCGTAGCACTTTTCCGTCCGATATTCTCTCTCGGAATTATTCTTTTGAGCGTCATTGCTGCTTTATTCGAAGGGATCGGATTAGGATTCCTTCTGCCCATCATCCAGCAAGCACGGGGAAACGGTGAGGTGAGTGGGCTTGCGGAGGGGTTCGTTTGGGCTTACGAGCTTGTCGGCGTTCCGTTCACGCTAGAATACATTATCGCCGGCGTAGCACTTGTCATGACTTTGCGGTACACTGCATCATTCCTCGTCGCTTGGCTTCGCGCAATGATCCGCGTTCAGTACGTGCGAGATATTCAAACACGAGCCTTCGATAGTGCATTGGACGCCCGTATTGGGTACTTCGACGAGCAGGGATCGGATGAGATTCTGAACGCGATTGTAACACAGTCCCGAGAGGCAGGAAACGCCATAATGCGCCTTGTCCGCATCGTCGAACAAAGCATTCTGAGTCTGATGTACGTCTCCGTTGCACTGTACCTCGCCCCGGTGTTGACCCTCGCTGCCGGCGCTATTCTGGCTGTGTTGACGTACCTCGTCCGTTATCGATTCGAGTCCGGGTATTCGGTCGGTGACCGGGTAGCGGAAGCGAACGAGCGCGTTCAGGAGGTCGTACAGGCTGGGACACAGGGTATCCGGGACGTGAAACTGTTTGGCCTGTCCGAGAAGTTCTTCAACCGTTTCGAGGATCAGGTCGGAACGTTCGCACGCTCAAAAGTCACCCTTCGCCGGAATCAGGCAGCGATCCAGAACCTCTATCAGTTGACCACCGCAGTCACCGTCTTTGTGCTCATCTACTTCGCACTCGAGTTCTCGTCCCTGTCTCTCGCCGGACTCGGTGTCTTCCTGTTCGCCATGTTCCGTCTCTCCCCGCGCATCAGCAATTTGAACACCTGGATCTACCGGCTCGAGGGGGACCTCCCGCACCTCCTTCGAACCGAGCAGCTAATCGCCGAGATGCAGGCCAGTCAGGAACCGATTGGTGGCGATACAGCGGTGCCGTCACAGGTCGAGCGAATCGAAGCTGACTCGCTGGATTTCTCGTACGACGGCGACGAACAAGTCCTTGACGACGTCTCTTACTCGGTCGAGCGCGGTGAGTTCATCGCGTTCGTCGGTCCCTCTGGTGCTGGGAAGTCTACGATAGTGTCACTGCTGGCGCGGATGTACGAACCGGACTCTGGGGAGATTCGCGCGGACGGAACCCCAATTGAGGAGTTCGACTTGACGGAGTGGCGGGAACACCTCTCGGTGGTTCGCCAGAACCCGCACATCTTCAACGACACGTTGGAGTACAACGTCCGGATCGGCAACCGTGATGCTTCCCGTTCGGAGATCGAGCGTGCGTGTGAACTCGCGTGCGTGACTGAATTCCTTGATGATCTCCCGGAGGGGTACCAATCAACTCTCGGCGACGACGGCGTTCGCTTGTCGGGCGGCCAAAAACAGCGTGTGGCACTAGCTCGTGCACTCGTACGAGATGTGGATTTCCTCCTACTTGATGAGGCAACGAGTGACCTGGACACGAATATTGAGGAAGATGTTCACGATGGCATCGAGTCACTGGACGCCGACCACGGGCTTGTCGTCGTTGCTCACCGACTTTCGACTGTTCGGAACGCTGACCGTATCTACACGATGGTGGACGGGCGCGTAGAGGAAGTCGGGACACACGAAGAACTACTTGAAGCGGAGGAAATGTATGCGGAGCTGTATTCAACAGATAGATAACCACACGGGGGAGAACTCGAATCTATATTCCACAAAACTATGAAAATTCTAATGATTACTAATCAAAAGTACGAGCCAGATATTCGAATCAGGCGGGAGGCCGAGGGACTGGTAGAGGCAGGCCACGAGGTTCACGTTGCCTGCAAGGGCCAGTACAATAGCGAGCCAAGTGGAGAGCTCAATGGCGTGGAAATCACGCGAATCTGTGCTAATTCGAAGATTCTCCACAACATCGCTGAGCGTGTCTACGCTGCGACATTGTTTCAGCCAGTCTGGTTACTAAAGCTTCGGGAAATCTTAGAGAACGATGCATACGACTTGGTCTATTATCACGACATCGAACACGCCAAACTTGCCACAACGCTTGCAAATTGGTACAATTTACCAGTAGTGGCTGACCTTCACGAGATGTACCCTCAATCAGCAGAGCTATGGCGGGAGTCGCTATCACTCACTTCCCGCTTGGATCCAAAGGTTCTTTTCACTCCTAAATCGAGACTAAAAAGACTTGAACGGTTTGCGGTCACTCACGCAGATGGGCTAATAACCGTTAGCGGTGAATTGCTTGATTATTTCATCGAACGATATGATTTTGAGGGTATCTCTGGAGTCGTTCGAAACGTTCCTGACTTGGACCGATTGGATCGGATGGAGGTCGAAGACTTAGATTACGAGGACGACTTTATCATCTCCTACATCGGGGGATTCACGCCCCAGCGCGGAATTGGGATAGCAATCGAATCAATGCCTCAGATCCTTCGTTCTGTACCCGATGCGAGACTTTTGCTTGTCGGCGACGGGGAGAAGAATTTTGTTTCTTCGCTTCAAAGACAATGTGAAGAGTTGGGAATCTCTGATAGGGTGGAATTTACTGGTTGGGTTGATTTCGAATCTGTAAGGACGTATTACGATGCTTCAGACGTTACTCTTGTACCGGACTCATCAGACTACGCACTCCCGAACAAATTTTTCCAATCGATGGCATTTCGAACTCCAGTCGTTGTGAACAATCATCCCTCTATGCGACGAATCGTAAATGAGTATGAGGTTGGATTGACTTTTAATGAAGAAAAGCAGTTGGCTGAAGTTTTGATTGATCTTGCTCAATCTCCGGAGACCGTCTCGGAAATGGGGGTTCAAGGGCGAGATCTCGTCGAGCGGCGCTACAACTTTGAACAGGAGAGCAAAACAATTGACCAGATAGTTCGTACTGTTGCACAGTCGAGGGGCTCATCCAGTAATACTTCCCAGCATATACACAATTAGTATTGCTACGATAAACTCTCCGAAGGTAAATAGAGACAATAGTGGCCAATTGCCAAATATCACCAGAACAGGGGCGATGACCGGCCCATAGTCCAATATATTGGTAATTGAAGTATTAACAAATAAGAGCATCGGGCCAACTAGGATGAGGTGCCCGAACATCCCGGACTTCAACGCCAGCGAATCGTATACGTATAGGGCAATTGCGACTAGTACCCCTGAGAAGATTATACCCAAGAATCCGAATGCACCGAACCCACTTGCAATGAAGCTGCCATTAGCGTGGGTACTTGAGTGAAAATATGTATCTCCTATAATATTTGCCATACTTGTCGGGTAGCTTTGTTCAAAGAAATAGTAGGCGTACGGTAGGATTTGCTCGTTTGCCTTTGGATGACTAAGGAAGAATTCAAAGTAGAGGCCACTGATCATTCCTGGGGTAATAACAAGGCGTTCAAAGAAGATTGATTCAAACAAAGTGGTTCCAAAAATACGCGATACTGGTGGGATAAGTGCGACAAATATAAACACACCAGCTAAACACTCCGCATAAAGGTTCCTAAAACGAGAAAGAACTACATAAAGACCGACGATGCCTAGAATTAATGCAATGGCTGAGCGGTGTCCTCCAACCGAGTATACTGTAATCTCACCAAGTATCCCGAAGCCGATATAGAACGGATTGCGCCAAATTAGACCCATCGCTACTACAGACGGAAAAATAATATACATTGCTACTGAAATTAGTTCCAGTACTCGACCTGTCGCTTGTTGTTTGTACATCTCTCTGGCTGCGTATACCTCGGTGAGGGCTGGCACATCAAGCACTCGCTCTATTCCGAAGGTGTGTAGTATAAGGAGAATACAGAACAAGGAGGCAATAAGCAATATCAATGAGGGGGTACGCTTTCTAAGCCGAAACTGCTTCACATCTGGATATATTGGGGTAATTCTGAACGACAGAGATATAATCGAAAATGTAGATAAAATAACTAAATTGAAAGTAATTAAGGTAGAAAAATGTACATTTGTCAGGTAAAACGGAATTGAAACAGATGGAACATAAAGTGCGTAGTAGAGAAAGGAGTACAAGCCTTTGGACGGGCGATCGATTTTGGTTGGCAGCAATAGGACGGGAACGACTGCAAAGAGTACAACTACAGCTATATACTCGATTGGTACAAACCTAGGACTATACTCAAGTGTTCCGACGGAAAGGTAAGTCTCCACCGAATAAATGTAAGAAATCACATATAATGTTGATAGGGAACTCACAGTCCAGCTGCTCTCCCACGACTCCATGCGCTCCTTTGCGGCGGTTAAAGTAGGAAATTTAGATTGGGACATCATCATCATCATTTCAATCGGCACGTATTTATACGTAATGTCCTTCGATCCATTTGTGCCGAAGCGAGTATTACTAATCGGATACCATTACCCTCCGGAAGCCGGGGTTGGTGCGATACGCATTGCGAAATTCGCTAAATACTTGCCAGATAGATGGGATATTCACGTGATTACTAGCCAACCAAACCACAATGACTATTCTTCTGGAATTTTTGATAGGGATGGAGCGACGATTCATAGAGTGCAAGAACCTTTTGATGGATTTGAGAACAACTTTGACAATATTCGATGGTCGGCGCCAGTCACCTGGGAAGTTTATAATCTTCATAAAAATCTTAACTTTGACTGTATCTGGCAAACTGGAAACCCATTTCTCCCGCTACTCACAGTCTTTATTTGCAATAAATTAATTGATACTAATTTTATCGTCGATCTACGGGATTCGTGGACTCTCCATCCATATATCGATTTAACTACTATTTTCGGGGATTTTTATGGGAAAACATCACGGATCCTCGAGCCACGTGTACTTCGAGCTGCGGACGCCATAACAGTGGCAACAGATGGAATAAACGAAGCGTATGCTAACTCGTATCCTGAAATGAAAAGCAAGCTGTATACGGTCGAGAATGGGTATGACCGTAATGATTTTCCTAAAGTCGAGACTGAACCGAGGGAGGGATTCGATGTTGTCTATGTGGGAAAATTCAGTGATTTTCGGGATCCAGAGCCCTTCCTGAAGGCGCTTTCTGATATTCAATCCCAGCGCAACGTATCGTTCGTCCACGTCGGTAATCCGGAGAAGCATGTCGAAGATACTGTAAGACGGTATGACTTGGAACAGAGCTACGAGTGCACGGGATACGTTGGGCGAAACGAAGTAGCACGGTGGATTCAGAGATCCGACCTCGGGCTAGCCGTTTCTGGTGGATCCCCACAGGAGATGACCACGAAAATATTCGACTATATAGCGTGCAAGACGGCGATTTTGGGATGTGGTCCTGAAGGGTCAATGACGGAGGTAATTGAGCGGTTTGAATTTGGATACGTAGCCTCCAACGAGACAAACCAAATTAAGAATACACTTTTAGAAATCATTGAACAACAACCTGCTTCTTTAGGTGATGGGCCTTATGACGAGTACACTCGTGGAAACTCTGCTCAAGAGCTCGAAAAAATAATTGAGAATATTGATGGATGAGAGTTCTATTGTGGTGATTGTAGGATGAACGTGTCATGAATATCCTCATTGTTTCGCACCTGTATCCTACCCCGGCTGATTCTGTATCTGGAATATTCGTCCACCAGCAAGCCCAGGCACTACAGGAAAGAGGCCACACTGTCAGGGTTATTTCACCGACCCCGTACATTCCGAGTGTACCACAGCTACCGGAGCGCTGGGCGCGATTTCGAGATACCCCCGACCACAGTCGGATCGACGGAATCGACATATCCTACCCGAAGTACCTCTCGCTCCCATCTCGCCACGCGCTCCCTTTCGTCGCGAAAAGCGTTCGTCGAACCGTCGACAGCACCATCTCGAAACTCAAGTCCAGTACTACCTTCTCTCCCGACGTGATCAACGCCCACGTACCACTTCCAGACGGCTACGCGTGCCTTCCGGCGGCTCGACGATTGGAGACCCCTCTAGTGACGACTGTTCACGGAGCCAGTATTCAGGTAAACAGTGAGAACCGGTTCTGTCGTCGCCAAATTCAGGCTGTATTCCAGTCATCAGCAGAAATCGTATTCAACAGCGAGGTTCTACTTGGGAAGGCGAAAAAACACTTCGATGGATTGAATCATGCCAAGGTCGTTCCAAACGGCGTTCCGTTAACGAAGCTAAAGTCAGCTTCTGCAGCCAAACTACCGGATAGCTTCTCCGAGAATCGCATGGTTATGACCTCGGTGGGCTCTCTACAACTAACGAAAGGGCAAGGGGATGTCTTTGAGGCTCTACAGGATCTTCCGGGAGATTCACGGCCGAACTATCTCCTCATCGGGGACGGACCCCAGCGAGAGGACTTAGAACAGAAAGCTACAGATCTCGACTCACCAGTTAACTTCGCAGGCAACGTCTCGCACGAAGAGGTATTTTCGTATCTCAAATCCACGGATATCATGGCACTTCCGAGTACCGAAGAGGCGTTCGGAATCGCGTATATCGAGGCGATGGCCTGTGAATCTACTGTTATCGGCTGTGAGGGTGAGGGACCATCTGAATTCGTCGAGAATGGAGAAACCGGCTATCTCGTGCCACCGAATGACCCGATGGCCATCACGGACATTCTGACCGACCTCCTTGACAACCCATCGAAAGTACGGCAGATTGGAAAGAACGCCAGCGAGTACGTCCGGAACAACCTCACGTGGGCGGAAAACGCACGGAAGAACGAGGAAATCTACCACTCGGCGACTAATCAATAACCTACGACGCTGAATTATTCACCGTAACGTTCGAGAACTCATTGAATCTCCTGACTGGGCTCCCGTCACCATACTGCTCTGCGTCGAACGTTGATTGCGGTGGATTCGCCAGTGCTGCTCGAATCGGGTCTTGGGCAGCGTCGACGAGGACCTTCTCCCCGGCGTTGACCGTTTCCGGCCACTCGGTTTCCTCCCAGAGCGTAACACATGGCACGTTGAGGAAGAACGCTTCCTTCGGGATGTCGTCGGGAGCCGCGATGATGATGCGACGGTCGATTGGAGAGTTATGGATGTTATAAGTGGGTTTCCAGAGCCATTCGGACCTCTCTTGCAGCGTTCCCGTCCCCGTACGGCTCTGGTTTCTGGGCGGGCTGCTCCCAGTCACGTTCTAATGCATCACTGATTTCGTCGTAGTCTGCTCCCACAATCGTGTTCCATCCGGCATCTACTGTTTCGACCCACTCCGTTTCGTCACGCATCGTTACGCAGAACGTATCGAGGAAGAATGCCTCTTTCTGGATTCCACCGGAGTCGGTGGCGACGCGCTCAGCGGTGTCGATTAGTCTGATAAAGTCGACGTAGTCGAGTGGATCCACGATTTCGACGCACTCGTTTGCGAACTCCCACATCTCGTATTCTCGTAGACGTGATTCCGTCCGTGGGTGAATCGGAAGTACGACAGGAAGCTCGGCGTCACGCAGCGCCTCAAGAATTGATCGGAGGCGATCTCGTTCATCGGTATTCTTCGCTCGATGGACTGTACTCAGAATGAATTCATCTGGGTCCAGCGACAGCCTATCAAGCACGTCTGACGTTCCTGCAGCCCGTTCACGGACCTCAAGAACGGCGTCATACATGACATCTCCCGTCGTAACAGTCCTTTCTGACTGTCCCTCGTCTTCGAGACAGTTGACGGCATCAGGGCTAGGCGCGAGGAGCAGGTCGGAACCGTGATCTGTGAGGATTCTATTGATTTCTTCGGGCATCTCGCGGTTGTGGCTACGGAGCCCGGCCTCAACGTGTACAACTGCAGGATCAAGTTTTGACCCAGCGATTGCTCCAGCTAGTGTCGAGTTTGTGTCCCCATACAGCAAGATTGCGTCGGGATCTTCTTTTTGGATCAGGCGCTCTATTTCGATAATCATCTCCGCAGTCTGTTCTCCGTGTGGCCCGGAACCTACGCCGAGATTATAGTCCGGCTCTGGAATACCGAGTTTGTCGAAGAATACGTCGGAGAGTTCTTCATCGTAGTGTTGACCGGTATGAACGAGTACCTCTTCGTGCTCTGTGCGGACTTCTTCAGAGACGACGAACGCCTTGACGAACTGAGGACGGGCACCGACGACTGACAGGATTTTCACTGGATCCACCACCAGGACCGCGGCTGATTGAACATCATCTATCAGGAATCACTAAGTTGGTCTTCTTTATCGTGTCGGTCTACTCTATTCGGGCTCCCAATCGACTCGTTCTCCAAGGAATCGAACGTCATTCCCTCTTCTGGGTGCCAGTTATCAGCTTCCCAGTCAGTAACGAGTAAGGTACCATCACACGTTTGGACGACGAAATCCCGTTCGGGAGTGAATACCTGAACGATCGTTCCCGGTGGTTTATCGAATACGAAGTCAGTTGAGAAAGGCTGAGCTTCCCAGAAGAACACTCGCTTTCCTTCGTACTCGGTGAATGCACCTGGATATGGCTCAGCCACAGCTCTGATGAGCCTATCAATTACCTTCGTTGGATCCTTCCAGTTTATTGCTCCATCCTCTGGCCGACGCTTCGGGTAGAAGGTTGCCTTCCCTTTCTGAGGGGTCACGTCGAAACCCTCCTCTAAGCCACTTCTTAGCTCGTTCTCAAACATCTCTTGGGCAGCCACAATCAACTTGTAGTACATTGTCTTGATTGTGTCCCGATCGGTGATATCGAACTTTTTCGTGGTAACAAGCCCACCAGAATCAGCACCTTCGTCAAGGTGTAGAACGGACAAAAGGAACCGATCAAGATCCTCAATCAAGGACCAGTTCATCGGAGAGCGCCCGCGACCCGCCGGAAGGCCAAATGCGCTTCCATGGAGTCCCAGCGCACCACGTCTGAAACTACTCAGAACTTCCCCTGGAATCAACCGCTGCCAACCATGAACAATCATCACATCCCCTGGATTGTTCTTGTAGTGCGCAACGTCGGCAGTGCTTAAGGAATACTTGTCCGGGGTGTATACCTTGATTCCCTCTTTTGCACAATAGTCCGACCAATCAAAGTAGCCGGCAACGCCGTATTGTTCACCTTGCTCTGGAGTGAGCGTCAGTACCTCATCAACGGGTACCAGCTCCTCATGAATATACTGCATCAAATCAAATCCGGATTCAGTACACCCCGCGTATACAACTCTATTATTCTGTATGCTCATGATATACAACCTTGTACTGGGGCCTGATTAGCATTTTCTCCTCGTCCTAATCGGACAATTCATCGTCTAAGTACTGCCGAGATACAAATTGATCAACAGATTCTATCATATCATCAACTGTTTCATGGATGCATTCCTCAAACTGTCTATCGTCTTCTCCCCAAAGCCCCGGGTGAACAAGAACTTGCCCCTTCTCCGGATATCCTGATTCAAATGGGGGATCTTCGCGCCACCGTTGATTTGAGTCTCCCCTATAAGGGATGTCGGAAAAGAACCGTTCTTCGTATGTGCTAACGAATCCATCGAAAGATCGGCGTAAAATCCATTCGGGTGGAATGTGGAACGAGACAGCCTTGATCGGGGAGCCCGTGACAATATTCAAAACCCTTCTTTCATCCTTAATCTGCTCAACCAACTGTTCCTCTCCTGGATCGCGGTCGTAGTACTGGTGTGTGCTAAAATGCAGGCCGATATTATGTCCAAGTGACTGAATATGCGAAATCCGTTCCCGTGATTTAGTGTGGAGAACGTTGTATAGCTGGCTGGTTAGTAATATGAAGTAGGTAGATTGAACTCCTTCTGACGCTTCAATTTCGGCCATTGTAACAGCTTTTTCCAGCGATAAGTCGACATCGTGGCGAAGTAAAATCTCACCATCTTCAACATCATCTCCATATGTACTAAATTCAAACCCTTTTTCCATTAACTCCCTAAGGAATTGGCGGTAGCGACTATAGGTGAATTCATACTGTGTTTGGCCACCTTTGATCTGATTACTTGGATCCTCAGTCATAGGTTACCCTCAGATTCAAGACCACTTCCGATCGTATAGATGCGATGCTTATCGTTATCTACGGACATCGATTGGCGTCCGTTGATAATAACCATCGGGTCAAATGCAGTCCAATCAATTTCAGTGAATTCCTCGTGAGCAGTAACTATCACCACTGCATCGAGATCCATCCTCAAAATATCGGACGTCGGAAGAACCTCTCCTCCAAAGTCGCCCATTTTTTCATCATCTAATACTGGATCGCTAACAAAAACCTCCGAGCCAGCCTTTACAAGTTGATTGATAATCGGCCCTGCTGGTGTCGCACGTGTCTCTGCCACCCCTGGTTTGTAGGCGACACCTAATACAAGAACGCGTGATCCTTCTAAGGACTCCCCGACACTAGCAAGTTGGTCCTGAAGACAATCAATAGTAAATTCTGGCATTCTATCGTTTCGCTCTCGAGCCAATCGGAGGAGGGGAAAGTCCCCCTCAAGCCAGTTCATAACAAAATATGGATAATACGGGATACAGTGTCCACCGACCCCGACACCCGGCTCATGTACGTTAATGAATGGGATGGTACTGGCCGCACTCGTCACTTCCCTGAAATTGACCGGTAGGTCATCTGCCACAGAAGCTAATTCATTTACTAATGCAATATTCACATCTCGGTACAGTCCTTCCGTAATCTTCACCATCTCCGCTGTTGTTGCATTTTCAACTCTAATTACACCAGCATCATTAATAGACTCATATACGGCTTGAGCAACCCGTGCACTAGCTTCATCAATTCCACCGACGACCTTCGGGTATGCCCCGGTGATGTCCTTGATTGCTCGTCCGCTCGAAGTCCGCTCTGGACAGAACGCTAGCCCAAACTCTCCCCGGTTTAATCTGCTAGCTTCTTCTAATAATGGAAGAATTTCGTCCCGACAAGCCCCTGGCGGGACAGTAGATTCGATAAAAACGACATCACCAGCATCAATTTGCGCTCCAACCTTTTTGAGTAAAGACTTTAGGATAGACAGATCCGGATTCTGATCATCATCAAGTAATGTTGGAACGATAGCGACATGAATTTCTGATTCAGTCGCAGCCGCTTTGATATTAGTAGTCGCACTCAGTGAACCTTCCCTGACAGTCTCCTCAACAAGTGCTGAAAGTCCTGGCTCTCCGGAAATCGGGCAATCTCCTGCCTCAACTGCGTTGACGACCTCTGGATCAATGTCTACCCCAATTACATTCGAGCAATTCTCCGCATAGACTGCTGCGAGTGGTAGTCCCATCTTCCCGAGTCCATACACCGCAACAGGAATCTCACCCGATTCGAATACTTTCGTTCTGTCTTTGGTAGTGGCGTCTAAATCGTATAACGTGCTCATTCTTGTACCTTCACGCCTGCTTTTTTGTCAATCTCAGTCACAAGCTCAAACGCACGGAGCCCGTCAGATCCGCTTACTGGCGGTCTTGTACCGTTTTGAACTGCCTCAAGGAACTCACTCAGTTCCACTTTAAGTGGCTCGTTGTTATCTACCTGCGGACGTTCAATAACGCTTTCATGACGATACTGTACTCCTGAATCATGCTTCACGAACTCCGGTACCGAACGACGGTAAATGTCGATCGTCTTGTCGAGATAATCTACCTCAATGAAGTTCTCCTCGGTCGTAATCTGTAGCTTCCGAACCTTCCGCTGGGTGAGCCGACTTGCAGTCAAGGTTGCCACGATGCCGGATTCAAACTGGAGTGTCGCCGTCGCATATCTGTTGTCGCGTGTCCCTGCACTCTGGACGGTAGTCGGCTCATCGCCAGCCAGAGAGAGGACAATATCTGCATCGTGGATCATCAGATCGATGACCGCATTGTCGTGTATCTCACGCTCTGGCGGCGGCCCTAAGCGTTCGGCATGAATAGCGACAATGTCCTCCTTGTCTACGACCTTGTCCAGTGCTGTTACGGCCGGATTGAATCGCTCAATATGCCCAACCTGAATGAGCACATCGTTTGATCTTGCTTCCTCAATTAACTTCTCACCCTCTGATTTAGACGCAGCGATTGGTTTTTCGATGAGAACGTTGACGCCGTGTTCGATACAGGTCATCGCCGTTTCGTAGTGGTACGGCGTCGGCACCGCGATCGATACCGCATCAATGTGCTCTACAAGCGTCTGGATCTCTATCGCACGAGTACCGTATTCTTCTGCGATCTCAGATGCCCTTTCAGCATCAGCGTCTGCAACACCAACTAACTCTACCTCGTCCAACTCTTCGTACACTCGAACGTGGTGTTGGCCCATACTCCCAACGCCGATAACGCCTACTCGAATCTGATTTTCAGTCATCTTAGAACTCGTTTACTGCCGCAACAATCTGTGAAACCTCTTCCTGCGAAAGTGCTGGGTGCACTGGAATTGAAACGACTTCATCAGCAACCCGTTCAGCTACCGGGGCAATAGCATCAAACTCCTCGTACGCGGGCTGCTGATGTATACATGTCGGATAGTACACTTTCGCCCCAACCTCATTCTCGTGGAGATGGTTGAGGAACTCATCTCTCTCCTCCGTTAGGAGCGTATACTGATGGTACGCATGTGTCCGGTCGGGCGGCACAATCGGGGTACGTACCGAATCTGTCTCAATTTCCTCCATAAATCGTTTCGCATTCGCCTGTCGCTTCGACAAGTATCCCGGTAACGATTGGAGTTGTTCACTCCCCATTGCGGCCGCGATACTCGTCATTCGGAAGTTGTGGCCGACGCGGACATGTTCGTATCCGCCTTCTGGGGGTCGACCATGGTTCACGAAGCTTTCCGCCCGGTTAGCGACTGCCTCATCGTCAGTTGTAAGCATTCCGCCCTCGCCAGTTGTCATGTTCTTCGTCGGATAAAACGAAAAACACGCTACGTCGCCAACCGATCCCACTCGTTGCCCGTCATACGTTGCACCGTGAGCCTGCGCACAATCCTCAATTAATTCGAGGTTGTGCTCCGCAGCGATATCAGATAACGCATCCATCTCGCAGGGCAGCCCATACAGGTGTACCGCGAGAATCGCATCTACGTCTTCACTTTCGACGATCTCCCGAACCGAGTCTGGATCAAGGTTAAACGTCTCACGAGAGATATCTGCAAAAACTGGCTCTGCTCCCGCGAGCCGAATCGCATTACTGCTCGCGATGAACGAGAATGGCGTCGTTACAACCCGGTCCCCTTCACCGATCTCTAAGGCTTCAAGCGCAGTATGAAGTGCGGTCGTCCCGTTATTGGTCGCGACTGCGTGTGACGTACCACAGTAATCTGCGAACGCTTCCTCGAACTCGCGGACCCGCGGTCCATCAGCGATCATACCGCTCTCAATCACGTCGCCAACGTTCTCGATTTCTGACGGACCCAGATCGGGATTTGCTATGGGTATCAAATTTCGTTTTCCCCTTGGAGAGATTCCGGTAATTCTTCGTGTTCGGCCGGTGTTCCGACTGCGAGAGTCTTGGGTGGTACATCCCTAGTGACTGTCGCTCCCGCTGCCACGAACGCTCCCTCCCCAATCGTTAGACCCGGTAGGATCGTCGCATTCGCGCCAATCGACACCCCGTCTTTCACTGTCGGTCCTTCAAGCGGGACGTCATTCCGGACAGGATATCGATCGTTCGTAAGGACTGCGTTCGGACCAAGGAATACGTTGTCCCGGATAGTCGTGTTACTCGGTATGTAGACATCTGTCTGCATACTAACTGACGAACCGATTTTACTTTCCCCGTCAATAACCGTATTCGTTCCGACCACAACGTTATCGCCAATTACTGTATGTTCTCGAACTAACGCGTTGTGGCCTGTGGTAAACCTGTCTCCGATATGTACGTCGTTGTATATTATCGTCCCCGCCCGAATCGTTGCCCCAGATCCAACCTCTGGCTCAGTGGACTCCTCGTCGTATTCGAATCCGAGTGACGCATCTGGATGCACCTCGATTCCGTCTTCACTGGTGTCACTCATTAATACGATGTCCGCAGCCAACCCTTTTGGCTGTTTCTTTATTCGACTCAGCCACTCGAACCCGGACCGCGACCATCAACCACCAAGCCCATCACCTCCCCCAGACTCGACATTGAGACGACCACATACGAATCTATCTCGTTGGCGGACGATCGTCTCATTGCCGGCCGCTCCTGGTCGGCCAACCGTTACAAGGCGACGATCACACCCATGTCTGCGACGACCTGCATCTACGAGTCCGCGAGTTCCTCGGCCGCTTCGTCGACGAACCCCTCGTCGAGCTGCTCTTTGAGCACGCGGAAGTTCGCCGCCTCCTCGTGGCCGACAACGGATTTGAGCTCGTCGAAGCTGATGGTGTCGTCGTAGTACGCGTCCGCGAGTTCCTGTTTGAGCTCGTCGTCGTGACTGGCGTCACGCAGGTACTCCCGGAGCGCCGAGAGGATGATCGACGTCCGGTCCGTCCCGAGCACTGTCGCCAGCGTGTCCGCCTGCTGGACGACGCTCTCGGGCGCCCGAAACTGGACGCGCTGTTTCTCCCCCGTTTCCGAACTCATGTGTGTACATTGTGAGCCACACGGGCAAAGACCTATCGCCACAACGCGAAGCCTGCAGCACGGGATCCGGATACGTCCCGGTTCGAAGTCGACAGACCCATCCCGACCCGCGGAAACGCTGAGGTATGCCCACTGCACTCGTCACCGGCGTCTCGGGGTTCATCGGATCGAATCTCGCCGAGACGCTGCTCAACCGCGGCTACGACGTCCGTGGCGTCGACAATTTCGCGACCGGGCGCGAGCAGAACCTCGATCCACTCCAGAACGAGGGAGCGTTCACGTTCCACGAGGCGGACATCCGTGACGCGGACGCGATGGCCGACGCCACCGACGGCGTCGACTACGTGTTCCACCAGGCTGCGGTCCCCTCGGTCCCGCGGAGCGTCGACGACCCCGTCACGACCACCGACGCCAACTGCACCGGCACCGCGGCAGTCCTGAACGCGGCCCGCGAAGCCGATGTCGATACGGCCGTCGTCGCCTCCTCCTCGTCGGTGTACGGCTCGACCGACCGACTCCCCAAAGTCGAGTCGATGGAGCCCCAACCAGAATCGCCCTACGCGCTCTCGAAGTACTACACCGAGAAGCTCGCGCTCCAGTTCAGCGACCTCTACGACATCGACACGGCCGCGCTCCGGTACTTCAACGTCTTCGGCCCGCGCCAGGACCCCAACGGCGACTACGCTGCGGTCATCCCGAAGTTCATCGACCTCATGCTCGACGGCGAGCGTCCCGTCATCTACGGCGACGGCGAGCAGTCCCGCGACTTCACCTTCGTCGATAACGCCGTCCAGGCGAACATCCTCGCCGCCGAGGGCGACGTCACCGGCGAAGCGTTCAACGTCGGCTGTGGCGGCCGCGTCACCGTCAACGAACTCGTCGACGCCCTCAACGACCTGCTCGGCACCGACATCGACCCCGTCTACGACGACCCGCGTCCGGGCGACGTGCACCACTCCCACGCCGACATCTCGAAGGCCGAGAAACTCCTCGACTACGACCCCGAGGTCGACTTCCGGGAAGGCCTCGAACGCACGATCCCCTACTATCGCGACTAACCCACGTCCCTTCCGGAACCGTTTTGCCACTCTGCCCAGCAGACAAACCCAACATGAACGGTGATCGCCTCTATGGAACTCCTTGACGACGAGGGCAACCTCTTCGGCGTCGTCAACGTCGTGGATGCACTCGTCGTGCTGTTCGTCCTCGCGGTCGTCGCCGCGGGCGCAGCGTTCGTCCTTCAGCCTGAGCCCGAACCCGCACCGGAACCCGACGTGGGAACCACCCACGTCACCCTCGACCTCGGCACGCAGCCGGACTACCTCGTCTCGGCTATCAACGAGGGCGACACCCACGACGCAGGCGGGGAAAGCCAGCTCACGATCACCGACGTCTACCTCACCCCGCAGGGCGACCAGACCCGAGTCATCGTCCGCGCGGAACTCCGCGGCATCGCAAGCGGCGACAGTATCGACTACGCGGACGCGCCCCCGCGTCTCGGCCGCGCGCTCGACATCGCCACGAGCACCTACCAGATTAGCGGCCGCATCCGCGCCGTCGGCGGGAACGACTCCCTCTCGACCGAACAGACGACCGTGGTCCTCAGCGACACCATGTCGGCCGCCAACGCTGCCGAGGTGACCCAGGGCGACCAGATCCGTCTCGCCGGCCGCACCGTCGCCACCGTCGAGGACGTCGCCGTCTACGCGACGAACGACCCGACCCTGCGCCGCGTCGTCGCCGAAGCCACCCTAGAGACGTACACGCAGTTCGGCGAGCGCCGCTTCGGCAACACGCCCGTCATGCCCGGCCAGACGGTCACGCTCCCGGCGAGCGACTACACTCTCGATGGGCAGATCGACCGCGTCGGTGCCGGCCTCGAACGCGGGAGCGCCGACGTGCTGATTAAGGACATCGTCGACGTCGAGACCGCCGACCGCATCACCGAGGGCGACGTGGCGACGGTCGCGGGCCACGAGACGGCGACCGTCGAGTCGGTCACGAGCTACGCCACCCGGAACCCCGACCGGAAGCGCGTCGTCGTCGGGCTCTCGCTGGAGACGCTCACCCAGGGCGAGCGCGAGCGTTTCGGGGCGACGGCGGTCCAGCGCGGGAACGCCATCACCGCCGACTTCGGGAGCTACGAGCTCGGCGGGACGATCGAGCGCGTCGGCGCGCTGGAGCCACGCGGCGCCGTCACCACACGGACGGTCACGCTCCAGATGTACGAGGTGCGCAACGTGATGGCCGACGCCATCCAGCCGGGCATGACCGAGCGCTCGGGCGGGGAGACCATCGCCCGCGTCACCGATGTCCAGACCGACCCCTCGCTCATCATCACTACCGGGGAGAACGGGAGCGTCAACGTTGTCGATCATCCGTACAACCGGCAGGTGACGATCACCGCCGACCTCCGCGTCCGCGAAACGACGTCCGGGCTCACGTTCAAGGGCGAGTCGATCCGGCAAGGCTCGCGGATCGTCATCGACCTCGGGACGATCACCGTCGAGGCGACGGTCGTCGGCATCGGCAGCTGATCGCCTTGACTTCCAGTACCGAAACCGACATCGGCCCCCAGCGAATCGTTCAACACGATGACTGCCCAAGACTCGCGATTACCCGACTCGCTCGCAACACGACTGGAGCGTGTCAGCCGCGTCCTGGACAACTCCCACCTTATCGGGGCTGCTGAATCCGTCGCCGACCGGACCTCCACGTTCGTCAAGAACTCTTGGCTCTACGAGTGGCTGACAGCCGAACCGGAACCTGAAGTCGTCGTGATCGACCTCCACAAGACCTGGACGGTCGGCCCATTCATCAAGATCCTCGACTGGGCGATCGAGACGGCGGCACCGTGGTACCGCGAGTCGACGCTCAAACGTGGCGTCGACGCCGTCGTCGCGCTCGGCGAACGCGCTGCCGAGACCCGTATCGGCGAACTCCTGATCGCGCTGCTCGAACCGCCTGAGCCCCCCGCAGAAGACGAACGGGAGCAGAAACGCGAGCGCGATGGCGATAGGCGGACGAAGTAGGGAAAACTGCTTCACCACGAATTCATAACGAATTCACAGGATGGGGAGAACCGCAATCCCGGTCGACGACGACACGAAGGAGACCCTCGAGAAGCTGAAGCGAGAGGGCGAAACGTGGGACGAATTTTTGCTGCGAGTCACGCGGGAGGAGGAACCCATAGTGTTCAGTTCGTGGTCGGAAGACGAGGCCGGCGAGGCGATGAAGCGGCTCCGTGAAGGTCGAAAGCGATTCGATTGACGCCGACAGAAAGCGGAACTACCGACTACTCTACGGTCACGCTCTTCGCCAGGTTCCGCGGCTTGTCGATACTGCGACCCAGCTTCTTCGCGACGTGGTAGCTCACAAGCTGTAACTGCACGTTCGCCAGCACGGGCGCCAGCCGCGGATCCGTCTCGGGCACCTCCAACACCTCATCGGCGTACCGCTCGACGTCGGTCCGCCCGTCAGTCACAGCCACGACGGGCGCATTCCGCGCCTCGACCTCCTTCACGTTCCCGACGGTCTTCTCCGATCCCGTCTCCCCAGTCACCACCGCGAACACCGGCGTGTTCCCAGTTACCAGCGCCAGTGGCCCGTGCTTCAACTCACCGGCCGGGAACCCCTCGGCGTGCTTGTAGCTGATCTCCTTCATCTTCAGCGCCCCCTCCATCGCGACCGGGTAGTCGTACCCGCGGCCGATGAAGAAGTACGCGTCCGAGTCGACGAATCGCTCGGCAACCTCACGCGCGTTCGTCTCGTCGAGCACCGTCTGCACCTGCCCGGGCAAATCCCGCAACGCGCTCACGAACTCGTGACTCGTGTCGCCGTTGCCCATCACAGCCGCGACCATATTCACCGCGAGCACCTGCGCGGAGAACGTCTTGGTGGCGGCGACGCCGATCTCTGGACCGGACCGGATGTAGAGCACGCCGTCACACTCCCGGGAAGCCGTACTCCCAACCACATTGGTCACCGCGAGCGTGTCGACGCCGCGGCGCTGGGCGTCCCGAAGCGCACTCAGCGTATCGGCGGTCTCCCCGCTTTGGGTGACGCCAATGACGAGCGTGTCGTCGTCGTGCGGCGGCGGCGAGGTGACGTACTCACTGGCGACGAACGCCTGGGCGGGCACCCCCTGCGAGCGGAACAGCTCCGCGGCGTACAGCGCCGCGTGGTAGGAGGTCCCGCAGGCGACCAACTGAATCGACTCAGCGTTCTGAACAGCCGTCGCGATGTCGTCGCCGAGGTCCACCGTGCCCGAGAGTTCGTCGACGCGCTCCTGCAGACACTGCCGGAGCGCCCGGGGCTGCTCGTGGATCTCCTTGAGCATGTAGTGGTCGTAGCCGCTCTTGCCCGTCTCCTCGGACTCCCAGTCGACCGTCCGCACGTCCTTCTCGACCGACTCCCCCGCGAGCGTCGAGACGGCCCACCCGTCGGAGGTGAGTTCGGCCACCTCGCCGTCCTCGAGGTAGACGACGCGATCCGTGAACTCGAGGAACGCGGGCACGTCGCTCCCGAGGTACGTCGCGTCGTCGGCGACGCCGAGCACCAGCGGCGAGTCGTTCCGGGCCGCGTAGACGGTGTCCGACCCCTCGAGCACGGCCGCGATGGCGTAACTCCCCTCGAGTCGCCCGACTGCCTTCCGGAACGCCGTCTCGAACGACGCCCCCTCGGCGCGCTGAGCCTCGATCAGGTGCGGGACGACCTCCGTGTCCGTCTCGCTCTTGAACTCGTGGCCCGCGTCCATGAGCTCCGTCTTGATCGACTCGTAGTTCTCGATGATCCCGTTATGGACGACAGCGACTGTGCCCGTGCAGTCCATATGGGGATGGGCGTTCTCGTCCGTCGGCGCCCCGTGGGTCGACCAGCGCGTGTGCCCGATGCCGACAGTTCCGGGAAGGGACTTGCCAGCAAGCGCCTTCTCGAGCACGTCGAGTTCGCCCGAGCGCTTCGCGACCGACAACTCGCCACCTGACACGGCGACGCCCGCGGAGTCGTAGCCGCGGTACTCGAGGTTCGAGAGCCCCTCCAGAAGCACATCGAGCGTCGCGTCCCCGCGACCGACGGCGCCGATGATGCCGCACATTCAGCGCACCACCTCCGTGTCCCGATCCACGCGACCCGTAATGTGCGTCCCGACGCCGAGCGTCGCCCCTGTCCCGACGATCGCACCGGGGTCGAAGCTCCCAGCCCCTTCAACCGTGACGCGATCAGCGAGCACGGCGCCGACGGACTGCCCCTCGACGACGTGCCCGGCGACGGGGATGTCCGCGGCGCCGCTCGGTGCGACCGTCCCCGCACCGATATCGACGGCGCGGCCGGCGACGACCTCGTGTAGCGACGCGTTGGCGCCGACCCGGGTGTCCACGTCGAGGACGGACCGGGAGACGGTCGCGTTCGCCCCCACGGTCGCGTTCCGGCCGAGCGACGTTGCGGGCCCGACGACCGCGTTCGGCCCGACGACGGCGTCCGCGCTGATCGCGACGGGCGGCCGGAGCACTGCCGAGTCGTGGACCCGTGCGGAGTCGGCGACCCAGACATCGTCCTCCTGGGCGACGCCCTCGATCCAGCCCGCGTCGAGCAGGCGCTCGGCGACGGTGAGCAGGTCCCACGCGTACGTGGCGTCGACCCAGAGCCCCTCCGTCCGGACGGCCTGAATCGACTCGGTGTCCCCGTCGCCGACGACCCGTTCGAGCGTCGTCGGCAGTGACAGCTCGCCATCGGTTCGCGGCGTCGCGTCGAGCGCCTCGAACAGCCGTTCGTCGAACGCGTAGACGCCGGCGTTCAGCGGGTAGTGCTCGTCGGTAGCCGGATCCTCGAAGAGAGCCGACACCGTCCCGTCGGCGATCGAAACGGTGCCGTACTGGGCGGCATCCGCGTGTTCGATCGCGCCGAGGGCGCCGAAGGCACGCGCTGGCTCGTAGGCGTCCCGCACGTCGACGACCATCTCGGGCGCGACGATCTGGTCGCCGTTCAGCACGAGGAACGGGCCGTCAACCGCACCTTTGGCCTGCCGGAGCGCGTGACCGCTCCCGAGCTGTTTCTCCTGGGTGACGTACTCGATCGGCGTGTCCCGATACGAGTTGCCGAACTGGTCGCGGATGTGGTCACGCTCGTAGCCGATGACGACGACGATCGAGTCCACGTCGGCGGCGACGACGGCGTCGAAGACGTACGAGAGGATCGGACGGTTCGCGGCGGGAAGCATCGGCTTGGGCCGTGACTCGGTCAGCGGCGCCAGCCGCTCGCCCTCCCCGGCCGCGAGAACGACAGCATCCATGATGGACGCATCTCTCTCACCCCGATAGGTTACTGTTTCGATACGCGCAGTTTTGGCGCGAAAAACAGAACCATCATACGCCTCGCCGTCCCGCCGTGCTGTATGGCTCGCGACCTCGTCGTCGCCCTCGTCGTCGGGATCCTCCAGGGGATCTTCGAGTGGCTGCCGATCTCCAGCGAGGGCAACATCACGATCGTCCTCTCCGCGCTCGGCCGATCGCCGGAGGCGGGCGTCGCGTTCGCACTCTTCCTCCACCTCGGGACTGCCCTCGCCGCGACGGTGTACTACCGCCGGGACCTCTGGAACGTGCTGCAGCTCCTCCCGACGTGGCGGCCGGCCAACGCCACCGAGGACGAGCACGCGACGGTGACGTTCCTCGCGATCGGCACGCTCGTCTCGGGCGTTGTCGGCATCGCCGCGTACCTGACGCTGGTCGACGCCGTCTCGGAGCTGGGCGGCGGCGTGTTCATCGCCCTAATCGGCGTCCTGCTGGTGCTCACCGGCGCGTTCCAGTACCTCTCGCAGGACCACCTCGGGACGCGACGGACGCCGACGATCCGCGACGCCGTACTCGTCGGGATCGCACAGGGAGTCGCCATCCTCCCCGGGATTTCCCGGTCGGGGATGACCACCGGGACGCTCCTGCTGCGGGGCCACGAGGGACCGCAGGCGTTCCGCTTCTCGTTCCTGCTCGCGATCCCGGCCTCGATCGGCGGCGGCCTGCTCGGCTACCTCGACACGGGACTGAACACGTCACTCCTCGCTGCGGGGGTCGCCCTCGGCGCCGCGGCCGTCGCGGGGTACGCGTCGATCGACGCGCTGCTGCGGATCGTCGACGAACTCCCGTTCTGGGCGGTCTGTGTGGGGCTGGGAGCGCTCGCGATCGCTGGCGGCGTGCTGGTGATTTGACGTCGAGAGACAAGTGCGCGACCAACGACAGCTACCAGTAACGCCGAAGCAGGCATAGGGGTCACTCAATCAATAGGGATATTGCGTTGGTCTACGTACCAATAGGGAGGAGTAGTCAAACTCTGCGAATAGTTCTGGAGAAACCATCCAGTACGTGGTTGAGTGAGGCCCCACATACGCTGAGACACATGAACGATACCACGCCGCCGCTGCACCCGATGGAGCGCGAACAACTCCGGGCCGAATCAACCCTGGTCGTAACCGTGAAGTCGTCCAGTGAGTTTCACGAGGCCGTCACAGACGGGATCGAGATGCTCGAACAGAGCGACGCGGTGGATGCCACGCCGACGCTCTCGTTCACCAGCTACGACGACCTTATGGAGACACTCACGCCGCGCGTCCTCGACCTTATCGAAGCCATCCGTCGAGAGGAGCCACCAAGCATCAACGAAACCGCCCGGGTCGTTGACCGCGACGTGAAGAACGTCCACGAGGAACTCAGTCGACTCGCTCAGCTGGGCATCATCTTCTTCGAGGAAGAGGGTCAGAGCAAACGGCCAATCGTCTGGTTCGACGAGCTAGTCATCAATCTCTCGTTCGATACAGAAGGCGGCGACACGGCAGCTGCGGCACCGTAAGCGTCCGGTCCTCTGGTTCGACGGACTTGTCAATCGTCGCAGCGACACTCGTGGCCCTGCCGTGACTGGCCGACGATGTAGGCATGTATTTCGCTAGCGAGCGTATACATCGCTTCGGCACGGGCTGCTGCGGCAAGTCCATCCAGATATGAGCGTATACCCTCGTCTTTAGGCGGGGGTCGAGCGGACAATAGCCTACACTCCAACCGACGACGCCACGGCGGGGTTTCCAACACCCACTCGGTAGTATTAAGGTGGCGGCGGGCAATAGTATGCAGCACGGATGAAGACCACACGGCACGCGACCTACAACCTCAACTACCACATAGTGTGGTTGCCGAAGTACCGTCAATCGGTACTCGTCAACGAGGTCGCCAGCCGTGTCCGGTCCATCCTCCACGAAATAGCCGACGACAAAGGCGTCGAGATTCTCGACCTCACCGTACAGCCCGATCACGTTCACCTGTTTGTCAGTAGTCCGCCCAAGAACGAACCGGCGCTCCTCGCCAACTGGTTCAAGGGTATCTCCTCGCGCAAGTACAACCACCGACACGCCGACCACGACAGCGAGAAAATCAGGTGGGCGCGAGGGTACTACGCAGGGACCGCCGGGCACGTTTCGAATGAGACTGTCGAGAACTACATTCAAGAACACAAGGAGGGCGATTCGTGACCGAACTCACGAAGACGCTGGAACTCAAACTTGTGGACCCGAACGCCCACAAGCGGCAGAAACTCCGAGAGACCCGAGAAGCGTACCAGCACGCCCTCCAAAACGCCTTCGACGCCCGATGTACCACCCAGCCCGAAGCGAACGACGTGGTGGTCAACTACGACCTGAGCGGGTACGCGAAGAACGCACTCAAGAAGTACGTTCCGCAACTCACGACGACGTACAACGCGGGCGAACTTCACGACGACCACCCTGTCCGCTTCACCAACGAGGGGCTACGGCTCGACCACAAGCCCGAGAACGCTATCGAGTGGTACGTCAAAATCCCGCACCACGAGGACTACCACCTCTGGATGCCAGCACAACCGAACCCCGAACAGCGGGACTGGCTGGAAGCGTTGCACGCGGGAGACGCCACGATGGGTGAGAGTCGGCTGTTCGAGCGGGACGGAACGTGGTATCTCCACGTCACCGCCACCCGCGACGTGGAGGAACGCTCCGAAGTGTCCGCCGAAGAATGGACACCGATCGGAGTGGACATCGGGGAAGCGTCGCTCGTCACGGTGTGTCACCGCGACGACCACGGTTCGCCGACCGCGCCCGAACTGTGGGCCGGTGAGGGAAAGACCGTTCGTCGGCTCCGCAAGACCTACTTCACCGCCAAGCGCCGACTCCAGACGCGCGGAAGCGAGCGTATCGCGGAGTCCTTCGGGGATGGCGTGTGGAACCAGATCGACGACGTGTTCCACCGCGTCACCCGCGAAGTCGTGGAGTACGCTGAGTCCGTCGAGAACCCAGTCCTCGTTCTGGAAGACCTGACGTACATACGGGAGTCGATGGACTACGGCGACTTCATGAACCGGCGTCTCCACGGATGGGGGTTCGCCAAACTCCACGCGCAGATACGCTACAAAGCCATCGAGAAAGGCATTCCTGTCGAGACGGTAAACCCACGAAACACTTCGAAGGAGTGTCACACTTGCGGTGAGGTAGGATACCGCCCGCGACAGGCGACGTTCAAGTGTACGAACGACGCTTGCTGGATGGGCGAGTACCAGGCGGACGTGAACGGCGCGATAAATATCGCAGACCGCTACCTCAGCGGAGAGAGCCATACAAGAGAACACACGGATGGCAATGACTCGGCTGAGGATGGGGGGCGTTTGACCGCCCCACAAGACAGCCAAGCCGATGCTACCCAGCAAGAGACGCTTGGGACGTATGCGTCTTGAAACCAGAGGGTCGGTTCGACCGGCCTGAGATCCCGTGGTGAGATTCCCGCGTCTTTAGGCGCGGGAGGAGGTCAAAGTATGTTTTCGCTCGGTGGTCGCGCCAGAGATCTTCGAGATCCGCCGCGATCGCCTCACTGAAGATCCCGGCAGCCGCTGCCTCCCGATACACGCCTGGGTGGGTCCCCGGAAGATCGTCCGGTTGCATCGCTCCCTGTTCGAACAGTCGGAATTCGACTGTGCGCTCGATGGCGACGAACGACGCTTCGATCACGAGCGTGTCGTAGCGAGCATCGCGAAGCGAATCAGCGCCGGCAAGGAGCCGACAGGCCTTCCGCAGTTGGAGGAGCGCACCGTCCGTCACGTCGAGTCCAGGCTCGATATCAGTCGGTCGACGGTCGAACGCCGCTTGGACCTCGTCAATGAGGTGTTCGATTCGGGTACTACTCATCGGCGATCACCGCCTTGCGAAGTGACTGGAGCGCCGCTGTTCCGTACACCGTCACCCCTTCGTCGAAGATTTCGTCGAGCTTCGACCCGGCTCGACGTGCACTCTCGACGGATTCGACGTACGGTTCGAACGCGAAGCGGTCGCCGTCGAAGCGCTGCGACTGAAGATCAGTAACGACGTCCGTGACGACACGCCGAGCCGCCGTTCGGTCACCCTCGACGACCACGAACAGGTCGATATCGCTCTGTCGATCAGCTTCGCCGCGAGCCACGCTCCCAAAGACGATGATCCCGACGACTGTCTCGACGGCGTCTGCGTCGGCAATAGCCGTCTGAATGCGGTCCACGAACGTCCGGGTCGGCTCGTGAAACTCCGACTGATCGATGGCGAGGACCGGATCGTCTTTCTTGAGTCGATCCGGATTGATAGCGGCGTAGTTCCGTTGAGGCGTCTCCCGAACGCGAATCGCGCCGATGGTGTCGAGGAGGTCGATCGCCCGCCACACTGTCGACCGAGTGGCGCCGGTCACCTCGACGAGTTCCGGGATCGTGAACTCCGTCTCATGAGCGTCAGCGAGGAGGCGAAGGATCTCGTCTGCCGCGCTGATGCGGAAGATCCCGGTATCCGAGTTCGGATACGCATTGATACAGACCGTTATCTCTTGTCCCGCCATTTCGGACACTGTCTGATTTTGTGCAACAGCATATAAATAACTGATGGCGAGTATCGAGGGCTCGTATCAAGGCGACCAAGGCAGGCAGTTCTCGGCCCCTTTTGCAGACCTAGACATACTTTCCTCCAGCGTTTTCATCGCTTTCACGCCGAACGGTTTTCACATCGAGAGTCGTACACCCATTCAACGATGTCCATCGACCGAGACACCTTCGAGAACACGAGCGAGGACGAACTCGAAGGACTCTCCGTCCCCGTCCAAGTTCTTGGGTTTCTCGCTACCAACGAGGATCGGGCGTTCAAGGCCCGCGAAATCGCCTCGCAGGTCGGCGTCGATGAAGGCGCCGTCAGCACCGCACTCTCGCGGTTGAAGGATCGAGACCTCGTCGAACACAAGGCGACATACTGGGCGGTGACCGACGACACTGAGCGACTCGAAGGATACAGCAGTTACGAGCGAGCGACAGCACTGTTCAACGAGGAACTCGGAACAGAGGACAAGGAATCGTGGCGTGAAAAGGCACCCAGTGAGTCGCATCCGAGCATCGAGGACGAACAGTGACCGACGACGAGGATCCGATTTTCGAACGTGGCGATGTCGTCTACGGTAAGTGCACTCGTTGAGGAACTAGAGCAGTAGGCCGCGTCGGACTTTTCGTCCTGCCGATCCCCCAACTCCGACATAGTTTCGTCACCCAACGGATATCCTGCAGTTCGGGGCTACTCGTCCATCCGGTCGCGCGTCACCGTCTCGTTCGGTTTCGTCCGTGCCTCAGCACCGAGTTTCACACCCGCGTTCAGACTCGTGTCGATCCCCGTTTTCGTCCCGTCGCCGACGACGACGCCGAACTTACGGCGACCCGTATCGACCGACTCACCCTTCACTCGCACTCGGACGCACTCGTCGTCGTGGCGCAGGTTCGCGACAGTCGTCCCGGCGCCGAAGTTCACGTCCCGACCGAGCACCGAGTCGCCGACGTAGGAGAGGTGGCCGCAGGCGGTGTCGGCCATCAGGATCGAGTTCTTCACTTCGACGGCGTTGCCCACCCGGACATCGGGCCCGATCACGCTCGCCCCGCGGACGTACGCGTTCGGCCCCACGTCGGCGCCCGACTGGACGACGACCGGCCCCTCGATGTACGCACCGTTGCGGACCCGGGCACCCTCTTCGACGACGACTGCACCGTCGAGGGTCGCCCGCGGTTCGACCGTCCCGCGGACGTCTCCTTCCAGCCCGTCGAGGAGGTACTCGTTCGCCTCCAGCAGTTCCCAGGGCCGGCCCACGTCGAGCCACTTCCCCTCGTACTCGACGGCGGTCACGTCGCCGCCGGCGTCGATGTAGCGCTGGATCGACTCGGTGATCTCGTACTCCCCGCGATCGCTCAGTTCGGTCGCCTCGACGTGGGCGAAGGCGTCGGGCTCGAACGCGTAGATGCCGAGGTTGGCGAGGTCGGTCGGCGGGTCGGCGGGCTTCTCGACGACGTTGGTCACGCGCCGGCCGTCGAGTGCGACGACGCCGTAGTTCCGCGGGTCGGCGACGGGTTTGACCGCCATCGCGCTCCCTTCAGTCCCAGCGAGGTCGGCGACCAGTTCGGGGTCGATCACGACGTCGCCGTTCAGGACGAGGAAGCGCTCGTCGACGTACTCCCGAGCCTGCTCGACGGCGTGGGCCGTCCCGAGTTGTTCGGCCTGCGTGACGTACTCGACAGGGTTGTCGGCGTACTCGTCGCCGATGGTCTCGCGAACTTGGTCGCCCTCGTAGCCCACGACGACGACGTAGCGGTCGACGTGGTCGGCACAGGTGTCGAGGACGTGTTCGAGCAGCGATTGCCCCGCGGCCGGGAGCAGCGGCTTCGGCCGACGCTCGGTGAGCGGGCGCATCCGGGTTCCCTGGCCGGCGGCGACGACGACGGCGACAGTCATTGTCGGGCCGACGAAGAGGAGCGCCTTTGGCGTTCCGTTCGAGTGGCGGCGGACGAGTCTCGACAGCCCTGCTGTCTCCGCAGAGGCGAAGCTCCGGAGGAACCTGTTCGACAGCCGTATTGCTAGCCGTAATCCTTATTCATACACAATTTCAACACAAAGTATGGCAGAAGCTGAGTCTCCCCCTGACAAGACCACGGTGAACATCCGGATCACGGAGACGTTCCTCGAGGACGTCGATACGACGTGGGAGCAACAGGGATTCAACAGCCGGAGCGAATTCATCCGGTTCGTGCTTCGCGATGCGCTCAAGCATCCCGAATTCACCCGTGCTGACCTGAAGGCGATGCTCACAAGCGAAGCAGAGATTCGTGAGGGGCGAACCCACAGTAGCGACGACGTCAACTACCCCGCCTGACGCTCGCTTACGCTCGCGTCTGAGGACGGGGCTTGTCCGTGGACTCCCGGTCTGCCGACCCGGATGGGTCGTCGGGGGTGTAGTCCCCGGTCCCGTTCAGCGTCCCGGACTTCAGGGCGAGTTGACTGTCGCCCAACCCCGAGGGACGTTTGCCCTCGAGTACAGTTATCAGTCGCTTGCCGATGTTTTTCGCCGCGTTGTAGTCGCCGTCGAGTTCGTACCCGCACTCGTTGCACTCGAACCAGCCGTCCGAATCGCGGTTCGTACTCAACTGGTGGCCGCACTTTGAGCAGGTTTGCGACGAGAACGCCGGGTTCACGTCTTCGACCCGGATGCCGTACTCGGCGGCCTTGTACGCGACCATCTCCTGCAACTCGCGGAACGCCCAGTTGTGCATCTGGCGCTTGGTTCGGTCGTCCCCGTTGTCCATCCGGTCGCGGATGTGCGTCAAGCGTTCGACGGCGATGTACGAGCAGTCGTGGGACCGCGCTTCTTCGACGAGTCGCCGAGAAATGGTGTGCAGACGGTCCAAGACGAAGCGGGTTTCTCGCCCCGACACTTGCCTGAGTGTCTGCTTGGCGGAACGAGTGCCTTTGTCTTGGAGGCTCCGGCGGACTCGGAAGTAGTGGTTCTGGCCCCACAACAGTTCGCCACCATCGAAGAACGCGCCCGTGCTGGTCACGGCGACGTTCTTGAGGTTCAAATCGACGCCCATCACGCGGTCGCCGTCGCGTTCTTCGACCTCCTTCATCACGACGATGTGGAGGTAGAAGGCGTCTTCGTCCTCGTGGTAGTGCAACGTCCCCATCCGACGCTCGTACTCGTCGTCGTCCAAGTACGACCGTTGGTAGTCGCCGAGGACGTACTCGGCTTCGACCCGCCCGTTGACCGTCGAGAGTGTCGCACTCCGGTCGCGGATGGTCAACGTCCGCTTGTCGTACACCGCCGAAAGTTCGCTGAACCGCGGAAGCGGGCGGCTGTTACCCTTCTTCCAGTCTGCGACGGTGGACTTCATCGCCTCAACGGCCTTCGAGTAGGCGCGGATGCAGAGATTCGACGGCAGGTCCGTCCGGTCCCGAAGGTCGTAGTACACCTTGTCGTGGATGGTGGACTTGTTCAGGATGAGGTAGCCGTCGCCGTTGCGTCCGTTCTCGACCGTGTAGTTGGCGGCGTCGTTGAACTGTTCAATGGTGGTGTGGAGGTCGTCGCACCGCTCGTCGGGGACGTCGAGTTTGACGGGGACGGTGCGCTTGACCTCCATCTGCGTGTTCACATACAGACGGGGTTCTTATATACGTTCGGAGAGTCGGCCTGCCGGCTTCGTGCGGTTCCGTAGCAGTTGTCGGCTCCTCCCCTCCCTACTCGCTTGTGCTTCCGGAGCGGACGCCGGAAGCCCGGCACTCGTTGAGGAAGGGGCATCCGCCTTGACCGCTTCAGGTGAAAAGCTCCGAATCGGTCAGTTCCGGCTCGGATGTCGTACAGACCGGACCGAGCAGATTCGCACGGAAGGTACGACGGAGAAGGCCCACGGTCAGAGCAAGGTACTCAGTTCCTCCGGGCCGAACAACGACCAGTCTTCGTCAACGTCGTCCGCGAGGCCATCGACGAACCCGCTGCGGGAGAACAGCGCGAACGATTCCGTCCGATCGGCCGGACCCCAGCGAACGTCGTCTGCTTTCTCAGCTAAGGAATCAACGAGTCCGTGGCCGACCGGCTCCGTGGTCCACTTACATTCGCCGAAGAGGATTCGGTCGTCACTCGGCGCGAGACCGACAATATCGATTTCCTGTTCGCCGTACCACCAGCGACCAAGATCGGCGTAGGGAGCGAGCTCACCCTGCCTGATCGCTTCCCAGATGGCTTCCTGGCAAATATCCTCGAACGTCGACGAGACGTGATCCGCCAATCGAGGTGCAATCGTTCCCTCATACACCATCTCCGGTGCCTCCTCGATACTCGAGCGATTCGGCTCGACAAACCGAAACCAAAACCGGAGAAACTCGTCGGCGACGACGTATTGCGAACGTTTTGACTGCTTCATCGACGCCGTAACCGGCGTTTCCCGCGAGATCAGCCGGAGGCGCCGGAGTGTCTGCAGGTACTTTGAGAGAGGCCCCGACCCGATCCCAGTCGCCCCAGCGATCTCGTTCGGCGTTGTATGGCCGGTCGCAATCGCCTCGAGGATGCTCAGATACCGTGCCGGGCTCCGGAGTTCAGTCCGCAACAAAAACTCCGGTTCGTTGTACAGCATCGCTGTCGGCGACAGGACCTCCTGTTTGATGTTCTCCGCGAGCGAGCGGTCGTAGTCGAACTGGGTGAGGTACATTGCCGTCCCGCCGGTGACACTGTACGACTGTACGGCGTCCTCGAACTCGTAGGAGATGACGGCCCGTGCATCACGGAAGGAGAACGGCTGGAGGTCGATCTGTCCAGTCCGGCGGCCGTGCAACGGGCTTTCCTGACCCAGAATCTCCGACTCCATCGTACTGACACTTGACCCACACAGCACGAGCATCGAGTCGGTACCAGAAAGCTGCTCGTCGATGAATGACTGAAAGTACGAGGGAAGCGACTCGTTCTCTGCCACGAGATATGGGAACTCGTCGATAGCGACGATCAATCGCTCCTCCTGCAGCTTCTCGGCGAGGTACGTGAGTGCATCTTCCCAGTCCGAAACCCGTGGCGGGCGTTCGTCGGCGTATGCGGCGATCTGTTCGACGAACTTCTCCCGCTGGCGCTGCTCGGATTCCTGTGCAGCGAGGTAGTAGATATGCGGCCGATCCATACAGAACTGCTTCAGCAGCGCCGTTTTCCCGATTCGTCGACGCCCGTAGACGACGAAGTACTCTCCCTCCCCCGATTCGTAGGCGGTCTCAAGCGCTTCGAGCTCCGCCTCCCTGTCGTAGAAGGTCATTATCCAGATAATCATTACTGCGATAATGACTTATGTGTTTCGCCCAGAAGAACTGGTGTCCCGGAGAGGATTGAACAATCAGATGGCCGATATCGATTGCGGACATCCCCGAGGGGGTGGTGGAGCGACTACCGTGCCAAACTCCCGCACCGAGAACACGAACGCCGGTTGGCTACTCCGACCGAAGCACAAGAGATCGACAGCTAGCGCTCCACGGCGTAGCGAACCGCAGAAATCGTCGACGGCCCTACAGGCGGCCGACGGAGTCGACGTCGATGCTCTCGACGCCCTCCACGTCGCTGAACGCCTCCTCGACGGCCTCGGTGCCACCGGCGTCGTCCGGGACGATCACCGTCGGCAGCAGCGCGACGAGGCCGAAGGCCACGTCCTCGCGCTGGTAGCCACGGATCTCGGCGCCCTCGGGGAGGGCGGCCTCGAGTCGGTCCTCGAGCGCGTCGAGGTCGACGTCCGGGCTCTCCGGCATGACCTTGATCTTGGCAGCAACGTCACCCATCGTCAGGGCCCCCTGAACCCGCAGTCCGGGCACTCGTAGAGGTTGCTCTGCTTTCGACACTTGGCACACCGGAAGATGACGTTCCCGCACTCCGGGCACTTGAACCGGGCCGCGTTGGTCCCCGTGACGGAGATGCCACAGGAGACGCAGGCGCGATCTCCCGTCGTATCTGCTTCGCTCATGTTCAGGAAGGCGGGCGCGTGACGTTTAACCGTTACCTTCCCCGGCCGAGCGGGCGGAATCGCTCGCCGCGGCGCCGTCGACGCTCCAGTGAACCCACGAGACACGGAGGGCGTGGCCACGCCGGAGGGCGCCGACAGCAGGCCATCGACAAAACTATCTCTCGACAGGCGAACATAATTCGGGTATGCGACGCCCTCCACGCAGTGCCAACAACTCGCGACGACAGTTCCTCCGACGTGCCGCGGGCGCCCTCGGCGTCGCCGGCCTCACCGGCACCGCCGGCTGCCTCGGCGACGTGCGCGACACCGTCTCCCCGCCCGCGACGGCGATCGGCGGCACCAGCGCGATGGCCGAGACCGGGCTCTCGAACGATGAGTTCGACGCCTACACCACCCGCCAGCGTGAGCGCTACGGCGACCACGGCGTCTGGGGCGCCGCCGACGCCGAGCCCGAACACGATCTCCAGTTCGTCGGCGCGTGGACGCGCACGATCGGGCTGACCACGGCGGGCGACCCGGACCCACAGCCCGACGGGACGGGCGCCCTCCGCGCCGTCGCCGACGGCGTCGTGGCCGCCTACGAGATCCCTGACCGCTCGGAGGACGGCAAACAGCACTACCAACTCTGGCTCTGGGCGGCCGGCCGCCTCCCGGGCGAAAGCGACGATGGCCCCGCAGCGGCGACAGCCGCGCTCCGTCGCCTCGAAGTCGGCGTCGAACTCACCGGCGACGGCGCCGAGATGGGCCCGTACACACCCGGCAGCGACCGGTCGAAAGGGCCGATCACGATCGGCCCATCCTCGCCGGATGTCGACGGCCTGGCAGCGTCGATCCCGCTCGAGACCGGGGAGGTCCGGGTCGTCCCCGAGCGAACCGGGTTCGACGACAACGCCTACGCGTTCGCGTGGCGCGGCGACCACGACGGCCAGCAAGCGGTCGCAGCCACCTGCGAGGCGGCGTGGGGCGGCGACGACGCCCCGCAGTTCGACCTCTCGATTCGACTGGCGGCGGATCGACGACGGTTCTGACGCGGCCGAAGGGTTTTGCCCGCACCGGCGATAGGCAGGTACATGGACAGCGCAGGGCTGGGGCTCGTCGAGGGCGAGCGCGGGAACGCGCTGGTTGCGTGGGCCGTGCTCGGCTTCCTGCTCGCGACGGGCGGGGTCGAACTCCTGACCGGCGAACTCGTCTGGGCGGGATTCGTGCTCGTCGTCGTCGCGCTGGGGGCGCTGCCGGCGGTACTGCACCGCAACTGGCAGACGATGCTGCCGTGGGAACTGCTCGTGCTGGCGGCACTCCCTGTCGGGGGGCGCGTCTTCGTCACCGGCCGGACCGTCGGTCAGATCGCCCTCACCGGGCGCGTGACGACCTACGTCGCCGTCGCCGCGGTCGCGCTGATCGTCGCCGTCCTGCTCGATCGCTTCACGTCGACGCGGATGAACGACGCGTTCGCGGTGGTGTTCGTCGTCATCACCACCATGGCGGCCGCGGGTATCTGGGCGGTCGCCCAGTGGCTCTCGGACATCTACCTCGGCACGGGGTTCCTCAACCGCCCCCACGCCGAGGAGGCGCTGATGTGGGACTTCACCGCCGCGACGATGGCGGGGGTGCTCTCGGCGCTGCTGTTCACCTACTACTTCCGGCGGCGCGCAAACGACCGCACCGGCGGTCCGAGCGCCGACGGCCCGCTCACGGACGGGGGTGAGCCGCAGTGAGGATCCGCGACCGGCTCGGGCTGAGCGACCGCCAGCAGCGTATCGCCGCCCAGGCGATGCAGTACGGCCTGTTCGGCATGATCGCCGTCGGCTTCTACGAGGGCAGCGTCGGCGTGATGGTCAACGCCGGCGTCGGGTTCGCGGTGACGTACATCCCGGCGCTGCTCAAGCGGGACTACGACATCCAACTCGACCCGGCGCTGGTGCTGTGGATCACGCTCGCGGTGTTCCTCCACGGGTTCGGCACCGTCGGCCTCCCGGGCGCCGAGGCCCACCCTTACCGGGCGGTGCCCTGGTGGGACCACATGACCCACACGTTCTCAGCCAGCATCGTCGCCGGCGCGGGCTACGTAACGGTCCGCGCACTCGACGAGCACACCGACGCCGTGCGCTTCCCGCCGCGGTTCGTCTTCGTGTTCATCCTGCTGTTCACGATGGCGTTCGGCGTGCTCTGGGAGGTGCTCGAGTTCGCCATCACGCTGGTCGCCCAGGCGATCGGCGCGCCCGCAGTGCTCACCCAGTACGGGCTCGAGGACACGATGAAGGACCTGCTGTTCGACACGCTGGGCGGCATCGTCGTCGGCCTCTGGGGGACGGCCTACCTGACCGGGCTCACCGAGTCGCTCACCGATCGGCTCCGGGCACGCAGCGGGGCCGAGTAGCCGATCGGAACGGTTCCGGCCGGAGGCGGGACCGGAACGGTGATTCGGCGGGCGACCGACCCCCGCGTATGGTCGACACCGCCCTCCTCTGGATCGGTCTCGCCGGCGTCGCCGTCGTCGCCGCCATCGGCGTCGCAATCTGGCAGTTCGCGGTGACCGGCGAGCGCCCGCTGAAACCGCTGGCGCTCGCGGCCGTCGCGTTCGCCGGCGTGTTCCAACTCGGGCAAGCGAACGGCTACTTCTGGCCGACTGCGGCGACCGTACTGACGGCCGCGTGTCTGCTGATCGCGGCCGGGCTCGTGGCGGTCGAGTTCCGGGGCGCCGACTGACCCCGTCGCTACTCGAGTCGGAGAACGGAGAGAGAAGCGCCGCGTTAGGCTTCGGCGAACGTGTCGTCGTAGTCGCCGGCGTCGATGCGCTGTTTGAACGTCCGGCCGTCCTCGCCCTCGATAGTCACGCCGAGGGTGACACACGTGCCGGCGACCTCCTTGGCCGCGTTCTTGGTGTCGTAGGAGAGCAGGTCCGAGGACTTCTGTTCCGCGATCTTCTTGAGCTGATCAACGGTCAGGTCGGCGACGAAGTTCTCCTGGGGCTCGCCCGAGCCGGTGTCGAAGCCGGCCTCGTCCTTGATCAGCTCCGCGGTCGGCGGGACGCCGACCTCGATGCCGAAGGAGCCGTCGTCGTCGTAGTCGATGGTGACGGGGACCTCCATCCCGTCGAAGGCGTCGGTCTCCTCGTTGATCTCCTGCACGACCGCCTGCACGTCGACGGGTGTCGGACCCAGCTCGGGGCCGAGCGGCGGGCCAGGGTCGGCCTCACCGCCCGCGACGAGCACTTCGATGGTTCCAGCCATACCCGAAAGGTGCCCGGCGCGCCGTTTAACGGTTTCTTTCCGGATCCGACCGGGAACGACAGCGGTTTGGCCCCACCGGGCCCAGCAGGCGCCGTATGCTCTCCAGCGCCCGAACGCTCGCACTCGTCGCCGGCGGCGGGTTCGCGGGCGCGAACGCGCGCTGGCTGCTCGCCGTTGCCCTCCCCGAACTGGGCGGCACGCTCGCGGCTAACGTCCTCGGCGCGTTCGCGCTGGGCGTCGTCGTCGCCACCGTCGCCGCGGGCCGGCTCTCACGCGCGGTCCGACTCGCGATCGCGACCGGCTTCCTCTCCTCCTTCACGACCTACTCCACCTTCGCCGTCGAGTCGGCGCTGGCTGGCTCGCCCGCCCTTCTCGTCGGGAACGTGCTCGCGAACTACGCGCTGGGGTTCGCCGCGGCCGCAGCGGGGATGTGGCTCGCTCGCCGCGTCGTCGACGCCGACGACGAACACCACACAGGGGGTGAGTCGACGTGATCGCTCCCGCGCCCGTCCTCGTCGGCCTCGGCGGCGCGCTCGGCGCCACGCTTCGCTACGCCGTCGGCGAGGCGCTCGCGGACGCCGACGCGCCGTTCCCGACCGCGACGCTCGCGGTCAACACGCTCGGCACGTTCGCGCTCGGCCTGCTCACGTTCGCCGGCGCCGGCGACGACGCGCTGCTCCTGCTCGGGACGGGGACCTGTGGCGCGTTCACGACGTTCTCGTCGTTCTCGGTCGAGACCGTGCGGGCCTGGGAAGACGGCGATCGGCTGCTGGCGGTCGGCTACGCACTCGGGACGCTCGCGCTGGCGGGCGTGGCGCTCGGACTCGCGTGGCTGCTCGTCGGGTGAGTGCCGTCGCCGGAACGCGCTCGCCGGTGCGTTCCCGGGGTCAGATGTCCCGGCGGACGAAGATCACTTGGCTGACGACGAGGAGGACCGCCGTCATCCCGAGCAGGACGGCCGCGCCAACCAGATCGTACGTGCCGTCGAGCAGGACTTCGTTCGGGTCGAAATACCGCATCGGCGCGATGACGCCCAGCGCCTCGTACTCCGTCCCCCGCAGCAGCGACTCGACCAGATAGATCCCGAACGTGACCCCCAGCGCGACGCGCTGGGCGATACTCGCGCGGTCGAACAGGACCGACGCGAGCAGCCCGATCCCCGCACAGGCGAACAGGTACGGGATCGACAGCAGGTGGAGCGCGATCACGTCGACGGCGGACAGCGACTCGCCGATCAGGTCGGCACTGACGAGCACGACGACGGGAGTGACGACGTTCACCATCAGGATCGGGACGCCGAGCGCGGCGAACCGTTCGATCGCCAGCCGCGGCCGCGAGACCGGCATCGACAGCAGGGTGTCCATCCGGCCGCGGTCGACGTCGTCGGCGACGATGCTCGCGGCGCTGTAGGCCATGTACAGCCCCAGGAGGATGATCCAGCCGAACATGTACAGTTCGACCGCCAGGAACCCCTCGAGCGAGGCCATCGTCTGGATGTTGAACGCCTGGATCATCGGCTCGGGGAACGCCTCGCGGAGCTGTTCCATGTCCATCGCCTCGCTATATGACGGGTACGCCCACACGGCGAACGCGGCGAGGAGCGAGATCCCGACGGAGAGATACACGCTCCCCCGTACTCGCTTGGCGGCGTCGTAGCGGGCGAACTCAAACATCCCCCTCACCCCCGTAGAACCGCAGGAACACGTCTTCGAGCGGCGCTTCCTCGATCGAGACGTCGACCATCTCGTGGTCGGGGAGCCGGTCCAGGAGCTCGTTGATGTCGCCGGTGAAGGTGAACGTACACTCCGTGAACGCCGCCTCGGGGTCGACACCCCGACCGTCCGAAACGGTCGTTTCGAGGTCGTGGACGCCGTCGAGATCGACGAACTCGACGGGGATCGGTTCGGCGCTGTGGAGCCGGACGACTTTGCCGGTCCGACGCAGGAGCGAGTCGACCGGATCGACGGTGACGAGCCGGCCCTCCCGGATGATCCCGACGCGGTCACAGAGCCGCCGGACCTCACTCAGGATGTGCGAGGAGAGGAACACGGTCACCCCCCGGTCCCGTTCGGCCCGGAGGAACTCGGCGAACTGATGTTTCACGAGCGGGTCGAGCCCGTTCGTCGGCTCGTCGAGGATGACGAGGTCGGGGTCGTGCATGAACGTCGTCACCAGCCCCAGCTTCTGGACGTTCCCGCTGGAGTAGTCCCGGACTCGCCGGTCGAGCGGCGGCTCGAACAGGTCGAGCAGCTCCGCCCGCCGCTCGTCGCCCTTCACGGCGGCGTGGAGATCGAGGATCTCGGCTCCGGTGGCCTGCTCGTCGAAGGCCTGATCGTCCGAGAGGTGGCCGATCCGGCGTTTCGCCTCCACGAGCGCCTTCCGGTCCCGGATATCGGTCCCGAGTACCCGGGCCGTGCCTGCAGTCGGATTGAGGAACCCGAGCAGCATCCGGATCGTCGTCGTCTTGCCGGCGCCGTTCGGGCCGAGGTAGCCGAAGACCTCGCCGGATTCGACGGTGAACGAGACGTCGTCGTTGGCGAGGACCGGCCCGTAATCCTTCGTCAGCCCCTCGAGTTCGATCGCGCCCATACCTCAGTCTTCGCACTACGCCCATTTCGTTGTATCGCCGAACCGAGGGGTTCACTCGCCACCCGACACGAGCCGTTCGCGCTCGGCGAGTGGGACCGCCATCACCGCCGTTCGGTCGAACGGGCGAGTCGCCGACGCCGTCGAAAAAGCGGTCGGGCCACGTGAGAAAGCGCGAGTCAGATCTCCACGTCGAACGACCCGTGCTCGCCGGCCCGCTCGGCCATCCCGGCGCAGAGATCCGCGACGGCGTCCAGATCCTCCGTGTCCACTACTTCGACCGGCGTGTGCATGTACCGGTTCGGGATCCCGACGTTCAGCGACGGCACCCCGCCCTTCTGCGTGAACACGCCGTCGGCGTCGGTGCCGGTCCGGCTCCCGGCGGCCTGGAGCTGGTAGTCCACGTCGTCCTCCTCGCCCGACTCCCGGGCCAACTCGACCAGCTTCGGGTGGTTCGCACTGCCGCGGCCCACGACCGGTCCCGCACTCAGTTCGACCGGCCCGCGGTTGCTGCCGGCCACGTCCGGGTTGTCGGTCGCGTGGGTCACGTCGACGGCGACGTAGGCATCCGGATCGATGCCGAACCCGACCATCTGGGCGCCCTTCAGGCCGACCTCCTCCTGCACCGTCGAGACGGCGTACACCGTCGCGTCGGCGCCCGCCTCGGCCGCGCGGCGCAGCGCCTCGGCGGCGACCCACGTCCCCACGCGGTTGTCCATCCCGCGGGCGGCGACGCGGCTGTTCGCGAGCTCCTGAATCCCGGAGGAGAACGTCACCGGGTCGCCGATGGAGACGAGGTCCTCGGCGTCGTCGTCGTCCTCGGCGCCCACGTCGACGAACTGCTCGGCGATATCCTCGTACTCCTCGTCGCCCTCGCGCAGGTGGATCGCGGTCTGGCCGATGACGCCCTGGACCGGCCCGTCGTCGGTGTGGACCGTCACGTGCTGGCCCTTCGAGACGGTGCGGTCCGAGCCGCCGACGCGGGCGATGCGGAGGAACCCGTCGTCGACGATGTCCCGGACGATGAACCCGATCTCGTCGGCATGGCCGCCGACGGCGAACTCGGTGTCGACCTCCGGATCCCCCTCGTGGACCGCGATCGCGTTGCCGTACGCGTCGGTCTCGACGCGGTCGGCGAACTCGGAGACGTAGTCGACCCAGACGCGCTGGCCGCGCGTCTCGAAGCCGGAGGGACTGGGAGTAGTGAGCAGTTCGTCGAGGAATTCCCGCTGACTGTCGTCCATGGCGGCGTCTCGGCGGGGAGGCCCATCAGTCCGACGATGGTGGCCAACGTGGCCGTTTTGGGCGCCGGCCGAACGATCACTCCCAGACGGTGTCGTAGCCGGCGTCGCGGATAGCCCCGTCGGTCGTGAGAATCGCGTCCGTGTCCTGCGCGCGGTGACTGGCGACGATCAGGCCGTCGTGGATGCTGAACTCGTCAACGACCTGCGCGTACTCGACCAGCTCCGCCTCATCGACCGGCGCGACCGAGACGGGGCCGTTCCCGACCAGCGCCTGGCGGGCGTCCTCTGGCGTCCCCCTGAGGGGGACCCCCCGAACGTCCTTGTCGCGCGAGACCGAGTACAGCACCTCAGCGAGCGCCGTGCTCGGTGCCTGCATGACCGTTTCCCCGGCTTCGGCTTCGGCGAACGCCTGGTCAGCCGCTCGCGGGAGCGCATCGACGAGGTAGCCCAGGAGTGAGACGGCGTCGGCGGTGTACGTCGCCATCTCAGGCTTCCTCGTAGTTGCGGTCGCGGCGCTCGCGGACGCGCTGGCCCAACTCCTCGGCGACCTCCTCACGCTTCTCGTCCGGGGTGTCGTCGGGAACGAGCATCCCGCGTCCGCCGGTGCGGGTGCGCTTCTTCACGACGATACCCTCGTCGGTGTCAATCCAGATGACCTCGTCCCCGGGCTCCAGATCGTACTTCTCGCGGAGCTCGTGCGGGATCGTCGCCTGGCCCTTCTCCGTGACACGAGTGGACTTGCTCATACGCGGTAATACACCTCGTAATACCTTAGTCTTGCGGGGGGCTTGAACAGCCGCGTACCCCGTCCTCCGGCGGCTCTTCGACGAAGAAGAGTTCGCACCCGCCGACGATGGCCGCACGCTTCTGCTCCCAGTAAAACGGGTCCCGGGCGAGGCAGGTTTCGTCCCACTCTCGGAGACGCTCGGCCCGAACCAGCGGCCGGCGGTACCAGCGTGCGCTCGTCCCGTTTCTGGCGGCGCCGCCTCGCCCCACAACGGCTTTCCCGACTGCGCCCGAATAAACATGTATGGCCGACAAACAGTTCACGTTCTTCGAGTTGCACTTCCACGACGGGTTCCAGGTCGGGCCGCGTAGCCTCCCGGGCGGCGACGAACCGACCGACGACGACACGACGACGACCGAGACAACCACGGCCGACACCTCCACGACCACCGAGGAGTCGACCGAGGATTCCGGCCCCAGCCTGCTCGCGCCGCTGGTCGGACTCGGCGCCCTCGCGGCGCTCGCCTACGCCGTCCGGAAACTGCTCGCCGGCGTCGAACCCGAGGGGCTCGACGCGCTGGACGACATCGAGGAGCAGGTCGACGAGGCGACCGAAGAGCTCGAAGCCGAGGCCGAGGACTCGGTCCCCATCGAAATCACCAGCCCCGAGGAGCAGACGGGCGGGCGAACCGGCCTCGTCGTCGCCGCCGTCGTCGGTCTGCTGCTGGCGCTGGCAGTGGCCGCGTACAAACTCCTCACCGGGAGCGAGGAGATCGTCGTCGAGGAGTAACGCTCCGACCCGCTTTTCTACCCCTCGTCCGTCGTCGCGGCGACCCCGAACGCCGCCGGATCGGCGTCGGTAACCGCGGGAAGCCGGCGGAGGCGCGGGCGTACGAGGAGATACAGCCCCGTGAAGCCGAAGCCGAACGCCGCCAGCGCCATCGTGGTCGTCACTCCGACCGTCCCGGCGACGACGCCGCCGACGAGCGATCCGAGCGGGAGCGTCGCCCCGGAAGCGGTCCCCTTCACCGACGACACGCGACCGAGGAGGTCGGCCGGGAACACCGTCTGGTTCAGCGTCGCCGTGAGCACGCCGCTGGCGCCGGCGGGCACCCACGCGAGGCCGAACAGGACCACGGTGAGCGTTGCCGAGGGGGCGACCACCGATCCGAGCCAGCAGCAGGCCGCCAGCGAGTTCCCGACGAACAGGAACCGACCGTACCCGACGTCCTCGACGTACGGCGCGAGCAGCGACCCGACGAGTCGACCCACTCCGAGTGCGCCGAGTAGCATCCCGTACACGGCCGGCCCGCCGAGGCCGTCGCCGAACGCCGGCAGGACGGCGAGTGTCGTCCCCGTCGCCAGGTTGGCGACCGCGGTCATGAGGATGAACTCGACGAACACGGTCCCGCGGAGCGCGTCGATGCCGTCCCGCATGTCGTCGAGGTACGAGGCGAGGATCGACTCGTCCGTGGCGGCCTCGTCGGTGCCACGGCGCTCCGCCGACTGGAGGGCGATCCCGGCGAACAGCAGGCCAGCGAGGGCGAACGTCGCGGAGTCGAACAGGAACAGCGTCGTGACGCCGAACAGGGCGATGAACGCGCCGCCGAGCGCGTCGAACACCATGTCCAGTCCGAGCGTGACCGTCGCGAGCGCGGAGTTCGCTTCGGAGAGTCGTGTTTCGGCGACGATTCTGGGGACCAGCGTGGCCTGCATCGGACTCATCACCAGCGACGCGAGCATCAACACGGGCGCGACGGCGAACAGGAGTTCGACCCGCAGGTGGCCCGTCGCCGCGGCGACTGGGAGCACGAGCACCACGACGCCCTGCACGACTTGCGAGCCGACGAGCAGGGGTTTGAGCGGGAGTCGGTCGACGATCGGGCCGGCGAGGATCTGCAGCAGCCACGGGAGCAGCAGGATCGCGTTGATAGCTCCAGTGAGGGCTGTCGAGCCGCTGAGTTCGAACACCAGCCACAGGACGGCGACGGTGTAGAGGCTGTCGCCGGCGTTGGTGACGAACTGGCCGGCGAAGAAGCGCCGGAAGTCGGGGTTGTGCCAGATGGACGACGCCGAACGTCCGGTGTCGTCAGTCGCGTCGGCGGCGTCGGTCGCAGCGGCCTCAGTCGCGTCGGCCGTGGCCGAATCGGCGGTCATCGACGACCACCCGGCGTTCGGAGCAGTTCAGGTTGCGAGCGATGCGGCTGTCGGTCAGCGGGGGCGAGCGAGCGCCGACGGCGGGCCGGCGACTCGGCGGATAGCGGCATGTGCGTGTGTGTTCGATCGATGAACTGCGGCTACAGGACGTAGCGAAGCGAGGCGAACCCGAGTGCTGCAGCTATCGGGCCCCTCGCGCGGCCGGCGGCGAGAGCGGATCGAACACCGGACGACACGAGTGCCGGCGAGTCATAGTGCGCGTCATCTCGGAGTGTGGACACGGCCGATTTAGCTCTGGTGGTCCTGTGGGGGATCGACACACGCCACCGCAGGCACCGAGTGAGCGAGGGTTTTTGCCCGGCCGCCGCCGAGTACGGGTATGGATCTCTTCCGCAGCGTCGACGCCGTCGTCTCCGCCTCCGGGGACGGCGTCGTCGACTGGGGGGCCGTCTCCGAGGCCGCGAAGGCGAGCACCGACCCCGGCTCGCTCGAACTCTCGGCGGCCGAGCGCGAGGGGTACGCGACCGACGTGCGTGACGCCCGCGACCGCATCCGCGAGGTGGGCGACGTCGCCTTCGACGTGCCCGAGAAGATCTCGCTCCAGAACCGTCACCACTGGATCGACGCCAACGTCGACACGTTCCATCGCCTGATCGAGCCGATGACCGCGGAGTTCGACCAGCCGCTCTTCCCCGGCGCCTCCCGCGTCGTCAACACGGGCTCGATGTCGTTCTCGCTCGCGTTCCTCGGTCGGCACGTGCTCGGCCAGTACGACCCCCTCCTGCTCGCAGAAGCCGACGGCGGGCCGACCCACGAGCTCTACTTCGTCCACCCGAACATCGAGCGCACCGCCGCAGAACTGAACGTCGACTTCCCCCGATTCCGCCGCTGGATCGCGTTCCACGAGGTGACCCACGCCGCGGAGTTCGGCGCCGCGGAGTGGCTCCCCGAGTATCTGGAGTCCCGCATGCGCGACACCGTGACCCAACTCGCGTCGGGCGGGCTGAACCGCGAGGCGTTCTCGGAACTCGACGCCGCGATGACCGCCGTCGAGGGGTACGCGGAGCTGCTGATGGATCGCGCCTTCGACGAGGAGTACGACGACCTGCGCCGGAAGATCGACGCCCGACGCGGGGGCGGCGGGCCCGTGGATCAGCTGATCCGCCGCCTGCTCGGGCTCGGTCTCAAGCGCCGGCAGTACGAGCGCGGCGCCGACTTTTTCCACGCCGTCGCCGACGCTGAGGGGCTCGACACGGCCGCAAAAGTCTGGGATCGCCCCGAGAACCTGCCGACCGACGACGAGCTCGACGACCCCGAGCGCTGGCTGGCCCGGATCGCGTAACCGGCTGCTCGCCCGGGTCGCGTCGTTACCACTCGCGGTCGGACATGTCCGGCGTGTCCGGCATCACGTCCCGGAGGTTCCGGACGATGAACCACGTGATCACGACGCCGACGACCAGCCCCGCGACGCCGGCCAGCAGCGCGAAGCGGATCCCGGCGCCGGCCTGGATCGAGACGAACACGCCGGAGAGCGCGATGATGAGCACGAACCCGATCTGGAGCGGCAGCGAGCCGACGTCCCGGCCGCTCATCGCTCACTCTCCCGTTGCATACGCCGACAGAGGAGTCTCGGGTGCTTGAACGCGGCGGTTCCACCCCCACAAGACACCTATCTTTCTTCGAGGAGAGAATCCCGCCGGTCACGGCGGGTGTGAATCCGACAACGCCTCCACAACCCACATTCACCATCAATACGGATATTTAACTGGGAACGTATCGTAGCATGACGTAC
>NZ_FOXI01000014.1 GCF_900115675.1 Halolamina pelagica | reverse complement strand
TCAACGCCTCGAAGCCGTCGCCCCGAAGGGCACGATTCTCTGGGAGGACTATGACGAATTCCTCGCCCAGGCCGAGACGGAGATCGACGCCGAGGAGTTCCACGAAACCGGCCTCGCTCGATTCGCGGCCTTCGACCTCCAGTTCCTGCTCACCGGCCACCGCTACTACGTCTACTCCGAGGAACTTGACGAAATCTCGCCGGCAGAGCTCTGCTGTCACACGCTGTTGATCGACGACGGCAGCCGTCACCGCTCGTACTGTCTCCTCCTGCTCAGCCACGTCGACGTCGACGAGGCGGACCTCCGAGAGCAGGCGGCGAAGTATGGCCTCGAAGACGAAATCGACGCCTTGCTCCGTTACCTCGAGACGCACGGCGAGGTCGACGACGACCGGCTCCCGGAGTGGGACGAGTTCCAGGAGCTGGCGGCTGACTACGAGGTGCCACTACCACAATGAGACCAACATTCGGACGTGAGTACATCGAGAACGAATTCCAGCGGATCGGGGACGGGCTATCTGAACCGCTCACGGTCTACCTGATCGGTGGTGGCGCGATGTCGCTGCGCGACCTCAAAGGGGCGACGAAAGACATCGACCTGGTCGTCCCGGATGGCGACGCGTACGGTCAGCTGTGGGCCGTCCTGATGGACCTCGGGTATGCGGAGGTCCAATCGCTGGATCCAGATTACCGGGCGCTTGGCGCGACGAGCTGCGTCGAGAACGACGACGGGTGTCGTCTCGACATCTTCAACCAGCAGGTCGCGAACAAGCTCGTGCTCACCGACGGGATGCAAGAGCGCAGCGAGCCGTTCCTCGACACGGATCGACTGACGGTTCGGCTGGTCAGCAACGAGGATATCTTCCTGTTCAAGGCAATCGCAGGCCGCGACGACGACATCGAGGACATGAATATGCTCGTGCAGGCCGGCCTCGATTACGACGTCGTCCGAGATGAACTCGAAGCCCAGATCGAACGCCTGGGGGACGATCAGTTCGCCACGTTCGCGAACGAGGCCCTGGTCGAACTCGAGGAGCGGTACGGGGTGACCACGCCGATCGAGGGCCGCGTCCAGGAGCTCACGAACAGGTACTACTGGGGACTCGAAGTCCTCCAGGCACTCGACAAGCCGATGACCGTCGATGAACTTGCCGCCGAACTGGAGTTGGATACTGACGAGGTTCACGACCGGCTCGCGTATCTCTCAACGTTCGACCGGGTCCGTCGGGATGGCGACACAGTCCGTCCCGAGGAGTAGTCTGGTCACGACTACGGGGAAGGGAGGCGGCCGTCTGGGCGGGGAACGCGGCCCCGTTTGATCTCGTGATCGACGCGGCGCAGATGCTTGCAGCCGCCTTCGGGTGAACGTTGCTGCCAGTCGGGGCAGGTACACGATTCGTCGATAACGTCGACTTCATACCTGTTGCCGGACGCGGACTGCACCTCGTAGCGGCCACCTTTCGAGAGGAGCGAGACGTCCATCGCTTCGGCGACGGCACGCTTCGTGCGGGGCTCGAAATCGTCCTTCGACTGTGCGTTCTCGTCGACGACCAGTCGGTCGCGAACGTCGCCCGTTCGGCCACCGTCGGGCGCGACGGCTTCCGCAGGGCCACTGAGCCGCTCGTGGAGCACTTCCTCCACTGGATGGCCTTCCGGCCACAGGTAGTGGACCTCGCGGCGCTCGCGATGGTCGTAGGAGCCGCACGCCGCTGCGCACCCAGTCCAGACGCGCCAGGCCCCAAGCGCGGCCATCACGTCGACGATGTCACGGGGAACCGTCTGGTGGTCGTCCGGGAAGAACACCCGGAAGCGGGTACACGCCTCCTGCGGCGGGACGGTCTCCCACCAGTCTTCGCTGGAGCCCCAGCTGTTGAACATCGCCTCGTCGCTCCCGTAGCCGACGGTCACGCCGTCGATCGGCGTCCAGTCTGCTGGGAGGTGGTCCGCCTCGCCTTCGAGTACCCGAAGAACGGCGTATCGGAGGTACTCGTGGGCTTGGTTGTCTGTCGTACGAGCGACCTGGTCGTGCTGCTCGGCAACGTGCTCGGATTCCTCGAGGACCGTCGTGAGATAGGGTTCAGTCATTATTCGACGGAGGTCAGAACGCGCCTCCGCCCCTCCGCGGGCGCAGAAAAAATTCCGTGTAGCTGATGGACTGGTTTTCACTCAGAATGACTGCTTATAGACATGAAGGGTGTAGTGTTCGCGTAGGCGGTGCTATTTACAGATATGGGAACGCTCCACTAGGTATGGCTGCCACGTACTCAATACTGTCACTACTGATCATCTTTGCGCTGTCGTTGTTGATTGTGCGTACCGGCTCGATTGCGCTGGAAATGACGGGCCTTTCACCAGATGTGGCCTCCTTCCAGGCCACGTCTGCGTTCTCTGGAGCCGGATATACGACCGAAGAGGCAGAACAGGCTATCACCACCGTCGGCCGCCGAAAAACCGTGAAGGCGCTCATTCGGCTCGGCAGTATTGGACTGCTCGGTGCGATTTCGTCACTTATCCTTTCGTTCACGCGAACTGGTGGCGACGACCTGTTGAACTTGCTGTATATACTCGGTGGCGCCGGTGTGATCATTCTGTTCGCACGAAGTCGGTGGTTCAACCGCCTCGTGACGCCGCTAATTGAGTGGGCGCTGAGTGAGACGACAGAGTTGGAGATCTCGGATTACGCCCAGTTACTCGGACTGCAACGCGAATATCGTGTGGTGGAGGTGGAAATCAGCGCGGGTGATTGGCTGGCAGGGGAGTCGATTTCGGAGCTGGATTTACCACGCGAAGGGGTGTTGATACTCGGCATCCGTCGTGATGATTCATATATTGGTGCGCCACAACCAGATACGGAGACGAAACCGGACGACACGCTCGTCCTCTATGGGAAACAAGACCGTCTCAAAGAATTGTCAGACCGGCTCAGTGGTGATGCTGAGGCTCGGGAAGGTGCTGTTGAAGACCACGAGGAAACGCTCGAAGAGCAAAAACAGCTCATTGAACAATAATAGGAATCACACCCCGAATTTGACCTCCTGATTAGGACGTAGAATTGATTGAAAGAGTGGCGACATCACATTTGGATTAACCAACAATACAAAACTACGCATCCCTCTGTTGGTTAATCGAATGGGCGAGAGAATTATTCCTCGAGCACGTCGATGACCTCTTCTGCTGTGGAACTGATCCGGCCGAGTCGGTCGCGAACGACCTCGGGATCGTCCGACTCCCACGCGGCGAGGTAGAACGCCGACCCGCTGGTGTCCAACCCACAGTAGCGCCCGACGACGTACGCGACGGCTTCGGCCTCGACTTCGCGTTTTGCCCGCTCGGTGTCGTCGTCGATGTCGAAGTGGAGCAGAGCGTGGGCGTACTCGTGAATCAGCGTCCGCGCGAGGTCGGCCTCGTTCTCCCGATCACGCACCTCGACGAGCGGCTGGACGTCGACGAGGCTCAGCTGCTCGCAGATGCCCTTCGCCTCGCCGTGGGTCCACTCCTCGGCTGGAACGAGCCGCACCGTCACGCCGAGGTCGTCAGCGGCGACAGTCAACTGTTCGACGAGGTCGCCGGCGTCCCCGGTTGCTTCTGTGTCCAGGTCGGGAAGCGCCTCGCCCTCGGTCTGAGAGATGTCGAACACCGGCGCGGGCTTGAACCCGACCAGGCCCTCGGACCACTCCTCGGGCGACGTCTCATCGTAGTCACAGTCGCTATCCTCGTGATAACTCGGCGAATTCTCGCACTCCGGGCACTGCTTGGAGATGATCGGCGCCCAGATCCAGATGGCCGACTCACCCTCCGTGACGTGGCGGTCGAACTCCTCCTGCCACGTCCGGTAGCCCGCCACCCGGCTCGCCTCGGGACACTGCCGCTTGATGAGGAGCGTGTTCCGGTAGGAGTAGTCGTGGAAACGACTCTGGACATCGAGCCACTCCTGGAACTCCGCGCTGGCCTGCGCATCGTCGACGCCAGCGACGAGGTCGTCGATCCACTGTTCGATGGTACTGTTCATCTCGTCGGATCGCGTGTCGGTCTGGTCGAAGGAGACCGACGAGTCACTAGTCGTAGCCATTGTGTTCACCGAATCGAGTTCACGGCGACTGCGTCTGTTCAGACCGCGCCGCACCCCTCAGAGGCGCAGCAGAAACAGCTCCCTGTGTATATTGTTTAAGTAGGGGTGGGAGTTAGAGGATAGTGTTAACAACCGAGGAAACCACATTTCGCTCGGATGGGGATACTGACACACTCCGCAAAGCCGTCGAGGGGAAGTCGTCGACGGTGTGGGAGTGCCGGCACTGTGGAGAGACACTCACAGAGGATGCTGATGAGTGTCCAACTTGCGGTGCCGAAGATGTCGTGTGCTACGAAATCTGATTAGCGAAGCGTTGATCGCTCCTCAGCGAAGCCGACCGTGACGAGATACTCGAGAAACTCTTCGAACCGCTCGACATCGCTAGGCGTGTCGGTCGCAAGGTGACGCGCCCACTCGATGGCCCACTGGAAGGCGGGATCCGTGCCGCCCTTGCCGTGAATGTACCACCACCGGGCCGCTTTCAGCACGACCAGCGGATTCGTCGGCGGCTGCTCACCGGCGAGCCCACGGGTGATGTATTCGATTTCGTCGGGGACGTCGGCGGAATCGACCTCCGCTGATTGCGTGTTGTCGATATCGACCGGGATCTCGTCGATCGAGACGTTGTCAGGACGCTGTTGTTGACTCACTGGAAGTCACCTCTAAGAGCTTTCGAAGGAGCCCTCGCCCTTTCGGGGGGCACGAAAAACAGGTCGCGAAATCACGCCGGCGGCAGGTGGACGCTCTGCTCGCCGGCAGATATCTTTGTGCTGAACGTAGGACTTCGCTTGTTAGTCAACTACTGGTTGGACTGGCAGCCGTTCGAGGCGGCGATGGCACGGGATACAGAGAGTCAGCAGGTTACTCGGTACATCTGCATCATCGACCGACTGGTCTGGGTCGTTGTAGAACCGGCGTCGAGGAATTCGGTGGTGAACAGGGAGATCACGTCCGAACTTCTCGCGGTGAGCTTCGCGGCCCATACCGCAGCGCAGACAGGACTCGTTGTCACGGGTGATGATCTCCTCACGAATCTGTGGCCAGTTCGAGCCAAACGGAACTGTCTCAGTATCTGACTGACGGTAGTTTTCTAGATAGTCCGGGTCGGCCGCTTGAAGGGCCGTTCGCCAAGTTCCGAATTCACGCTGATACGGATCGATGGTGAACTTTCCGTGTTCGTTCATTTCCGTCGTTGTCGGTGGGTGGCCCAGATCATCCGCGACTGCCCGCAGTTCGGCTAATAACTCCTCCCGTGAGATTCGCCACCGCTCATTCGGCTCGAAGCCGGCAGCTCGGAGAGCTTCATTCCATGAACCGAATCGCTCCTGATAGACTGCTCCACTCCATTTCCCTTGGTTCCGCATCTCATCCTTCCGAGGGACATGGCCTAGCTCTTCGGCGAGACTGTTGAGTTCGGATATTAGATCCTCTTCGCTCACATTCCACACGGAGTGGACTTCCAACCCAGCCTGTCGAAGAGCACGATTCCAGGTTCCAAACGCTCGCTTGTACGAATCCGAGGTGTAGGGGCCACTCCGGTCCATCTCATCTGTTGTGGGCGGCCGACCTAGAGTTTCAGCGAACCCCTGTAAGGCAGTAGTGAGTGTCTCTTCGGAGAGGTTCATTTCGACGTTCGGTTCAAAACCGGTCGCTCGTAGTGCTGAATTCCACCCTCCAAATCGCTTGCAGTATGTCTTCACCGAATACTCTCCATGAACACCGTATTCGCGCTCTGACGGAGTTCCCCCTACAATGTCAGCAACCGATTTGAGATCTGCGAGAAGATCCTCTTCGGGGGTCAGTGGTCGTCCGTTTGGATCGTTCGTTCCGGTTTGAAGTCCGGCTGCCTCGAGTGCGTTATTCCACGACTCGAACCGATTCCCGTACGTCTTCGAAGCATGAGGCCCCGAATCGTCCATCTCACTCTGCGACGGGGGACGACCGAGTTCCTCAGCGAACTTCTGGAGCCGATTGAGGAGTTCATCGTCTGAGTACAGCTTCTTGCCCATGATTTCTGAGGGGATTGAGTCACTCAGTTTGGTCCCGACTCGGTATTTGAATGTCCGCACTCACTCATTCCGGATATTGATCGGAACGGCGACTCAAGGGGCGATCCTCGCGAGTCGTATGGCAGCCACCCCCACTTTTTGGAAGCGACGGCTCGCCGACTAGGATATACTGAAATTCAGTACTAAGACGTCTTGTTCGACGGTTTATGGATAGGCAGTTCGACGACGAAGACTGAACCAGTTGGGTCGTTGTCCTCGACCCACACGTCACCACCGAATTGGTCCGTCAGGAGATGGACGAGATATAGACCAATCCCCGATCCTGGACTGTCCAATCCTTTCTCCCCTTTACCGAAGATTTGTTCTTTCTGTTGGTCAGGAATGCCAGGTCCATTATCTGCAATCCGGTACCGGACAGTCTCTGAGTTCTCTTCACAGGAGACGGTAATCTCAGGGGTCTCTTTGTCGTTGTGTCGGACCGCATTCTCGAGGATATTCCGGAAAACCGAAGAGAGCATCTCGTTTGCCTGTACCGACACGTCGCAGAGTTCACCCGATACGTGAAACTGCGCATTCGGGAACGAATCACGTACTGCAGCGAGCTCAGCGTCAAGAAGTGGCTGAAGGTGGATTTCTTCTAATTCAGCTGTTCCTTCTTCCGAGAGCGATTCAACGAACTCACGTGCGACCTCTGTGAACTGAATTACGTGCTGGGACTTCTGTAACACTCGGTCCAGAGCGTCTTCCCCATCTTCATCGATATGGTCTTTGAGGATCTCGGCCCATCCGAGAATCACGGTCATATCGTTCCGGATGTCGTGCCGAACCACGCGATTTAGAGCCTCGAGTTGTTCGGTTTTCTCTTCGAGCCGCTGTCGATATGACTCGCGTTCAGTTACGTCGGTAACCGTCACTAGTTGCCCGGTCGTTACCTCACCTGCTAAGAAAGGTGTGCTCGACACATCGTAATACCGGGTATCACCATCCTGCGTTATTGCCAGGATATCTTGCTTGGTGAGATGCTCCGCGAGTGCTGTATTCACAGCTTCAAGCGGTTCGCCAAACGAATCCTCAAGGGCTGGGAAGAGCTTGCGAGCCGCTTGATTATAATCCTGGATTCGGGTTTCTTGGTCGAGGAAGATTGCGGGTTTATCTGACTCTCCGGTTAATCGGATTGCCTCAAACCGCTGTCTGTAGAAGAAGAGCGTTCCAACGGCGAAGAGGGCGACGCCAGGTGGCTCATACATTAATAGGAGCAGCCAGTCGACCTGACCGCCAATAATCGTTGCAACAGCTGGGAGGCCTGAGAGTCCAACGAGCACGACGAGCGGACGGCTGTCACTGCCAGTATGATGGAACCGCTCCATCAATACAAAGAATCCGACAGCGATGGCGGCATATGATAGCCCCAAGACGATCCAGTAGAGCAGTTCGTGATGGATCACGAGGTGCGGGAATGGTTCTGTGACCCATTCCGTCGTAAAGTAGAGATTGTGGAGTGGATTCGTGACTTTGAGAGCAGTGAAAAAGAGGAACGTTCCGAGTATGAGGTTTCGGAATGGGGCGTGTCGAGGTGGCCGGCCGGTATATGCAGCACAGAAGTAGAGCCAGGCCCCAACGGCGACGAACGCAAAGGTGAAGCCAAATATATAGAAAGCGAGTTTCCCCGCACGTGTCGGTGCGAGAAGATAGCCAATGTACCCTCCAGACCACAGAGCAACGGAACCGAGGAAGACGATCAGTCCTTCACGTGTCTCCGGATGCTGTATCTTCCGTGCTTGTGGAATAGTCGCCACGCAGGCAATCGCAGATAGTGCGAAAATTATGACGTGACCTAGAAGGAGAGGATCCATTATCCAGATACAGGGTTGTTCTCGGGATGTCAAATAACGGTTTGGAAGAGTGGTCCAACAGAGGAATGACTGACCTTGTTCCGGCTAGGAGGCATTCCTCCTACCGGTTGCTCCCCAGAATTGACGTCTAATTACTAAGGTACCACCGGTGCTGGCACAGTCTGTTAACCAACGAGAGGAGAAATAACGCGGAATATGTTGGTTAAGAACAGAGCTTACTCTTCGCCCTCACGCAGCTCTTCGGCCTTCCACTTGAGCCGGCGCAGAATCTGCGTTCGATTCTGGTGGGCGTTCTCGTAGGCAACGCACTCCTGGAGGGTTTCCATATCCGGAATCGTCGCGATCCCTGCCTTGATCAGGCGCGTGTTCGGTGCTTCAAGCCGCTTTTCAGGCGGAAATTCGTCTGACGCCTCTGAGTCGTCTGTAGAAGTACCCATAACGGATGCCTCCACCTTTCGAGGGCACGAGCAACAGCAGAGAATTGAAGCAGTAGATCTTGGGAAGGTGCACCCACTGCGAATGGGACCACCAAAATAGAGGCCTTCACGACAGGATTCGCGCTGTCTCGAAGCCCAATCAGGCTTCCGAGGATTCGAGCAAAACGAGGTTCTGAACAGGGTATGGGTTATTCTCGCCGGCGAACTCGTCCTCAGGGACGTAATGCCAGAGGTGGCCGTCTACCTGGTAGAGAAACGACTCGCCGCCTTCTGCTTCAACTCGTACTCGCTTCCCGACATTATCGTCTTCTTCCCAGCCGATCACGGTCAACGGCTCGACGGGCCATTCAAAGAATTTGACCGAGTCACCAGACTCCAACTCTTCAAAAGTCTCTATATCCCCCTGCTGTGGCTCTCGCGCGTCGAGAGTCGGATTATGCTCAATAGACATGGTCTCTGGGTACGCCCCTACTCACTTAATACTGTCAGCAGTGGATTCCAGCCGCTAGAACGGGAGCACGCCTGGCGAATTTTCTCTCCGACTGCTCTTAGCCCATCGCCTCTTGGAACCGCTCACGCAGCGCGTCCTCGCGTTCTTCGAACTGCTCGACTTTCTCCTGCAGGTCGTCGCTGACGCGCTCGATGCTCGCCAGCGCTCGTTCGCCGGCCAGCGAGGCCTGTGACCCATCGTCCCCGTCCGCCTCTAGCTGCTGCTCGTAGGCCTGCTCGACGCGCTCGATCGTGCCTTCCGGGTTGAACAGAATGTCGTTGGCGATGCGGACGTACTGATCGAGGGATGCCCCCTCTTTCCCTTGGAAGAAGTGGGTGAGGGCGTACGTCGCGCCGGAATGCAGCGTCCACATATCGATCTCGAAGGGGGACGCCGTATTGGCTTCTGCATCGCCGGCGGCACGCTCGGCCAGGTAGTCCGGGAAGCCCAGCAGGGTGTAGAACTCCGTGACGGTGAACGGGAGCTCCGAGAAGTCGAGGTCGATGTCCTGAGCATCTCGGATGAACCCGAAGAGGTCGTCGGCGACGAGTTCGACCTGTGCGAGGAGTTCCTCCCACCAGGTCCGGAAGTTCCGCACGTCGCCGACGTGTTTGATGACCTCCTTGTCGGTGAGCGAGCGCATCGTGTTCGAGCAGTAGCCGTCCTGGGCGAACCCCTCCACGTAGACGGCGTGCTCGCCGAAGAAGTCGTAGCCCGACGTGACGCCCATCGTGATCGGGTCCGACCGACCGGGAAGACGCACCTCGAGGCCATCGAACATGATGTCCATATGGACCTCGCCGCCGCCCCGGTAGCGCCGGATCTCGCCGAACATCACGTCACCCAGCGGCGCCCCGTCGATGGTCTCCTCGCGGAGGACCTCCTCCAGCGGCCCGTACACGTCGACAGGGTTGATGATCGAGTACGAGTCAGTCGGGATATGGAACAATGGGTCCGTCTCTGCGTCCTCATCTCGAACCTGCCCCCGAGCTCGACTCGGCTCGACGAGCGCGTTGAACCGCTCCGTTTCGACCCACTCGTCGGTGTACGGATTCTGGTACGCCACGGTCGTCTCGACGGCCTGCGGAAGATCGCGAATCGCCTCGGCGAAGGTCACAGGGTCTGCATCCCCGTGTCGCTCTCGGTACCACTCTGGTAGTTCGGTGTCGGTACGCCCATCGACGCCAGCGAAGATGGTTCTGGACTTTGGATCTCTCATCTCAGTCACCTCACTTGAGGAATCCTCGTCGACGTGCGACTGCATCGTCTCGCGCCCTGCGCCCTTCTCCCGGGCGCAAAAACAACACCACGTTAACCAACACCCGTCTCTGAACGGCGAGGAGTGTTGGTTAATCCAGGTCCAGTCCGCGGCTCGGATCAGATGTCGGAACTACTCAGATTCGTCTCTCCGTACCCGGACCTGCTCAGGATTTGGAACCCAGGGGTGTGCTTCCCAGCAATGCCGAGCGTGACTATGCGGTGAGTCGAACTCTCTACTACAGGATCCACACTCGTAGGTGGCATCGGGCCAAGGCTCGCTGACGAACATCGCTGTCACCGTCGTCGCCACCGGCTCGGGGACCTCGCTCCGCGTAACGTACCTGTAGCCGAGAACCGTCTGTTGCCCCATCGCTGTTCGGGCGATCTCGGTTGGCTTGTCCTCGGGGAGATACACCCAGCGAACGAAGTCGTCGACCGATTTCTTGGCTGAGGGCTGGAGGATGAACCATCGATCGTGGTCATCTCGGAACAGGTAGCGTTCGGTCCCCCTGTTTTGGAGGTATATTGGGTCACCCCTGCCCGGGACGAGCCGTAGTCCGAGCGACGGCGATACCGGTTTCAAAAGCTGGTCGACGACTGATTGGCCGTCATCTGTCTGGCTGTCCGAATCAGCCTCCGCTACGAATTCATCGAGACTGGCATTCGTGGTCACGGGGACCACCTCCCGAGTGAGGCCTGTTCCCGGTCGGACTCAGCTGGAACTTCGCAGAGAAACCGCCACTTTGGCTGCTCTCGGATCTGCTTATCGGGGCGATTTCCCGCTTGGCCGGGGTCCGTTTTACCGGCACAGTGCCAGCCCTTGTCTCTGAGCGCTTTGATCATCGAGCCGTCGAAGTCGGCTCGCACGAACGTCAGCAGGAGCCGAACGCCTCGTCGCCGACCGTGCCGACGCACGAATCGTTCCATCGACCGGGCGAGGGCGGCAGAGGCGAGATTGGGGAAATCGACGCCGATGCAAATCCGTGCTGCCTCAACGATTTCGTCGCCCTCGAATCGCGTCCCGTCGTACTCCAGTGAGCGAATCAGCGGATAGCGCCACGTAATCGCACCTAGTAGCTGGTCTTGGTAACAGAGTCCGTGATGGACGAGATTCGTCCGGGGGACATCGTCCATATAGGAGTGATGTGCTTCGTAGATCGCGCCGGCGACATGGCGCGGGATCGATTCGATATGGACGCGCTCTGCGAACCGCAAACCGAGCGGCGCCGTGACCGGCTGCCCCTCCCGATGGATGGGACACGAGCACCCCTCGGGGGTAGGCGTATACTGGAAGCCGGTACTCCGTATTTGGTCTAGAGAGTGAGTTTCGGTCACGAGTCGGTGTCGTCGGTGCGCTCCTGTCGGTCGTTGTATCGCTCCAGTTCGCGCCCGATTTTCTCGAGCGCCTCGACACCACGTTCGAGGAGCTGGTGGGTGGCTCGCGCCAGTCGAAGCGTCTCCATCAGTGCTCCCCCTCCGGGGGTTCGATGAGGTCGTTGCTCTCTTCGGCGAGTTCCTGGATTACCCGTTCTACGTCAGCATCCTCGGCAACCGTCCGATGTGCGAGCGGGGCAGGATATGCACGGTCGCCCTGGCTGCAGAGCACGACCAGCCACTCGTCGCGTCCATCCCCGAGTACGATGTAGTGGTCGCGATCAGCGCGCTGGAAGACCCGCCGGTCCGGGCGAGAGACGGCTCGCCAGTTCTCGGGGAGCGTCGGTGACGGCCGTCCACCGTCGGCGAGCGCGACGACGTCTTCGGTAAGGGTCGCCATCGCGGCGTCGATCTCCTCGCCGGGGAGGTGCCAGCACGCCGCGGCACCGTCGCACTCCAGCTGCGAAACCACCTGATTCCGGAACGCGATGTAGTGCTCACGGGCGAACTGCTCATCGTCGTAGTAGTCGAGGAGGAGCGCGCACGCGAGCTGGGCGGGCCCGCTACCACTATACCCCCACTCGAACCCGCTTGGACTGTGGTTGACGAGGTCCAGACTGCGCTCGAGGGAGAGTCGCCGATGCTCCGAGAGGTTCAGGACGACGGCTTGGCCGTCGACGCGGAAGCCGACGTATTCGACTGCGTCTCGGTGAGCCTGACCTGGCGATGCGACTGGAACCGATTCCGAACTGGCCATAGGTACATTCCCGTTCATCGTTGCTCGCGGGCGGTTCGGTGACCCCCGCACCCCTATCAGGGGTTCAACAAACAGGTGAGCGCATACTGCTCGGCACCCACAGGGACTCATCTGGTTGAGGATGTACTATACTTGTTCGACCAGTAGTAGATGAGCGGAACGCCAAGAGCGGTCGGCCACAACCACGCGGCGATTCCCAGCATCGGCGTGAGATTGACTGCTGATACGGCACTCACCGTCGCGATGAATGCGCCAATCATACGCTGAAGATGGCTTACCATCCAGTCGCCCGACTCGTCGGCTTGGAAGATGCGAATATCCAAGATTCCAAACGCCACGCCGATACCACCGAAGACCATCATCACGATTCCAAAGGATCTCCCACCGAGAACCCAGATGGCTCCCCACAGGCCGAGGCTGAAACACGCAAGAATGACGCACCCAGCAGCAACCCAGTCCAGTCTGTGAGCAGTATCCGGTGGGCGCTTTCGGGAGAGTGTCCGATAGCCCAACAACGCAAGATAGCCACTAAAAATGGCGACGAGTGTGAGAATACCACGGAACGAAGTTGGATGAATCCCGACGCGGACGACCACCGTCACAACGACGACACCCATCGAGACAAGAAACGCCTTCCCGGCTTGTCGGTGTCGCCACCCACCTTTACTCGTCACTAACGCGCCGACGCCAGCGAGGACAGCAACCGTCCCCGCAACGATGTGCAGCCAGAGAGACCACGTTTCGAGTGTTGCCATATTCGTGTGAGAAATCCCCGGGAAGGTCCAAGGGAGGGGAATAGCTCATCGTTTCTCGGTTGGATGGTCCGGTGGTGTGTGCTGATATACCGTCTCCTGGTCGGTGAACTCGAAGCGAGCACCACCGGAGGTGCTCTCTCGGATCGAGACGTCCCAACCGTGGGCGTCCGCAATCCGTTCGACGATGGCGAGGCCGAATCCGGTTCCACCAGCAGCGGTCGAATAGCCAGACTCGAATACGGTTGACCACTCATCTTCGGGAATTCCCGGTCCATCATCCGCCACATAGAATCCGCTTTCGAGGGCACCAACAGTCACCGTCACATCCCTCCCTCCGTGTTCGATAGCGTTTCGAAACAGGTTCTCGAAGAGTTCACGCAGCCGCGAGCGGTCGGCCTCGAGAGTGGGGAGCGAGTCGTCGACGCTGAGCGATGCGTCATGTGTATCAACCGAGTCCCACGCCTCCGTCACGAGTCTCTCCAGCCGGACGGACTCCGTCTCCCCGATCGTTCGCCCTTCGCGAGCCAGCGTCAGCATATCGTCGATGAGTTCAGTCATCTTGGTGAGGGCCCGAATCGCGGCCTCGAGATGTTCATTTTCACCGTCTTGCTCCTCTGCAGCCAGACGAACACGGCCATCAGCGACGTTCAGCGGATTCCGGAGGTCGTGTGATACCACACTCGCGAACTCGTCCAGTCGGTCCCGTTCAGCACGGAGTTCGTCTTCAACTGCAACCCGTTCAAGTGCGGTCTCAACGTGAGAAAGCAACAGATCGATAATCTGCTGGTCGCGGTCGTCGAACGCCTCCGGTGCGACCGAAAATGCCTGTACGACGCCGTATTCTCCAACAGGGGCACTCAGTAACGAACGATATTCGTCACCATCTGAGTTCGTCCCTTCGCTTTCTTGTGTACGCTCGTCAGGGATCGACGGGGCCGGCGGCGAAAAGTCGGGGGATTGAGACTGGTTGGACGAGTCAGTCGATACCCCGCGGATGTGGGTCAGATCGTCGACGACCAGTATCGTTCCCGTCGAGTAGCTATGCCCGGCATAGCCAGCATCGACAGGCATCGGTCCACACTCCTCAAGTGCTGTGTTGCCCGAACTTGCTTGAGGAACAAAATACTCGTTCTCGACCGCCGAAATTCTAACCTCGTCACAGTCAAGGACATCAATAGCTCCAGACACCGCGAGTTCGTAGACTCGCTCTGTGGAGTGAGCTGCTGCGAGCTCTTGGGCGACTGAGTGGAGCCGTTCGAGGCGAGTGGATTGGGTCCGGAGTCGGTCTTCGGCCCGTTTCCGAGCAGTGATATCGTGGAGGAGAATTGTGTAGCCGTTGTCGTTTCCCGGGACCTCCTCGATGGGGGATACCGTCACCTCGAATACGCTGTCTCCATCATCAGTACTAATCGTGAGTTCACGACGGGCAGAAGCGGCGGGGAGATCAGCTACGATTGATTCAAGTTCAGGAATGTGATCCGTTACTGGCGTTCCGATAACCGTCTTTCGTGGCTCGCCGAGCAGGAAGCCAGCACTCGCATTCATATCGACGAGCCGGCAATCGGAGTCCAGTACGAGGACGATCTCGTTCATCGCATCGAACGCGGTGTCGCGAGCGACCGGTGTCACGTCCATCCATTTGAATCGCGCCAGACTGATGCCGCCTGCGAAGGCAGTAACGATGTTCGAAAGCGCGGCGATATTGAGGCCGGGGAGCGGATTGTTGCCGGTGACATAGAGAATGCCTGCGATTCCGGGAACTAATGCGAAGATAAAGAGGACGCTAATCTGCCATCTGAACACGCCTCGGGTATGGACGAATGTACTGGCGAGGAGCCCGAGCGTTACTAATAGGAGTCCATCGGCGTAGACCAGGTACAACCAAAACGCAGGCCCGTACGTTGGGTCGAAAATAGCAAGTGAGTCAATCATCGTGAGCTGAAAACTCTGATAGACGAGATGGTGGCTCTCATTCGTTACCAGCAAAAGAAGGAACCCTACAGCAAACGCTCCGAGGGGACCAAACACACGAGGTGTGAACCAGCTGTCTCGACCAGTGTACCAGAGGACGTATCCGAACCAGATGAGCGGTAAGAGGACCACGCCGATAAATTCGAACTGAACCCAGAAGATCTTCTGTGACAGAGTGGTCGACGAGAGCTGTAACGCATAGGCGAAAACCCATTCTGCGCCGGTTAGCATCAATAGCGAGCCCAAGATAGTTCCCCGAGATTGCTGGCCACGACCAAGCCACCACAAATACAGGGCAAACCCCGAGAGAAGGGCTCCCGACGCCACCAATGGGAGCGTATAGGGGGTTTGTTGCCAGGCCATCTCAGTGAGTACTCCGTTCCCCTCTAAGTCGAGAGGGTGGGGATAAAACACTACTCCATCGTTATCCAAATCGATCGTCCAACAGCCTCATCTTTCCGTGTTACTGCGTTGGTGCCGTTATAAGAGATGGCCTGAGTCGGTCCGAGGACGGAGGTAAGTGCGATGGAGTATCCACGATCCACAGCCGCTATTCCGTTCCTGGGTGGCGAGTCGGGGATTTTTCCGTAGATAGTGGGATCGGAGTTGTGAGTTAAATTTGCTGAAGTCACGAAGTTCTACGAGCACTTTCCCTGTGGGCCGTTCATCGAGTACGTCGTTAAGATGCCTTCGTGAAAACTCGGTCTCAGCCGCGAGTTTCTCCGGTGTGGCTGATGCCCGGCACTCAGCTCGTCAAGAATTGGGAATCCTGTCTTCGTAATAATCTGGGTCGATCTAATCCCTATTCGTACGACTACGATTATGATTTTACTTCACGACTGCTTCGTCACGAACCAGCTCTGCAAGGGCGTCCTCCAGCGATCCTTGGAATTGCCAGTTCGCCCGCTCGAAAGCCTCGTCGGTCGGGCCGTCCCAGCGGGGGAACTCGGAGTGGTCGCTCACCTTGATCCGCCACTCGGTCGGCTCGTCAAATTTGGTCTCCGTCGGGAGTTCCACAATGTAGAGGTACTCCTCGTCGCCATGAATGCCGTCAGCTGGATCCTCGACGCCGTGGCCAAGCAGGAACAGTGGCTGATCGAGGTGCTCCATGTTGGACGGCTCAAGGAGATCCGCTGGCTGAGCCGCGTCGATCGTTCGCTCTGGGTCGCCATCCAGATAGAGGCTGACCGTCGAGAGCTTGTCGAGGAATACGAACGTCGCTGCCGTGTAGCCCGGTCCTCGCTCAGCGTGGGTCGCATCGAGAAGCTCTTTCAGCTGTGTGAGATCCCGGAGGACGCTCCCCGGGCAGCCATCTGAATGCCTGTACACCTGCGCGACGCGGTCGGCACTGCCATCTGTCTCACCGGTCTGTTCGACTCGTTGTACGAATCGGAGTTGACTCCGTGTCGACATTGATACTCGCCGACGCGTGTGCGCCGGCACCCATCGCCGGCGCAGGAACAACACCACGCAGTCGCTGCGGGGCTGCATTCCGCTACGCCAGGTGCGACACCTCTGATGGTTCTTCGATGTCGTCGAACTCGCCACGCTCCACAGGTTCCCAGTCCTCACCCGGCTCTGGACTCCACCAGTCGACCTTGTAGGCGCCCGGTGCGCCGAGGGTCTTCACGCGGGCCGACCCATCAGGCAGGTCGCGGCGCAGTTTCTCGTCGACGTGGAGGTTCCAGGTCGTGGTTGTATCGAAGCAGGCGAGCACGGCTTCCTCGTAGCCGCGTGTTTCTCGGGATTCCTGGAGTTCGACCTGGGTGTTGCAGTTCTTGCAGAACACCCCCTCGAAGGGGATGTGAGTGAAGACCTCCTTCCCGCAGACGGGACACCAGAGGAACTCGAACAGTGCCTCGCTGTGTCGGTCAAGTACTTCGAGACTCATTGGTTGACTCACCCGGTCGTACCGGGCCACCACCTCGTGCCCGGCCGAAAAACAGCGCCCACCGCTCACTCACTCACCGTTCGGCGCCATAGACGATGCGTGAGGGGGCTTCGTACCCACAGTCGGGGCAGTCATACCACCGCTGGACTTTCGCCCCGTCTGCCGCCTTCTCGCCGACGCGAACGTCGTTGTTCGGACACTCCGGGCAGCTGAGGTCCGGTGCGGGCCGCTCCCGGAGCTCGTCACGGAACGATGTCGCATCCTTCGTCTCGTACCCCCGCGACCACACCGGATAGCCGTCGACGAGGATTGCCCCACGCCATTTGTACCGGTAGGAGTCCGGGGCTCGATGCAGGACGGCTCGCGCACCGGTCTCGGTGTTCCGATACGCGAGTGTCGGCGAGCGGCTCTCGCGTCGCCAGTTGGTGATCCTGGGCATTATTCAGAAGTGGACGTCAGCGGGTACGATCCAGAGCTCCTCACTCTCCTCGAGGAGTCGGTCCAACTGTCCACGGTGGCGAATGCCGGTTCCGTGTTCGGTGTACAGGAAGATCGTCGGGCCGTCGTACGCACCGACCTTGTGGAAGGCGTGCCGGGCGAGGTCCTCGTCGCGCATGATCTCCTCGTCGGAGAGCTCGTCGATGGCCTCCTTCACCCGATCGAGATTACGCTCGAACTCTTCCTTCGTCGCCTCCCAGCCACGCTCGAGGAGATCCTGGCCGTCATCAGAATCGACGGGGGCTGCAGTCGGGAGCTCACCCCATCGTGCCTTCCCCGCAACGGACGTGTCCTCCTCATCGAACGTGACGTAGTAGTCGAAGACGGCGCCGGCGTGTGGGTCCGCGCCGACCAGGCGGTCGAACACCGTCTTTCCGGTGGCCAGCGCGTCGTCGTGCGTCGATGCCTCTACCAGTGCGTAAATCACCATGTGCATCTCGAACACCTCGTAACGCCGACGCACCGGATGTGGTTGCTCGCTCCAGCTGCGCCGGCACCCATCGCCGGCGCTCGAAAAACATCTCCAAAAGAGGTGCTCACTGGCTATCGTTCTAATACCAGATAGGAGGACGGGCAACTCAGTGGGCCCAAGTTATGACAGGAACTATTACTTGTCCACCAACATCTACTTCATAAACAGCTCACTATGGGTACTTTCTCCTCTATTCGGTCTATTCCATTTTCTGAATTCCTCATCTTTGGTCGATCCGAGACTAAGATTTTTGCCATCGTAGCTAGCGAGACAGTCTTCTTGGGGGCCACTTTCTTCGTCGCCAAGCCTCCGTTCCTACCGATCCCCTTCAGTGACAGTGCAGCACTCCTTATAACAGGGCTTCTCACCGTTGTCCTCGCCGCTGCACTCTATGTCCTGCTTTCAGGCCTCGGATACCAGACCTACTCAGCCAAGTTCCACAGCCCCGTCCATATCCTCAAATGCTGGGCAGCACACCTCGCTTTCTCAACCGTCGTCATCTACATCGGCTACCTGCTCCTCGTCTACCCGTACACCGGAAGCATTGTCCTCCAGCCAGTCGACATCGGTATCGGAGCCGTATTCTCAACCGGTTACGCCATCTCGATAGCTGGGATCATCTACGGCGAGGATTATTTCTCCGACAACCCCAACACGAAACCGGAAGACATCGACCAGTTCCTCACAGCAGCAGAAGACCTCAAAGAAAAACCGGAGCCAGAGATCGTCGACGAACCCGGCCAGCTGATCCAGGCAGGTGACTCACTTCTTACAGGCCTCCAGACATCCAACCTGGAAGGAACCGGAGACCTCGCTTCAGACCTACAGGACTGGCTGGAGACGTTCAAGCAACGGGAACTGCAGGGGCAGAAAAAGATGGTAGGCGACCTCCCCAACAGCGATGCCCAGTTCTCCGTATGGGAGGACCGGTACAATGCTTTCCAAGACCTCGAAGAAGAGCTTAGGGAAATGGATAACTCGGCTTCACGTAGGGTAGTATTATCTGTCAGGGGTAAATAATCGTAGCATAACATGGAAAAGTACGCTGAAGACCGGGAATTTGGGCCTCCGGATAAGAAACCTCACAACGAGGGAATCTGCCTATTCAGCGACTCCAAAAGCTGCTACGGAGACGATCTAGAATCTATCCTAAACGAGATCACTCCCAAGATATCAGGCTACGAGGAGACTATCGTCGCAGATCCTCATGGAGAAGGCCTTGACTTGATGCGGGACGACCCTGTAGAGGCAGAAACAACGATCCTCAAGAGCAGTCTCTGGCTTGTCCACCACGAATGCATCATAGAAGACGGTCTCAAGGACGACTTCAGACGTGCGATAAACGCCACACCTCCTCGAACCCATGTCTGCATCCTGATCGATGCCCCGGAATCAGAGCATGAAGAGATCGAGGAAGACCTCGATGAGGTGACGGACAGTCAGAATGTCTTCACGGTCAAATCGAAGCCTGTCCTCAGGAACAGTATCAGGCAGTACCTCGATATGAGCGCGAATCCGAAGAGAGGAAAAGAGGAGGTCATTGAATGGAACAACAACGTCTGTGATCTAATCGATGCAAGGAGCTGACCCCGGATGGTGAACGAAACACTCGCCCTGAAACGAATCGGAGAATGGGCGGACTTGTCCGGCGAAGAGTTCCATCTCTACCTGGATATCGCTGCGGATGTGCAAAGCGAGAAATTAGACGAACAGGAAGGTTCGGAGCGGCTTTCTGGAGAGCAGTATTTCGATTTCCTGAACGAACAGGTTCTACCTGATGAGCGTGTTATCGACGAGCTTGAGCTAGCAGGTCTTTCCGAAGAGAAACTGCAGAGATTCCGGGACGGCCAAGTGCCGATTCTGGAGATGTACTCGGAACAGTACAAACTTGACTACGGCTTGGATCAGGTTGCGGACTTCGTGATGATGCTGAAGTTCGTCCGGGATTATATGAAGCTGACCGGGGAGGACAGTGTTGCGCCTCGGAACCGGCTTCAGTATCTGCTGTACTTGGTGAACCTCGAGCTGTCAAAGGAGGATACTCTTCCAAACAGGTCGAATCGGACGACTCTCGGCAACCTGGAGCACACCGGTTACCGATACAACTTTTCGAAGGGAAGCGGCCCGTATTCCCAGAAACTGTACCGGGACAAGAACCGGCTTTTCGCCCAGTCTCTGCTTCATGAAGAGGTGATGGAGGAGCGGGTTTCGGAGGGTGATGAACCCTATGAGATCTCGTTAGGAGAGAACGGTGAACGGTTGATAGCCAAGTACGGAAAGAAGCTGGATAACCTTGACAGTGTCTTACTGAAAGAATGGGATCTCCAGCAGAGAGACGTGATTAGGGAGTACGGTACGAAATCGATGGAGGAGCTCAAGGAACTGGTCAGGTCCATGCCCCAGTTCCAGGCCACCCCGAAGAACGAGGAATTGTTGAAGGCACGTCAACGGGACTTCGATGAGCCCGTGGATCCGATTCAGGAGTTGATGCTGAATGTCTAGTGAAGACCAGATCATCAAGGACATCTTGAACGAGGTAGAGAACAAGCCCAAGTTCACCGAAGAGGACAAAGAGGAATGCCGCCAGCTCCTTGAAAACCACTATAAGGACGTTTCTCTCGACGAGGAACTGCTCCATCTTGATAAGGCATCGGTACAGGATTTCGAGGCAGTAGAGAACAAGGAGATTCCCTTCGGGGAGCAGGGAACGGTGTTGTATGGGGAGAATCTGACGGGGAAAACCAGTTTCATAGAGGCCTTAGAATACAATCTGATCGGGCTCCCTGATAGCGATCCGAAGAGTTCAGAGTTCGAGCTAACGAACTTGATTAGCAACGGGAAGTCCACCGCTCACACCAACACGTACTGGAACGTCAACGGAGACAAGTACAAGATCTACCGCACACTGAAGTGGGAGGGCAATTCGCTTACCGGCTACCCTCGTGTTACGAAGTCTCCTGAAGAGGGCGGTGAGGAGGAAGACCGGCGAGATAGTCAGGCCAAGGTTTCCGATCTTCTCGGGATTCTGCCGTTAGAAGAGCGTCTCAGTGAACGCAGATGGGATCTCTATCGTATCATGGGACTCTTCTTCATCACCTCCAAGGACTGGCGGCTGTTCATGGACTGGAACAAGGCCTCCGACATGCTGGACATCCTCTTCCGGGTGAATCTTACGAACGTCATCAACGCCAGCGAGAACCGGATGGAGGAACAGTACAGTGTCTCCGAGGAAGCCAGGCAGGCCTCGATGTACGTTGAGGACCGTAGGAAAGAACTCAAGCAGGAAAGGAGAGAACTCGATGACCTGGAGAATGAACGAGATCGGATTAGTGCGAAACTGACCGATAAGCAGGATCAGTTAGAGTCAGTTCGCCATGCTCTCCGGGAAGAGACTGAGGAAGGTGTTGACACCGACGAGCTTCAATCCCAGAAGAGTTCCTTGGAGTCTAAAGAGGCTAATCTCCAGCGGCAGCTCACGGACAAGGTCAATGAGTTAGCGAAAGTTCGCCGCCTCATCAACCGGTACGAAGATACAGATCTGAAGGAGGATATGGACGTTGTCGGGGACGAGGTCCGGAATCTGATGAGCGTCCCTGAGAAGTGCCCTATCTGTACTAACAAGGTAGAGAGCGAGGACCGTGCCCGTCTTCTGGAAGACCATCACTGTCCTCTGTGTCGCAAGGAAGTGCCCGATAAGCGGTTGCGGGTCGAGAAGGAGCACCAAGCTGAAGAATCTATTACGGCGATCCAGGAGAAGCAGCAGGAGCGATTAGAGGATCTGGAAGATCAAAAAGAGGATATCCAGTTCGAGATCCAGTCACTGGAAGAACGGATTGAGGCCACGAACGAGCAAATTGAACAGTTGGAGGAGACGCTTGAGGAGGGTGAGGTTGCTGATCTTATTGATGAGCGTGAGGAGCTTGACCGAGAGGTCAGAGAACGGAAGGAGAAACTGACGACGATCCAGGCCGAGATCGATACGAAGGAAGATCGGATAGAGGAGTTGGAGGAAGAGGTCGAGGAGCTGGAAATGCTGTACGAGGAGTACGAGCAGAATAATCGGAAGCGGCAGATGCTTTCCAGTTTCAATACGATCGTCCAGAGAAAACGGGACCAAGAGCAGCGGAGGCTGAAGAACAAGTTGTCCGATGTAATGCTTGAGTTGACGGACTACTTCACTGATGGAACGTTCAGTGATGTCGACGACGTTGTGTTTCAGGACAAGGGGAGGTACACTTACGAGGTCCACCTGGAGGACGGCACTGTTCTTGATTCAACTGATCCTCAGGGAAGTACGTCGGAGGTTGTGCTTCACGCTCTCTTGTTCCACACAGCAATTTTGAAAGAGCTGAGCCAGTCAGATCGGAATCTGCCTCTTCGGCTGTTCGTTATTGACTCTGCCTTCGGGAAGGAGCAGGACAAGTACAATACGAGGGCGATAGCGAACTTCCTAAGCGAGCTTTCGAATATCTTGTCGGATTACCAGGTCATCATTTCAATGGCGGAGATCGGTATTGACACGAGTCCTTTCGAGGAGAATTACCGGTTTGAGCGGTTCGACTAATTTGCTTCATCGGCTTCTTTAACGGTGATGGTTAGATCGCCCGACGCGTAGTCGGCCTCGAAGTCGACGGTGAACGCGTTTGACTCGTAGGCAGCGTGGTAGGCGCGGTGCCGTTCGAGCGAGCCAGTCGCCTTGAAGTGGAAGAACGCGGCCGCCGTGTAGGGCTTGCTTTGGGTTTCGACCTGCGACTCGACGGATGCGGGGAGCGCGATTTGGGGCGTCTCCGTGTCGATACTCGCAGCGAACTCCTTCGCTTCCTCGACGGTTGCTTGCGAATGTGCCGGTGTCTCGCCGGTGAGCACGTTCACCGGGGTTTCCGTCTCGTCGGTGAACAGGACGTCTTCGAAGGTGTGTGTCCCGAGGATCGCCTCGGGATCCAACTCGCAGTCGTGAAACGGGTCGTCGTCTGAGGTCATCGAATCACGAGCCTATGGCGGGGCTCACCCATTCTGACCCCTGAAAAACAGGACCTGCCACGAAGCAGATCGAACTAGAAGTGGTTCAGGCTCGCCTTCTCGAAGGGTGATTCTCCAGTCGGAATGAGCAGCTCCTGTCGGTCCCCGACTCGTTCGGCCAGCTTCCGTTTCAGGTACTGCCTCGCCGTCGACGGCGTGAAGACGCCTTTGTCGATCATGTCGCCGACGACGTCTTTGAGGGCCGCGAACTGGCCCTGCAGGTGGCCGTCGCCGACCGGCTCGCCGTCGTACCAGCGCACCGTCGCGAGCGCGCCGTTCCCGACGGTCTCTCCCTGTTCGACCGTCTCCGAGTCGTACTGGAGCCCGAACCACAGCGTCCGATAGGCGGTCACCTCGAACGTCGGCGACACCACGAAGAACGCCTCGTGGTGGAGGTAGTCGAGGTGATCAGCAACGATCTCGTCGAGGGTGAGCCCGGTGGCGCGGGGCTTCGGCTCGACGACCGACGACGGACGATCCTCGCCGGTGAGGTAGCCGTCGACCGCATCTGCCTCGAGGCCATCGGCCAGTTCAGCCAGCAGCTGTTTCGCCCACTTGGAGTCGGTGTCGTCGCCACCGAACGGCGACTCAGCCGAGATTCGGTGCTTGAGCTTCAGGTTCGCTGCGCCCCAATGGCTGTAGTGGAGCGTGTACTGTCCGTCCGTGCGTTCGTACGCAACGAGTGCGCGATGTCCCATCGAGCAATCACCTCACAGGGCGACCGCGACTGGATCGCCCCGCACCCCTCCCGGGGGACGAACAACGCTACTCGTCGATCGGGTCGAGGGAACTGAGGTCCGCGTGGAGGACTTCGCCGTCGCGAACGACGTACCGCTTCGCCAGCACGGGGAAGCGGCACTTGGTGAACCCCACTGTCTGGATATCGAGTTCTTCGTCGGCTTCGAGGTGGTTGGCGAGTTCTCGCAGGAATGCGTGAGTCACGATGCCGCCCTCGTAGTCTGGGAGGCCGTTCTCCCGCGCCTCGTACACCTCGAAGTCATCGTACCCCCAGATGGTGAGCTCTCCGTCTTCGGTCACCTCCCAGTCGAGCGTCCCGAAGCAGTAGTTCTCACAGAGCTCGCGGACTGCCTGAGGATCCGATACGATCGCGTCAGTCGACGTCGTCGCAGCTTGCAGTGTCGCCATGTCTGGACTTCACGGGGTCGCCCCCGCACCCCTGTCGGGGGCGATAAACCGACGCGAGAGGTGCCTCCCTGGGCGTGGTCGGCGACGCCAGTTAGGAGTTTGCGTGGGCGTCCGCCCCGGCTCCGTCGCCCGGCCGCGTGAGAAGGCTCACCTCTTCCAGGAGGTCTCTCGCGGTCTCGACTCGCTCTCGATCCGCGTCGTCCAATCGGTCGACGTCGAGTCGGTTGAGATTGCTGAGTACACGATGCATCCGGTAGCCCTGTTTGAACTCTTGCTCCATCGGAAGCGCCTCACCGCTCGCCGGCGCGGAAAGACCCACCATCGAGATTGGCGTCGGGCTTGCAGGAGATCACGCTCTTAACAGTAGGTCAAAGCACTCTTTCTTCATTCTAAAACCGGTCTGGAACGTCTGGTAAATAGGTGTGCGTAGTTTACATGGAGCACTCTATCATACCGGCCGATGGGTGATCAGCTCTCACAGGCCTTGCATTCGAGGATGTCTCGGCTGAACTTCTGTGCAGCGTTCACGCTATGTTGGTAGTAGAGACTCTTCACCCCTTTCTTCCAAGCCTCGATGTAGAGCTGGTTGATCTCCTTGACGCTCACTTCGCTCGGATCGATCGAGACGTTCAGACTCTGTGCCTGATCTATGTGTTTCTGCCGCTGTGCCGCCTGGTTGATGATCGCCATCTGTGGGATCTCGGCGAAGGTTTTGAACACTTCCTTCTCCTCGTCGGTCAGGCAGTCGAGGTGTTGCACGCTCCCGTCGTTCTGTGCGATGCTGTCCCAGACCTCGCGCTCGTCTCTGCCTCGCTCTTTCAGTATCGCCTCAAGGAACTGGTTCTTCTGCGTCGATTTCAGCTTCGCACCGTCGCGGACGAAGTAGTTCGATTTCAGCGGTTCGATGCTCGGACTGACCTGCCCCAGGATGACACTGCTGGATTTCGTCGGGGCCACGCTCATCGTCGTCGCGTTCCGGCGACCGTAGCCCTCGAGCACCTCCGGTTCGCCGAACTCGTCGGCGAGCCGACGACTCTCCTCGTAACTTCGCTCCTTGATGGTGCGGAAGATTGCCTCGTTTTTCTCCATCGCCTCCATGCTGTCGAACGGAATCATCTCGCTCTGGAGGTAGCTGTGCCAGCCGAGAACGCCGATGCCGATCGCCCTGTGCCGTTTCGCAAACCGCACTGGGCGTTCCATGAACTGCGTCCCCTCCGCCTCTTGGATGAACTCCTCCATGACGGCGTCGAGGAACCGCGTCAGCGTCTCTACTGCGTCGGTATCCTTCCACTCATCGTAGTGAAGCGCGTTCATCGACGAGAGACAACAGACGAAACTCTCGTCTGGCGTGGCCGGCAGCGCGATCTCGGTACACAGGTTGGAGCCGTTGATCTCGTAGCCCCTGTCCTTGTAGACCTGTGGCTTCCCGTCGTTCATGTTGTCCCGGAAGATGATGTACGGGACACCGATGTTGATCCGAGTCTCGATGATCTCCGCCCACGTCTCTCGCTTCTCCTCGTCGCCGTCGACCATCGCCCGGAACCAGTCGTCACCGATGATAACGCCGTAGTAGATGTCTTGGACGGGGTCACCCTCGGTCTTGATGTTGAGCCACTCGTCCAGGTCGTCGTGTTCGACGTCGATGTACCCCGCGAACTGGCCGCGTCGCGTCTCGCCTTGGCTGACGACGTTGATGATCGTGTCGAACAGCTCGGTGAAGCTGTAGCTCCCGTTGCTCTTGCCGTTGTTCGTGATCGGGCTGCCTCGGGGCCGGATCTCGCCGAAGTACCCGCTGGTCCCGCCGCCCAGCTTGGTCATCTCGCCCACTTCGGCCTGCGTGTAGAGGATGCTCTCCATGTTGTCCTCCATGTAGCTCCCGAAGCAGCTGATGGGCAGGCCTCGGTCCAGACCGAAGTTCGCCCACACCGGACTCGCGAGGCTGTAGAAGCCCCGACTCATGTAGTCGTAGAACTTGTCCGCGAAGCCGTCGTCGTCCAGGATCTCCTCGGCCCGCTCTGCGATCTCCCTGACCCGCTCCTCGGCCGTGACGCCCTCGATCAGGTACCCCTCGTCGAGGAACGCCCGGCTGTCCTCGTTCAGCCAGTAGAATGGTTCCTCGTGCTGCTGTTGTACCTCGTCGAGTGCTGGTTCTGTTTGTGCCATCGTTAGAATATGTCCTCGGCGGTAACGCTCTGTGCGTGCTTGTTGTACGTGGTCGACCGCTTGCTGAAGAAGTCGTTATCTTTCGTCATCATGATGTCTTCATCGAACCACCGTGTCTCCTCGAGCAGGTCATCGTCCGGCTCGAAGATCGGCTCGACACCGATGTTCTTGAGGCTCTGGTTGAACCGGTCCCGCAGGAACGCGTCGACGTGCGCCCGGGGAAGGAACTCCAGTTCGCCCTCACTGAAGATCCAGTCCAGTATCTTCATCTCTGCCTCGAACGCCTGCTGACAGGCTGCTTGGACCTCTTCATCGAAGTCCTCGTCGAAGAGGTCCGGATTCTCCTCGCGAATCGTCTCCACGAGTTCGACACCGAACAGTCCGTGAATCTGCTCCTCCTTGCTGGTCGCTTCGACGGCGTTCGCGATCCCCTTGAATTTCTTTTCGTGTTTGTCGAAGCTCGTCATGATGAGGAACTGCGAGAACAGCGAGACGTGCTCGACGAACGTGGAGAACAGCAGGAGACTCATCACGTACTCCTGTTTGTCGTCGCTCTCGCTCTTCTCGAGGTACTCGTCGAGGTAGTCGATCCGCTCCTCGATTGCGGGGACCTCAGTCACCTCCTCGAAGTCCTCCGTGATCCCCAAGATGTCGAGGAGATGGCTGTACGCGTCCATGTGTCTGACCTCGCTCTCCGCAAAGGTCATGCCGACGTTCCCGATCTCCGCTTTGGGCATCTCGTCGTAGATTTCTGCCCAGAAGGTCTTGACCTGGACCTCGATCTGCGCGATGGCCAGCATCGTCCGCTTGATGACGGTTTTCTCGGCCGGAGTCGTGTTGACCTTGAAGTCTTGAACGTCTCCTGAAAAGTTGAACTCTGTGTGAACCCAGTAGCTGTTCCGTATCGCGTCTTTGTACTCGAGGACGTCGGGGTACTCGTACGGCTTTAGGTGTGTTCGTTCGGAGAAGATGTCGGTCTCCGGATCTCCGCCTTTGGTTTTGTTTTCAGTCATTGGCACGTACCCCGGAGGAATCGTTCTCTGTCGGTTGGTTTCTGTTTCCGTCGTTCTCTGTACGTCTGGACGTGGGTCATGCTCGCCCGGTCAAGGATTGACCGAACATTCGTTTGAGCTGCGTATGTTTGTGTCATAGTGCGCTGTTCGAGGCTTCGAAGTCATCGAGTTCTGCATCCAAGACTGCGTCAAGTTCTCTCAGGAACTCCTGTGGCTCAGAGAATGCTTTGTAAACGGAGACAAATCGAATGTAGGCTACCTTATCGAGCGTACGGAGGTTCTCAGAGACGAGTTCGCCGATAAGACTCGAAGAGACGATACGTGCCTCTCGATCTTGCAGTTCGCTCTCGATATCGTCGACGAGAGCGGTCACTGTTGTCTCGGCCACGTCTCGCTTCTCAACGGCTCGCTCGATCCCTGCGCGGAGTTTCTGTCGGTCGAACGATTCGATGGTACCGTCGCGTTTTTTCACTTGGAGGGACTCCCACTCCGGACGTTCGTAGGTCGTAAAGCGGAACGAACAGCGTTGACATTCGCGGCGCCGTCGGACGGAAGTTCCGTCGGCACTGGTCCCTGTATCGATGACGCGTGTTCGCTCGTTCCCGCAGTCCGGGCAGTTCATAGTTGTCACTACTTAATCCTCCAGGGTCTTAACCCCCAGATGTGGGGTCTCTCGACTTCGACCGCAATATCTGCTGGTGAGGACTGCCACATAAAGCTTACCCAATTAAATTGATGTAGTACAAATAAACTTGATTGGTGGGCGCGGAAAATTGGGATCATATGCATTGAGTGACCCAGCCTCAACTACTGCTCTCCATCCCCTCACGTAGCGATTAGTATTCTATCTGTAGTTATCGATTTTACACCAGTTAGCGGCTGCGAGTCTGAACAAGGAAATCGTACTTCCTATTACTGTTAACCAACGAAACCCGGGGCCACCTGCAGAGATGTTGGTTAATCGAGGCCCAACACTGGCCCTACTCGAGACTAGGTCCGTAGCGGGCAGAGCCACACACCCGGCACTCCCAGATCGGTTGCCCCGTCCACGCCGCATCCGGGACCGACTCGTGGGTCTTGAACCGATGGTCGGTCGCCTGTCCACAGTTTTGACAGTCGAGTTCCTGCGTCGTCGGTACCGACGACGCCTGGCGATCAGCCGCAGCTTCGCCAGTAGATTCGGTCAGCACCATCGCTGGAACCAGCCACACCGCATTGTCGGCGTCGTCGAGGACCGCGTCGAGACGCGACGCGTCGCGGATGCGGTCCCCACGCTGGTCGTAGAGCCGCGTCGGGGCCTGCTCCTGACGCTCCGACGCTTCCTGCCCGTGCCACCCAGTCCGGTCACGGGCGGCACTGAGAAGCGGCTCTCCCTCCTCTGACGACACCTGTACCGCGTCGGGAAGTGAGGGCCATTGCTCGGCCAGCTGGCGCGCCGGCGCCTCGTCGAGATCGTAGATGAGCGTGTAGTCGTCGACGGCCGGCTCCGCCTCGTTGGCAGAGAGAAGGTTCCCCGCGGCGCCGCCTTTCGCGACGGCGCCGTAGAACGTGGTCGACTCGACGACCAGATGGACGATGCCGAGGAACGTCGTCGACGCTGCCTCGTTCGTGTTAGTGGCGTCACTACCGAGATGGTTGGTAAGACAGAACCGGCATTTCGTCTGCCCGTCTGGGACTGACGTCCCACAGGACCGGCACTCGCCGTCGGTGGTCGACGGCTCGTCAGGGTAGCCACCCGTGGTCGTCGCGACGCGTTGCCGCCGGGTGTCACCCTCACACCCGTCGTCCAGCCTCTGGTCTGGAATGTGGGACGCTTCGCCGGTCGGCCGCAGTTCCTCAAAGTCAGAATATCTGTTGTGCATCGGTTGGTTCATAGCTTCTGTCGGTTTCGCATTTCAATGTCCGGACGACAATGCTCGTAACGTACTCTCGATTATGCGAGAGAGTACAAACATATATGGGAGTGAGGCACGAACCCTGTTGCAAGAGGTGCCAAGCATGTCGGAATCCCCACGGAATGGCGTACAGTCGTGGACTGAGTCGATGAGCGCCCGCGACCGTATTCGAGCCGTCGCCGAGACGCTTCGTGAACCCCGGTCGGTTAACTGGATCAGCGAGCAGGCCGACGCCGCCTGGAGCACGGCCAACGAGGAGCTCCAGGATCTCGTCGCCCAGGGCCAGCTGCGCCGCGTCGAGGCCGGCGAGACGACGCGCTACCAGCCGGACTACACGCGGCTGCTCTTCGAGGAAATCCGCACGCTCATCGAGGAGAACACGCGCGAGGAGCTTCGCAACGAATTGGCGGCGATCACAGGAGAGATCGAGGAATGGCAGGCGACCTACGATGTCGAGACGTGGGAGGACCTCGAACAGTCGCTTGCTGATGGGGATCTCTCAAGTGGCGAGCTTCGCGAACGCCGCGACGTGATTGCGTTCTGGCGCGAGAACGAGGAGGATCGCCGCCTCATCAAGCACGCACTAGAACTATACTCCGACGTCGAAGCCGCTCGCGAACAGATGACCGATGGGGCTGACCGCGCCACGAGCTAATCCAGTATGATCTTTCTTGCCGGTCGCGACCGCTATACACAGCGCACCCTCCTCCGCGACGTTCACGACCGATTGACGAGGCAGGCAGGGTGTGAGGACGTGCGGTATCGCCCGTCTCGACGCCGACCCCGGTACGTCATCGCGGATGTTGACCCGACGATGTTCCTGGGTAACTCCTACGACGCAGAGACCGCGCGACTGGAGATTCGATTCTGGTACCCCGCCGGCGTCGACCACGAATACTACCGTATCAACTGGGTCGAACCGGAGCGGAACCTGATGCTCGGCTTTCACCAAGATGCCGACCATCCAGATCTTGGACCCTGCCACATCCAACTCAATCACGAAGACACGCCTGTCGATCGGCATAGCGCGACGTTTCTAGACGCGCATCCACTCGCCGTCCTCGATGATCGACTACAGCAGTTCCCATCGGCGGTAGAGGCAATTCGCTGGGAGAATGGGACGCCCTCGCTTCCTCCATGGCCGGTCTAGATAGCGAGCTCATTGAGCGTCTCGTGATGCGTCCGAACCGTGGTTGACGTGACATCCCCGGACTCGGCAACGTCACTTTGCGTCAGCCATCGCCCCTCCTCGCGACCGGCCTTGTAGAGACAGGCCGCTGCGAACCCGGCCGGATGGACGCCGGTCGTGATGCCGCGCTCTTCAGCTTGCTCCGCGAGCATTCGAGCCCGCTGTCGGATCTCGTCTGGACACTCGAGGTCCGAGGCGAGTCGCGGCACGAACATGCTGGGGGAGACGGGCTCAGCGGGGAGGCCCAGCTCTTCGTTCAGCGTTTTGTACGCGTTCGTGACCCGGGACTCCGCGACGCGGGCCACCTCGCTGACGTCATCTACCAATCGCGAGAGACCGTTACACCGGCAGGCCCCGTAGACGCTGGCCGCGGCGATGGCCTCGATGGATCTTCCACGAAGCAGATCCTCGTTCTGGGCGCTCCGGAAGAGCTGGCACGCCTGGTCGCGGACCGAATCGGAGAGCTCGAGGGCACTCGCCAACCGGCGCACTTCGCCCAGTCCGTGGGCGAGATTCCGTTCCGATTTCGACCGCCAGCGACCACGTGTCTGCTCACGGCGCATCCGGGCGAGTCGCCGTCGCTTCTGCCCAGAGATCTGGTTCCCCTTCGCGTCGGTGCCGCGACCGATTTCCGTCGACAGGCCGCGATCGTGGCGAGCCGCAGTAAGTGGGGCGCCCGTTCGCTCGCGCTCCTCGTCGTCGTACGCCCGCCACTCCGGCCCGTGATCGATACGCTGTTCGTCGATGACCAGGCCACAGTCTTCGCAGACTGTTTCGACCGCGTTCGTGGTGACCCGGCCGTCGCATTCCGGGCATTGGTTCGCACTCGATTCAGTTCGGATGTCTTCGTCGAATCCGTTCTCGTAGATGTCTCTGGTTGCCATCGTTCTCACCGTGTTTCGGGAACCCGCCAGTGCAGCGAGCCCCTCACCCATTGAGGGGTAAAATAGAATTCACGACAGGATCGGCTACTTCTGCTATCCGGTATGGTTGGGGCGGTTGATTAATGGTTGTCCGCTCATATTTTCTTTATAACAGATGATTGACCGACGGACAGCTGCTCTGTCGTCAGCAATCGTAATCGCTGTCGTATTTGCTGTTTTCCTTACGTTCATACTCCACACTGTCTTCGATCTTGGAGTCACGTCGCTCATTTCATTCCCTCTGTCTTTCGTCGGGACGATGCTCACTGTTCAACAGTACTTAGAGAAACCAGCGGAAGGGACGAAATTCCAAGTTATCCAACACAAGAACGTAACGACACAGACTATGCCCGAAAAATCGGATGGTGGACGGAAGTGGTCAGAGTTGACTAATAAAGAGATAGCAGAAGAAATGCGAAGTAGTCCGGATTGGCGGAGTTATCAGGACAACACTTTCAAGAATTATCGCTCAGTTTTGAGGGGGTTCAATTGGTTGTCCTCGATTGCCCTCAAGTCTCAGTACGTCACCAGACAGAGAATTATGCTCCTTCTTTTTGCTATCTCAACTATCGGTGGGATGTGGCTCTTTCTCATATTCGCTGAGGTGATTGGGACCTCTTGGCCAAACCAGAACTATATGACTACGATTGCGCAATTGTCACCACTTTCGATCGATATGGGAACCGCAATCATCTCAATTTTCCCTGCAGTGATACTTCTATTCACTCCACTGGCGTACCTGCAATTCAAGTCAGACTACACATGTCCAGATTGTGGGCACCCATTCGGTCTGGCAAGTAAGGGGCGGTACTATCGTCCAAATAAGGACGTACAAGCGACAGATAATGGGCGAGAAGTGAACGGCCACCGCATCCTCTGTTGCGAACACTGTGATAATCTAGAAATAGAAGAAACGAACTGGTCGCTTCAGAACTGATCATTCTAGTATGGTGGAATACTATGGAATAATATCTAATTCTGATATCCAAGATCGACTCTATCAGTTCTATCGCTTATTTGTAGGAATCTCTGGCCTGACAGTAGTAGTCGCTCTCCCAGCACTGAGTGGTTTACTTTACATCACGCTGTACGACAAGATACACGGAACAGGTGATGAATTCGGATATTATTCTTTCTGGCGAGACGATATTGGCGATCTGCTTATGTGGCTCTCTATCGCCCTTTTCGTGGCAGTTGCGGCTGTCTACTTCCTTCGTTTGCTCTTTTGGCTACGCCATGTGATGCAGACATCGTGGAGAGAACATACGCCTCCGTTTGAAAGCGCTGAGAAGGAGAAAGATTCCATAGAGAAACCACCATCTGATCTTCTTCCAAAGGCTGAAAGGAGGACAGCGCGGTGGCTAACACGTGGATTCTTCTTCTACTTCGGTACTGTGATTCTCCTAATTAGCTTCGTACTGACTGTGGAGTATTTCGGTTTCACCGGCGCAATTAACTCATCAATCGAAGGGAACCTCGTCCCACCGGAGTTGATGGAATATATCGCAAAAACAATCAAGATGCTCCCCTTCGTCGGGGACTTGTCTATATTCCTCGGAATGCTACCCGGAGATGGACCGCTCCAAAAATTCCTCATTAACGGTGCTGCACTATTCTTCACTGTAGCCATACGCAACCTATCCTATATTTTCGAGAATATTGGATATGTCTATGGAAGAGCAGAGTGGTGGCGTCCGAATCGCTTTGCTGTATACTTGGCAATAACTGGATTTGGTCAGGTAGTTCTTGTCCTCTTAGGTGTACTGTTTGGTTTTGGTGGATGAGCCGTTATTCCCTTACTAGATTATAATTTCAGATGGTGCTCCCGGATTTCTTCAATTTTAGTTTCATCTATTCCGTCGTGCCCCTCAAGGGTAGCAAGCTTCTTTTTGGTGGTCTGGTGGAGCTGGTTCTGAGAGTTCTGTTTCAACATTCCTTCGATACGAGTTAGGACTAGATCCTCCTGCCCGGCGAGATCGTCGAATGCGGCGAGTTGGCCCACGATGTCCTGTTTCTGTTGCCATCCGACGTTTCCATCTGTCAGTTCATCACTCAGCCGTTGAATGAACTCTTCGTGCGCGTTTGTAGCGAGGTTGTCGGTCACCGATTGGAGAACTTTGACCAAGTCATCAGTCGGAACCTGTTGATTCTGGTCACTCACTTCGTCTTCCAGAATGGAGAGTACGTTTTGACCCACCTTGCGACGGTGATTAGAAGTTAGGTTTGATTTGACTTCATTCCACACACGGTAGAACGCTTGCTTGTCCTTATTGTTCCCACGCGCAAGGTCGGTTAGCCGACTGAGGAACAGTTCCTGATCACTGTCAGAAAGGTCAGTAAACACTTCGGCAACAGCAGTCAGATAGATCTGTTTACTGCTCGTGTCGTTTGTCTTGTTTACTTTTTTAAGACACGTACTGACTACCTTGTCTTGAACACTCTCGAATCGCTTTGGTGCGGTGGAAAACATCTCTGCACCAAGCTGTGCACGAGAGTCATCGTTGTTGTCCAAGATCTCAATCAACTTCGGCGAGGTCAGTTCTTCGTCGAACTCCTTAGGTATCAGCGATAAGACTGTGTTGGTGAGGAGCCCCGTGTTCGTATTCTGGTCCGGGAACGGGTCCAGTGCTGTCGTCACTGCGTCTTCTGAATCAAGCAGGGGCACATCATACTGTTGAGCCCACTTCAGATACTGCTGTCCGGTTCCACCCCAGTTCTGAATCTGTTTCATACATTCCTGACGGAATCGGTTCTGGTCACTCGACGAGAGCGTGTCATAGTGATAGAAGAGCGTCTCAACCAGATTCTTTTCATTATTACTCGGGGCATTTACCATCCCGTGGAATTCGTTGTAGAGATGACTCGCAGTTTGACGTGGTAGGTCAGATTCGATCTTGAGGAGGATATTCGAAATACTGTCGTTGATATGGTTGATATTGTTATCTTCAACTTCGTTCCGGAGATCAAGCAATTTTTCGATGAACGTACCTCGGGCCTCGGTAGATGCATCCGAGTCGAACTTCTGGTAGTAGTCCTCGTTCTCAAACTGACGTTCGTTATTACCCAACTCAATCAGCTTGATGGCCTCCGTCAGCAGCTTCGTGGTGGCGAATTTGTCCCGTGCGGCTGCCGAACTGTGAATTTTGTCGAGCGCCGTTTTGAACACGTCTTCCTGCTGATTCTCACGTAGCTGAACAAGACTCTCGGTCAGGGATCGGTTCGCAGACTCCGGAATTCCTTCCGCGTGTTTAACGAACGCATCAAGGATATTCTCCTGAAGGGTTTCTGAATCAGCGGCCAGTTCACCATAAGCCCCAAAGAGCAGACGTGAGTCACGTGGTTGCATTTTGAGTATCATCGGGAACGAGATGCTGGGATCCAAATCTTCCAAGAAGTGCCGCCTGTCTACGGAGACCAGGTACTCACTTACCATTCGGGATACCTGAGTCTGGGCGTCGTCATCCAGAGCATCGAATACCTCCATCAACCCCTCGATGATGTTGAAGAGCTCTGAATCAAGATGACTCCACTCGTCAAGCGTATCGTCAATTGCCTCGCGGTATGGCCCGAAGTCCCCCTCGTCTTCAAATAGGGCATCCAGTTCGTCGCGAACCTTATCGACCTGTCGCGCACGTAGATCTTCGACGAAGCGGTCACCGTCTTCAAGTGTGAGCGTGTACGGTGGCTCGCTCAGATAGATGAATCGGCGTGGGTTATTGTCAGTGATGTACCGTGTGGAAGACAGAAACTCTCGAAGGCCTTCCACGGACTTTCCGTTCCCGTCTTCTGTCGGCTCGAAGTGTGATGCCAGTTCTTCCTTTCGTTCCGGGTCCATCACACGACCAGCGAAGTAGTCATTGAACTCCTCAAGTAGACGTGGGTTCGTTTGTAGGGACCGATAGAACTCTGGGAAGTCCTCCTGCAATATCGACATCTTCGCCAAGAACGGGAGGTTGCCGGTAATCACTCCTTCACGCATTCGTTGAGTGTCCTCTATTTCCTCGGCCAACATCCGTAGCGTCGTCAGACGGTTGAGTGCCTGTTTTATACGGCGCGGGTTTCGGACGTATGCTTTCGTGATGACCGAGAGAACCTCCTCATCGTAACCGTGCTTGAGTTGGCCGTTTAGTTCAGCAGCATAATCGGAGATAGCGTCACTGGTGAACGGCGGAATACGGACGTGGGCTTGGAAGAGTTTCCGTAGGAATTCCTGCTCATTTTCGTTCTCTTCGAAGTATTCCCCCCGGTCGATAGACTGGATGTGGCTGAGAAGCGCCTCGTCGTCGCAGGGAATAATGTAGAGGCAGCGGTCGTTGCCCATGAACGTCTTGAGGGAGACCAGGACATCGTAGACGGTGTCGCTTTCACACCGGTCCAGATTGTCGACGGAGATGATAACCTGTTCGTACTCCGTCTTTTCCATCAGTTCGTCGAGCATTTCTTCGAACAGCTGCTCATACGCACCGGACCAATCATTACGCGGATACCGCTGACGAAGCGTCGATGTCGCGTCCTCGACCTGCTTCGCCATGAAAATGAAGAGACTGAGAAATAGAGGCAAAATGGCAATCTGGAGGATGCTATTCGCTGTCCCCATTAGATCCTGACCCGGAGTGAAGATACCGAAGGCGTTCAGGGCGTTGATGACTACTCCTGCTATCAGGATTACCGCAGTTATCGCGACAGTCGCCGTGACGAACTTCGATTGGGTGAGGAGTTGCTGTGCATACTCACGGAGATCTGGGTTATCGCTACTGTTGTCTTCCGTAATGTCGTAGAGCTCCTCTGTTATGTGGTCCTCTCCGAGGATACCGTACTCACTATCAATCTTCGTGTCTGTCTTCTGACCGAGTTCGTGGTCGATACCGAGAAGCAGGTCTGTCCGAATCGAGTCTTCCGCGTGTGTCCATGCATCGAATTCTACACAGACCGTGTTCTCAAACTTGGGATTGTCACTCAGACGGTCGAACAAGAGGTTGATTATCGAGCTCTTGCCCGTCCCCCACTTCCCGAATACACCGATATTCCATCGTGGCTCTGCGTTCTCCAGTATCTGCTCAAGTGCGTCGACGTACTCTTGATGCTCGAACCGATCTTGATTTGTCGACTCTATTGGCTCATCAGAGAGAAAGACACGTCCATCGTCACCGGTCATGGCTTCGAATCTGCCAGCACCCAAATAAAAGATAACCATGTACTGAAATTGGAGTTTGAAAATCAGACGAACCGACTAGAAGTTACAGCTCCTCAGCCCCCGCTTCAGGTTCTCACTGGCCTTCGATTCTCAGTTATGTTGCTTGATTCGCTCTGGCAATCCGACTTTCCCACAGACGGGACACTCCCGCAGGGGTGTCGGCGGCAGGTCCTTCCAGGCGTCCAGCGCGGCGTCAAGCTGTGCTTCCACGATCGGCGAGTCGGTCGTGCGACGGGCTTCGCGGAGGTGAATGCGAAGCCGCTCTCGGGCCGTGAGGGTGTGTTCTTCGGACATTGGTGTCGGGGACACGGTCTGATGTGCCCTCCGCCCCTCCAGGGGGCAAATAAACAGACTCCGTCGCGACAGTGGTCTTGCCCCGCGCTAAATCACTCCCGAAAACTGTGACTCCGGTTGTGGCTGCCGGCCGACCGGAGGGAGGCCGGGAGCGGAGGGTGGGGCGGTGGGGCTCGGGCTGGTCCGGCGCTCACTAAAACAAGAGGTGTCGTCATCTGGCTCTCTCGTGGGGCAACCGCGCGATACAACTACTCGGGAGTGTATTCCATCCCCCAGAGTTCCTCGAAATACTCGAGTGTGTATTTCCCTCGACTGCCACCTTTGTACGAGTTGAACCGGTCGACGTAGTACATCACCTCAAGAAAGCCTTCTTTCTCGTGATGGACGCCCTGGTCCATCCGGGGCAGAATCTCGTCAAGGAGGAGATCGACCTGCTCGCGCTTGACAATGAACTGATCGCGGAGCGGGGTGAGGAGCGTCCGGGTATTGCTGATACCCTGCACGCCCCAAATGTACTGATCGCTCCGGTTCTCATTGGCTTCGAGACTGGACACATGACAGTTCACATCGTGAGCATCACAGTACGCACAGAGCGCCTCCATCAGGTGGTCACGATATGTTTCGGTGACCTCGATTTGCGGCTGAAGTCGGTGGTCGACTCGATACTCACTATTCTGGTTTACTTTCACGCCAATCCAGCCTTCTGCGTCGAGAGTTCCGGTCAACTGTTCGTGGGTGATTCGGAGCATTGGTGCAAGTTCAAAGCCGGTACTGTACCGCTCACGGTCGGCAATTGCGATGCGGATACAGCCTTCGCCGTCGAAGAAGCCAGTGAACCACGCATCGAAATCGTGGGTCTCGGGTGAACTATTTGACATCGCGCTGCACCCATCGGCGGCGCGGATAAACTCTCCCTGCTACATATTGGACGAGAAGAGATCAACTCACCACCCCACCCTCCACAACGGTCGTGGCTGCGCGCGCAGCGACCGCAGGGAGCGAGCACGGAGCGGAGGGTGGGGCGGTGGGGCTTGGGTCTGGTCTGGCACATAAAAAAGAAAGAGACCGCATCCTCGCTATTCTTCCCACCACCGACCGCGCTCCGGAAAGTGGATATCCGACCACCCGGTTAGCGCAATTGAGCACCGGCCTTCGTACCAGTTCTTGGCTGCTGCCCGAAACCGGACCGTTTCGCCTTTCTGCACCACTGTCTGGTTGCTCTTGTTCCAAACGGTGAACTTGATTTTCCCGCTGTCATCCGCTATCAGCCCGACCTGCTGGATGCTCGTGGAGGAAGGCTCCCAGAGCTCGCTCACTGTGCCTTCGACCGTCACCTCACCGACCGGGACGTCCGGCACGTCCGCGATGGGCACGATCGCCCCCGGCGCCGCCTTCAACTCCTCGAGGGTCTCCAGCACCGCCTTCGTGACGTCCCGTCCGCGCTGCACCTTCTCGGCCAGCTGCTTCGCGACGACCGCTCTCGACCAGCCGCCTTTCACTTCGTCGCTGATGCGCATCGCCTGCTTGTTCACCTTCGCGAGTTCGTCTTGCGTCAGCTTCTCACGGGGATCCGTGCGCTCCGTCGGCGCCGGCTCGTCACGACCACACAGCTCGCTGACGACCTCCCGCGTGCGCTGCTCCCGGCCCTCCTGCGTTCCCAGCTCGGCCTGGGCACTGATGCGCTCCAGTTCGGCTTCCCGCGCCTGAATGCGCTCTTCCTGTTCGAGGGTGACACCGTGAATCCGGTCCTCGCTCGTGTCCGCGATCCCGTCCGGGTGGTTCGCATCCACCTTCGCCTGCGTCTCCTGCTCGACTGCCGCCTCGAACTCCGGCGTCTCGTCGACGACCGGGAAGCCATCTTCATCGACCGCCTGCTCGTCCGCTTTCTCGAATGCCTGTTCATCGACCGAAACGATCTTTCCGCTAGCGTTGTTACTAGACATTGGAATCACTCACAAGGTGATTTCCGACGAAGGCGCTCACGCGCCGACACCGCGATGCCCTTACATCGCGGTTTTCCGACGACAACGACCGACAGAACCATCTGCGCGCTCTCGCTCGCGCCTTCGCGAGCGCCCTCCCGGGCGCGAGCGAGAGCGCGCCTTAGGAGGGTCACCCAACCAGCACCGCGCGCCGACCCGCCCGGAGCGAGCGGCCAGCGCATTCCCCGTTCGCCGCGACGCAACTACGTCCGTCGCGGTCGGCTCTGCCGAGGTCCGCAGGACCCAAACGGGTGAAGCGCTGGCGTCGAGGGCACATACACTTTAGCCCGGAACGGGCGCGGGCGGTGCGGAGAGCGCCCGCATGCCCGGAATGGTCGGTCGCGAGCGACGCGGAGGGCGGAATGCGGCGAGCGGTGCGAGCCGTAAACGCTTGATACTGGAGAAGATTGAGACGTTAGCGCCTGATCAAAGTCTGTTCAGCAAACCCCGATCCCGACTTCCGTTACTCAGGTTGAAATCGATATCCCGCGTAAATTACTATCACACCGAACAGTGCTGTAACGACGGCTTCAGAAGTGATGGTTGGGGGCATGCTTCACCAGCAGTACAGACCTGGAAGCTTGCGACAATCTTCCGTAGAAAAATAAACGCACCACCAAGTAGCAGTACTCCTCGAGCAACCCTATCGAAATAGACAAGCCAGCGAGCTTTCTCGACGGTTTTACTGCTCATAGTCTGTCTGAATCACGGGGTGACAAAATGTTTTGAGGTGAGGTCTTCGAGGTCGGTCAACCGCGTAGTGATACGAAAAAGGGGCGACCAGCGGATCGACATCCACTCCGGAGCCCGGGGCACTGGAGTCACGTTGTCCTAACGCGTTGATACAGCGCAACAAAGAGTTCCACGACAGCAACGCCGGCGCCGATAGCTAACGCGACTTCTGGCCCTCGGAGGAGGTAACCGAGGGCGGCAGCACCCACCACACCGACGACAGAAAGGGCGATTCGAGTACGAAGTCGAGCGGAATCCGTGTTTGTTTGAGTCATAATTTATAGTACGCAAGGAGAAGGATAAGAGTTCAGTTACAGTACCCTGCGACAATACAGACGTACCCTGAACCAAGTCCACAGCCGACACGTGAAATCGCCTCGACGACCAACAGACAGCCCCCGGAACAGATCAGATAACCCCCGATAGTAGTAATTAGAGGCAGACACCGCACTAGACAGGTACTTTGGCTAAGGCGACCCCCTCCAAGTTTACACAGGATACCGACCAGCGTAGTACATTGGAAACAGGAGAGTATCGAGCCTTCGGACACCTGCGCCGTGGAGAGGGCCCCGGAGCCTGTCCCTACCGAGTTCAACGAACTGGAACTGTTCTGGTCCTGGTTCGGGCGACGAGCATTTCGGATGGGAAGTTTGGTCGTCTGGGATCCGACCATTGCTGGCTCTTCGCCGGCCTGATCTTGGCCGAACGTCATCAGCTTGGCCTGGAACTGCCCAGCGTCTGAAGCACCGTTGTCAACTCTTTCGATGGTTTTTGCTCCTGACTGTGTTGGGTGAGAAGCAACCCCGAATGCGGTTGCCGCTTGACGCTCGCCTTCTTGTACGACGGTGACGGCAAACAATGCACCGACGTTCGCTGGATCGGTCTGTCCAGTTGTGTCCCGAGGATCGACCGGACGGTTGCCAACGGGTTCAAAAGGAACGATCACCACCCGAGGATCTACATCGTTCAGATCAGGATCGGTTGTCTCAACATCGACAGAAACTATGCCAGAGGGCTGCATCTTCCCTTCGGATCGCATCACAGCTTTGAGCTTGTTGATTTCCGAATTATTCAGCGCCATAGCGGTCGCTCGGGGAACCTCGTCACCCGCACGGACTTCGACATCAGTTGCTTCGAAGTCGGGGTCGTCAGATGCCCGGGATTTCGGCTCGGTCGATCCTTTACTGCCGGCAGCCATTCCGGACAGTCCACCGAACCCAGCAACACCAGCCAATGAGGCAACTGTTTTTTGTAGTACAGACCGCCGGTTCTCATCAGTGTTAAAGTTGCCAAAATTAGCCTCATTCGAGTTGGAAACCTGATTAGCTGCTTGGAGAGTCTCCATACAGCCACCGCCATCGTCAACAGCGTCGTTCAGTTCGTTCTGATACTGTTCCTCGTCAAAGTCGGGGTCGGAGTCTGATTCCTCCATGGTAACACACCACTTAGCACTCTTTCGCGGCTTGTATTCACGTTAATTGATGAATACGACTGGTAGGACAAGAGTACCCCCCGCAAGCTTTGAGGGCCCCCCTCAAGCTGTACACATTCTGCTAACATGGTTCGTGTACAACCAATTGACCTCCACAGAACTGAATACGCCCACGCTACTAGAACTCGTTAATGGAACAACCTGATCCCGCCGATTTTGAATCGCTCATCGCAGACCGGTCGGGATTTCTTCGTGTCCTCACCGCGGCCCCACGTTCAAAACGTGAGCTTACCGAACTATTCGACTCTTCGCGGTCGACGATTGATCGAGTGCTGCGCTCGCTCGCTGACGCACACCTCGTTGAGTATCGGGACGGTGAATGGCACGCAACTGCGGCCGGGGTGTGTGCATATCGTAAACACGACGAGTACGCATCGTTTCTCAACGATCTCGCCGACGCAGCACCGATTCTCGCTGCGCTCCCCACCGAAACTTCTATCCATGAAGCGTTTCTCGCGGGGTCAACTGCGCATATTGCGGAGGAGAACGTCCCGGACGCGGTTCTTGACCCAATGCTTCAGTCAATCCGCGAGGCCTCTCTCGTTCGTGGATTCGCGCCAAAGGCTCTTGTGGGCTCAGCGATGGACTTCTACGACGCTGCCGTTACAGGTGATGCATACGAATTGGAGTTAGTGGTCGATGGAGACGTGTTTGACCAGTTATACGAGTTGCAACCCCAAGAGACGAGAGAAGCTGTAGAGGACCCAGACGTCACGTTGCTCCGTGGGCCAATCCCTTACGCGTATGGGCTGTGGATCGTCGATGACACGGATGTGGGTATCGTCGTCTACACAGAAAAAGGAATTCAGGGCTGTATACTGAACGATACTGAGACCGCTGTCGACTGGGCGGTCGAACAGTTCGAGTCGGTGAAAGACACTGCTGAACCGATTCTATTTCGAGGCGGTCGAAACACCGTCTAACCCCAATAACGACAAGAACCTATTAAATGAGAATGTCCAACCGGCTATTGTGAGCAGGAAGTTGCGTTTTTTACAACACTTACTGAAACGTCTGATAACTGCGAGCGACCAGCGGATCGACATCCACTCCCCACACGGGAGCGTCCGCTCGCTGGTGTCGCGGCGACACCACGGCGGCACCTTGCGGGTCTGTGCGCTATTCGTTGGGCCCCACCGCGGCCCCCTCGACGGGGGCCCACTGGTGGTCGTCCCACTGGAACCGCACGGGCCGTGCCGTCGGCCTGACCTCGGTGTTCGTCGCCTGTTCGAGCAGCGTCCGCGACGCAACGAGATCGGCGTGCCCCTCGAAGCCACACGGACACCGCAGCGTCTCGCGATGCCGGCGCGTCCGCTCGCGCTCCCCGCACTCCGGACACGTCTGGGAGGTCCAGGCCTCGGAGAGTGAGGCCACCTCGATGCCGTACTCCTCGCAGACGTTCGCGAGCTGGTCGAGACATCGTCGATGCGCCCAGAAAGTGCAGGCTTTGAGGTTCGCCTCGACGGACCAGTACTCGCCGAGAACGCCGGTGAGATCGCCGTGGTACATGGTTTCGACGCCGTCGTCGTGGAGCCGCTCGACCAGATCACGAAGGAGCGCGTTCACGGCGTGATCGCGCCGGCGGGACCGCTTCCGATAGAGCCGCTGGATTCGATTGCTGGTCTGCTGTCCATCCGGCAGCTTCGCTTTGGCGTCGGCGATGTGCTCGGTCGTCTCACGGAACTGTCGGAACGGCTCCTGGCCGCTGTACCAGTACTGGTCGCCGATCGTCGTCGTACACGCCACGAGGACGTTCGCGCCGATATCGAGGGCGGCGACGTCCGTCCCCGTCGGCGTCGCCTGTTCCGCTTCGGAGACTGTTACCGGCTGGTGGGCGCGATACGTCTCGTCGACGTCGTCGTAGGTGAGGTGAAGGCGACCCTGCTCGCCCTCCCAGTGTGGTTCACCGCGGACGGCAACACGGAGCCGCTCGAACCGACCGAACCCGTACTCGTCTTTGAGCTGGCTGCCGATGGGCACTTCGAGCCGGGAGCGCTTGCCCCAACTGATCGTGTAGGCGTCGTTGCGGATGTAGGTCCGCAGGTCGCGCCCGTCGGCTTGATTGCCCCAGTAGCCGGGGGGACTGACCTCCTGGTCGGCCTCCTCAACCGTCTCGAAGAACGACCGCCAAGCGGCGTCGTTGACGCGGGTGACCTGCTGGGTCGTCGCCGACCCCAACACGTCGACGTACTCGTCGTAGTAGTTCTCACAGTCCCAGACGCTCTCGCCGGCGAAGAACTGCTGCCGGCGCGCATACGTCAGCTGGTTCCAGAGGCTCGCTGACGCATCGAGAAGGCGTCGAAGGACGGCCTCGTCTTGTTCCGATTGTGGAACGACTTCGAAGGTGTTGGTCCGTCTCACCGCTCTGACTCACCCCACATTCGCGGCACGTAGCCGAGCTGTTCGATGTCGTCCGCGTAATCCCGGAGGAGCCCGATCAGGACGATTTCCGGAACACCGTTCTCGGCCTGTTCGACCAACCACTCCTCTAGTTCGACTTCAGCCTCCTCGATCTCGGTAGGGTCAACCGACATCGGTCATCGCGCCTCCGACTGGCGGTACACCTGTCGCTGACGGTAGTAGCACATCTCGAATCATCTCCCCGAATACAGGCACGACTGACTGCGCCTGCACCCTTTGCAGGCGCAAAAAAGACAGAGACGAGTCCTTTACTGATCTTAGAGTGTGCTATTCTTGATACTGTATCACTGCAGGTGATCCAGAACTAATTCTTCTATTTTCAGCAGATCCTCAAGGAACTGTTCTTTCTGGTTTTCACCGTGGTATACCGCCCAAATAGATTGACTCTGAACGGTGTTCTCGTAGCGGTCGTGGGCTTCAGCAACGTCGTTTATCGCCCGATCTAGGCGGCTCAAATCTTCTGACCGGTATGGAGTTCCATCATCCAATTCACGGGGTTGGTTATTGCCCCTCCGTTCCCAGAAACGGCGGAGAATCATACGCCGGTACACGGAGCCCTTCCGGTCGTCCTGTAGCGGTGGGAAAACCTCGCTGGCATACCAATCCAAGAGATCATCTTCTGAAAGGGTATCGAGATCCTGGCTGAACGGGTTAGGAATCTGGACCATATTGTCTTCCCGCAAGTCAGTGCTGAAGCATTAAATAATTTAGAAGGTGTCTTGTTCACAGATTCTGCGACGATGGTAGAGCCGGTTCTTGACAAGAGCGACCACTCTAATTTATAAAAACGGGCTATTTATCGAGGCATATGTCTGGTAGGGAACCCGTTCGGGCTCAGTGTACCCGATGCGGGAACTCACTCGTCACTACTAAACAGGAGTATCAGAGGGAAGGAGGACAAGTCTACTGTGACGAGTGTTTAGTACCTTTCCAGTGCGATATCTGTGGGGAAAGGAAGTACACTATACCGGAGAACATCTCAGAAACGTCTTCTCTTACCTGTCGTGATTGCACGCAGAAGAGGCAACAATCCAAGAGTAGTAACAGTGGTAGAGCCGGTCAATGTACAATCTGTGGCAAGCAGAAGCAGAATCTAATTGAATACAGGGAGGCCCCCGGTGAGCCGGTCTGTCAGGACTGCGCCCCTACAGCTGAGAACGTTATTCGAGAGTCTCAAACAGGAATTCTTGATGCAGTAGTTTCTGGGGTCGGGTATCTACTTGGAATGGCGGTCTACTTGGTATTCTCGTTAGGCGTTGCAGCCTACGTTGTGGGGGCTTTCGATTTGGTTTGGTGGATGTTCTTCCTGTCGACTGCTGTACTCCTCTTAGTAGGAGCGGAGGCCAGCAAAATTTTCGAGCCCCGAGAACTGGTTGATTTGGGATATGCGACTGTAGCGATGTCCATCGCCGTCTGGCTCGTCTTGGGTTCTCAAAACTTCGATAATACCATTCTTATCGGGAGTATGCTGATTTTGAGTCTCGTCATCCATGAGCTATCGCACAAGGCAATTGGACTCGGATTCGGGAAGCCGGCTCGCTTTTCAGCATTTCACGTACTTAATCTGGTGTCCGTGGGAGTGGCATATCTCACCGGTCTCCTATTCTTGCTCCCAGGTGCGGTCAAATTCAGAGCTGTTACAGAGCGCGTTCATGGCATAGTAGCTGCTGCCGGCCCCGTCTCAAATATTGTATTAGCGCTGATTTTTCTCGCCTTAGCTGGCCAATACCCAGAAATATCCAGGATTGGTGTGCTACTGAACACGATTCTTGCAGGCTTCAATATGCTCCCGATTCCTCCACTTGACGGCTCGAAAGTAATCCGGTGGAGTTGGGGCGCATATCTCTTTATTGCCGGATTTGTCGGTTCGTTCGGGTACCAGCTGTTTATAGCGTGACACGGAATGGTCGGTCGCGAGCGACGCGGAGGGCGGCAGCGGCGAGCGGGGCGGGCCGCTACGTACACACCTGTCCAGCCGGCTACGCCGCTCGGTGAGGCATCTACAGTCCTGGTGGACTCAGAAAGGGCGAGGCCGCCTCGGCCGTCCCCCGACCCCGCAAGCACCGCAGCCCCGAGGCGCGCAGCGGCGTCCTCGTGAGCGGAGCGAACGAGGGCCAGCGAGACTCCGTCTCGCGCGGTCGCGGGACGTCGAGCGGCCGAGGGCTTTTCGATGGTCCTCTCCACCCGAATCAGACTAGCAATCAGTCAGCTGTTACCGGCGACCAGGTCCTCGATGAACCGGAACCCGTTCACGAACGTCACCGAGTCCCCGTAGCCCGCGCTCGCGAGGACGGTTTCGGCCCCCTCGCCGGCCGCGATATCGGTCGTGTAGATGTAGACCTCGGTTACCGTCCCCGCGTTGAGATGCTGGGCAGCGAGGGCGGCGAGGGCGGCGTCCGCACGCTCGACCTCGTCGGCAGGCCGGTCGTCAGCGTTCGCGATGTACCGCTGGACACCGTCCATCACCCGGGAAACGACCGGCTCGGAGAACTCGAGCGGTGACGCAACCGTCGTCCATCCCTCGTCGATTGCGGTGTCGACGGGCGGGTTTTCGACATCCGGATCGTCGACGGTCAGCTCCTCGTACACTCGTTCGGGCAGGACGAAGGTGACGTCGTTCCGTCGAGCGAATCGGCGAACGGCCTGGTAGCGGCTGTTCGAGGGCTGCCCCATCGCGACGAACAGGCCGGTGTCGGCGATGTGGAGCCGGCTCACGCGTCGTCAGCCGCGTCGCCGTCGTCGATATCCAACTCGTCGAGTCCCGCCCCAGCCTCCTCGATGTCGTAGTGCTCGTGGACGACGGGCCGGAGTGCCTGGAGGATCATCTCCGCAGCCAGCGGCGAGATGTCGAGATCCTCCGCCATCAGCCGGTGGGTCACCTCGCCGCGTTCGCGGGCAACCGCGTAGGTGAGCGCGGTCGCGAGGCCGGCGACGCCGTGCCGGTCGATGTAGGTGTCGATGTCGGCGTCCGTCTCGCGGCGGCCGACGGCGTCGATGAGCGCCGGCGTGATCGTGTACTCGCGGTCGCCCGCGGTCGTCGTCACGGTCAGATTGATCTCCCGGGCGGCGTACCGGCGTGGCTGTTCGTCGTCGGTGACGTCGACGACGTCGGCGTCGACGAGCCGGTTGACGTAGCTGTAGGCGGTCCCCTGGGCGAGTTCGAGGTCGTCCATCACATCCTGAACGGTCGCCTCCCCCTCCCGAGCGAGGTACGCGTACAGCTGGGCGAGCTGTGACTCCTCGAGGAGGTCAGCGACCGACAGGAAGTCTTGGACGATGTCGCCGTCGGCGCGGTTTGAGGTACGTGACACGGGTGTTCTTGATTACAGTTTACAGCGAAACAGTAAAGAGTGTTTGGGGTCACTGCGCCAGCGTTACCACTACCACACGCCTCGGAATTGACTAGCACAGTAAGAACGGCGTGCGTAGAGGGTAGTAATTCCCTCCCCAGAAGACACTTACAAAGACCGAGACGGGATACAGTGTGAAGCGCCGAACTGTACTCGGTACCCTCGCAATGCTCTCCTCGGCGTCGCAGGTTGTCTCGACGATAGTGGTCCGAACACAGAACCCGAACCAACGGTAAACGAGGAAGTTTCAGTCAATGGCACCGCGGGGCCGTCGATACCGCAGTTCCAGGGGGGACCGGCACACAGAGGCCGACTCGACGGAACGGTTCCCACCGATGGCGTGACCACGTACTGGCGACGGACACCCTATCCCTACGAACACTCCCAGCCGGCCGTCGTCGACGACAGCGTGTACGTCTCCTTCGAGGGTGGCCTCGTTCGACTGGCACTCTCGACGGGTGAAGAACAGTGGCAAACGGATGTCGGCTCTCCGGTGCGTCGACGCCGGCCGGCGCCGAGGGGATTGCCGTGTACGGGAGCGGCACCGACAGCATCGTCGCCTACGACGTCGACACCGGTGACCAGCTGTGGACGGTCGACACTGACGGTGGAACGACCGCGGCGCCGACTATCGATACGGCAGCGTGTACGTCGGGACTCGGAAGCACACCTTTTACGCCGTCGATCTCGTGGAGGGCGCCGAACAGTGGACTGTCGACCTCCCCGGAGAAGTGCGTCGGTCTGCAGCCATCGCGGACGATCGCGTCGTCGTCCGCGCGCTGAAATCTATGGACAGGATCGGGCTTCCGAATCGCCGATGCAAGAACGTACCCACCGGACCGCATGTGTGTAGCTTCCCAGCACGGAACCGAATCGTACCGGACGTGTGTGTTCCTGAAGGGCATATACAACTCCCAATTAATGTGGGATATCGTCTTCGTCAGAACACTTAATCGGCACTCAGCCGAACGATCCGTCGCCCATGGCGGAGACCGACAGGCTCGCGGCGCTCTTTACGAACTCGACGGCCAATACCGTACTGTCATGGCTGTTCGTCGCAGTACTGATCGGTGCTCTCGCCCGTGACGTGTCGACCGGTCAGTACGGGGCGACACTACTGACTATCATCGCTATCGCCATCGTCCTGGCACCTGCCGTCGCGTTTCGCGACCCCACCGTCGTGCCACCGTGGCAGTTCCTCGGCCTGATCTGTCTCCCCCTGCTCTGGCAGGTGTTCATCCCGAGCGGTCCGGCGACGGCGATCGTTCCGAGCCTCTCGACGGCCACGCTGGGACTGCTGTTCGTGGTCGAACTCCACCTGTTCACGGACCTCCGGCTGGTTCCGTGGCTGAGCGTCGTGCTGACGGTCCTAGTCACGCTGGCGGTGGCCAGCGTCCGCCAGATCCTCCGCTGGAGCGCTGACGTCCTGCTCGGGACGTCGTTCCTGCTCGACGGTCGATCGGGAATGGCGATCAACAGGGCGGTGATGATCGAGTTCCTCTCCGTCGCCGTCGCGGGCGTCGTTGCCGGCGTCGCCTTCTACCGGTACTTCCAGCGCACACCCGGATCGCCCGACTCCCGGATCGCTGCGGAGGACACGCCGCCGACTGAGACCCCCAGCGAAGCTGCGCTCATCAGTGATCGGCTCAGCCTCTCGACGGCGCGCCAACGACGAATCGCGGCGGTGATGCAGGCCATGCTCGGTCTCGTGTTCCTCTACGGGCTCTGGACCCGTCAGCTCCCGCTGCTGGTCAACGCCGGGACGATGCTCGGAATCACGTTCCTGCCCGCTGTGCTTGAGCGCGACTACGGCATCCCGATCGAACCGGGACTCGCGTTGTGGATCACGAGTGCCGTGTTCCTCCACGCCCTAGGCACCGTCGGCCTGTACGACGTGCTTTCGCAGTGGGATACCCTCACGCACCTCTACTCGGCGACCGTCATCGCCGCCGCAGGGTACACGACACTCCGAGTGATCCACCTCCACGTCCCGTCAGTGTATCTCCCGCCGTGGGCGATGTTCGCGTTCACGATCGTGTTCGTCGTAGCGATGGGCGTCGCCTGGGAGATACTGGAGTTCTTCGCCGATCAGAGCGCCCGCCATCTCGGCGTCGAGGCCGTGCTCGCACAGCGCGGCATCGACGACACGATCACGGACATGCTGTTCAACGCGGTGGGCGCCGTACTCGTCGCGACGTGGGGGACGACGTATCTCGTCCGTCTCTCCGATACCCTCGCCGCGTTCCTTGAGGACGAGATGGACGGGTAGCCGGTGAATGTGGCCTCCACCGTCGCGAAGAACGCCGGGACGTAGTACGCTCGAAAGCAACACCACAACTTCACTCCTCACCCACGTCGGGGAGCGGAGACGCACCTGCCTACTGCTGGAGACTGATTGCCGGGAGTCCACAGCAAAGCCCCATCACCAGAGATTTCCGATTTCTAGTTAGCAATCAGAACGCGACGCGTTCTGACGACATCCTCAATGACCGAAGCGTGGAGTCGTTCGAGACCACGAAAGCCGTCTCGTGATGCCGAGAGAGCTTTGCTCCCTCGGACCACGCCAAGGGAGTAGAGTGGGGTAGTTTACACGAGTGTGGAACCTCCCGAGGTCGGGGCACGGTCTGTGACCGTGGAACCCACGACTTCAGTCGTGTGAGGATGTCAGCCTCCTTCCGTCAACAGGGGTCCTGAAGTTCGAAAGCGTATCTCGCCTACTCCACAACGGAGAGCAGCCGATCGCGATGGCTTCGAACGGTCTCAACCGTCACGTCCGCCACCGCTGCCGCATCGGCTTGCGTCAACGGGGCGTCGTGGGCACACGCCGCCAGGTACAGACACCCAGCAGCGAAGCCTGCGGGATGTACCCCGGTTGTGACGCCGGCGTCGATGGCCTGCTCAGCAAGCTGCTCCGCCCGTCGTCGGACGGCATCTGTACACCCCAACTCGGACGCCAGCCGCGGCACGAACTGTGTCGGCTGGATAGGCGATGTCGGCAACCCCAGCTCTTCGTTGAGCACGCGATAGGCGTTCTCGACCCGATCCTGTGTGACCTGCGCCATCGGTGCCACGTGGGCAATGAGCCACGATTGGCCGTTGCACCGACAGGCGGCGTAGACGCTGGCGGCGGCCATCGCCTCGATCGATCGGCCTGGAAGCAACTGCTGGGTCTGCGCCGTTCGGAATAGCCGACAGGCTTGATCGCGGACCGAATCACTCAGGCCGAGTGCGCTTGCGATCCGTCGGACCTCCGTGAGGCCATGCCCGAGGTTGCGTTCCTGTTTCGATCGCCACCGACTCCGTGCGTGTTCACGGCGGAGTCGGGACAGGCGTCGACGCTTTTGGCTGTCGAGGGTGTTGCCATTCGCGTCTTGGTTCGCCCCGATCTCTGTCGAGAGGCCGCGATCGTGCCGTGCCGGTGTCAGTGTCGCTCCGGTTCGTTTCGCCGTGTCGGCGCCGTCGTCGATGTGCCACTCTGGCCCGTGATCGATCGCTTGGTCGTCGATGATGAGGCCACAGTCGTCACAGAC
>NZ_FOXI01000012.1 GCF_900115675.1 Halolamina pelagica | reverse complement strand
GGACGACTTCTCGGGCACGCTGGTCGCCGTCCCCGTGGCCGACCCGATCACGTTCGACCGCGTCTCCTACACCGCGCCGGAGCCGCTGGACTCGGTGAACGCGAACATGAACCGCTGCTGGCCCGGCGACGAGGACGGGACGCTCCACGAGCGCATGGCGGCGACGCTCTGGGAGTACGCCGGCGACGCCGACGCCATCGTCGACCTCCACACCGGCGGGCTGGAGATGCTGTCCCACACCGTCTACCTGAAAGGCGACGCCGAGTGCCGCGCGCTCGCGGAGGCGTTCAACATCGACCTGCTGCTCGCGGAGGCGGCGGGCGAGGACGCCGACGCGGAGTGGGAGGACCGCGACTTCGGCGGCAAACTCCGCGTCGCCGCGACACAGGAGGGGATCCCGACCATCACGCCCGAACTCGCCCACAACACCGAACTGGTCGAGGACGCCATCGACGCCGGCCTCGCCGGGATGCTCGACGTGCTCCGACACCTCGACATGCTGCCGGGCGAGCCCGCGCCGACGAACGCGACGATCGCGCGCAACCACCTCGGCCGGGTGAAGGCCGCCGACTCGGGGCTGTTCCACGTCGACGGCCCGGTCGGACTCGGTGACTACGTCGAACCGGGCGACTACGTCGGCACGGTCTACGACCCCACGAGCTACGAGGCGCTACAGGAGGTGACCGTCGACCGCGAGGGGATCGTCTACTCGCTGGAGAAGGAGGCGACGGTGACCGCCGGCTCGACGCTGGTGGGGGTGGCGCTGCTGCTCGAGGAGTAGCGGGACCGAAACCGACTTCCGGGCCTGCGGGGAACCTCCGTTCGCGCGAGGGTGGCCGAGTCAGGACAAAGGCGGCGGGCTTAAGACCCGCTCCCGTAGGGGTCCGTGGGTTCGAATCCCTCCCCTCGCATTTTTCGGCGCGACCGTCGGGAGCGCCGTGAAAGTCGTCACAGGAGTGGTTTCGAAGCAGGGGAAGTCGCGCGCAGCGAAGCGAGCACGTCCGACGGTGTTTCGAACCCCTCCCCTCGCGTTCTCTCCGAGAATTCATCCGGTTTCGGCGCCGTTCCGCCTGTTCAGCCCCATCGACGCCACTGGGCACAAACTCTTTGAAGCCGGATCTAATTATATGTAATTACGATGCCCTCGGTCAGTGGACTCTCGCGGCCGGACCTCCAGCTCCTGTTCATTCCGTTCGCGCTTCTCTCCGGGGTTCTCGCGGCGGCCCTCTCACCGCTGTCGATCAGCGTCGGTGCCGGCGCGGGCTCGGTGCTCGCGAGCCTCGCCGTCGTCGACGGCGTCGCGCTCAACCCGCCGACAGCGGACTGACGGCGCCGAGGCTACTCGAGTTGACGTGTAGCGAAAACGGGCCGCGCCGCTGCGAAAAAGCGCGGCGGCGCGAGCCCGGTTGGTCCCCGCTGACGCTTCGGCCCTCCAAAGCGAAGCGTCACCTGAACCAAGTGGGTGGAACAACTTAAACCTATTCGCTACCGGAACGTCGGCCGTTCCACCCGCGGGAAACCGACGTAGTTCGTCGGGTTCCTCACTGGCGAGCCGGGTGGTGTTCGGGGAGGCGTCGCTGCCCCTCGCCGTAGAGCCGTTCGCGCAGGGTGTCACCCTCGTACTCGGTCCGGAACAGGCCCCGGTCCTGCAGTTCCGGCACCACCTGGTCGACGAAGTCGTCGAGGCTCCCGGTGCGGACCGCCTCCTTCACGTTGAACCCGTCGACGCCGACCTCCTCGTGCCAGTAGACGAGTTCGTCGGCGACCTGTTCCGGCGTGCCGACGACGATGGGGGAGGTGGAGCCGAGCCCGGAGAATTCCGCGACCTCGCGCACGGTCCACTCGCGGTCGGGATCGGACTGCGTGAACGCGTTCATCGTCCCCTGGATCGCCTGGGTCTCGATGTGCTCGACCTTCTGGTCGGGATCGAGTTCGGAGAGGTCCATGTCGAGGAAGCCCGAGAGCAGTGCCAGCGTCGACTCGACGTCGATGGACTCCGTGAGCGCCTCGTACTTCGCCTCCGCTTCCTCTTCCGTCGGCGCGACGATCGGGACGATCCCGATGAAGAAGGCGATCGAGCCCTCGTCGCGCCCGGCCGCTTCGGCGCGCTCTTTCACGTCGTCCATGTACTCCACGACCCCTTCCTCGGTCGGCTGGGAGCAGAACACCGCCTCGGCGTTGGCGGCGGCGAAGTCCCGCCCGTACTCCGAGGAGCCGGCCTGGTAGATCACGGGCGTGCGCTGGGGCGACGGCTCGGAGCCGTGGGGCCCGGGCACGTCGAAGAACTCGCCCTCGTGGTCGATACTGTGGACCTTCTCCGGGTCCGTGTAGCGCCTCGAACCGGCGTCCCGAAGCACGGCGTCGTCCTCCCAGGACTCCTCCCAGAGCGCGTAGCACACGTCGAGGAACTCCGCGGCGCGCTCGTAGCGCGTCTCCTTCTCCATGCGCTCGTCGAGGCCGAGGTTGTCGGCGGCCGACTCGAGGTAGGAGGTGACGACGTTGAACGCCACCCGGCCGTCGGTGAGGTGGTCGAGCGTGGAGAACTCCCGGGCGAGCTGGTAGGGGTGGTTGTAGGTCGTGGACTTGGTGATCGCGAACCCGAGGTCGTCGGTGACCTCCGCCATCGCGGGCACGGCCAACGCGGGGTCGTTCGAGGGCGTCTGGACGGCCTTCTCGATCGCGGTCTCGCGGTCGCCGCCGTAGACGTCGTAGATGCCGCGCACGTCGGCGAAGAACACGGCGTCGAAGTTGCCGCGCTCGGCGGTGCGAGCCACGTCGGTCCAGTACTCCCGATCGGTGTACTCGGCCGAGCGGTCGCCGTCCCGGCGCCACGTGCCGGGCGAGACGTGCTCGACGGAGTTCATCGTGAAGAGGTTGAGGTGAAGGCGGTCGCTCATCTTGGGTCGGGAGAGGGGCTCCGTCGGTTAGGAACCACCGGATGCCGGCGAAAGGATGGGGTTTCGTGGATACATCCGTACGACGATGACCGATCTAGACCATCGGTAGCGTCGACGGCGTCGACGGCCACGAACACGTGCGGCCGTCCACTTCAACAGGAGCAGTAGTACTCCCGATCCGTGAACTCGGTGTCGAGCAACTGCGCCGTCGGCGCCGGGTCGCTCGGCCGGTAGACCCCCGTCGTCAGGTCGCCGCCAGTCTCGAACGCGCCCGAGACGAGCGCGGTCCAGTCCTCGGTGTCCAGCACGTCCCAGAACGCCTCAGCGGTCGAAAGCAGGGTCAGGTAGTCCCGCAGGTACACCCAGCGACCGTCGTCGATCTCGCCCGGGTCGAAGGACTCGCCCACGGCGTCGGCGTAGGCGGCGTAGGGCAGGTTCGCGCCCGCCGAGACCGGCAGCGAGATCCACTTCCAGGGCCGGGTGTTGATGTCCAGCAGCACGTACTCCTCGCGGTCGGCGTCGTAGACGAACTCCGACTCGCTGATGCCGTGGTAGCCGGCGTCCTCGATCACCGAGAGCGCGCGGGCCTCGATCTCGGGGGCGTCGACGGTCTCGACCAGACACGAGGTGCCGAACTCCAGCGGGAAGCGCACGGCGGCGTTCCCGACCACCGCGAGTGGGTCACCCTCCGCGGGCACGTAGGAGGCCAGCGAGCGGTCCTTCCCGGTCGCGATGTTCACTTTCTCCTGCAGCATCACCTCGACGCCCGCGGCCGCGGCGGCGTCGAGCACGTCGTGGAGCTCCTCGCCGGTCGCCACCTCGACGACGTTGCTGCCGAGCGCCTCCTCGCCCTCGCGCTTGCGGGCGGGCTTGACGACGAGCGGGAACCCGAGTTCCTCGGCGGCCGCGTCGGGGGCGGTCTCGCTCGGGAAGTACGTCTCGGGGTGGGGGACGCCGAGTTCCTCGGCGCGGCGGTAGAGCCGGCTCTTGTCCAGCACGCTCACGTGGTTCTCCCACGGCAGGACCACGTTCTCGACGCCGGCGTCGGCGAACCCGTGGACCCACTCGTCCATGCAGCCGAACGCGACGACCTCGCCGGCGGCGTCGGCGATCGCGGCAAGGTCTTCCGCGAACCCCGCCGGATCGTCCAGCGGGTAGCGGACTTCGCCCGCGAAGTCGATCGCGTCGGAGGGGTGGGCGACCCCGTCGCCGACCTGGTCGACGGCGATAACGGGCACGTCGTGGGCGTCGAGCGCGCGGGCGACGCTCAGCCCCGTGATGTGTGCGTTCGCGACGACGGCGGGCGTACGGTCGAACTCGGCGTTGTCGACGGCGGCGACGAGCGCGTCGGTGTCGAGGAACTGCTCGGCCATACCCGCCCTACCGGGTCGGTCGGGGAAAAGCCCCGCCGAACCGGCACGCGGGCGACCGTATCCCGGTCGCTCGCGCCCGTCGGCGACGAGTACCCCGCCGGAAGGGACGCGCTTATTCGGCGCAACCACCTGTCTCGGTGTATGAGCGAGCTGCCCGACAGAGCCCGGCGAGCGTTCCGCGACCACGACGCCTTCGAGGCCGACGACGACGCCCCGGACCGGTTCATCGCCACGGCCACGCCCTTCGAGGGCATCGTCGCCGCGTCGCCCGCCGACGGCGGCCGGATCGAGTTCGACGTGACCGTCCGCGCGCCGATGCTCGACGAGGTGACCGAGGACGACGTAGCACCGGTCGTCGAGGAGGGATGGTACGAGACGTTCGAGCGCCGCGTCGGCAACGTTGGCGGCGGCGTGCTGGCCGGCGACAACGTGCCGGACCCCGCCGTGACCGAGACCACCCACCAGGGGAGACGGAGCGCGGAGGTCACCGTCTCCTTCGCGGATATCGACCCCCGACGCGGCGTGAACGACGCCGCCGCGCTGGTCGACTTCGTCGAGGGAACGTACGTCCAGGGCGTGATCCCCGGCTACGAGTACACCGAGCCCGTGGCGGGAATCCTGGCCGAGGCGCGGCGGGCCGGTGGTAGCGACGGTGTGGAACAGTAGGAGTCGGCGACGGACAGCCGACGGTATCGAGGAGTCGGGGTCGGCGACTGACGGCCGACGGCATCGAGGAGTGATCGTCGCCGTGCGCTCACCCGACAGCGACAACGAAAAGGTCACGCGGCGCCGAGAGGCAGGCAATGGCTTCGGTGCTCTCGGTCGCGTTCCTGCTCGTCGTCCTCGCGGCGCACACCCTGGTCGCGGCAGTGTTGACGCGCTACTTCCGTATCGCGCTCGACACCCGCGGGGGCGCCGCCGTGTTCACCGCCACCGCCATCCCCATCGTGTTGCTGGCGTCGACGTACCTGTTCTCGGGGCTGCTCAGCCTCGGGCCGGAGCTGGGGAGCCCGGCCGTCGTGCTCACGCTGTTGGTCGCGGTTCCGGTAGGGATCGGGGCGCTCGTCGACGTACTCTACGTCCCGCCGCCGGAGACCGTCGACCTGCCCGAGAGCTGGGAGTGAGCTACGACTGCGATCCGCGTAATCGATCGACGACGTCCTCCACCGTGTCGATCACCGCTTCGGGCGACTGCGTGCCGTCGACGCGCACGAACCGCTCTGGCTCGGCGTCGATCAGCCGTTCGTAGTTCGACTCCACCTGCGCGAGGAAGGCGGCGTCCTCGAACTGGTTGGTCGAACCGCTTCGGGCCGCTGCCGTCTCCGGGTCCACGTCGATGTAGATCGTCTTGTCCGGCTCGCGAGTGAACGCCGAGTGGATGCCGCGGATGTACTCCATCGGCCGCGTGAGGTCGCTACCCGAGAGTGCGGCGGCCTGGTAGGCGTACCGCGAGTCGGAGTAGCGGTCCGAGATCACCAGTTCGTCGTTCTCGAGTGCGGGCCGGATCGTCCGCGAGAGGTGGTCGGCGTGGTCGGCGGTGAACAGGAACAGCGTCGCTAGCGGGTCGGCGCCGTCGTCGTCGATGGCGCGGTTCACGGCCTCGCCGTACCACGACTCGGTCGGCTCCCGGGTGAACGTCGCCTCGGGGTGGGAGTCGTGGAGGGCCTCCCAGACGGTCGTCTTGCCGCTGCCGTCCAGCCCCTCCAGCGTGATGAGCATGGGCGGAGGGTGTTCGGCCCGGGATTAAGGCGCGTCGGTTCGCCCGATTCGGGTGCCGCTGGCGCCCGGCTTTAAGGTGGGTGCGCGTCAATCGATTACGTATGAACGTACTCGTCGCCGGCGGAGACGGCTTCATCGGTCGTCCGCTCTGTGCTGAACTCGCCGATCGCGGCCACGACGTGACCGCGATGTCACGCAGCACGCCCGAGGAGCCCCTCCCGGAGGGTGTGAGCCACGAGACGGGCGACGTGACCGACTACGACTCGATCGAGCCGGTCGTCGACGGCCACGACGCGGTGGTCAACCTCGTCGCGCTCTCGCCGCTGTTCAGCCCGACGGGCGGCGAGGAGCAGCACTTCTCGATCCACCTCGAGGGGACGCGCTACCTCGTCGCGGCTGCCGAGGAGACGGGCGCGGACCGATTCCTCCAGCAGAGCGCGCTCGGGGCCGACCCCGACGGACCGACCAACTACATCCGGGCGAAGGGCCAGGCCGAGGAAGTCGTGCGGGACTCCGGCCTCGACTGGACGATCACCCGGCCCTCGGTGGTGTTCGGCGAGAGCGGCGAGTTCGTGAAGTTCACCAAACTGCTCGCGCCCCCCTACGTCACGCCGCTGCCCGGCGGGGGGAAGACGCGGTTCCAACCGATCCACGTCGGCGACCTCGTGCCGATACTCGCCGACGCGCTGGAGGCGGACGAGCACGTCGGCCGGACGTACGACATCGGCGGCCCGGAGAAGCTCACGATGGCCGAGGTGGCGCGGCTGGGCCACCGCGCCGACGGCCGGGGGGTGAACGTGCTGCCGATCCCGATGCCGATGGCGAAGATCGGGCTCTCCGTCCTCGACTACGTCCCCGGGTTCCCGTTCGGCGCCGACCAGTACCGATCGCTGCAGATGGACAACACCGTCGACGACAACGACGTGTCGGCGTTCGGCGTCGACGAGGGCGACCTGACGACGCTCTCGTCGTTCCTCGATCTCGACTGACGCACGCGGCCGGTTTCGGGTCGTCAGGAACGGCTCGCCGTTGCCCATCGTTTTTTATCACGGCATCGTGACACCCCAGTCGTAGGATGCCGTGGTCCCCGGGACTCCCGTCGCTGGTTCTCTTCGGTATCAGCCTGCTCTCGGCCCTCCTCGCGGTCGCGGTCCGGCGTAACCGGAACGAACGCTACGTCGGCGGCTTCGTCGCGATCGTCGCCGTCATCGGGACGTGGGTGCTGAGCTACGGCGTCCAACTCGGGTTCGACAGCCGGGCCGCCCAGCTGCCGTGGTGGCAGCTGACCCTCGCCGTCGCGGGGTTCATCCCGACGGCGTGGCTGCTGTTCACCCTGCGCTACGCCGGGAAGCACGCGTGGCTCACCCGCCCGGCCCGCTGGACGATGGTGTCCGAGCCGATCGTCTTCGCGGCGTTCGTGCTCACCAACCCGACCCACCGGCTGATCTGGACCGACCTCGAGCTGCCCGCCGGCGCCCCGGTCCGGGTGTTCGCGCCGGAGTTCGCGGTCGGCTACTACGTCCACATCGCCTACGCCTACGCGATCATCGCGTTCGGGACGTATCTCGTGCTGCAAACCGCCGCCCGCTCCTCGGATCTCTACCGGCGGCAGGCGGGCACGCTGCTCGCCGCGGTGGTGCCGCCGACCGCGGCCCAGGCCGCGTTCACGATCCGGGCGAGCCCGGTGCCGGGGCTGGACCTGACCCCCTTCACGTTCGGCGCCACGGTCGCATTCGCCGGCGTCTCGCTGTTCCGGTTCGACCTGCTCGACCGGACCCCGATCGCCCGCGAGGCGGCGCTGGACGTGGTGGGCAACGGGCTGGTCGTGCTCGACGCCGAGGGGGTGGTTGTCGACGCCGACGAGCGCGCCCGGCGCGTGCTCACGCCGGCGCCCGAGGCCGGCACCCACATCTCGACGGTGTTCCCCGACACCCCGCTGGAACGGCTCTCGGGGACCACCGTCGAGGGCGAGGCCGCGGACATCCGGCGGACCTACGAGGTGCAGGTCTCGCCGCTCCGTGATGCCGAGGGCCAGCTCAGCGGTCACTCGCTGGTGCTTCGGGACGTGACCGACCGCCGCGCGTACGAACAGCGCCTGCAGGTCGCGAACCGGGTGCTCCGACACAACCTCCGCAACGACATGAACGTCGTCCACGGGCTCGCCGGGCGGATCGAGTCCGGCGACGCCGACGACCCCGCGGCGGTCGCCGCTCACATCCAGTCGAAAGTCGACGGCGTCGTCGAGACGAGCGAGAAAGTGCGGGAGATGACCCGGACGGAGCCGACCTCGGTCGACGAGGCGACGCCGACGGACCTGGCCACGGTCGTCGAGGCGGTCGTCGCGGATTTCGACCCCGAGTGCGCCGTCGTCCTCGAGTGTGAGGTTTCGCGGGCTTGCGCGGCCGTCGCCGACGAGTCCGCGCTCGTGACCGCGCTGTCGAACCTGCTCGAGAACGCCGTCGAGCACAACGAGTCCGACGAGCCGTGGGTGCGCGTGACCACGGGACAGCACGGCGACCGGACGTGTCTCCGGGTCGTCGACGACGGCCCGGGGCTCCCCGAGGAGGAGCGGGAGGTACTCAGACGCGAGGCCGAGACGCCGCTCAAACACAGCCGGGGGCTCGGCCTCTGGCTCGCCTCCTGGAGCGCCCGCGCGGCCGGCGGCGAACTCACCCTCGAGTCCAGCAGGTCCGACGGGACGGCGGTCCGCATCGACTTCCCCCCGGCCGGCCGGGACTGACCACACAGCCTTTCCCCGCAGGCCGCACAGCCCCGGGTATGCGCGTCACGCTACTGGGCACGGGGAGCGCCATGCCGCTGCCCGACCGCGTCCAGACCGGCCTGCTGCTCGAACGCGACGACCGCGCGCTGCTCGTCGACTGCGGCGCCGGCGTCCTCAACCGCCTCGCGAACACCGACGTCGGCTACGAGGGCGTCTCGACGGTGCTGTTGACCCACCACCACCTCGACCACGTCAGCGACCTGCTCGCGCTGCTGAAGGCGCGCTGGCTCGCCGGCGAGACCCACCTCGAAGTCGTCGGGCCCTCCGGAACCAAGGCGCTGCTCGACGACCTCCTCTCGGTCCACGATTACCTCGACGGGCGGGTGGACCTCTCGATCCGCGAGGTCGGCACCGGGGCCGAGTTCGAGGCCGCCGGGTTCGAGATCGCGACCCACGAGACGGTCCACTCGATGGACTGTCTGGCCTACCGGTTCGCCGGGGCCGACGACGAGGCGGCCTTCACCTTCGGCGCCGACGGCGAGGCGAGCGCGTCGATCGCCCGGTTCGCCGACGGCTCGGACACGCTGCTCCACGACTGCTCGTTCCCGGACGAGGTCGACGTGGACAACCACCCGACGCCCACGCAGTTGGGCGAGGCGCTGGCCGGGGTCGACGTCGACCGCCTGCTGCTCACGCACCTCTACCCCCACACCGAGGGGAAACACGACGAGATGATCGAGAGCATCGAGCGCGCCGGCTTCGACGGCGACGTGGCGGTCGCCGAGGACGGGATGCGCTTCGAGGTGTGAGCGTGACGGACTCGCTCGAAACCGGCGCCGACGAGGCGTACGAGCGCCTCCAGGGGGACGCGTACCTCGGCCCCATCGCCGCCGAGGTCGGCCCGGTCTCGCTCGACCCCGCCGAGGACGCCTTCGAACGGCTGATCGTCTCGATCCTCCGCCAGCAGGTGTCGGTGGCGTCGGCGGCTGCGACCCGCGAGCGCCTGTTCGACGCCGTCGACGTGACGCCCGAAGGCATCCGCGCGGCCGAGGACGAGGTCCTGCGCGACGCCGGACTCTCCAGTCAGAAGACGCGGTACGTCAACGAGATCGCCGACGCGTTCCACGAGCAGGGCTGGACCCGGGAGGCGTTCGCCGCGATGGACGAGGCCGAGGTGCGGGCGACGCTGACCGACATCACCGGCGTCGGCCCGTGGACGGCCGACATGTTCCTGCTGTTCGTCCTCGGTCGCCCGGACGTGTTCCCCGTCGGCGACCTCGGGGTGCGGCAGGGGTTGCAGACGCTGGTCGATCACCACGGCGAGGATCCCGAGATGACCCGCGGGGAGATGACCGAGTTCGCCGAGCGCTGGGCGCCGGTGCGGAGCTACGCGGCGCTGTACCTCTGGCAGGTCCAGGAGAAACTCGGCGAGCGCGTCGGTGACGTTGTCGAGGACTGAGGGCCACGCTTCTGTCTCACCGCCCGGCCAGCCAGTGATCGACGCCGACGATTCCCGCTCCGAGCGTCCCGATTCCGGCACCGAGGCCGAGGACGTAGCGCCGTGCTCCCGGCGCTGGCTCTGTCGTCGTCGTGCAGGTCGTCGTCGCCGTCGACCCGATTTCGCCCTCCTCGGCGGTGCTCGTCCCGGTACAGGTCTCGCTGGTCACCGTCGGCTGGGCGGCGACGCCCTGTACGACCAGCAGCAGGCCGAGGAGGAGCAACCCCGCGGCGACGGCGTCGCGAAAGCGACCGAGGCGCTGGTTCTCGTCGGCTCCCCCATCGCCGCCAGCCTCGGGGCCGACGCGCCGCTCCAGCGCCCCGCCAAGCACGACGGCGACGACCGCGAACAGGTAGAAGGTGGCCGCGAGGCCCGCGTCGAAGACGACGGGACCGCTGACCGACAGCACTTCCGCGACGGCGTAGGCAACGTGTTCCACCCCCAGCAGGCCGTCGTAGGTCACCATCGAGACGAGGTACGCCGGGAGGAACAGCGGGTAGAGGAGGTAGCCCAGTATCGGGACGGCGCTCGGGAGGAACCACCCAGCCGCGAGGCACGCGAACAGGAATAGCGTCGTCCGGTCGGTGAGAGCCGACGTGACGGTGTGGAGGACATCTCTCGCCATACTCGCCGTTCGTGTTGTGCGGGTATTACGACTCCTGCCGGCAGCGGTGACAGGGGCTGTCGCCCCTACGCCGAGTCGAGGGCTCCCGGCGACGTGACGCGTCGAGCGTCCGCACGGAGCGCCTCGAACAGCCTCTCCCCCCACGCCAGCAGGTCCGGGTCGGTCGCGTGGAGGCAGGCCTGCAGGTGGCCGTCGTCGTAGGCACCCAGCAGGAGCGAGTCCTCGTCGAGAGTCAGGCCGAACGGAACCGGGTCGTCGCGGACGAACAAGTCGAGCGGGCCGGCCCGGAGCACCGCCGCGAACTCCAGCGGGTTCAGTTCCCTCGCTCGCTGGGCCGTCGTCGTCGACAGCAGCAGTTCCGTGTCGACGCCACGCAGCGCCAGCGCAGCGTGAGCCTCGTGGAACGCCCGCGAGAGCACCGGCGAACAGACCCGAACCCGGTTACCATCCATCTCCCGGAGGCGCTCGGTGTAGGCGTGGATCGGCGCCTGCGGGTCCGCTTCGGAGGCGGTCACGAGGTCGCCGGCGAGGAGGTCGGGCGGTGGGGCGTGGACAGGGCCGAGGTGGGTGAGCAACGGCGCGTACTCGTCGATGCGTGCCAGTCGCTCGAGGTAGTCAGCGTGCGTTCGGGCGACGCAGTCGCCGGCAGCGGTGAGACGGTAGCCGTCGGAACAGCGTTCGATCCAGCCGCGGTCCTCGAAGGCCGCGAGGTTCCGCTGGATGCTCCGGCGGGCAGGGTCGAGGTCTCTGACGAGCGTCGAGGGCGCCGCCGGGGCGTCGCGCAGGCGGTCGAGGAGGGCAAGCCGGTCCGGCGAGTCCGCGAGGAACCGGGCGGTGTCGTCGGCCATGGCCGGCGGGTCGGTGCCGAGCGAAATAAGTCCTCGCGGGATGCGGACGGTGCTCGCGGCGGCTGTCGACGCCGAACTACATCGCCGAGGGGTCGCCCATCCCTTCCTTCACACCCAGGTGGAGCAGCCCCAGATTGATCGGGTAGGCCGCGAGGAAGCCCAGCGAGAGCGACACCGCCAGCGACGCCCAGAACACCGGTTCGCCCATCGTCGCCTCGCCGGCGAGGTAGATGTCGGAGCCGATGGCGACCGTCTCCATCGCGACGATGCTGCCGGACTCGCTGTACACCGCGTCCGCGAGCGCCTCCCGGATCCCGACGCCCTCTTGCATGAGCGGGCCGACGGTGAACGCGACGCCGAAGAGGTACGCGAACGTGAACGTCACGGCGACGACGCCGACGGTGTTCAACAGCAGGATGCCGGCCGCGAGCGTGACGCCGAGCACCTCGCCGACGCCACAGCCCGAGTAGCAGTGGGCCGTCGAGCGCATCCCGCGGCGCAGGAACGTGTCGTCGGGGATCTGACTCCGGCCGCTGTACCAGTAAACCGCGAGGCCGAGTACGCCGGAGTAGAGCACCGTGAGCGTCCAGACCAGCTTCATCATCGACGGCAGTTTCCGGTTGTTCCGACGCAGGTCGAACCAGAGCACCCCCACGGAGACGAGGGAGACGGCAACCCACGCGAGCACCAGTTCCAGCGTCACGAGCTCGTGGAACGCCTGCTGGAGACTCATCGTGGATGAGTTGTCCGCCCAGCGGTTTGGGCGTGGTGGCCGGTTAGCCGGTCGGTTGGAGGAACATCACGTTCACTCGCCCGACAGCGTCGAAATCCCGGAGCGCGTGGACGAGTTCGCGGATGCGGCCGGCGTCGCCGGTGCAGAACACCGTCTCCAGACACCAGTCGCCGTGGTGGAGGTGCTGGGTGGTACCGATCACGTCCTGATACTCGTGCTGGACGGTGTGGAGGTCGCCGATGACGAGCGTGTGCTCGTAGTCGAACGCCAGCGCGGCGACGGCGTCGCCGTCGATCGACGCGAGGGTGGTGTGGCGCTCGACGTACTCCTGCATCGCCTCCCGCACCGCCCGCGAGCGTGACTCCATCCCCTGTTCCTGCCACGTCTCGTCGAACTCCTCCAGCACGTCGCTCGGGACGTTCAAGCTCGTTCGCACAGTCCGACTGGACCGGCGGCACACTTAGCGGTTATTACGCCCCGCCGGGTTCGGTCTTAACAACCCCTAAACCCCTGTCCGGTCCCGTTTCGACCATGCTCCACGGCGAAGCGTTCGGCCTGCTCGTCGGCGCCGTCGCGCTCGGCGCCGTCCACGGCGTCGAACCCGGCCACGGCTGGCCGGTCGCGGCCTCCTACGCGCTGGATCAGTCGAACAAGTGGCTCTACGGCTTCGCGGCCAGCCTGATCCTCGGGATCGGCCATCTGATCAGCAGTATCGCGATGGTGGGGGCGTTCTTCTACGCGAAGTCGTACTTCAGCCTCACCCAGGTCAACGAACCCATCACGGTCCTCGAGGGCGTGACCATCGGCGGCCCGGTGAGCCTGGTCGCGGGGGTGCTGTTGATACTGCTCGGCCTGCGGGAGTATTACGGCGGCCACGGCCACGGCGACGACGGGCACGGTCACGCTCACGACGATCACGGCCACGACGATCACGAGAACGCGCACGACCACGACGCCGACGACCACGAGCACGCACACGGCGAGCACAGCCACGACGACGGCTGGGTGGCCCGCATCAGGACGGTACTCCCCTTCGTCGGCGGCCACGCCCACGAAAGCGGCGACGAGGCCGCCGAGCGCGGCCTGTTCGGGATCGCCTGGTTCGCGTTCCTGCTCGGGTTCGCACACGAGGAGGAGTTCGAGATCATCGCGCTCTGTGCCGGCTCCACCCACTGTCTGGAGCTGATGAGCGCCTACGCACTGACGGTGATCGTCGGGATCGTTGGCTTCACGATGCTGCTGGTCGCGGGCTACGAGCACTACGAGGAGCGCGTCGAGCGGTACACCCCCTATCTGCCGGTCTTCTCCGCGATCGTGCTGATCGCCATGGGACTCGGGTTCGTCTCGGGGCTGTTCTGAACGGTCGGCGAGTCGAGCCCGGGGGACGCCGAGGGGAACACGTTCGGTGGATGGCGTGACCGATACGGTAACTTCTATACCCCCTCCGGACCGAGTGATCCTGTTACATGAGTCAGTCGTACGATCGGGGAACCGTCGAGGACTTCGGGCGGTGGCGCTCCTTCACCGCCGGCATGTGGGCGTGGCTGTTCCACAAGTTCACCGGCTGGGTCCTCATCGGCTACCTCTTTACACACATCGCCGTGCTCTCGACGGCACTGACCGGCGAGGCGGCGTACAACGACACTATCGTCGGGCTGGAAAGCCTCGCCATCGTGCGCCTGCTCGAGGTCGGGCTGCTCGCGGTGGCGGTGTTCCACATCCTCAACGGGGTCCGCCTGCTGTTCATCGACCTCGGCACGGGACTCGAGGCACAGGAGGAGAGCTTCTACGCGTCGCTGGTGATCACGGGTGCGATCACGATCGCCAGCGTCCCGACGTTCGTCTCAGGGGTGTTCTGAGATGGCCGAACACTACTCCTCGTTCGACCGCTCGGGGACGAAGTGGCTGCTACAGCGCGTCACGGCGGCCTTCCTGGTCGTCGTGCTCGCGTTCCACTTCTTCCTCCTGCACTTCGTGAACCACGCCGCCGACGTGACGTTCGCCGGCACGTCCGCCCGGATGAGCACGTGGACGTACTTCTCGCTGATGGTGCTGTTCCTGCTGACGGCGACGTTCCACGGCGTCAACGGCGTCCACAACGCCATCGTCCACCGGGACGGCATCGACGGCTGGAAGCAGACCGCCGTGACGGCGGTGCTGGTCGTCGCCAGCCTGATCATGGTCGTGCAGGGGCTGCGAACCGCGCTCGTCTGGACGAACCTGTTCTAACACATGAGTACACAACCCGACCAAACCGACGACGAGACCGAATCGACGCCGGAGCCGGACGCCGAACCGGAGCCGGAGTCCCCCGGCGAGCGCCGACGCGCCGAGAAGGCGGCCCGCGCCGAAGCCGCGGAGGAGGAAGCGGCCGACGCGGAGCCGGACCTCGGCGACGACGCGATCACGCTGAAGGTGTTCCGCTACGACCCCGAGGTCGAGGGGAAGACCGAGCCGCGCTTCGACACGTTCCGGATCCCCTTCACGAAGGGGATGACCGTGCTCGACGCGCTGATCGAGGCGCGGGACACGTACGACTCCTCGCTCACGTTCCGGCACTCCTGCCGGCAGGCGGTCTGTGGCTCCGATGCCCTGTTCATCAACGGGCGCCAGCGCCTCGGCTGCCAGACCCAGATCGCCGACCTCGACGGCGACGTGGTCCGGGTCGAACCGCTGCCCCACCAGGACGTGGTGAAAGACCTCGTCGTGGACATGGAGCACTTCTACGACCAGATGGAGGCGGTCGAGCCGTACTTCCAGACCGACGAGACGCCCGACGGCGAACTGGAGGAGCAGTTCCAGACGCCCGAGAACCGGGAGGAGATCAAGATGTCCACCCGGTGTATCTGGTGTGGCGCCTGCATGTCCTCCTGCAACATCGCCGCCGACGAGAACGAGTACCTCGGACCCGCGGCGATCAACAAGGCCTACCGGTTCGCGATGGACGAGCGGGAGGGTGAGAACATGAAGGAGCACCGCATGGAGCTGATCGAGCAGGAGAACGGCGTCTGGCGGTGCCAGACCCAGTTCTCGTGTACCAACGTCTGCCCGAAGGACATCCCGCTGACCGAGCACATTCAGGAGCTCAAGCGGGAGGCAGTCAAATCCAACCTGAAGTTCTGGTAAGCATGAGAGAGTACGACGTCATCGTGGTCGGTGCCGGCGGCGCGGGCCTGCGTGCGGCGATCGCCGCACAGGAGGCCGGCGCGGACGTGGCGATGGTGACCAAGCTCCACCCCGTCCGGTCGCACACCGGCGCGGCGGAGGGCGGCATCAACGCGGCGCTCCGCGAGGGCGACGACTGGCACGACCACGCCTACGACACGATGAAGGGCTCGGACTACCTCGGCGACGCCCCCGCGGTGGAGGCGCTGACCCGCGAGAGTCCGAAAGAGACGATCCAGCTCGAAAACTGGGGGATGGCGTTCTCCCGCGACGAGGACGGACAGGTCTCCCAGCGGCCGTTCGGCGGCCTCTCCTTCCCGCGGACGACCTACGCCGGCGCCGAGACCGGCCACCACATGCTCCACACGATGTACGAGCAGGTGGTCAAGCGGGGCATCGAGGTGTACGACGAGTGGTACGTCACCCGCCTCGCGGTCTCCGACGAGGACGAACCCGAGGAGCGCGACTGCCACGGCGTCGTCGCCTACGACATCAAGCGCGGCGAGATCGAGGGGTTCCGCGCCCGCGACGGCGTGATCCTCGCGACCGGCGGGCTCGGGCAGGTGTACGACCACACCACCAACGCCATCGCCAACACCGGCGACGGCGTCGCGATGGCCTACCGCGCCGGCGTCCCCATCGAGGACATGGAGATGATCCAGTTCCACCCGACGACGCTGCCGTCGACGGGGGTGCTCATCTCCGAGGGGGTCCGCGGCGAGGGCGGGATCCTCTACAACAGCGAGGGCGAGCGGTTCATGTTCGAACACGGCTACGCCAACAACGACGGCGAGCTCGCCTCGCGTGACGTGGTCTCCCGGGCGGAACTCAACGAGGTCAACAACGGCCGCGGGATCGAGGACGAGTACGTCCACCTCGACATGCGCCACCTCGGCGAGGACCGGATCCTCGACCGCCTGGAGAACATCCTCCACCTCGCGGAGGACTTCGAGGGCGTCGACGGGCTCGAGGAGCCGATGCCGGTCAAGCCCGGCCAGCACTACGCGATGGGCGGCATCGAGACCGACGAGTGGGGCGCCACCTGCGTCGGCGGGCTCTACGCCGTCGGCGAGTGTGCCTGCGCCTCGGTCCACGGCGCCAACCGGCTGGGCGGCAACGCGCTGCCGGAACTCGCAGTCTTCGGCGCCCGCGCCGGCCGCCACGCCGCCGGCGACGTGGACGAGGAGGCGAAGATCACCACCGGCTGGGACGAGGACAGCGAGGAGGGCGAGAACGTCTCGCCCGTCGCGCTCGGCGAGGCCGGCCTCCCGTCCGCGGAGAAGGGGGCGCTCGCTGACGGCGGTGCGACCGCCGAATCCGCCGGCGACGCCGGCGTCGTCGAGGAGGCCGTCCAGGCCGAACGCACCCGCGTTCACTACCTCCTCGAGAAGGAGGAGGGCGTCAACCACGCCGAGGTCCGGGAGGACGTCCAGCGGACGATGACCGAGAACGTGAACGTGTTCCGCGAGGAGAGCGCGCTGAAGGACGCCCTCGGGGACATCCGCGAGGCGCGCAAAGAGTACCAGCACGTCACGGTCGAGGACCCCTCGCGGACCTACAACACCGACCTGATCCACACCATCGAGACGCGGAACCTGCTCGACGTGGCCGAGGCCATCACCGTCGGCGCGCTCGCCCGTGACGAGTTCCGCGGCGCCCACTGGCGCAAGGAGCACCAGGAGCGCAAGGACGACGAGTGGCTCAAGCACACGATGCTCTCCTGGAACGACGGCAGCCCCGGCCTCTGGTACAAGCCGGCCGTCCTGGAGGGCGAAGACAAGACGTACGAACCCAAGGAGCGTAGCTACTGAGCGATACGCGTCGTTTTACGGATCGTCGCGGGGAGCGCCCGCGACCGAACTAGTTCCGAGCCCCGTTGCCGTCGGCTATCAGTTCCCTCGCGTCGATCGTGCCGCACGTACGTCGCTCCCGTCCCGAATCTTGTCCTCACAGGAGGGGCAGACTCGCGGCGTCTCCTGCCCCTCGGGCGTGAACACCCGGACGTACCGTCGCGTGACGAACGAATTACAGTTTTGGCATTCGGGCATCGTTCCTATTTATATGATAGTGCATGTAAAGCTTGCCTTGCGTGACCCTCTCAGCCGGGGTCCACGATGGCGCCGTCAGGCGTCGTCCCGCGTCGCGATCCGACCTGCGGAACCCGCCCGTCCCTCGCTGCTTACTCGCGCACGTTCCGCCCCAGCCCCGCGGTGAACCGGTCGCCGGCGCGGCCGTCGTAGACGACGCTGCCGTCGACGACCGTGAGTTCGGGGAACACCGCCTCGCGGCCCTCGAAGGGGGTCCAGTCACACTTCGTGTGCAGCGCGTCGGCGCGGATCGGTTCGGCGTCGTCGAGGTCCACCAGCGTGAGGTCGGCGTCGTACCCCTCCTCGACCCGGCCCTTGGCGTCGAGGTCGAACCGCTCGGCGGGGGTCGCGGCGACGAGTTCGACGACGCGTTCGAGCGGCAGGTCGCCGTCCCGGACCTCCCCCAGCAGCAGCGGGAGCATCGTCTCGACGCCCGGTACGCCCGAGGGGGCGTCCCAGAGCCCGGCCTCCTTCTCGGCGGTCGTGTGGGGCGCGTGGTCGGTCGCGATCACGTCGACCGTCCCGTCGACGACGAAATCGTACAGTTCCTCGCGGCGGGCCTCGCTCCGGAGCGGCGGGTTCATCCGCCCGAACGTGCCCAGCTCGTCCAGATCCTCGCGGGAGAGCAGCAGGTGGTGCGGGGTGACTTCGGTGCTCATCCCCGCCTCGGCGGCGTGCTCGGCGGCCTCCGGCGTCGACGTGTGGGCGACGTGGATGTCGACGCCCGCGTCCGCAGCGGCCTCGCAGGCGGCCTCGACGGCCGCGATCTCGGCCTCTGCGGTGCGGTACTGGCTCCACAAGTCGGCGTTGGCCTCGCGCCCCGTCCCGCCGGCGTCGCCGTCGCGGGCCGACTCGTCGAACCGGTCGGCGTCCTCGGCGTGGACGGTCACGGTGACCCCGGCGTCGGCGGCCTCGGCCAGCGCGTCGCCGAACAGCTCCTCGTCGATCCCCATGTCGCCGGTCGAGTCGGCGAGGAACACCTCGCCCAGCGCGAACACCGGGCGGGAGAGTAGCGAGTCGGGGTCCCACTCGTCGTTGACGCCGCCGTTGATGCCGTAGTTGACCGCCGCGTTGGCCGCGAACTCGGCCTTCTCGTCGAACGCCGTGCCGTCGACCGTCGGCGGCGTGGTGTTGGGCTGGTCGACGACGGTCGTGACGCCGCCGGCGGCCGCGGAGCGGGAGCCGGTCGCCCACGTCTCCTTGTGGCCGTGGCCGGGCTGGCGGAAGTGGACGTGTACGTCGATGGCGCCGGGCAGCAGCGTCAGCCCCGTCGCGTCGACGGTCTCCTCGCCGGGGAGGGAGTGGAGCGACTCGGCGATCTCGGCGATGCGGCCCTCGTCGGTGCGAACGTCCCGAACCCGGCCGTCCGGGAGCTCGGCGCCGGTGATGAGCATACGTCCAGTGGGGAGGGGGCTCCCCTAAGCCTCCCGGCTGGTGTCCGTCGCCGCCCGTAACGACTCGACCGATCGCTCGCGGCCGTCGACGATCGCGGCCTCCAGTGCCCGGGCGACGCGTTCGGGGTCGCTCGGCCCGCCCGCGGCCGTGACGCTTCCGACCGAGTCCGGGTCGAACGGCACGTCGAGCGCGTCGTAGACGGGGGCGAGCACGTCACGGATCTCGGCGCGGTCGGCGACGACGACCACGCCCGAGACCATCGCCGCGCCCGCAGTCACTCGCTGGGCGATCCCCGCCAGTTTGCCGGGTCGGCGCCGCTGCTCGTCGGTCGAACACGGCGCCTGCACCGAGTAGTCGCCGGGGCAGAAGGCGTCGGGTGGCTCGCCCCGTTCGGCGTCGACGCCGAGCGACTCCAGCGCGTCGACGACGGTGTCGACGCCGGCCTCGTAGCGGTCGGTGATCCCCGTCCGGCTGTCGTCGGTCGGTTCGAGCGCCGCGAACGCGACGGTCGTGCCGGTGTAGGCGACCGCGCGGCCGCCGACGGAACGCTCGACCGGCGGGAACCCCTGCTCGCTCGCGGCCGCGCGGGCATCGTCGTACCCCGGTTCGTTGGCGTCCCGGCGACCGAACGCGAGGTGGCGGTGTGGCGTCCACGCTCGCACGACCGGCGTGCCGGTGTCGGCGACAGAGTCCAGCAGGTCGCGGGTGCGCTCCCGATCGCCCTCGGGCGTCGACGCCCGCCCGCGGATCACGCGCATGGGCGCAGTCGGGGTCCGACGTACCTAAGCGTGGCCGTCGCCACTCGCCGAGCATGCCCGCGGCCGAGCGCTCACCCGTCCCGCTCCCTGCATCCCTCCTGGATCGCTACGCGCGGTTCTCCTGCTACAACTCCCCCTATCCGGCTCACGACCGTGGCTGTGCGGTCGACCTCTACCCGGACGACGGCACCGCCCCCGCGCCCGTCCCGGGCGAGGTGGTGGCGACGCGGACCGTCGCCTGCCCGGATCGTCCCTACGCCGTCGACGAGGACCACCTGATCGTCCTCGACGTGGCTGACGACTGGGCCGGCGGTCGGGGCGCGGCCCTGCTCGCGCGCGTCCTCCACGTCGATCCGGGCGTCGACGCCGGCGACTGGGTTGCGGCGGGCGACTCGCTGGGCGAGTCGGTGCGCTCGGGCTTCTTCGGGCGCTGGGTCGACGACCACCTCCACCTTGGGTTCCGGCCGGCCGAGGCGAACCCCTACCGCGCGTCGGGATCGCTCCCCGTCGTTCCCGACGTGTCGGTCGCGGGCGCCCAGTGGGACGGAACTGGCGAGGTGACCGAAACCGGGCAGACCTACGTCAGACTCGACGCGCCGGCCCACCCGGATCCCGGGTCGTGGGCGGCGCTTGCGGCCGACGACGGCACGCCGCTGGACGGGGGGCTGGCGCACTACTCGGGCGGGGGCGCGTACCCGAACCGCGGCGTCGACGACGATGCGGCCACCGGACAGGTCTCGCTACTCGGGACCGAGGTCGGCACGGCGACCTCGCGGGCGGGCAGGGGGACCGACGTGGACTGGGCCGAACTCGCGGTCCGCGTCGACGGCGAGCGCGCGACGGGGCTCTCGCTGTTCGCGTCTCGCGACGCGCTCGGCGCGAAGATCGTCTTCCACGAGGGCCACGCGTTCGCCGTCGGCGACGAGGTGGCCGTGACCGTCGCGCCCGCCGAATCGTCGATCCGGCTGGGGTGACGCTCCCGCCGGCTACTTGACCCGTCCCCGCGGACGGTCGGTATGACCGAGGACCTGCCGCCGCTGCCCGACGGGGCTGCCGACTTCATCCGCTACGCGGTCGAGGAGGACCACGGCTACCTCTCGTGGCTCGGCACCGAAGTCGACGCCGTCGAGCGCGGCCGGATCGAACTCACGATCCCGTTCGACGAGAAGCTCACCAACCCCGCCTCGAAACCCACCATCCACGGCGGCGTCGCGGCGACGCTCGTGGACACTGCGGGCGGGCTGGCGCTCCGACTCGCGGCCGACGACCCGCTGGCCACCGACGTCGCGACGGTGAGCCTGAACGTGAACTACCTCCGGCGGGCCACGGGCGATCTGCACGCCGCTGCCGACGTGATCCGGGCCGGCTCCACCATCGGCGTCAGTCGCGTCGACGTGACCAGCACGGTCCCGGAACACGGCGACGACGATCGCGATTGGGGCGTCGACGACGGGGAGGAACGGCTTGTGGCGACGGGACAGCCGTCGTACCGCGTGTTCCGCTGAGTGCTCGGAGGGTGCGCTACGCGAACGTCACCTCGTCCAGTTCGGTCACTTCGCCGAACAGCCAGTCGGCGTGGTCGACCGCGTACTCCTTGTGGTCCTGTTCGATGTACCCCAGCGCGTCCTCGACCAGCACGGGCTTGTAGTCCCGGAGGCCGGCGCTACCGGCGGTGTGGAGCACGCAGACGTTCGCGAGCGTCCCGCAGATGAGGAGGTCCTCGATGCCGTGGGTGTCGAGGTAGCCCTCCAGCCCGGTCCGGTAGAACGCGTCGTAGGTGTGCTTCTCGACGACGTGGTCCGCATCGCGCACGTCGAGGCCGTCGTGGAGTTCGGCGTCCCACGTCCCCTCGACGACGTGCTCGCCCCACCGCTCGAACTCGTCGTAGTAGTGGTTCCCCTCGAACTGCTCCTCGGGGTGGGTGTCCTTCGTGTAGACGACGCTCGCGCCGGCGTCGCGGGCGCTGGCGACGAGCTCGGTCACGGGCTCGATCGCCGCCTCGCTGTCGGGCGCGAACAGGCTGCCCTCCGGGTGACAGAACCCGTTCTGCATGTCGACGACGACGACGGCGGTACTGTCGGGATCGTACATGCCGGGGCGATGGAGCGTCGACGCCTTAGCTTTCTTGGCAGCGAGCCCCGCCGCGGTCTTTTTGCGTGGTCGGCTCAATGTGTGGCTATGCGACGAGTCTCCGCGGTCCTCGCCGTCGCAGTCGTCGTCCTCGCCGGGCTCGCCCCCGTCGCGGCAGCCGCGCCCGCCGCGCCTGCAACCGCCGACGCGGCCGTGGCGTCCGACGGCGTCGACGCGGCGACGCAGGTCGAAAACAACAGCGCGCCCCCGGACCCCGAGACCGACCGGCTGGGCTGGGAGGACGGCTACTGGCACAACGAGAGCATCGCCGTCGACCAGAGCGACGGGATCACCCAGGACGAACTCGACGCCACGATCGCGCGGGCGAAGGCCCGCGTCGAGGTGATCCGCGGCGTCGAGTTCGACATGGACGTGCCGGTCGAGATCGTCCCGCGCTCGGAGTTCGCGAACTCCTCGGGGAACGTCTCCTACAGTGACGCGTTCCGGAGGTTCGACAACACGAAGTTCGAAGCGCTGTTCCTGATCGGTGAGGGTGAGGGCTCGCTCGACGTCCAGCAGGCCAACCGCGGCGCCTCGGTCGCGGGCTACTACAGCCCCGCCGCGGACGCCATCGTGCTCGTCACCGACAACGAGAGCAGCCTCCAGGTGGACGAACTCACGCTCGGGCACGAACTCGTCCACGCGATGCAGGACCAGGAGTTCGACCTCGCCAACTTCACCAGCCAGACCCGCGACGGCGCCAACGCCAACAGCGGGCTGATCGAGGGCGACGCGAACCTCGTCCAGTACCGCTACGAGGAGCGCTGTGGCGAGGGCGGCGCGTGGAACGGCACCTGCCTCCGACCCGACGGGGGCGACGGCGGCGGCGCCTCGCCGCCGAACATGGGCGTCTACTTCCTGAACTACCAGCCCTACAGCGACGGGCCGGCGTTCGTCGCCGAGCAGAAGCGCCAGGGCGGCTGGGAGCAGGTCAACGAGCTGTACGACGCCCCGCCCGAGAGCGCCGAGCAGGTGATCCACCCCGACCGCTACGGCACCGACCCGCCGACTGAGGTCGAACTGGCCGACGAGCACGCCGACGGCTGGGAGCGCGTCCGGCCCGAGCGCCGCACCGACTACGCCGAGGTGGGCCAGTCCGGCGTCGCCGCGATGTTCGCCTACCCGCTCTACGCCGAGGAGGGAGACGTCCAGCGCTACGCGCGGGACGTGGTCGGCCCGAACGCGTGGCTCAACTACACCGACTCCGGCGAGGTCAGTCGCTTCGACCCGCTGAACTACGGGTTCGACGCCGCCGCGGGCTGGGACGGTGACCGGATGCACTTCTACCGGAGCGACGACGGCGAAACTGGCTACGTCTGGCGGCTGGTCTGGGACAGCGACGCGGAGGCGACGGAGTTCCGCGGCGCCTACGAGAGCCTGCTGGCCTACTGGGGCGCCGAACGGGTCGGCGAGGACACGTACCGCATCGCCGACGGCTCGTTCGCCGACGCGTTCCACGTGACCGTCGCGGGCGACACGGTGACGATCGTCAACGCGCCGTCGGTCGACTCGCTGAGCGAGGTCCGCGAGTCGGTCGAGACGGAGGCGTCGACGCCAGCGCCGACCGCGACTGCGGCGCCGGGCGAGGAGACCCCGACGGCGACGGACGCCACGACGACCACCGAGGCCCCCGGCTTCTCCGCCCTCGCCGCGCTGGTGAGCGTCCTGGGCGCGGCGCTGCTGTTCGGTCGTCGGTAGCTCTTTTCCCCTCGCCGGCGCACCCCTCGGTGTGAGGCTTCGACTGCTCGCGGTCGTCTGCTGTCTGGTGCTCGCTGGCTGTGCCGCGCCGGCGGCGCCGTCGCCGACTCCCGAAGCCGACCGACTGGGTGTCGAGAACGGCTACGCGGCGACCGACTCGCTGGCCGTCGACGCGAGCGACGGGCTGAACGAGACCGAACTCGACGCCGTCGTCGCCCGCACGATGGCCCGCGTCGAACTCATCCGCGGGCTGGAGTTCGAGCGGACGGTGCCGGTCGAGGTGATCTCCCGCGAGGAGTTCCTGAACGGGTCGAGCAGCGACACGACCGTCGATTCGCCGTTCGAGCGCGCCCGCGAACAGCGCTACGAGGCGGCGATGCTCGTCGGCGAGAACCGCACCGTCGGCGGCGCGTTCGGCGAGATCTACGGGGGCTCCGTGCTGGGGTACTACTCGCCGTCCGCCGACCGCATCGTGCTGGTGAGCGACAGCGAGACGCCGACGGTCGACCGCGCGACGCTGGCCCACGAACTCGTCCACGCGCTGCAGGACCAGCGGCTCTCGCTGCTGGGCGGCGCCGCCAACCCCGACGTACGGATGGCCGAGACCGGTGTCGTCGAGGGCGACGCCAACTACGTCGAGGCACAGTACGAGGAGCGCTGCGGGGCGGAGTGGGACTGCATCAACCGTCCAAGCGGCGAGGGTGGCGCCTCGATCGCCGACGAGAACCTCGGGCTCTACCTGACCGTCTACGCGCCCTACAGCGAGGGACCGACGCTGGTTCACCGGGTCCGCCAGCGCGGCGGCTGGGCGGCGGTGAACGAGCTCTACGTCCGGCCGCCAGAGTCGAGCGAACAGCTGATCCACCCTTCCGACTACCCGCGTGACCGCCCGGCACGCGTGGTCGTCCCCGACCGCTCGACCGCCGAGTTCGACCGCGCCGGCGCGACGCGGCTGGGCGAGGCGACGCTGTTCGCGATGCTCTGGCAGCAGCGCGCGATCGACCGCGGGACGCTGAGTCGTGATCCCGGACCGTACTCGGCGTACAACTACTCCCACCCCGCCACCGCGGGCTGGGAAGGCGACAAGCTGGTCCCCTACTTCGACGCGGACAGCGACGACCCCGTGGCGGACGGCTACGTCCTCAAGACGCGCTGGGAGACCGAGCGCGACGCCCGGCATTTCGTCCGGGCCTACCGCGGGCTGCTCACCGAGTCGCTGAACGCGACCGCCGGGAACGAGGGCGTCTACCGCGTCGAGAACGGCTCCTTCGAGGACGCGTTCCGCGTCACTCGCGAGGGGCGGACGGTCCGGATCGTGAACGCCCCCACCGTCGACGCGCTGGACGAGGTTCGCCGGGGCGACTGACCGCCGCCGTTCCGCTGTTCTCGGCGCTACCTCCCCACGAGTCGACCGACGACAACGTTTAACTACTCGGTAGTACCACGTGGTAATTGCATGTCCTTCGACGGCTTCACCGACGCGAGCGAGGCACAGGTTACCCGCGCGATCGCCGACGAGTGGCACGACGAGTTCATGGAGTTCACCGACAGCGAGGTGGCGATCGTCGGCGGCGGCCCCTCCGGGCTCGTCGCGGCGAAGGAACTCGCCGAGCGCGGCGTCGACGTGACCGTGATCGAGAAGAACAACTACCTCGGCGGCGGCTTCTGGCTCGGCGGGTTCCTGATGAACAAGCTCACCGTGCGCGAGCCGGCCCACGAGGTGCTGGACGAACTCGGCGTCCCCTACGAGGAGACCGACGAGGTCGACGGGCTCCACGTCGCCACGGCGCCGCACGCGAGTTCCGCACTCATCAAGGCCGCCTGCGACGCCGGCGCGCGCATCCAGAACATGACGGAGTTCACCGACGTGGTCGTCCGCGAGGACCACGAGGTCTCGGGGGTGGTGCTGAACTGGACGCCCGTCCACTCGCTGCCCCGTGAACTCACCTGCGTCGACCCCGTCGCCGTCGAGGCCGACCTCGTGATCGACGCCACGGGTCACGAGGCGGTCGTGGTCTCCAAGCTCCACGAGCGCGGCGTGATCGATGCGGCCGGGATCGAGGAGACCGGCGAAGCCGGGATGGACACGACCGCCGACGGCGAGTACGGCGCGCCCGGCCACGACTCGCCGGGGCACGACTCCATGTGGGTCGGACGGAGCGAGGACGCGGTCGTCGAACGGACCGGCAAGGTCCACGAGGGCCTGCTCACGACCGGCCTCGCGACGGCGACGACCCACGGGCTGACCCGGATGGGGCCGACGTTCGGGGCGATGTTGCTCTCCGGGAAGAAGGCCGCCCAGGTCGCCATCGACGAACTCGGCCACGACGCGCCCCGCGTCGGGATGCCGGGCGCACAGCCCGGGCCCGCCGACGACTGATGGGCCGCCCGGTCGCACTCGCCGTCGCCGGCTCCGACAGCGGCGGCGGCGCCGGGATCCAGGCCGACCTGAAGACCATCGAGGCTCGGGGCGCCTTCGGCGCGTCGGCGATCACGGCGCTCACCGCCCAGAACACTACGGGCGTGCGAGCCAGCGCGGCTACCGATCCCGGGATGGTCCGCGAACAGATCCGCGCGGTCGACGACGACCTGGGGGTCGACGCGGCCAAGACCGGGATGCTCGCGAACGCCGAGGTCGCCGCCGCCGCCGCCGAGGAACTTACTGACGCCGACTTCCCGGTGGTCGTCGACCCCGTCGTCGTCGCCGAGAGCGGCGACCGACTGCTCTCGGCGGCGGGCGAGGCGGTCGTCCGCGAGAAGCTGGTCCCGGCGGCGGCGCTGGTGACGCCGAACGCGCCGGAGGCAGAACTGCTCACCGGGATCGAGGTCGAGAGTGCCGATGACGCCCGCGAGGCCGGTCGCGCGCTCCGGGAGATGGGCGCCGACGCCGCGCTGGTCACCGGCGGCCACCTCGACGGCGCCGCGATCGTCGACGTGCTCGTCGGCGACGAGGTCCGGGAGTTCCGCTCGCCGCGCGTCCCGGACGCGAACAGTCACGGGGGCGGCTGCACGCTCTCGGCGGCGATCGCCGCCGACCTGGCACGGGGGTCCGCCCTCTCGACGGCGGTCGAGAACGCCGAGGCCCTGTTGGACCGCGCGGTCGCTCACGGTCACGACCTCGGCGACGGCACTGGGCCGGTCCACCACCTCGCCGACCTCCGTGCCCGCGCCGACGCGCCACGCGCGCTCCGCGAGGTGCGCGAGACGGTCCGGGCGTTCGAGACCCCGGCGATGGCGCCGCTGATCCCGGAGGTCGGCACCACCGTCGCCGTCGCGCCCGAGACGGCGACCGAGCCGGCCGACGTGGCCGCCTGCGAGGGCCGGCTCACCCGCGTCTCCGACGGCGTTCGCGCCCCCGGCGGCGCCGCACTGGGGGCGTCGAGCCACGTCGCGCGCCTGCTGCTGGGCGTGCGTGAGCACGACCGGCGTGTCACCGCGGCCTGTAACCTCCGGGCGAGCGACGCGGTTCGCGAGGCGGTCGAAAACGAGTTGACGGTCGCGACGGTCGACCGAACCCGGGAGCCCGACGACGCCGCCGGGACGATGGACTGGGTCGCCGAGCGCGTGCTGACCCGGCGGGACGGCGACGCGCCCGACGCCATCGTCGACGACGGCGCCCACGGGAAGGAGCCGATGGTTCGCGTGCTCGCGCCCGACGCCGAGACGCTGCGGGAACTGGTGCTGGGGGTGGCCGAGCTGACTCCGTCAGCGGTCAGATCACCGCCCGGCTGAGCACGACGACGCCCATCCCGCCGACCAGCGCCGCCAGCAGGCTCCCGGTTTTGCGGGTGAGCAGCACCACCGTCGCGCCGCCGAGCCAGGCGGTCGGCCCGCCGGCGACCAGCTCCGGGCCGACGATGGCGACGATGATCGCCCCGGGCAGCACCGAGAGCCCGGCTTCGAGCCGGTCCGAGGGGTCGACGTGGCCCAGCAGCCAGAACCCGCCGGCCTTCGTGAGGTAGGTCAGGGCCGCCATCGCGACGACGACGCCGACGACGACCGGATCCAGATCAACGACCGACACGGGCCACCTCCACGAGGCTGCCGGCGACGCCGCCGGCGAGGATGTACCACCGGCCGGGGAGCGCGCCGGCGGCGACGACGGCGACGACCAGCGCGACGGCCCAGGGCAGCAGCGTCGACTTCCCCTCCCAGAGCTGGGTGGCGATCGCGAGGAACACCGCCGTCAGGACGAAGTCGAGCCCGTAGCGGCTCGGGTCCCGGATCGCGGCGCCGACGTTCGCGCCGAGGGCCGTCGCCCCGACCCAGAACAGCCACGCCGCGATCCCGCTGCCGACGAGGAACGCGCCGCGGCCGTTCCCGTCGGTGAGTTCGCCCATCGTCAGCGCCCACGTCTCGTCGATGAGGAAGAAGACGCTGCCGTAGGACTCCCGGATGCTGAGCCGGGCGAACCACGGGCGCAGCGCCGCCCCCATCAGCACGTACCGCGCGTTGACGACGGCCGTCGTCGTCAGCACCGCCGCGATCGGGATCGGGTCGGCCCACAGCTCCACCGCGATGAGCTGGGCCGCGCCGGCGAAGACGGTCGCGCTCATCAGCGTCGCCTCCGCGGTGCTGAGCCCCTGCCGTGCCGCGACCATCCCGAACGCGACGCCGTAGCCGCCGATGCCGGCCGCGACCGGGAGGCAGCGGACGAACCCCTCGCGGAGCCCCGCCGTGGAGAACGTGACGCCGCCGTCGGCGCCCCCAGCCAGGACGGTATCGCCGCCGTCGGCGTCGCCGGTTACGGCGGGCTCTCCGCCGTCGGTGTCTCTCGCCATCGAGATGTGGTTCCAGTCCGGGGTTTCTAAGCCCTCCGTGTCCGGCGATCCTGTCCCCGTCTCTGTTTCTCTCTCGTCGCGCCGGCCGCGTATCGGTTCGGCCGGGGTTGATGTGGCTCGCCGCCGATGGCCCGGTATGACCGATCCAGCCACACGGCGGGAGTTCACGCTCGACTACGATCCCGGCGAGATCCGGTTCGGCCGCGGCGCCGCCGGCGACCTCGGCGACCTGCTGGCGGCCCGCGGCCTCGCCTCGGCGCTGGTGATGACCGGTGCGAACGTCGGTGCCAACCGCGACGTGATGGACCCCGTTGAGGACGGCCTCGGCGACTCCCTCGCGGGCGTGTTCGACGAAACGACCCCGGCGAAGACCCTCGGCGCGGCGCTCGACGCGGCCGAGCGCGTGCAGGCCGAGGGGATCGAGGCGATCGTCGCGGTCGGCAGCGGCTCCACCCTCGACGCCGCGAAGGTCGCGAGCGCGCTGGGGAGCTACGCCGACCCCGCTGCGGCCGCCGAGCACGCGCTGTCCGCGGGCTCGGTCCCGGTCGCCGACGACGGCCAGCCGACGCCCGTGATCGCGGTGCCGACGACGCTCGCCGGCGCGGACCTCTCGGTGATCGGCGGCGTCGGCCTGACGCTCGATTCCGACGCGGACCCGAGCGAGATCCCGAGCGGCGGCGTGAGCAGCCGCCGGCTGATGCCGACGGCGCTCTGTTACGACCCCGAACTGTTCGAGACGACGCCGCGCTCGGTGCTGACCGCGTCGGCGATGAACGGCTTCGACAAGGCCGTCGAGTGCTGCTACTCGCCCCACGCGACGCCGATCACCGACGGCACCGCGAGCCGCGGGCTGGCGCTAATGCGGTCCGGGTTCGCGGCGCTCCCCGATTCGGACCCCGACCCCGAGCAGTTCGACGACGCGGTCGCGGGCGTGGTCTGCGCCCAGTACGGCATCTCCACCCCCGGCGCCTACCGCGCGTCGATCATCCACGCGTTCGGCCACGGGTTCTCGAACGACTACGACGCCCACCAGGGGACGGTCCACGGCGTGCTCGCGCCCCACGTCCTGCGCTACGTTTTCTCCGAAGTCGACGGCCGGCGGCGCCTGCTCGCGACGGCGCTGGGCGTCGATACGGCCGGGATGGGCGACGCGGAGCTCGCCGACGCGGTCGTCGACGCCGTCGCGGGCGTCCGCGACGATCTCGGCCTCCCGACGGAACTCCGGGCGATCGACGGGCTCGGCCGCGAGCACCTGCCCGACATCGCCGAGACGATCCACGAGGACGGCCTGTTCGCCGAAGCGCCCGTGCAGCCCTCCGTTTCGGAGATCCTGGAGGTGCTGGAGGGCGCTTGGTGAGCCGCTGCGAAGGTTCACCGCCGCCGGAACGACCCACTTTTGCCCGCGCTGGCGGAACTCCGGCCATGACCGAGTTCGACACCGTCGGCGACGACGCCATCCGGCGGGGCGACGCGACCGCGGCGTACTTCCACCGCACCGAGACGGTGCTCGAGCACGCCGGCCGGAACCCGACCGTCGTCGCGGAGCTCGCCGCCGACCAGTTCCCGACCGGCGCGTTCGACCTGTTCGCGGGGGTCAAAGACGTGGCTGCGCTGCTTGAGGGCACCCCGGTCGACGCCGACGCGCTCCCCGAGGGGACGCTGTTCGACGGCGGCCCGGCCCTGCGGATCGAGGGCCCCTACCGCGCGTTCGCCCGCCACGAGTCCCCGATCCTGGGGTTCCTCTCGCACGCCTCCGGGGTCGCCACGGCGGCGCTGGAGAGCCGGGTCGCGGCGCCGGAGCGCCGGCTGCTCTCCTTCGGCACGCGCCACGTCCACCCCGCCATCGGCGCGATGGTCGAGCGGTCGGCGCTGGTCGGCGGCGCCGACGGCGTCTCCCACGTCGCGGCGGGGGAGGTGCTGGACCGCGAGGTCGGCGGGACGATGCCCCACGCGCTGCTCATCTGTTTCGGCCGCGGGAACCAGGAGGACGCCTGGCGCGCGTTCGACGAGGCGGTCGACGCCGACGTGCCCCGCGTCGCGCTCTGTGACACCTACGGCGACGAGGTCGACGAGGTCCTGCGGGCCGTCGAGACGCTGGGCGAGGGGCTGGACGCCGTCCGGCTCGACACCACCGGCTCGCGCCGGGGCGACCTGCGCCACATCGTCCGGGAGGTGCGCTGGGAACTCGCCGCGCGGGACCGCCCCGAGCCCGAGATCCTGCTCTCGGGCGGGCTCGCCCCCGCCGACCTCCGGGAACTCCGGGACGTGGCCGACAGCTTCGGCGTCGGCGGCTACATCGCCAACGCCGACCCCCTCGACTTCGCGCTGGACATCGTCGAGGTCGACGGCGAACCCGCGGCGAAACGCGGCAAGCTCTCGGGCGCGAAATCGGTGTACCGCACGCCCGACGGCGGCCACCACGTCGGCCTGCGCGGCCGTGACGGTCCCGACGACGGCGAGTCGCTGCTGGAACCGCTCGTCAGGAACGGCGAGGTCGTCCGGGAGTTCGACATCGACACCGCCGCCGAGCGGGCCCAAGCGGACGCGGCACGCGTGGGGTTCCGCGAGGACTGAGTGGCGGTTACCGGTCGTCGGCTTCCAGCTGTTCGGGGGCGTGATCGCGGCAGACCGTCCCCTCCTCGGGAACCCGGTGGATCGCTTCGAGCCGCCGGCAGTCGGGGTGTTGGCGGGGTTCGAACACGCTCGCTGGTTCGCCCCGAGAGCTACCCGGCCGCTGCCGGCGCGGACGCGCCGTCCACGGCCGGCTCCCCGACCCACCGAACCGCTTAACCGCGCCACCGACCTACGTTTAGCCGGCAGAGAGAGCCCGGTTCCCGCGCCCCGGCCCGCGAGCAAGGGGCGTGAGGAAAGTCCCCCCACCGTCCGGACGGGCGACCGGGCGCAAGCCCGGAGTCGGAGACGGCTGGCTCTGGAACAGAAACGAGACCGCCTGCCCCGACCCATGACGTGTGCGAACCGACCCGTAAGGGGAGGGAGCTAACCCACGGAGGGCCGACGGGCAGGAACGGATGGAACGGCGAACCCTCGCCGGTGCAAGCCCGTGCCCGAAGGTAGTCCGGACAGCCGGCGACGGCAGGGCGCGGGTGCTCAGCCGAATGTCGGGTCGAAACAGAAGGGGGCTTACTCCTCTCAGCCGCTCACCCTCGAAAGCGGCGGCGCCGGCCTCCCGAACGGTTTTGCCCGGCGGCCCCGTCGCTCCGACGATGGCACTCGATCGTGCAGTCCCGCTCACCGCCGGCGCCGACGGCGGCACCGAGCCCGGACGATGACCGACGACACGGCCAGCGACGGCGTGCTCGATCCCGGGGAGTTGGCGGCCGCGCTCGCCCGGTTCGGCGGCACCGAGTCGGAACGGCGTACCGTCGCCCGACAGGCCGTCGATCTCGCGGACTCGGGGCGCTACCGGAGCGACAGCGGTCGCCGGCTCACCGTCGATCTCGTCGTCGACGAACTGGCCGACGCGGCCGGCGGCTCGCCGGCGGACCGCTGGAACTGGTGGATCGGCGTCCTCTCGTTCGCCTACGGCGGCTACGAGGCGTTCGCGGTTGGGCGGTATCCGGGATCGGGGGAGTAGCCCGTGGCGCGCCGGCTCGCTCCCCACCGTCGCCGAGCAGCCGAGTGACCACCTGCCCCGCTTCCCCCACGCCGATCGTGGCTTCGGACGGGCCCAAACCGATATACTCGCTCCGCCCGATAGGTTCCCCATGCGTACGGACCCACGATCCTCCCGCCGACGGTTCATCGCCGCGCTCTCCGGCGGCGCCGCGTTCGGCCTCGCCGGCTGTCTCGCCACCCCCGGAGCGAACTTCGCCAGCTACAGCACGGTCGGTGACAGCGTCGACGACCTCGACTACGCGGCGGTCCTCGACCGGGCGCGCTCGGCGGGCTACGGGGTCGAGGCACCGTTCTACGTCAACGGCCGCGATCGGATCGGGCTCCCGCTGGACGTGCCCGCGCTGGCGGACCGGTTCGGCGAGGACGCCCGCGTCCTGCACGTTCGGTTCACCTACTCCGAGACCAAGTCCCTCGAGGGGGGTTTCACCGGCGCCGAGGCGCCGCGGCTGACGTTCGTCGACGACGAACTCGGCTTCGCGCAGCCGTTCCGGCCCGTGAACCTGCCGCCGGACGACTGGCTCCGCGAACGGATCGCGCTGCTGTTCCCGGACGCCGAGGCCGACGAGCTGATCGCCGACGCCGAGACGGCGGCCTCGCGGACCGACGACTCGTTGGTCTCCGTCGGCGTCGACGCCGACCCGGACTTCGCCGGCACGCACGCGGCCTTCGCCGAGCGCGCGAGCGAGACGACGGTCCCGGCGACCCAGGGCGACGGCTGGATCAACCTCGGTTACAGCGAGAACGGGACCGAGTTCGGCTCGTTCGCGATCGTCGTCCCCAGCGCCGAGATCGTCACCCGGGACGCGGGCCACCGCTACGAGATCAAACTCGACAGCGCGGGCGGGTTCCGGCTGCAGGTGCGACTCCCGGCCGGCGAGGAACTGCCCGAGTCGGAGTACCGCGGGGTGTTCCGGGAGATGTTCGAGACCGTCGGGCTGCCCGCGGAACGCGTCGACGACTACGAGTTCGAGTACAGCCCGAGCGTCTGGTAGCTCAGTCGGCGATCGACTCCGCCCGCGGCGACCCCTCGACGCCCAGCGGATCGTCGGTCGACGACGCGGTCACCAGCCGCAGGAACTCGCCGGCGTTGGTCAGGAGCTTGTTCTCGGCCTTGCGGAGGTGCTCCTCGTACGTCGACCGGGCCACCGCGGTCTGTTCGGCGAGCTCCCGCAGCGAGGCCCCACGGGGCTGTTCGTAGTAGCCGCTCTCGAGGGCGAACCGCAGCGCCGCCAACTGGCGGTCGGTGAGGTCCTCGAACAGCCGATCGACGGGCGCGAGCATGCTGTGGGGCAGCTGCTGTTCGGCGATGGCGGTCTTCGAGAGCACGTCGATCTCCCGGTCGGCCTCGAGGTCGCGGAACAGCGCCCGCACGTCGCCCTCGTCGAACGCGATCACGGTGTAGTGCTCCCAGCCACGGCGGTAGATCGTCGGCGGCTGGTAGAGGCAGTTGTGCGCCTCGAACTGGTCGACGATCGACTCCTCGAGCGAGCAGAGACACGCCTGCGTGACGACGTGGAGCCCCTCGTCGTCGACTGACTGGTGCAGCACCGTCCCCATGGCGTCGATCTCCGCGAGCAACTCCTCCGTCGGCGTCTCCGCCGAGGTGATTTCCAGCACCTGACAGTCGCTGAGGTACCACTCCCGGATCGTGAGGTCGGGGTGCCGCTCGGAGATCTCCCGGTACGGGCAGTCGTGTTTCACCCGGAAGGAGGCTTCGTAGAGGCTCATACCCCGGCTTGGGGGTCGACGCCCCTAACGGTACCGGTCATGACCGGCACCACCCATATCCCGGTCTGTGGCTTATCGGGGAGTACTGATGACAGACGTGGATCCGGACGAACTCAGTGCACGACTACAGGCCGACGATGACGACGTTCTCGTCGTCGACGTTCGGCACGAATCAGATTACGAGGAGTGGCACATCCCCGGCAGTGTCAACGTCGACGTGTACGACGAACTGCAGGATGACACCGAGACGGCGAAGGACGACCTCGCGGACCTCCCGGCGGAGAAGGAGGTCGTCACCGTCTGTGCCGCGGGCGTCGTCGCGGAGACGGCGGAGCACACCCTCGAGGAGATGGGGTACGACGCCGCGACGCTGGCCGACGGGATGAACGGGTGGAGCCGCGTCCACCGAAGCGCGCCGGTCGAGACCGATCTGGACGGCACGCTCGTCCAGGTCGCCCGTCCCGGGAAGGGCTGTCTCTCGCACGTGCTGGTCTCCGAGGGCGAGGCCGCCGTCTTCGACCCGTCCCACTACCTCGACAAGTACGACGGGATCCTCGACGAGTACGACGCCGAGCTCGTCGGCGTCTTCGACACCCACGCCCACGCCGACCACGTCTCCGGCGGCGCGGAACTCGCCGAGCGCCACGGCGTCCCCTACTACCTCCACCCGAAGGACGCGCTCGCGATCGACGCGACCCCGATCGAGGACGGCGCGACGGTCGACGTGGGCGCCGTCGGCGTCGACGTGATCCACACGCCGGGCCACAGCGAGGGCAGCGTCTCCTTCGACCTCGCTGGTGAGGCCCTGCTCACGGGCGACACGCTGTTCCACGAGAGCGTCGGCCGCGTCGAACTCGGCGTCGAAGCCGGGATCGAGGACTCCGACGTGGAGGGGAACGCGGCGACGCTGTACGAGAGCCTCCAACGACTGCTCGACCGCCCGGACGACGCCCTCGTCCTCCCGGCGCACGACCCCGGCTCGCCCGAGCCTCCGGTGACGGCGACGCTCGCGGACGTCCGAGCGCGGAACGCGGATCTCGACCGCGACCGCGAGGCGTTCGTCGAGACGCTCGCCTCGGACATCCCGGACCACCCGCCGAACTTCGAGCGCGTCAAGCGCACGAACGTCGGGCAGGAGGACGTGCCCGACGACGAACTGTCCGAACTCGAACTGGGCCCGAACCGCTGTGCGGCCGAATAACCGATGAGCCGGACAACTGACCTGAAGCAGGGCATCCGCGAACACCTCGGTCAGTTCTCGCTGCACGTCCTGCTGGTGTTCGCGACCGGGCTGACGATCGGGTCGGAGCGGACCGTCGTCCCCGTACTGGGCGAGGAGGTGCTCGGCGTCGAGTCCTTCCTCGTCATCGGCTCGTTCGTCGTCTCCTTCGGCTTCGTCAAGTCGCTGCTCAACCTCTACGCCGGCAAGTGGGGCGAGGAGTACGGCCGGAAGCCGGTGCTGATCCTCGGCTGGATCACCGCGCTCCCGATCCCGATCATCCTCATCTACGCGCCGAGTTGGAGCTGGATCACCGTCGGGAACGTCCTGCTCGGGATCAACCAGGCGCTGACCTGGAGCATGGCGATCAACGCCAAGATCGACCTCGCGAGCCCCGACCAGCGCGGGCTCGCGGTCGGCATCGACGAGGCGTTCGGCTACAGCGGCGTCGCCGTCGGGGCGTGGATCACCGGCGTCATCGCGGGGCAGACGAACCTCCGCCCCGAGCCGTTCTACTTCCTGGGGATCGTGGTGGTGCTGGCGTTCCTCATCTCGGTGTTCCTCATCAAGGAGACGCTCCAGTTCGCCCAGATCGAGGGTGACGAGGACCACCACGACGCGAACCTCCCGTTCTACGACGTGCTGAAGCGGGCGACCTACGGCGACAAGACGCTGTTCGCGGCCGCACAGGCCGGCCACATCGAGAACTTCGTCGACACGCTGTTCTGGATCGCGGTCCCGCTGTACCTCACCAGTCAGGGGCTCGCGATCGAGGCCGTCGGCGTCGTCGTCGGGATCCACAGCGCGATGTACTTCCTCCAGATCGGGACCGGCGGCCTCGCCGACCGGATCGGCCGTCGGCCGCCCGTCGTCGTCGGGATGTTCATCGCCGGGGCTGGCGTGCTCGGGATGGTGTTCGTCGACAGCTACCTCCCGTGGATACTGCTGTCAGCCGTCTCCGGGCTCGGGATGGCGCTGCTGTACCCGAACCTGATGACGGTGCCGAGCGACGCCGCCCACCCGACCTGGCGCTCGGCAGGGATGGGCGTCTACCGGATGTGGCGTGACTCCGGCTACGGCGTCGGCGCGATCCTGATCGGCCTCACGATGCAGTTCGTGTCGCCCGAGGCGGCGTTCTACCTGACCGCCGGGCTGATGTTCCTCTCGGGCGCGGTCGTGATCGTCTGGATGGAGGAGACCCATCCCGAGTTCGGGACCCACGAGCCGCCGGCCCCGGCGCCGGCGGACGACTGAGCCGCGTCGGACTGCCGCACCTCGCCGCCGAGCCGCCAGCGATCAGTGTCGATCCCGACGACCCTTGCCGCGTCGACGACAGCCGTGTCGACCGGACCGACTGTTCCCGCGTCGATCGGGCTGGTCGTTCCCCGTCGGTTCAGGCGACTGCCGGGCCGCGCCGTCGGGATCGACGGCGTCGGTCGCCGGCTCGGGTTCGGCGTCGATCCGGTTCGCCACGTCGGCGGCCGAACCGGTTTCCAGCAGCGTCTCCACCCGCCGATCGAACTCCGCCTCGCCGATCTCGCCGACCGCGTACTGCTGTTTGAGCGTCTCCAGCGCGGCGCTCTCCTCCGACGAGCCGGCGTCGACGCGCCCGGCGTCACCGTCCCGCTCGGACGGGAGCCACACCGCACCAGCACCGACGAGTACCGTCGGGAGGAGCCAGGTCCACGGGATCGCCGACTCCACGGCGACGAGGGCGGCGCCGACCGTGATCAACCCGAGGATTCGGAGCCGGCCCGCCGGCAGCCTCGATATTGTGCGATTCATACATTATCTTCGACTCCACGATCGCAAAAACCCTTGGAAGGCGGATAGCTGTCGGATTCGTATGCACTATCGGGCAGACGCTCCCCTCTCCCGTTATGGAAATGTGTTTAAGGCCCAATACCGTAACGAAACACGTAATCGGAGATTCCCCTCCGAACGGACGTCGACGCCACGCGCGAGTGACCGACGCCGACCGATTCACCACACCATGACACACAGTCGACGACAGTTCCTCGGAGCGCTCGGCGCCGGTGCCGTCGCCAGCACCGCGCTCACTCGGCGAGCGACAGCACAGGAGACCCCCGTCGTCGAGATGGGGAACAACTACTTCGATCCGATCGGGTTACACGTCGAACCCGGCACGACCGTTCGCTTCGAACTCGCGGCCGGGTCGCACTCCGCGACGGCCTATCCGGATCGGATCCCCGCCGGCGCGACCGCGTTCGACAGCGGCACCATCTCGGAAGGGAGTTTCGAGTACACGTTCGACGAACCCGGCACGTACGACTACTACTGCATCCCGCACAAGTCGATCGGGATGGTCGGCCGCGTGGTCGTCGGGGAGCCCGGCGGCCCCGCCGAGGACAGCGCGATCCCGGACGGCGACGTGCCCGACAGCGACGCGATCGTCGAGCAGGGAGCGATCGCCTACGGGACGTTCACCGACGACGACGGCACCAGCGGCGGATCGATGGGCCCCGGAATGGGTTCGGGAGGGATGGGGTCCGGAATGGGGGCAGGCCAGATGGGGCCGGGACCGACGGGTGGCTGGGCCGGCGGCTGGCTCGGTGGCCTGCCGTTCGTCGGCGGCGCACTCGCTCTCGGCGCCGGCGGCCTCTACTGGGCACTGGGTCGCGACGGCGACGGGTCGGCGGGTGACGCCGACGCGATCGCGGCGCTCGAGGACCGCTACGCTCGCGGCGAGATCGACGAGGAGGAGTTCCGCCGCCGCCGGGCCCGGCTGGAAGCTGACGAGTAGCGTCGGCCGGGCCTCGAAGGGCGCGCCCGTGATCGGCACTCCCCAGCCCCGGAAGGAGTTCTTTCGACGGCGTCAAACGGCCCCGCTCACAACCAGTTCCTGATGGAGCTTCGGGTTCTCGGCGGCGCCCGCGAGGTCGGCCGCAGCGCGATCCTCGTCGACGACTCGCTGCTGCTGGATTTCGGCCTCCTGACCGCCGAGCCGCCGCAGTACCCCGTGGCGACGCCGACGCCCGACGCCGTCGTCGTCTCCCACGGCCACCTCGACCACGTGGGGGCGATCCCGTCGCTCCTTTCGGGGTCGAACCGGCCGTCGATCCACTGGACGCCGCCGACCCGCGAGCTCGCGCTCACGCTCGCACGCGACACGCTCAAACTCCACGGCCACTCCCCGCACTGCCCGTTCACCGAGAACGACGTGAAACGGGTGACGGAGGTCTCCGAGACCCACGGCTACCGCGAGTCCTTCGCCGCCGCGGGCTACGAGGTGACGTTCTACAACGCCGGCCACATCCCGGGGAGCGCACACGTGCTCGTCGACGATGGCGAGACCCGACTCCTCTACACCGGCGACTTCCACGTCGACGAGACGGCGGCCGCCGACCCGCCCGCGGGCTTCGACGCCGGCGAGCCGCCGATCGGTCAGCGCCTCGTCGCGGGATCGACCGCACGCCCGGACGCCGACGTGGTGCTCTGTGAGAGCACGTACTCTGACGTGGATCACGAGCCGCGAGCCGCCGTCGAACACCGGTTCGCCCAGAGCGTGAAGACGACGCTCTGGGAGGGCGGCACCGTCGTCGTCCCCGCGTTCGCGATCGGGCGAACTCAGGAACTGCTGCTCATCTGCGAGCAACACGACATCCCCTGTTACGTCGACGGGATGGGCAAGCGCGTGACCGAGATGCTTCGTCAGTACCCCGAGTACGTCCGGGACGCCGACGCGCTCCGGCGCGCGAAGTCCCACGCCCGGTTCGTGACCGGCCGCGACGGCCAGCGCAAACGTATCGCCGACCAGCCCGCGGCGATCGTCACCACGAGCGGGATGCTCTCGGGCGGGCCGGCGATGACCTACATCCCCGAGATCCGGGCCAACCCCGTGAACAAGGTCACGCTGACCGGTTACCAGGTCGAGGGAACCCCCGGCCGCGAACTGCTCGAGACCGGGCGCGCGGAGATCGACGGCCGGGTGATGCCGGTCAGCGCTGGGGTCGAGGGGTACGATTTCTCGGCCCACGCCGACCACGACGGCCTGCGGCGCGTGCTCGACGCCTACGACGACGCCGAGATCCTCGTGAACCACGGCGACCGCTGCGGGGCGTTCGCGGCGGAACTCCGCGAGGACGGCTACGACGCGTCGGCGCCGGAACTCGGCGCGACCTACTCGGTCTGACCGGCGAACTGCTGCTCCAGCCAGTCGAACTGCTGCTCCAGCTCCCGGCGGCGCTGGCGCTTGATCACCGTCGCGTCGAGCAGTTTCCCGACCAGCGCCACGTCGATGGCGAACTCGGTCTCGGCGGTCACCTCGGTCCCCTCGGCCGTCGGCTCGAGCGTGTACCGCGTCACCATCTCCTCGAAGATGCCGTCGTGCTGGCGGTAGGCGAGTGCCGTGTCCGGGTCGTCGAACAGGTCGAGAACGAGTTCGATCGTGGCGATCCCGACGCCGTTGGTGATCGTGATCCGGTCGCCGTCGCCGGCCTGCGGCCGGCTGCCGGAGGGGCTTTGCCCCTCCCTGTCGACGGCCACCTCGTCGAACCCCGCGGCGCGCATGAACGCGCCCACGTCGTCCATCCGTTCCCGTACCGCGTCCGGCGGCGCCGCCACGTCACGCGAGACACTGACCGAGTTCATACCCCCGGCTAGGACCTCCCGACTGAAAGCTCCCGGCACGAACATCTCCGCGGGAGTCAGGCGTTCCCGTCGGCTATCTGCCCCGCCAGCCGCTCCGCCGACCGGAGCCGCCCGGGGATCCCGGCTCTCGCGGCGTAGTTCGCACAGAGGTCGATCCCGGGCGGCAGGCCCACTGCCTCGAGGGCGTCCCACGTCCGGTCGTAGGCGGGCATCCCGCGCCGGAGCCGGGTGGCGTCGACGGCCGTCGCCGCGACGCCGGTCAGCGCTTCGAACTCCCGCTCGGCGACCTCGCGGATCGTCGACGCCGGCGCCGTGACGAGCTCCGGGTCCCGTGCGCCGCCGAGGTAGGCGGTGTGGCGGCGCCCGCGGTCGAACAGCGTCCCGGTGCAGGTCACGCCCAGCGTGCGGAAGGGCTCCTCGTACTGGACCTGGAACCCGCTGGCGTCCAGGGGCGCCGCCGACTCGAGGTGGACGACCGCCAGCGGGTTGTACGCGAGCCGATCCAGCGCGTCGGCGCTCTCGGGCGCGAGCCCGGCGAGCAGGTCGGCCGTCACGTCCGCCGGCGTCGTGACCACCACGCGGTCGACGGCTGTCTCGCCGCCCGGCGTCGCGATCACGTAGCCGTCGTCGGCTTCCCGGACCGACTCGACGGGCGTCCCGAGGCGGACGCGATCGCCGTGACGCTCGGCCAGCGCCCGCGGCAGCGCCCCCAAGCCGTCCTCGAACGTGACCACCGGGGGCGGGTCCGGCCCCCGGAGTTTCGCCCGCGCGGCGGCGACCAGCAGGCTCCGGCCGACGCCGCGCTTCTCGAGGGCCCGCCCCAGCGAGTGGCGCATCGGCATCTCGGCGGGGTGACTGCCGTAGATCCCGCCGTACAGCGGGCCGACGACGTACTCGGCGGCCTCGGCGCCAAGCATCCGGGTCAGCCCCGCCTCGACGCTCTCGTCGCCCCGCGGCGGCCCCGTCAGCGGTTCGAGCAACAGGCGGAGCTTCCCCCGGGGCGAGAGCAGGTCGGTCGAAACGCCCTCGCGGAGCGAGAACGGGACCCGCCGGAGCCGCCCGTCGCGGTAGACGTACAGCGGCGCGTCAGCCGCCTCGACGACCGCGTCGCCGAGGCCGAGGTCGTCGACCAGCGACGCGACCGGTGGCGAGAGCCGGGTGCGCTGTGGGCCGTCCTCGACGACGCGGCCGTCGACGACCCGGCTGCTGATCACGCCGCCGGGTTCGGAATCCGCTTCGAAGACGACGCTCTCGACGCCCCGCTGGCGGAGGTGGTGGTGGAGCGCGAGCCCGCTGATCCCGCCGCCGACGATGCCGACAGTCATCACTCCAGCCTTCGTCGCTCCCGGCCTACTACCCACGGCCGAAGATGTTCCCCCGTCGGCCGCGCCATCGGGCCGAACGTTGCCGGTTCGCCCCACCCATCGGGTCGAACGTTCTCCCCCGACCGCGTGTGCCCGTCCGAACGTGTTCGGAACCACGCACAGGACGACCCGTCGCCTGGTGGGGGACGATGCCCGGGCACCAGCGATCGACCGGCGGCCGTCCGTCCCCGAACGATTTGTCTCCCGAGCCGAACACACGCCCGTGACGACCGCACCGGCGACCGTCTCGCGCTGGACGCGCCTGTTCGTCGTCGCCAGTCTCGGGTGGCTCGTCTGCTGGCAGGCGGCGGCCGTCGCGGGCGCGGGCCGGCGAGTGACGGTGACGCTCGGCCTCTACGGCTTCGTGCTCCACACGGTGTTCGGCAAGGGGTACGCGCTCGTCCCCTCGTACTTCGACCGGCGCCTCGCGTTCCCGCGGGCGCCGGCGGTCCACCTCCCGCTGGCCCTCGCCGGCACCGTCGTCCTGGCGGCGACGGCGGTCGGCGTCATCCCGTCGGGGTGGCACGCCCTCGGCGCCGGCCTCTGGGCGCTCGGCTGTTTGGTGTTCGTCGGGACCCTCGGCTGGAGCGTCCGGGACAACCTCACCGGCCGGGAGACGGGGACCGCGGACGCGAAAGCCGACAGGCGGGGGATCGACCGGCTCGCCAACGCGTTCGTCCCGGTCGCGGCCGGCTACCTCCTCGTCGCGGCGTTCCTCCCGATCGCCCGCGCGCTGGGGATCGCGGGCGCGTCGGCGCCCGCCGCTGGGCCGGCCCACTCCCACCTCCTCGCGGCCGGCACCGCCGCGCTGCTTTTGTTCGCCGTCGGCTTCCGGCTCCTCCCGCGGTTCCTCGTCGCCTCCCCGCGGCCGCCGCTGGTCGCCGGTGTCCTCACTGCCGGCGCACTCGGCCCGGTCGCGCTCGCGTCGTCGTTCGGCGCCGGCTGGCTGTTCCGTCTCGGGGCCGGCCTAGAGGCGGCGGCGCTCGTGGGGTTCGCCGTCGCCTACGTCGACATGTTCGCCCGGAGCGACCGGCGGCGCCTCGGGCTGGTCGTCCTCATCGCGGCCGCCGCCGCGGCGGCCGGCGTCGCCGCCCTCGGCCTCCACATGGCCTGGGGCGGCCTCCGCCCGGCCGTCGCCGACGCCCACGCCCGGCTCGCGCTCCTGGGCTTCCTCGGGCTCGCCGTCGTCGGCGTCAGCTACCAGTTCTACCCGCCCGCGATCGCCTCGGTCCGCGGTGTGGGCGACCGGACGGCGGCAGTCTCGGTCGCGCTCGTCGTCGCCGGCGTCGGCCTCGAAACCGGCGGCGCCCTGGCGGGGATCCCGGCCGCGGCCGGGCTCGGCCGGTGGCTGGCGCTGGCCGGGACGGTCGGGCATGCGACGGTGTTGCTCGCGGTGTTCTGGACGCGCCGGACGCGGCGGTGACGGCTGTCCGGCGCCGACGACTCAGTCGGCCGGCGTCCCGTCGGGGAGTGGCCCGTCGTACCCCTCGGGCACGTACGGACAGAGCGGGTCGCTCTCGAGGGGGTCGCCCGTGGTCGCGTACGCCCGCGAGCGGCTGCCGCCACAGACGTTCCGGAACTCGCAGGCGCCGCATTTCCCCTGGAGGGCGTCCGGATCCCGGAGGCTCTCGAACAGCGGCGAGTCGCGGTAGAGGCCGACCAGACTCTCCGCCCGCACGTTCCCCGCCGGCTCCGGCAGGAACCCGGAGGGGTAGAGTTCGCCGGTGTGGCTCACGAACGCGAAGCCGTCGCCGGCGGTGATGCCGGTCCGGCGGCCGACCCCGTCGCGGTCGGGCTTCTCGGTCCCGGAACGCTGCTGCTGCATCGCGACGCGGCGGTACTGCGGCGCCTCGGTGGTCTTGATCCCGAAGTCGGCCTCGTCGCTCACCTCGACCAGCCACTCCATCACGCGGTCGGCGCGCTCCGGGGGGATTGGGTCGAGCACCTGCCCGCGACCGACCGGGACGAGGAAGAACACCGACCAGAGCACGGCGTCGAGGTCCTCGACCAGATCGCGGATTCGCGGGAGCTGCTCGACGGTCTCGGCGCAGACGGTCGTGTTGATCTGGAGCGGGAGCCCGGCGTCGCGGGCCGCCCGCGCGGCGTCGACCGTCTGCCGGAAGCTGCCGTCCTCCTTCCGGAACCCGTCGTGGGCTTCGGGGCTGGCGCCGTCGAGGCTGAGTGCGAGCCGGCGGAGGCCCGCGTCGGCGACGGCGTCGATGCGCTCGGGGGTGAGCGAGGCGGTGCCGCTCGGGGTCAGCGTCATCCGGAGCCCGCGGTCGACGCCGTACTCGATCAACTCCAGGGCGTCGTCGCGGTAGAGCGGGTCGCCGCCGGAGAGGACGACGAGCTGGTTCTCGCCGAACGCGCGGGCCTCGTCGAGCAGTTCCTTCCCCTCCTCGGTCGTGAGTTCGTCGGGGTGGCGCCGGGGCTGGGCCTCGGCACGGCAGTGTTTGCAGGCCAGTTCACACGCCTGGGTCAGCTCCCAGACGAGCACGAACGGTCGTCGGCTGGTGTCGATGTCGCGTGGTGGCATCGGGATAGCGAGATCGTCAGTTCACGTGGACGCGCACGACGTGCCCGCCACAGCCGCACTGTTCGACGTACTCCCACTCCACGTCGTCGCCGAACTCTCGGTCGAGCGCGTCGTAGAGGTACGTCTCGGGGTGGCCGTGGTCGCCGTGGGTCACGAGGTTGACGTGGTTCCCGGCGGTGGTGTGCTCGACTGCCTCGATCCCCTGCTCGACGAGGAGTTCGCGGTCCGCGGCGTGCTCGGGCCCTTCGAGGTTCGCGGACCAGGAGTTGTCGTGGACGCGGTCGGTGACGGGGTCCGGCGTCTCGTGATCGTGCTGGGACATGGCGCTACCGCAGGTTCGGTCCACACGACCAAGTCCGATCGCCCGAACGTGTTCGCCGTCGAGGCCGTGCCCGATTCAGCCCGGAACGGCTTGCCACGGCGCCGGGAACACGCCGATCAGGGTCAGCACGACCGGCGCGAACCAGTAGGCGGCGACGAACTGGGCGGTGAGACCATCTCGCCCCCACAGGAACAGCGCGAGCAGCACGAACGGGACGACGAGGAGGCCCCAGACCGCGAGGGCTTGCTGGCTACTGGTGACCACACGCGAGGATACGACCCCGTCGCCGTAAAAGTCCGGAACCGCGACGGCTCGAGCGATGGATACCTCTCGTAACCCGGTAACTGGCAGTAACTGCTAAGTCGTCGTGGCGCCACCTCCACCTATGACGAGCGAACCCGACGACCCGGAGAAACTCCCGGTGTGGTGTGCGGGCGAGGAGTGGTGTCCCGTGACGACGACGGCGATGTTGGTGGGCAAGAAGTGGCACCCGGTCGTGATCGACCGGCTGCTCGTCGACGGTCCCTGTGGCTTCAGCGAACTCGAGGCGCGCGTCGACGGCGTCTCGAGCAAGGTGCTGTCGGAGGTGCTCGACGACCTGGAGAGCAAGCAGCTGATCGATCGGGAGATCGTGAACGAGAAGCCGGTCAGGACGCAGTACTCGTTGACCGAGCACGGCGCGTCGCTGGAGTCGGTCATCGACGCCATGCACGAGTGGGGCGAGGAGCACCTCGTCGAGGCGGCCGAGCCGAGCGCGTCGCTCGCCTGACTCAGCCGAGAGTCCCGTTCAGCACCTTCGCGGCGACGAGGATCGGGTCCCACACCGGGCTGAACGGCGGCGCGTACGCCAGGTCCAGCCGTTCGACCTCGCCGACCGTCGCGTCGCCGTCGAGCGCCGTCGCGAGCGTGTCGATCCGGATCGCCGCCCGGTCCTCGCCGGCGATGCTCCCGCCGAGGAGACGCCCAGTCTTGCGATCCGCGGTCAGCGTGACCGTCGTCTCGGCGCCGCCGGGGTAGTAGCCCGACCGCGAACCGGCGGTGACCGTCTCGGAGACGGGGTCGAAGCCGGCCTCGCGGGCGTGATCGTGGTCGAGAATGCCGGTCCGGCCACACTCCATCTCGAACGCCTTCACGACTGCCGTGCCCGCGATGTCGCCGACGGGTGTCGGCGTGCCGGCGACGGTCTGCCCGACCGCGCGCCCGGCGCGGTTCGCCGTCAGCCCCAGCGGCACCCAGTCGGGCTCGCCGGTGACGGTGTGGCGCATCTCCGCGCAGTCACCCGCCGCGTGGACGCCGTCGAGGTTGGTCCGGCCGTAGTCGTCGACCGCGACTGCGCCGGAGACGCCCAACTCGACCCCGGTCCCGTCGAGCAGCGCCGTGTTCGGCTCGATCCCGATCCCGACGACCGCGGCCTCGACGGGGACGCGCTCGCCGTCCGCGACGACCCCCGCGACGGCACCGTCGTCGCCGACGAGTTCGTCGACCTCGGTGTCGAGGTGCAGCGTCACGCCGTGGTTTCGTAGCGCCTCGGCGGCGCGCTCGGCGGGCGCCTCCCCGAACGGCGGGAGCAGGCGCTCGGGGCGCTGGAACAGGTGGACGTCGAGGTCGTGGGCGCTGAACGCCTCGGCCATCTCGACGCCGACGTAGCCGCCGCCGACGATCGCCGCCGACTCGGGCGGCTCGCGGTCGGCGTACGCCTCGACCAGCTCGCGATCGACGAACTCGCCGGCGCCGCCGAACCCGTCGGGGTCGAACTCCTCGGGCGGCGTCAGGAACGCGCGCAGCGCCGCCGCGGCGTCCATGCTGTGGATCGTGAACGCGCCCGCGAGGTCGGCGCCGTCGATGGGGTCGGAGACCGCGTGGGCGCCCGTCGCGACCAGCAGCTCGTCGTAGGCCTGTTCGAACTGCTCCCCGTCGGCCTCGACAGTGACGGTCTGTTCCTCAGCGTTGACGGCGACGACCTCGTGGTTCCGGCGCAGGTCGATCCCGCGCTCGCTGATCTGCTCGGGCGAGAGCGAGAGCATGTCGGCCAGCGACTCCACCTCGCCTTTCACGTAGTAGGGCATCCCGCAGTGGGCGTAGGAGACCCACTCGCCCCGCTCGAAGACGACCACCTCGCGATCCGGGTCCTCGCGCTTGCACTTGCTCGCGGCGCTCAGCCCCGCAGCGTCACCACCGACGACGACGAACGGATCGGTCATGGGTCGAGGGGCGGGCGCGAGCCACCTAATGCTACGTGTCCCGATCGGGGGGTCCCACCGGGGTCCGTCGCCGCCGTCATCAGCCGAGGACCCCCGCACTGAGCCACCCTCCGAGTACGAGCCCGTAGATCAGGTGGAAGAGCAGGAACCCGCCCGCCTGCTCGGGCTCCGGGTCCGTTGGGAGGACGACGTGCATCCAGAAGCCGGCGGCGCCGGCGAACAGGACGACGCCGTAGGCCAGCCCCCAGAGCACGCCGACCGTCACGCTCGCGACGCTCACGAACCCCAGTACGGGAACGAGCGCCGCGAACACGCCGCCGGCGGCGATCCCGTACGCCACGTGGAGCAACATCCCCGGCGTCGCGTACTCGTCGGGGTCGCCGTCGCCGACGTACGTCGCCAGGAACAGCGCCGTCGGCGGGGGCGAGTCGTCGCCCAGCGCCACCATGAACGCCGTCATCGCGATCGTCGCCACGAGCCCGCCCGCCAGTCCCCCGAGTAACGTTACCATACTGAGTTACCTCTAGTAACCCAGTTGGTCGCAGGGTGCATAAGCGTACTCTGAGGCCGGCGTAACGCGGTTACCCCGTGGTAACTGGTGATTGATTAGTCGCCAGTCCCACACTCCCGTATGGAAGAGTACGATCTCCTCGTCATCGGTTCCGGGTCCGGTCTGGACGTGGCCAACGCCGCCGTGAACCAGGGCCTGTCCGTCGCCGTCGTGGAAAAGGGGCCCCTCGGCGGCACCTGCCTCAACCGCGGCTGCATCCCCTCGAAGCAGTTGCTCTATCACGCGGACGTCTACGAGACGATCGAGCGGGCCGACGAGTTCCACATCGACGCCCGGGTTGAGGGCGCCGACTTCGCCGGGATCGTCCGCGAGGTCAACGCGGACGTCTCCGGTTCCGCGGAGTCGATCCAACGGGGGCTGCGCTCCTCGGACCAGCACCGCCTGTTCGAGGGAGAGGGTCGGTTCGTCGACGACCACACGATCGAGGTCCACGGGGGCGAGGACGACGGCTCGTCGGCACAGGCAGCCGACGGGGACGACGGTACCCAGGTCCGCGCGGAGACGATCCTGATCGCCGCGGGCACGCGGCCGGGCATCCCGCCGATCGACGGCATCGAGGACGTGGACTACCTCACGAGCAGGGAGGCGCTGCAGTTGGAGGCGCCGCCCGACCGGCTGACGATCGTCGGCGGCGGCTACATCGCCGCCGAACTCGGCCACTTCTTCGGCACGTTCGGCACCGACGTGACGGTCGTCGGCCGGCGGCCGAACCTCCTCCCCGACGCCGACCAGCAGGTCGCCGCGGCGTTCACCGAACTGTACGGCGAGCGGTTCGGGGTTCAGACGGGCTACGCAGCCACGGGCGCCCACGAGGCCGACGGCGAGATCACCGTCGAGGCGATGCCGTACGAGTACGACGACGACGGCGAACGCGGGAGCGTCGTCAAGGACGGCGAGGCGCTCAGCGTCACCAGCGACGAGCTGCTCGTCGCCGCCGGCAGGGTGCCCAACACCGACACGCTCGACCTGGAGAACACCGCGGTCGAGACCGACGACGACGGGTTCGTCGAGACCGACGAGTACCTCCGCACCGACGCTGAGGGCGTCTGGGCGCTGGGCGACATCGTCGGCGAGTACCTGCTGAAACACAGCGCGAACCACGAGGCCCGGGCGGTGATGCGGAACCTCTTCGGCGACGACCCCGAGCCCGTCGACTACTCGGCGATGCCCTTTGCGGTGTTCGGCTCGCCCGAGGTCGCCGGCGTCGGCGCGACCGAGGAGGACCTCCAGGCCGAGGATCGGGAGTACGCGACCAACACGTACCGCTTCGACGAGACCGCCCGCGGGAAGGCGATGCACGCCGACGGGTTCGTGAAGGCGATCATCGACCTCGAGGGGGAGATCCTCGGCTGTCACATCGTCGGCCCGGACGCGTCGACGCTGATCCAGGAGGTCGTGACGGCGATGACCGCGGGCAGCGGGACCGTCCGGGACATCCGCGAGTCGATCCACGTCCACCCCGCGCTCCCGGAGGTGGTCCAGCGCGCGTTCTCCGGACAGTTCACGCGCGGCGGCGACAGTGGCCACCACCGTCACCACTGACACCGCGGTAACACCGACGTAACCCCGTTACCGCGCGGTTCGCTCGCGCTTTTCCCGTCGGGGGCAGTACCACCGTTCGTATGACGAAAGCAGCAGTCGTGATCCTCGCAGGGACGGACGGCCACGCGAACCTCGGTCGGCTGGTCAACGGCCTCGAAACCGCCAAGGAGTTCGCCCGGAACGACGACGACGAACTCGAACTCATCTTCGACGGCGCGGGCACGCAGTGGATCCCCGAACTCGAGGACGAGTCGAGCGACTACCACGACCTCTACGCGGCCGTGAAGGACGAGGCGTCGGCGTGTGACTACTGTTCGGGCGCCTTCGGCGTCGACGAGGCCGTACAGGACGCCGGCGTCGTCCAGCTCGACGACCACGACGGCCACCCGAGCATCCGCTCGCTGGTCGACGACGACTACGAGATCATCACGTTCTAACGGTGTGGACTGTGTCCGAGCGGAAACGGATCGGCCGAGCGCGGGAGGCTTTTCCCGGCCGGCGCCGAACTGACCGGTGATGCCCCCCTCCGACCCCGACGACGAGACGCCGGTCCCCTCGACGGACCGTCGGTCGCGGGTCGGCGAGCCGGTCGTCCGCGCCGACCCGGAGATCACCGGCGAGCGCGCCGACGAGGCGATCGACTTCGACCCCGACGACCCCGAGAGCGTCGAGCGGGCGGCCGAGGTGCTCGCGGCCTTTGCCGACGGCGACGCCACGGGCGACTACCTCGACATGCTCCGCGGGGCGGCGGCGTGTGCGGCGCTGGTCCGCGGCGTCGGCTCCTACCGCGACGCCGCAGCGCGCGCCGACGGCGTCTCCGTCTCGTTCATCCGGACCTGGGCGCGGGTCCACGACCTGCCGCAGTCGGTCCGGCGCCACGTCGCGCGGGGGGACATCGCCCCCTCGGCGGCGAAACACCTCGCCCGGGTCGACGGCACGGCACGGCTGGATCTGGCCTGGGCGACTCTCGACCACGACCTCACCGTCCGCGAGGTGCGCTCGCTGGCGAGCCGGGTCAACGACGGCGTCCCGGCACGCGAGGCGCTGCGTGAGGAGGGGATCGAGCTCGGCGGGATCGACCTCTCGCTGCCGGTCGAGCAGTACCGCGAACTCCGGCGTGAGGCGTCGATGCGCAACGAGACGCCGGGCGAGCTGCTCGCCGAGGCGCTCGCCGAGCGCTACGACTGAAGGTATCGGACGGCGGTTTCGGCGATCGTTTCTCTGGCCCCTTCCACGTCCGCCCAGCGGATGGTTTCGTCGGGGAAGTGCGCCTGCTCGATGCTGCCGGGACCGAACACGACCGTCGGGATCCCGGCGGCGACGTAGTGTCGCGAGTCGGCGCCGTAGGTCGCTCCCCGCGGATCCGTGTTCGGGAGCCCGGTCTCCTGCATCGCCGCCTGGAGGTGCCGGACGATCGGTTCGTCGGCGTCGGTCTCGGCGGGTTCGAACTGGATGGAGAAGCGCTCGAACGACGGCGGGTGCTCGGAGAGCCACTCGTCGCCGTCGACGACCGCCTGGAGCGCCTCCTCGTACTGCGCTTCCACCTCGTCGACGGTCTCGCCCGGCGCGACGCCGAAGCGCATCTCGGCGGTGAGCGAACTCGGGACCGAGGACGCCCAGTTGCCGGCTTCGACGATGCCGATCACGATGGGCCACGGGACGGGGTACTCCTCGTAGAGCGGGTGGGTGACGGTCTCGCCGCGCTCGGCTTCGAGCCCCTTGAACGCCGCACGGATCCGCTCGAAGTGCGGGAGCACGTCCTCGCCGCGCCAGCGCGAGGCCGCGTGGGCCGCCCGACCCTGGATCTCGAGGCGCTTCATCACCGTCCCCTCGACGGCCGTGACGGGGGTCAACTCGGTCGGTTCGGCGACGATGGCGGCGTCGCGCTCGAAGGGGTAGGGGTTCGAGAGCGCGGCCGCGGCGGCGCCGATGCCGCCCTCCTCCTCGCCGGCGACGGCCTCGACGACGAGCCGGCCGTTCAGGTCGGCCGCCTCGGCGCGCTCGGCGGCGTCCAGCGCGGCGAACACGCAGGCTGCGACGGGCGCCTTCATGTCGACGGCGCCGCGGGCGGTCAGGGTCTCCGCGCCGTCGTCGGTTTCGCCCCACACGGGCTCGAACGGGTCAGACGACCACGCGTCCTCGTCGGCCGGCACCACGTCGAGGTGGCCGTTGAGGACCAGCGTCGGTCCGGCGTCGGGGTCGCCGAACTCCAGCACGCCGGCGACGCTCGGGCGGTCCGCGGTGTCGATCAGCGCGGGATCGTCGGGGAAGGAGGGGTGGCCCGCGAGCGCGTCGGCGTCGGCGAGCCACTCGTCGGTCTCGAAGCCGAGCGCGTCCAGTTGCTCCCGGGTCCACGCCGCGGCCTCGGCCTCCCCGCCGTCGACAGTCGGGAACTCGATGAGGTGTTCGGTGAACGTCCGGATGTCCATGACGGGGCGTTGGCCGGCGGGGGCTTAGCTTCCGGGGAACCGTAAACGCTTACCCGGTGGTCGTACTGGGTTGGAGTGAGGGCTGATAGCTCAGCTTGGCAGAGCGTCTGGCTTTTAACCAGACGGTCGGGGGTTCGAATCCCTCTCAGCCCGCTTCTCCGGCGAAGGACGTTACCCGTGAGAGGCGTCGCCGTCGACGCCTCAGTTCTCCCCCTGATAGCTCCCGTCGTACGTCCCCTCGCTGTCGGCATCGGCCAGCACGAACTGCCCGATCCGGGCGCCCCGCTCGATCTCGATCGCTCGTCCGACCTGCAGCAGCCCCTCGCCGCGGCCCTCGTAGCCGGCGTCCCAGACGGCGGTGTCCAGCGAGCAGGTGTTGCGCAGCAGCGTCGAGCGCGGGAGCACGAAGCCGACGCTGTCCTCGGGGACCGCCAGACGCTCGCCGTACCGAACCACGTAGTCGCCCGGTTCGAGCCGGTAGATCGGCGGCTCGCCGCCGTGGGGTTCGACCTCGGATCGCTCGCCGACGGACTTCCCGTCGCGCCCCACGTAGCCGGGGCTGGTCTGTTCGAACACGGCGTCGAGGGTCAGGTCGACGCCGTTTGGCTGGACCGCGTCGTCGTCGGCGCCGTCGACGGCGGCGGCGACGCTGGCTCCGGAGCAGAACATGGTCGGAGGTTCGGCCCCGGCGGCAAAACCCTGCCGAAGGCGTCGTGAGCGCCTCTCGCCCGTCGTCGTGCCGGCGTGGGGATCTCTCCTCGTTCTCGCCGGATTTATCACCGTTCCAAGCCCATCTAAGGACGATATGGGAAAGACAATCACGGAGCAGATCCTCGACGACCACCTCGTCGAGGGCGACCTCACCCCCGGTGAGGAGATCGGTATCGAGATCGACCAGGTCCTCGCACAGGACACCACCGGGACGATGGTGTGGCTGCAGTTCGAGGCGCTGGAGATGGACGAGGTCCAGACCGAACTCGCCGCGCAGTACTGCGACCACCAGACCTACCAGTTCGACTTCAAGAACACCGACGACCACCGCTTCCTACGCTCGGCGGCGGGCACCTTCGGCGCCCACTTCTCCCGGCCGGGTAACGGTATCTGTCACAACGTCCACAAGGAGAACTTCGCCGCACCCGGCAAGACGCTCCTCGGTTCCGACTCGCACACGCCGACGCCCGGCGGGCTCGGCCAGCTCGCGATCGGCGCGGGTGGCCTCGACATCGCCGTCGCGATGGGCGGGGGCGCCTACTACGTCGAGATGCCCGAGGTCGTCAACATCCGCCTCGAGGGCGAACTCGGCGAGTGGGCCACCGCGAAGGACGTGATCCTCGAGCTGCTCCGCCGGCTCTCGGTCAAGGGCGGCGTCGGCAAGGTGTTCGAGTACACCGGCCCGGGCGTGGAGACGCTCTCGGTGCCCGAGCGGACCACCATCACCAACATGGGGACCGAACTCGGCGCCACCTCCTCGATCTTCCCGACCGACGAGCGCACGAAGGAGTGGCTCGACGAGGTCGGCCGCTCGGAGGACTACGTCGACCTCCAGCCCGACGCGGACGCGGAGTACGCCGACGAAATCGTCGTCGACCTCTCGGAGATCGAGCCCATGATCGCCGAGCCGTCGATGCCGGACAACGTCGTGCCCGTCCGCGAGGCGGCCGGCCAGTCCGTCGAGCAGGTGATGATCGGCTCCTGTACCAACGGCGCCTACGAGGACATCCTCCCGGCCGCGAAGATGCTGGAGGGCCGCGAGGTCGACAAGAAGACCGAGATGATCATCGCGCCCGCCTCCAAGCAGGCCTCCGAGATGCTCGCCCGCGAGGGCTGGACGGCCGAACTGATGGCCGCCGGCGTCAACTTCTCCGAGGCGACCTGTGGTGCCTGCATCGGGATCGGCCACGTCCCCGGCAGCGACACCGTCTCGCTGCGGACGTTCAACCGCAACTTCGAGGGCCGCTCGGGGATCGAGGACGACTCCGTCTTCCTCTGCTCGCCGGAGGTCGCGACCGCGTCCGCGATCAAGGGCGAGATCGTCGACCCGCGCGATCTGGCCGACGAACTCGGCGACCTCGAGGACCCCGGCTTCGAGCTCGGCCGCGGCTACGACGAGCACGACGCCGACCTCATCTCGCCCGACGAGGCCGTCGACGACGAGCTCATCAAGGGCCCCAACATCGGCGACGTGCCGCTGAAGGACGCCCTGGAGTCGGACATCGAGGGTGAAGTGCTGCTCCGGATGGGCGACAACATCACGACCGACCACATCATCCCGGCCACGTCGGACATCCTGAAGTTCCGCTCCAACGTGCCCAAGCTCTCCGAGTTCACGCTCTCCCGCGTCGACGAGAGCTTCGCCCAGCGCGCGCTGGACGCCGACGGCGGCTTCCTCGTCGCCGGCGAGAACTACGGCCAGGGCTCCTCGCGTGAGCACGCCGCCCTCTGCCCGATGTACCTCGGCGTCGAGGGCGTGCTGGCCCAGAGCTTCGCCCGCATCCACAAGGCGAACCTGTTCAACTTCGGCCTCGTCCCGCTGACGATCGACGAGGACGACTACGAGCGAATCGAGCAGGGCGACAACGTCGAGATCGTCGACGACGTGGGCGCCGGCGTCCGCTCCGGCCAGGAGGAGTTCACCTTCCGCGTCAACGACGAGTGGGAGGGCACCGCCCACCTCGACGCCTCCGAGCGCGAGCGCGAGATCCTCGCGGCCGGCGGCAAGCTCTCGTGGACGAAGCAGCAGGCCCAGGACGGCAGCGGCGCCGCACCCGCGGACGACTAAGCCAGGCACGGCTCGCGATCGAGAGTGACCGCCGTGTCACTCTCGAGGAGCGTGTTGCCGTGACTGTGCGACTGAACCCGTTCGCGGCTCGCGACCCACGGTTTTCCGTTCTTTTCCCGTCACCGAGCGACTGCGCTGCCCCGGCCACGGCGTTTATGCCGCCAACCGGCCTACACGAACGTGTGACTTCAACCCCGGAGGCGTCGGACGCTGGGGACCTCGTCGTCCGCGAGGCGGACCGGGCGGACCTCCTCGCGGTGTTCCGCATCGAGAAGGCGGTGTTCTCCCAGCCGTGGCCGTTCGCCTCCTTCGAGCGGTTCCTCGGCGCCCCCGGCTTCCTGGTCGCGGTCCGGGACGGCGCCGTCGTCGGTTACGCCATCGCCGACGTGAGTTCGACCCAGGGTCGGGACCTGGGGCACCTGAAGGACATCGCCGTCCACCCCGAGGTACAGGGCAGGGGGATCGGGCGGGCGCTGCTCCGGCGCGTCCTGCTCACGATGGCCGTCGGCGGCGCCAGCGTCGTCAAACTCGAAGTCAGAGAGGGCAACGAGGTGGCCCAGTCGCTGTACGAGGACGTGGGGTTCGATCGCGTCCGACGGGTGCCCGGCTACTACGACGACGGCGAGGACGCCTTCGTGATGGTGCTCGACATCGAGGCGTGGAACCACCCCGCTTAGAGCACGTCGAGGACGACCACGGCGAGGGAGAGTTGGCCCAGCCCCGCGAGCACCATCACGACGCCGGCGGCCTGCCGGATCCGTCCCGTGTACGCACCGACCGAGCGCCAGCCATCGACGCCGGCGCCGGTCAAAAGCGTCACGCCCGCGAGCGGGGCGGCGACCCCGAGCGCGTACGCCCCGAGTGCGACCCCGCTCGCGGCGCCCTCGAGCGCGAGCGCCTGCGTGACGACGCCGAGGAACAGCGGGACGACACACCCCGCGGCCGCGATCGCGTACACCGCGCCGAAGGCACCGAATCCGACCAGCGTGTTCGGCCGGCGCGGCAACGGGATCTCGAGGAGCGGTGCGCCCCCACGGAGCGTCACGACGCCGAAGACGACGAGGCCGACGCCGACGAGCGGTTCGAACAGCGGTAGCGCCCGGGTCAACGGCCGGCCGATCGAGAGCACGAGGCCGCCAACGACTGTGAGCGCCAGTAGCGTCCCCGCGGCGGCCGCGACCGCGGCCGGGACCGCCGCCACGCGCTGATCGCTTTCGCTGAGGTAGTAGCCGACGTAGCCCGGCAGCAGCGGGAACGCACACGGGGCGAAAAACGTCGTCACGCCCGCGCCCGCGGCGAAGCCAACGACGCCGACGGTCCCCGCGTCAGCCATCCCCGGTCACCGCGTCCAGTTCCGTCCGGAGCCTGTCCGCGTCGACGAGGCCGCCGTGTTCGAACTGCACGGTCCCGTCAGCGTCGGTGATCGCGATGTACGGCAGTCCGTCCGCCCCGAAGGCGGCCATGAGGTCGCTGCCGGGGTCGAGCCCGACCGTCCACGCGCCGCCGTTCTGGGTCCACCAGTCGGCGATGTCCTCCTTCGTCAACGAGTCGCCGAGGCGCTCGTTGGTCACCGAGACGAACGCCACGTCGTCGTACTCCCGCCGAACCTCGTCCAGGATCCCGACCTGCTCGTCACAGGGCGCACACCACGTCGCGAACAGGTCGACGACCGTCACGCGGTCCGGCGTCGGTACGGGGGCCGTTCCCGCTTCGGAGCCGGGGGCGTCGATCGTCTCCACGCGGATCGGGAGGTCGCCGGTGCCCGCGCCGGACAGGTCGCGGGTCGCCCAGAGGCTCCCGCCGGTCAGGCCGACGCCGGCGAGCGCGGCGAGCGCCTGGCGTCGGTTCATGCCTCGCGGAGTTCGGTCAGGTCGTCGATGATCGCCCCCTGGTCGGGGGAGGAGGTCTGGTACGCCCGTTCCACGTAGCCGTCGGCGTTGACCAGCAGCGTCAGCGAGGTGTGGGCGAACATGTAGGTCTCCATGTCCTCCGGTTCGGTGCGCCGGAAGTCGACGCCGAACTGCTCCTGGACGACCGTCTTGGCCCGCTCCTTCGACTCGGGGCGGAGGAACTGCCAGCCGTCCGCGGCGGTCGTGACGTTCATCTCCTCCCCGTAGGCCTCGAGCCGGTCCGCGGTGTCCCGGGCGGGGTCGAACGTCACCGGCGCGAACGCCACCTCGTCGGCGTACTCGTTCGTCTGTGCGTGGGCCTGGACGTTCCGGAGCGTGCCGATCAGGACGGGACAGACCGTCTGGCAGTGGCTGTAGAAGAAGGTGAGCAGCCCCGGCGTCCCGAGATCGCGAAGGTTTCGCGATCCGCCGGCCAGCGGTGCGGGGAGGCTCACGTCGGCGATTCGCTGCCCCCACGCCGGGTAGGGCACGTCCTCGCTCTCGAAGGGGCGGTCGGGTTCGGCGAGCACGACGTTCGGGTTCGCGTCTCCGAGCCCCACGGCGCCGAGACAGCCCGCCGTCGTCCCGACGGCAGCGGCGGCGCCGGTCGACCTGATGAACGTCCGTCGATCCATACAGGCGGTTGGTCTGCGGTCCGCTTAGGCGGTTTGGTGGGAACGTCGAAACGCCCGACTCACCCGCCGACGAGCCGATCGAGCGCATCTGTTTTCCCCCTCCGGGGCGACCGTCCGGTATGGGATACCGCTGTCCGGTCTGTGGCTCGCCACAGCAGGACGACGAGCACCTGGCGAACCACCTCGCGATGACCGCGATGCTCCACGCCGAGGACCACGAGGCCTGGCTCGACGACCGCGTCGCCGACTGGGGCGACTACACCCCGCCGGAACTCGCCGCCGAGATCGTCGACGACGCCGAGGAGATCGACTACGACGCGGCGACGGCCGAGGACGCCGAGGTCGAGATCCCGACCGAGGACGGCGGCGATCACGATCACGACCACGCGGGCACGCACCCGACCGAGGAGATCGCCGACCCCGCGGAGGTCCCCGACTCCGGCTTCATCGACGAGGCGGCCGAGCAGGCCGTCGCCGAGGCCCGGGAGATGACCCGCAAGCGCCGCGAGAACGCGACGGACGGCGACGACGACGCGACCGGCGGTGCCGACGACGCGGCCGACGGCGACGACGCCTGATCGCCCCGCATCGCCAGCGGTAAGCCGGCGCCGCCCGGACGGTCGCGTATGCGAACGGAAGGTGTCTTCTCCCCCGAGACGGAGGCCGACGCGGTCGAGGCGTTCGAGTCAGTCGGCCCCGCCGCCCGGACGGTCGTGCGCGAGACCGCGAAGGCGATGTCGTTCGACCGCGAGGAGTACGACGAGCGCGTCACCGGCGAGGTGGTCGAGACCGCCCGCGACGCGCTGTTCGCGTCGCTGCTCGCCGTCACCGTCGGCGACCGGGAGGAGTGGGAGGCCTGGCGCGAGGACCACCCCGAGTACGAGGTCCGGGAGAACGGCTCCGAGCAGGTCGACCGCGTGGTCTGGCACGCCTCGCCCGCCGCGGGGACGGCCGTGGCGGCGACGTTCCAATCCGAGGAGGACGCCGCCGTCGCCACCCTCCGGCGGCAGGCGTTCGGCCGGATCTACCGGCCGCTGTTCGACGACGACGCCGGCGAGAACGACGAGTAGCGCGATGAGCGACTACCCACCCGAGGACGGTCGTCGCCACGAGTCGCTTCCGGAACCGCATCCTGACTGGCGAGTGATCGAGAGCAACGCGGAGTACGAGACCGGCTGGTTCGTCGGCGGCTACGACCTGATCGAACAGCCCGACGGCAGCCGGAAACGCTACTACTGGGCCGAACTCCCGACCGCGGTGGTGGTCACCGCGATCACCGACGACCAGGTGCTGTTCGTCGAGCAGTACCGGCCGACGATCCGGCACGAACAGCTCGAACTCCCCGCCGGCGTCGTCGAGGCCGGCGAGTCGTTCACCGCCGCGGCCGAGCGAGAACTCGAGGAGGAGACGGGGTTCCGCGCGGACTCGCTGTCGTTGCTGGAGGAGGTCTGGGTCGCGACCGGCCTACTCAGGCACAAGCGCGCCTACGTGTTCGCGGAGGGGCTCGAACCCACCGAGCAGGACCTCGACGCCAACGAGTTCCTCACCCCGCGGGCGGTCCCGACCGAGGAGGCGATGTCGACGGTCCGCTCGCGGCCGACCAACGACGCCACGCTGCAGGGGCTCTCGCTGGCCGACGCCGAAGGGCTGCTGTAGCCGGTCCGCGCTCCCCGGCCGGGGGCGACGACTGGGGACGGTTCGTGGGCTTCAACCCGTCGGCTCCGTTACGGCGGGTATGGACGAGATTTCGCCCGGTTCGGTCGCCGAACTGCTGGCCGACGGCGCCGCGCCGACGGTCGTCGACATCCGCAACCCGGCGGCGTTCCGGCGGGGCCACATCCCCGGCAGCCTGAACCTCCCGTTCGGGCAGCTCCCCGACCGGGTGGCCGAACTCGCCGACGCCGACCACGTCGTGACCGTCTGCCCGCACGGGAAATCGAGCGTCCAGGCCGCGAAACTGATCGAGTCCTACGAGGGGACCGCCGACGCCACCGTCGAGAGCATGGCTGGCGGCCTGAGTGCCTGGGACGGGCCGATCGAGTCCGGCTCCGACGACGGGCGATCGGAGCCGGACGAGGGGCCGGCGCCGTTCTGAGCCGCCGACGTTACTCTTCCTACCGACTCGAACGGAGGCGTCGCAGCCCGAGCGCGCCGGCGATCGCGGCCACGGCGGCCGGCGCGCCGAAGCCGGGGGCGCTGGTCTCGCTGGGCGAGGCCACGCGCACCGCGACGGCCTGCCCGCCGGCGCCGACGCTTCGCTGCCCAGCCTCGGACAGTTCGATCGTTGCGGTGACGGTCTCGCGCCCGTCCGGTCCGACTGAGACGGTCCGCGTCGTCACCGTCTCGCCGTCGCGGGTGAACGCGACCGTCGCGTTGCCGGGCACCGACTCGTCGTTGGTCACGGTGGCGGTCACCGTCACCTCGCCGCCGGGCTCGACGGTCGCCGGCTCGACCGTCAGGTCGGTCACGCTCGGGCTCGCGGGCTGACGGACGGTGACGGTGAAGCGCTCGCCGGCGACCGTGGCGGTGTAACGCCCCGTTTCCGTGAACCGGTGGACGAGCGAGACCGCCGTTCGGCCGTCGGGAGCGAGCGTCCCGTTGGCGGCGGCGACCGCCGCGTCGTCGACTCGGAGCGTGACCACGTACTCGCCGGTCGCGCCGCCGAGGTTCTCGACGACGGTCCGGACGGAGAGCCGCTCGCCGGCCGCGAGCGTGACGGGGGCGGGGGTCGTCGCGTTGCGGTACGGGTCGGTCGCCCGCAGATCGGTCGCCGGGTCGAAGCCGACGCGCAGCAACGCGGCGTCGCCGCCGAACGCGTCCCGGTGGGCCTCGCGGTCCCACACGTCCGGGGCGTCGCTGGTGGTGGTCAGTCGCTCGGCGGCGTCACGCGTGGACGGCGTGCCCGCCTCGGCGACGGCCGCGAGGACGTCCCCGTTCGTGACCGTGCTGTGGTCGTTCAGCGACGCGAGCACGCGCTGGAGCGTGGCGCCGCCGTCGGTCGCCAGTCTGAGCCGGCGGTCGAGTTCGCCGCTGACCAGCGCGCCCTTCCAGTAGTGGGCGTTGTTCGCCCAGTCGCTCGGATCGGCGAGCACCGACCCCGCCTGCGGGCTCCGGGTGCCCCGTTCCAGGTACTCCGAGAGGGCGGCGAAGCCGACGCCCTCCTGCTGGTGGCTCAGGAGTGCGGCGTACCACGTCGCGGTGGCCTCGGTGATCCACCGACCGCTCTCGGAGGTCCGGAAGGACTGCCGGGTGTGGACGTACTCGTGGAGCCACGTGCTCCCGACGGCGTCGATCGGGCGGTTCGCCTGGGCCCAGAAGTCGGTGTCGCCGACCTGTACCCCCTGGACCGCCCAGTCCACACGCCCGGTCGGCGCCGCGACGGCGAACACGGTCGCGTCGCGGTCGCCGACGTTGAGTTCGCGCGAGGCGTTCCCGAGCCCGTCGAGGATCCGTTCGGGCGGGTCCGCGAGGTCGGCGTCGTCGGGCACGATCAGCCGGATCTCCTGGCCGGCGACCTCCCGAGTGTACTCCTCGTGCGGGCCGAGGAAGGCGGTCGCGCCGCCGACGGCGCCCGCGCCGTCGACGCGAGTCGTGCGCTCGACGCTGACGGATCCGGTGGTTCGCCACTCGAAGCCGACGTTGGGCTGCTGGATCAGCGCCCACTCGCCCACGTCGGTGTAGAGGTACGACCCGCCGCTCGCCATCGGCCCCGCCCGGTCGCTGGTCCGGTTGACGGCCAGCTCGTAGCGGAGCCGCGGCTCGGCGGTCTCGCCGTCCCACTCCCAGGTGTCGCCCTCGAGGTTGCTGAACCCCTCGGCTGCGGTCACCGTCGACCGCGAATCGAGCGTGACCCTGAGTTCGGTCACTTCGTCGGGCGTGTCGAACGTCTGGACGACGCCGACGGAGCCCGGTTGCTCGGGCGTGAGCGAGAGGACGGTGTCGACCGCGATGGTCGCCGACGCGGTCTCGGCGGCGCCTGCCTCCCCGACGGGGCCGTCGACGGCCGGCGCTCCGGCGACGGCGACCGCCGGTTGGGCGCCGACGAGCAAGAGCACGATCGCGAGAGCGGCGGCTCTGAACACGATACTTCTCAGTGCGGGTCCGACATAGTTCCCACGTACTGCGGTGTGAGAATCAGGTCGGCACAGGGAGGTCAGGCAACGTTGAAGCCTTTGTCGCGGAGGAAGTCCTCCACGCGGCCGCTGTGGTTCCCCTGGAGCTCGATGGCGCCGTCCTCGACGGTGCCCCCACACGCGAACTTGGACTTCAGGTCGGAGGACAGGCTGTCCATGTCCACGTCTTTCGGATCGAACCCCTCGATGATCGTTACCTCCTTGCCGTACCTGCGCTCGTCGATGCGGATGCTGATCTGCTGGGACTCTTTCGCCACGTCCTCGCAGACGCAGAGTTCCTCAGGCAGCCCGCACGTCGAGCAGACTTCACCCATTACGACCGGAAAGTAGCTGCCACAGCTACAAAACAGTATCGGGGTGCTACAACAACCGCCACGCACCGAGCACGAGCACGCCGATGCCGACGGCCATCACGATCGTGCCGATCCCGCGCGAGACGCGGGCGTAGTTCTCCCTCTCCGGAACGGGCTCCATACCCGGTGAGACGGCCTGAATTCCGCCGGCGATCAGGAGGAACCCGCCCGCGAGCACGTACTGCCAGAGTGCGTACGCCATGCGAGAACCCTCTCCCCCGCTCGTGATAACCGTTGTCCCGGACTCGCGGGTTCGGCGCCGCGACCTACTCCCGCTCCTTGTGGATCATCTTGTGGACGTACGAGCGCCCGGCCATCCCACCGAGCAGCAGTTCGCGGACGGTGAGCTCCCGGTCGAACCCGTCGCGGCGGGCGATGTCCAGTCGCTCCTCGGTGGTCTGGAAGTAGTTGACCACCGTGACGAGCACGACGCCGCCGGCGGTGTTGCCCAGCAGGACGGGGAACACGAACCAGAGGAGTCCCGGGAGGAACACGTCGTAGCCCGCGAACGCCAGGTACGCAAGCTCCGTGAAGGAGACGACGGAGTGATACAGGTTCCCCAGCGGCACCGCGAGGAAGGCCAGGTAGACGATCACCAGCCGGGTGAAGCTGTCGCGGACGGCGTACACCAGCCAGACGACGCCGGCGACGATCACGCCCGCGAACGCCGCCTTGAAGAAGAGCGGCCAGAAGTCGGTCCGGACCCCTTTCTCGGCGAGGTACGTCGCGGCGTCCATCGCCTCGGGGGAGAGCACCCCGGTCCGGGCGAGGACGAGGGCGCCGAACCCGCCGCCGGCGAAGTTCCCGACGATGACGATGCCCCAGATCTTGAACAGCCGCGGGAGGCTCATCAGCCGCTCCAGCACCAGCACGACCGGCGGCAGCGTGTTCTCGGTGTACAGCTGGTAGCCGCCGAGGATGATGAACACGAATCCCAGCGGGTACAGCAGCGCGCTGAGGATCGGGTGGCCGTCCGTCGCCGCCGTCAGCGACGCGTACAGCAGGAACGTGACGGTGATCGAGAACCCCGCGGCGAGGCTACTGAAGAACAGTTCGCGCTGGCCCGTGGTGGCCTCCTCGTCGGCGGCGGCGATGATCCGCTGGAAGATCTCGTGGGTCTCGAACTGGTCGCGGAGCACCGCCCCCGCCGCGGGGGCGCCGTGTTCGGACTGGTCGATCGCCTCCCGAACGCTCTCGTCGGCGGAATCGCCGTCCGGCATTGCCCGTGGCTACGGAGCCCAGTACGTAACTCCTGTGACTCTCACCGCGACTCAGAACGGGACCACCGCGCGGACCAGGATCGCCAGCCCGACCAGCGCGGTGATCCCGGCGATGATCTGAGTCGCGTCGATCTCCCACTCGTCGGCGACGGCGTCCTCGTTGCCGTCCTCCATCGCCGCCTTCCGGGCGGCCTGATAGGGGGCGACCACGTGGATCCCCCCGGACAGGAGGAGGAACGTGCCGGCGAACAGCGCCTGCCACGGTTCGTAGGCCATTCGGGCGATAGTTCTCGCTGGTCGTGGAAATGGGTTCCGACGGCGTCGACGACGCTCCCAGGTTGCCGTGCTTTGGTCGTTCGGTGGTGGCTCGGCGCGGGGCGGGGGAGTGGCTGAATCGAGAGCGGAGTGAACTGATTGGGCCGGGAGTCGAGGCGGCGGCCGGACCGGGAGTCGAACACGGCGAGAAAATGCTCGCTCACTCCGTTCGCTGCGCCTTTCTCGCCTGCTCGACGCCCGGCGACGGCTCTTCACGTCTCACTTCGCTCGACGAGAAGAGCCTGGACCGAGCTTGCAATCCTAAGTTGAAAGCTGTAGTTATAAAAGACGCCGGATCACCAGTACTAGCATGGCGAACGAGACTCGCTACGAGAACCTCGTCAATCGAATCCACGAGAGCGACGACATCGCGGAGGGTGATCGCGACATCCTCGACGAGTTCCGACGCCAGCTCGACCTGCTCTCCAGTCGCTACTCCCTGAACCGGAAGATCAAACTCCTCCGGCATCTGGTCCTCGTGGCTGAGAGACACGGCGACGTTGCGAGCCTGCTGGACGACCGAGACCACGCCGAGGAGACTGTTGCGTGGATTAACCGGGAGTTCTCCAACGAGGAGACGAACCGTGACTACCGAGCCGCGATCCGCGTCTTCGGCCGTCACGTGACCGACGGTGACGAGATCCCCGATAGTCTGTCCTGGGTCCCCTCGGGAACATCCTCCACGTACGATCCCGCTCCCGATCCGGGCGAGATGCTTCGGTGGGATGACGAAGTGCAGGATATGCTCGACGCGGCGATGAACACTCGCGACGCGGCCGCTGTTGCCCTGCTGTTCGATGCCGGACTCCGTGGTGGCGAGTACGCCAGCCTCACCGTCGGTGACATCTCCGACTCCGAATACGGCCTCCAGGTCACAGTCAACGGGAAGCGTGGCCAGCGTTCGATCACGCTGATCCCGGCGGTCCCCTACGTCCGTGACTGGCTCCGGAATCACCCGGCCGGCGACGACCCATCGGCCCCGCTGTGGTCCAAACTCGGCCGCAACGAGGAGGTCTCCCGTACGATGAAGAATCAGCTCCTGAAGCGCGTCGCTGAGCGTGCGGAGGTAACGAAACCGGTCACGCCGACGAACTTCCGGAAGTCCAGCGCGGCCCATCTGGCCTCGAAGGGGATGAACCAAGCCCACCTCGAGGATCATCACGGCTGGGTGCGCGGAAGCTCGGTCGCCTCGCGCTACGTCAGCGTCTTCGCAGAGGAGTCGGACCGCGAACTCGCTCGCGTCTACGGTGCCGAAGTTCCTGATCAGGAGGACGACAAGATCGCCCCGATCGAGTGCCCGCGGTGTGGCGAACAGACGCCACGCGAGCGGTCGCTCTGCGTTTGGTGTGGGCAGGCGCTCGAGCCCGGAGCCGCTGAGCAGGCGGAGGCCGTCGACGACCTCCTGGTCGAAGAGATCGCCCAGTCTGGCCCGGAGCGAGCCGAACAGCTGATGGAGATGCGGAAGGAGGTCCGGGAAGATCCCGAAGCGCGTGCGGACCTGATCGACCGCTGGCTCGACCTTAATTGACATCGATGCGGCCCTCCTTGATGCCGTCGAGCAGTGTTTGAGCCATGCTCTGGGCGCGGTCGCTGAAGCCGTCGTCCTCGACGATCTCCTCACAGATGTCCCGGAGATTGCGGTCGCTACGTTCCTCCTGGGTGGGGAGATCGATACTCATACCGACCACCCCTCTGCATCGTGGTCCGACCCCTTCGCGAACACCGTCAGCGCGCGGTGCTTCTCCGACTCCTGGAAGAACGCCTCGTCGCGGAGCTCGACGATCAGCCACCAGCGGTGATCAGCGTCGAGCTCGAAGATGAACCGATCTGCCTGCGCGGTGTTCTTGATCCGGCCGTCCTCGAAGCAGCGACGGATGATGTCGCCGTCGACACTGGGGTTCTGCCGGTGGTTCATCCGGTAGCGGAAGTGGTCCGTGATGCGGTACGCCGAGGGCTCTCGGGGCGGCGAGACGGAGGTCGACAGCTTGTAGACTGCCTCTGGAGAGCTATCGTGCTTGCTCATGCCGACTCACCCCCGAGCATCGCCTCCTTTGCGTCGGTGAGTCGCTGCCACTCGGCAGGGTCGCCGCCCTGATCAGGGTGCGCCGACTTCGCCTGCTGCCGGTACGCAGCTTTCACGACCGGCTCGTCGGCGTCCGGTGCGACTTCGAGGATCTCGTGGGGCGCCGCCGTCGCGACGAGCGCGTCCTCGTCGTCGCCGGAGGGCAGCCGAGCCGCAGCAAACTCCGCGTCGCCGGTCTTCACCGGTCGCTGGGCCCGCATCCGCGTCTCGTGAACCCAGAGATAGACCGAGCGGAGGTTGTCCCGAAGTCGCGAGTAGTCGTCGCAGGCGACGGCAAACTGCTCGCCGTCGTCACTCCACCGGAGGACGAACCCCGGATCGTCCGGGTTGGCGTTATGGAGCGGGAGGCCGTTCGACTTCGTGTGGGTGTTACCGATCGACCCGCGCCACTCGTCGACATCCATGCGCTCCATCTCGGTCGCGAGCGCGTCGGTCGTCGTCGCGATCGAGGCGTCGAACCGCGGGTTCTTCTCGCGCTGGCGAGCGGGTGTACGCTCCCACCCACGCGGCCAGTCGAGTCGGCTCATCGCCCACCTCCGTGGAACTCGGTCAGGTGACGCTGCCGGATGTCCATGCGCGCCTCGGCGGTGCGGCGCTGGCCGACCCGTTCGAGCTTCGCGAGCTCGGCGTCGGAGTAGGCGCCAGCCATCAGGCCTCACCTCCTGCGGCCTCGACGAACTCCTCGAGGAGTCCAGCCACCTCGCTCCCGAAGGCGTTGGAGACGACTTCTCGAAGACAGATTCGCTGCTGGGCGCCGAGTTCGTTGGCTTCGACGGCCAGCTCCTCGAGGACGTTGGTCAGCCACTCTCGCTGCAGACGCTCGTTCGGCGTCGCCTCCTCGACTGGGTAGCGGAGCAGCCGGCTCGCTGGGTAGGCGTAGGTCTTGCTCGGCGGACTGATCGCGTCGTCGCCGTCGGGCAGGAACACGCAGTGGTAGACGAGTTCGTCCTCGTCGACGCCGAACAGATCGGCTGTGCGGTCCGATCGGACCTTCGGGTGCTCGCCGGCGCGTTTGCTCGCGACGCCTGTCACCTGGAGCGATGTGGTGCGGGAAAGGTCGACGACCACGTCGCCCACGCCGATCTCGGCGTCGCGATAGGCCGACCACATCTCGTCACTCGGGAACGCGTGGTCGGGACCGCCGTCGTCGGATCGGCTCAAGCCGACTCACCTCCATCGGACGCGACTTCCTCACGAGGAACGACCTGGTAGCGACGGCGGGCGTGATAGGCGAGCAGCGATGCGGCCATCGCCAGCATGCCGAAGCCGGTGAAGAAGACGACGCCGGCCGACTGGAACAGGGCGTCGGTGACACTCCCGCCGAACACGACACCCAGCGCAACCCAACCGGACAACGCGAGTCCGGCTGTGATCGAAAGAGCCCCCGTAGCGAACACCGTGCGGATGGCTTCCTGTGCAGTCGGGCGGGCCGGGTAGTCGAACAGGACGTTCATGCCTGGTCACCCCCGTCGGCGACGGGCTGCTCCATCCCGCAGGCATCGGCGAGCAGGCGCGCTCGCTGTTCGAGCATCGCCTCGGCCTCGCTGGTGAGCTGGTACTCGTTGGTCCGGCGATCGAGTTGGCCCTTCTCGATCAGGCCAGCCTCGACGAGGTCGTCGAGGTTGGGGTAGAGCCGGCCGTGGAGGATCTCCTCCCCGTAGACGCGTTCGACCTCGTCCTTGATCGCCAGTCCGTAGGTGGTCTCGCTGTCGTTCTCAAGCCGACGGATCGCCTCGAGCAAGTCGCGCTTGAACCCGGTGAGGTCCGTCCAGGTGGTACTGCCATCGGCGACCGGTCGGTAGTGACAGCCCGGACACTCGCCCTCGATCAGGTACTCAGGATCCACGTCGTCGCCGCAGGTCTCACACGTCGACGCGAGATCGTCGAACGACTCCGGCACGCCGCCATCGGCGACGAGTTCCTGTCGAACCTCGACGATCCGACTGCACTCCGGACAGACGGGATAGTGATCGCGACGGTCGCACTCGTCGCCCGCCCAGCTGCAGTGGCGACACTCGTAGTCGGATTCGTGACCGCCGTCGGTGACGAGCCGCCCGCGTGCGCCCTCGTGGATCCGTGCGGCCGTCCTCACGTCGCCTGTCGCGTTCAGCGCGCGGATCGCGGCGTTCGCGAAGGCGTTGTCGGTGTTGTCGGCGACCGCCATCACCACCACGTCACAGCCACAGGAGCGCGTGCTCCGGCCGGGGCCAGCCGTCGTGGCGTGGGTGTACGGTTGGCCGCAGTGATCGCAGATCTGGTTGTTCTGGGAAGCCGGTGCGCCAAAGCCGTCTTTACCAGTCATCGTCGACCCCCATTGCCGGGGTCTGCCCCACGGCTCCCGCTATCTGAGTTTTTCTCCAACCCTGCCCTCTCCTGTTGCCCGTGGTGGAGAGCAGAATGTTCTCCTCGCCCCATCACCTCGATATTGCATGGTCGATTGTCCCACGGGATGCCGTTCTCGTGATGAACGACATTCCCACCGACGGCCTCTGGACCGTATTCAGCGATTGCTAGGAGTCGGTGAACCCGGAAATGGTCGTGATTCCCCTCCGTATCGGCCGTGCTCCATCGTTCGTAGCCATTTTCAGTATGGCCGAAGGTCGCGTATTCGACCCGGCGCGCCTTCTTGATCTCGTCCAACCGATCACGGCGCTCGATACCGTGGCGGTCCATCCATCTGTAAATCGTAGAGGAATGAACTCCGAACCGGTCGGCGATCTCGACGCCAGTAAGCCCTTCGTCCCAGTACAGGCAGCGAAGCGCCTCAGCGTCTTTGTAGGATGGTGAATTAGCAGTACAACTATCCGGCTGTGTATCGTCAGGATTCATTGGTCTTGGTCGTCGCGGAGATGACCCTCTCCAGGGGTGGTCTGCGTGCGATTCGAGGCCGTGACCCGCACGCCGCCGCCCAGTTTGCTTGGATGGCACGGGGCGTCGGCGTGTGCCAGGTCACTGCCACCGACCGTCGTTGCGGGAGGTTCAAGCCCCCGCAGTGCGTGTGTTTGCATGTGGTTATACGGCGCGGCGAGGCGTCGACGGGGCCCAGACCCCGGCGGCGCCCTTCTACCGTAGGCACCGACTATCGCCTCACCAGCGGCGCGCATTGCAAGCATACAGGGCAACCTACATATAGGTTGCGCCGTACTCTGCAAGTATGCCTTGTAATGGGCCGAGCTGCACAGGAAAGGGAAGTGATACATTCGGTGGTTCTATGGATACTGCGGAGAACGCCGAAACAATGGGTAAGGAGGAGCGGAAACAGCAAGTTCTCCAGATTCTTAATGAATCTGGGCTGGCGCTCACTCCATACGTACTCTTCCGTAACGCGAAGATGCGTGGGTCCACGTTTGAGCGCCGGACTCTCTCGAATTACTTGGCTGAGTTGGTAGATGAAGGCCGCGTGGAGAAGATCGAGCAGGAAGAGGAGACTAACCTCTACAGAATCACCGAAAAAGGCCGTGAGTCGCTCTCCACCAGTTAGGTACTCAGTACTGGGCCCATTTTCGTAGAACTGCGCAATCACTAAGTACCTAGCGACGCATACGTTGAGTTGAGAACACCGGGCGCTCGCGGGCCATTTCGCCGAATGAATGGTCGGCCGCGTGCTGTCACACGCGGCCCGGTTGTTCTCGGAGAGGCGAGAACGATGTCGACTACGCACTCCAGCCGTGAAAACGGCACCGACCGAGTTGAACTGCCTGCCAACTGGATCGAGACTGACACCACCGAGCTCGCGCGCTTCGAGCGTGATGACGGCGCCGTGCTCCGCGTCCGGACCGAGCTGCCGACCCGCAGCGCTGCCGCGTTCAACCGCGGCGAGCGCGTCGACGCCACGGGCACGGTCCGAGTGATCTTCCACGCCGAGCCGCTGCCGAGCTCGTCGAGCGAGATCCACGCCGGCGGCACTGAACAAGACGCCCGCGACGCTGCGCTCGCGTTCATCCGCGAGCACGCGGAGGACCGCTGATGGCCCGCGAGCAGGTGCTGACCTACGAACAGCGCCAAACCAACTACGACCGCGTCGCGCTGGCGTTCGACGGCGAGGATCACGAGCTCGTCGAGCGCGTCGACGGCGACTACGAGCCGGTGGACGAATGAGCCGCTGTCCACGCACGACCCGCGAGCGCGCGCAGGTGGTGCAACGCGGGCTCGAGGCGATCGACGACGTGCTCGGCGCTGCCGTGCTCGACCCCAACGAGGGCCCGCGCGCGGAGTGGACGATCGAGGCGACGATCACCGGCGACCGACTGCCGGCCGCGGCGGTGCAGATCCTGGCCGACCAGGACTGCGGCGTGATCTCGACGACACTGCGGGCGCCGGACGTGACGCAGGCGGTCATCGCTGCTTGACCCGATCGACGCCGAGACGGTGGGCGATAGCCTCGGCCCACTCCGGTACGTCACCGACCGGCTCGGCGATTTCGTTTTCGACGCGGAACGTCACTGTTTCACCGCCACGATGCAGCCGGACGAGATCGGTGTCGCCGTCGCTGCCCAGTTCCATTTCCACTTTATCGCCCGGTGGGCCGATGCGCTCGACCTCCCAGTCGTCCTGGCTCGTCGCCATATCTCACCCGACGGCCTCAACCTCCGTATAAGGCCGAAGGGGGGGTTTTCGAAAACCCTCTCCCCAGGGATTTAACACGGAGTTTTGCAAACCCCCTCTGCAGCCCTTTATGTAGGACCCACGTTTCACCACACAACCATGTACGTGGAACCGGACAAGCTGAAAGAGAACTATCTCCCGAACGCCATGCCGGGCCGGGAGCCGGAACTCCAGCGGATCAGCGACGTGCTCGAACCGGCGACCGAGGGCGAGCCGGCCGGCTCGGTGTGGGAGATCGGGCCCAGCGGCGTGGGCAAAACGTCGACGGCGAAGTTTCTGCTCGACGAAGCCCAGCAGTGGGGCGTCGACTACGAATACGTGCCCTGCACGTCGAAGACGCGCTGGCAAGCACTCCGAGATATCGCTGACGCCCACCCCGCCCCGATCGCGCAGCCGAGCGCGAGTACGGGCGAACTCGCGGACTGGATCGCATCCCGCGAGCAACCGTTCGTCGTGATCCTCGACGAGATCGCCGGCCTCGACGAGCCCGAGCTGCTGGCGGACCTCGCCCGCGCCGAGTGGCTCTCGCTGATCCTGATCGGCCACAAGCGATCGAACGCACTGGGGCAGGTGCCGGATCACGCCGACCGACTGCGCTTTGCGGAGATCGTCGAGTTCGACCCCTACGACACGACCGCGCTGTTCGACATCCTCGACGCTCGCCGGACGGTCGCCCTCCAGCGCGGCGTCATCGACGATAGCCAACTGGAGCGGATCGTCGCCGAGGCCGGCGGGTCGGCCCGATTTGGCGTGCAAGCACTCCGGAGCGCCGTGGATCTGGGCATCGAGCGCGGGCACACGACTGTCCAGCCGGCGGATGTCGACGACTGTTTCGAGCGCGCGCACGATCGCATCCGGAAACAGCAGTTGGAGAGTCTCGGCCGCGATCACCATCTCGTCTACCGAGCGATCCGGGAGCACGGGCCCCTACGTCCGCAACGGATCTACGAGCACTACCAGAATCTCGGCGGCGAGAGCACACGTCAGTCGGTGGTGAACTACCGAAAGAAGCTGGACGAGTACGACTTGATCGAGTGCGTTGAGGCTGGCTGGGTTGTCGTCGACGAGACGCTGGCGGCGCCGCGGCGGGAAGCGCGGGTTGCTTAGCGCGGTAATCTAAGCAACTGGCTTAGCGAAACAGTCTAAGCTAGACCCAGCTCCCGCACCGCCGCCGCGCTCACGTAGATATCCGTCTCGGAGGCTGACGCCGACGCGGCCGTCACGTCCTCCACGAGCTCGACGAACTGGCGCTGATAGACAGCGGGCCGATCTTCGCCGAAGGAGATCCACGGGTCACCATCCTGCTCGCGCCGGCGATTCTGCAGGTACTCCGTGAGCCACGCCCGCTTGATGCCCTCGGGCGCTCGATCGAGATATGGCGGCAGTTGCACGTCGGGGCGCTGCTTGTCGTCGCCCTTCGGCGCGCCGAGGCTGTAGAGGACGCGACCCAGTACCGATCCATCTGCGCTGACACCGAGGAGTGTCCCGTTGATGTTGGTCCCCGCCTCGTCGTACTCTCGAGCTTCGAGATCGAGCATCGTCAGCGCTGCCTCCACTCGGTCGCGTGCCCGATCGTCGTCGACGACGAACTGGACGCCCCATCGCTCGCCGTGGATCGACCCCGAAGACAGCACCCACGCGATGAGCCGGTTCATCGCGCGAAACTCGACGCTGTCGAACGACATCGGTATCCACCCGCGCGTTTCGGCAGTCTGCAGCCCTTGGACGACGTAGGGAACCGCGCCATCGTCGGTCCAGCGCCGGATGTTCGACCGTGGGACACCGAGCTTGTTCGCGAGGCTACTACTCCCCGCGTTTGGGCGCTTCGCCCGGGCTTTCTGAAAGTCGTTGTACAGATCGACGAGTGCGGCGGGATTCTCCGAGTGCGAGTACGTGCGAGCGAAGACGGCGACGAAGGTGTCGTAGTCACTCGGATCAGCGACGACATCGGCGTCGACGCGTGCGAGCCCGTCGCCGTACTCGTCGGTTATCGGCATTCGTACAAAGAAATTAACGGTGGGTTAATCAGGCTGGCTACGACCCGACAGTCGCGTCCAACAGCACGGATTCGGACGGGACGTGGATGAGCCGGATACGGTCTCCACCGGACACCCCAATGCTGGTTTGGGCCGTCTCGCCGACGGAGAATTCATCCTCCGCAGCGTATCCTGCACCTGCGTTGTCCAGAGTTTGAGCTGACCCACCGTCCACCGTGATCCTGAGGTCGCCAGCGACGATGCTGTCGCCACCGTTGTGCGAGATCTCGAGATCCGAGTTCCCGGCCGAGCTGGCAATCTCTAGCTGCGCCTGCGGCGCCTGATTGAGGCTGTCGCCAAGGCCTAAAACGAAGGTCCCTATCACAGCGGCCAGAATCACCGTGATTGCGACCATGAGGATCACGCCGATCACAGGACTGACACCACTATCGTCGTCGAGTAACGCTTTGAGTTTCGATTTCATGGTTGTTAGTACTCCTTCTCGAAGAGGATCGATTCCGACGGATCGTGAACGATAGTCAGAGTGCCACTAGTGGGTTCGCTACTGAATCCCGTAACAACCGCTTGGGTGCCCCCGACACTCAATTCTCCTGAAAACTGGTTAGCACTCCCACCTGCAGCAGTACCGCTCCATTTGACGGTAATGTCGCCCCCGTCCAGGGTGTCGCCGCCGTTGTGGACGAGGTCGATTTCACTGTCTGTACTATCGTACTCGGCCTCCAGCTGCGCCTGCGGCGCCTGCTCGAGACTGTCGCCAAGGCCTAAAACGAAAGTACCGATCACAGCGGCCAGAATCACCGTGATCGCAACCATTAGTATCACTCCGATTACAGGTGACACGCCACGATCGTCGTCGAGTACTGCTTTGAGTTTCGCTTTCATTGTGTTTTCCTACGACCCGGCGGAAGGCACACATTACCACACGAGAGCGTGCCTGCCTGGTCGCATCTACCCATAGAAATTCAGTGAGGGGGTAAAAGGAGTAGGTCCTAATTATCACATGCGAAAACAATTAGATTATCGACATCTTTTGAGAGTCGGCGGCAGGGATCACCGCCGACCCCTGCACCGAGTCGTAGGAAAGGCCCCAGTACTGGAGCCACCGGATCATCGCACTGCTGTGGCTAAAACTCCATCGTCGTCGATGATTGCGAAGTGCCACAGACACACGGGTGATTTTTGACACCGCCTGAATTGCGTTTTTAAACTCGGCCCCCCTGTATCCGCTCGAGAAGGCGTCGCAGTCCGGACACCACCGCGGTGATGTAACCCGAAGACCACTGCCAGCGGAGAAAAGCCGCCGGCCAGGGTCGACGGGAAACGGGCGAGCCCAGGTCGCAAGGCCATGCGACGACCGAATGAATAGCTGCTTCTCCAGATCCACAATGCCCAGCACACGCGACGACACAGATAGCGACGGCTACCCCCGAAACAACTACTGGGGTGAGATGACCGACTATGACGACGACGATCGCGGCCAGGACGCCGGCGAGTACGGCGTCGGCGACGGCGCCGACGACAATCCCGGCCCGGCCGGGACGTGGCACCCAGATCCGAACGATCAGGACCGCATCATCGCGAAGGGGATCCTGCTCGAGACGGCGACGGTGTTGTGCTCGACGACGCTGTTCGAGACGCCGGCGCTCCCCGGTGGCCGACTCCAGCAACTCTGCGCGTGGCTCTTCGAGGAGGAGTGCCTCGAGCACGATCCCGACGCACACCACCACCGGAATTGCGAAGTCGAACTCAGCGAGCCGACGATCCGGCCGCCGACGGAGACCGTTCGCGATCAACGCCACCGCAAGCGCGTCAACGAGGAGATCGGCTACATCTCCGGCGGGTACTCGACGGGCGTGATCGTGAAGCCGCGATCGAAGGAGGAGCTCGCCGAGGTGCTCGACGAGTGGCTGGATGGGCGCAAGGACAACGTCTCGGAGGAAATCAAGCAGGACGCTCGCGAGAAGCTGTTCGAGCTGAAGCGTGCGGGCGATCACTCCGACGTGGATATCCTCACGATCGTCATCGCGTTCGTCCGCAGCGAGGAGAAGCGCGAGATCATGCAGATGATCTCCCGGCTCGAGGACGGCGGCCAAATGTCCGAGGCAGTCTCAGCGATGAAGGCCGCTGCCGCGGGGTATCGCTGATGTCCACCGCAACCCCGCCACGCCACAACCGCCGTTCGACCGGCGCCACACTGGCGTTTACCCTCGTCGTCGCCTCGTTTGCGTTCGGGACACTCGGCGGCGTGATCGCGCTGTTCGAGGGGCTCTCGTTCGGCGCCGAGGCGTCGCTGACCATCCTGCCGCTGGCCGTCGTCGCACCAGTTGGCGGCGTGATCGGCGTCGTGTTTTTCTCGCCACTCGCCGTGCTGCTCGCCGCGTCGTAATCGAGGTTCACCATCCATGTCCGAAACATCCACACTGAGTCGCATCGCCCGCCAACTCACCCTGCGCCGGCTGGAACTCACGGCGCTGTCGACGACGGCGTTGGCGTTCATCCTGACCGTCGCGCTCGTCGGGACGGGGCAGGTCCACGAGGCCAACCCGGCAACCGCTGCGCTCGCCGACCACGTCGGCTGGGCTGGTGCCGGCGTGCTCGGGATCGGCTACACTGCCGGCGCGTTCGCGCTGTTCCGTCGCACTTGGTCCTACCGCTACCGCGGCGTACGTGTTGCCCACGTCGGCGCGGTACTCGTCGCTGCGCCGGGCGTCGCCGATCTCGCTGTCAACGCCGTTCGGCTCGCCCAGGTCGGCCTGCCCTCGGTGGCGCTCAAGGCGATCGTCGCCACGGCGTCGCCGGTCGTGCTTGCGACGGTCGTGGCCGTCGGGCATCCAGTCGCGCCTCAGGTGATCGAGGCTGTCTCCGGTACGTCGATTCGAACTGCTGGCAGGCAGGCTCTGCCTGGGGTTGTCGCCGTCCTCGTCGTCACGTCGACGTTCGTCGGCGGGATCGCATTCCTCGGGACGCAGCCTGTGACAGAGGAACAGTCCGGGACAGCGGCCGCGGCGGCAGGGGATAAGATTTGGAATACCTCGACAGGCGATAATGTCCTCTCCTCGCCGACGTTAGCAAATGGGACAGTGTACGTCGGATCGTACGATGGCTCACTGTATGCGTTTGACGCCGATACGGGGACTCAGAAGTGGAGCACAGCAACAGGGGGTTCCATATACCAGTCCTCACCAACAGTAGCAAACGGGACGGTGTACCTCGGATCGTACGACGGCTCACTGTATGCGTTTGACGCCGATACGGGGACTCAGAAGTGGAGCGCAGCCACTGGCGACAGTATATCTGGGTCTCCGACGGTCGCTAACGGGACAGTGTACGTCGGGTCTGCCGATAACTCGTTATACGCGTTTGACGCCGATACGGGGACTCAGAAGTGGAGCGCAGCCACTGGCGACAATATCAAATCCTCGCCGACCGTGGCAAATGGGACGGTATACGTTGGATCATGGGATAACTCGTTATACGCGTTTGACGCCGATACGGGGACTCAGAAGTGGAGCGCAGCCACTGGCGACAATATCAAATCCTCGCCGACCGTGGCAAATGGGACGGTATACGTTGGATCATGGGATAACTCGTTATACGCGTTTGACGCCGATACGGGGACTCAGAAGTGGAGCACAGCAACGGGGGGGAATATTCACTGGACATCCCCGACTGTGGCAAATGGGACGGTGTATGTCGGGTCTTACAGTCAGTCGTTACACGCGTTTGATGCCGATACGGGAACCGAGAAGTGGAGCGCAGCGACTGGCGACAATATCAAATCCTCCCCGACAGTCGCTAACGGGGTGGTGTACGTCGGGTCTGACGACAATTCGCTCTATGCATTCGATGCTGGTACGGGAACTCAGGAGTGGAGCTTTGCGACTGGGGGCCGTATTGACTCCTCTCCGACAGTGGCAAATGGGACGGTATACGTTGGATCATGGGATAACTCGTTATACGCGATCGACGCCGATACGGGGTCTCAGAAGTGGAGTGCAGCCACTGGGGGAAGTGTCAGGTCATCGCCGACAGTCGCTAACGGGGTGGTGTACGTCGGGTCAAACGACAATTCGCTCTATGCCTTCGACACCTCCCACTCAAAGGACTCCTCCGGTTCACGACACGAGCTCCACACGCTCGGTCACGTTGGGCCTGTTGAAGGGAGCACTTCTCTCTCCGGTCTGACAACCTCTGCAACCGATTCCACCTCGACGTATCTAACCTGGAGCGCGAACCAGGTTAGTACGACTCGGGTAGAATACAAGCCGACGTCGGCGTCGACATGGTCGACGTTCTCGACGCTTTCCGGTTCAACCACTAGCGAGACTCTCACCGGTCTCCTGAACGGTGAGGCGTACGACGTTCGCGTCGTCGCCGACTCCGACAGCACGATCAAGAGCACGACCTCGGCCACCACCACGCTCCCAGCCGACGACCAACCTGTACTCTCGACGCCGGCGGAGGGCCAGATCACCGTCGACCGTGAGACGGTGACAACCAACTACGGCGAGGTCGAAGTCCAGTACCGCGAGACGAACACATCGACATGGACCACCCACACCACCGTCCCGTACGACTTCACGACCATCGACATCGAGAACCTCTCCGACGAGGAAGAGTACACGGTCCGTCTGCAGACCCAGACCGAACACACGACCGGTAGCTGGACGGATCTGGTGTCGACGGGAACGTTGACACCAACGGGTCCGATCAGTGGCACGGTTGAGAACCAGAACGGCCAAGCGATCGAAAATGCAACGGTGAAAGTCTTCACCGTCACGAATGCCACTGAGGGTGTCACTGATCCTGCGTCGGGGATCGATGAACTCACTGATCTCTCGGACCCAATGCCGGACTCGTTCGCCGAACAATCGGACTCGGACTTCCAGTTGCTGGGTGACGGCGGCAC
>NZ_FOXI01000020.1 GCF_900115675.1 Halolamina pelagica | reverse complement strand
TCACCCAGCAACTGGAAGTCCGAGTCCGATTGTTCGGCGAACGAGTCCGGCATTGGGTCCGAGAGATCAGTGAGTTCATCGATCCCCGACGCAGGATCAGTGACACCCTCAGTGGCATTCGTGACGGTGAAGACTTTCACCGTTGCATTTTCGATCGCTTGGCCGTTCTGGTTCTCAACCGTGCCACTGATCGGACCCGTTGGTGTCAACGTTCCCGTCGACACCAGATCCGTCCAGCTACCGGTCGTGTGTTCGGTCTGGGTCTGCAGACGGACCGTGTACTCTTCCTCGTCGGAGAGGTTCTCGATGTCGATGGTCGTGAAGTCGTATGGGACGGTGGTGTGGGTGGTCCATGTCGATGTGTTCGTCTCGCGGTACTGGACTTCGACCTCGCCGTAGTTGGTTATCACCGTCTCGCGGTCGACGGTGATCTGGCCCTCCGATGGCGTCGAGAGTACAGGTTGGTCGTCGGCTGGGAGCGTGGTGGTGGCGCTGGTGGTGCTGTTCGTGGTTCCTCCGTCGACAATCACTCGAACATCGTATTTCTCCCCGTTTTTCAGCCCCGTAATTGTTTCAGAGGTGGTGGTGCCGGAGACAGTCGAATACGTTTTCCACGTAGAGGAGTCTGAAGGCTTGTATTCCACATTTGTTTGGCCGTCATGGTTTGACTCCCAATTCAGTTCAGTTGATGTGGAACCTGTGTTAGTAGTTGAAAGGCTGGAAAGTAGTTTCACATCGGTGTTCATAGACACTATGTGGTTTATATTTCCAGTTTGTGAGGTGTCCGACCATAATAAGGACCCGTCAGAACTGTCTAAAGCCCCAACTTCACCGGTCCCTATACCATAGAATACCTTTTTACCATCATCTGACGCATAAATAGCATGCCCCTCATCTATTGCAGTGCTTAGTTCAGTTCGCCACTGAAGATTGCCTGTTTCAGCGTCTAATGCTTCGGCTTGTATGTGTCTGTCGTTGGATTCAGTGTTAGTCACATAGACTGTTTTACCATTTGGTGAAACAGTGAGATCGTGGGTCCCATAGTTGTCAACAGTGTATATCCACTGGGTTGACTGATTTGATACCCACGTAGCAACTGTTTCTCCGTTGCCGCTGTCACCAGCCACTTCCACATATACTTTAGATTCATCAGGCGAAAGGGCGATGTCATTAACACTGTCCACATAAAGGGTAGTCCAAAGAACATCACCCGTGGAACTGTCAATAGCAGTAACTCGCCCCTGATCGTTACTGCCATGATTCCCACCAACGTAAAGAGTTCCCCCATCACTACTGATGGCGAATTCGTCCATACTTGAACCCGTTATACTTACTTCCCAGTCAACTGCACCCGTTCCAACGTCCACAGCGCTGATGTTATCATCATTAAAGTTGTTATGGTAAACTGTACCCCCATCCGGAGAAACGATAGATCCAGTGGCATATGAGGCAGTTGTCGTGGCTAATGGGATGGTTTTATCCAGTGTTCCATTTGCCGCATATATCCTGTGCATATCCGCATCATCGCTGTTATCATGAGCGTACACGTATTTTCCGTTAGGCCCTTTATGTACGTCATAAACACTACTTGAGAAAGTGTATGACCAGATAGTGTTTCCAGTTTCCGGGTCGGATGCTTCAAGTGTATTATCATCAGAAGTTGATAGAACTATGCCAGTTTCGTGGCTTGTGGCTTCAACAGTTCCCGATGTATCCGGATCCACAGGTTGTGTTCCGATGACCACCACTCCCACGAACATCGACGTGACCACCAGCACGGCGACGACCGCAGGCACGGTCCGCCGGCCAGCACGCGCGATCGACGCCTTCGAAACAGCCTCCCGAACTCGCGGCGCGGCTGGATGCCCGACGGCGACGACTGTCGCGAGCACGACCGGCGCCGACGTGGCGACGATCGCCTCGAGCGCCAGCGATGGCAGGCCGACCTGGGCGAGCCGAACAACGTTGACGGCGAGATCGGCGACGCCCGGCGCGGCGACGAGCACCGCGCCGACGTGGGCAACACGTACGCCGCGGTAGCGGTAGGACCAGGTGCGACGGAACAGCGCGAACGCGCCGGCAGTGTAGCCGATTCCGATCACGCCGGCACCAGCCCAGCCGACGTGATCGGCGAGCGCGGCCGTGATCGGGTTGGCTTCGTGGACTGCCGTGGTCTCGATGAGCGCGACGGTCAGCACGAACGCCAGCGCCGTCGTCGACAGCGCGGTCAGTTCGAGTCGGCGAAGGGTGAGTTGGCGGGCGATGCGACTACTGATGGTGGATGTTTCGGACATGAATGGATGAACCTCAATTTGCGGCAGTCTTTTGACGGCGAGTCACGAATTGTCGTGTATGGCACGGGCCGACGCCACCGGCGACGACACTGAACTCGCCACCGTCATCGGGTTGTACGCTCTCGGCGAGCTGACGCTCGGCCAAGCCGCGAGCCGAGTCGACATCTCGAAAGAAGAAATGCGGGCGACGCTCGTCGACGCCGGCGTTCGGTTGCGGCTGGGCCCTCAGGACCGTGATGCGGCCCAGAAGGAAGTCGATGTCGCGCTCGACATCGAATGAGTGAGTCGCCGCGCCCGGTGTATCTTGATTCGACAGTTCTGTCGAACCTCGCGCTAACCGACTCCGTCGATGTGCTCTTCGAGTGTTTTCAAGATCCGGTCGTTCCCGAGCCAGTCGCCGATGAACTGGCAGATGGAGCCTTCGACGACCATCCCCACCTGAATCGGGCAATCCTCCAGCTTGAGCCAGATAACGCGGAGATCGTGCAATCCCAGTACGACGAACCGAATCTTTCGCAGGATTGGCTGCGTCGTGAATCCGTTGCGGTGCCCGATTACCCAGACGAGATCCGCACCGTTGATCCGGGAGAAGCAGCGGTCTTAATTCTCGCCCACGAACACGGTGGTGTCGCCGCGACCGATGACGGCGACGCTCGTGATGTCGCCAACTCGCTGGGTATCGACTGCACCGGCTCACTCGGTGTGCTCGCCAAGGCCGTCCACACCGACGTGATTGATGTCGAGACGGCCGATCAGTGGCTCGCCGAATGGATTGACTACGGGTACTACTCGCCGGTGGAGTCGGTGAGCGAACTGCTGTAAGACGGGCGATGCGACTGCTGATGGTGGATGTCTGAGTCATGAATAGTGAATCTCCGATTTACCGCACCCGAACCGTTTTGCCGCCGCCGTCCCGTCGATTCAGTATGTGCCCCGGTGAGGGCGACGCCGAGGACTGCCCGGGCGACGACGACACGCCGTTCGGTGACGCGCTCCATGACCTCGCCGTCGATGCCGATACCGACATCGACCCCGTCGAGGCGGTTCGGGAGCTTCGAGAGCGCGAGCGGCGCTGAACGAACCAAGTACGCCGAATCGATTTCCTGTTCTCCGCCCGATACGGGAATGTGTCCGAAATCACGGGAAACCATTTAGTTCCTCCCGTTCCTCTCCCCGAGTATGTCGAAAAGCACCGACGAGCGCGGGCGGCTGTATCTCCCGAAAGACGTTCGGGAACGGTTTGGTACCGAGTATCGCGTGGTCGAACTCCCGAACTACGTCGCGTTATTCCCCGTCGCTGAGGACCCGCTTCAGGCCGTGCAGGCTGCCGTCGGTGACGCCCTCGACGACCAGTCCGTCGAGGAACTGCAGGCTGCGGCCCGACAGCACGGGCGGGCAGAGATCGCTGCCGAGCGCGAGGCCATCGACGCCCGCGACGACGAGCAGTAGCGCCATGTTCGTCGAGAGCGATTTCCTGTTCGCACTGGCAAAGCCAACCGACTGGTTGCAAGCAGATGCCGAGGCCGCCCTCGAAACGGCGGACGTGCATACCTCGATTGCGACCTATGCTGAGTTCCTCCAGTATTTCTACGACCCCGACGCCGGGGCGTACACGATCGCTGCCGCTGAACTCGTTCCAAACCTGTTGGAACTGGTCGCTGTTCGGCCGGCCGAGCACGAAGATGCGCTGTTGGCCGCGGCCGCGTTTATCGACGATCATGGACTCACGCCCTACGATGCCCTCCACGCCGGCATCGCCCACGTCGAGGGGGAGACCGTGCTCTCGACTGAACAAGACTACGACGCGGTCGGCATCGACCGCGTCCCGCTCGACGGGTATGCCGACCGACGTGCGGAGTGAGTGAACGATGCGACTCTTGCGTGTGGTTTCGAACATGAATGAGTAACCTCGATTACGAAGCGGCGAGCAGCACGGCGACTGGAGTGAAGAACACGGCGCCAAGGACGCCGCCAACCGGCGCGACGACGGCCAGCGGCAGGATGGTCAGCGATAACTCGGCGCCGAAGGAGAGGCCTTCGAACAGCGCGATCACGCCGCCGAGGGTGCCGAACACGAACGATGCGACGACGAGCGTGAACGCCAGTGTGGCGCCGGTCCGGCGGCGGTTGTCGCGTGGCGGGGTTGCAGTCGCCATCCCTACCACTCCTTGTCCTTGAGCAGCGCCGGCGTCTCGATACAGCGGACGATCTCTGTCATGATCGCCACGTCGGACTGGTCCTGCACGGCGTCGTGGGACTCTGCTTTGCGCGAGCGCGCGAGATCAACGAGGTCGTTTGCGGTCGAGTCCCGCAGGTGCTCGCGCTGTTGGGCCATCGCGACGACGATCTCGACCTGCGCCATGAACTCGTGTTTGCTTCGATCGGCCAGCACGACGCCGCCGAGGTAGCCGTGCTGTTCGTCGACGCGAACCCGGCGGTGGTCGGCGTAGAGTTCCCGTTCCGGTTCGCCCTCTGCGTCGAGCGTCGACGGCGCGACGTAGACCTCCGGGTCGGTCAGTTCGACCTCGACGTTGGCGTCGTGGGTCGCGTACTCCTCATCAGGGTCGCCGAACAGTGCGGTGCCAGAGAGGATCGCCGGTGCGGACTCTTTGACGAGCTGGTGGGCGATCCACTCTGCCCGCGAGGTGCCGCCGTGGTCGGCGTGGCCCCGATCGTCGGCGTCGTCGGACTGTGGCAGGCCGGCCTCCTCGCCCCACCAGTTACCGCGGGCGCCGAGTGCAGGGCGGTCAGTTGCGTCGCTATCCGGCTCGTCGCTGTGGCTGGCGCTCTGAGACATGGTCAGGCAAGAGGACTGTCGGCACTGTGTCGCTCGCAGTGCGGTGGCGGCTCGGTGCCGTTCGCGGTGGCACCCCACGCCGGCTTTGAGTCCGACGGTGGGTCAGCCCGCAGGTGTCCTCGCGTGAGGACCACCCACTGGAACGTCTCTGGCTAAATCGTTGGCCAGAAACAACTTAAAGACTCCGCCAGAGTGTCCAAAAAACATCTTTTTCTCCGGCAGTAGTACGACGGTACTGTTTACTCGCTCGCGTGCGAGTGACTACTCGTCGAGCACGTCGTCGGCGTGCTCGTCGAGATCAAGGAGTCGGGACATACGCCGGTGTTCGCGGATAAGGGTTCGAAACACTTCGGCGTCCGACTTACAGTCATCACCGAACTCCCGTTCCAGGTACTCGGCTTGGGAGTCGGTGATGTCCGCCCGCTTTTCGACCACAGTTTCACCTCCATTACCGGCAGGATTGCGGCGGGTGTGTGTTAAGTTCCGGTGAGTCTCACAGCCGATAGTTGCGCCGAACTGGTTCGGGAGCTCGGGTTGACCTGAAGAGTTAACCAACAGGAACCCCGGATATGCGCCCGATTATTGGTTAATTCTCACATCGCACGCTGCTCCCGCCGCGGCGCCGCCAGCGTCTTGTCGACGACGGCCCAGCCGTCGGCGGTCTTCTCGATCAAGTCGTACTCGTCGAGTTTTCGGCGGTACTTCAGCGTCGCCGACCGCGAGTTCCCCCCGCCCAGATCCTCGTAATGGTCGTGGATCTGTTGCGGACGCAGGGGCCCGTGCTCCCGGATCGCTCGATAGACGAGATGGTGGTCGCGACCGAGACTCTGCAACTGTTGCTCGCGGATGCGCTCGTTCGCGCGGTCGAAACAGTCGTCGATATCCTGCTCGCGGACGGTCGTGTGGCCGCGATCAATACCGAGGTCGACCGCCGAGCGCAGTGCCTGCACGCCGAAGCGGGCTGACCCACCGGCTTCGGCGACGATGCGTTCGAGCTGGGTGTCGTCGACGGCGCCGGTCTGCAGTGCGACCTCGCGACGGGCATCGAGGATCGTAAACAGCGCATCATCGTCATACGCGCCGAACTCCACGATCTCGGCGAAGCGCAGACAATCCGCCCGATCCGGCACCTGGCCTAGTGCGTTACTCCGGCGATGGCCGATCAGGATCAGCGACAGCCACTCCATGCTCGCGAGGTCGGCCAAGAGATCAGTTTCTTCGAGGCCGCCGATCTCGTCGAGGATTACGACGAACGGCTGCTCACCCGCGGCAATCCACTCCTGAAGTTCTTCTGTACTGGCGTTCGGTTTTGCGATGGCCGATGGGTGTTCGTCGGCGATTTTCTGCAGTGCCTCCCAGCGGGTGTTTGACGTGCAAGAGACGTATGTCCAGCCGACGCCAAGTCCTTCGGCTTCTTCGAGAAGGAACTGCGCCGCCGAGGTTTTACCAACGCCGCTGGGGCCGATCTCCCAGCAGGACTCCGCCGGCTCACCCGCCGTCGCTGGCTCGAGCACGTCGCTGATCCGCTGGAGTTGCGGCTCACGGCCGGGCATCGCTTGCGGGAGGTGGTTTTCCTCCAGCTTCTCCGGCGCGACATACATAGTTGATAGGTGAGGGGAGGGTGGGTAATAAAGGGCCGCAGAGGGGGGGGTTCGGAAATTCGAAAGGCAGCAATGAGAAACGAAGATCTACAGAGACGCCGCGTTCTACCAGCCGCGCGGATCTTCGGCGCCGTGTTTCTCGAGGAATGCTATCTGATCCATTCAAAATGGATTCTTGAACAGCGTGTTTTCATAGAGATTGCGAGGCGGATACCCCGACCCTTGAGGTCGGGGAGGAAGCCGACACTCGATGACACAATCCACACGCGATGGCAAGGCCGACTCCCCCACTTTGAACAAATACTTTCAAGTATCTTCAACAGTACTAATGAAGTATGGAGGTCGTCCGCAACATCCAGATAAAGCTCGACGTTCCCGAGGATGCACACAGCGTTCTCGATGCAACGTTCGAGCAATTCCAACAGGCGGCCCAACACGTCGCTGACGTTGGATGGAGCGACGACCCCACAGAAATCGAGGACATCAAAAACACGCTCCACGACCAAACTTACACGGAGGTTCGGGAGCAGACCAGTCTGCAAGCCAGTCTCGTCCAATCCGCCCGCAACCTCGCCGCCGACGCACTCGGCAACTGCAAAGACCGAATCCTCGACGACGGCAAGAAAGCCAGCAAGCCCGAGTTCCGAGGCTCAGTTGTCGTGTACAACGGTCGCACCATCACCTATCACGACGACCACGTAACGCTCGCAACCGTGGGCGACCGCGTGACCGCCGAGTTCGTCACACCCGAAGACGACGCGGGGACACCCTTCGCGGAGTATTGGACGGACGACTGGGAACGCAAGGAAGCCACGCTCCACAAACGGGACGGAGCATACTATCTCCACGTCGCAGTCGAGAAACAAGTCGAACCCGCTGATTCTAGCGACGATTCGACCGAGAACGGAGTGGTTCTCGGCGTCGATTTGAACGTGGACGGCTACCTCGCCGTCACCAGCACAGGAGCGTTCCTCGGTAATGCAGACTACCTCAATCACCGCCGCGACGAGTATGAGCGTCGGCGCGGCAACCTCCAACAGACAGGGACTCGTTCCGCACACCTCACCATCAAGAGCATCGGCTCACGGTTCGCTCGGTGGAGCGCGGACTACCTCCACCGCGTGTCGAAAGCGATTGTGCAGGAGGCCGTGGAGAACGATTGTACGGCGATTGCGTTCGAGAACCTGAAACACACTCGTGAGCGTATCTCCAACGCCTCGAAGTTCCAGCAGTGGGCGTTCCGCGAACTCCAACGCCACGTCGAATACAAAGCCGAAGAGTACGGTATTGACGTGGACGATGTTGCCCCTGCCTACACGTCCCAGCGGTGCAGTCACGGCGAGTGCGGCTTCACGCACGAGGACAACCGTGATGGTGACGAGTTCGAGTGCCTGAAGTGTGGAAAGGAACTCCACGCCGACTATAATGCTGCCCGAAATATTGGGTGGCGTCTTGTCCAGCACTGGCTCAAGTCTGGTGCTGGACGGGCCACCAGTCAACTGGCCCTGAAGTCAGGGACGCTGAACGCGAATGGCACTTTCACGCCTACCGAGTTACTCGGTTAGAGCGGGAGTCCACTGACAAGCCTCGGGGCTTGACCCCGAGGCGGTTGACCTTGAGTGACATTATTCCCGTACCGCACGGAGGGATATTCACTCTTGATTAACTCGTTTGATGTACCATGTTGTTCCGTCGGAGGACCCACCCCATTTCTTCACTTGAAGATCGGACTCCAGATCTTCGATTGAACCCATTACTGCGCCAACCTTTTTTGCTGAAATACCGAGTTTTCCCGCAACATGCCGACTCTTAGCAAATGTTTCCCCAGCACAGAGTTGGCCCTCTATGTACTCAAGCACTCGTTTTTCAGTCGGTGTAGAATCAGTTGAGCTCATTTGCCAGAGTGAATGCGACTCGAAGCAATCAGGATTACGGAAGAACACATGAATATATCCGTTTGGAAACCAGTGGGGACGCTCCGCGAGCCCTGAGTTCGACTTACCGCGCACAACACGTTCTCGAATTGCTCGGCGGTTCGGTGGAGTGCGTCGCGTTGCTCGTCGGAAACAGCGAGTTTTACGACGGCGGTTCGACGCACGTCCATAACTTCAGAGAGAACCCAACGGTCCTTATATACCCGGGAGTCGGTCGCAGTGTGGCGGTTGTGTCGTACCATGTCGGTTTCCTCCCCGACCTACTTGCTCACTCCGTTCGCTCCTTGAGGTTGGGGGCTCCACCTCGAAATGCTGAGACAGCCCACAAACCATCACGTATCTTGGGGGTTCCTCGGGTACTCGAAATACAGGCCGGAGACAGTCTCCTGTGGGAGATAGATCCGTCGTTCAGTAACAGTTACCGTACCGTCAATCACGGACCTGAATAAGTCTGCAAGGTCACGTCGATAGCTCGTCGTCCGTTGTTCCATTATTGCGAGCCCATCACCGTGGAGACTCCCTCGGTTGATGATGTATATGCGGACAAAGTCGCGTCGTTGACTATCAGTTGCGTCTGTGAGATACTCCGGAAGATCGACAGATGCAGTTTCGTTTTTCGGCCCGGTCGGGCACCCAAGGGCGACAAGCGCACGACCAAGGAGGGCATGCTGAGATTCGAGCCGGATTTCAGAGACCCGCTCTTCCCGTTGAATCTGTCTCGGGGATAATCCAAGAGTCTCAATAGCGGAGATCACATCGTCTTCAATTTCCGGTTCAGGGATAAATGACGGGGCAAAATCCCGTTCAGCAATTGTACCGCCACTCAGGACAGCTGCAACTAAGTTGATGAATGCACCTCCGAGGGGCGACTGGATGGACGCATCAAACCAATCCAGTTCCGACGCGGCATCGCACGTCTTCACTAGGTCGGGTTTACTTCCCTTCATCCAATTATATATCCGTCCGTAGGGTAAGTCCAGTTCTTCTGCTGCTTTGGTTGGGCCTGTATCGGGGTGTTCTTCAAGCCACGCCATCGCGTCTCGATATTCGTTCAGTAATTCTGCCCCAGTGGCGTGCTTCTGTGGGTCATATGTATTAGCGAGTTCAGGTGGGGTTAGTAGTGGGACCATTTATCGATAGTAGTTCGAGGGAGTATACTCATGAATCTTATTCGTCACCCGCCCTAAAGGGCGAGGCTTGTCGGTGGACTCCCGTTCTGGCCAACCCTATCGTGGGAGTCCGCCTCCACAGTCGGCAAAACAGAGAACAGCCGTCGCTATCCGGTGTAGCGTTCGAAAGAAGTGAAACCGGAAGACCGGCACGAAGCCGGTAGTTAGTTACTGGGAGTCGCGAGAGTCAGTTACTCTCGTCGACCGGCCAGCAGCGCCGCGGCGAGGAGTGCGACCAGCGCGACAGCGACGCCGAAGCCGGGCGTCGTCGTCGTGGTGGTGTCGTCCTCAGGCGTCTCAGTCGGCTCGTCCGTCTCCGGAGCGTCAGTTGCCGTCGGCTCCGGCGTTGCCGTCTCAGTCGGCTCCGGCGTTGCCGTGGCCGTCTCAGTCGGCTCCGGCGTCGCGGTTGCCGTACCGACCTGTTCGACGACCTCACCGTCAGCCTGAGCGATAGTGCTACCGGTAGCACGGACACTCGCGGTGAACTTGTCACCGGTAGACTGTTCGCTGAAGTCGAACGTCGCAGTGAAGGTGCCGTCTGCACCAACAGTCACGGTCTGCGTGTCGTAGAAGCCCGGCTGGGTGTCCTGCGAGCGCACGCGGACAGTGAGCTCCGTACCAGGTGCCAGGTTCGTCTGGCCCGTAACCGTCTGGCCATCAGCGGCAGCCACCTGAACAGGCTCGCTGTCGAACATGGTCGACATGGACTCGACCGTGAAGGTCGTGCTCACGGACTGGTGATCATCGGCGCTCGTAGAGCCGAGGAGACGGTCGTCAGCAACCGTGAAGGTTGCGTCGAACTCGTCACCGTCCGCGAGGTCCACATCGTCCCCGTTCCGCTCGAAGTCGGCGTTTTCGAGATCGACGAGGACGTAGTAGGTGCCGTCCCCGTTGATCACGTCAATCGCGTTGAGCGAATTCGTGACGTTCAGCGTCTTCGGGTCCTGGTTCTGAATCTGGTTCGTCTGCTCGACGGTCAGAGTGAGGCTTCCCGACTCGATGGCATCCGCAAAGCCACCGTCGGCGTCGATAACCCCCTCAAGACCCGTCGCAGAGATCTCGTGGATGGCGTAGTCGCCCATCGTGATGGTGCTGTCTTCCGTGACAACACCATCGTCGACGAGCGTCGACACGTCGTCGGCAGTGACCGCACCGTCATCGTTCGCGTCGAGTGCGGCGTTACCGGGTGCCGTCCACATGGTCATCCCGTCAGTCGAACGGTCGCCGATGAACAGCGTGCTCAGCTCCTGCGGGCTGTCGATCACATCGGCTGCGGAGCCAGACGTACTCACAGCGAGCGTGTAGTCACCCTGCGCTGCGATCGCGCTCAGCTCCGACTCACCGGTCAGAGTCGCACTGTCGTCCTCACCAGCAGCGCTGACGATCGCACTGTCGTCCGCGTCAGCGTTGCCCGCGAGGTACGTGTTGAACAGGACCGTCACCTGCCCATCGTCGTCACCGTCAGTGAAGGATACGTTCGCTTGGTACCCGTCCTGCTGCTCGTCACCGATGACGAGCGTCCCACTCGAGGCAGCACCGGTGAGATCAACCGTGATCTCAGCGACGTTCCCCTGCGGGACGTTCAGCGATCCGCTGTGCTCGAAGGAAGCGGCACCTTCGCTGGTGTCACTGACCTCGATGTCGGCCGAAGCCGACGCGTCCGTATCAGCAACAGCGAAGTCGAACGTGTAGTTGCCAGCATCAACGTCAGCGAGGCTGACACCGTACTCGGTGCCATCGCCGACGTTCTCGACAACAACACCGTCACCCGCAGCTGCGCCGTCACCGTCGACGTCAGTGTCCTCAACGCCGAAAATGTCGGCGACCTCATCGTCGTCAAGGTCGTCAGACGTCACGACAACGTCGAAGTCCGAACCGCGGTTGTCGGACCCGAAGTTAATCGTCGTGTCGCCAGCTGCACCGATGTTGCCCACTTCGTCAGCACCGAACGACGCGGAGAAATCCTGATCAATGACATCGAAGGAGAGGTCAGCGGAATCCGCCCCGTCGTTCGTGATGTAGTAGCTACCCGTGTCGAGGCCGCCCGTGTCGATGACGATCAGGCCGTTCTCCTGAACGCTCAGGGTTCGCTCGGCCGTGTTGGAGTCATCAGGCGAGCCACTGCGGAGGACGTACTGGTCCGAGCCAGCGTCGCCCGCCGTGTCGAAGACGACGTCCTGACCGGAGAAGACGATCGCACCGTTAGAGGTCTCCTCAGGCGTGTCGTCTGCCGGCGGCTCCGGCGTCGGGGTCGGCTCCGGCGTCGCCGTCGGCGTGTCGCCGCTTTCGACGACAGTAATCGTGCTGTCCCCACTGATGTCGTACTGCGAATCAGTCTGGACGAAGCCGTCGAAGGTGTACTCAGTGCCAGCCGCAGCATCCTCCGGGACAGTGACCTCGTAGGTCACTGTGAGATCGGCGTCCGCTCCGGTGGGGCTGTTGAACGTGACTTCGCCGTTGGCAACGTTATCAAGGCTGCCTAGCCCGTCGATGATTTCGACATCGAGGGAATCGTCGAAGTCGTCGACGATCTGAATGCCACCGCTTTCATTGCGTTCAACCGTGATGTCTACAGTTGTCGACTCGCCAGGGGCGAGTTCGACAGAGTCGATACTTCTGTCTGCAGTGATATGACCATCTGCCGCTACCGCGCCGGTGAAACCGATACCGGCGACGAACACGGACATGATCATGAGGGCAGCGAGAGCGATCCCGCGTGCCTTCGTTTGGTTATCTCCTGTCATTGTTGGTTGTCTCTTGTGTTTGTGTGCTTATTCATCAACCGGGTCCCCCGAGAGGTACGAATTGAGGAGCTGGTTCAGCTCGGTGTCCCCAAGGTCGCCTCCCAGGTAATCCGACACAGCGGAGTTAACGCCGCTGTCTCCAACAACACCGCTGTCGTTGGTGTACTCGGCGTACCACTCGCTGTCAGCCGGTTCTTCCTCGATCGTCAGGTCGCCAGTAGCCTCGCTGTCCTCGGTCCACACGGAGTGGTTGTACTCGCCAGCAGCGAGTTCACTCGCGTTAACCTCGAACTCAACGGTGCTACTTGCACCCGCGTCAAGGGCAACCGACTCGGTAGTCACGGTGTCTCCGTCGAGACGGAGTTCGACGTCCTTCTCTCCGGAGAGGTCACCGTTGTTCTCCACCGTCGCGCTGACAGTGAAGGTCTCGTTGTGCGCAGCCGTGTAGTTCTCAGGTGTCAGGTCGCTGACCTGGAAGTTCGCATCGGTAGCCTCGTCAATGACGATACTACCGGTGCTGGTGCGGTTGACTTCGACAGCAGTCGACACCGACGTGCCCGTCGCACCGGTCTCGGAAACACCGGTCAGAGCGAGGGAGACGCCGGGGTCATTCGCAACAGCCGGAACCGGACTCAGCGTCGTCCGGTCGGATGCGCGGTCGGCGAGAAGTTCGAAGCTCTCCTCACCTTCGGCCAGGGAGATGTCCGAGTCGAAGCCCTGGAACTCGAAGTTCCGCATGTCAGAGTCCGTCAGGGAGACAGTCTCGACAACGTCCCCGTTCGCCGGGGTAGCGTCGTCGTAGACCGTCGCCGTGAAGTTGTTGAGGTCGTCGCTGTCTGCTTCGAAGACCACCGAGACATCAGCTTCCTCGTCAGAGAGTTCACTGACGAAGATGGTGGCATCAACACGGTTGTCGTCATCGTCGGAGACAACACCGGTGATGCTACCGCTCTGGTATTCCTGGTCGAGGACACCAGTGAACTGCTTGTCCGTGTGGTCCTCACCGACGGCGTTCGGCATCGTGGCGTTGACCGTCACGTTGACGTCATCGCCGAGACTCGCGTCGTCGGTTCGCAGGTAGACCTGCGCTTCGTTGTCAGTGAAGTTACTGGAGCTTGCGCTCGTGTCGATGGTGATGCTGTCAGCGCTGTGGCTCACAACAGTGCCACCGGCCGTCTCGTTGAGGAACTCGCCGTCGAAGTTCGCGTTATCGACGGAGACGGTGACTTCACCGCCAATCGGCTGTCCCTCAGCCGAGGTTTCCACATTGATCACGTCGACCGTTTCACCGTCACGCGGGATCTCCTGACGGGTGTCGTCGCTGACGTCATCGAACTCAGCGATGTCACCACTGCCAATGTCCTCCGCGGATGGGAGCGTGCCGACGTTGGTGATGTTCACCGTGTCAGCGTCGACGTCCACCTGCTGGACGTCGAGAGACACGTCAGCCGGCTGCGAGTCAGCGTTCTGCTGGACGTTCACGACCTGGTACCCCTGAGCGTTGGCGAAGCCAAGCGTGGGGTTCTGGTCGCCCGCAATCACAGCGTAGTCGACGCCGGTCGAGCCGTTCGTGTACAGCGCGGTCAGGCGGAACTCACCGTCGCTGTCAGTCTGGGCCGTGTGATCGGCCGGGACATTGGCGTACCGGTCGTCGGTTGCCTCGTACGTGAGGTTGTTGCTAGCCGTGAAGGTGTACTCACTCGGCGCTTCGAACGAGCCGTTGTCAGACACCTGAACGGTGTAGTCACCGGCTTCCAGGACGTGGACCGAGAAGTTCACGTTCCCGTCACCGTCCGTATCCTCAGCGTTGAAGCCGGTCCCGATGATCGACGTGTTCTGGCTGAGCTTCGTGTCGTCAGCCTCGAGCACGCCGTTCGTGAACAGGTAGTCGGTCTCAACGTTCAGGACTTCACCGGTTTCGTTGTCGACAACGCGAACGGACGCAGACGTGTTCGCGTTCTCAACAGTCTGGCTGTTCGCTTCCAGACGGTCCATCGTCACCGCGTGGACACTCACGCCCTCAGTGTTGTCGCTCGCACTGAGCTGCGTGTCAGACTCGTACTCGTAGACGTCACCACTGATTGCGCCACTACCGGACGGCGGCTCGGCCTCGAACGTCACCGTCGTGGTCGCCGTCACGTCCTCAGCGGGTGAGTCACCTGCCGGGGACGCCTGGAACTCGATAGTGACCTCAGTGTCTTTGTCAAGCTCATCGAAGGTCTCGGCCGTCGTGAGACCCGTGAACTCAGCGATACCGTCAGCGTCAGAAGTGACGGTATCACCCTCCTCCAGCCCCTCGATAATCGCGGGACCGTCAGAGGAAATGTTCGTGATCTCGACCGTGCCGTCCTCGAAGGCCGACAGGTCGCCTACGGGTTCTTCGTCCAGCGTCTGGACCAGGGTCGAAATGTCGACCGTACTACCAACATCCACAGTGGAGCTGGGGTCGACATCATCAATCGACAGCTTGTCCGCGTCCACGTTCCGAGTCAGCGTTAGCGAACTCGAATCGGACGTCTGAGTCGTCTCGTACAGACTCAGCGTCGTAGTACTGGACTGGAACTCACTCGTGTCGGCACCCGCGCGTGCGGTGTACCGAACCTGGTTGTTGTTGTCAGAGCCAACAGTCAGGCCGGTGAAGGTCACTTCACCGTTTTCGTTGGTCTCCTTGGTCTCGAGAACGAGTGCTTCGTCGTCGTAGTCGCTCTGCAGCCAGAGTTCAACGGAGACGTTCTCCTGGCGGTTACTGTCCCCATCCAGGACCTGGATGGTGACACTACCCTGAGTGCTCGACCCGACCTTGAGGTCGGTCGTAGAAGCACTGTAGGGACTGCCGGACGTGTAGCCGGCGATCTCGTAGTCGTTAACGTTATCGCTGGCACCCGGCAGGTCAGCCGTGTTGACCGTCAGGGTAACATTCGTCGTGTTACCGGCACCAACGGAGACGTTCTCCTCGAACGCCACTACAGTGAAGTTATCCTCATCCACCGAATCGGTCAGGGTACCCGGCGTCTGAGTGAAGTCAATCGACCCGTTCGCATTGGACGCGACAAGCGAGACGTTCTGCTCGACTGTCTCGTTACCAGTGTTTTCGAGGGTCAGTTCGTAGGTGACCTCGGTGTCGTTCGCGGCCACGATAACGGGCGTGCCGTCAGCACCCGTGATCGAGTTGGCGTTCAGCCCGTTCAGGGTGAAGGACGTGCTTGCCTGGTAGTTCTCGTCCGTGACAGCCCCGAAGTCGGCACTTGCGTTATCCGCGGCTGCGTACACGTCATAGCTACCGAGTTCGAACGCATTCCCATTCGAATTCGATAGGTCAACAGTGTAGTTCGTGTATCCTGTTCCGGTATCACTACCGGTGACAGAATCCGAACCTTGGTGGATGACCTCGTTACTACCGTCGTAGACAGCGAACTCAGCGTCCGCACCGTCCGTATGACTGACGTTGATGTATGCAGTCTCGTCGCCAGTGCTCACATCAACATCATTCGCGGTTACGCTGTCAGCGCCAACAAGATCGAAGGTATCGGTCTCCATCGAGTCGCTGTTGGCAACGTCGGTAACCGTATACGTCAGTCCGGTGGCCGTGGTCGAGTCTGACGTGTCGATCGAGGACACATTCAGATCGAAGTTCACGGTGTCGCCATCTACGGACTCTACATTGATTGTGATGTTGTTTGCGTCCTTATCGAACTCTGTAACGGACGCGGAGCCACTGGTATTAGCGGTGACAGTGGCCTGGGCATCACTAATGTTAGCGTTGTTAGCTAGGTCATCAGCGCTAACATTAATCGTGTTATCATTACCTACACTACCTACTTCGATTGTGAACTCCTGACTGACGCTGTCTTGGCCGACAGCGATGTCACCAGGAGTCCCGGCAGTATTGACTGCCGCCGCCGCACTTCCGGCGAAGGCGACAGTCATGCCGAATACCGACATCACCATGAGGGCGGCAAGGATGATCGCCCTTGCCTTCTCATGGGGTGTGGAATTACCTGTCATGTGTTGTAGTTATTATTCATTGCGGAGGGTGCTTAACATACGATACCCCTGCCGTTCGGAAGTGATGTGTTCATTTGCGTCGTGTATGTTGCTGGTTTCTGGTTCACGCCGGAAGCGCTACTTCACTCCACCAGTCGGGGAGGGGGTAGGGGTATCTATACATCTCACCTCCCGAATTAAATGCTTTGTGTTCCATACCCCCCAGAGCGAGCCAGAAACAACCCGACGACATCCGGTCAATACAAGATTAGCACCACACACGCGATCTCATTTTTCATATAAGTGAATCCTCACACCACATTCACACCCAGTTAATGAACTACCCCCTTGCTACGTACCGCCGTCAGCGACCCCTTGAAGAAGGGAGATTGAGTAACTGGGTGAACGGGGAGAAAGGTCACTCAAGAACTGGTTGTCCCGACAGGTATGCTCGGATAACAGTGTTCAGTCGCGGTGCCGAAAGCTCTCCCTGAAGATAGTCCTTGATCGCGGTATTCAGACCACTTGCATCCACGCGGCCATCTGCAGTCACGTATGGCGTCGCCCATGCAGCAGTATCCGTAACGGTAACTTCACCAACATTCACGCCGTTGACAGCCAGGTCATACGTGCCATCGCGCGCGAAAGATATCTGTAAGATCGTGCTGTTAGTTGCTCCCGCCGGGACAGAAAGCTGAGTTGTTGTAAGCGTAATGTCTCCCCACTCAAGATCGGCAGTGTACATCCCAGTGGTCCCTCCAGTATTTGAGACTGTAACGGACACATTGACTGACTGATCCGGCGAAACTCTCGTTGTTTCAAGCGTTGCCTCTGTCAGCGTCAGATTCGCGGGTCGAGTAACCGTGAGCTCGCCTGCAGTGACGTTATTTACAGCCAATATATAGTGACCCACATCACTAAAACGGGAACTGAGCGTCGTCTGAACCGTGTCCCGCGGCGGGACATCAACCGTTCGTGTCGAAACAACAGTCTCATTCGCGAGAAGTGCGACCGATTGACTCCCACTCCGATCCCCCGTATTTTCCAGGGTAACTGAGACATTCGCAGACTCGTTAGCCGAGATCCGATCAGAGGTTAACGACACATTCCGAACCGAAACCTGTGCCGGACGATCAACACGTAGCGTACCGACGAGCGTGTCGTTAACCGCAAGCTGGTAGTCACCGCGCTGGTCAAACCGGTGAGTCATTGTGAGTGAAGCCGTCTCATTGGCCGGCACACGAACGGAGTCGGTCGCAACAACCGTCCCATTTACACGAAGCCCAGCAGTATAGGTTCCTTCCGACGTTCCTGTATTTTCAATCTCTGCCGTTACCGCCACTCGATCCCCCTCAAGAACGGACGTAGTATTCAAGGCTGTCGACCGAACCTCGAACTCAGGAGTCGCTGATGGTTCAGTAAGGTACGTGATCGCTGCCGGAATATCAATAATGCCAGCACCGTATCGAGTATCTCGCTTCCCATCAGCCACCGGCCACGAATCCGGTTTCCGTGCCGTCTCCGTGAGTGCCTCGGTTAAATTACTCGGGGAATGATCCACCGGCGTCGCTGCCTGCAACAACGCCATCGCGCCAACAACGTGTGGAACGGCCATGCTCGTCCCCGAACGCGACGTCAGAGACCCATCCGAGCCAATACTGACGACATTTACCCCGGGTGCAGTTACCGAAGGAACCACATACGAGGCAGGCCACTCAGGCGGTGCAGTTGTTCCCCACGCAGTCGTCGTGTTAATCGATTCACCGCTACTGAATTCCGCAACGGAAGCATTTGCGTCAACTGCGCCAACACTATAGACATCATAAACGTTACCAGGGGACTCACTCGATCCAGCCCCATAATTCCCAATTGAAGCAACAACAACCGTTCCATGCTCACGAGCCACCCGAATCGGGTCAATAAACTCACTCTCATAGGTTTCAACACCGACACTCATCCCAATCACGTCAGCATCATTCTCAACAGCCCATTCGATCCCTGCGAGAGCTTGAGCTAGAGTTCCCGTACCATCTGGACCGAGTATCTGACCGTGCATAAGCGACACATTAGGGGCGACACCAATATGGGTCCCATTAGCTGAACCACCAGCGACAGTCCCACTAACGTGGGTTCCATGCCCGAACGCATCAGACGGCCGGGAACCGGTTACTTGAGTGCCATTCTCATCGAACTCAGCCCAACCACCCGGATATGTTGGATCATCCGGATCGGAGGAATACAACGAAAGAGCCGGATGGGAGACATCAACACCAGAATCAAGCACCGCAACCCGAATTCCGTCGCCCTGGGTATCATACGTCTCCCAAACAGTTGGCGCCCCAATGAGAGACAGCCCATAAGTTGTGTTATTCGAAGTTACCGACGAAGACGACGCAACAGATGATTCAGTAACGGGAGACACGACAGACGAAGAGGATGACGAATTTGTGTCAGAAAAAGCGCTTACATTATTTGCTGTGACCTCAACATTGCTTTGAATTCGTTCGACTCCTTCAACATGAGATATCGACTCGAGAGACACTCGCTCAGTATCAACAGTAACGAGAACAGCATTAGAAATCCAGAATCGATTTTTGACCGTCAACCCCTGAGTGTGATTAGCGAATTTAAGAAGCGCTGATTGAGCGTGAGCTGCTTGATGTTTTCGCGTCGTTATATTCGTTGAAGAGGGAAGATCCTCTAGGTAAATGAGGAGATCAAGAGTCTCTCCTGAATCCGAAGAGACAGAGATCTCGACATCGGAGTCAGTATGGGGAGATTGGGAGAAATTGGAAGCGAAACTCGCCCCAACAACAGGTGAGGCAACGAGAGAGAATACGAGTAAACCGATAAGGAAAACAGAAAGTAGAAGAGATCGGTTGAGAAGCATGGGGGCGAGTTAGAGGCGAACGATGTTAAGTTAATGGTCGATTTCAAAGTACACGGGCCAGTACCACGCAGTACATCGTTGATCTTAAAACAGTTAAATTGATAGAAATGCAATACTAACCAAGATTATAAGGCAATCCAGGATATCCAATCACTCATGTCAGACGGCCATACCAGTGGAGCGAACAATAAAAATGATCAAACGCTCCCAATAGGCAGACGTGATATATTACGCACAACTGGGGCCGGGTTTGGAATTACTGGGTTTGTAGGACAGGTAAGTGGCGCAAGCGGACTGGATGTTAATATCCGCCAGATAAATCGTCCAGAGTTCCCGGAGGTTACCGTTTTTGCAAGTGTATACGATAGTAACGGGGACACATTATCTAACCTTTCCAAAAGTGATTTCAATCTGATAGAAACACGCTTGGGGTCAAGTTCCGATCAAGCAATTGAGACGTTATCGTCGCCGGATTCAGATGAAGCAAACAATATTAGTACAGCTATAGTAATTGACAAAAGTAGGAGTATGAGTACCGGCAGTCGGATGGAGACTGCGATTGAAGGCGGGAAAGAGTTTGTTCAACAATTCAATTCAGGTGACGAAGGGCTCGTACTCGCCTTCAATGAATCAACAGAAATCCGACAACGATGGACAAGCTCTCAGTCTGGACTTACTGATACAATTGACAGTATTAGCCCTGCAGGAAATACGGCACTGTTCGATGCAGTTAGAGAGGGAGTAAACGAAGCAGGACCCCGAACGGATCAAGAACAGATTGGTCGTTCAGCTGTTGTAGTGCTAGCTGACGGACAGGATAATGCGAGTTCAAGCTCATTATCAGAAGCAGTCAACATCGCAAAGCAAGAGGGTGTCCCAGTCTACACAATCGGACTCGGGAATACTATCAATTATAACAATCTTGAACAGTTAGCTACTGAAACGGGCGGAGGATTTTATGAGGCTGCGGATGGATCCGATCTTACTGAAATCTATACAAAGATAGCCGAGAGCATTGCGAACGAATACGAAATTACGTATGTGACGAACGACGACACGACTGATGGGGCAGAGCGAAAAGTGCGGCTTGAGACCGCATACAACGGCCTATCAGGGTACGATACAGAAACATTTGAAGAACCGTGCGCCCCTCTACCGACAGCTAGTTTCACGTTCTCTCCAGACGCAGTCGTCGAAGGGCAGGAGGTCTCATTTGACGGCTCAGCTAGCCAACCGAACGGTGGCCAACTCGTGGAGTACGAGTGGGACTTCAATAACGACGGGTCGGTCAACTCGTATGGGGAAACAGCCACACACACATATACAGAACCAGGGCAGTACAACATCGCCCTAGCTGTTGAGAAGACCTGTGGCGCAAGAGACGTCGAGGTGAAATCGATCGCTGTCGCGGATGAACCAGTCAGTGTCGTCAATGTCAACACAAATGCACCAATTACAGAAGGGGAGGTGTTAGAAGCCGAGGTCGAACTGAAAAACACTCGATTTGACAAAGAAAACAGGAGTGTAGCGTTACAAGACTTTAGCGGGAGTACTGTCGATATAGAGCCTATTCAGATTGGTCGCGAAGAGTCGCTTACCCTAACGCTTGAATGGGATACAGAGGCTGGAGACGCAGGAACAGATAATATCTCAATCCAAGTAAGCGATATCGAAATCAAAGAACAGGTTGAGATCGAGAAATCATATAAGTCCCGGAAGCTCCAGACTGCTCAACTGATTGACCAACAGTCCTCCCATTCTGCAATGGAGGGTTATCTTAACACGAAGTTAGATGGTGATAAAGAATGGACAGCGTCCACTATTACTGCACTTGACCAAGCGGCAGATCAGGGTCAGATTTCAGAATCCACACGAGTGGACGCGATTCAACGACTGCAAGCAGTTGAAGATGTTTCATTACGAACTATCCAACGAATCGGTCCAGCACAAGCAAAAAATAGCTCGAGATTTATCAATATCTCCGAAAATACTGCAGTCAATACGCTGAAAACAGCTGTTAACATTATGGGTGCTGCCGTTGCTATTGCTATGATCCCATCTGGATTGGGAGTGCTCGCTGGAGGAGCAGCCACTGTCGCTGCCGGGTTCCTTACAGATATTGCAACAGACACAATAAATGATATGCTTGCAGCTGGCGAAGATAACGATGGGCCAGGTCTTGCTCAGGAAGCGACACGACAATGTAAAGAAAAGACAACCGATCTATTTACGAAAGTGTCAAACGGTGAAATATCTGGTGGAGAGGCTATTCAACAGGAACTCACAGAGATTGCTGACGAAATTATCGATCTAGTCCAAGACGGTATTCGAACCGCTATTGAGATAGATACGATACAGGGAATCTTCAATACTGTTGGTTCTGTAGGCGGATATCCGACGTTACTTGGAAACGGCTACTCAATCTATGGAACTCTCAATGACGTCGATAATGCTTTTCAACCAGATAAACTAGCTGCTGAGGGACTACAAGGGGATACAGAAAAAATAATCCAAGAACTCGAGCGAACAGAAAACAACCTGGATTCAACAATAAAGGATGCAGCAGATCTTATGGAATTTCTTGAGACTGTCTCAGGCGAACTCAATCTATGGGACAATATTGAAGACGCACTAACTGGTGATCAAGAGGTCATCTGGCAAATAATTGATTCCGCGACTGCTCTTGGGAATGCTGTAGTTGGGCTGTTCCTAGATGTATTAACGAGTGCTGGTAGCACAGTAGTAGGATATTCGTTGATGGCATATATCAAACTAATGCAAGGAGAAATAACAAGAACTGCTATTAACGGAGAGGAGGTGACATTCCCCAATGTCTGATCAGCCAGATCAAGCAGCGGCTATGCGGCAGGCGGTGGAGGAGCAAGATCTTGATCGGATTAAAGAGGCTTATGAACAGCTCGCTGAGACAGATTTAAATACTCTGTTAGAACAGATAGCTGCAGCAATTGATCAGGAACGATACGAAGATGCAGAAACTATATTCCAAGAAATCATGAAAAAGTATCAAACTGAAAGAAATAACGAGAAAGAGCTATCAGCACAAATCAATGCTGCACGAACTAGCCAAAACTCTTCGTTCGACACTGTCCAAGAACTGACCTCGTATCTACGGGAAGCAAATAGAACTCGGGTTCAGCGCACTGAGTTGCTATCTGTCGTTTCTACGTTTCTAGACAACCAATTAGAAAATACCACAGCCAGCGAGAGTAGCACGTTAGCAGTTCAGGCCGATAGTTCCAGCGAAGTTATTGACGTTATTTCCCGCACCCAAGACAAAGAAGACGAATTTGCCGACGTGACCGAGTCGGCCACCCAGTTAGCATCGACTGTTTCGCTACCACCAACCTTGAAACTCTCACAGGTATCAGTAGAAAGCAGTCAAATTAAAACAGCTGAGTCAGTCCCTCTAACTGTTACAGTTACGAACGTCGGCGATGACTTTGCTACAGATATTACTGTTTCAGTTGAACCGCCCGAATCCGTCAAAATAGATACTTCTCGAATAATACTTCCAGATCTTTCCGCAAACGACAGTATTTCAAAATCCTTTACTATCACACCAGAATCAGCAGGTTCACACGCGATCACGATATCAGTCGATAGTGCAGAGTCATTTGCATCTCTGACAGAAACAATCACAGCAACAAGTGAGATAACCATCCCCGAAGAGTATCAACCATATGTTAATAATGACGGGGTAGTCACAGAATCTGGACTGAACGATGCTATCCGATCTTATCTACAAGACGACTTACAGAGCAGATATCTAAATGGAATTATTCGATCATATTTGACCGAAGAACCTGTGACATCCTCCGAAGTTTAACGCACAGGATACCCGATACAGCAGACCGGTTCGCCCGGCGGCAGTAGTGCTTGCTGGCGGTTTCACGGTCGAAGAACGTCGCGTCCATCGCGGCGTGATCAGCGGTGTCGTGCAGCTGCGCCGAAAGGCGCAGCAGGACTCGCCAGGTCTTCATCTCTAACCTATCAAACGCCTTTACTAGCGTCGAATGATACGAGAGATCGCCCGCCTCAAGGCCGATCTCGGCCAAAATATGCGGCATTTCACTCAGAAGATCAAGCGCCTCACAGTAGGATTTCATTAGGTAAATCTGGAGACCGTGGAGCGAAACGACGGCGTAGTCGGCGAAGCCCCCACCATTAACGTCATATCGGATGCCCTATACCTACTCCCAAATGGATCCTGAAGCGGCAGCCGGTCGAGCCAGCGACGTGATCGACGAACTGAGCGCAGCGGTGGTGACCGACCGCGCGTTCCTCGAAACGGTAATGACCGGCGTGCTGGCCGGCGGTCACGTCCTGCTTGAGGACGTTCCCGGCACGGGAAAGACGCTTGCCGCCCGTAGTCTCGCTGGTGCACTGAACCTCTCGTTTACTCGGATCCAGTTCACCCCAGACCTCCTGCCGGCTGACATCACCGGATCCAACGTGTTCGACGAAAGTTCGGGGACTTTTCAGTTCGCGGAGGGGCCGATCTTCGCGAACGTGGTGCTGGCCGACGAGATCAACCGTGCACCCCCAAAAACACAGGCCGCGCTGCTGGAGGCGATGGGTGAGGGACAGGTATCCGTCGACGGCGAAACCCATCAGCTTCCAGACCCCTTTATCGTCATTGCGACGCAGAACCCCGTCGAGCAGGAGGGGACGTTCGGCCTGCCGGAGGCCCAGCGCGACCGCTTCATCGTGAAGACGTCGATGGGCTACCCCGACTTCGACGGCGAGATGAAGCTAATCGACCGCCGTGCGGCCCGCACCGACTCTGTGCCCAGCGTTTCGGCGGTCGCCGACGAGGCAACGGTTCGTGATCTACAGGCAGTGCCGGAAACAGTTACCGCCGAGCAGAACGTCCGGGAGTACCTCATCAAACTCGGGCGGGCGACCCGCGAGCACCGCAACGTCTCCGTCGGCGTCTCACCCCGCGGGATCCAGCACCTGTTCGAGGCGAGCCGTGCCTACGCGACGCTGCAAGGCCGTGAGTACCTCGTGCCAGACGACGTAAAGCGCATCGTCGACGATGTGTTCCCCCACCGCCTCGTGCTGACTGCGGAGGCCGAGATCGAAGGTGTCGACGCCGCTGACGTGCTGGAAGACGTGAAGGGGCAGATACCCGTGCCCGCGATGGAAGCCTAGCGGGCGAGCACCAGACTTGCGAGGAACGCCACGCCGACCGCGGCGAACAGCGCGACCGCGGCCGCCGACTCGGTGGCGATGGACACCGGCGTCATCGAGACGGCTGCAAGCCCGAACGCGGCGGTGACCGCACCGATCAGTGTGGCAGTGAGCACGCGCACGAACTGCACCGGGAGCGACGGCGCCCGACGCCCCACGTCCCGGCCGAGACTGACGCCAAAGCGGCCGAGGTCCCAGACGACGACGGCGCCGACCAGCGCGCCGAGCGACTCCAGCAGCGGTGCACCAAGTGCGGCCCCGAACCCGCCGGCCGCGAGTAGTCCGGCGCTCGCGAGCGCGTGACCGCTGTGACGGCCCGGCACTACTTGGAACAGCATCCCCAGGCGGAGCATCGCCAGCGATAATCCGGCGGTCACGCCGCCAAGCGCGACGAGTCCCAGTGCGACGACCTCACCAGTGTAGTACTCGATCACGCTGTCGATCTGCTGGAGCACCACCTCGGCGACCGAGCCGGGGAGCGCAGTCTCCAGACGCCCCGTCAGCGTGTTCAGGATCAAGTCGTGGCCCATCCAGCCGGCGGCGAACGCGAGCGCGGTGCCGGCGACGATCGCGATCTTCCCGAGATGCTTCCGGACGCCGACGCGGTGGAGCCGCCGGATCAGGCGCACCAGCATAACGACGATGACACCGCCGACCAGCAGTCTCGTTGCCAGCCAGCGCAGGAACGGTGCACGTGCGAGGCCGTCGAGCAGACTGACTACGGTCGGCGGGAGCGACGCCCAGAGCTCGACGTATGCCGGTCCGAGCAGGATGCGCGCGCCAACGAGTGGGATCCCGACTATGACGCCGATGGTGGCGCGCCCCAGCGCCGACTGGAGCTGTTCGAACCACCTGATCGCGGCATCGTTGTCGCCGGCGCGGTCGTCGAGCAGTTCCGCGGCCGGGAGCGCCGCCAACGCGGCCCGCAGCGCGAGTAACGCTAGCGAGGCGATCAGTAGAAAGCTCCCGAGCGGTGGCACCGCCGTCGCCTCGGGGATCAGTTCTGGCATCGTCTCGGGCAGCGGGAGGTCGGCGAACGGCTCCATCTCCTCCTTGCGCCGGGCGGTGTTCCCGATCAGCGCGCCCGTCACCGTGAGCAGCCCCACCGCGCTCAGCAGAGCGCTCCACGTGGCCGTACTCACGCCGTCGTGATTGACGGAGTCATTCGGGATCGACGCCGCACCGAATCCCGCGAGTACGACGCTCATTCCGACGAACGCGGTTCCCTGTGGTGCGAAGCCGGCCAACTGGGCGATCAGCGTGTAGCCCAGCCCCGCGAGAAGCAGGCTGCCGGCCAGCGGGGCGACGGCGACGCCTAGTAGCGTGCCGAGGGCAGCGAAGCGTTCCCGGCCGGCCAGCCAGACGACCGCTGCGATGCCGGTGCCGCCGACCGTAGCGACCGCCAGCGAGTCCAGCACACCCAGTGCCTCCGCCAGCAGCCAGCATACGACGGCGACGATCGCTACCGCGAGCGCCGAGCCAGCGCGCGGCGGCCGCCAGTTCGTCTCGGACACCGTTATCACAGCCTCCTCGTCGTTGGTCTCGGCTGCCATCACCGGCCACCCCCATTGACTGCCGCGGCGACCGCCGAGAGCGAGCGCTCGGCGGGCCAGTCGATCACGCGCTCGCAGACGCCGCGGGCCTCCCGGAGCCGAACCTCCCGGCGAGCGCCGTGGAGGCGGCCGCCAGCGCTTGTCTCGCCGGTCGGATCTGGCGAGAGCAGCGTCGGCGCGTTGCCGACAACGGCGGCACGCTTGGCGTACGACAGCGGTGCCCGGTCGACTAGCGGCGAGACGATCAGTAGCTCCGCGCGCTCGGGGAACTGTGCGACCAATCTCGAGACCTCGCGGTGGTTCGGCTCGGACCCGTTCTCGGCGAGCGAGGTGAGCGCAGTGTTGGCCGCGGTGCGGCGGGCGGCCACGTCGGCGGCGGCCGAGAACACTACGTCGGCGGCGTGCTGGCCCGTTTCGGTGCCAGCATTCTCGACCCAGAGCGCGTTGCCGGCCTCCCGGACCGGCATCTCGACGTCGGCGGCATCAACACCGAGCACCGCCAGTGAGACGCGGTGGCCCAGCCCGCGGTAGCGCTCGACCGCCGCCTCAGCGGCGTAGGCGGCGTACTCCGCGCCAGTCGGATGGGTCGCTGCCGAGGAGCGCCGAGTCTCGGAGCGCACGTCGAGCAGCACGATCTCCCGGGCCGCGCGCTCCTGTCTGAACTCCGTGGTCACCAGGTCGCCGGTTTTTGCGTACTGCCGCCAATTCACCCGGTTCTGGGCGTCGCCCGGACGGTACTCCCGGGTAGAGTGGAACTCCAGCCCTTCGCCACCCTGGTCGCTCTGGGTCACGCCGGTCCGGAGCTTCGTCGCCTGATCCAGCCCGTCGAGCGCCGCCGGATCGGTGCAGTTGACGGCGTCGGCGCCGCCGACAGTCGCCGAAAGCGTCGCAGTGTCAGTGCCCAGCAGCGAGCGTGCGACCAGCCGCGCGTCGTCAAACGCGAAGTCCCCGCGCTTGGCGATCACGGTGTAAGAGAACGAACCGGTGGAGCCGGGTCGTAACGCCAGCGATGCCCGGGGGGAGCCGTCAGTGACGGCCAACTCCTCAGGAACGCCGTCGACGATTCGGAGGTCCGTCAACACCGAGTCACCGGTGTTGGTGACCGATACCGTCACCTCGACGGGGTCTCCGGGAGTTACCCGCCGGTCGTCGACGTTGCGCTCCACGTCGATCGAGAGGCCCCGAGGCAGCGTCGATAGCGCGGCGTACCCAACGTAGACGAACGGGATCGCGGCGCCGGCGACCAGCCTCGCTTTGGCGTAGAACAGTCCCAGGCCGAGCAGGAAGAAGCCGCCGACGAGCCAGACGCTCCAGGGGCCGATGCGGCGCACGCGGCGCAGGAGCGTTAGCGTAGAGCCGGTCGATTCCGCTGCTCCGGTCTCGTTCGGTGTCGCATCGTCGCCGGACTGAGACGGGGTCGGCTGGTCGGTCGTGTCCTGTTCGTCGCGTGGTCGCTGCGTTGCGTCACTCATCTATCTCCTCCTCGATCGGTGTTCGCGTGGCGGCGTCGGGGGCGGTTGCGAGCGTGGCGACGGCGTCGATGCTGCGAACGAGGCGTCGCCGTCCTTCGGTACCCTCGTCGAGCCACCCGCGCAGCCGAGCCAGCAGTGGTACCGGGACGGCGTCGCCCAGGAACCCTGCCGCGAGATCGTCGTCGGTCCATGCACCCTGCTCGATTCTGCGGTGGGCCGCCTCGGGGCTTTCACCTGCGGTCTGGAGTGCGGCGACCGCGGTCTCCCGAAGATCGTTGCGGTACTCGCGGGCGTCATCAAGCGACTCGACGCCGTCGAGCGCCTCGTCAGCAGCGTAGCCCGTGACGGTCGCCGGGTCGACGCTAACGGACTCTGGGAGTCGCTCGTCGTCGTCGACGAGAACTGGGACTGCCTCGCCGCTTGCGCCCGAGAGTTTACGGATCGCGACGACGACCAGTGCCATGACGGCGATGACGCCGACCGCCGTATTCAGTAGCTGGTCGGTGTCGTACTCCCCAATCAGGTCGTAGATGGGTGTCAGCGCGTCCTCGGCCGGAGCGAGCAGTTCGGGCGCAAGCAGCAGCGCGGCCGCGGCGCCGAGCAGGGTCAGCAAAGCGAGTGTGAGTAGCCCGCGCCGAACCAGGCCGAGTACGCTCACGCGGCGTCACCCCCGGATTCCTCGGTGTCGGCTGCCGCCTGGTCGGTGTCGATCGACTCCACGGCCTCCTCGGCGACCCCCTGTCGAGTGGTGGGATCGGCCCCGTCGTAGGCGACTTCCCGGTAGGCGTCTCGCAGACGCTTGACTGGGCCGGCAGGGAGGTTCGCATCCTCCACGGCGAATCGGGCAATTTCGCCCGGCGTCAGGGTGCGTACTTGCCGGAGTGGGAGGATACTGAGGAATCGCTGCCACGCCTGGCGGATACGCTCACGGGCGGCCGCGGTTTCGGGATCCGTCTCAGTCGTGTCGGCGACGCTTGATACGGCTCCCGTCGTCGACTCCTCGGCCCGAAGGTCTCGGAGCCACGCAAGCAGCCGTTCCGGGAGTGACTGGATCGTTACGACAGTTGCGGTGGCCCACGCAGTGAGCGAGCCAACGATGATCTGTGCGACCTCGCCTGGGGTCTTGGTGCGCCTCCGGAGCGCCTGTGCGAGTTCGACGAGTCGGTCTGCCGCGTTCGAGATCGCTGCAATCGCTGCTTCGACGCCCCGACTCAGCGCGTCGGACAGCGAGACGACCGCAACTAGGATCAGTTGGTAGCCCCGTCTGATACTCCGCCCCGCCCGTGCGAGCAAGCTCCGGGGGGTGATCCCGCGGTAGTACGCGATCCCGAACACCGCGCCGACGCCGGCCAGCACGCCCCCGACGATCTGTGCCAACGTGCTGAACAGCCCCTTGATGTTGACCGACGCGCGCTGACCGTATGCGCTCACAGCGAGCGTGACCGAGTCGGTGGGAGGGAGCCGTCCGACTACGGAACCGTCGATGCTAGTAGTCCCGACGGCCTCACCGTCGATCGAGACGGTAGCGTTGGGTACCGGTTCGTCACCGAGGGTGGCGTTGAGCGTTACCGGCGCGAACGGGATCGTTGCGGGCCAGCCCACACTGTAGTTGAGATCGAGCGAGCGGATCGCGACGGTCTCGGAGCCTTCGACGCTGCCGCGGCTGACGGCGTACTCGTACTTCCCGGGATCGCTGGGGAGTCGGAGCTCGAGGCGTCCTTGGGCGTCGGTACGGCCGATCTGTTCGCCGTTCAGCGTCACGTTAGCGTCACGAACAGGCACGTCGTCGATGGTCGCGACCAGCGTCACCCGGGCGTTGCTGCGCACCTCGCCGACGAAGGAGATGGAGGCGTTGGTGTCGAGTGTGAACGTGGTGTTCTCACTGGTCTGGATCGCGTAGCTGTCGACGGCTCGCGGTGCGTCACCTGGGGGCGGCAGCATGCCCGCAGTGTTGGTCCGTACTGTCACGTTCAACTGTGCGGTGTACGGTACCTCGGCGACGACGGTTCCCTCGTCGTCGGTCCGGCCGACGGGGTCACCGTTGAACAGCACCTCGGCGCCGACAACTGGCTCACCCTCGCGCAGCACGGTCACCTCGACGGTGGCACCGGGGACGGCGGTCCTGTTGAGCGTCACGTTCAGTGGTGGTTCGGTCTCAGTGGGCGTCGCGGTGGGTGTCGGTGTGGGCGTGGGGCTCTCTGTCGGGGTCGGTGTGGGGGTTGGCGTCGCGGTGGATGTCGAGGTCAAAGTCCCCGTTCCAGTCGGCGTTCCAGTAGTGGTCCCAGTCCCGGTTCCAGTCCCAGTCCCGGTTCCAGTCCCAGTCCCGGTTTCAGTTTCCAAGCCAGTTCCCGTGCCCGTCCCTGTGCCAGTGGTCGTCTCAGTAGTCGTCGACTCAAGGGCCTCGTTCTCGGCGGACTGGCGTGCCGAACTCGGGGTTGGGTCGAAGCGGACCCAGCCGATCTCGGGGAAGTATACTTCAACCCACGCGTGTGCGTGCATGCCTCTGACAGTATACTCATTGGGACCGGTCCGCTCGCCCGTCGCGTAGCCCACGACGTAGCGTGCGGGGACATCCTGTGAGCGCAGCATCGTCGTCATCGCGGTGGCGAAGTACTCGCAGTAGCCCCGATCCATCTCAAACACGAACTGGGAGGTGATCGTGCCGTTCTCGCGATCGTGGCTCGCGTTCAGCGAGTAGTCCTTGTTCGACTCCAGCCACGACTCGATCAGGGTCGCCGTCTCGTAGGGTGTCTCCGCGTCGGCGGTTAGTTCGGTGGTGAACGCCGCGACCTGCTGGGTGTCGTTGCCAGCCGGAAGGTCGGTGTAGGCCGACGCCACCTCGTCGGGGTAGTCATCGCCGGCCGAGCGAAGCAGGCCGGGGTCGTCTGGCGGCGCTACGGACTCTCCGACGTAGGTCGTGTCGGCCGGCACTGGTTCCTGACTCGAGATCGACCGCCCCGGCTCCAACTGGAGTGCATCGCTCTCGAGGGAGAGTGACCGCGGTCGCCAGACAGTCGGGAGCGCCGTCGCCGACTTGGCGAGCGTCACCTCGTAGCTGATCCGCTCCCCTGCGGCACCCTCAACAGGGGTAGTCCCGTTGAACGGCTGGGCGTCGCCAGTACGCTCCCAGCCCTGCCCGGTGTAGTGGTCGAACGAGCCGGTCCGCCAGTAGCTGGGTTGCTCGCTCCTGACGACGAAGTGGACTTCCTGGTTCAGGCTGCTATAGGGGTTCGACGCCGTGGAGCCCTGGCTGCTTCCAGCCTTCATCTGGCTGACCGCCGATAGCGCGCCAAGCGAACCCGACGCTTGACTTGCGGCGCCGCCATCTTCGCCGCCCAGCGGCTGTCCGAGGTTGAACTGCGCGGCCGGTGCCCCACCGCCGCCGACGAACAGCGGCAGCGCCACGCTGGCGAGCACGACAGCAGCGACACAGACCAACGTCAACAGGACGCGCCACCATCGGCGGTCGCCCCCGAGTTCGACGGCTCCCTTGTCGTCGCTCACGTGTTTCGTTCTCTACCTTTAGCCCGGGGGTCATGAATGATGCGATGGGGATAACCACGCCTATCTTTCTTCGAGGAGAGAATCCCGCCGTTCACGGCGGACATGAATCCGACAACGCCTCCACAACCCACATTCACCATCAATGCGGATATTTAACAGGCAACGTATCGTAGCATGACGTACACCGAGGCGGTCACGCCGCCCACTCAAATGCACAATATCGGGACTCCGAGGCCCAGAACGTTCGAGACACACTCTCGAACCGCTGTGGTGTCTCGGCTCAGATAACTCCGAGTCCCCTGCCGGGATAGGAGTAACGGCGGTGTGGCCCCGCCATCGGCCTGTCATGCCGACAGGCCGTAAACCAGTAAATATCCCAACCCA
>NZ_FOXI01000011.1 GCF_900115675.1 Halolamina pelagica | reverse complement strand
TGAGTGCTTGTTCGAGGTTGTAGACTGCGGCGGTCAACACGAGCTCGCGGAACTCGCGGTACCATACGCGAGGGTGGACAGCGGGGCCGAACCGACGCTTGATGGCCGAAAAGGCGGTCTCGGCCATCCAGCGCTGGCCGTATAACTCGCTGTCCAACCGTGCGTTGTGTGCGTGATCGTAATGTGCGAACAACCGGTGGCGCAGCAACGGCCGGACGCCCTCTGACCGGAGGGTGTCCCGGAGAGATTGGTCGTCATAGCCTTTGTCGCCGGCGAGACTCTCGATTTTCTCGGTGTTACGAAGGGCAACTCGACGGCCAGTCTGGGTGTCGTGAGGCCAGTGTGCTGAGCAGTGAAGATCGAGAATGGCACACGAATCTGTATCGACGAGTGCCGTCGTTTTGAGCGTGCGTATGTGGCGATCCGAGCGGTGTTGGTAGTGTCTCGATGCCGCTTCGCGGTCGAAGAACGTGGCATCGATGGCACCATGCGAGCCCGGATCGCAGATCGTCGCGGACTCTCGAAGGAAGCCGCGCCACACCGACATGGGCACCCTCTCAAACGACCGGTACAGCGTTGAGGGTGCGGGAAATGCCGTCCGCGACAGCTGTAACAAAACACGAACGCGATCCATTTCACTCGCCCAATCGACGATTTCGCGGTACGTCGCATCCATGTGAACCCGCAAAAAGTGGAGCGTGACATGCTTCCAGCCGGGAAAACCGTGGCCAGTCGGAGCACTCACCGCCGTTGGACTGGCGGCACAGCACTTTTGAGCCAGCGACGCGGCTTGCTTAACGAAGCGGAAGAGGAGTTTAGGCACATTCGACTCTTCCGCTTCGCTACTCCCTTCAGAGCGACGCTATCCTGTCGCCTTCTGCGGATTCAACAGAGCACTCGAATACAAAGGCGAGATACGTGGCGTCGAGGTGCTGAAGGAGAACGAGTGGGACACCTCGAAAACGTGTTCACGATGTGGTGACGACACGAAGTCGAACCGTGTCGAACGCGGCCTGTACGTTTGCTCGTCGTGCGAGTTAGTAGCCAACGCGGATTGCAACGGGGCGGAGAATATGCGGCAGAAGATAACTCCGAGTCCTCATGGCGAGGATAGGAGTAACGGCTGTGTGGCACAGCCATCGACACACCTGTTCGACCGCGAGAGCGGGACGTTCACCACGAGAGAACAGGTCGTGTCGTAGACCGGCAAATATCCCACCTTCGGTACGGGAAGCCCGGTCGTTTACGACGGGGAGGATGTCACTCGTCCCACCACCGACCGCGCTCCGGGAAGTGGATGCTGCTCCACCCCGTCACGGCCACCGAGATCCGGCCCTCGTACCAGTTCGTGGCTGCTTCGTGGATGCGCACCGTCTCGCCTTCCTTGATCCACGGGGCGTCCGATGCTTTCCAGACCGTCAGCTTCGTTTGCCCGCTCTCGTCCTCGATGAGCCCGACTTGCTGGATAGCCGGAGAGGAGTTCTCCCAAAGCGTCTCCACACGACCTTCGATCGTGACCGTGCCGCGATCGACGTCCTCGAGAGCGTCGATGGGCACGGTGCCCCCCGGGGCCGTCTGCAACGCCTCGAACACCTGCACGACCGCACTCGTCATGTCCGTGCCGTCGACGACCGCTTCGGCCAGGCGTCGACTGATCGCTGCACGCGACCAGCCATCCACCCGCGTCGCAAGTCGGTTTGCCTCCGTGTTTACCGTCGCCAGTTCATCTTGGGAGAGCGCCGCTCGAGGATCATCCCGTTCGGGGTCGGCCATCGGGTCCACGCTCGCGGCCCGCTTCTGGAACTCCCGCCGGCGTTCCTTGCTCCCTTGCGCGGCGACTTCACGCGTGCGCTGCGCCCGACCGTCCTGTGTGCCCAGCTCGGCCTGAGCACTGATGCGCTCCAGTTCGGCTTCCCGCGCCCGAATGCGCTCCTCCTGTTCGAGGGTGACACCGTGAATCCGGTCCTCGCTCGTGTCCGCGATCCCGTCCGGGTGGTTTGCATCCACCTTCGCCTGCGTCTCCTGCTCGACCGCGGCCTCGAACTCCGGCGTCTCGTCGACGACCGGGACGCCATCTGCATCGACCGCCTGCTCGCCCGCTTTCTCGAATGCCTGTTCATCCACCGAAACGACCTTTCCGCTAGCGTTGTTACTGGACATGGAGTCAGTTACTCCTGAAGGCGCTGACGCGCCGCCACCCGCGACCTGGACTGCGGGTTTCTCACGGACCGACACTCACCAGCGACGCCGCCGTCGACCCGATGTCGACGGCTGCCGGCACCGAGGCGCCCGCGCCGCGCCTTCACGCCGGACTCCGTCCGGCGCGGCGCGGCGCCGACGGCTTCCGTGACAAACGAGTGCGGGGGAGTATCTTGAGGTGAGCGTGCGATCACCGCCGTATACCCAGCCGGTCACCGCGGGTCGGCGCCGCGCCGACCCCCGTCCGTCGGGAGACGAAACGGCAGCGGCCGCGGTGCCGAGGCGGCACGGCCGGGGGGTATACGGTGGTGAACGGCCCCGCATACGGCCACATCGAGGGACGCAGAGGGGTGGGCCCCGCCGGACCCGTGCGGGGCCGGCCCCGCGCGAGCCTGTCCCGTCCGTCGCAGACGCAACGGAAACGCCTCGCGCGGCACGCCGGCCGCGGACGGCACGCCCGCGGCAGCCAACCCCGTCGCGACCGAGTTCGAGCGGATGCCCGGCCGGCAGCACAGCCGTTCCCGAGGAACGCCCGGACCCGGGGCATACCGGGGTGAGCACGGCGAACCCCGGTAGCCGCGGCAGCCCGGCGGCCACTCGGGACGAGGGCGACAGCCCGAGCGGCGAGCAGCCCGTCCCGGACCGCGCAGGCGGCCACGTCTGAACCGCCGTTCGTCGGCGCGACCGTCGTGAAGGAGCGCCGACGCAACGGCCGGTGAAGATGCAGTCGGCCCGGCGCCGGGCAAACCCGGGTGCGGGCCGAGTGCTCGCAGGCCCGCTGTCGGGTGCGACCGGTATCGGGCGACTGCACCCGGCCCGACCCGGCCCCGTGACCGTGCCCCGTCCGTCGCAGACGCAACGGCAGCGCGAAAGCCCGGGCCCGGCAGGACCGGTCCCTGTCAGCCGGAGCGCGCGCAACCCGAGGAGGCTCCCCCGAACGTACGCGACATACACACCGAGAAAAACGATCCGGCTGCATCAGGATGGACTGAGGGACGCAGCGTCGCAATCGCACGATTCGGATCCCACACGCCGATCGCGAGCGAGGCGGCAGGCGGCAGCGGCGCATCGTGAGTGGAGCGAACGAGGGTAGCGAGATGGCGTCTCACGCGGTCGCAGGGCGGCGAGTCGTCGACTGCTGTCTCCTGCCTCCACCCGCGTTTCAGCACGCCTCGTCACCACCCATGAATCTCCTACTCCTGTGCCGCGCTGGCGTCGACAACATGCCCCGTGAAAAGCACCGTTCCGGTTGGCCGGTCTCGGATCATGAAGAGGAACGGACGATTTGCGTCGAGTAACGTCGGTGGACGCGACACGAGATTGATTACCGATCCCGTCGCCGCTACGGCTTCGGTTCCCTGCTCGTCGACGCTGACGGAAGTTTCGTGGTACACTTGGTCGACGAACAAGTTGCCACCGGTCGCCGACAGATCGGCCATTCGCGAGAAGTCCGCCGTATCCGGGTCGAACGCGTCGGGCATGCCCAGCGCCGCAAGGGATTGCTCAAGCGTGCATTCCGAGTCGAACTCGAACCGGGGGAGGTTGACGTAGCCACGCTGCGGTTCGAGCGCGTTGACGATCCGGCCGAGTCGCTCGACGTCGAATGTTCGTTCGTAGGCTTCGAACTCGCCAGCGGGCGGCACGACGATGAGCATGCCCGTCCTCCCGCCGACGTAGGGTAGTTCGACGGCCTGGGCGCCGTCGACGGTCGCCGCCGGGACTTGGACGTCCTGGGACATCATCTGGACCGTGCTCGTCGAGCCATCGAGCGCGGTGAACTCAGCCGGCTCAGTTTGCTCCTCGTCGAACGGGTGGCGCCAGTTCGCCATGAAGGAGATGGCGTTCGTCAGGACGAGCACGGTTTGGGGCGTAATCGATCCCGGTGGAAGCAACTCCTCGATCCGGTCGTCGGTCTGGTCGGCGATCCAGGCGTTGATCGCCTCGCGGACACCGTCCGGATTCTCGACGAAGTCGACCTGGTTGAGGCCGCCGCCGTAGTGGTTCCCGAGCGAGGTCAGGTATTCGTCCCGGAACGGAACCCCCTCTTGGCCCCAGATGGCGTTGACGAGTGAGAGTTGGAAGGGAACGGGATCGTCGGCTTCGTCGTAGTCTGACGGGAGATCGTCCTCGTCGAGGTTCTTACCGCGACCAGATAGCGTTCGCTGGAGTTCGTTGAACGCCGCATGGAGCTGTTCGTCGTCGAGCGTGTAGCCGAGGGCCTCCCGCATCTGCTCGCGAGTAGTCCCACTGGCACCAGCGTACGTCATCGCTAGCGCAATTGTCGCACTGATCGGCGAGACCAGCAGGTTCTCGGCGTCATCAGCTGTGCGGAGCTCGTCGAACAGGTCCAACGCGAACGTGTTCGTTCCAGTGACCAACTCATCAAGCGTATCGTCGTCGACGTTCGGTTGGAGAGCAGGCGTCGACGGCGCATCCGCGCTGATACCGACTTGCGACGTCGCTGGTGCTGTACACCCCGCGAGGGCACCGGCGACGAGGGCGCTTGAGACGGAGAGATATCGACGACGATCCATACGTATCGGTTCAGAAGGTGATGGCGAGTATCTTCTGGAAGCACAAACCACTGTTTGAGCGACTTTTCAACAGTCAGCGGCACGGGTTCGGCGTCGCGACTTGCCGACCGATTACGCGTCGAGCTGCTGGAGCAATTGCGTGACGGAGGGACTGTTCTCCCAGATCCGATGCGGGCTGATCGTCGCGATCAGGGTTCGCGCTGCGTGAGATAGGTGCCCGTTTCGAGCGTAATCTACGATGAGACGAGGCGTCGGGACGATTCGTGGCCCCTCCAGTACGGCGTGAATCAGGGGAAAGTTCGTCCCGCCGAACTCGTCTGTCAGAAAGCCGTCGACGGCGAGCGCGTTCGCAAGGACGATACCGTCGGTTTCGCCGTCGTCGAGGCCGAATGTCGGCCGCGAGTCTGGTGTCTCGTCGCGTTCGTAGGGATCCTCGATCGTGTAGTAACTGCGAGCACGTTGTTCGCCGCCGCTACGTGGATGTCCTGATACTGTGTGATTTCGCGGAGCTCCGCAACGACCTCTGGCGGGACGAACACCTCACACGAGGTGAGAAGATACTGGAACGGACCCGGACCGTCCGCGTCGACGGCCGCGTCTGCACGAGGGACGGCAAGACTGACCAGTGCACTGGTGTCGGCAACGACCGTTCGCAGTCGCCGACCGCTCATCGCTCGTCGTCGGCAGTGGTGTCGACCGTCGTCGCGTCGCCATCGTCGACGTCACCGGGGGTACGATATCGAGTGGCTCATCCTCGAGGTCCGCTTTGAGGAGGCGGAGTCGCTGGGCCGTCTCGGCGCCGACCAACTGCTTGACCGTCTCGAACTCAAGCTGATCGTCGTAGTACTTCGTCGCAACCAATTCTTGGAACGTCTCGCTGTTGGCGGTCTCTTCGATGTACTCGCGGATAGCCTCGACGAGGAGGTCGGTCCGGTCCGTGTCAAAGAGCTCCGCAATCGCGTCTAGGCGGTCGACGAGATACTCGGGTGACTGGAAATGGACTCGTCGCGGATCGTCGCTTGCGCTCATCCTGTGTGCAAGTTCTGCACATAGGCGGAGAACTGTTTCGCTGAATGTGCAGAGCCTGCACATCGACGATAAATAGGCGATGGTAGCTCTACTTGAATCCGATTTGTCAGATACAGTCTACCGTGAAACGGCCGGTAAGTGAGCTTTAGTAGTGAACAGAATATTTATTTACCATGTTGATAGTTTTTCCACCATGAATCGGCGAGCATTTCTTTTAACGTGCGGATCGCTTTCTCTTGTTGGATGTCAAGCGCCTAGGCGATCAACATCCCCGCTATATCTCAATCTTATTGAGGATATAAATGAGGAAAGACCAGGTTACGGATACGATAGTTTTCTGCCACAGGAACGCCGACACTATCCGATGGCCTATGGCCTAATCGCAAGTGCAGAGGCATTACGGTATGAGCAAACAGGGGCTGAAGCCGCGAAACGCTTTGCGACAACCGCGGCAAAATGGTTGCTTGAGAACCGTGATCTCGACCACGACAATAGAGTTGGCTGGGGGCTTCCATTTGCGTGGGATGCTTTTCAAGATGGGTCGACCAATTCACCTCATCACACGTATACTATCACCTCGGCATTAGCCGCTCGTGGGATACTTGACGTTGTTTCGAAAGGCTGCATAGATGACCCACAGACTCGCAAATCGTTGATCCGCCAAGTCGAAAATGTTGCCGATTATCTTATTGTTGAGGGCAAGTATAACGAATATCCGGAGGGAATCTGCTTTTGGTATTCGGCCACAAAGGAGGATAGTGCGCCCGTTCTGAATCCAACTGCAATGTTTGCTGGCGTTCTCCAACGACTTGGCACCCATACATCCGTCAACACCGACAAGCGAGAGAAGTACAGGGCATTCGCCGATCAGGTCGTCTCATACCTGCTTTCCGAAGCAATAGTGGAAGACGGTAGTATGCTTTGGAGGTATGTCGGCGGAGACTCTACGAGCGCGTACAACGATGGTGTCCGTGCCGCGTACATCGTCGATGGGTTGCTTAGATACGCTGAATTCGATGGCTTGCTTGCCGATGACATTGAGAGTGATGTTGAGCAAATGCGTATCGGATTAGAGAGGTTTCGCGATGGAGGAAAACTCCGTCAGTTTATTTCCTTGGCCCAGCCAGCTCGTGTATGGGGATTAGGGCACCTTCTCTATGTATTCAATCGATACTTCCCGGATCATGATTATTCTAATTTCTTACTTTCAAAGGCCCGAGACTATAGCGATGAATTTGGGTTTCAACCAAGGCAAGATCCGCCCTCGCGTGGGTTTGGCGCTATCCGACATACCGCACACCTATTGAATGGTGTGATTGCGGCGGATACTAATGATTTTAGCCCAGGAGTGTAAACTTACTTAGGGTATCCGGTGCACCCTAATAGAAATCCTACTGAAGGCGCTGAGAACAGCATCTTCTACGAGTGTGTATCAAGCATAGTACCGGAAGGTATTATATGATTAGAAATAAGAAAGGGATCAATGTGGAATGATCTGAGTCGGAGAAGGGTTTTAGCCACAGCCGGGGCTGCACTCATCGGCGGTTGCAGCGCGATCAAAGCACCGACAAGCGAAGAAACACCTTCCAATCCATCTGTATCTATTGATGGCGAACAGGCCAACCACGAGAAACAAGAAATCAACAACGTTGGTTTTGAGAATCGCCCACAATGGTGGGTGAATGCGTTCAAATGGCCATATGAATCTGAGACAGACGGTTGTGTCGCAGGTTCATTGGATAGTATCCCTAATCTGGAAATGGGGAGATTGGGGGATGATCGGGGGCACCACGCACTTCGCACAGCCACAAATCTCTTGCAGGTTCTCTCTTGTTACCGCCGGACTGACCATCCCGCCTTCCTCGAAAAGGCAAAAACAATCTCTGACCAATTCATCGCCATTTCAGTGGGAACAGACGATGGCATCTACTTCCCATACACGATGGAGTATAAGAACCTTGACCGAACGTTCAGAGCTCCTTGGTTCTCCGGTTTAGCCCAAGGTAAAGCGTTGTCGGCTTATGTCGATCTGTATCGCGCCACCCAGGATAACTATTACTTCACACTTGCTGATAATGTATTCTCGACTTTTACTAACCTCTATAAAGAGACTGAACAACCATGGATATGTACAGTGGAAGATGGGTTTTATTGGATAGAGGAGTATCCTTCAAAACCCTCCTCACATGTCCTTAACGGGTTCAATATGGGTCTGTGGGGTGTTTATGATTACTGGATGTTGACTGATAGCGAGCGGGCCAGAGAGGTCCTTGAATGCGGTTTATTGACCATGTCGGAGAAAATGAGCGAGTATCGGAACGTTGGCGGAAGAAGTTATTACAGTTTAGATCCAGCAGTTGAGACTAGTGAATTTTACCACCGGCTTCACGTACGGCAGTTTGAAGAGTTGGGGAAGATATGCGACGGTAATGGATTCTCGGAATTTGCCGATGAGTTGCGTCGTGATTTCTGGAAGGAGGAATGGAACGACGATTAGTAGCTAATCGTGACTGTGTTGTCCTCTATCTTAACCCATTGACTGTTGCCCTTGTCAGATCGATAGAGGCCGGGATCCGTCCCGGTGTGCATGGCGAGACAACGAACGCTCTCTTGCGGTGTCGGTGCCGCTGACGCGGACAGGTCTTCATTGCCGATGAAAAACGCGTCTTCCGTCGTTCCGCGGCTCGCCGCTTGGTCGTAGCGTGACCGCTGTTGTCCCGAACGTAGGGTGTCGCGCTGTTGTTCGTGATTGTGTCTTTGAGGTTGGCGAAGCTGTTGCGGGTACAACGGACTCCGACCGTCAGGTTCGTGAGCGTCGAACTCGCCACTCCATCGCCGATCCGTTCTCACACTGCACGGCGTCGATGTCTCCGGTTATGTTGACGCGAGAGTTTTCCGCGACGTTTACGACACTCCCCTCGTCGCCGTTCGCGGTCACATTCCCGCTGATGGACGCCGCCGACTGACCGATGACGATTATCGTATCGTCCGCCCCGGCCGCGGTGTTGTTGATGGTGGTCAAGCCGAAGACGTCGAGCCACCCGATGTTAGTGACATAGAGGCCCTTGGTCGCTCCAGCCACATCGTGCGTGCCGCCTGCTAGGTCCAGCCTGGCGAACGCCCCAACAGCAGCCAGCGAGTTCGACCCACCTATCAGGTCCAGGCCGCTCATCACGCACCAGGTGGCCTCTTTGACTTCGGCGTCGTCGGGTCGCTACCGTCGAGGGTCGTCGAATCACTGCCCTGAAGCCACACTTGGGAGGCAACCGAGCGGTCGAGCGTGACCGACTCGGAAAACGTGCCGTCCCCGATGTCGACTTTGAGCGCCTGCCCACCGTTCGGTACCAGCGGGGCGTCGTCGACGCCCGCTTGGATTGTTGCCTTGGCGTCACTGGCCGACAGGCCGTCGTTAGAGTCGTCACCGCCCGATCTAACATACATCGTCACTGGGTCGGTAAATGCAACCCCTGTACTTAGCTCTTCGAAGGAAACTGGAACCTCTTCACCGGTATCCGGATCGATTCCCTTGATGACGCCGTTCTCGTTGATAAGTTTGATATCAGTCATGCTGTTATCTCCGTGAGCTCTAGGACGGCGTTGTTCTCAAGGACGAGCACTCCGCCGTCCTCCCATTCAACCGCGTCGTACGACCCGTCTGAGCCTGCCCTATGCGTCTCACCGCTCTCGATAACGACGGCAGATGTCTCGGTTGGTGTCGTAGTTGGTGTCTCAATGACGGTGTTCTCCCCACCACCTCCACTCCCACCAGGATTGCCGCCATTGTTTTCCGAGGGGGACTTCGTCGCCGCCGGCGTCTCTTCCGTTGGGGTCGGCGATCGCGTCGTTGAAAATGTGGATGATGTCGCCGTTACTGATACCGTCGCAGTGGCTGTCGTCGTGACGGTATGTGTTGAGTCCCCAGTGATGACGAGCGTGCTGGTTGGGATCGAGTCGGACGTTGATGGGGTTCCCGGGGTGGATTCTTCGATGTTGCAACCCGCCAGCGCGGCGCTTGTTTCGGTAGCTGTGGCGGCGAGAAATCGCCGTCGGGACAGTTCCGGCGACGGGTGCATAGCCGACCACTACTAGCACTCTGCATAAAATGTGGGCCCATCGTTATTCCTTGGTAGCCGTATCTGGAATGAGCAGGCCCTCTGTACTTACCAATCACTCCCAAATCTGTCACGGGTAAGAACGGCGACAGAGCCGTGATGGAAGTGTTGTCGAACCGGCGTATACTGCTCGCATCAGAACTCGTCGATAGCCAACTCGTCGAGCCCCGCCCCAGCCTCCTCGATGTCGTAGTGCTCGTGGACGACGGGCCGGAGCGCCTGGAGGATCATCTCCGCAGCCAGCGGCGAGACGTCCAGATCCTCGGCCATCAGCCGGTGGGTCACCTCACCGCGTTCGCGGGCGACCGCGTAGGTGAGCGCCGTTGCGAGGCCGGCGACGCCGTGGCGGTCGATGTAGGTGTCGATGTCGGCATCCGTCTCCCGCCGCCCAACGGCGTCGATCAGTGCCGGCGTGATGGTGTACTCGCGGTCACCAGCAGCCGTCGTCACTGTCAGGTCAATCTCCCGGGCGGCGTACCGGCGCGGCTGCTCGTCGTCGGTGACGTCGACGACGCCGGCGTCGACGAGTCGGTTGACGTAGCTGTAGGCGGTTCCCTGTGCGAGCTCGAGGTCCTCCATCACGTCCTGGACAGTCGCCTCCCCCTCCCGAGCGAGGTACGCGTACAGCTGTGCGAGCTGTGGCTCCTCGAGGAGGTCCGCGACTGCAAGGAAGTCCTGGACGATGTCGCCGTCGGCGGGGTTTCCGGTGTGTTCCACGATTTCAATTACAGTCTACAGCGAATCAGTAAAACGTGTTTGGGTGCGGTTGCTGGCATCACATGCTGCAACAGTTTGGAATCAACTGACACGGACGTACTGACGGGATGATAGTTGCCACGACAAGCGGCGATTTTCAGGCGGAAATGTAGTCAGTCAACTGGTTCGTCACGTCCTCGATGCGGTCGTCGACGAGCGAGGTCAGATAGTGGTCGACGTCCACAGGACTTGTGAGCGTCGCAAGCGACCATGGAAGGACGTGACTTCGTTCCCCAAGTGGGTCGCCCGCGTAGTCGTCGTCCCGGAGTGTGAGTGACTCCTCGTGGTAGGTTTTTGTGGAGATGAGGACGGTGATGAGTTGCACACCGTGGGTCGGGAATTAGGGAGTTCCGAGCACGAGCATCGGGCGTCCTTTCTCCGAGAGTGGGTCGCTCGCCCAGACGATGTCACCACGGTCCAGGTCTTCGAACGCCGTTACTGTACGTCTTCCATCTCGTCAGTCTGGATGTCTTCAAGCCGCTCCTCGCCGTACTGTTCGTCGGCCGTCTCGTGGAGGCGGTGGAGCCGATACGCCGATTGGAGTCGCTCCTCAAAGTCCGTGATCGCCCAATACGGGCGCTTGTGTCGCACCAGCCCGCGTTCCTTCAGCCGCGAGAGGATCGCGCTGACAGCGTCGGTCTCCAGGCCGAGTCGCTCGGCGATTGATGCCGCCTTCCACGCCCGGTCGTCGTGCTTGTCGAGAAACAGCACGATTCGCTCGGTGTCGCTCCGGTCCTCGAAGTCGTCGGTGTCGGCATTCTCGAACTCCTCGATATCGATGGCGCCGCTCGACATACGCTACTGTTGGGACTGTTGGAACATAGCTATTTGGTCTGTTTGCTAATTGGGTATCGTGATTCTGTGCTTCACGATGTGGGATGGAGCTACTCCACCGGCGTCGCAACGAGATGCGCCTCGAGATTACAGTTTCCAGCGAACCAGTAACGTGTGCTCGGGGCCCCTGGCGGCCTGAACGCGCCGCTTGGGTTCAGTGGCGAAATTCGATGGCCCCCTTGCGAGAGACAAACCGGCTCGGTCGTCGATAGCTGCCATAGCAAACCACAAGTGAGATATTTTTACCGTAGAAAATATTATCTTCTTCCATAGCGTGGTGTTGGGTATGGCCGACGCTCGCGATGGGGAAGACGAACCAGCATATGTCTCGCAGTGGAAGGACGCAACCACGGGATTCGACCGAGTACGGTCGGTTGCGTCATCGCTCGAGGAGCCGCGAACAGCGGGCTGGATCGCCGATGAGGCACATGTCTCCGAGCCGACGGCGCGGAACCATCTCGAACGGCTCGTCGACCTCGGTGTGCTCGTCACCGACGAGTCAGCACGGGGGAAGACGTACTATCCGGATCCGGTCTACACGCGGCTGACGGCGATACAGGAACTCGTCGCAGAGAACTCCGAAGGCGATCTCACTCAACAGGCAACAGCCATCCAAGCAGATATCGAGGCTTGGAAGACGGAGTACGATATCGAGTCACCGCGGTCGCTTCGTGCGTCCGTCACGGAAGATGTCTCAGTCGAAGAGGCTCAGGAGCGACTGCGTATCGCGGCAGATTGGGAGTCCGCACAGTACCAACTCTCGCTGCTTCGGGACGCGATCGACCACTACGAGACGTACACTGCCCGACCGCCCGCCTCCGCATGACTGATGCGGACGAAACTGCTAATGGGAGGGAGCAGGCCGTCGTCGGTAGTGGGCTCGGCTGCCAGCCACAGCGACCGGATGGCGGTCGGGAGGCGACACAGGACGACGTTGCGAAGCGTCACCGAATCCTGCGATCGCTGCGCGAGCAACTCGAACGCCATCCAGCCATTATCTCAGCACGGGGGAGCCCGGACGGGCAGTATGCTGCCGTTGAAGCGGACGTTGACCCGGCACAGTTCGGACGCGGTAGTGAATCGGCATCGCTACGGGTGACGTGGCAACCGAATCCGCACCTTCCACCGGAGACAAGTCTCGACGACCGGCGCCGGACATCGCTCACGTCGAGCTTCACGATCCACTATCGCGAGTCGTCGGGATTCGACTGTGGCGTCCATCTCGAACCAAACCCACACGTGGACGGCCACCTCCACTATCAGGAGCGGGCCTCTCCGAGCGATGCGTACGACTACGACGACGTATCGCTTGCGGCGACAGCGCCGGTCGGTGTTCTCTGGGAGACCCTCGACATCATTGCGGACCGGCTTCAGTCGGCCTGAGTTGGGTACCGTGGGTCGGGAACCGGGGCATCCTCAGTACGAGCATCGGGCGACCGGTCTCCGAGAGCGGATCACTTGCCCAGACGATGGCACCCCGTTCTCGATCTTCGAACGCCGTCACTGCACGTCCTCCACCTCGTCAGTCTGGAGATCTTCGAGACGTTCCTCACCGTACTGGTCGTCTGCCGTCTCGTGGTGTCGATGGAGCCGATAGGCGGACCGGAGTCGTTCCTTGTCGTCCGTGATTGCCCAGTACGGCCGCTTGTGCCGCACAAACCCGCGTTCCTTTGGTACTGGAGTTCCTACTGGTTGCAGAGGATACTCACATCGCCGTGCAAGATACAGGGCGCGTATCTCCCACTGTGTCACAGATCGGTTGGTGCCTTCGACAGTAGCCGTCGCAGTAACTGTTAAGACTATCAGTCCTGTACGTATGCACAGAGCTATGTCCGCAGACAAACGCATCCCGGTGACTGAAGAGACACGAAAGGAACTCCACGAGCTGAAAGAGCCCGGACAGACGTACGACGACCTGCTGCAAGAACTGGCGCAACACCGACGGCGGCAGGACCTAGAGCAGCGCTTCCAGGAGTTGGAGGATACGGACAGCGACGAGTTGACGCCTCTCTCGGATGTCTGAGTACGACGTCCTGCTCGGTGACGATGCCCGCGAGTTCCTCGACATCGCTGACGAGAAGACCAAGCGAATTTGCAGGGAGAATCTCGGGTATCTGGCTGAGACCCCGTACCCCGGACGTGGTCGGGGCGACAAGGAGAAGCTACCAATCGACGGCCGCCGCGATCGGTACCGAATGCACATCTCTCGGACCTACACGGCTATCTACACCGTCTTGGAAGACCAAAAAGAGGTACGCGTGCTTGAGATCGTTCCTATCGACGAGGCACACAAGCGATACGGTTTCTGATTCCACCTGTATCTGAATTCCTAGCGACGATGTATCACAGCCGAGACACTCCGATAACAAACCAGAAGTGAGATATTTGTCGTAGAAAATATTATCTTCTTTACACGTAGTTGGCTAGTTTCGGATTTAGTTCTTGTGTCGAGATAGCGACGACGAGTGACGGCGTTCGGCAACGTAACGGGAGCCCGTTTTTTCTCGCGCGCCACGTCAGCTACGGATGAACGAAGGCTCAGTTAGGTGTCGGCGGAATCGTCAGCGGCATCAGCGATCTCCGCAGCCACGTCCGTGACGTGCTGCTTGTGTGCTGCCGACGTCTGGACGCTCTGGGCGGCCTCGAGTTGATCGTTGACGACCGCGTTCTGCTGGGGTCCCCATTTCTCTGGGGGTTCAGACTCGATATACGCCACCCAGCGTTTGATCGCCGCGATGCGCTGCTCGCGGTTGCGGGCGTGTTTCGCGTCCAGATCGTCAGGCACGTTTGAGTCGGGCATACTCGGTGTCGACCTCGAGTCGGTCTACCCACGTTTCGAGCCGAGAGACACTAAGGCTTTGCTCAAACAGGGTATACAGGTGGACAGCGTCTTCGAGGTCTTTCTGGGCACCGAGGTGCAGTTTGTACGCGATCTGGAGTTCGAGCGGCCCGATCGGGATTTCCGCCCCACCGATACGCGCGGTGATGGCGTTCTGCAGGGAGGCACGATCGAACTCGTCGCTAACAACCTTCAGTTCCAGATGTGGCGTCACTTGATCCTGTGGGGCAACCCAGATCGGATCGCCATGCGAGAGCATTTCGTCCAGCGCCGAAAGCGGCATCGCGGCACTCCAGAACCCCTCGGCGTCAAGCCTCGCAGCGAGTTGCTCGGCCGTTTCGGGATCTATCGCTTCGATGAGGACGTCGACATCTTCAGTCGAACGGGCACGCCCGGCGAGAATCGACACGTACCCAGCGATGAAGACGTGATCGATGCCGAAGTCAGTGAGGATCTCGGAGAACTCGATCGCCAGATCGTCAAGCCGGTTTGGCGCTCGGTCGACAACCAAGGTGTCGTTTCGTAGCTCGATACCGGTCATGGCTGTGCCTCTGTCCCCAGATGGGAAAACGGTTCGGCGATGCCAGCACGGTTCACACCCGTCGCTGCACGGGGGCAATCGGCGACGGAGTTGACCGCGTGGCGACCGCAACGTGTCTAGTTTGACGCTCACTCAACGACGGAGAGCAGCGTATCACGGTGGTTCCTGACCGTCTCCATCGTCACCTCGGCGGCGGCCGCCGCATCGGCTTGCGTCAACGGTTCGTCGTGGGCACACGCCGCCATATACAGACAGGCGGCCGCGAACCCCGCTGGATGCATACCGGTCGTGACGCCGGCGTCGACGGCCTGCTCGGCCAACTGCGCCGCCTGTCGCCGAACAGCATTGGTACACCCGAGTTCGGCCGCCAGCCGCGGGACGAACTGACTCGGCCGCACCGGCGACGTCGGCAGCCCTAACTCCGCGTTGAGCACCCGATACGCGCCCTCGACGCGCTCCTGAGTGACCCGCGCCAGCGGTGCCACGTCGGTGATGAGCCACGACTGCCCGTTACACCGACAGGCGCCGAAGACGCTGGCGGCCGCCATCGCCTCGATCGACCGCCCCGGGAGCAGCCCGTCGTTCTGAGCCGTCCGGAACAGTTGGCACGCCTGCTCCCGTACTGACTCCGCGACCCCGAGTGCGCTCGCGATCCGCTGCACCTCCGTGAGCCCGTGACCGAGGTTGCGCTCCCGTTTCGACTGCCAGCGCGCCCGGGACTGCTCCCGGCGCATGCGGGCCAGTCGTCGTCGTTGCTCGCTATCCAGCTCGTTCCCCTTCGCGTCGCGCTGGCTGCCGATCCGCGTCGAGAGGCCGCGATCGTGCCGCGTCGCCGTGAGCGGCGGCCCGCCCCGTTTCGACGATCCGGGATCGTCGGCGCGCCACGCCGGCCCCCGGTCGACGTGCTGGTCGTCGATGACCAGGCCACAGTCCGTACACGCCGTTTCGACGGCGGTCGTCCGCACGTCGCCGCCACATTCCGGACACGGCTTGGTTGTCCCGTACTGGACGTCCTCGTCGAACGCACGCTCGTAGATCTCGTTCGTGGGCATCGGTCTCACCTGCTGGAGGCCCGCCGCGTCGGCGAGCCCTCCACCCCTCTTGGGGTCGACAAACTCTGCGGAGTGAACACCCGGTCGGACGGAGTAACTACGACTCTCGACTGGGAAAGAATATACAACGAAGAGAACGCAATTTGTGGCGACAGCGCTCCCCGATAGCCCACCGCATCACGAACCCATGTTCCCCGATGGCTTCACGACCGAGCGGACGTACCTCCGCGTCCACCCGAGCGACGACCCGCTTCAGCCCGACCGGATCGCCCAGTCGCTCACCCGGTTGCACCGCACGGATGCTGACGACGACCCACCCACCTACGAGTGGCTGTTCGCGGCCACCGGCGATACTGGCCCGGACGGCGACCGTCGGATCGAGTGGTACGTCGGCACCGACGGGCCGCTCGGCCCGCTCAGACGAACCCTCCGCCAGATCCTCCCCGACTCAGTCGACCTCGTCGAAACTGAGTGCACGTATCGGGAGTTGCTCGAGTTGCCGCCCGACGTGGCACCGGCCGAGACAGACGCCGGCGCGGCGGCCGTTGGTGACGATGAGGAGCCAGTTGCCGACGCTGCCGACCCCGACTGGGACGTCGCCGCCGTCGAGTGGGAAGGCGTCGGCGACCGCCCGGCCGACTGGCAGTGTCCGCTCCCCTCCCTTTCCGCGTTCGCCGTCGACGACACGGGCGACGACACCGACACGGCCGGCAACTGGCCGCTCGCGAGCCTGCTGGACGCACTGGCCACCAGTGACGCTCCCACGCTGGTCCAACTCCTACTCACGCCGCGGGCCGACTGGACCGCCGCGAAGGAGGATCGGATCGTCGACCTCGAACTCCACAGCGACCTCCGCCGCAACGCGCTCATCCAGTCGGTCTTCGGCTCATCGCAACCGCCTACTACGGACGGCACCACGGAACCGACCCGAGACCCCGACAGCACGGACGAGCCAGTCAACCCCACGAACCGACGACGGATCGACGCCCTCCAGACGGTTGACGCCCGGCAGTCGTTCACGCTCAACGCCCGGGCGATCACGTTGGACACGGACCCCGATCGAGCGACCCAAACGAGCACGGCAGTCGCGTCGGGGCTCCGAGCGATCCGCGGCGATCACTACCGCGTCACCCCCACGACGTACGACTACGGCACGGACGCCGCCCAGGATCGCGGTGCCGCCCTCTGTCAGCGCGAAACCACCGAGTCGCCGACGCGCTGGCGACACCTGCTCCCGGGAACTAGCAACGCCAGCCCGGCCATCGTCGCCGATCCGGGTGCCGTCGCCGCCTGCTGTGTCGTGAACGGGCCGGCGCTCGGCCCTGCAGCCAGCCGCGCCGTCGAGCCGACGCCGACCGACCGCACGGGGATCGAACTCCCGCCCCGAACGGTCCTCGACCGCTATCTCGACCAGCCGGGGATGACTGTCGGCCACCCGAAAACGACCGACCGGGAACGACTCGACGCGACGCTCTCGCTCCCGCCGTCGATCCAGGCGCTCCACACCACGCTGTTCGGCGCCACCGGCAGCGGGAAAACTGCGGTCGGGCAAACGATGCAGCTCACGAACCACGCCGCGACCGACGGCGCCACCGTCTACATCGACGCCAAAGGCGATAACGCGCCCGCCGAGTACGCCCGTACCCACTTCGCCCGCTACGGCGACCTCGACGACGTCCACTACTTCGACTGCACCGAGTACCTCCCCGCCCTGCCCTTCCTCACCGTCGAGCCGCTCCTCGATGCCAGCCTCGACCGGGAGTGGGCCGTCAACACCGTCGCCGAACACTACGTCGACCTGTTGGCGGCGGCGATGGGGCCGGAGCAGTTCTACAGCGCGGAGGCGGCCGTCGAGGTGCTCGAACAGCTCGTCCGCGCGCTGTTCGACCCCGTCCACGGCGCCGACAGCATCAGCCAGCAGGAACTGCTCGCGGCCGCCGCCCAGTTCCACGAGACGGGCAACCCGCCGCCAGTCTCCGACGGCGCGCTCCACCAGAAGCTCGCGAACACGGCCGCGAACGCGCCGACCACGTTCGACAGCATCATGAGCGCCGTCACTCGGCGGATCGGTCTCGCAACCAACGACGCCCGGCTGGCTCCGCTGTTCGAGGCCCAGCCCGACGCCTCCACCTTCGACCTCCGGGCCGCACTTGACGAGGACTGCGTCATCGTCTTCGACCTGCAGGGGTACGGCGACCGCTCGCGCACCCTGTTGGCGGTGGCGATCCTCTCCCAACTCTGGCGGGCGCTCCAGCGGCGCCAGTCGCTCGCCCCCGCCCGGGACCACCCGCTCGTGAACTGCTACATCGAAGAAGCCGCGGATCTGGCGACGACCGGGATTCTCGATACGCTCCTCGCCCAGGGCCGATCGTTCGAGCTGGCGCTGACACTCGCGATGCAGTTCCCCGAACAGCTCCGTGAGTCCCACCCGCGGGTCTACGCCGAACTGCTCAACGACGTCGGCACCATCATCACGGGCAACGTCGGCGTCGATCGCCGGCTGGCCGAACGGCTCGCCACCAGCGACGCCGACGCCGATGCGGTCGCCGACCGCCTGCGTGACCTCCAGCGTGGCGAGTGGCTCGTCCGCCCCGCCGCGCCCTTCGCCACCCGCCAGCCGCGCCCCTTCGCCGTGGCGTCACCATCGCTTCCCGAGGGTCATCCCGAGAGCGATCGCCCGCTCACCGGCGCTCGCGAGGCGGCGTTCGACCACGCCTTCGAGACGGCGAAGACGCGGACTCGCGACCAGCGCGGCGTCGCCGTCGGCCGCACGGCCAGCGGGAGTACGGACCCCGCGGCCGTCGACGGGCCGATCGAGGGCTCCGTTGCGGGGTTGACGGCGGCGACGGCCACGATCCCCCATTCCGAGCGGTTCCCCGACGGGCTCACCTACCTCGACGAGCCGCCGTACCCGCTCGTCTGCGAGACGTGTGAGACGCGCTACGCGGCGACGCCCGAGGGGATGCGTCGGGCGATCGCGTGTCACGGCTCGCTCGACGCCGTCGATCGGGCGGCGATCCCGATCTGTGCACTCGATCTCCAGCTCACGAGCGGGGAACGCGCGGCCAGTCCGTACAGTGACGCCCAGCTCCGCCTCCTCGCGGCGGTCTACATGGCCCATCAGCAGCGCTTCGACCCCACGCTGGAGTACGACCTCGTCTGGGACTCCATGACCAACTTGGAGGCCTACGTCGGCATCGACACCGACGGCGTCCAGGAACTACTCGACGACGGGCTACTCCGCGTCGATTGTCGCCGCCCGCACAAGCTGTACACGGTGACGCCCGAGGGCCGGGACGCGATCGGCGTGGGGCATCGGGAGGGGATCGCCTACGGCGACGGCACGGGCGACCTCTCGGAATCGAGTCTCCACGTCGCGATGGTCGCCGTGGGGGCGCGGCTACTTGAACAGGAGTTCGTCGCCCCCGACGATCAGCTCGGGACGCGTGTCGAGCGCTACTACGGCGTCGACGACGGGCGGCTCGATGCGGCGGTGCTCGACGATACTGGCGAGGTGGTGGCAGCACTCGAAGCCGAGCGCATCAACAACGACCGGGGTGAGGCGATTCCGAAAGACTTCGACAAGATGGCGGCCTGTGGCCCGGAAGCGGCGTGGTGGCTCGTCAAAACCCGCGGCGACGCACATCAGGTGTTGCAGTCGCTCAACGATCCGCCTGATGGGGCGCCCCGGGTCCCTCGAACGTACAGCGAGAACATGGCGCCACGCGAGTACCGACTGGACACGCCCGGACTGACGGAGGTGGTTCCCTTCGAGTACGCGCGTGACTCGCTACTCGATGCCGATGGGCCGCGGTGACAGCTGTGTGGCCGCGCCGGTGAGAGTGACGAGACGTGATCGAACTACAGAGGTACAACCGTCCGCAATCACACGGCTCACCGCCGTGCAAGGGTGAGCGGGGTCGCGTGTCCATCCCGGGACGAATCGAGGAGCTAGGCGAAGCAGACCGGGGTTCGAGACGCCTGGCTGTCGAGGGATGAGTGCCACTGTCCAGAAGCCCGGTTGGCGAGTCGATATCTCGGGAGCTGCAGCTGTCTGGAGCTGGACCGCGGTAACTGGAGCCGAACTCAGGGGTGGAAGGCGTTGCCTCGTCGATGACGCTCACGCGTCGTCGGTGCCGCAATCAGCGCCGATGCATCGACGGCGAATCGCCATCAAGCGAGGGTGTGTAGTTGGAAGCGGCTGCTGGACCGCCTGTGACGGCTATCGTACCTATCGACGTACTGGCCGCCCTCACCACGTCCCACATCGGCCTGCGGTGGCTTGATGACGCTCGTGAGCAGGTCTGTCGTAGGTGTGTCCAGCGGACGATACGGCCCGCGCCCCGGCAGGTGAGACTGAGTGTGAGGGACCACGGTTGCCGTCCTCTGGTCGGCCTACATCTAGCTTGCTGTCTATGGTTTCCGGACCGTCCACGGTCTGTAGTAGTGGATAACCGAGCCGATGGAAGGCCGGACTTCGGAGTGGTTTCGGATGTCGATCGCGCAGTTCCTTGCGAGATGGGGAACACGGTCGACGCTCGTTGGGGATCACCGATCCGCGTACCAGCACCAGTCCGCCCGTAAAAACGGGGAACGGGAATTCCGAGTCGCGAGGTCAGTCGGACGGGAGGCGATCAGACAGGAGTTCGACGGCGTAGGTCCCGTCATCCGTTGCGATGTAGATCGTACCGTCGGCGTACGTCGCGCGGTAGATCGCCCCACCGGTTGGCCCGCGCCAGAGTGTCTCTCCAGTGGCTGGATCTAGCACGATCGCGAGCCCATAATCCGCGACGACGATCGGCCGTAGGCTGTCGCCAACAGTGGTGGGGTAGGAGGACTCGATGGGGACGTTGCGGTCCCACTGCACCGTCCCGGTGCTCGGCTCGATTGCCGTCGCGTTCCCGCCACCGATCGCGTACACTCGGTCAGTCCCTGGTGCGAGCTGTTGATCAGTGTTCAGGCCGAGCGACCACTCTACCGACCCGTCGAAAGCCAGGCCGACGACGTACCCGCGCGGGTAGTCATCACCCCTGACCACGATCGTCCCGTTGCGGACGACCACACGGTCGATGTACAGGCTCGTACTCCCGTTGGGCTGTGGCATCGTCGCCCAGTCGAGCGTTCCGGTCCCGGCGTCGTAGGCACGGATCTCACCATCGTCACTCGCGATGACGGGACCGTCCTCGGCTGTGTTCAGGTCCCATGTCCCGTTGTCAGTCCGGTTCCAGAGGACGTCACCCGTGGTCGTGTCGTACGCAACGAGAGTCGACTCTCCCGGGAAACCGTACTCCTGATCGGCGATAACGAGCCGGCCATCACTCACTAACTGCTCGTCCACATCGATCCCGGACCGGTTCCACACCGTCTCGCCGGTCGCGATGTCGATCGCCGTCACTGATTCCTCGCTGGAGATGAACAGCCGATCCTCGGTAAACGTGAACTCGGGGTTCCCATCGGGGACGATAGCCCAGCGAACCGTCCCCGTATCGGGATCGATCCGGGCGATCCCGCGTCCGATGGCGTAGACCGCGTCGTCAGTCGTACGAACATCGGAGGGATTGAACTGGAGCGACACGTCCCAGTTCTCCGTCCCAGTCTCGCTGGAGAGCGCGGTCAACGAGGCGTCTGCCGGGTCCTCGTTGAACCCCTGCTCGCCGGCCGGCACGTAGACCTGTCCGTGGTCGGCGGCCAGCTCGCCACCGTTAGTGTCTCGGTTCGTCCAGTTTACCCGTATGTCCGCTGGCAGCGATTCAACGGTAACAGTCTCGTTCGCGACGACGGTTTTGTTCGTTTCCGTGTTGGTGGCTCGAACGGTGAACTCGTACGTGCCGGGCTCCGAGACGACCCGTTCGCCGCCGGTGGCCTCGTACTCACCGTCGTCATCGACGTCCCAGCGGTAGCGAACGGAGCCGGGATCCTCGGTGTCGATATCCGCGTACGCGCTGAGGATGTGGCCACCGAAGAACTGCTCGATGTAGACCTCAGCGTCGAGTGGGGAGTCGATTTCGACGGTCCGCCTGACAACTCGCTCCGCGCCGTCGTCGTCCGTGACGACCAGCGTAACGGACCGTTCGCCGGCGGTTTCGGGGGTGAAGGTGACATCCCGGCCGGTCAGGGTTCGGTTCCCGACCACCCACTCGTACGACTCGACTGTCCCATCGCTGTCGTTCGCGAACGCGGTGAGCGTCACGGGCTCGCCGGCGACGGGCGCCTTGGAAACGCCGATCTCGGCGACCGGCCGGGCGTTCACGTCGACGGTGCGACACCGGACGGTTCGCGCCCCGTCGTCGTCGACGGCGACCAGCGTGAGGTTCCACGCCCCGGACTCGTTGAGTTCGATCTCGGTTTCAGCTCCCGTCACTGGAACGAATCGAGTCGTCTCGGTATCCGATGGTGGACTCAGTCGGAGCGTGACGTTGTCGATCGTTCCGTCGGCGTCGCCGACGCTCGTGTTCCAGGCGATGGGTTGTCCGACGGTGACCGGGTCACTCTCGTTGATCCGACTGAGCGTCGCCGACGGCGGGCGGTTCGTCACCTCAACGACCCGCGTCACGGTTGTCGTCGCGCCAGCGTCGTCGGTGACAGTGAGGTTGACGGTGTAGTTGCCGTCGTCGTGGAACTCCGTCGTCAGGTTCTGTCCGGTCGTGCTCCGGCCCCGGAGGTGCCAGACGTACTCGGTGATCCGACCGTCGGGGTCGAAGCTGCCCGCGGCCGTGAGTTCGAGCGTTTCGCCGGTCGGTACCGACAGCGGGCCGGTAATGTTCGCGACCGGCGGCTCGTTGACCCGGACGGTAACGTTCGTGGTGTTCGTCGATCCGTCGTCGTCGGTCACGCGGAGTGTGACCGTGTTGTTTCCGGATTCGGCGAACGCTGTGGTGACGGTCGCTCCGGTTCGATCGAACTCGCCGTCGCCGTCGAGATCCCACTCGTAGGCGGTCACCGATCCGTCAGGGTCGGTACTCCCCGCGGCCTCGAACTCGACGAGTTCGTCGACCAACGGTACGGTCACGTTCCGATCGGTCACCGGTCGCGGTGGGCGGTTTCGAACCGTGACGTTGCGCGTCACTGTCGTGGCGGTCCCGTTGTTGTCGACGACGGTGAGCGCGACGGGGTACGTTCCATCGTCCGGGAACGAGACCGTCGTCGAACTCCCGTTCACTTCGGCGGCGCCGTCGTCGTCGACGTCCCAGCGGTAATCAATGATCCGCCCGTCCGGATCGGAGCCGTTCACTGCTCGCAGCTGGACCGGTTCGTCAGTGAGTGCTGGACCGGAACTGCTGATCGAGGCTCGCGGCGGCGCGTTCACGTAGAACGCGACGGTACTGCGGTTCGCCGCGCCGTCGTCGTCGGTGACGGTCACGGTCGCCGTCCGGACGCCGAAGCTGTCGTAGACGGCAGTCGCTTGGGTCCCGTTCACCTCGACGGCGCCATCGTCGTCAGTATCCCAGCCGGTGCCGACCACGCTCCCGTCCGGATCGACACTACCGGCAGCCGTGAATTCGACCGGTTCGCCGACGACCGGGGTTTCGTTGACTACCTCCCCGTTCACCTCGGGCGGGCGGTTCTCGACGGTGACGTTTCGCGTCACGGTGTCGACGGCGCCGTCGTCATCGACAACCGTAACCGAGACCGCATAGACACCGTCGTCGCGATAACTGAGCGTGTCAGTTCTCGCACCGTCCGGGACCGTGGCGGGCCCGGCAGTCTCCCATTGGTACGCGACGATGGAGCCGTCCGGGTCAGCACTCTCGGTGGCGTCGACGACGACCGTCTCGTTCGTGAGGACCGGCCCGGACGTGTTCAGCCGTGACTCGGGCGGAACGTTGACGTGGACGCGAACGGCCGTCGTGTTCGTCGATCCGTCGTCGTCGATCACGCGGAGTGTGACCGTGTTGTTTCCGGACTCGGCGAATGCCGTCATGACGGTGGCTCCGGTTTCATCGAACTCGCCGTCGTTGTCGAGATCCCACTCGTAGGCAGTCACCGATCCGTCAGGGTCGGTACTGTTCGCGGCTTCGAACCTGACGGGTTCCTCGATCAACGGCACGGTCACGTTCCGATCGATCACCGGTCGCGGCGGGCGGTTTCGAACCGTGAGGTTTCGAGTGACCGTGGTGGCAGTTCCGTTGTTGTCCGTGACGGTGAGCGCGACTGAATACGTTCCATCGTCCGAGAACGAAACCGTCGTCGAGTTCCCGTCGGCTTCGGGGGTACCGTCGCCATCGGTGTCCCACGCGTACTCGACGATCTGACCGTCCGGATCGGAGTCATCGATCGCTCGGAGGCGGATCGGTTCGTCGGTCAGCGCCGGACTGGAGCTCCCGATCGAGGCTCGCGGCGGCGCGTTCACGTAGAACGAGACGGTACTGCGGCTCGTCGCGCCGTCGTCGTCGGTGACGGTCACGGTCGCCGTCCGGACGCCGAAGCTGTCGTAGACGGCAGTCGCTTGGGTCCCGTTCGTCTCGACAGTCCCGTCGCCATCAGTGTCCCAACCGGTACTGACGACAGTACCGTCCGGGTCCGTGCTGCCGGCGGCAGTGAACTCGACCGGTTCGCCAACGACCGGCGTTTCGTTGACCACCTCCCCGTTCACCTCGGGCGGGCGGTTCTCGACGGTGACGTTTCGCGTCACGGTGTCGATGGCGCCGTCATCGTCGACGACGGTGACCGTGACTGGATACACACCGTCGTCGGGGTAACTGAGCGTGTCAGTCGTCGTCCCGTCCGGAACGGCCGCCGGGCCGGCAACCTCCCACTGGTACGCGGCGATAGTGCCGTCAGGGTCGGTACTCTCCGTGGCGTCGACGACCACAGTCTCGTTCGTGAGGACGGGGCTTGACGTGTTCAGCCGCGACTCCGGCGGGACGTTGACGTGGACGCGGACGGTCGTCGTGTTCGTCGCGCCATCGTCGTCCGTCACTCGGACACCGATCGTTTTGTCGCCGGGCTCCTCGAACGCTTTGGTGATCTGCGAGCCGGAGCGTTCGTACGTGCCGTCGGCATCGAGGTCCCACGCGACCTCCGTGATCGAACCGTCCGTGTCGAGACTCCCGTCGGCGCTGAAACGAACCCCTTCACCGACGAGCGGGTCGGTTTCGTTCACTGACGCCGTGACCTGCGGAGGCCTGTTCTCGACGGAGACAGCCCGGGTCACGCGATCGGTTGCACCGTCTTCGTCCTCGACGACGAGCGTCACCGAGTACGTCCCGTCGTCGGCGAACGAGACCCTCGTCTCGGAACCGGTGCGGTCGTCCGCGCCGTCGATTGACCAGCGGTAGGCGGTGAGGTTTCCGTCGGGGTCTGTACTCCCGCCGGCGTCGAGGGTGACCACCTCGCCGGTTTTGATCGCTGTCGGGGCACGGAGCACCGCTTCCGGCGGCGAATTCACCGAGACCGTCGCGTTCGCGGTCCGGGTCGCCCCGAAGACGTCAGTCACGGCAACCGTGACGTTCCGAGTGCCGCCGGTCCGGTAGCTGGTGTTGAGCGAGGGCGACGCGGTCTCGTTCTCGAACGCCCCGTCACCGTCGACGTCCCACTGGTACGTCGAGACGTAGTTCTCACCGGGCCAGTCGCCCGGGACGGAGAGGCGGACCGTCTCGTCGACGGTCGGTCGTTCGGGACTCACGGTCGGCGGCGGGACGTCGGGCCCGGCACCGATCGCTCGCAGGCTCGCCAGCACGACCGTCCCGTTCCCGCGCACTTCGACCTGGAGCTTGGCGTCGCTGGTGAGGTTCCCCGGGAGATCGGCCTGTATCGTCTGGTTTCGCTCCTCGGTCAGCTCGATCGAGGAGACCGGGATGCGGTTGCCCTCGCGGGAGAGCATATACATATTCAACAGGAGTTCGCCGTCGATCTCGTCGACGAACGCGTTGTAGAGGACGTAGCCCTGTGCGGCACCGACTACCGCGTCACCGACGTTGAACTCCTGGACCGTCCCCCCCGCGACCGCAGTCTCCTCATTGATGACGGACTCACCGTACGTGGCGGGGAGACTGTCGAACTGGACCGGCTCACTCCACGATCCGACGTTGCCGGCCGAGTCGACACCGCGTGCCCTGAGCTCGTACGACCCCGCGGAGCCGACACTGATGGTCTCCTGCTGTGTGCCGGGGAGCGACCGGACGCTCCGCCACTCGCTCTGGTTCTCGCCACGGACCTGGAGTTGGACCCTTCGGAGTGGTTCGTCTGCGTTCGGGTTCACGACGGCGCCCAGCACGCTGTCCCTCGCGGTTATCGAGACCGACGGCGCGTCCGTGTCTCGGTAGACTGCGACCTGTCGCGTCGCGACGTTGCCGGCAGCGTCGCGGACCTCGAGTGATACAACCGTGCCGTCACGCAGGACGTCGACAGTCGTCTCGATCCTCCCACTCTCAGTCGAGCGCCACGCGGACCACGAGCCATCGGTCGTACGAACGCGGTACTCAAGCTCGTCCGCTGCAGTCGTGTCGTCTTCGACGTCCCAGGCCAGAGTCGTCTCGGCTGCGTTCGTCACGCGTCGTTCGGCGACACCACCTTGGGTCGGTGTCGGTCGGAGGGCGGGCGCCTGGACGAGTTCGGCATCCGGCGACTCGGTGTCGCGTTTCTCGTACGTGACGCGCTCGGTCGCCCACGCACTCACGTCGCCGTCGAGGCCGACAGCCCGGGCACGGACGACGAGTTCACCCTCTGCCGGGGCACTGAGGCGGCCGATGTCCCGCGTATCCGTGATGTTTGTCCACGTTTTGAACGTTTCCGCGCCTTCCCGGCGATACTGGAGCTCGATACGCTCGATCCGTCGCTCCGGGAGGACCCGAACGTATATCGCGTCCGATGTCGGGTCGTCCGGGGCCGCCAACGCGGTCTGGGGAACGCCCGGACTCACCACGATATCGGCGTTCCGGACGGCAGTCCGATTGCTGCCGTCGCGTACCTGAAGTTGGACCCGAGTGATCCCGGCATCGTAGTTGAGGTCTGGGGAGACCCGGCCGTCGGCGGGTGCGAACTGCCAGTCCGTCCAGGCAGAGAAGCCCTCACCTCGGTCCACCCGAACCCGGTACTCGATCTCCTCGGTCGGCGTCTTGTCGTCCCATAGCTGCCACGCGAGCCGCGTTTCGCTCGTGTTCGTCGGGTACACCACATCGCCGTCGCGGAGCGTCACCGGCTCAGGACTCCGGATCAGGTCGGCGTGTGGACGCTGGATATCTGGACCGGCCCGTTCGGTGACCGAAACCGGAACGGTCGTGTTACCCGCACTCACCAGCACGCGGAGCGGGCCGACCGCGCCGTCGGACCGGATCACGAGATACTGTTCGTCTTCCGGGGCGACGACTCCACTGGCACGCGAGCCGACCCCGTCGATCTCGCGTCCCTCGACACGGCGGGGGCTATCAGGCCGCTCGGAGACGAGCAGCGTCTCGAAGGCGGAGGCGTTCGTCCCCCTGATGTCGATGTCGAGGCTGTTGTTCGCTGCTGCCGCACGGCTTCCGTTGATCCGTAGGACGACGTAGTCGTTGGTGTGATCGATAGTGTCGTAGACTTCACTCCGGTTGAACGCCGTCCAGCCGTGCGTCGGCATCGAGGTGTCTCGGGCGAGCGACTTGTCCGGCGCTCCGTAGAGGCGTTTCGTGGTGACCTGGTGGTCGAGGAGCAGGAGCATGCGGAGTGACTCCGCGTTCGACCGGATCTGCTTGTACGCCCGCGGGTCCTCGAGTCCGGCGGTGTTGCCGACCACGTCGGTATGGACGTCATCGACGTACTGCGGGAGGAGTCGGTAGGTATCCTCGAGTAACTGTTCGCGTTCCCGAAGCAGTGCGTTCTGGCGTGCCACGTTGTCGTTCCGAACGGCGGTTTTCAGCTCCCGGGAGTTCTCCTCAAGGGCTGCGAGTTTCGTGCGGAGCGCGTCGTGGCTTGCCGTTCCTGGATCGACGTGAATCGCCACTGTCTTCTGTTGGATCGCGGGCCCGAACGACCCGACGAACTCACTCGAGGAGAGGGTGATGTCGAGTGCGGTAAGAAGCGATCCGATCCCGCTGACCCGCAGCGACGTCTTCAGTACCCCATCGACGATGGACACTGCCTTGCTGATGAGTGTGTCCTTCGCCGCCTCGCGAACACTTACCCCGATCTTCTCACGAATCACCGCGGCCGCGTCGTCGGCGTTCCGCGTTGCGCGCTCGTCCCAGTAGGAGGCATTGAACGACTGGTTCCGATACGTCCCGTAGGCGGTGACCGGGAACGACGAGTCTGGATCAGCGAGCAGGGACGCATCGATGGTCGCACTCGTCTCCTCGGTCCGGATCAGCATCCCCCGGACGCGCTCGATGACGGCGAACAGCGAGAGCGAGTCCGTGCGTGCTTCGTAGACGTATCCGTCCGTGCTGTTCCGAACGAAACTCACCTCGGTCGGCTGAGTCTCCCACGTCGCAGTCGTGTTGTTGTATCGGAGGAGATCCACCGTTCCCGGGGGATCCTCTCCGTGCGGGACGACGAAGCGGAACGTGGCGTCGCCGATCGCGCTGTCCGGCGTCTGCGGGTGTGAGACATTCAGGTACGTCAGTACGGTTCCGTTCTCCGGTGGGGAGACGTCGCCCGGCCCTGAATCGTTCCCGGCCGTAGAGTTGAGGTCGACAGTCGTACGCAGCGAGGTCTGCTCGGTGTAGTTGATGCGGATCGACTGGGCCTCGATGCGGTCGCCGCTCGCGTTCGGAAGCGTAGCGAGGTCGAGTCGGAGCGAGTCACCCGACTCGGCCGTGCCGGTGAGCTGAAGCTCGCCGTTACGGATGTTCGTCGTCGGGGCCCCGTCGCTTCCACCAGGCGGGGGTGTGGATTCATTGTCGTCAGCGCCCCGATCACTGGCTTCGTCGGCGGTCGCATCAATAGTGATCGTGTCGACTGACTCGATCGCCGACGCGTTCTCGGAGTTGATCCTGACAGAGACGTTCAGCTCGGCCCCGACCGGGAGCGGCGCCCCGCTTACGTTCGTACCATCGAGTCGATACTGCGTCTCGCCGATCGTCGTGTAGAACGCAATATCCGAGGTATCGTCACGGATACGGACTCGGACTTGATCGGTTCCCTTGTTCGTGACGGTGAACACGTCGCCGAAGGACGTCTTGGCATCTGGATTGAGCCCGTCTCCAATGACGCCCGATCCGTCAAAGCGGAGTTCCAGTGTCCCATCCGTCTGTTCGGCATAGGCACCGTTCGGACCAGCACTCGGCTCTAACGCGAGAAACGCATCCGCGTCCGATGCGACCGAAACCGATACCGACCGATCCGCCGAAATACTGGTGAACGCACCCGTTAGCGGAATCCCTGCGGTCACGACACACACAGCCAGCGTGAACGCGAGGAGTCGCCGGTGCCGGTTCATCCGCCAGACCACCGCCGTCGACGTAGCATCGTTAGTGGATCATGTGTGAATGCCTATGGGTAGTATTGGGTCGCTTGTGAGAACTCATGGCGAGATTGGGGTCGGTTCAAGCGGTGCCTGAGCCGGCGGTTCAGCACCGCTATCGGGTCCGACCGCTTACCGGCTGGAACGCGACAAACGGTTCCTAGCTGGCCCCACACCGAAATCGATCACTTCTGGACAGCGTCCGAAACTCCGAACTGGCGCGTTTCGTCCCGTCAGGCAGTCCAGATGACCCAGAGTCGGTGAGTCTGCAGAAATCAAGAGGCGTCCAAGAGTCTACAAACCGCGCGACGAGTCACCGACGCTCCGTAATGCGACCCACGAGATCGAGCCGACGCAGTCCATACTCCACCACACCCCCGACAAGGACGATCGCGAGAAAGAGGAACCACGCACCGAAGTAGAGTGCGTGGGCGCCATCGACGCTCGCAGCAAACTCCGATCGAACGTCGAGGAAGATGAAGCCGGTGAGCAGCGTCGCGGGCACGACTAATCGGTACCGGACGAGCAGGTAGAGTGGCACCGCCGCGAGAAGCCACATCCCGAGCGTACTGACTGTATAGAGCACCCACTCGTAGCCACCCGTCATAGTCACACCGAGTCGCCGAGCGAACCACACCATCACGACGAGGTGGAGTAGCCCACCCACGGCGGCGACACCCGCGGCCTGCCGTCGAGAGACGGGTGGGGAGAGCCAGTCCGGCAAGGCAAGGGCGGCGGGCAGCCGTCGCCAGTCGGTCCGACTGACGGCTTCGACCAGCCCGGCGAACAGGAACCCGACGAGCCAGACCGAGGCGTTCACCATGTAGCGCACGATGTACAGCCCGTTCTCGACGACCATGATGCCGGTCGGTTCGTCGAGGCGTTCGAGTTCGGCGACGTCGCGGAACGTCGGCCCGGGTGGCGTGAGCTCCATTCCGAGGACGTAGCCGGTCGTGACTACGAGTGCCAGCAGCGGAACGACGAGCCGGAAGCGAAGCGCGAGCCATACCGGCAGGGCGGCGACGACCACGAGTCCACCATAGCGCCACAGCAAGCCAACCGCGGTGTACTCCGCCGGACCGACTGCGTAGCCGAGATCGAGGGCGACAGCCACGAGTACGGCCGCGTGGAGGAGGCCGACCAACAGACTGCGTGCGACACGTCGGCTGGAGGGCATACCGGATCTGGTGTCGCGCTCCGGCATCTATCTTGTCCCCCTTGGGATCGCTTGGCCTCCCGACGGTGGACTATCGCCAGGATCGTCTCGGTAGTCAACGCAATCGGGGTCGCAAGCGTCCACTTGGCCGGTCCGTTGTGAATCGACGACAGCCGAAACGGCCACCAGCTGTCGATCAGTCCACAGCGTGGGCCGCCGTCGATGATGCGCCCGCTGCGGTCTCGAGGACTGAAAGATCCACCCGGCGAAGCAGTTGCGCGTTGATCGCGACGATCACCGTACTCATCGACATCAGCAGCGCCCCCACAGCCGGTGACAGCAGAACCCCGATCGGGGCCAACACGCCCGCTGCAAGCGGGAGGGCGAACACGTTGTAGCCGGCCGCCCAGACGATGTTCTCCTGCATCTTCCGGTAGCTCGCCGTGCTCAGTTTGACGAGTCGAACCACGTCCAGCGGGTTGTTCTGGACGAGGATCACGTCGGCCGACTGGACCGCGACGTCAGTCCCACTCCCGATCGCGATACCGACATCGGCCCGCGTTAACGCCGGCGCGTCGTTGACGCCGTCGCCGACCATCCCCACGAGCTTCCCCTGATCCTGGAGTTCCTGCACTTTCTCGTCCTTGTCCTCGGGGAGCACCTCCGCGAACACCGTGTCGATGCCCAGTTCGTCGGCGACGGCGGTGGCGACGTCCTGGGAGTCACCGGTCAGCATCGCGACCTCGATACCCAGATCGTGGAGGGCGTCGACGACGCGGAAGCTCTCCTCGCGGATCACGTCGGCCATCGCGAACGCAGCAACCAACTCCCCCTCACGAACGAGATACACCACCGTCTGTGCGTTCTGCCCGGCTTCGTCGGCGAACCGCTGGAGGTGGTCGGGGACCGCACTATCGAGTTGGGTCAACAGGTTCGGCCCGCCGACGTACACCTCGTCCCCCTCGACGGTCGCGCGGACGCCCCGGCCTTTGATCGCCTCGAACCCGGACGCGTCAGGCGGGGTGAGGCCCCGCTCGTCGGCGGCCTCGCGGATGGCTCGCGCGATCATGTGCTCGGAGTCGCTCTCGACGGCTGCCGCGAGCGCGAGTGCGTCCTCGGCGTCGACGCCGTCGACGGTCGCCATGTCGACGACGCCGTGTTCGCCCTCGGTGAGCGTCCCCGTCTTGTCGAAGATGATGGCGTCCAGGTTCCGTGCCTCCTCCATCGCGATCCGGTCGCGAACGAGCATCCCGTTCTGCGCCGCGAGTGACGTGTTGATCGCGACCACGAGCGGGATCGCGAGCCCGAGCGCGTGCGGGCAGGCGATGACGAGCACCGTGACGACGCGCTCGATGACCGTCGCGTTGAACGAGACCACGAGCGTCCACGCGATAGCTGTCACGACTGCCGCCCCGACGGCCACGTAGAACAGCCAGCCAGCCGCTCTGTCGGCCAGCACCTGCGTTTGGGACTTGCTCTGCTGGGCTTCCTCGACGAGCCGCATGATGCCCGCCAGCGTCGTCTCCTCGCCCGTCGCACCGACGCGGACGCGAAGACTGCCGTCGCCGTTGATCGTCCCACCGATGACCTCGTCGCCGGGCTCCTTCGAGACCGGTTTCGACTCCCCCGTGATCATCGACTCTTCGACGGCCGAATCACCCTCCTCGACGATCCCGTCAGCAGGGACACTCGCGCCCGGCCGGACGAGCACGAGGTCGCCCTCGGCGAGTTCACTGACAGGAACCTCCTCGGTCTCTCCATCGTCAGTGATCCGCTCGGCGGTGTCGGGCATCAGCTTCGCCAACTCGTCGACGGCGCTCGAGGCACGGCGCACGGACCGCATCTCGACCCAGTGGCCGAGCAGCATGATGTCGATCAGCGTCACGAGCTCCCAGAAGAACGCCGACTGTTCGGGGAAGACCACGGTCGCGAGGCTGTAGACGAACGCGACCGAGATGGCCATCGAGATCAGCGTCATCATCCCCGGTGCCCGGTCTTTCAGTTCCGGCACCGCCATCCGGAGGAACGGGACCCCACCGTACGCGAAGACGACGACGGCGAACACCGGGTTGATCCATTCGCTCCCCGGGAACGCGGGGACGGAGAAGCCGAACCATTCCTGCAGCGTTTCGCTGTACAGGAGGACGGGGATGGACAGGACCGCCGAGACGAAAAAGCGCCGCCGAAACATCTGCTCGTGGCCTTCGTGCATGCCGCCGTGGTCATCGTGACCGTCGTGACTGCCGTGTCCGTTGTCTCCCTCGTCGTCGCCGTCGTCACTCCCCGCGGCCTCGCCGTGATGTTTGTGGTCAGCCCCGTCGGCCTTTCCGTGGGAATCATCAGCCATTAGCAAGCAATTGACACCGGGAGTGCTTCAAGGGGGAGGCAACTGCCGCTCGGCAACTCCCAGGCGACACTGCGTCTCACGTCGTGGCTGTGAGTAGTTCGTCATCTCCGACGAACTCGGACCATGTTCGCCCTCGTAGCCGAACTCGCTCGCGGCCACAATCTTGATGCTGGTTCGCCGAAAACACCGAACTCAACCCCAGTTCGGCACCCGGGGCGAACACATGACCGAGAACCCCGACGACACCGAGTACGTGGCCGTCATCGGCGACATCCGCGGCTCCCGGGAGTTGACCGACCGGAGCGAGGCACAGCAGGAGTTCAAACAGGTCGTGAACGACCTCAACCACGACCTCCCGGAGCGGGCGATCGCCTCACGCTTTACGGTCACGACGGGCGACGAGTTCCAAGTCCTCCTGACGGACGCGGCCGTCGCCGTCGACGCGGTGGTCTCGGTCAGCGACCGGTTCCACCCGGCCAAGCTCCGGTTCGGGATCGGGCTGGGCGAACTGGACACGCAGCTCAACCCGGAGCAGGCGATCGGGATGGACGGCCCGTGCTTCCACCGAGCCCGCGCGGCGATCAACGACGCCGAGGCGGAGGAGGCGTGGGTCCGCGTCGGCGGCTGGTCGAGCGCCCGCGACAGTCACGCCAACGCGATGTTCGACGTGGTCCAGTGCCTCCGTGAGGACTGGACGGACCGGCAGGCCCAGTTCGCCCGGGCCCTCGCCGAGGAGGGGACCCAGAAGGGCGTCGCCAAGCGGTACGACGTCGCGAAGTCGACCGTCAGCGAGTCACTCAGCGCCGGGCACGTTCACGAGGTCCGCACCGCCGAGGCCTCGCTGGGCGAGCTGTTAGAGGCAACCCGACCCGGAGGTGAGTCACGATGAGCGGGTGGCTGACCGGGCTCGGCCCCGCTGGAACTGCCCTCTCGCTGCTCCTGCTCGGGCACGTCCTCGGCGACTTCGCGTTCCAGACGGACGAACTCGCGGCGGCCAAGCACCGAATCCGGCCGCTGCTCACCCACGTTGGCATCGTCTTCGTCGCCCACGTGGTCGCCTTCCTCCCCCTGTTGACCGCCGAGTCAGCGCTCACTGTGGTCGCGATCGGCGTCGTGCACTTCCCCATCGACGCCGTCTCGGCCCGCATCCGACAGCGGAGAGGGAGTTCGGCCCAGCTGTTCCTCGCCGATCAACTGGCCCATCTGCTCGTCATTCTCGGTGCGTGGACCCTGGTCGAGCCAGCGGCGTGGACGCTCACGCCGGTGCTGGCCGGCGTCGGTGGGCTGGCCGCACTCCCCTGGGCCCAGGTGACCACCGGGGCGGTGTACCTCGCGGCGTTCGTGTTCGCCCACGACGGCGGGAACGCCATCGTCCGGGGCGTGCTCCCGGATCCGGACCCCGCGCCCAACTCGGAGGACGAACTCGAAGCTGGATCGCTCATCGGGAGCTTGGAGCGTTGGGTCATCCTCTTCCTCGGCGTGGCTGGCCTGTGGGGGTCGGTCGGACTCGTCGTGGCGGCGAAGTCGATCGCGCGGTTCGAGGAGCTCAAGCAACAGGCGTTCGCGGAGTACTTCCTCGTCGGCACGCTCTCCAGCGTGCTCGTCGCCATCGCGTTGGCCAGCACCGTGTCGGTGCTGGTCTGACGGGGCCTGCGGCGACTCCCAGCCAGTGAGAGCCCGGAGTCGGTTTTAAGCGCCGGCGGCGCGACGCCATCGACGTGAACGAGGAGGCAGACACAGGTGGCCTGTTCGCGCCCGAGCGCGTCGCCGTGATCGGCGCGACGGAGCGTGAGGGCTCGATCGGGGCCGCCATCATCCAGAACCTCGCCGACTTCACGGGCGACGTGGTCCCGGTGAACCCGAGTCGCGACACCGTGTTCGGGCAGCCGTGCTACCCGGACGTCGCCTCGGTTCCGGATCCCGTCGATCTCGCGGTGGTCGTCGTGCCGCCGCCGATCGCCGTCGACGCCGTCCGGGAGGCCGGCGAGGCGGGCGTGAAGAACGTCGTGGTGATCACGGCCGGGTTCAGCGAGACCGGGTCGGAGGGCGCACAGCGCGAACAGGAACTCCGGGCTGTCGCCGCGGAGTACGACCTCAACCTGGTCGGCCCGAACAGTCTCGGGGTACTCTCGACGCCGGAGGGGCTCAACGCCACGTTCGGCCCGTCGAACGCGCTCCCCGGGTCGCTGTCGTTCATGAGCCAATCCGGCGCGTTCATCACGGCCGTCCTGGACTGGGCGAACGACCAGGGGATCGGGTTCAAGGACGTGGTCTCGCTCGGGAACAAGGCCGTCCTGGACGAGTCGGACTTCCTCACCCACTGGCAGGACGATCCGGCGACGAACGTGGTGCTTGGCTACCTCGAGGGCGTCGCGGACGGCCGCACGTTCATCGACACGGCTCGGGAGGTGACCCAGGAGACGCCCGTCGTCGTCGTCAAGTCCGGGCGGACCGAGGCCGGCGCCGACGCCGCGTCCTCGCACACGGGGACGATCGCGGGGAGCGAGGCGGCCTACGAGGCGGCGTTCGAGCAGGCGGGCGTCGTCCGCGCGGAGAACGTCCAGGAGCTGTTCGACTACGCCCGCGCACTCGACGGCCTCCCGATGCCGGACAGCGACGAGGTGGGGATCGTCACGAACGCGGGCGGCCCGGGCGTGATGGCGACCGACGCCGTCGGCGACTCGCAGCTCTCGATGGCGTCGTTCACCGACGACACGCTCTCGGCGCTCGAGGAGACGATGCCCGAGGAGGCGAACATCTACAACCCGGTCGACGTGATCGGCGACGCCGACATCGAGCGCTTCGAAACGGCGCTCGACACCGTGCTCGCCGACGACGACGTGGGCTGTGCGATCGTCATCTCCGCGCCCACGGCGATCGTCGACTACGAGGAGCTCGCCGCGGTCATCGCCGACCGACAGGCCGAACACGGGAAACCCGTTGTCGCGTGCCTGATGGGCGGCGAGCGAGCCGAGGCCGCGGCGGACGTCCTCGGCGAGGCGGGCATCCCGAACTACTTCGACCCGGCCCGGGCCGTCAGCAGTCTGGACGCGCTCGCGGTCCAGCAGGACGTCGAAGCGCGGAGCTACGAGGCCCCCGCGGAGTTCGATGTCGACCGGGAGCGGGCCCGCGCGATCCTCACCGACGCCGCCGATCGCGGCGCGAGGCGGCTCGGCGTGGAGGCGATGGGCCTCCTCGACGCGTACGGCCTGCCGACCCCCGACTCGGCACTGGTCGAGGACCCCGATGCCGCCGAATCGGCGGCCGCGGACATCGACGGCGACGTGGTGATGAAGATCGTCAGCCCGGACATCCTCCACAAGTCCGACATCGGCGGCGTCGCCGTCGGCGTCGCCCAGGAGGACGTCGCCGACACCTACGAGACGCTGATGACCCGGGCCCGGAACTACCAGCCCGACGCGAGCATCCTCGGCGTGCAGGTGCAGGAAATGGTCGACACCGAGGCGGGAACGGAGACAATCCTCGGGATGAACCGGGACCCGCAGTTCGGCCCGCTGCTCCTGTTCGGCCTCGGCGGCATCTTCGTCGAGGTGCTCGAGGACACGAGCGTGCGCATCGCCCCCGTCTCCGGCCGCGAGGCGGGCGAGATGGTGGACGAACTCGATTCGGCGCCCCTCCTCCGAGGGGCACGCGGCCGCCCGTCGGCTGACGAGGCGGCCGTCGAGGAAGCCATCCAGCGGCTGAGCCAGCTCGTGACCGACTTCGACGCCATCCTCGAACTGGACGTGAACCCCCTGCTCGCCACCGCCGACGGCGTGCAAGCCCTCGACGTGCGACTGACCATCGATCCAGACCAGCTATGAACTCGCTACTCGTAACCTCGACAGACGAAGGCACCGGCAAGACCGCCGTCACGCTCGCGCTCGCGCGCCTCGCCGCCGATCGCGGCGCGACGGTGGGCTACATGAAACCGAAGGGCACGCGCCTGCAGAGCAACGTCGGCAAGACCCTCGACGCCGACCCGATGCTCGCGCGGGACCTGCTCGACCTGGACGCCGCGATGCACGAGATGGAACCGGTCGTCTACTCCCCGACGTTCATCTCGGGCGCCATCCGCGGCCAGGAGGACACCACAGCGCTCCGCAAGCGCGTGCGTGACGCGTTCGACGGCCTCGCCGAGGGGAAGGACACGATGATCCTCGAGGGCGCCGGCGACCCCGCGACGGGCGCCGTCGTCGACCTCACGGACGCCGACATCGCGGAGGTGCTGGACAGCCAGGCGGTGCTCGTCGCCCGGTACCAGGAACCCGGCGACGTCGACCAGCTCCTCGCGGCCGCCGAGAACCTGGGCGAGCGCTGTCTCGGCGTCGTGTTCAACGCGGTCTCCAGTGCCGCCTACGACGAGGTCGAGACCGACGTGGTGCCGTTCCTCGAGTCCCGCGACGTGCCCGTCCTGGGCGTGCTGCCGTGGGAGCGCTCCATGGCCGGCGTCACGGTCGCGGACCTCACGACGGAACTCGGCGCGGACTCGCTGACCGGCGCCGCGACCGACGCCCTGATCGAGCGCGTCCTCGTCGGGGCGATGAGCGGGGAGAGCGCGCTCAGTCACTTCCGGCGGACGAAGGACGCGGCCGTCATCACGGGCGGGGACCGGGCGGACGTGCAGGCGGCGGCACTCGACGCCCCCGGCGTCAACTGTCTCGTGCTCACGGGCGGGCACCGACCGTCCGGGGCGATCCTCGGCGAGGCCGAGGAGCAGGGCATGCCGGTGTTGACTGTTCAGTCGGACACGATCACGACGATCGAGCGGATCGAGTCACTGATCCACGGGGGCCGGGTGCGCGACGAAGCGACCGTCGAGATGATGCAGGAGCTGCTCCACCAGCACGCCGACGTCGACGCACTGCTGGACTGAGGGGTCACGTTCCACTACCCGGGGGTGCGGGGCTGGGTTGCGAACGGCGGAGATCGTTTTTCCGCTGTCTCGAGTGCGAGGAGCGCGACCTCAGTCGACGGTCACCCGTTCGAAGCGCCGAACGGCGTAGGCCGCCGACGCGAACGGGGCGATCCCCAACGGCACCAACGCGACGCGGGCGGCGAAGCCCAGACCGGCGCCGTCGATCGAGATACCGAACGGCAGTACCCACGTCAGTATCCCGGCAGCGACCGTCTCGACGACCGGTTCGGAGACGATCGCGCCCGTGGCGACGACCGCGACGATGTAGGCGGTGAAGACGGCGAACGCGAGCAGGCTCGGCACGATCGCTTTGGTCGACCGGGTGATGTTTACCGCCTCGTAGCGCGGGAACGCCATGCCGACCCCGACAGCGAACGCGCTGCCGACGAGAATACTCACCGGCGTCGCGAGGACGACAGCCGTGACTAACCCGGGGCCGAGCGGCGAGAGGACGGCGACGACGGCAGTGATGACCGTCCCGAGCGGGACGGCGACGATCGCGCCCGCGAGCAGGTGAGCGCCGACGAACTCGCGGCCGCCGATGCGGGAGAGGACCGTTGCCGGTAACGCGGCCCCCTGGTCACCGAGGGGGTTGAGCGTGAACACGACGGCGCCGCCCCACGCGACGAAGACGAGCGCGAACCCAGCGCCGATCGCTGGCACCTCGCCCGTCTGGATGGTCTCGGTGAGGAAGCCGACGACGAACAGCAGCGGGTAGGCGACGTACAGCAGCTTCAGCGGCGCCCGGATTGCCCGCTTCCACGCCAGCACCGTCACGGCCGCGGTTGGGCGACCGACGACACCGGCGATGGCGTCCTCGACCGCGCGGAACCGGTCGCCACTCGTCGACTCGTCGTCTTTCGACCCGGTTACGACGGAGTCGGCGAACCAGTGCGCGTCAGCGATCCGGGTCGTGACGACGGCGCTAGCGACGCCGAGACCTGCTGCGAGGGGGATCGCACCACCCGCACGAACGGGGTCGATCGCGACGGCTGCCGTCCCGGCCAGCGCGATGTCGGCGACCCAGCCGGTGGGGGCCTGCTGCATCGGCTCGAACACCCGGAGGACGAACTCCCCGAGCGCGCCGGTCGTGACCAGGGCCATATAGGCGACGAACGCGAGCAGGATCAGGACCGTCCGGTGGCGCGCGACGATCCCGATCCGGGTGGCGACGTGTCTGATGCCGAGGCCGAGTGGGTAGCCGACTGCGACAGCGGCGACGACGGCCACCGCCGCCGCGACCGGGAGTGACAGTACCAGCCCCCAGGCCCCTGTCGCGGCCGCGTAACCGACCCCGGCTGCGACGAACAGCGGCACCGCGTAGCTGCCGGCGAGGACGCTCTCGGAGAGCAGCATGCCGACGGCGGCCTCCCGCGTCGGCACGACCGAGAGCAGCCCCACGTCGTTCTCGAGCGTTCCACGGGTTCCCACCGTCCGCACGGCGACGATGACGGTGAGGAACAGCCCCAGGATCGCGAAGGCCCCGCGGGCGATCGCGATCAGGGACCAGTCGACTGGCAACTCGGCCCCGAGCCCGACCTCGCGACCGAACAGATACGAGCCGTAGCCCGTGCCGAGGCTGAACAGCCCGACGAACAGGACGAACACGATCAGCTGGCTCTTCGAGTCCACTGCCTTCCGGAGGGATCGGCGCACGTCGACGGCCGCGATGGTCCGACCGTGGCTGAGCGTCCCGGCGACGACGCTCCCGAGCCCACCGGTGGAGTCCGCGTCGCTCACGCCGGTTCCTCCACGGCGTCGACGGGTTCGTCGTCGCGGTCCTCGGTGAGGTTGAGGAACGCGCTCTCCAGGCTCGTCGACTCGTCGCGTTCCGCGCGGCGCTTCAGTTCGGCCGGCGTCCCCTCCGCGACGAGGTCGCCCTCGTGGAGCACGCCCACTTTGTCGGCCAGTTCTTCGACGACCGAGAGGATGTGCGTCGAGAGGAAGATCGTCACGTCGTGGTCGGCGAGTTCGGCGACGAGGTCCTTCACCGTCCGCGCGGCGCGGGGGTCCAGCCCGGAGGTCGGTTCGTCGAGGAAGATGACCTCGGGTTCGTGGATCACGGCCTGGACCATCCCGAGTTTCTGGCGCATCCCTTTCGAGTAGCCTTCGACACGGCGATCGGCGGCGTCGACGAGGTCGAACCGCTCGAGGTAGGAGGCGATCCGTTCGCTCGCTACGTCACGCGGGATGTCGTGCAGGGCGGCGACGTAGTGGAGATTCTCCCGGGCGGAGAGCTCGTCGAAGACGGGCGGGCTCTCGGGGAGGTAGCCCAGGTGGTCGATCACACCCTCGCGATCGGTGATCGACGTTCCGGCGACGAAGGCTTCGCCCGCGGTGGGTCGGGTAAGCGTCGTGAGCATCCGCATCGTCGTCGTCTTCCCCGAGCCGTTCGGGCCGAGAAAGCCGTAGACGACGCCGCTGTCGATCGCGAGGTCGAGGCCGTCGACGGCGACCACGTCGCCGTAGCGCTTCGTGAGGTCCCGCGTCTCGATCGCCGGCGTCGCCGCGTCGTGAGAGGGCATTGCTGGGAACCTGTTCGCCAGCGTACGTCAAACCCCTCCCTGTTTCTCGCCGGGAGGCAGTCGCCGGGTCGCGCATCCAACGCTCTCCTTACGCGCTGTGGTTTTTGCGTGCTGAGGGGAGCGTTTAAGTGTGGAAACGGGCACTTCCACGCATGCACGAGACGACGATCCGGATCGCCGACGATACGGCCTACGGTGTGGCGACCGCCGGAAACGAGGCCACGATCGAGCTCTGGTGCAACGAGCACTGCGACCTCCTCCGTGTGCACGGCCCCGCGGATGGCGTCATCGACTACGTGGAGCGCCGCGTCGGGGTCCAGGACCGCGTGCGCGACGGCGAGGAAGAGCTCATCATCACCCAGGACTGTCTGAAGCAACACGAGGAGGGGAACATCGAGACGTACGTCCAGCGGCACAGTTGCCTCCTCCTCCCGCCGCTTCGGTACGAACACGGCACCAAGCGGGTTCGGGTGCTCGCACTCGATGGTCAGCGACTCACCGAACTGTTCCGCGACCTCACCGACGACTTCGACGTGACGGTCGACTCGAAGCGGACGATCAACGTCCCCGTCTCGGGATCGCCGCTGTTGCGCGCCGAGCATCTCGTCCCGGACCTCTCGCCCCGGCAGCACGAGGTGCTGCTCGCGGCGTGGGAGCGCGGGTACTACGAGATTCCCCGCGAGGTCACGACCGCGGAGCTCGCGGAATCGTTCGACCTCGATCGCCGGACGGTCGAGAACCACATCCGCCGGGCCGAACAGAAACTGGTCAACGCCATCGCCGACCACCTCTCGTGAGGCCGTCCGGTGGCGGCGGAGCCGCTAGCGCTACTCCGGCTCCTCCGGGTCGTCGATCCAGTTGTAACAGCGATACAGTTCGCGGTCACTCGTCAGCATCGACACCGGGACGAACCCTTTCCCGCCCCGTGCGCCGACCGTCGTCTCGTCGCCGTCGGCGACGTACATCGCCTTCGCCGACAGCCGGAACGTGATCTCCAGCTCCCCACGGTGGTTCTCGTCGGGCTCGAACGAGGCGTCGACTTCCTGCGGACCGATGCCGAGGGTGAGGACCCCGTCCGGCGTCTCGACGCCGAGATCGTGGCTCGCGAGCGCCCCGGCCAGATCCTCGGCGATATCGGCCATCTCGTCGTAGTTGGTCCCGCGGCTGCGGTTCGAAGCGCACTGTCGAGACATCGGCGCCCACCGCATAGTCGATAGCGATCGTCCCCAGAACTCACTCACGGAGCGCACTGCCGACACGCTGAACGACCGTGGGTGCGGCGGCCGCGAAGCGGTTGGCGACGGCGTACTGCGCGTAGAGGTCGCGCCCGATCGCCGCGACGGCGCGTTCCGCAGCCATCCACACGAGTTGTCGGCAGCCGTCTCACTGGTAGTTGGCGGTCACTTGGCCGATCACCTGTTCGGTCGCTTTCGAGAGGTGCTCCCAGACGGAGGACGTCGAGAGGTCGAGTTCCGCCGCGATGTCCTCGAGCGTGGCCCCCTCGTTCGGTCCGAAGTAACCCAGTTCCTGGGCGACCAAGAGTGTCTCGCGCTGGCGCGGGCTCAACTCCGTGAGCGGGGACTGGGGCGACTGCTCGCTCTGGAGCGTAACCCGCTCCTTCCGTCTGATCCGAACGTCGCTCCCCTCGGCTTCGAGGTCCTCGATGATCTCGCTGAGGGTCTCGTGAGACTCGAAGAACACCCACCACTTCTCGCTCCCGTTCGACGCGGTCGCACCGTGGCCGCGGTAGGCGCCGTGGTCGGCGAGGATCTGGCTCACACTGGTCAGCGGCGCGTAATCGATCGTCGTCGAAAGGTGTGCCACGTGATCTGACCCGACGTGGGGATAAACCGCCACGTCGGTAACGATTTCGTGGGCTTCGTAAGTCGAGACGAACTGTTCGACCGGGACACGCTCCGTCTCCAGTCGGAGCAGCTGCTTCTTCTGTGCTTCCTCCACGTGGGCGTCGGAGACGCTCTCGATCCTGGCCGCGGGGTAGACCTCGGTCACGTCCGAGTTCGGGCACCCGTGATGGGCGATATCCAGGGAGGCTCGGAATATCTGCCCGTCATCGACGGCCGGCACCTGTGTCGAGTTATCAGTTGCCATGTGTTGTGTTACCCCCACCCCGGGTGAAGAGTATTTCGCCCGTTAGAGATTGTGTGACGGGATCGTTTCCCAGTCGAGGTCCCCGTCGGCTGCCCGGTGACACGCCATGAGCCAGTCTTCGTCGTCGGCCTCCGCTTTCGCGGGCGGGCGGAGGTGCATGTCCTCCTCGTCACAGGCCTCGGTCGCGAACTCACACCGGTGCTTGAAGAAGCAGCCGTCGGGGAGATCGACCGGGTCCGGGACTTCCTCGTCGTAGACGACCTTCGACCGGTCGTGGGTCGGATCCGCCACGGGCGTCGCACTCAACAGCCGCTCGGTGTAGGGGTGACTGGGCGTCGAGCAGATCCGCTCCGTCGGCCCGTACTCCATCACTTTCCCGAGGTACATGACCGCGATCTCGGTACAGATATGGCGGACGGTCGCCAGGTCGTGGGAGATGTAGAGGATCGTCACGTCCCGCTCCTCGGCGAGCTGGCGGAAGAGGTTCAGCACCCCGGCCCGGATGGAGACGTCGAGCATCGAGACCGGCTCGTCCGCGATGATGACCGAGGGATCCAGGACGAGCGCCCGGGCGATCGCGACGCGTTGCTTCTCGCCGCCGGAGATCTCGTGGGGGTACCGATCCAGGTACTGGTCGGGCGGCGTCAGGTTCGCGAACTCCAGGGACTCCCGGATCCGCTCCTCGCGGTCGTCGTGCCCGTGCACCTTCAGCGGCTCGGCCAGCTGCTCGCGCACGGTCATCTGCGGGTTCAGCGACTTGAACGGGTCCTGGAAGACCATCTGGACCTCCTGGAAGTACTCCTTGCGCCCGTACTCCTCGATGGGCGTGCCGTGGAGCGTGATCTCCCCGTCAGTCAGCTCGTGGATCCGCATGACTACCTTCCCGAGGGTGGTCTTCCCGCAGCCGCTCTCGCCGACCAGGCCGACGATCTCGCCGTCGTCGAGCTGGAGGCTGACGTCGTTGACCGCCTTGACGTACTCCTGGTCGCGCGACAGCAGGGCGCCCAACCCGGTCTGGGTCCGGAAGAACTTCGAGGCGTCGTCCAGTTCCAGCACCGTCACGCCGAATCACCCCCGGAGACCTCGGTCGGGGCCGAGGCCGCCCCATCGCCGGCACTCGCGCCGTCTGGCGCGTCGTCGACGCCGTGCCAGACTTCACGCTTGGCGGCCTGTTCCCGCATCGTCTCGATCCCCACGTCGTCGATCCGGGCGCAGGCGGCTTCGTGCTCGTCGGCGACCTCCTTCATCGGCGGGTCGCTCGAGCGACACTCCGGGGCCGCGAACGGGCACCGGTCGGCGAACCGGCAGGCGTCCGCCGGATCGGTCAGGGGTGGCGGCGCCCCCGGGATGGAGATAAGCGAATCCGCCCCCCCGTGGATGCTGGGGAAGGCGTTCTTCAACCCGAGCGTGTACGGGTGGTAGGGGTTCGTGAAGATGGTCTCCGTGGGGCCGCGTTCGGCCAGCTCCCCGGCGTACATCACGGCGGTACGGTCACACATCTCCGCGACGACGCTCATGTCGTGCGTGATGAGCAGCATCGACGCCCCCGTCTCGGCCTGGAGTTCCTCCAGGTGGTGGAGGATCGTGTCCTGGCTGATGACGTCGAGCGCGGTCGTCGGCTCGTCGGCGATGATGAGGTCCGGATCGAGCACGAGCGCCATCGCGATCATCGCCCGCTGCTTCATCCCCCCGCTGAACTGGTGGGGGTAGTCGTGGCGACGCTCGGGGTCGATCCCGACGAGTTCGAACAGTTCGACCACCCGGTCGTCCATCCGCTGCTCGCTCCAGGACTCGTGGGCCTCGATGGCCTCCTTGATCTGGGTATCGACGGTGTAGACGGGATCGAGCGCGTTCATCGCGCTCTGACTGATGAGTGCGATGTCGGTCCATCGGCGCTGGCGCATGGGCTCCGCGTCCAGTTCGGTGAGGTCCTCGCCGTTGAGCCGGACGGCCCCGTCGGTGATTCGCCCGTTGTCGGGGAGGATCCGCATGACGCTCTTGGCGATCGTCGACTTCCCACAGCCGCTCTCGCCGACCAGGCCGAACGACTCCCCCTCCTCGATCTCGAAGGAGACGCCGTCGACGGCCGTGACTGTGCTCTCGGTGCTGCTGTCCGTGTAGGTCGTCCGGAGGTCCTCGATCTCTAACAACATCAGGAATCACCTTGCAGACGCGGGTTCGCGACCTGTTCGTACGTTCGACCGATGAAGTACACCGACGCCACCGTCAGGATGATCATCAGCCCGGGCATGGCCACCCAGAGCGGCTGCTGGAGCACGGAGTTCGTGTTCCAGGCGGCGAACATCATCCGCCCCCAGGAGACCCGGGTCGGGTCGCCGAACCCGAGGAACGCGATGCTCGCGGCGGTGACGATGGACCACCCCGTCGCGAAGGCGAAGTACAGGAACGAGATGGGCAGCACGTTGGGCAACAGCTGTTTGACGATGATGCGCGGGGCGCTGGCCCCGGTCGTCTCGGCACTCTGGACGAACTCGTTCTCCTTGAGCGAGAGCACCTCGCTCCGGATGATCCGGGCACAGTTGCGCCAGTAGATCAACCCGAGCATGAAGATGATCCAGAAGATGGACCGCTCGAGCATCGTGAGGACGATGATGGCGAACGGGAGTATCGGGATGCCGTAGACGATGTCGGTGATCCGCATCAGGATGCTGTCGACCCAACCGCCGTAGTAGCCGGCCGTCAGCCCCACCGTCGTCCCCGTCACGACGACGATGGTTGCGGTGAGGAAGCCGACCAGGAGGGCGCTACGGGTCCCGACCAACAGTTGGGACAGCACGTCACGGCCGTATCTGGTGGTGCCGAGGGGGTGTTCCGCTGAGGGCCCCTCGTTGGACGCCAGCGTGCCGTCCTCGTTGATGTCCTTCGTCGCCGGGTCGTAGGGGGCGATCGCCGGCCCGATCATCGCCAGCACCAGCAGTCCCAGCAGGATGACGAGCCCGACCTCGCCCATCCGGTTGCCCCGGAGGATGCGGTACGGGCGCATCGCCAGCTCGCTGAGGCTGTCCAGCAGTGATCCGGCTCGCGTGTCGCCGTCGATCGGTATCGTGCTCATGAGGAGTACCAACTATCAGTCATACGTGATTCGGGGGTCGATAACGGTGTACAGCAGGTCGGCGACGAAGTTGCCGACGATGACGATGACCGCGATCATGAGGAACGCGGCCTGTGCCAGCGGGTAGTCGGACTGGAGAACCGCTTGGACGAGGGTCCGGCCCACGCCGGGCCAGGAGTAGATCGTCTCGACGAGGACGTTCCCGGCCACGGCCAGGCCGACCACGATCGGCGCCGTGGTCACGATCGGCAACAGGGAGTTCCGGGCGGCGTGTTTCGCGAACACGTCCCGGTCGCGGACCCCCTTCGCGTGGGCCATCGTGATGAAGTCCTCCCCCTCGATGCGCAGCATCGTGGTCCGCATGAGCAACAGGGGGTAGGCCATGTAGAACGGCACCGTCGAGAGCACCGGCAGGACCAGGTGGTGCAGGAAGTCGACCGAGAACACCTTGTCGAGGAACCCGCTGTACGTGGCCTCGGCGTCCACCATGTGGCCGATCGGGAACCACTCGAGGTGGAACCCGAAGACGTACAGGAGGACGAGCGCGAGCCAGAACACCGGCGTCGACCGGAACAGGACGGCCGAGACGAGCACCCGCGTGTCGAACGACCCGCGCTTCCAGGCGGCGAGCGCGCCGATCGACGTGCCGAAGGCGTACGCCAGCAGGAGCCCGGTCCCCATCAGGAGCAGCGTGTTCCCGATGCGGCGCATGAGGATGTCCCGGACGGGCTCGTTCTGGAAGAACGAGTAGCCGAAGTCCAGCGTGACCACGCTGGCCATGTACCGGATGAACTGGATGTGGAGCGGCTGGTTCAGGCCGTACTGTCGAGCCATCTCCTGCTGGACGCTCTCGTCGAGCGCAGGGCTCAGCGCGACGGCAGTCGGGTCGCCGGGCATCAGCCGGAACAGCACGAACATCAGCACCGCCACGACGAAGATCGTGACGACGGATTGAGCTGCTCGCCGGGCGATGTACCCTTTCGCACCCATTGGTTAGTTGGACCCGTCAGTCGGGTACATGAGCCGGCCGTCGTCGTCCCACGCGTAGCCGGCCTCCTCGAGGATCGTCCGGGCCTGCTCCGGGTCGTAGGTGTTGGGGCTGACCTCGGGGTTGTGCCAGAACTCGTTCCCCTGGGCGATGATGCTCCCCCCGCGGGTCGCCTCCCCGTCGTAGACCTGGTTGACGATGCGCTGGCGCGGGATCAGGTACGAGAGCGCCCGTCGGAACGCGGGATCGGTGAACGGCATCCCGCGGCGCTCGTTGTGGAGCAGCGTACGCAGCCCGTGCTGGGTCTGGAAGTTCAGCGTGAGGCCGCTCTGGTCGCGCACGCCGCCCCGGAGCGTACTCGGCAGCTGGTCGAGCACGTCGATGTCCCCGTTGAGCAGCGCCTGCTGGGCGGTGCTCTTGTTCCCGTACAGCCGGTACCGGAACGTGTCGATGTTCGGGGCGAACGGGTGGTCGTCGACGGCGGTCATCTCGAGCAGCGAGCCGTCCCGGTGGCGGCTGAACTCGAAGGGGCCGCTCCCGATCGGCGGCTTGTTCTCGTAGTTCGCCGGGTTGGAGATGTCGTTCTCCTCGGTGACGTTCTCCCAGACGTGTCGGGGCAGGATCGGCACCTGCCCCATCGTGAGCGTGCTCCAGGGGGCGTACGGCTCCGAGAGCGAGAACGTCACCTCGCCGTCGCCCGCGGTGACCTCCGACATCGGTTCGAGGTAGGTCGCGACGTACGGCGCCTTATTCTCCTGCTGGAACCGGTAGGAGAAGGCGACGTCCTCGGCGGTGACCGGCTCGCCGTCGTGGAACGTGACGCCGTCCTTCAGCGTGACCACGACCGTCGTGTCGTCCTCGACGGTCACGTCCGAGGCCAGCCAGTTCTCCGCCCGGCCGCTGGGGCCGATCTTGGTGAGCGTGTCGTAGAACGGCTCGATGAACTGGATGTCGTCGGCGCTGTCGGCCTGTAGCGGGTTGAACGAGTCGATGCTCGTGAGCACCTTCCCGTAGTCGAGTTCACCCCCCTCCGTAGTCTCGATCGTGGTGAGCGTGAACGGGCTCGAGAACCCCTCACCGGGGACGGTGTTCTCCTCCCCGGGATGTTCGAGGTTGTCCGAGTTGAAGCCCGACGCCAGGTTCGGGGACTGGTAGACCGTCCACGCCTGTTGGTCCTTCTGGATCCGCTGGATGTCGTAGACGACCGACTGGCGCTCCTCCTGGTCGATGAGGCGCTGCTGCTCCTCGCTGAGCTGGTCGAGCTCGTCGTGCTCGAACCCGCTGATGTTCCAGCCGCCCGTTTCGGCGTTCGAGGAGTGCAACACCGTGTTCAGGTAGAAGCTCGGGTCGAGTCGGTACGCCGCCCCCTCCATCCCCAGCATCAGCATGTCGTACTCCCTCGTCTCGAACAGCGTGTTCGTGTACGGCTGCGGGAACTGCTGGGGGATGAGTTCGGAGGGGATCCCGAGCTCCTCGAACTCCGACTGCATCATCCGGGTCTGTTCGAAGTACCCGGGCTTCTGGCTCTGGGTCCAGGTGACGAAGTTGAGGGAATCAATCCGTTCGAGGTCCTCTGCCGGCGTCCCCTCCCGTTCGTCGGTGCCATCCTCCGGGGAGCCATCGCCGTTCCCACCGCCACCCCCACACCCGGCGAGGGCGACCATGGCGCCGGCGACAGTCGTCGCTCCGGTCTTTTCGAGCAAGGTCCGTCGGTCGAGTCGCGGTTCGCCTGGCTGTTGTGCCATGTGTTGCCACTCGACAGTCACCGACGAAAAGGTTTGAACCGGATATTTCCGGGGTGGGGCTGCACCCGGATATTTCCGACTGAACCGCTAAATGGGTCGTTCCACCTACTCGGAACATGCCCGGATACCTCCCGGAGATGACTTGGCCAGAGGTTGAGGCGGCCCTCGACGACGGCCCCACGCTCGCGCTCGTCGTCGCGGGTAGCACCGAACAGCACGGCCCGGGACTCCCCTTGGCCGTCGACGCGATCAGGGCACGGGAACTCGGCGAACGACTCGCCGACGAGCTGGACTGTCTCCTGGCGCCGCCCATCAGGCCGGCCATGTCCGACCACCACATGTCCTTCCCCGGGACGATCTCGCTCGGCGAGGACACGTTCCGGTCGGTGGTCCGGGACTACTGTCGGAGCCTCGACGCCCACGGCGTCGACGATATCGCCCTCGTCACGACACACGGCGGGAACGCGGCGGCGCTGGAGACCATCGCCCCGGAACTGGACGATGAGCTCGAGGCCACCGTCTTCGTGGCCGGCTCCCGCGAGGAGTTCATCGACGTGCGCTTCGGGGCGCTCGAGAAACACGGCGTGTCACCCGAGCGGGCGGGCAAGCACGCTGGCGGCGCGGAGACGTCGTTCCTCATGGAGACGACGCCCGATCTCGTCCGTCGGGACGAGCTCGCGGCGGGATACGTTGGAACGGTCGACTCCGAGACCGTGATCCGTGACGGGCTCGCAGCCATCACGGAGAACGGCGTGCTTGGGGATCAGACCGTCGCGACCCGTGCAGCCGGCAGGACGCTGATCGACGATTGTACGGCCTACTACGCTGGGGCGATCAGGGAGGAGCTCGACCGATGACGGGGACGACACAAGCTCAGCAGGGCGGCGACGACGCGCTAACCATCGAGGCCGTCGAGACGACGCCCGTCGCGGTCCCGATGACGACGGACTTCAACATCTCGGGCGGCGGGCAGGAGCGGCCGACGCACGTCCTGGTACACCTCCGAACGACGGGCGGTATCGTCGGACTGGGTGAAGCGTCCCCGAAGCCGTTCTTCTCCGCGGAGACGGCGGGGAGCGTCGTCCACGCGATCGAACAGATCGAGGAGGCGCTCGTCGGGACCGACGCGGGGAACCTCAGGGCTGTTCATCAGGCCATGGCCGAGGCAATCAACGGCAACCCGTTCGCGAAGACGGCCGTCGACATCGCCTGTCACGATGCCCTGGGTAAACAGCTCGGCGTCCCCGTCAGTCGACTCCTCGGCGGTCGTGTCCGTGACGCGATCAGGGTGGGCCAGTCGGTCGGCATCAAACCGACCGAGGAGGCTGTCGCGGAGGCCGAGACGTACGCCCACGCGGACGGGTTCGTCTCGATCAAGGTGAAAGTCGGCGACGACCCCGCGACGGCGGCCGAGCGCACGCGGGCGATCGCGGATGCGCTTGACGCGGACACCACGCTCCGTGTCGATGCCAACCAGGGGTACACGGTCGATCAGGCGATCCCCCTGTTCCGCAACCTCGAACAGGACCTCGACCTCCTCCTGGTCGAACAGCCGGTGAGTCGCGACGACATCGACGGCATGCGGGCGGTCACCGACGCACTGGAGACGCCGGTACTCGCCGACGAGAGCTCCTTCAGCCCCCAGGATGCCTACACCGTCGCCAGCCGGAACGCCGCGGACATCCTCAACATCAAGATCATGAAGGCGGGCGGGCTGGTTCCCAGTCGCCAGATCGCTTCGACGGCAGCGGCGGCACAGCTCCCCGTCGCGGTCGGGAGCATGGTGGAACTCGGTGTGGGAACCGCTGCGGGGGCACACTTCGCCGCGAGCGTGCCGAATGCGGTTTACCCGAGCGACGTGAAGGGGCCGACCCTGTTCACCGACACGGTGTTGGAGTCACCGCTCGAAATCTCCGACGGTCTGACTCCCGTCCCGACCGGCCCGGGTCTGGGTGTCAGTCTGGACGAGGAGAAGGTCGGAGAGTACGAAGTGACGCTGTGAATGGTTAGGAGACTTCTCGGACCCGATCGAGTCACGACTGGTCGGGACCGAGAGTCGACCGGTACAAGCTCCAACCGGCCGCCTCGTGACCGTAGGAGGGATTTTTCACGGAGAGTAAGTGGGGAGCGGAAAGCCGCTGCGACGGTGAACCTGGTCTGACCCCTCGGCAGCGACTTTCCAAGGGTGGTCTGCGGGCCGGGTCTCTGCGTCAGCGGGGAACCCGCTGACAATCGACGTTGAGGCCTCCGGACAATTGACAGTTACGGTGGGTACGACGCTGATTTGACTCTCGAACGAGTTTCTACTGGCTGCCATACCGCCCACTTGGCTTGGGCATGTATCCACCGCATACATGCCGCTCGTCTAGTTTCTCCGGCGACTGAATCGGCTCTGTAGTTCTTCCCAAAGCTCGGACTGTTCAGGTCATCCGAAAACGGCACCCACTGCATCGACGCCGACCTTCCACACCTGCCGAATGACCAACTTCATGTCGAACGTGAACGACTGCTGTTTCACGTACTGCAGGTCGTATCGTAGTTTCTTTGCCGGCTCCGCCCCGGTTACGTCGTTCACTTGCGCCAACCCAGTCAGCCCGGGCTTCACGAACCACCGCTTCTGCCAGTCCACGACACCAGTCTCGATGTCCGAGTCGAGTTCGGGCCGCTCGGGCCGCGGCCCGACGACACTCATATCGCCCTTCAGAACGGCCCACAGTTGCGGGATCTCGTCGAGGTGGGTCTGACGTAGAACCCGCCCGACACGTGTCACGCGTGGATCGACCCCTCCTTCGTCCTCGTCGCTGATCGTCGCCCCCGTCTCGTCTTCCGCGTTCTCGATCATCGACCGGAACTTGTACACGTCGAACGTCTCCCCGAACACGGCGGTCCGTTCCTGTCGGTACAGCACCGACCCGCCATCGTCCAGTTCGATCGCCACGGCGATCGCGAGGATCGCCGGGCTCAACGCGAGCAGTCCGAACGTCGAGAACGCCAGATCGAACCCGCGTTTCAGCACGTAGTCCTGGACGTCCCACGGTTCGACGTCCACGTCGACGAGCGTCCCGACGTCGTCCCCGGAAGTCAGCACCTGGTCGGCGTGGTTCCGGTGGACCTTCACGTCGACGCCGTGCTCGTAGCAGGCGTCAAGCGCGCCGAAGAACTCCGCCCGGTCGGTGTGTTCGAACGCGAGCACCACCGTGTCCACGTCGTACTCGACGAGCACGTCCTCGATACGCGACAGGCCGCCCAGCCGGGTGAGTCCGCCGACCCCACCGTCGGCGATGGCCGGCTGCGATGCCGAACTGTCGGGCCGGTCGAACGCAATCGTCGGGCAGAGATACCCCAACAGCGGGACGTCCACGTCGCCCGCGAGGCGTTCGATCTCCGCGGGGTCGTCGCCGACGATGATCCCCCGTTGGGGGTCAGTGGTCGGCCGTCGCCGGATCCACACGAACCACGCCGGGAGAGTGACCAGCAGTACGGGAGTGATCACCAGCAGCGTCGCCCGCGGCAGGCGGTACGTGTAGTCGAAGTAGCCGATCGCCGACAGTGCGAGCAAGGCAACGACGACGCGCTTCTGGGCGAGCACGACGGCGTCGAGGATCCGACGCGGTCGGGGCTTGTACAGCGGGACGAACGCGCCCGTGACGACCACGACCGTCGTCGCGATCTCGAGGAATCCCTCGGCACCCGACGGCGGATCCGTGGAAAGCGCGCCGACGACCGGCAGCGAGGCGAAAATCGCCTGAGCGGTCGGACTGTTCGCGATGCCGACCGCGAGGGCGGTCAGTATCGCGACGCCGAACACGCTCGTCGCCCGATAGCGCCAGCCGCCGTTCATCACTTTTCGTTCTGACGCTTGGAAGGTTAAGTACACCGACTCGATTAATCACTGGCTACCGTTCTTGGACTCGCCTCAAGCCTGGACGATTCCGCCGGACTCCACTGCTTCTTCAGACACGGTCACCTCGGTCCCGCCGATCTCGTACGTACCGGGATAGGGCACCCGGACCGAGTAGTTCCCGGCGGCGTCGGCCGTCACCGCCTGGCGGTACCTCACCTCTTCCCCACCGACCTCCACAGTCGTCGTCGCCGTTACCGTCGCGTTCGGTTCGATCGAGCCGGTCACTGCCGCCCCCGGAACCAGCGTGAACACCTTCATCGACCCGTCCTCGCTGGCCCACACCGCTCGGTAGTGCCCCGTTTCGTTCCCCCAGCCGTGCAGTCGGTTGTACATCACCTCTTCATCCGTGTCCGACAGTCCGCTGTGGCGATCGACGACGACGAACCCGGTCCGGCCGTCGAGCCGTTGGTACCAATCCGACGCGTTCGGTGACGTGAGGAAATCACCGTAGTTCGATTGGGCGTACCCGTAGCTCCGGGACTCGCCGCTCACGATCGCGTTGTACATCCGGCTGTCGCCCCACTCACTGAACACGTAGTTCTGTGGGTACTCCCACCCCTCCTCAGTGGCGTACTCGTCCATGAACGTCGCCGCCTCGTAGCTCTCGTCGCTCACCATCAGTTGCGTGGTCCGGGCGGGGCTGATCACGGCGCCGAGGCCGCCGACGAGCAGCACGATGAGGCCGACGGCGACGACGGTGTCGCGGGTCGGCATGGAGAACGCCGGCAGTTCGGGGGCCCGCTCGCTCCAGGAGTCCCGCCCGTCGTCGGCGACCATCGCCGGCCGCACGGTCGCACCGGTGACCGCGCTCAGGTGGACGACGGCGACGCCCGCGAACACCGACGAGAACAGCGCCAACTGTCCCGCGAACCGGACCTGCAGAAGCGCGAGTAGGAAGAACACCCCGCCGTAGCTCCCAGCGAACTGCCAGATCGGGCGGTTCTGCGACCACCCGGCGGCCAGGCACCACGCCAGGTACGGGAGGGCGAAGAAGAGGCTCAGCCCGAAGAAAAAGAACGGACCGACGATGGTCCCGTACTGCGTCCCGAACAGTGAGGCCGTCTCCGCGATCCCTTCGACGGATCCGGCATTAACCAACCGACCCAACTCTTGTGAGAACTCGGCGCCGAACTCCGGAACCACGGTGTACGCGACGACGAAGACCACGGCGCCGGCTGCGGCGACCAGTCCCGTCGTCACCCGGGCGGAGAGGCCGTATCGCCGTGCACCTTCACCGACAACCAGCACCACACCCAGCCCGGCGGCGAGCAGGAGCGGCGTCGAAACGACGTAGAGCTCCTGCCAGTCAAGTGTCGTGTGGACGACGATCGCGAGCACCCCACCTAGACCGACAGCGCCCACCAGTGGGAGATCTGTGAGCGGCGACGCGCCGGCGTCGACGGCAGCCGTCGCTCGCACCACGCCGTACAGCGCTAGCGGGAGCAAGAGTAGCGGGCCGGCGTTCCACGCGAGCACCTGCCCGGCGACGCCGACGGCGACGATACCGCCCAGCGCGAGCGTCCACGGAGTCAGCATTCCTCGCTCGCTTTCCTTCCCTGTCGACGTACGCTGCAGCAACGCCACGGCGGCGACGGCAGTGATCGCGAGCCAAACGTAGTCGAAGGCGTGGTGATCGGCGAACCCGACTGCGGTCCGGTAGGCGTGGACCGGCGTCACCGCGAGCATGACGACGCTCGCGACGCCGACACGGCGGTCGTCGGTCACCTGTACGGCGAGGACGTAGACGAGCGCCGCCGTCACCAGCCCGGCAACGACCGGGTACCACGCGAGCACGAGGTCGGCAACCTCGACGGTCCCGCCGAGTAGCTTCGTCACGGCGAGTAGCGTCGCGGTCAAGAGTGGCTCACCGACAAGTACCCCGTCTGGCAGCGATGTGACGCTCGCACCCTCTTCGAGGGACTGCAGGAGCAGGTAGCGGTAGTAGTACGGATCGTTCCCGAGCAGCACGATATGCTCGCTCCGGAACACCGATGGGAACGCGACCAGCCGGACGGCGACGACAAAGGCGAGTGCGGCGGCGAGCGCGACCCCCACGCGTTGGGGGGGCAGATCGAGATCGAACTCCAGCGACGGCGACGAGTCGTCCGCGGTGGGCTGTCCCTCTTCGCCATCGAGGGCTGCCTGGACCGCATCCCGGTCAGCGACCCGGTACTCGCCGTCGACCTTCTCGACGATCCCGCGGGAGACGAGTTCGCCGAACGTCCCCGAGTCGATCGGGATGTCGTCGAACGTCCAGGTCTCCTTGGCGGCGTCGACGTCGAGAACGGCCCGGAGGTCGTCGTCGACGGCAGGGCGTTCCGAACGGAGGGTCGCTGTCGCCTCCCGCACGTCGCTCATTGGGGGAAGGAATTCAGCCGCGGCGTATAAACCTCCCTACCCCATCCCGGCTTGTCGGTCAGTCGAGCACTTTTTGCGTCGGGAGGCGGAGCACGGATCCATGCGGAACCTCCCCGTCCCGCTCCTGCCCCGACTCGTGCGCTGGCTGGGAGTTCTCAGTGCCGCGGCGGTCATCTTCTACTTCTCAGTGCTCGATACGGTGGCAGCGCCGGGCGGCGGTGGCGGGCCGCTGTGGGACAAGCAGCTCCACTTCCTCGCCTACGCCGGGCTCACGGCGGCGACGGCGTACGCGACGGCGACGTGGGAGCGGCCCGGGCGTCGACGCGCGGCGGCGGTCCTGCTCGGAGTCCTGCTCTACGGCCTCGGGATCGAACTGGTGCAGGGAACGCTCACGGATCGGTACTTCAGCCCGGCCGACCTGCTCGCGAACGTCATCGGCGTCGCGCTCGGCAGCCTCTGGTTCGCGGCGGAGCGCTACCTCGCCTATCGACGACTCCCGGCTCAGTCGCGGAACTCCTCGGCGAGGTAGACGCCGAGGACGCCACCAACGGTGGAGAGCGCGACGGTGTAGACGGCGACGAACAGCACCGCGAACAGCAGGATCACGACCCCGCCGGCGAACGGTTCACCGAACCCCATCAGCAGGAAGGCGAAGCCGCCGAACAACACCACGACGGCGGCCATCGGGAGGGCGGCGAACAGCCCCGCGAGCGCGCCGATCCGGGCGCCGTCGCGGCGCTCGAGGAAGCCGGCGGCTGCGCCGCCGAGCAGCGGCGAAACGCCGGCGAAGGAGAAGACGATCGTCACGGCCGCGCCGAGGAGGGCGTTGACGTACGAGTTGCCGGTGTCCATACCGGTCGTTGGGCCGAGGGGAAGCAAAAGCTGTCGGCCACGGGGTGACGGTCGGGCGGTCGACTGGCCGGCCCGTTTATGTGGTCGCCCGCCGAAGCACGACGTGATGGTTCACAAGAAGATCACTCTGATCGGATCGAGCAGCGAGAGCTTCGACGCCGCGGCCGACGACGCCATCGACCGCGCGGAGGACACGCTGGACAACGTGAAGTGGGCGGAAGTACAGGAGTTCGGCGTCGAACTCGCGAGCGTCGACGACCGGCAGTACCAGGCGGAAGTCGAAGTCGCGTTCGAACTGCAGGATTGAGCTGCCTGCGGGGGCGATCGATCCGCTCCCGACGGCTTCTTGCCCGCCGCCCGATTGCTTCCGGCTACCCAATGGTTCGTCTCCTCCACTACTCCGATATCGAGAACCTCTACGACGACGCCGAGCGGGCGGGGCGCTTCGCGGGCCGGATCCGCGAACGCGACGGCGAGGACGCCCTCGTCGTCGGCACGGGCGACACCACCGCACCCGGCGTCGTCTCGCTCGCGGCCAGCGGGCGACAGGTGCTCGACTTCGCCGACGCCGTCGACACCGTCGCCGACACGTTCGGCAACCACGACTTCGACTACGGCCCCGACGCCACGCGGGAGATCGTCGCCGACAGCGAGTTCACGTGGGTCAGCGCGAACACGCTCGACGAGGACGGCGAGCCCTTCGGCGCCGCGGAGGGCGTCGTCCCGTGGACGATCGCCGAGGCCGACGGCGAGCGCGTCGGCTTCTTCGGCCTGACTGACCCGACGACCGACTCGATCAACCCCCAGGCCGCACCGCTCACGTTCACTGACCCCTACGCGGCCGCCGACGAAGCGGTCGCGGAACTCCGCGACGAGGGTGTCGACTACGTCGTCGCGCTCTCCCACCTCGGCGGCGGCGACGACGAACTCGCCCGCCGGGTCGACGTGGACGCGATCCTCGGCGGCCACGTCCACAGCGTCCGTACCGAGTACGTCGACGGGGCGCTCTGTACGCGCCCGGGCGTGAACGGTCACGAGTTCGTCGAGATCGAACTCGGGGCCGACGACGCGGCGGCGGCCCGGGGCGACGGCGGCGTTGCCGCGAGCGCGCGCGTGATCGACCCCAGCGAGGGGCCCGTCCACGAGGACCCCAGCGAGGGGCCCGTCCACGAGGACCTGACCGACGCGCTCGAGCGCCGCCGCGAGTCGGCCGGCCTGACCGAGACGGTCGCGACCGTCGACGAACCGCTCGCCCGGACCGACGAGACCACCTTCGGCGGCGAGTCCAGGATCGGTAACTTCGTCGCCGACGCCTACCGCGCCGCGGCGGACGCCGACGTGGGGCTCCAGAACGGCGGCGGGATCCGCGAGGGCCCGGCGCTGTCGGGCGACGTGACGCTCGCGGATCTCGTGAGCGTGCTCCCCTTCGAGGAGCCAGTGGTGGTCGTCGAACTCACCGGCCGCGAACTCCTGGAGACCTTCAGCGAGGCCGACGGCAGCGAACTCGACTTCGGCGAGCCCCACTGGTGGCACGCCCACCTCAGCGGCGCCAGCCTGCGCTGGGACCACGAGGCGGGCGAACTGCTCGACGCGCGCGTCGACGGCGAGCCGATCGACCCGGAGCAGCGCTACACGGTCGCGACCGCGGAGTACCTGCTCCACTCCGACCACGAGTTCCCGACGATCGAACAGCGCCACCGCGCCGGCGAGGTCGGGATCCAGCACGACGTGCTGGCCGAACACGCCCGACGCGGCGGGCTCGACGTGAAGGTGGAGGGGCGGATGGTCTTCGAGCCCTGAGCCGCCCGAAGGGGTACGCATTTGTCGTCCGGCCTCGGAGGTGATCGTATGACGTTGGTCGTCGTCCCGGTTCGCTACCCGCTCTCGAAACACTCCGCGGCGACCCTCCGGGAGGCCGTCCGCATCGCGGAGGAGCGCGACGCCGACCTGTCGGTGCTGCACGTCGACCTGTTCCAGAACAACCACAACGTGAGCCGCGTGGACCTCAAGCGGGCGGTCGAGGCCAAGGTCGGGCCGATCGACCGCTCGCGCTACGTCGTCCGCCAGGGGTTCCTGGTCGAGGAGACGATCATGGAGGAGGTCGCCGACGAGGGCGCCGACGTGGTCGTGATCGGCTCGAAGCAGGCCGGCCGCTTCCGGAAGATGCTGAACAAGCTGTTCGAGTCGCCCGACGTGGGCCGGTATCTGGAGGAACAGCTCGACTGTACAGTCATCACGGTCTCCGCCGACGGGCAGACCCAGAGTTGAAGTAGGAGACCGGGACCACTCCGGCCCGGATGTGGCTCGGCCCCGGTGTGACCGTCGACACGCCCACCCCCGGAGCGACGGCCATCGGCAGCGTCGCCGGGGTCCCGCTCGGCCCCCGGGCCGAGCCCGAACTCCTCCTCCCCGTCGTCGTCGCCACCGTCGCGGGCTGTCTGCTCGGCACCTGCTCGGGGCTGGTGCCGGGCCTGCACGCCAACAACTTCGCGCTGCTGCTCGCCGGCGCGGCGCCGCACGTCCCCGTCGATCCGCTCGCCCTCGGCGCGGCGATGCTCGCGGCCGGCGTGGTCCACACGTTCCTCGACATCGTCCCGTCGCTCGCGCTGGGCGTGCCCGACGGCGCGATGGCGGCGGCCGCGCTCCCGGGGCACCGACTCGTCCTCCGCGGACGGGGACGCGAAGCGCTCAGACTCTCCGCGCTGGGCTCCGGTTCCGCGGTCGCCGTCGCGACCCTGCTCGCGTTCCCGGTGACGTGGGCGATGCTCCGACTCGCGCCGCTGCTCACGGCGTGGTTCCCCGTCGTCGCCGCCGCGGTGCTCGCGCTCATGCTCGCGACCGAACCCTCCCACGCCGCCCGGCTCGCCGGGCTGCTCGCGTTCGGACTGGCGACGGCGCTCGGCGCGGCGGTGCTGGGGCTCTCCCTTTCCGGGCCCGTCGCCGGCGGCGTGCTCGCGCCGCTGTTCGGCGGGCTGTTCGGTGCGCCCGTGCTCCTCGACGCGGTCCACGGCGGCGGCGTGCCCGAGCAGGACGACGCCCAGCTCGCCATCCCGCCGGTGGATCTGGGTATCGCCGCGGGCGCGGGTGGACTCTCGGGCGCGGCGGTGGGCTACCTCCCGGGCGTCTCGGCGGGCGTCGCCGCGACCGTCTCGCTGCCCGCGGTGCCGGCCCGGAGCGACCTCCGGGGGTTCGTCGTCGCCACCAGCGGGGCGAACAGTTCGACGGCGGTGTTCTCGCTGTTCGCGCTCGTCGCCCTCGGCGCGCCGCGGTCGGGCGTGCTCGTGGCCGTCGACGACGCCGGGGTGCCGCTCTCGCTGTCGGTGCTGCTGCCGGTCGTCGTCGTCGCGGCCGCGGTGGGGTTCGTGCTCGTCGGCCTGCTGGGCGACGCGGCGTTTCGTGTGGTCTCACGGCTCGATCAGCGCCGGCTGGCGTTCGCCGTGCTGGGGCTGCTGGTCGTGCTCGCGGCGCTGTTCACCGGGGCGGCGGGGATCGCCGTGTTCGCGCTCGCGACGCTCGTCGGGCTGATCGCGGTCCGGATCGGCGCGCGCCGGGTGTACCTCATGGGGGTGTTGCTCGGCCCGCTGGCGCTCGGGCTCTAAACCAGGGTGTACGTGACTGCGTAGGCCATGCCGGCCAGCGTCACCGCAGCCAGCCCGGTCAGCGCGGCGCTGATGGCGTCCGGGCGCTCGACGGCCACGTTCGGGAACCGAACCCGGGGGACGGCGCCGATCATCCCCACCGAGAGCACCGAGAACACGAAGTGGTAGGAGAAGTCGAGCGTCGGCGCCGGGATCGCCAGCGCGGCCAGCGCGTAGCCGACGCCCACGACCGCCCGGAAGTCGATCGCCGTCCGGATCGGGCGCTCGAGCAGCCACATCGCCACCAGCAGGCCGGCCCAGATGGCGGCGAGCTCGACGCCGAACGCGCCCAGCAGGTGGAGCGTCGCGTCGTCGGCGAGGGCGACCCGCTCGGTCACCAGCGGCGCGTTCAGCGGGTAGAGGAAGGCCGGCGGCTCGCCGGTCGCGAGGTCGCCGAAGGGGTGCGAGAGCAGGCCGACGAGGCCGGCGGCGGCCGTCGCCCGCGGGCCGAACTCGGTGTACTGCTCGACGCCCTCCGCGACCGCGACGGCGGCGACGACGAAGACGGCCATCACGGCGCCGCCGAGCGCCCCGCTGACCAGCGTCGCGACGGTTCCGAGGCCGGCACCGAGCACGACGGCGACGCCGAGCCACTGGGGGGCGTTAGTGCGGCGGCCGTGGAGCCACGCACCCGCGAGGCCGGCCGCGACGGGTGCGACCAGCAGCGAGTGGGTGATCGTGCGGTGGACGGCGGTGCTGGCCGCCCAGAAGGAGCTCACGGTGCCCATCACGCCGCCCTCGGCGCCGACGAGGCCGGCCAGCGCGTACACCATGTCCACGTCGGGGACGGTCGCGAACGCCGCGGCGACGATGCCGAGGCGGAGGGCGACCCGGCGGTCGGTCAGCAGCGCTGCTGTCCCGCCGACGAGGGCGAACGCCAGCAGCGCGTGACCGACGAACATTACCGGAATTTCGGGGCTCGTGGTGATAAGCCTCTCGCCCAATCCGTTATGCCCTGCTATGCCGTGGTATCGCTCGATTCGGCCGTCCCGTCAGCGTCGGACTCCCCCGTCTCGTCGGTATCGTCCAGTTTCGTCCACTTCTTCTCGATCTCGGCGTTGCCCCGGACCACCGTGTCGTCGTTCTCGTCGCGGAACCGGGTCTTGCGGAGTTCGATGGTCGTGACCGTGCCGGACACGTCGCCGACTTTCACCCGGTCGCCCGGCATGAAGTCCGGATCCCGGATGAGGTAGACCCCGGCGACGGCGTCGGCGATCATGTTCGAGAGCGAGTAGGAGATCCCCAGCGCGAGGAAGCCGGCGGCGGTCCCCATCGAGGCGGCGATCTGCTCGAGCCCGACGATCGAGAGGAAGGAGAGCGCGATCCCGAACCAGAGGAAGGCGGCGACGATGGTGCTGACGAAGCGACGATACACGTCCGACTCGCTCGGCAGCGCGCGGTCGAGGGCGACCCGGACGACGACCATCACGAGTTTCGCCAGTACCGCCGCGATCACCAGGAAGACGATCCCCGAGAGCACACGGGGGATGGCGCCCGCGATCCCGTCCACGAACCGATTGATCCCCTCCTCGATCAGCCCGAACTGGAGCGCCAGCATGGGCTAGCCCTCGGCGGTCGCGCGTAAAAAGGTGGGAGGCGATCGGTGGTCGTGCCGCACGGATGCGACCACGGCGTCGCGTTTCGTCACCGGCACACGACGGCACCGGCAGGTCACGAGCCGTGGTCGGTTAGGCGGCGCGGTGGACTTCGTACTCCCCGTCGTCGTCGACGCCGATGATCGCCCACTCGCCCTCCGGCGCCTGTTCGCTGAGTCGTTCGTCGAGTTCGTCGACGCAGTCGGTCCACGTTACGAGGCATTCGAGGCCATACTCCCCGTCGAGGGTTCCCGGCTTGGTGGCGTCCTCCGCGCAGAGTGTCCGTACCCGGACGGACCGCCACTTCCGTTCCGCGACGAACTCCGGGCCGTCGCCGGAGACCGCGTAGCCGAGGCGTTCGAAGACGCTCCGTGCTTCCTCGTTCGGTGGAACCGTACGCACCATGCACGCGGCAGTACGTCGGGAACCGTGTTAAGCGTGTGGGTAGTTACCATAGGCCGTTTCCGTGACGGACGAAAACGTGCGGAGCGATTCCTCGAAATCTGTCGTTCCGAGTTGGCCAATTCACTCGTGCCGTTGAACTCGGTCAAGGGGATGCTCTGCTAACAAACCGGAAAAGGCCTGAATGAACTGCTCAGCAGAGACATTCGTACCGTACTTGACTTCGGTTGACCAGATTCTGGTGGACCTTCGAGGCAAGTTCGTGCATCGCCTTCGCTTGTGCTTCGGTGGCCACCCCGAGTCTGTAGTACGTCTTTCCGCCCCGAAATCGGGCAAAAAGGAAAACGAAACCGTCAGTCGTCGGTCACCGCCGAGGCCGCCGGACCGGTCGCGGGCGCGTCGTCGACGGCCGCGGGCGGGCTGTCGCGAACGTCCTCGCGGCCCTCCTCCTCGATCACGCGGCTGTAGGCGTTGGGCATCACCTTCGTGAACGCCGAACACGTCGCCGCCCAGTCCGCGAGCAGGTCGTGCCCGCGCTCGCTGTCGGTCCGGGCGACGTGGTTCTCGATCAGCCGGCGGAGCACCCGTTCGTCCTTCTCGCCCAGCCCGGAGAGCGTCACCATCCCCGTGTTGGCGCGATCCGCGAGGTCGCCGTCGGGGTCGTGGACGTACGCGACGCCGCCGGACATCCCCGCGGCGAAGTTCGTCCCGGTGTCGCCCAGCACAGCGACGATGCCGCCGGTCATGTACTCACAACCGTGGTCGCCGAGGCCCTCGACGACCGCCGTCGCGCCGGAGTTCCGCACCGCGAACCGCTCGCCGGCCCGGCCGTTGACGTAGAGTTCGCCGTCGGTCGCACCGTAGAGCGCGACGTTGCCGACGACGACGTTCTCGGTCGGGGTGAACGCCGCTCGGTCGGGGGGACGAACCGTGATCCGCCCGCCGGAGAGCCCCTTGCCGACGTAGTCGTTGGCCGCGCCCGTCAGCCCGAGCGAGACGCCCTGCTTGCAGAACGCGCCCAAGGACTGCCCCGCAGTACCGGTCAGGCCCACTTGGATTGTCCCGTCCGGGAGGCCGTCGAGGCCGACGCGGTCGGCGATCTCCCCGGAGAGCAACGTCCCGACCGCGCGGTCGGCGTTGGTCACCTCGCGCTCGATGCGGACCGCCTGCCCGTCCTCGATCGCCGGTTCGGCGGCCTCGAGCAGGTCGCGGTCGTAGTGGTCGTCGACGCCCGGGTGAGCCTGTTCGCGCACCTTCGTCCGCGGTTCCGGCCCGGGATCGGCGAGGATCGGCGAGAGGTCGAGCTGGTCGGCCCGCGAGTGACCGCTCTCGCGCTGGGTCAGCAGCTCCGGGCGGCCGATCAGCTCGTCGAGGTCGGTGACCCCCAGTTCGGCCATGATCTCCCGGAGCTGCTTGGCGACGAACGTGACGTAGTTCACCACGTGCTCGGGCTCGCCCGGGAACCGATCGCGCAGGTCCGGGTCCTGCGTGGCGACGCCGACCGGGCAGGTGTTCTCGTGACACTGCCGGGCCATCACGCAACCGGAGGACACCAGGGACCCGGTACCGAAGACGTACTCCTCGGCACCCAGCGCGGCGGCGACGGCCACGTCGCGACCGGTTTTGAACCCGCCGTCGACGCTGACCCGGACGCGGTCGCGTAGCCCGGTCTGCCGGAGGAACTGGTTGGCCTCGGCGAGGCCGAGTTCCCACGGGAGGCCGGCGTTCTTGATCGAGGTCTTCGGCGACGCCCCCGTGCCGCCGGAGTGGCCCGAGACGTGGAGCACGTCCGCGTTGGCCTTGGCGACGCCGGCGGCGATGGTGCCGATGCCGTCCTCCGAGACCAGCTTCACGTTCACGTCGGCGTCGGGGTTGGCCGACTTCAGGTCGAAGATGAGCTGTTTCAGGTCCTCGATCGAGTAGATGTCGTGCAGCGGCGGCGGCGAGATGAGGCCGACCCCGGGCGTCGCGTAGCGCACGTGGGCGATCATCTCGTTGACCTTCTCGCCGGGGAGGTGGCCGCCCTCGCCGGGCTTTGATCCTTGGGCCATCTTGATCTGGATCTCCTCGGCGTCCCTGAGGTAATCGGCGGTGACGCCGAACCGGCCCGACGCGACCTGCTTGACTTCGCAGGCGCGCTCGGTGTCGAACCGCTCGGGCGGCTCGCCGCCCTCGCCGGTGTTGGCCTTCCCGCCGGTGCGGCTCATCGCGACCGCGTTGTTCTCGTGGGCCTCCGGTGAGAGGCTGCCGAGACTCATCGCGGCCGTCGAGAAGTGCTCGGCGATGGACTCGATCGACTCCACGTCGTCGACGTCGACGGGCTCGCGGTCGCTGTCGAACGCGAGCAGGCTCCGCAGCGTCTCGGGATGGGCCGTGCCGCCCTCGACGAGGTCGACGAACTCCTCGTAGATCCCGTAGTCCCCCTGCCGGACCGCCTGCTGGAGCGTCCCGGTCGTCTTCCGGTTCCACCCGTGCTTGATGCCGCCCGTCCGGCTCTCGTACTCCCCCTGGCGTTCGAGGTCCGGGTCGTCGGTGTCGGCGGCGCCCTGCTGGCCGCCGTCGCCGAAGCCGACTTCGTGGCGCCCACGCAGGTCGGCCTCGATCTGGTCGAGCGTGATGCCGCCCGTCCGGATGCGGGTCCCCTCGAAGTACTCGGCGACCAGGTCGTCGTCGAGGCCCACGGCCTCGAACACCTGCGCACCCTGGTAGCTCTCGACCGTCGAGATGCCCATCTTGGCCATCGTCTTCAGCAGGCCGTCCTCCAGCGCGTCGACGTAGGCCGCGATTGCCGCCTCGCGGTCGGCGCCGTCGGGGCCGGCGACGACGTCCTCGATCGTCTGGTAGGCGAGATAGGGGTTCACCGCGCCCGCGCCGTAACCCACCAGCGTCGCGAGGTGGTGGACCTCGCGGGGGTCGCCGGACTCGACGACGAGGCCGGCGTGGTTCCGGAGCCCGTTCCGGACCAGCGAGTGGTGGACCGCGCCCGTCGCGAGTAGGCTCGGGATCGCGAGTCGGTCCGGGCCCACCTCCCGATCCGAGAGCACGACGATGTCCGCGCCGGCCTCGATGGCCGCGGTCGCGTCGGCGCGCAGGTCCTGGACTGCGGTTTCGAGATCCGTTTCGGGGTCGAACGTCGTGTCGACGACGGTCGTCGAGAGCGCGGCGTCGCCGCCGTCGAGGTTCTTGATGCGCTCGGCGGTGGGGTCGGTGAGCACCGGCGAGTCGAGCACGAGTTGGCGGGCGTGGGCGGGCGTCTCGTCGAGCAGGTTGCGCTGGTGGCCCAGCCGCGTCTCCAGCGAGGTGACCAACTCCTCGCGGATGTAGTCGATCGGCGGGTTGGAGACCTGCGCGAACAGCTGTTTGAAGTAGCTGAACAGCGGGCGCTCGTGGTCCGCGAGCACCGAGAGGGGGGTGTCGTCGCCCATCGACCCCACTGGGTCGCTCCCGTCGCGGGCCATCGGTTCGAGCAGCTGGTCGATCTGGTCGTGGGTGTAGCCGAACGCGGCCTGGCGGGGGCGAAGGGCGTCGTCGCCCCGGAGCGCGAACGAGTCGCGCTCGGGAAGTCGCTGCTGCTCCTGGTCGACCCACTCGGCGTACTTCTCGTCGGCGAGATCGTCGAACACCTCCTCGTCGGGGACGATCCGGCCCGCCTCGGGGTCGGCGACCAGCAGTTGGCCGGGCGAGAGTCGCTCGCGCTGCTCGATATCCGCGGGATCCGTGTCGAGCGCGCCGGCCTCCGAGGACATGACGAGTCGCCCGTCCTCGGTCACGTCGTACCGACAGGGGCGGAGCCCGTTGCGGTCCAGCGCGGCGGCGACTTTCTGCCCGTCGGTCGCGACGACCAGCGCGGGGCCGTCCCACGGCTCGATCAGGCTGGCGTGGTAGTCGTAGAACGCCGTGCGCTCGGGGAGCATCTCCTCGTCGCCGCGGTAGGCCTCGGGGATCAGCATCCGGAGCGCGTGTTCGACGCTGCGGCCGGTGCTAGTGAGCAGTTCGAGCGTGTTGTCCACGCTGGCGGTGTCGGACTGCTCGGGGTCGTCGACGATCGGTTTCAGGCTGTCGAGGTCGTCGCCGAACGCGTCGTCCGCGAGGTCGGTCTCGCGGGCGCGCATCCAGTTGACGTTCCCCTGGATCGTGTTGAACTCGCCGTTGTGGACGATCCCGCGGTAGGGGTGGGCGAGGTGCCAGGCGCCGAGCGTGTTGGTCGAGAACCGCGCGTGGACGAGCGCGAGTTCGGACTCGACGCGCCCGTCACGGAGGTCGGGGTAGTAGTCGGCGAGCTGCTCGCTGGTGAGCAGTCCCTTGTAGACGAGGCGCTGGCGGTCAAGCGAGGGGACGTAGAAGCGCTCGGCGCCCGGCGGGTCGTCGTCGTCGACGGCCCGTTCCAGCTCCTTGCGCGCGACGTAGAGCGCGCGGTCGAACGCCTCGTCGTCGATGCCGTCGGGTGCGACGAACAGTTGCCACACGTCGGGCTCGGACTCGCGGGCGGTCTCGCCCAGCGGCTCGTTGTTCGTGGGCACGTCCCGCCACGCGACGGTCGACACGTCGTGGGCGGCGAGGTGGGCCTCGAACCGCTCCTGTAGCCCTTCCCGGGCGTCGGCGTCGTCGGGCATGAACACGCTCCCGACCGCGTACGTCTCCGGGAGGTCGGCGTCGACGACGGCCTCGAAGAAGCGATCGGGCCGCTGGAGCATGATGCCCGCGCCGTCACCGGTGTCCGGATCGGCGCCGGTCGCGCCGCGGTGTTCGAGGTTACTCAGCAGTTCCAGTGCGTCGGCCACCGTCCGATGGGACGGGCCGCCGTCGAGGTCGACGACGGCGCCGACGCCGCAGTTCGACCGCGCCTCGGTCGGGTCCGCGAGGCGCGTGGTTCTGTTCGTGGTACTCTGTGACACGGTCTTGGGTGAGAGTATATCGCATAGTTTATCAGCCTGTCCCTAGAAACAGTCCGAACTTTCGTGAATGATCGGCGTAGCTGGTCGCATACCCCCGAAACGTTGATAACTGTGTGTGATGTTACCACGGGTGTAGATGCCAGACACGAAAAGCGGTCGCGAACGGAAAGGGCGGAACAAACGCCGGCAACTGGAGTCCCGGCTCGCCTCCCGGGACGCGGAGACGGATTTCGACGCGGAGGAACTCCCCGAACCCGACGCGGCCGACGCCGAGTACCTGGCGGATCCGGACGGAGGTGAGTTCCCCGAGACCTGACGACTCGCCCGCCAACGACCCCCTTTCTCTCCTCGACTTCGCACGGCCGTTAGCCGACTACCGCCTTCGACTCGGTACCAGTCCGTCGACGCTCGCTCCTCGCCCGATCGGGGAGCGCCTCGTCCTCGCCGCCGTCGAACGAGTACATAAAGGAAGCAAAATGCGGTGAACTGTGACATGGTAAACGAACACACGATTGAGGTGAGATGGACCGCTTGCTTCCGGTTTTGCTGGATAAACCGGTCCTGACCGGAGGCCGTATATCCCACACGCTACGAAACATTTATATAGAACCACGGACAATCCTTCGGTACACATGAGCCAGCGACAGCGCGGCGGAGGCCAGCCCATGATCATCATGGGTGAGGACTCCCAGCGAGTGAAGGACAAGGACGCACAGGAGTACAACATTTCTGCGGCTCGGGCGGTCGCCGAGGCCGTTCGTTCCACGCTCGGCCCGAAGGGGATGGACAAGATGCTCGTCGACTCGATGGGCGACGTGACCATCACTAACGACGGCGTCACCATCCTCGAGGAGATGGACATCGACAACCCGACGGCCGAGATGATCGTCGAAGTCGCCGAGACCCAGGAGGAGGAGGCCGGCGACGGGACGACGACGGCCGTCGCGATCGCGGGCGAGCTCCTGAAGAACGCCGAGGAGCTGCTCGAGCAGGACATCCACCCCACCGCGGTGATCAAGGGGTTCCACCTCGCGAGCGAGCAGGCTCGTGAGGAGGTCGAGGACATCTCGCGGACCGTCGACCCGAGCGACACGGAGCTGCTCGCGAAGGTCGCCGAGACGTCGATGACCGGCAAGGGCGCCGAGCTCGACAAGGAGCACCTCGCCCAGCTGATCGTCGAGGCCGTCGAGGCCGTCACGGTCGAGGCCGAGGACGGCAGCCACGTCGTCGACCTCGCGAACCTGAAGGTCGAGACCCAGAAGGGCCGTGCGGTCTCCGAGAGCGACCTGCTCAACGGCGCGGTCGTCTCGAAGGACCCCGTCCACGACAACATGCCCAGCGAGGTCGAGGACGCCGACACGCTCCTCCTCGACGCGGCCATCGAGGTCGACGAGGCCGACGTGGACACCAACGTCTCGATCGACTCGCCGGACCAGCTCCAGTCCTTCCTCGACCAGGAGGAGCAGGAGCTCCGCGACAAGGTCGACGCCATCGCCGCGACCGGCGCGGACGTGGTGTTCTGCCAGAAGGGCATCGACGACCTCGCCCAGCATTACCTGGCCAAGGAGGGCGTCCTCGCGGCCCGCCGCGTGAAGTCCTCGGACATCAGCTTCCTGAAGAACGTCCTCGGGGGCAACGTCGTCTCCAACTTCGCGGACCTCGACGCCGCCGACCTCGGCCACGGCTCCGTGCGCCGTGACGAGGACGACGAGATGTTCTACGTCGAGGGCGACGACGCCCACGGCGTCACCCTCCTGCTGCGTGGCTCGACCGACCACGTCGTCGACGAGCTCGAGCGCGGCGTCTCCGACGCGCTGGACGTCGTTTCGACGACCGTCTCGGACGGTCGCGTCGTCGCCGGCGGCGGCGCCATCGAGGTCGAACTCGCCAGCCGCCTGCGCGAGTACGCCGACAGCGTCACCGGCCGCGAGCAGCTCGCGGTCGAGGCGTTCGCCGACTCGCTCGAACTCGTCCCGCGCGTGCTCGCCGAGAACGCGGGGCTGGACTCCATCGACACGCTGGTCGACCTGCGCGCGGCCCACGAGGCCGGCGATCAGACTGCCGGCCTGAACGTCTACAGCGGCGAGGTCGAGGACACCTACGAGGCTGGCGTCGTCGAGCCGGCCCACTCGAAGGAGCAGGCCGTCTCCAGCGCCACCGAGGCCGCGAACCTCGTGCTCAAAATCGACGACATCATCGCGGCCGGCGACCTCTCGACCTCGGGCGACGAGGACGAGGGCGGCGCCGGCGGCATGGGCGGCATGGGCGGTATGGGTGGCATGGGCGGCGCGATGTGACGTTCGGAAACTAACTCACGCCCGCCCCGGCCGACCGCCGAACCGCTCCGTCGACTACCGTTCTCCAATTTTTCACACCCGATAGCGGTGACCTCCTCCTCGCCGTAAACGGCGAGGCTTCCCACGGCACCGCACCGCTGGGTTGGGATATTTGCTGGTTTACGACCCGTCGGCATGACAGGTCGATGGCGGGGCCACACCGCCGTTACTCCTATCCCCGGCAAGGGGACTCGGAGTTATCTCGCAACCGAGACACCACAGCGGTTCGAGAGGGTGTCTCGAACGGTCTGGTTCTCGGAGTCCCGATACTGTGCATTTAGAGTGGCGACGAATCGCCTCGGTGTACGTCATGCTACAACACGATGCTACTTAAATATCCGTATGAGCGCCGATGCGGGTTCGCGGAGGCGTTGGCGGATTCACGCCCGCCGTGAACGGCGGGATTCTCTCCTCGAAGAAAGATAGGGAGACGTTCACGCTCGTCGCTGACGGCGAGTCGTACGCCCCGATCACCCCCGAGCACGGCTATCCGGTCGACCTCGACGTACCCGGCAACGCGTACGCCCCCGAAAACGGCGACAGACGCGGCTGGCTCCTCTTCGAGACGCCGGCCCAACTCGACTCCCCGCCGGTGCTCCGACTCGACGACAACGACGGGCCACGGGAGTGGGACCTGGCGGTCGAGAAGGCGACGGCGCCGCCGCCCGCGTGGGAGTGGGCCGCCGACGCCCCGGCGGCGGTCGCCCCGGACGAGACGTTCGAGATCACGATCGCGGCCGAGAACGTCGGCGACGGGCCGGGCACCTTCCGCGGCGCGGTGAACTTCTCGTACCCGCTGTACAAGCCGGAGGGGTTCGACGTCCCGCTCGACCCGGGCGAGTCCGGCACCGCGACCGTGACCGCGGAGGCCCGCGACGCCGATCCGGGCCGGGAGATCGACTACGGCATCCGGACCCCGACGGGGGAGACGACAGTGACCGTCGCCGTCGAGGACGGGACGGCGACGAACACCGACGCGAACTGACGCCGGCCGTCTCCACACGGACCCGCGTACTTTTCCCCGCTCCCGTCGCACTCCCGGGCGATGGAGGAGGCCACCCACGACGAACTCGCGGGCGTCGTCGACCTGTTCGACGCGCTGACCCGCGCGGAACTGGAGCGGGCGCTGGTCGAACTCGCCTACCGTCGCGGCGCCGACGTGCGCGAGGACGCCGTCTCGGCGGCCGTCGCGGAGGCGGTTCGGGAGTACTACCTCGTCGAGCTCCCGGCCGAGGCCGTCGCTGGCGACGTCGACGTTCACGAATCGCGTAGCGATCCGTTAGCCAGCGGGAACACGGAGCGTTCTGGCGACGCCGACGAGGCGCTGGTCGTCGGCCCGGTCGCGTTCCCGATGCTGCCCGCGGAGGGCGAGGACCTGCCCCACATCCTCGACGTGCCCGAGCGCTCGGTCGACCACGCGGCCGCGGCCGAGCACGTGGCCGAGCGCCTACGCGAGGAGTCCGAGACGGTCGTCGACGACGACGACGCCGAGCGCGCGGCGACGCTGGTCGACGTGACGTACGACGCCGAGGCGTGGGGACCGGTGGAGCTGGGCGAGACGCGGGACCGCCTGCTCGCCCTCGTGGACTGAGACCGACGAAGCGTTTTTGCCCGACTGGCGCCGACACTCACGTATGGAACTCTCGGGGGTCGGCGGCTACGAACCGGTGACGGTCGCCGACGCGGAGCGCTGGGCCAGCGTGCTCGCCCCGGTCGTCGACGGGGGCGAGGAGCCCGCGCTGCTGTTCATCAAACGCTCGGACGACCTCGGCTCCCACGCCGGCCAGATGGCCTTCCCCGGCGGCGGCCGCGAGCCGTTCGACCCGGACCTGGTCGACACCGCCCGCCGGGAGGCGTGGGAGGAGATCGGGCTCCGGGAGTCCGAACCCTCGATCGTCGGCCGCCTCGATGACACGACGACGACCTCGGGCTACGCGATCCGGCCGTTCGTCGCGCGGGTGCCAGACCGCAGCTACGAACCCGACGGCGTCGAGGCGGTGGAGGTCGCCAAACTCCCGATCTCGGCCCTGATCGACCCCGCGAACTACGAGTCCGAGCGCCGGAAACGCCCCGAGGTGGGCGACGTGCGCCTCCACTACTTCCACGTCGGCGACTACACGGTCTGGGGCGCGACCGGCCGGATGCTGGTGCAGTTACTCGAACTCACGACCGACTGGCGCGCGCCGGAGACCGTGGACCGGGTCGTGGAGCCGGAAGCCGAGTTCCCGGTGTAGTCGGCGGAGTCAGGTCGTCGTTCGGTTGGGGGTGTTCGAGCCTGCTCGACTGGCTTCTCGTTCCGCTCGGAGTGACGACACGCTTATCACGGTGAGCGAGGTATGGGGGAGTGCATGGCCGCACAGGCGATGGATCGCGTTCCGCGATTCTAGATCCGCGCAGTTCTCGCATAGCCACCGCAGTACCCAGGAGCTCTCGCTATGAACACGCCCGACACCACCACGCCCGACAGCACCAGCCAGCGAACCACGAGCGACGCCACCGTCGGGCCGTTCCCGCGTGTCGGCATCGACGCGGTCGCGCTCAAGCCCACGGAGGTCGACCTCGCCCGCGCGACCGACCTCCCGGCGTCGACGCTCGTAATCGACTACGAGGGTCGCGAGGCGTTCCCGGACACTGAAACACTCCGCGCGCTCGCGGCGGCCGCCACGGTCCGGGTCACCACGCCCGTCCGCGCCGACGGCCTCGACCCGCTGGGCGACGACTCGCTCGCGGCGTCGATCCCCGAGGGCGTCGGGCGCGTGCTCGTCGCGGGCCACGGCGCCTACCTCTCCGAGGAGGAGAGCCAGCGCGCCATCGCGCCGCGACTGGGTGAGGGCCGCGAGCAGCACTCCGACGCCTGGGTCGGCACCGAGGGCGTCGAACGCGTCGCGCTCGCGACCGGCGCGACCCAGTTCGAACTGCTCTCGCGGTCGACCGAGCGCGACGCCCGCTCGCTGCGGGCCGCCGGCTTCGAGGGCGACCTCGCGGTGTACGCCCCCACCGTCCTGACCGACGACGAGGACGAGATCCTCGACGCCGTCGGCGCGTACGTCTCCCGGCGCGGCCCCGTCAGGCGCGCGCTCCCGGACGACTGCGAGACCGACTCGTCGGCGACCGGCCGGGCGAGGGAGGTGCTGCTCGCCGCCAGCACGGACTTCGCGATCGTCGGCGACGAGGGGACGATCCGCGGCCGGGTCGAGGGCCTCCACGGCGCCGGCGTCGACACCGTCGTCGGCTACCCCGCACGCGGGCTGGACGAACTGCTGGACTGACTGTCCCGCAACGGTTTCTTCCGCTAGACGATCCCCAACTCGGCGAACAGCAGCGTGATCACGGCCGCGTTGTAGAGCCCGTGGACCAGCACCGGCACCAGCAGTGCCCCCGTTCGCTCGTAGAGCCAGCCGAGCACGACGCCGATGGCCAGCCAGACCGGAACCGAGACGATCCCCGCCTCGAGGTTCGCGAGCAGGTTCGGGAGGTGCACGAGCGCGAACAGCAGCGCGCTCCAGCCGACGGCGCCCCAGGGGGAGAACGACCGGCGCAGGTAGCCCTGCACGACCCCGCGGAAGAGGTACTCTTCGGCCGGCCCGACCGCGAGCAGCATCGCCGGCAGCATGAACGCCAGCACCGCGACCGAGAGCTCGTCGGGCGCCGAGACGGCGGTCACGGGGTCGACGCCCAGCAGCGAGCCCACCGCGAAGGCCGCGCGGTTGAACGCGACGAGGGCGACGGTGGCGCCGACGACCAGCGCGGCGTCCCGCAGTCTCGACCCGTGCCGGTCGATCCAGTCGACGACGATCGCCGCGCCGTCGTCGGTCTGCCGGAACGCGTAGCCCACGACGACGAACCCGGCTTCGGCGGTCACCAGCAGCACGCCGACGAGCGCGGGGACCGCCGCGTCCGGGTTCGTGCTAGCGCCGACCAGCGCGCCGAGCAGGGTGCCGACCAGCCCGGTAATAGTGCTCACGACGAGCCCACCGACCGCGAGGGTGAGGGCGATCACGAGCGCGATCGGACGGCCGGGAGCGTCGGACACGGCCCGATCCTCGTCCGGCGCCGACATGAATCTCGCGGCGTCCCCGCCCTGGCGTTTAAGCCCACTCGGGCGGAACAAACGAGCGAATGGAGGTCCGCGACGCCGTCGAGCGCGACGCGCCGGCGATGGCTGCCCTGACCGACGCCCCCGAGCCCGTGCTCCGGAACGTGGTTCACGAGCGGAGCGTCCGGGTGCTGGTCGGCGACGGGGAGGAGACGGCGCGCGACAACGGGCCCGCGGCGGCCGACGACGACGCCGACCTGCGCGGGTTCGTGAGCTTCGACGCCCGGGAGGACGCCGTGTTCGTCACGCAGTTCGGCGGCGACAGCGACGCCTGCGAGCGCCTGCTCGCCGAGCCGATCGCGTTCGCCCGCGGGGCGGGGCTGCCGGTCGAGGTGATGCTCCGTGAGGGCGACGACGCGATGCGGACCGCGGTGGAGGCGGTCGGGTTCGACGCCGCGGGGTCGGGGCCGCAGTTCCGGGGCGACCCCACGCGCCGCTACCGCTACGACCCGACGTAGCGAGGTAGGGAGGAGAACGGCCGGAACGATGGCGTTCAAGTACGTCGGTGCGGGAGTGACACCAGTGAGTCACTCGACCGACGAGGAGCGCCTGTTCCGGGGCTACTCGGGGCGCCTGCTGCTCGTCATCTCGCTGGGCTGGGCGCTGCTGCAGGCCGGGCGACTGAGCATCTCGCCGCTGTTGACCGCCATCGCGGGGGATCTGCAGATCTCCAGCGGCGCGGCCGGCTTCGCCATCACGGTCGTCTGGGGGACGTACGCGATCCTCCAGTACCCGAGCGGCCGGTTCTCGGACCGGCTCTCCCGGACGACGCTGCTCGTCTCGGGGCTCTCGCTTGCGGCGGTGGGCTTCCTCACTCTCTCGGCGGCGCCGACGTATCCCGCCTTCCTGTTCGGGGCGGTCGTCATCGGTGTCGGCGTCGGGTTCTACCCCACGCCCGCCCGGGGGATGGTCTCGGACCTGTTCGTCGCCAAGCGCGGCCGCGCGTTCGGCCTCCACACCGGCTCGGGCGACGTGGGCGGGATCCTGGCCGCCGGGATCGGGACGGTCGTGCTCGCGGTGGCGACGTGGCGGGCGGCCTTCGGCCCGATCGCCGTCGCGCTGCTGTTGATCGCGCTCCTGCTCCATCTCTGGAGCAACGAGGGGTACGAGGTCGCGAAGGTCGACCTCGCGGTCGGCGACACGTTCCGCCGGATCCTCGGCGTCCCGCGGCTGCGCTGGCTGCTCTTCGCCTACGCGCTCTACGCGTTCACCTGGCAGTCGGCGACGGGCTTCCTCCCGACGTACCTCCGGGCGAAGGAGCTCTCGCCGGTCGTCGCGAACGCCTCCTTTGCGCTACTGTTCGTCGTCGGCGCGCTCGCGAAGCCGCTGGCCGGCGGGCTCGGCGACCGCGTCCCGCGGGGGCTGCTCGCGCCGGGCGTGCTGGTCATCGCGGCGGTGGCGCTGGTCGGCCTGGTGCTGGCGTCGACGCCCACGGCGGCACTGATCGCGGTCGGGGTGTTCGCCGCCGGGCTGCTGGCGTACCCGCCGGTGATGCAGGCGTACCTGATGGACTCGTTCCCGGGTGACAGTATGGGCGGCGACCTGGGCGCGATGCGCAGCGTCTACATCGGGATCGGCTCGCTGGGCGCGACCTACGTCGGCGTCGTCGCCCAGTACGTCAACTACGACATCGCGTTCACGGGACTGGTGGGCTGTCTGCTGCTCAGTAGCGTGGTGATCGTGCTACGCGGGCGGGAGTAAGTGGAGAAGTCGCCTTTGTTGCCGACACGATCCCGGCGTCGGTTCCGTGGCTGAGACACGGCGGTCGTGGCGGCTCCCACACGACGACGGCGTTCGGCTCCGCGGTCGTGGCCCGGTAGCCGTCGTCGGTTACGCGCCGCGATCGGTTACCGGTCCTCGACCGGCGTCCACTCCGCCTCCTTCGCGCCGGTGTACTTCGCCCGCGGTCGGAAGATGCGGTTGTCCCCGAGCTGTTCGATCACGTGGGCGACCCAGCCGCCGACGCGGCTCATCGCGAAGATGGGCGTGAACATGTCGACGGGGATGCCGAGCTGATAGTACACCGTGCCGGAGTAGAAGTCGACGTTGGGCGCGAGCCCCTTCTCGGCGAAGCCGGCCTCCTCGACGAGGTACTGCTCGATCTCGTTGGCGTGGTCGTACCACTTGCGCTCGCCGGAGGCGTCGCCGAGGTCCCGGGACTTCTCCTCGAGGATCACCGCCCGCGGGTCCTTGACGTTGTAGACGCGGTGGCCGAAGCCGGGGATCTTCCGGCCGTCGTCGATGGCGTCTTTGACCCACTGGACCGGGTCCTTCGAGGAGTCGTCGACCTCGAGCAGCGTCTCCATCACGTCCTGGTTCGCGCCGCCGTGGAGCGGCCCCGAGAGCGCGCCGACGCCGCCGGTGACCGCGGCGTAGGTGTCCGCGAGCGTGGAGGCGATCACCATCGACGCGAACGTCGAGGCGTTGAGCCCGTGGTCGGCGTGGAGGATCAGCGCCATGTCCAGCGTCTCCTCGGCCACGTCGTCCGGCTCCTCGCCGGTGAGCATGTACAGGAAGTTCCCGGCGTGGCTCAGGTCCTCCTTGGGCGAAAGCGGCTCCTCGCCGTCGCGGAGGCGCTGGTAGGCCGCGAGGATCGTCGGGACCTTGGCGGTGATGCGCCGGCCCTGTCGGAGGGTCGCGGCCTGGTCGTCGGGGGCGGCGTCGGGTTCGGGGTCGCTGGCCGACAGCATCGACACCGCGGTCCGGAGCGCGGCCATCGGCGCCTCGTCGGCGGCCGCCAGATCGGCCAGCGTCCCGAGCACCTCGTCGTCGACGGCGCGCTCCTCGGCCATCGTCGCCGTGAACTCCGCGAGCTCGGACTCGGTCGGGAGGGAGCCGTGCCAGAGCAGGTAGAGCACCTCCTCGTAGGTGGCGTGCTCCGCCAGTGTCTCGATCTCGTGGCCGCGATAGATCAGCCGTCCCTCGTCCCCGTTGATGTAGCTGAGCTGTGACTCGCCGACGACGACACCTTCCAGGCCTTTCTGAACCTCTCCTGACATAGGCTAAGGGTTGGTCCGGTCGACGAAAAAGCGTTGCCGTTCCGGGCGATGAGGTTGGGAACCGTCCGTCGGAACCCCCCGTCGGCCGACAACTCTTATCCCCCGTCCCGCTGAATCGTGAGGTATGGCGCCCGACGTGGCGTACGAACCGGTCAGCGTCAAGGACGTGCTGTCCGAGATGAAAGACACCGCGGAGCTCCTCATCGACCTCTCCTACTCCGCGGTACTGTCGGGCAGCGACGAGGTCGCCGAGGAGGTGCTCGCGCTCGAGGAGCGCATGGACGTGCTCCAACTCCAGGCCCGGATGAGCGTCCTCATGGCCGCCCGCAGCCCCGAGGACGCCGAACAGTTGGCGCCCGTGCTGGGCGTCGTCGGCGCCGCCGAGAAGATCGCCGACGCCGCGGGCGACATCGCGAAAGTGGTACTGGAGGAGATCGGCCTCCCCGACGCGATGCGGGCGGCGATCCCCGAGGCGACCGAGGCGCTCGTGCGCGCGACCGTCGCCGATGACGCCGACTACGTCGGGCGGACGCTGGGCGAGATCAACATGGGGACCGAGCGCGGCGTCCGCGTGATCGCGATCCACCGCGCCAGCGAGACCAGCAAGCGCGCGTGGATCACCAACCCCGACAAGGACACCGAGCTCCACGCGGGCGACGGCCTCCTCCTCCGGGGGGTCGACGAGGGGTTGGTCGCGGTGTACGAGACGGCGACCGGCGAACCGTACCGCCCTCCGCAGGCGACCGAGCCCCCAGGCGCGGCCCTCGAGCGCGCGGTCGACTCGATCGTCACGATGAAGGACATGAGCGAGCTCGCGGTCGACCTCGCCTACGTCTCGGTGCTGTTCGACAGCGAGGCCGTCGCCGAGGAGGTCGTCGAACTCGAGGCGGAGGTCGACGCGCTGAAGTCCCGCCTCGAGGCGTGGACGCTACAGGCGGCCGGCCGCGTCGACGACCCCGTGGAACTCCGGGGGCTGGTCCACCTCGCGGCCGCGACGGAGACGATCAGCGACGCGGCCCTGGAGATCAGCGAGGGCGTGCTCCGGGGGCTGGACGCCCACCCCGTCGTCGCCGCCGCCGTCGAGGAGAGCGACGAGGTGATCGTCCGACTCACGGTCGCCGCCGACGCCGAGATCGCGAATCGGACGCTGGGCGAGCTCCAACTCGCTACCGAGACGGGGATGCGCGTGATCGCGGTCCGGCGCCCGGAGGGCGAACAGTCGTGGGTGGTCTCGCCCGACGCCGCGACCCGGCTCACGGCGGGGGACGTACTGGTCGCGAAGGGGACCCGCGCGGGCGCCGAACGGCTCTCGACGCTGGCGGGCGATCCCCGGGAGTTCGACGCGTAGCTACGCCTCCTCGCGGACGAGTCCGACGAGCGCGACCAGCGTCAACAGCGTCGTCACCAGCAGCGCCGCGGCGCTGGCGAGGACAACGGAGAGCAGCAGGAACCAGCCCGTCTCCCCGAGGACGGGGAACTGCCGGGTGCCCGCGAACGGGCCGGCGGCGCGGCCGAGGCGGAACACGTACGCCAGCACGGCCAGCGCCACCCCGGTCGCGGCGCCGACGGCGGCGTTGCGCCGCACCGACAGCGCTTCGAGCAGCGGTGCGACCGACGGCTCGGGCGGCTCCTCGCTCATTGGCGGCGATTGGTCGCGCCGGGGCTTATCGGCGTCGCTCCCGCTCGCCGCCGGCCCGGTCACTCGGTCAGTCGCTCGCCCAGTTCGCGCCCGGCCCGCGCGGCCACCCGGGCCACGCGGAGCGGTTCGGGCCGGCCGCCCTCGGGCGTGAACCCGCGGACGAGCTGGGCGGCCTCGCAGTTCGGCGCCAGCGGCGGGACGGCGTCGGTGTCGGCGTCCTCGGCGACCGGCGCGTCGACGCCGAGAACACGTACGAACACCTGTTCGTCGTTGACCGCGAGCGAGCGCCGCGGCGGCAGCGACTCGTAGGTGTCGAGGCGCCGCGTTCGGTCGGCGCCGTCGAACTGCGCCCGGATCGCCGGCGCGAGCCCGGGGCTGGCTTCGAACGAAACGGCGAGGGTGGGAAGCCCCGTCACCTCGTGGATCCGGGGCAGGTCGAGAACGTTGAACCACGCGGGGGCGACCCCCGCGAGCAGGAGGGCGGAGACGTCCGGCCTGTCGATACCGTCGACGAGCGCGACGACCGCGGCGGTCGCGTCGTCGCCGCCGACGGTGCAGCGCTCGTAGGCGAGGCCGTCGACGACCCGGTCGGCGCGCACGACGGCGCCGGCACAGGTGGCGACGGACTCGGCGTCGGAGAACGCGATCCCGAGCGCGCGCTGCCCCGGCTTAATCGTCCTTGATCTCCTCCAAGCGGTCGAGGAGCTCGTCGTTGGAGGCCCCGTTGTCGAACTCGACGGAGCCCTCGTGGGCCCCGCCGTCGGCGTCGACTGCGTCGTCGCCGTCGTTCATGTCGAGCTGCTGATTCTCCTGCTCGGATTCATCGTAGCTCCCGAAGCCCATTACACGTCAATTTTGTGGCTCCCTCGGGTTAAACGCTTGGGCGATAACGGTTGGTACCATACCACATGGACGTGGATCCTGAATGGCCGCTCTCGTCGACGCCGTCCGGTAGTTACGACTGTTCACGATCGTCGGCGTCGGCAGCGTTCCGCCGCGTTCGCTGCCGCCGAACCCGGCTGACCGTTGCCGACATTTGCTGCCGCCGACGCCGACTGACCGTTGTCGGCGTCCGCTGCCGCCGCCGTTTTACGGACTTCCCCCGAACCCGTACCCATGACTCCCGTCAACGTCACCGCGGACGCGGAGCAGTTCACCTGCAACGCCTACCTGGTCGACGGCGAGGTCACGACGCTGGTCGACGCCGGCACGATGCTGGGCGTCGTCGACGAGATCAGCGAGGGCGTCGACGACCTCGACCGCGTCGTTCTCACCCACCAGCACGGCGACCACGTCGAGCAGTTGGACGCGGTGCTCGACGCTTTCGATGCCGACCTGTTCGCCTACGACGACCACCCGCGCCGGACCCACGAGATCGACGACGGCGACACCGTCCAGATCGGCGACGAGACCCACGAGGTGGTGTACACGCCGGGTCACGCCGCCGACCACGTCTCCTTCGTCGGCGAGACGGCGCTGTTCAGCGGCGACGTGGTGGTGTACAACGACGGCGCGTTCGACGACGGCAGCTTCGGCCGGACCGACCACGCGACCGGCGACCGCGAGCGCCTGATCGAGAGCCTGCGGACGATCCTCGACCGACTACCGGACTCGGTGAGTGGGCTGTACGCCGGCCACGGCGACCCGTTCGAGGCGACCGGGTCGGAGACGGTCGGCGACGTGATCGAGCGCGCGCTCGAGCGGGCCGAGCGCCGGGAGCCGAAGTACCCCGACGAGTAGGCCGGCGGCGCCGCTGGCGGGGATAGCGGACCGGCGAAAAACGCGGCGAGATCAGGCCGAGCGCGGTTCCTTCGCCTTGGGTCGGAGATTCCCGTAGCCGCACTTCCGGCACTGCTGGGCGCGCTGGGGGTTGCGGGCGTTACAGCGCATGCAGATCTGTTTGTTCAGGATGCGCTCCTCCGCTTCTTCGAACTTAGCCATACCTCCCGGTTCTCTCGGCGGGCGTTTAACCCTTACTTTCGGGTCGAACGACGGCGCCGCCGCTCTCGGGCGGGTGAAAACGGTGAAGAATCGCGAGCGGGTTAGGCCGCCTGCTGGCCCTGCTGGGCCCGGTTGATCGCATCCTCGAGGTCGTCACGCTGGGTGACGCCGACGAAGCGCTCGACGACGCCGTCGTCGTTCTCGATCACCAGCGTCGGGAGCGAGCGAACGGAGTACTCGTTGGCGGTCTCCTGGTCGGAGTCCACGTCGATCTTCTCGAACTCGACGTCGGTGTACTCCTCCTCGAGCTCCTCGAGGATCGGGTCCTGGGTCTTACACGGGCCACACCAGTCGGCGTAGAAATCCTTCAGTCGGACAGTCATAGCGTGACCCGAGGTTGGCCGTGACAGCGCATAAGGGTTTCCCACGTCCCGGATCCGTCCTCGCCGTCCCGGCCTCCGTTCCGGAAGGTTTAGGCGGCTCAGGTGACGACGTGAGCGTATGAGCGGAAGCGACAGCGGCGGACTGATGTCCAGCGCGGGGCTGGTCCGCTACTTCGACGCCGAGGACCGCAACGCCATCCGAATGGACCCGCGCACCGTGGTCGCCGCCGGGATGCTGTTCGGCGTGCTGATCCTCGTCCTCCGGGCGCTCTGAGCCCGGGGCCGAACGCACCCTTTTTGCGCGCCGCCCGCCGACCCGTAGCCATGCAAGCAGGCGTCATCGCGGTCCAGGGCGACGTGAGCGAACACGCCGCCGCCATCGAGCGCGCCGCCGCGGCCCACGGCGAGGCGGCCGAGGTGGTGGAGATCCGCCAGTCCGGCACCGTCCCCGACTGCGACGTGCTCCTCATGCCCGGCGGCGAGTCGACGGCCATCTCCCGACTCCTCGCCCGCGAGGGGATCGACGACGAGATCCGCGACCACGTCGCCGCGGGCAAGCCCGTGCTCGCGACGTGTGCGGGCCTGATCGTCGCCGCCACGGACGCGAAGGACGAGCGCGTCGACACGCTCGACCTCATCGACGTGACCGTCGACCGCAACGCGTTCGGGCGGCAGAAGGACTCCTTCGAGGCGCCGCTCGCCGTGAAGGGCCTCGAGTCGCCGTTCCCGGCGGTGTTCATCCGCGCCCCCCTCATCGACGAGGTCGGCGACGGCTCGGGAGTGCCGATCAACGGCGGCGACGGCGGTCGACAGCGTACCGCCGACCCCGATGGCGACGCCGTCGAGGTGCTCGCGCGCTGGGACGGTGACCCCGTGGCCGTGCGTCAGGGTCCCGTCGTCGGCACCTCGTTCCACCCCGAACTCACGTCGGACTCCCGGATCCACGATCTCGCCTTCTTCGACACCGTCGAGGTGAGCGGCCAGTGAGCGACCCCGACGCGTCGACAGACGCCGAGGCGGACGCGGACCTCGATGCCGACACCATCGACGCCCTGTTCGGGACGATCGAGCAGCGCAAGCGCGACCTGCCCGAGGACAGCTACACCGCCTCGCTGTTCACCCACGAGAAGGGGGAGAACGCGGTGCTCGAGAAGCTGGGCGAGGAGTCGACGGAGCTGATCCTCGCCGCCAAGGACGACGACCGCGAGGAACTGGCCGCCGAGAGCGCGGACTTCCTCTACCACCTGCTGGTGCTGCTCTCGATGAAGGGGATGAGCCCGGACGACCTGCGCGAGGAACTCGAAGCGCGGTTCTAGTCCTCGTCCAGTTCGGCGGCGATCGCTTCCAGTTCCCCTTTCCGAAACCCGCTGGTTTGGTCCCGACTGCTGTCGACGCCGGCCACCTCGTCGCTGATGGCCTGCCGCATCACGTCCTTCCCGGGAATCACCGCCGTCTCCACGTCGGCATCCAACGATTCACAAAGGGCAGCCAACGCCTCCTTCGTGAACCCGGAGGACACCTGTCGTTCGTAGCGGCCGACACCGACTCGGATCTCGTTCCGGAGTTCGTCCACGGTCTTGCTCATACGACCAGGGTTACGGCTGTCGCGACCTTTACTTCCCGGTCCCGGGTTCTCGTGTCCACTGGCCGCCTCGGAGACCTAGCTGCTCGTTCACCCGGCGACAGAACCAGCTGCTCGGCCGGGGTGGGAAGCTACCCCAAGAGATATGCCCTCGTTGCGACAACGGGTTGCCACGACCGCCACAGATGACGCTCAAGCCCCTCCTCGAACCGGTTCTGCTCTACACTGGTCTCCTCGGTCTCCTCACGGTTGGCACCGTGTACCTCGCGACGCACTCGCTACTGTATATCCTCGTTTTAACGGCGGGCGGCCTGTTGGTCGTCGTTCTCAACGGCGGAACCGCCGGACGAACGAGCCTCGCCGGGCCCGAAAACTCCGACGAGGGCGAGTCGGAGTTCGAAACCACGGGGCTGGTACCGCAGACGAACCCGGATACGCCACTCCGCCTCGTCCTCCTCCTCTACGGACTCGGCGTCTTTCTGTGGTGTCTCGTCGTCCTGGCCACACTCCGCAACACGCTCGGGTAGGGGGTACGTCGTTTCTCCGTACGTACCGCTCTCGGATCCGCTCCCACATCTCGGGCAACTAGCTCACGAACGGGCCGCAACGGAGCGGTGCAGTCGTCGGTTTCGGACGGGAAGCGTCTTGGTCCGGGCGGTAGTGAACCGACGTAATGTTTCTCGTCACGTTTCGCCTCGATCCAGGGACGTACGACGCGGAGTTCCACGAGCTGAACGACGCGGTACAGGCGGCTGCCGAGGACACGGACGGCTATCTGGGGAAGCGGACGTGGCATGCCCCGGAGAGCGAGGAAGTGCTCGTCGTCTACTACTGGGCGTCGCTCGACGCACTGGAGTCGTTTGGCGCGGATGCGGACCACAGGGAGGCGAAACGGCGGTGGACTGAGTGGTACGACGCGTACGAAGTCACGGTTACAGAAGTCGTCGAGTCGTACGGGAGCGGGTTCGGCGACGACCCCGACCCGCCCGCGTAGGACGATCCCACCCCGTTCGATCGGCGTCCGCAGCCATCAGGCGATACGGGCCTCCGCTTCCCGATACCCGAATCGACCATCAGCCGAGGATCCCGATAGAGCCGACTACTTCAGCTCCAGCCCCAGATCGTGCAGCCCGTCGTTGTTCGCCGCCACGTTGATGAGCAGCGGCGTGAGCGACTCCACCTCGGCGGCGTTCCCGAGCCCGCCGGCGTCGAGCGCGCGCAGGCCGTCGATCCCCTCGGCGATGTCGGTCACGATCCCCTTCGCGTCCGCGTCGTCGCCGACGACGAACGTGTCGACGCCGAGGTCGGCGTCTAAGTTGGCCAGCCGCCCGGCCGCGAGGTTGTGGAACGCGCCGACCAGTTCGACGCCGTCGGGCACCGCGCTCGCGGCGTGTTCCGTCACGCTGCCGGCCGGCGGCGGCGCGTAGTGGAACCCGTCGTCGTCGCGATCCATCCCGGTCGCGGGCGTGACGAGGATGTCGCCGTCGTCGAGGTCGGCGGCGACGGCCTCGATGGTGTCGGCGACGTAGTACGGCGGCACGGCGACGATCACCACGTCCGCGAGCGTGGTCACGTCCGCGTTGACCCCGCCCTCGATCGTCGTCTCGACGCCGCGGGAGTCGAGTTCGGTCTCGTACTCGCCGGCCTTGGTCTCGGCTTTCTCGGCGTCTCGCGAGCCGATCAGCACGTCGTGGTTCGTGTGGTAGGCCAGACGCAGGGCGAGCCCCTCGCCGATCTCGCCAGTGCCGCCCAGGATCGCGATATCCATACCCGACACTGCGGCCGGTCGGGACGTAAGGATTGCGCGAGCGGCGCGCGGAGCAGATTCAGCGTAATTCAAGGAGGAGCCTCCGACCTCAAGGAGCGACCGACGGGAGCGAGTAGGCCGGAGAGGAAACCGACACGGGATTATACCAGCCACGATCGATGGCTGACCAACTCCCCATCGAACCGTTACCAATATAAAGACAAGCGAAGACATCTGAACTACGGATGGAGGTCCGTCGCACCGTTCCCATCAAACTCGACGTGGCCGACAGCGACGCCGGCCTCCTCCACGAAACTATCTCCGAGTTCCTGTGGGCCGCCAACTACGTCGTCGACCACGCATGGCAAGGCGAGTGCAAGACCACGAGCAAAGCCGAACTCCAACGCGAAACCTACGACGACGTGCGGGCCGAGACACGCCTTCAAGCGAACCTCGTCCAGAACGCCCGCAACAAGGCCGCTGACGCCATCCAGAGCGTCGTCGCTCGCTGGAAGCACGGTGACTACGCGGGGAAACCGCACTTCACAGCCCCGACACTCGTCTACGACAAGCGGTGTGCGACGTTCAACGACGACCACGTGACGCTCTCGACCGTTGAAGGACGCATCACTGCCGAGTACGTTCTTCCCGACAAGAGCCGCGAGACACCTCACTCGGAGTATCTGTTCAACGATGATTACGAAGTGACCGGTGGGGAGCTACACTACCGCGACGGCGAGTTCTACCTTCACGTCCGAACAAAGGCGGACGTGGAGTCCGAGACTGCCGACGACGGCAACGACGAGCACAGCACAGTCCTCGGCGTTGACCTCGGCATCGAAAACATCGCCGTCACCTCAACAGGGACGTTCTGGAACGGGTCGGAGTTGAACCACTGGCATCGTGAGTTCGAGAAACGACGTGGGTCGCTCCAACAGCGTGGGACGCGAGCCGCCCACGAAACCATCCAATCTGTCGGACGCACTGAGACGGGCCGCTACGACCACTTCTTACACACAGTCTCGAAGGAACTTGTCGCAGAAGCCATCGAGAACGACTCCGACGTGATCGCGTTCGAGGACCTGACGGGGATTCGTGAGCGGATGCCGAACGCGAAAAAGTTCCACGCATGGGCGTTCCGACGCCTGTTCGAGTACGTCGAGTACAAGGCCGAAGTGGTCGGTATCTCGGTCGAACAAGTGAGCCCCGCCTACACCTCCCAGCGGTGTTCGAAGTGCGGGTTCACCCACGAGGATAACCGCCCGAGTTCGGACGGGCAGGACGTATTCGAGTGCCTGAAGTGCGGCTACTCACCCCATGCGGACTACAACGCGGCGAAGAACATCGGTCTGAAGTATCTCCGCTCGGCGCAAAAGTCGTCGGGCGGAGGCGCACCCGTAAACGTGCGCTTGAATCGCGGGACGCTGAACGTGAACGGCGAGTATTCGTCTGCCTGTGAAGGCCAGAACGGGAGTCCACGCGAAAGCCCCACCCTCAACGAAGCGAACGGCGACGCCGTGAGCGAGTAGGGTGGGGTAGTTTACTCGAGCAGGTCCGGGAGGTCGTTCACCGAGTCGAGCACCGCCGCCGCGCCCGCGGCCTCGTACTTCCGGCGGCCGGACTCGCCCGTCAGCCCGCCAGTCAGGACGCCGACGCCGTGGTAGCTCCGAGATCCGTCGGCCTCGGCGGCGTTCACGGCCGTCCGCACGTCGTCAAGCGTGTCGCCGACGAACACCACCGAATCGGCGCCGAAGCGCCCGGCGAGCGTGGTCAGGGCGTGGGGGTGGGGTTTCCCCTCGTCCCAGTCGTCCATCGTGAACCGGTGCTCGTCGGGGACCGAGAGCCCGGCTCGCTCCAGCGCGATGTCGGCCTCCGCGCTGGGCCGGCCGGTCAGCACGCCCACCGAGAACCGGGACTGGAGCGCCTCGACGGTTCCGGGCTCCGGAATCACCGGCTCGTCGTGGATGTACCCCGGCGCCTCGAAGGGGGGCTCCTCGCCCTCGATCTCGCGATACAGGTCGGCGCCCAGGTAGAGCGCCTGAAACGTCTCGCGGACGCCCTCGGGGTCCCACTGCGATTCGACGGCGTCGGCGTCGAAGCCGTCACGGCCCGCGGCCTCACGCAGGACCGCGCGGGCGGCCGCGAGCCCACCGTCCTCGTGGGCGGCGACGGCGTCGGTGAAGTCGGCTGCGTCGCCCGTGTAACCCGCCTCGCGGGCGAGCACGAGCAGCGTCGCCGCGTCGGTGAGCTCCCAGTCGTTGTTGAAGCCGCCGGCGTCCTTGAAGCGCTGGATCGTCGCGCGCTCGATGGTCTCGCCGTGGCGTCGCTGCACCGTCTCGATGATCGCCCGCCGGTAGGAGTCGGCCACGTCGACGAGCACCCCGTCGACGTCGAGGACGACCGCGTCCGCGTGCATACCCCCGCTCCGGGCCGGGGGTGAAAGGCGTTTGCGGCTCGCGGTGCCGTCACCGACTGCCCCGGTGCCGGCCCTCCCCGAGTGAGGCGGTGTAGAGCGTCACTCGCGGGGCGTCGCCGCCGCCCAGCTGCTCGCGCTCGACGGGGATCGACGGCTCGTCGTAGCCGAGCGTGGTGAACACGAACGTCGCCCCAACTGACTCAGCGAGGTCGGCGATCGGTCGGTGGAGTTCGGGCGGGCAGTTGAGCGCGTAGACGACCTCGACGCGGTGGAACTCCTCGGGCGCCTCGACCGTCGTCACGTCCTCGACGCGGAACCGGACGCCCTCGGGCACCGACACCGGGTACACGTCGGTGGCGCGCACGTCGGCGCCGGCGTCGACGAGGCCGGCCGCGACCCCCGCCCGGTCGCCGATGCCGACCTCCAGCAGCGTCCTGGCGCCCCGGAGCCATCGGACGATTGCGGGGGTTGTTTGGCTGTTCATGCCGAGGGTTTATGCTGATCGTCGGCGTGGGATGGCATATGCACGTCGACATCGTTCCAGTCGGGTCGGTCCCGAGCCGCGCCAAACGCGAGGCGTCAGAGGCGTTGCGGGCCGTCTACGACTGCGACGTCGGCGTTCGGAACGAGCAGCCGATCCCGGACGACGCGCTCGACCACGGGCGCAACCAGTACCGCGCCGAGCGGTTCATCGAGGTGGCGAGCAACACCGGGAACGGGGAGAAAAACATCGCCCTCACCACGGAGGACCTCTACTACCGCCAGCGCAACTACGTGTTCGGCCTCGCCTACCTCAACGGCCGTGGCTCGGTCATCTCGACCCACCGGCTCAACACCTCCTCCGACGGCGGCATCTCCACCAAGCCCACCTCGGAGGTGTTCGCCGACCGCATCCGGAAGGAGGTGGTCCACGAGATGGGCCACAACTTCGGGCTGGAACACTGCGACAACAGCAAGTGCGTGATGTCGTTCTCGCCGACGGTGCGCGAGGTCGACGTGAAGGAGGAGAACCTCTGTGGCTCCTGTTCGCGGATGCTGCGGTAGCGGGTCGCCCCTTCCCGTCAGTTTTTGTCGTCGCCGGCCGGCTTCTGCTGCATGACCACGTGGACCAGCGACGAGATGGCGCCCCGACTCGGCGAACCGATCGACGACCTCGAGACGCCGGTCCTACTCGCGGACGTGGACGCGATGGAGCGAAACATCCGCGAGTACGCTGCCGTCGCCGACGAGCACGACGTCGACCTGCGCTCACACGTCAAGACCCACAAGAACGCGGCGCTGGCCGCTCGCGAGGTCGAACTCACCGGCGACACCGGGATCTGCTGTCAGACCCTCGGCGAGGTGGAGACGATGGCCCGCAACGGGATCGACGACGTCTACCTCTCCTACCAGGTCGTCGGCGAGTCGAAACTCGACCGACTCTGCTGGCTCGACGAGCGAGTCGAGGCGCTGGCGACGACGGTCGACTCCGCGGCCACGATCGACGCCCTCGACGCGGCCGCCGAGCGCAACGACCGGACCCTCCACGCGATTCTCGAGATCGACATGGGGCTACACCGGACGGGCGTTGACCCCGACGACGCGGTGGGGTTGGCGGAACGGATCGCCGACGCCGACGATCTGGCGTTCGACGGGATCCTCGCCTACGACTCCCACGTCAAGAGCGAGGCGTCGACCGAAGCTGAGCTCGAGGACGGCTGCTGGGCGGCGATGGAGCTCGCACAGGAGGTCGTCGACGGCATCGAGGCCGCCGGGATCCCGGTCGGGGAGGTGAAAGTCGGCGGCACCGCGACCTCCCGGTACAGCGCCCGCCACCCCGTCGTCACCGAGATCAACCCCGGGATGTACCCGTTCAACGACGTGGGCGAACTCCGACTCCGGCCGTGGGAGGTGTCGAAGACCGACTGCACGGCGACGGTGCTGACGACGGTGATCTCGGTGCCCGACGAGGACCGGTTGGTGGTGGATGGGGGGAGTAAGACGTTCTCGCTGGACAAGCCCCAACTCCCCGTTCCGAAACACCGCGACGACATCGAGTACGTGAACGCCAGCGAGGAACACGGCTGGATCGACACGAGCGAGGCCGACGAGTCGTTCGAGGTCGGCGACCGGCTGGAGTTCATCGTGCCGCACGTCTGTACGACGATCAACCTCCACGACCTGATCGTCGGCGTCCGCGACGGCGCGGTCGCGGACCTCTGGGAGGTGCAGGCCCGCGGGAAGGTCCGGTAGCCGTCGACGCCCGGGCGCTCAGGCGGTCTGCGCCCAGGAACAGAACTCACAGTCCTCGGAGTAGTCCGGGATCGGCTCCGCGAGCACCTGCACCGCTCGCCGCATCAGCGCTCGTGGCCGGTCTGGTCGCAGCCGAACCCAGCGGAGTTCTGTGTCGAACGTGATGGAGCCGTCGCCCGTCGGGAAGACGTACAGCAGCAGGCCGAACGGCGCCGTCGGGTGGCCGTTCTCCGCCAGCAGGTGGGCGTAACACTCCAGTTGGCGCTGGTAGTCCGGATGTACCGCCTCGGGCGACGATCCGTGGGTCTTGAGTCCAGCGGGACGTACACGCCCCCGGCCAGTTCGAGCAGGTCGTCCAGCGCGCCCCGGAGCACTGCGCCGGTGTCGGGGTCCGTGACCGTCGGCTCTCGCTGCCATGTCCGGCAGGCCGTCAGAAACGACTCGTCGTCGACCAGCGTCGCATCGAGGCGGGCAGTCCGCAGCGCCGGCGGCAGCGTCCCGGCCTCCCGGTGGCGGTCGAACAGCGCCCGTACCTCGCGTTCCACGCCCGAGACGACCGACGGGAACGCCTCCGTCGGCCGGGACTCCCCCCGCTGCATCCGGACCCAGAAGCAGCGCTCGCAGTCACGGAGGAGGTTCAGCCGCGCCGGCGAGAGCGCCGGCGCCCCGTCGCCCGACGCCTCGGACGGTGCCATATTCCGCCCGTTGGGCGCTCGTGCGCATAAGTCTGGGCCGGGCACGACCGGTCGCGTTAAGTTAGAGGATGAGGCGGTCGTTAGTTCGGATGCCTATGGCCGAATTCGACCGCCTCAGTGAGTCTACCGAGTGGATCGACTTGGATTTTGTGGAGCGAGAGCGGACACCCCGCGAGATCATTGAAAAGGGTATTCGGTACCATCTTGCGGGACTGTCACTTTCGAATACAGTTACGCTTCTTGAGGATTTGGGTGTCGAACGGAGTCGCGTCGCTGTGCACAACTGGGTGCAGAAAGCCGATCTACAGCCAGCTGCTGGTGAACGTCCGGATCGGGTTGCGGTCGATCAGAAGTCGATCCGAATCAACGATGAGCAGTATTGGCTGTACGCCGCTGTCGATCCAGAGACGAACAAGTTCCTGCATA
>NZ_FOXI01000028.1 GCF_900115675.1 Halolamina pelagica | reverse complement strand
CAAGTCGATCCACTCGGTAGACTCACTGAGGCGGTCGAATTCGGCCATAGGCATCCGAACTAACGACCGCCTCATCCTCTAACTTAACGCGACCGTCAGCACCGGCACAACTTTTAACCCCGATAAGCTGAAGAAACTTCACTATGGCAAGCTCCCCCAAGGAACGGCGAAGCGAACAGTATCGGACCTCACAGATAACGCTGGAGATCTGGCACCCGGACTGCTGGACGCTGCAGACGACCGAGATGGTCGACGCCGGCCTCATCGGTCACGGCGTCTACCAACACGACGGGATCGTGAGCGGGCGCTTCACCGCCTACGCCGACACGACCGACCAGATCACCGAGCTCGCCGAGGCCATCGAGGAATCCCCGTTGACCGACGAGGTGAAGCTCATCAACGAGTACTTCAATCCGAACCTGCGCACCGACGCCGCGGGCAACGCGACCCAGGAGCTGCTCGTCGAGTACGAACCGACCAACAGCATCCACGACGCCTTCATCTCCCGGGGGTTCGTCCCAGAGGAGGAGATCCGGATCCACGACGGCTACGAGTACTGGACGGTCATCGTCGCGGCCTCGCGGGACACTATCCAGCAGCGCCTCGACGAGATCTGCGAGGAGATGGAGGCCGACATCACCGTCGAGGGGATGAAGTGCCCGGAGTCCGGCAGCGCCGGCGGCAGTTCCTCGAACCAGCTCTCCGAGCGCCAGCGCGAGGTGTTCGAGCTGGCCCAGCGCGAGGGCTACTACACCTGGCCCCGGGAGTGCTCGGCCAGCGATCTCGCCGACGAGCTCGACGTCTCGAAGACGACGCTGCTCGAACACCTCCGGAAGGCCGAGTCGAAGATCCTGGGGAACGTGGACTGACTCGAGAACGTCGACTGACCCCGCGCATGGGCGGCGGTAGCTTCTCTTGCCGGGCTCTCGAACGCCCGGTGTGAACCACGTCGACACGCTCGAGTGCACCCTGTGTGGCGAGACGTACGACCCGGACCAGGTCATCTACACCTGTCCGAACCACGACGGCGTCGCCGGCATCCTGGGGGTCGTCTACGACTACGACCGGATCGCCGAGTGCTTCGACGAGCCCCTCGACGGCGCCATCGACTCCCAGTGGAAGTACCGCGCGTTCCTCCCGGTGGCCGACGACGTCGAGCCGGTGACGCTGGGCGAGGGCGGCACCCCCCTGCTGGACGCGCCGCGCCTGGGGGACGAGCTCGGGGTCGACCTCCGGGTCAAAGACGACGGCCGAAATCCCACCGGCGTACTGAAGGATCGCGCGACCAGCGTCTCGCTCACCAAGGCCAGGGAGTTCGGCCGCGAGATCGTGACCTGCGCATCCACGGGGAATGCGGCGGCCTCCCTCGCGGGCTTTGCGGCCCGCGGCGGGATGGACTGCCGGCTGTTCGTCCCCGGCGATGCGCCCGAAGGCAAGCTCGCCCAGCCCCTGGTCTACGGCGCAGACGTGCTCGGCGTCGAGGGGAGCTACGACGAGGCCTACGACCTCAGCATGGAGGTCACGGAGCGCTTCGGCTGGTACAACCGCAACGCCGCGGTCAACCCCTTCCAGGTCGAGGGCAAGCGCACAGTGGGTCACGAACTCGCCGAGCAGACCCGGGAGGACGTGCCGGACTGGCTGGTGTTCTCGATGGGCGACGGCTGCACCATCGCCGGCGGCTGGAAGGGGTTCCGAGAGTTCCGCGACCTCGGGTTCGTCGACGAGGCGCCGAAGATGCTGGGTGTGCAGGCCGAAGGCGCGAGCGCCATCCACGATACGTTCCAGGCGCACGACGACGTCGAGGAGGTGGCCGACACCGTCGCCGACAGCATCGCCGTCGGCCGCCCGCGGAACACGGTGAAGGCCTGCCGGGCCCTGGAGGAGAGCGGCGGCGATTCGGTGCTGGTGAGCGACGAGGAAATTCTCGCGGGCGAGGCGTTGCTCGGCCGGACCGAGGGCGTCTACGCGGAGCCGGCCGGGGCGGCCCCCGTCGCCGGTGTGCGGAAGGCGCGGCAGGAGGGGATCATCGATGAGGGTGAATCGGTGGTCGTCGTGGTCACGGGTAACGGCCTGAAGGACACCGAGAGCGCGATGCGCGCTGCGGGTGAGGTGGTGTCCATCGCGCCCGACATCCAGGACGTGATCGAACGGTACGAGTAGGTTGGGGCGGGCTGGTCGTTCGGGCCTATTCTGACGGCTTGGTGGAATGCTCGAACGGGTGACTCAAACGTAGTACTCGTCCTTGCCGTACACGTAGTACGCGAAGGCGACTCCGGCGACGATGCCCCTCACGTCGGTGAAAATCAAGGCGATGACGACCGCGAGTACGTACGAGGAAAGGACGATCACCCAGCCCCAGAACCGGAGGGTCCACAAACCATAGAATCCGAGCAGTTGGACGACGGCGACAGTCACCACGAATACCTCGACGACGACGTTCCCGAGGCCATCGCCCAACGTAGCAAGTACGGAATGCGTGACCAACAGAGTACTGAGTCCCCCCATCACGCAGAGCAGTTTGATCCCGAGCGGGGTCCGCTCTTCCCGTGCTCTCGGGTCCCGCGTAACAGGTCAGAAAGAGGACGGGTCAAACATGACCCAGACTACGAATAACCGGATATAACGTTTTCTGGGACATCACGGCGACGATACCGCTGCGACGTCGAGCTCGGAGGACCCACCAGCACAGCAGGGTTCCGGGCCCAAGATCCGTCACCAGAAACCGACGATTTCTGGTAACGCTCGCGACCGCGGCGAGCGCGGGCTACCACCGCCCCCGCACCGTGTCGGCTGCGGCGCGGTGCTGTGCGGTCCTCCGAGGTCATGGGAACTCCGCGAAGCTGTCGGCGGATGCTGTCGCGGATTCTCCGCGGGCCATCTACTCCGCGGTACTGTTCGTGGTCCCGGTTCGACCAGTGAAAACCAACCCTCAAATGCGAACCAGACATCCGACTCCGAACGAGTCAGACAGCACAGATACCGGCCCACCTCGGTAACACACCGAACCCGGAAACCCGCCCAGAACTCATCCGCCCGAAACGCTGTCCGAGTAACGCGTCCAGAACAGGATCGCCGCACTGAGAGCGAGACAGCCGAGCAATCCCTGGAACGCGACCGCGTAACTCGCGATGCCGGCGACGACGCCGACGTAGGCCGGACCAAGGCTGGACAGCCCCTCGTAGATGGTCTTGAACGCGCCGAGGTCGCCACCCTTGCTGTCGTCCGGAAAGATGTCCATCAGATAGGCCTGCAGGACCGGCGTGAACGCCATCAGGCCCGCGGCGTAGAGCAGAATCCCCGCGAGGATCGGGAGCTGGGACTCGGCGACGATGAGAAGCGTGAGCCCGACGAGGCTTACGAGTGTCGCACCACCGGCGATCAGGCGTCTATCCCAGCGGTCGCTCAGGATACCCGAGAGCGGCTGCACGACGACCCCGACGGCGAACAGCGCCGCGAACCCGCCGCTCGCCAGTCCGGGGGTGAACCCCTTGCTCGCCTGGAGGAACGTCGGAAGAAACCCGAGCACGCCCTCCCACGCGAAGATGATCAGCGTGTACGCCGCCACCAACCGCCGGACTTGGGACGTCCCGAACACCCGCGAAACCGTCTCGCGCACGTTCCCGCCGCCCCCGGCGAGGCTGAACAGGTCCCGGGTTCCGTAGCGCTCCCTCGCAACGACGTGGAAGGCGATCACGATGGCGGCAAGGAGCACGACGACCGGGGCGAACGCGAGCTGCCACGCCCCGAGCGAGAGGGCGACGACGGCGAGTCCGGCCGCGAGGATGCTCCCGATCCGCGAGATCGCGCTGTTGGCGCCGAACGCTCGCCCGCGCTTCTCGACGAACAGGTCCGAGAGCAGGACGCGCTCGGAGACGAAGAAAAACGCCGACCCGACGCCGAGTAACGCGGTACTCAGCAGCAGCCCCGGGTACGAGGTGACCTGCGTGAGGGCCGTGAACCCGACGATCAGAACGCCGAGTCCGCCGACGATCACGATCTTGCGCGAGACCTCGTCCGCCAGGCGGCCGCTCGGGTACTGCAGGACGGCGAAACAGATCCGCATGAGCGTCAGCGCGACGCCCGCAGCGGCCGGCGTTATCGCCAGCCCCTCGATGATGGTGGGTAACAGCGGCGGCAGGGCCTGTCGGCCGAGATTCGCCACGAGCGTCCCGAGCGCGATGAGTCCGAACATCCGCCCCGAGTAGCCGCGCACGAGCCGCTCCTGGCCGGCCTCATCTGTCGCGTGCGCTGGCGTTCGCTCGCCTCCCGTATCCATCGCAGTCACCCAAGCCAGCAACGGCACTAAAGCCCCTTCCACTCGGCGTGCTGGACCGGATTCGCGCGGTATTTGTCCCGGCGGCTTCACGGAGGCTCCCACTCGAGAAATCCCGCCACCAACAACCGCTCCCCCGACTAGCGCCGGCTGCACCGGTCGGCGCTAGTCGTCCCGGTCTGTCAGCGCAGGCCGCACCGGACCGTCCCACTCCTCTATCGATCGCAACACGCTCCCCGGCTGCGTCCCCGTCACCTCGCCGTCCCGCACGACGAACTCGCCGTCGACCAGGACGTGCTCGATGCCGTCGGCGTGCTGCATCGGGTCGTCGTAGGTCACGTTCGCCCGCACCGCGTCGGGGTCGAAGGCCACGAGGTCCGCGACGTACCCCTCCCGCACGCGCCCGCGGTCGGGGAGCCCGAGCACGTCGGCGGGGTGGCCAGCGGCCTTGTACACCGCCAGTTCGATCGGGAGCGCCCCGCGCTCTCGGACGTAGCGCCCGAACAGGCGCGGGTACGTGCCGACCGCCCGCGGGTGGGTTTCCCGCCGAAGATGCCGTCCGTGCAGATGGTGCCTCGCGGGTCCAAGAGGAACCGCTCGATGTCCCGGTCGTCCATCACGAAGTCCGCCATCGTCACGTCCAGGTCCTCCTCGACGAGCAGGTCACAGACCGCCTCGACAGGCCTGACACCGCGCTCGGCGGCGACGGCGGCGATGGTCTCGCCTTCGGCCTGCCCGCTCCCGGTGTTGGTCACCAGGATGTTCTCCCACGTGCCGGCCGCGCCGGCGAGGTTCTCCCAGTCGCCGCTTTCGCCGGTCTCGATGTCCTCGCGGATGCGCTCGCGGGCGGCCGGGTCGTGCAGGCGCTCGAGCATCTCCTCGGTCTCGCCAGCGCGCGCCCACGGCGGCAGGACCGCGGTAAGCATTGTGCTCCCGGCGGTCCAGGGATACTGGTCGAACGTTACGCGAACCCCCCGCTCCTCCGCGGCGTCGAACACGTCGAGAATCTCGGTCGAGGCGCCCCAGTTCGTCTCGCCGGCCACCTTCAAGTGCGAGACGTGGGGCTGGCAGCCGGCCCGCTCGCAGAGCCGGACGAACCGGTCGATGGACTCGACCACCCGGTCGCTCTCGTTCCAGACGTGCGAGACCATGAAGCCGTCGTGGTTGGCCAGTACCCACCCGAGCGCCTCGAGTTCGTCGTCTCGGCCGTAGGCGCTCGGCGGGTAGATCAGTCCCGTCGAGAGCGCGAACGCGCCGCTCTCGACGGCGGTCTCGAGCGCCTCGGTGACGGTTTCGAGCTCCGTTTCGTCGAGCGGCCGGTCCTCGAAACCGACCGCCAGGGACCGGAGGTTCCCGTGCGGCGCGTAGTAAGCACAGTTGACCGCCGGCTCGGCGGCCGCGAGCGCGTCCAGGTACCCCTCGACGGTTCGCCACTCCCACTCCTCGCGGGTCCCGAGGAGGGTCTGGACTCGCCTGGCCCACTCCTCTTGCGTGCCCTCCGGGACCGGGGCGACGCTGACGCCGTCCTGGCCCAGCACCTCGAGGGTGACGCCTTGGGTCACTTTTTCGGGCGCTCCGGGGTGGTCGAACAGCCGGAGCTCGGAGTGGGCGTGCATGTCCACGAACCCCGGCGCGAGCGCGTCGCCGTCAAGGTCGATTACGCGCTCCGCGTCCGCTGACGCGGCCCCCACCCGCTCGATTCGTCCGTCCTGAACCAGGACGTTCGCCGTCGTCGGGGGCGCGCCCGACCCGTCGTACACCATCGCGTTCTGGAACTCGATGCGTTGGCTCATGCGTGTGGCTCGTGGACGGCCCGACGGCACCTGGACGCTTTACCCCACACCCCTGCATGCGAGGGGGTAGAGTGAACTCGCTCGAACCCGCCACCATCGCCAATGACGGAGATCTCCAGCGAGCGGCTCCGGGACCGGTTCGACCGATTCAACGAGATCGGGGCGACCGAGCGCGGCGGCGTCAACCGGCCGACGCTCTCGGACGCGAACAAGCGCGCGCGTGACCGCCTGGTCGAGTGGTTTCAGGACGCGGGCCTCGAGGTAACCGTCGACGAGGTCGGGAACATCTTCGGTCGGCGCGCGGGCCGGAACGACGACCTCGCGCCCGTGCTCGTGGGCTCGCACGTCGACAGCCAGTACAACGGCGGGCGGTACGACGGCGTCATCGGCGTGCTCGGCGGGCTCGAGATAGTCGAGACGCTGAACGACGCCGGTGTCGAGACCGAGAGACCCATCGAGGTTGTCTCCTGGAGCAACGAGGAGGGCGTGCGGTTCCAGCCGGACATGCTCGGCAGCGGCGTCTTCGCCGGCAAGTTCGACCCCGAATTCGCCCGCTCGCTCGAGGACAAGGAGGGGAAGCGGTTCGGCGAGGAGCTGGAGCGCATCGGCTACCGCGGCGACGCCCCCTGCGAGCCGCGGGAGCTGCACAGCTACTTCGAGCTCCACGTCGAGCAGGGGCCGAAGCTGGCCGACGCGGGACTGAGCGTCGGCGTCGTCGAGGGAGTGTACGGCTTCGTCTGGTTCGACGTGACGTTCTCGGGCAGCGCGGACCACGCCGGGCCGACGCCGATGCACCTCCGCCACGACGCGCTGGTGGCCACCAGCGACGTGGTGGAGGCGGTGCGGCGCATCGCCGGCACGGAGGGCGATGACCTCGTCGGGACCGTGGGCTCCCTGGACGTCTCTCCCAACTCCATCAACGTCATTCCCGAGACCGTCGATTTCACGGTCGACTTCCGCTCCTACGACGACGAGACGGTCGACCGGGCGGCCGACCGCGTGCGCGAGGAGATCGAGCACGCGGCGGCCCGCGAGGACGTCGAGGCCAGCCACGAGGTTATCATGCGCATCGAGTCCCAGGCGTTCGACGACGGCTGCATCGAGACGGTCGCTGCCGCGGCCGACGACGTCGGCGCCGACTACACCCGGCTCGTCAGCGGCGCGGGCCACGACGCCAGCTACCTCAACGGGTTCTGCCCGACGGCGATGGTGTTCGTCCCCAGCGTCGGCGGCGTGAGCCACACCGAAGACGAGTACACGGAGTGGACCGACGTGGTGACGGGGACGGAGGTGCTCCACCGGGCCGTCCTCGAGAAGGCGAACGAGCCCGAAGTTGACGAGACGGAGGTGGACCGATGAGCCAGTTCGACCCAGCGGACTCCCCCGACTCGACGACGATTTTCCCCTACCACGACCTGACCCCGCCCGAGCCGGCGGACGTCTACGCGGCCAGGCCCATCGTGAACCGGCACCTGCCGGAGACGCCCCTGGTCCGCAGCGAGCTGCTGTCGGCGGAGACGGGCGCCGAGGTCTACCTCAAGCGCGAGGACACGCTCCCGACGGGCGCGTTCAAGGTCCGGGGTGGAATCACGCTCGGCCACCGCCTCCCCGAGGAGTTCCGGGAGGCCGGCCTCATCGCGGCCTCGACGGGGAACCACGGCCAGTCGGTCGCCTACGCCGGCCGTACGTTCGACGTCCCGGTGACCATCGCCGTGCCCGGCGACCCGAACCCCGAGAAGGTGGCCACCATGGAGCAGTACGGCGCCGAGGTGGTCCCCCACGGCGAGGACTACGACGACGCCCGGGAGTGGGCCGAGCGGAAGGCGGCCGAGGACGGCCTGCGCTACGTCCACTCCGCGAACGAGCCCGACCTCGTCGCCGGCGTGGGCACCGCGGGCCTGGAGGTGCTCGACGAGCTTCCGGAGGTCGACCGCGTGGTCTGCCCGGTCGGCGGCGGGAGCGGCGCGGCGGGCTACTGCCTCACCGTCGGCGCAGTCGGGGACGCCGAGGTGGTGGGCGTGCAGTCCGACGCCGCCGACGCGACCTATCAAGCGTACCACGAGGGGCACCTCTATCCCCAGGACTCCGTGGCGACCGAGGCCGAGGGTATCGCCTCCCGCGCGCCGTTCGCGCTCACGGTCGAGCTCATGCGCGAGCGCCTGGACGACCTCGTTCGCGTCACCGAGGAGGCCATCTGGGAGGGTGTCAGCGACATGCTGGCCGAGGAGCGACTCGTCGTCGAGGGCGCGTCGGCGTCGGCGGTCGCGGCCCTCTGCCGGATGGACGTCGCGGGCGAGACGGTCGTCGTGCCCGTCACCGGTCGGAACCTCTCGTCGGCGAAGCTTCGACGCGCGGTCGGCGAGGACTGACCAGCCCCGTCTATTCTCGGGTGGGTGTTTTTCCCGGAAGGAAGACACACTCACGTATGGCCGACTTACTCATCGAGAACGCACGCATCGTCGACGGGACGGGCGCGCCGTGGTTCCGCGGGAGCGTCGCCGTCGAGGGCGACCGCATCACCGACGTCGTTCGGGAGAAGGACCCCGGTATCGCCGCCGAGACCGTGGTCGACGCCGACGGCCGGGTGGTCTCTCCGGGCTTCATCGACACCCACTCCCACTCGGACATGGAGCTGTTCGCGGACGCGACGCTCGCGCCCAAGCTCCGCCAGGGCATCACGACCGAAATTCTGGGCCAGGACGGCTTCTCGATGGCCCCCATGCA
>NZ_FOXI01000032.1 GCF_900115675.1 Halolamina pelagica | reverse complement strand
CCGAAGTACACCTTGATCTCGTCCTCGTCGACCAGACTGGTCGCCGCTGCGCCGATCCGGGCGCCGCCGGCACTCCCCGCCAGCAGCGGGACGACGATCGTGAGGTCGACCGCGCCGTCCATCGCGTACAGGAAGCTCCCGATCCCGCCCGAGAACACGATCTCGAACAGGTCCGTCCCGACCGCGATCGGAACCGGCACGCCGATCAGGTAGAACAGCGCGGGCATGCGGATGAACCCGCCGCCGACGCCGAGGAATCCGGAGAGCAGCCCGGTCGCGAACGCGACGAGGAGGATCATCCACAGCGAGACCTTGATCCCGCCCCGCAGGCTGATCATCGGCGGGACGCGGTAGGACTGGATCTTCTTGGCGATGTCGGGAATGTCGTCGGCGTCGATCTCGCCGTCGGCCTCGTCGTGGTCCGGACTGAGCCCGCCACCCTCACCGCCTTTGACCGCGGTGTAGGTGATGAACAGCCCGATCCCCCCGAGCAGGAGGACGTAAATAACGCTGACGACCGTGTCCGCCAGGCCGATGTCCTGGAGGTAGTGCAGCCCGATCTTCCCCACCTCGATCCCGGCCGTGGTCCCGGCGATCATCAGCACCCCGAGCTTGTAGTCGACCTGGCCGAGGTCCCGGTGTTTGAGCGTCGCGATCACCGACGTGGCGAACACGAACGCGAGCCCGGACGCGACCGCCACGTCCGTCTCGTAGCCCATCACCATCAGCGCCGGCGTGACCAGGAACGATCCCCCCATCCCGAAGAACCCGAACAGGAGGCCGATCAGCACGCCGAAGCCGGCGAACAGGGCGAGCAAAGCCACCGAAACGCCGAACAGTTCCATCATTTGTTACCACCGATCGCGTCGACGACCGTCGGGCCCAGGAGCTGCTCCAGCAGCCCGTAGCCGACGTACAGGATGATTGCTTCGACCAGTACGACACCGATGACGAGCAGGGCGCCGTCGACGCCCGTGGCGCTCTCAAGCCCGAACATCGTTCGACACCTCGTTCGATATTGCCTCGATCATGGAATTCTGCTCATGGCCGGCTAATCCGCTTCAGTATTTAACGGTTGTGGGATTGGGATACAATATTACTGCAGTGGATGCCACGGCTAACGGATTCGGATATACGGATACGTTATTCAAATATAGAGTTCGCCACGGCGGCGCCGAACGAGGATGTGACTCGGGGGAGTGGATGCTCGCGCGCGCCGCACCGTGGGACGACCGCCGCGACGTGGCCGGTGGGCTGTCGCGGGCGTGTCGGCTGGCAAAACGCTATGCGTCCGCGGGGCGAGCGGGCACGCATGCGGGCAATCTACGCGACGGACCTCTCGGCGGCCAGCGACGCGGCGATCGAGAACGAGACCTGCCTGGACTGTCTCGAACGGATCGGCGTCGAGGAGATCCACCTGCTGACGGTCGTCCCCTCCAACGTCCACCCGGGAATGCCCGGGATGGACCTCGAGCAACGGCGCGAGCGCGGGCTCGAGGCCTACCGGTCGGTGATGGAGGCGGCTGGCTTCGACGTGGAGACCCATGTCGTCCGCGGGACGCCGCACCGGCGCATCAACGGCGTCGCCGAGACGGTCCGGGCGGACATGACCATCGTCGGCTCGCGGGGGCAGAGCCCGCTCGCGAACCGCGTGATCGGCTCGACCGCCCGGAACCTCGCGCGGACGACGGTCGTCCCGCTGCTCGTCAACCGGGTCGAACGCGAGGCGGACGAGCCCGAGGTGCTCCGTGAACACCTCTTCCAGCGGGTGCTCTACGCGACTGACTTCTCGGAGAACGCCGAACGTGCCTTCGGCGCGTTCAACTACCTGCGGCACGCGACCGAGGCGGCGACGCTCGTCCACGTGCGGTCGCCGAAGGACGACCTCGACGTGGATCCGTACGCGGCACTCGACGACCTCGCCGGCACGCTCGCCCAGTGGGACATCGACACCGAGACGGTCGTCCGGGACGGCGATCCGGCTGCGGAGATACTCGACGTCGAGGCGTCGGTGACGCCGACGACGACGCTCGTGGGCTCGCGCGGGCGGAGTCGACTCCGGCGGCTGATGCTTGGCAGCGTCTCCGAGGAGATCGTCGCCGGCGCGACGGGGAACGTCTATCTCGTCCCGCCGCCCCGGACGGCCGGCTACAAGCTGCTGTAGCGGCGCTTGCTCACGCGAGCGGCAACACCACCACCGCGCCGTAGGCGAGCACGAACGCGACGGCGAACGACGCCGCCCAGGCGCCGACAGTCACGCCCAGCTTCCGTACGTCGACGGCGCCGCCGCCGCCGACGGCCGCGCCGCTGCCGATGATCGCGCTCACGACGATCTCGTTGAACGAGACCGGGACGCCAAGCAGGACCGCGACCTGCGCGATGAGGAAGGAAGGGACGAGCGCCGCGATCGAGCGCCGCGGCCCCAGCGAGGAGTAGTCCTGCGCGAGGGACTTGATCATCCGCGGCGCGCCGGTCCAGGAGCCGACGAGGATCCCCAGCCCGCCGCCAGCGAGGACGGCGATCGGCGGGATGGTCCCCACGTCGTCGAGCAGCGGCAGGAGCGGGCCGACCGCGAGGCCGACCTGACTCCCGCCGGCGGAGAACGCCACCAGCGACCCCAACGCGAGCAGGAACCGCCGGAGGCCGCCGGCCTGATCGCGCCGGACGTCCAACGCGACGACGCCCCCGACCGCAGCGGCCGCCACGAGCGTGATCCCGACCGTCGCGGAGAGGCCAGTGACGCCGAGGGATCGGCCGGCGGCGCCGGCGATCGAGCCGGCCGTCCCGTCCGGACCGAGCATCGTGAAGTTGACGTTCGCGAGGACGGCCCCGACGAGGCCTCCCAGCAGCGGGATGCTGTACACCTCCGGCACCGTCTCCCGCGGGAGCACGCTCGCGATGGCGTAGGCGACGCCGCCGCCGACGAAGGGGGTCAGCACCCAGACGGCGCCGATCTGGACGTACTTCGGCCAGACCGGGCTGCCGCCGAGTGCCAGCCCGACGCCGATGACCGATCCGGTGACGGTAAAGGCCGTCGCGATGGGGTAGCCGGTCCTGATGCCGACGGCCATGAGCCCGGCCCCGATCAGGAGGACGACGATGACGCCGCTCGCGGGCAGGCTGACGCCGCCGATCAGCCCGCTCCCGACCGCCTCCGAGACGTTCGCGCCCTGGGTCACCGCGCCTGCGAGCCCGAGGATCCCGACGACGAACGCGGCACGCATCGTTGAGATGGCGTTCGCCCCGACCGCCGGCGCGAACGGCGTCGCGCCGCTGGAGCCCGCGCCGATGACCCACGCCATGAACAGGCTCGCGAGCCCGGCGACGAGGAACAGGGCAACTGTGGCTAGTTCCATCGGAATGCAACTGTGGCTAGTTCCATCTGAACAACCGAAAAAGCGCGGGGTTAGTCGGCGCCCGCGACTGCGGGCTCGCTGTCGGTCGAGTGACTCCGCCAGTAGCCCTGGACGTAGGCGCCGAGGAACATCCCGGCGAGCGCCCAGAGGATCGTGATGTTGCCGGTTCCGAGGCTGGCGTAGGCCGCGCCCGGACAGATCCCGGACAGCCCCCAGCCGACGCCGAAGACGGCGCCGCCGACGAGGACGTTCCGGTCGAACGGCTTCAGGCGGCGCTCGTAGCGGTCGCCCGTCAGCGGCGCGGCGTCACGGATCCGGGGCATCAGTGCGAACGCGATCCCGGAGACGATCGCGGCGCCGAACATGACGAAGATCAGTCCGAAGTCGTCGAACTGCAGGAAGTTCAGCACGACCTCCGGGCGCGCCATCTGGCTGAAGCCGAGCCCGAACCCGAACACCAGGCCGCCGACGAAGACCAGCGGCTTGAACAGGGGATGTCGGTCGCTCATGGGCTCACCCCCAGCGCGGCGACGACCTGCGCCGTCCCGATCGCCACGGTCAGGAACGTCGCGACCCCGATCAGGGAGGTCTTCGACGCCGACCCGACGCCACAGACGCCGTGGCCGGACGTACAGCCCTTACCGATACGGGTCCCGATGCCGACGAGGATGCCGCCCAGGAACAGCCGCCAGGGCTGGACATCAGTGGTCCACAGCGTCACGCCGGCGACCTCGTAGAGCTGGCCGGTCGATCCAGGTTGGTACAGCGAGCTCGAGACCACGCCGGACTGGAACGTCGCGGCGAACGCGAACGCGCCCAGGATGATCCCGGCCGTGAACACGAGCCGCCAGTCCCGCGAGGCGACGTACTGCTGGAACCGCGACTGGTCCGAGACGTACGACAGCGTCGACTCGAGGAACGTACTCGCTCCGGCGGGGATCCCCGTTCCGACGTAGATCAGGACGGTCCCGAGTCCGACGAGCAGGCCGCCGACGGCGTACCGGCTGATCCCGTTGGGGAACAGCTCGGCAGCCAACTGGAGCGGGACTGGATCAGCGACCATCGACGGAGTTAGTCACCCGCGAGCGACTCCTGGCTCGCTGCGCAGTTGTTCGGGCCGAGTTCGAGGGTGAACGCCTCGTCGTCGTCGACGGGGTTCTGGCCGAGGTTCGTCGCGATGATGTCCTCGTAGTTGGCCGGACGGGGCGGCATGTCCGAGAGGATCAGCTCCACGAACTCGTCCTCGTCCATCGTGAGCGCATCCATCTCCTCGACGAGCTGGCCGATCGGCGCCGTGTAGGTGCCGTCGGCGGCCGGCTCGGCGGCGTCGCTGAAGTGTGCGCCGCCGATCAGCGTGTCGTCGGGCAGGGTCAGCACGCGCTCCTGCAGGGACTCGTAGAGCATGCGCGCCGCGTCGGGCGCGCCGTCGTCGCCCTCCTCGAGGTCGGGGCGGGCGACGCTCTCGATGAACAGCCCGTCGCCGGTCGCGAGCAGGCTGTCGTCGATGAGGTACGAGGTCATCCCGGTCGTGTGCCCGGGCGTGTAGACGGTTTCGACGGTGGCGTCGCCGACCTCGAAGGTGTCGCCGTCCGCGGCGGTCGTCAGCTCGTCGGCGTACGTGACGCCGCGGTCGACGGCCGGCTCGGGGATGACGCCCTCGACGCCCTCGTCGTCCAGCGCGCGGACGCCGGAGATGTGATCGGCGTGGACGTGGGTGTCGATCGCGTACTCCAGGTCGACGCCGAGCTCCTCGGCGTCCGCGAGGTAGCGGTCGGTGAACGCGCGAAGCGGGTCGACGATGGCGGCCTCGTCGTCGTCGTAGACGAGGTAACCCAGACAGCCCGAGGAGGGGCGCTGGTACTGCAGCAGCGTGCCGGCGCCGTCGTAGTCCTCGACCTCGACGGCGTCGTAGATGCGCGCCCAACCGTTCATGCCGTCCTCGAGGTGGTTGACCTCGTAGCCCCGCTGGGCCAGCTCGGCCGCGACGTACTCGCTCGAGCCGCCCTTCGCACAGAGCACGGTGACCTCGCGGTCGTCGGGCACCTGTGCGAGCACGTCGTCGGCGATCTCGTCCTCGAGGAACTCGAAGTAGGGGACGTTGATCGACTCGACGGTCTCGCCGTCGATGCGCCACTCCTCGTACTCGGACTCCATCCGCGTGTCGAGGAGGGTGATCGATTCGCCGTCGTCGATGCGGTCCTTCAGGGTTTCCGGCTCGATCGAGTCGACCTCGACGTCCGGAGTCGGGAAGTCATCAGCGTCCATGTACACTCCACCGTATCGCCCGGTCTCACAAAAAGGTTTGCATAATAATCCACACTACATGCAAGACTATCTCGCGATCAAGCCGGCGATAACTGGCGGGCGCACGTGCAAGAGAACGGTAAATAGTGGTCAAAATACCGGTCCCTCTTGCGGTCGTTCGTCGGATCGGTACGCTTTTACACGAGGGTTTGATATTGTGGGTTAGCTCCAATATACAACAACGGAGCAGATCAATCATGAGTTCGCAATTCGACATCGCGGAGACGCTCGACGTGAAAGGTGCATCGTGTCCCATGCCGGTCGTGAAGACGAAGTCCGCCATCGACGAGCTCGACGAGGACGAGATCCTCGAAGTGCTCGCGACGGACTCCGGCAGCATGAGCGACATCGACGGCTGGGCCGACAGCACGGGCGGCGTCGAACTGCTCGACCAGGTCGAGGACGGCGACGTGTTCAAGCACTACGTCCGCAAGACGGAGTAAGCATGAGTACGGACACGCCCGACGCGTCGACGGACGACACGCCCTCGCGTGCTGAACTGGCCGCCCGCGTCGAGGAGCTCGAGGAGGAACTCGCCGACGTGGCCGCCGAGACCGGCGAGGACGAGAAGAAGATGTCCATCATCGCCACGAAGGGCACGCTGGACATGGCGTACCCGCCGCTGATCCTCGCGAGTACGGCAGCGGCGTTCGGCTACGAGGTCACCGTGTTCCACACGTTCTGGGGGCTGGAAATCCTCCACGAGGAGCGTTCGAAAGACCTCAAGCTCAGTTCGGTCGGTAACCCCAACATGCCGGTTCCGAACGTGATCGGCGCGATCCCGGGGATGGACCGCATGACGACGAAGATGATGGAGAAGAAGATCGACGACAACGAGACCGCCTCGATCGAGGAGCTCATCGAGACCTCCCTCGATATGGGCGTGGAGTTCCAGGCCTGTCAGATGACCATCGACCTGATGGACTACGACGAGGAGAACTTCTACGACGGCGTCACCACCGGCGTCGGCGCCGCCACCGCCATCCA
>NZ_FOXI01000036.1 GCF_900115675.1 Halolamina pelagica | reverse complement strand
GCGACGCTCGCGCCCAAGCTCCGCCAGGGCATCACGACCGAAATTCTGGGCCAGGACGGCTTCTCGATGGCCCCCATGCACCGCGAGGGCGGCGCTGAGGAGTGGGCTCAGCACCTCTCTGGCCTGGCCGGCGACGTGGACGTGGACTGGACGTGGGGGGACACCGACGCCTACCTCGAGGCCGTCGAGGCCAACGGCATCGCCTCGAACGTGGCCACGCTCGTGGGCCACGGGACGGTGCGGTTCAACGTCCTGGGAATGGCCGACTGTGAGCCCACCGACGACGAGCTCGCGGAGATGGCCGAGCTGGTCGACGATGCTCTCGACGCCGGTGCGGTCGGCTTCTCCACGGGACTGGTCTACTCGCCGCAGGTCAACGCCTCGACCGAGGAAGTCCAGCAACTCGCGGCCCGCCTCGCCCCGTACGGTCGGCCGTTCGTCGCCCACATCCGGAGTGAGGGCCGCTGGATCTGGGAGGCCCTGGACGAGTTCGTCGACATCGGCGCCGAGGAGGAGATTCCGCTCCACCTCTCGCACTACAAGATGTCCGGCACCATGCAGCAGGGAAAGGCTGGGCGCGGCAACCAGCTCATCGAGGCCGCCCGCGAGCGCGGCGTCGACATGGCCGCCGAGCAGTACCCCTACACCGCCGGGAACACGCTGCTCTCTGCCGTCCTCCCCCCGTGGGTGCACGCCGAGGGACCGGAGGCGGTCCTGGAGACCCTCCAGGACGAGGAGTCCCGCGAGCGCATCCGCAAAGACATCGAGCAGTGGCGCATCGACGGCTGGGAGAACCAGGGCGCCCGCTCGGGCTGGGAGAACATCGTTGTCCGGAACCTCGACACCGAGCCCTGGCGCCAGTACGAGGGCGAGTCGGTGGCGGCCATCGCTGCCGACCGGGACCAGCACCCCGTCGAGACCGTGTGCGACGTGCTAGTCGCCGAGAAGCTCTCCCCGGCGATGATCCTCCACACCATCGCCGAGTCCGACGTGCGCGAGATCATGGCCAACGAGCGAGTCGGCGTGGCGACCGACGGCCTCTTCGGCGCGTTCCCGCACCCCCGGACGTACGGCACCTACCCGCGAATTCTGGGGACCTACGTGCGCGAAGAGAACCACCTCAGCCTGGAAGAAGCCGTCCGGAAGATGACCTCGCTTCCGACGCGGGCGATGGGACTCGACCGGAAAGGGATACTCAGACCGGGGATGGACGCCGACCTCGTGGTGTTCGACCCGGCGACGGTCAGCTCGCCGGCCACGTTCGACAACCCCCGCCAGCCGCCGAAGGGAATGCCCCACGTCCTGGTCGACGGGCAGTTCGTCGTCCGCGACGGTGAGCCGACGGGGGAGACACCGGGCGAAGCGATCCGGGTCTGAGAACGTCTCGTTCGACCGCCGCTACTTCCGGATCGCCTCGCCGGGGAGCTGTCCAGTGGTCTCGCCGTCCTGGACCGCGGGTTCGCCGTTGACGACGACGTGGTCGATGCCGCGGGGGAACCGCCGGGGCTTCTCGAACGTCGCGCGGCTCTCGACGGTGTCCGGGTCGAAGACGACCAGGTCCGCGTCCATCCCGGGACGGAGGACGCCCTTCCTGGTGAGACCCATCCCGCGAGCCGGCAGCGAGGTCATCTTCCTGACCGCCTCCTCCAGGGTCAGCAGGTTCTCCTCGCGCACGTAGTGGCCGAGAACGCGCGGATACGTCCCGTAGACGCGCGGGTGGGGCTTACCGCCGAAGAGCCCGTCCGTGGCGATGCAGACCCGCTCGTCGGCCATGATCGTCCGCACGTCGTCCTCCGCGAGCAGGTGGAGCACCATGCTGACGCCGAGTTCCTCCTCAACGAGCAGGTCGCAGACCGCCTCGACCGGGTGGGTGCCGCGCTCGGCGGCGACGGCGGCGACGCTCTCGCCCTCGACGTCCTCGTTCTCGCTCGACTCTACGTTCGCGATGACGACGTTGTCCCACCCGGCGAGCGCGCCGATGTTCTCCCAGCCGTCGATGCGCCACTGCTCGATGTCTTTGCGGATGCGCTCCCGGGCGTCGTCGTCCCGCAGGGTTTCGAGGGTGGCGTCGGGGCCGTCGGCGTGGACCCACGGGGGGAGGACGGCGGAGAGCATCGTGCTGCCCGCGGTGTAGGGGTACTGCTCGGCGGCCATGTCGACGCCGCGCTCGCGGGCCGTTTCCACGAGTTGGGTCGCCCGGTCGGCCTTGCCGTGCTGGGCGCCGCCGGCGACCTTGAAGTGCGAGAGGTGCAGCGGGATGCCCTCGTCGGCCCCGATGTCGACGTACTCGTCCAGAGCCTCCCAGATCCATCGTCCTTCGCTCCGGACGTGCGCGACGAACGGCCGGCCGTAGGGCGCGAGCCGGGCGGCCAGCTCCCCGACCTCGCGGGTGTCGGCGTAGGTGCAGGGCGTGTAGATGAGCCCCGTCGAGAAGCCGAGCGCGCCGTCCTCGAGTGCCTCGGTGACGAGGTCGCCCATCTCGGCCAGTTCGTCGTCGGTGGGCGCGCGGTCGGCCATCCCCAGGACGTTGAACCGCACCGTCCCGTGGCCGGCCAGCAGGCCGACGTTCGGCGCTACCCCGTTCTCCTCGACGGCCTGGAAGTACTCCTCGACGCTCCCCCAGGTCCAGTCCACGTCCACGCGACCCGCGAGGGCGCCGAGCTGTTTCGCCCACTCCTCGGCGCCGCCCTCGCGGTGCATGGGGGCCATCGAGAAGCCGTCCTGGCCCAGAATTTCGGTCGTGATGCCCTGGCGGAGCTTGGGCGCGAGCGTCGC
>NZ_FOXI01000004.1 GCF_900115675.1 Halolamina pelagica | reverse complement strand
TCGGTCTGCCACCACGTGTCCACGACCGGGCAGGACTCGTCGCCGATGTGCTTGTAGTACCACTTCCAGGCGCGGGGGTTGATCGGCTCGCCCACGGTACCCAAGAGGCGCAGACTCGACAGATCGTGCGCGTCGGGGTACTCCGTCCCCCACTTCATGAACGCCCGGATCGCCGTCGGTGCCGTGTAGAGTTGCGTGGCCTTGTACTCCTCGACGATCTCCCAGAGACGGTCGCGCTCGGGGTAATCCGGGGTTCCCTCGTACATCATCGTCGTCGTCCCGAGCGCGAGCGGGCCGTAGACGATGTAGGAGTGGCCGGTGATCCAGCCGATGTCGGCCGAACAGAAGTACGTGTCCTCGGGCTTGATGTCCAGTACCGCGTGAGAAGTCCACGCCGCCCACGAGAGGTAGCCCCCCGTCGTGTGTTTCACGCCTTTGGGCTGGCCCGTGGTGCCGGAGGTGTACATGAGGAACAGCATGTCCTCGGCGTCCCGCGCGACCGGTTCGACCTCCGCACCCTTCTGTGCGTGGACGGCGTCGGTCCAGAACGTCTGGGTGTCACCGAGTTCGTGATCGAACGAGTCCGCCTCGGGCAGTCGGTTGACGACCAGCGTCTCCGTCCCGTGGTCGACGCCATCGAGGCCCTCGTTGGCCTTCTCGAGGTGGTCGAGCGGGTCGCCGCGCCGGTAGTAGCCGTCGGCGGTGATTAGGTACTCCGAGTCGGCGGCGTTCATCCGGGTCGCGAGCGCGTCGGCGGAGAAGCCGGCGAACACGACCGAGTGCGGCGCGCCGATGCGGGCGCAGGCGAGCATCGCGATGGGGAGTTCCGGGATCATCGGCATGTACATCGTGACGACGTCGTCCTCGCCGACGCCCAGCTCCCGCAGCGCCGCGGCCGCCTCGTTCACCTCGCGATGCAGTTCCTCGTACGTGTAGGTGCGGTTGGCCTCCTCGGTGGGTTCGCCGACCCACTCGATCGCGGCCTCGTCGCCGCGCTCGTCGAGATGGCGGTCGAGGCAGTTGGCCGAGGCGTTGAGTTCGCCGCCCGTGAACCACTCGAAGAAGGGCGGGTTCGAGTCGTCCAGTACGGTGTCGTACTCGGTCTCCCAGTCGAGCATGTCCGCCGCCCCCTCCCAGCAGTCGGGCCAGTTCTCCTCGAACTCCTCGTAGACGCCCGGATCGGCGACGTTTGCCTGCTCGACGAACGACTCCGGCGGCTCGAAGCTGTCCTGCGCTTCGAGTCGGGCTTCGAGTTCAGTGTCATCGTCCGACATAGTCAGGACTACTGTGTGTCGTCGCGGACATAAACCCCACCTCCTGCGGCGAAAACCGTGAGAACGCCGGCCGGTCAGGCCAGCCCGATCTTCTCGCGGTACTCGCCGTACTCGGCCTCGAACACGTCCATGATCTCGCCCATCGTCGCGTACGCCTTGACGGCGGTGATGATGTGGGGCATCACGTTCTCGTCGTCGTCGATGGCGTCCTGCAGGTCGTCGAGCGCGGCCTCGACGGCCTCGTCGTCGCGCTCCTCCTTGACTTCGGCGAGGCGCTCGCGCTGGTGTTCGGCGACCTCCTCGTCGACCTTGAGCACCTCCGGCGAGGTGTCCTCCTCGGAGACGTACTTGTTGACGCCGACGACGACCTCCTCCTCGTCCTCGACGCGCTCCTGGTACTCGTAGGAGGACTCCTGGATCTCGCGGTGGAAGTACCCCTCCTCGATACCGGTGAGGACGCCGTCCCGGACCGAACCGTCGCCCATCTCCTTGATCGTCTCGATGTACTCCATCGCTTCCTCCTCGACCTCGTCGGTGAGGCTCTCGACCATGAACGAGCCCGCGAGCGGGTCGACGCTGTCGGCGGCGCCGGACTCCTCGGCGATGATCTGCTGGGTCCGCAGCGCGACCCGGACCGCCTCCTCGCTGGGCAGCGCCAGCGCCTCGTCGTAGGAGTTGGTGTGGAGGCTCTGCGTGCCGCCGAAGACGCCCGCCAGCGCCTGGATCGTCACCCGGACGATGTTGTTCAGGGGCTGCTGGGCCGTCAGCGACTGGCCGGCCGTCTGGGTGTGGAACTTCAGCTGTTTGGACTCGTCGGCCTCGGCGTCGTACCACTCGTCCATCACGCGGGCGTAGATGCGCCGCGCGGCGCGGAACTTCGCGACCTCCTCGAAGATGGAGTTGTGGGAGTTGAAGAAGAAGCTGAGCTGGGGCGCGAACTCGTCGACGGCCATCCCGCGGTCGAGACAGTCCTCGACGTACGCGAACCCGTCGGCGAGGGTGAACGCGAGCTCCTGGACCGCCGTCGAGCCGGCCTCCCGGATGTGGTAGCCCGAGATCGAGACCGGGCTGAACTTCGGCGTCTCCGCGGCCGCGAACTCGATGGTGTCGGTGACGATATCCAGCGACGGCTCGGGGGGGATCACCCACTCCTTCTGGGCGATGAACTCCTTCAACATGTCGTTCTGGAGGGTGCCACGCACCTCCTCGCGGGGGACGCCCTGCTGGTCGGCCAGCGCGAGGTACATCGCGTAGATCACCGGCGCCGAGGGGTTGATCGTGAACGACGTGGACACCTCGCCGACGTCGATCCCGTCGAAGAGGATCTCCATGTCCCGCAGCGTGTCGACGGCGACGCCCTCCTTCCCCACTTCCCCGAGGGCCATGGGGTCGTCGGAGTCAAGCCCCATCAGCGACGGCATGTCGAACGCCGTCGAGAGACCGGTCTGACCCTCCTCGATCAGGTAGTGGAACCGCTCGTTCGTGTCCTCGGCGGAACCGAACCCGGCGAACTGCCGCATCGTCCACGTCCGCCCGCGGTACATCGTCGGGTACGGGCCGCGGGTGAAGGGGAACTCGCCGGGGTTGCCCAGGTCCTCCTCGTAGTCGAGATCGGCCACGTCGGTCGGGTCGTACAGTCGGTCGATCTCGAGGTTCGAGACCGTCGCGAAGCGATCCTTTCGCTCGCCGTAGGCATCGAGCGTCGGGTCGACCGTCTCTCGTTCCCACTGCTCACGGGACTCACGTATCTCCGCGAGGTCCTCGTCGTCGTACATGGCCTGACCTTTCGCCGGAACGATTATGAAGGGTTCGGGTAGCGAAGGGGACTAGCCGGGGGAGACGGAGGGTATAAATCGGTTATCGCGATACAGAATCGGTAGGTTACTGTTCGCAGCCGACCACACGGACCTCGGTCCCGTCGTCGCCGATGGAGAGTTCGACACCCTCGATGCAGCGCCGGTACTCGCTGGCGTGTTTCCCGGAGCTCCGGATCCGGATTCCCTCCTCCAGGAGGCCGAGGTCGACCAGCCGTTCGATCTTGCGGTAGGCCGTCGACGACGGGATGTCACAGCGTTCGACGATGTCCTTCGCCGACAGCGGTTCGTCGCCGGTGACTTCGAGGACGGATCGACAGTCGGAGTCGTCGAGCGCGGCGAGCAGGTCCGTGATCTCGTTCTCGGAACGGATGACTTCCGCCGAGTCGGTGCCAGGGCGTTGGTTCTTCGGAGCGGAGACGGCGTGGCTCATACTCCACAGTGGGGCTTGCTCCCCCACAAGCATGAAGCACGGATATTGGGGGTGGTTTATAAGCTACCGGCCGTCTTCGGGACGACCACCGCACTCAAGAGGGTTCGAACACGATACGGGGGTACCACACATGAGCACCGGTATCCGGGCCACCGTGACGTTCGATAGCCCGGCGGGCTGTTCAGTCGCCCGGTTCTCGGCAGCGGCCGACACGGAGATCGACAGCGTCGCCACGAGCGTCTCCGCGACGGGGCCGCCAGTGACGGAGTTCCTCGTCGACGTTGACACGTCGACACGCGAGTCGGACGGGTCACAGCCCGATGGCGACGACGCGTTGAACCAGTCCGGTAGCCAGGCACAGTCCGAGCCGGTTGCGACCACCGAGCCGGTGTTCTCCTACGGCACCGCCGACGTCTACCGGGTCGAGCACGCGGACGACTGTCCGTGTACGTGTCTGGGCCAGTTCGACTGCCCGATCCACCGCTTCCTCGCGGGGGAAGGGGAGCTCACCGTCGTCTTCCACGCCGAGACGTTCGAGCAGCTCCAGGAGGTGACCGCCACGCTGCGTGACCGGTTCCCCTCGATGGACGTTCAACAACTCCTGCAGCCCCCGTTGTCCGGGAGCCCCGAGGACCGGCGGTTCGTCAACTACGGGAAGCTCACGGACCGACAGCAGGAGGTGCTCCGGACGGCGTACCGCGAAGGGTACTTCGAGCGCCCCAGGGAGGCCAACGGCACCGAACTCGCCGACGAGCTGGGTATCTCGCAGTCGACGTTCGCCGAACACCTCACCGCCGCCCAACGCAAGCTGTTCGGGGACGTGTTCGACGACGGGTAGGCGACGCCGAGGTCGACTCCGATTCGGCTACGCCAATCGTAATGGATTAACCGGACGCTCTGTTGGGTCGGGGTAAGGATGCCACTCGCCCGAGAGACCGAGATGACGCGCGAGGAGACGGACGCGTTTCTCGGTGAGAACGAGACGGGAGTGCTTTCGCTCGCCGAGGGCGACGACCCGTACGCCGCGCCGGTCTCGTACGGTTACGATGCAGGGAGAGCGTCGTTCTACTTCCGGTTAGTCTCGACGCCGGAGAGCGAGAAACGCCGGTTCCTGGACGCCAACACGAGCGCTCGCTTCGTCGTCTACGGCGACGACGACAAGGGGGCGTATCGCAGCGTCGTCGCCGAGGGGACGCTCAACGAGACCGACCCGAGCGAACTCTCCGTCGAACAGATCGAGCAGTACGGCGACGCCGAACGGCCGCTGTTCGAGATCTGGGGCGAGCCGAAGGAGGACCTCGACATCCGACTGTACGAGTTCGAGACGACGAACCTGACGGGGCGGCGAACCGAAGTCGATCGCGACGCCTGATTACTGGTCGCAAAAGTGAGCGGACTGGGCGGGTGCCGAGCAGACCGGACAGCCGTTTTCGAGGATGGCCTCACGCATCGGTCCGTTGACCTCGATCTGCTGCCCGCATTCCTGACAGACGTACTCGTACTCCTTCATCAGTTTCTCTCTGGATTGGGTAGGCGGTGGTTCGACCCTACGTAGGAAAGGGGTTTCCTCTTAGGAGTCGGTGTCGGAAAATCCCACCCTGTAGGAACCGGCGTCGATCGACGCCGATAGGGGGAAACGTTCCAGCACGGAGGCTGGAACTGGTCGCGTGCCGCAGTTGGTCACACACGACTCCGGCAACAGTTCCGAGGTTCCAGCACGGAGGCTGGAACTGGTCGCGTGCCGCAGTCGGTTACACACGACTCCGGCAACAGTTCCGAGGCTCCAGCACGGAGGCTGGAGCAGGTCACGTGCCGCAGTCGGTTACAGCGAATAGTCGTGGTCGCCGTCCTCGCTCTCGAGGAACGCGGTCAGCAGGTCGATGGTGGCGCGGATGTCGTCGCCGTTCGCGGTCTCGGTCACCGTGTGGAGGTAGCGCGTCGGGATCGAGAGAGCGCCCACCGGGATGGCGCCGTTGGTGTTCTGGAACCCGGCCGTGTCGGTGCCGCCGGAGGGGAGTACCTCCAGCTGGTGTTCGATCCCGCCGTCCTCGGCGACCGACTTGAGCCGCTTGTGGACCTTCGGCGTCGTGATGACCGAACTGTCCTTCAGTTTGATCGCCGCGCCGTCTCCCAGCGCGGTGACGTGGTCCTCCTCGCTGACGCCCGGGATGTCGCTCGCGATGGTCACGTCGAGCGCGATCGCGAGGTCCGGATCCACGTCGACCCCCAGCGCGGTGGCGCCGCGGATGCCGACCTCCTCCTGAACGGTCGCACAGAAGTGGATCGTGGCGTCGGGATCCTCGATCTCGCGGGCGGCCTCGAGCATCGCGAACAGGCAGACGCGGTCGTCGAGGGCCTTCCCCGTGACCGAATCGCCCATCTCGATCGTCGACTGGTTCATCGTGACCACGTCGCCGACACTCACCAGCTCCTCGACCTCCTCGGCGTCGCGGCCGAGATCGACGACGCGGTCGCCGACCTCCTCCTCGCCGTCCTCCGCGTCGTCGAGCGTGTGCGGCGGGACCGAGCCGAAGACGCCGGTGACGTCCTCCTCACCATGAACAGTCACGCGCTGGGCGCGGAGCACGCGCGCGTCCCAGCCGCCGAGCGCGTCGAGTTTGAGGAACCCGTCGTCGTCGATGTGTTTGACCATGAAGCCGATCTCGTCCATGTGGGCGGCGACGGCGACGGAGTAGTCCGAATCGCCCTCGATCGTCCCCACGACGTTCCCCATCGCGTCGGTGCGGACGTGGTCGGTGGTCGCCCCCAGCTCATCGCGCACCATCTCGCGCACGCGGTCCTCGTACCCGGGGACGCCGCTGGTCTCTGTCAGGTCTCGCAGCAGGTCGAAGTCGAACTCGAACGCCATGGCGGTAGCTCCCGCCCTGCGACCTAAAACCGGGCGGTTCCGGCCAGTCACGCGGGTTCTTCCGGGCGTGGGTGGAACCGCCGAGACGTTCCCCCGCGTTTCGGAAACGCTTATCCGACCTTCGGCGGCATTGGGGAGTATGGCCGACGAAGAAACCGAACGCGAACTCCGTGCACAGCTCACCGACGCTTTCGAGGGTGCCGACTTCCCCGTCGACAGCCAGATGGACCTCGTTCCCGCCCTCCCTCAGGGGCCGAGCACGAAGTTCGAGGCGGGCGACGTCTCCTTCACGGCGATGGAACTGGCCGCGAAGCTCGGTGGCGAGCAGGAGTTCCCCTACAGCGACGTCGAGACGCTCGTCGACGACGTGATGGAGGGGCTGGAAGCACAGGGGATGCTGTAACCGATACGGCACAGTTTGGCCGGCGCCGCCGTGCACCGACGACCGTCTTTTACAGGAAGTAGATCATCAGTACGCCGGCGCCCAGCACCAGCACGAGCCACAGCAGCGTGATGAGCAGCAGGCGGTTGGCGTAGTACTGCTCCTCCTCCGTCGTGCCGGTGGCGCCGTCGTTCTTCGAAGTCGAGTTTGCCATTACTCCCAATAGCCGTTCGCCCCTTACTTAGCTACCGGTGACTACCCGCCGCGAGGGGTCCCCGCCACCGGCAAACCGAGTCGGGGCAGTTTTTACCCCCCGCGGAGCAACCACTCGCCGTGCACGTCGCGTTCGTCTCCATGGAGACCGCCCACCACGTCGAACGGCGGGGGCTGGAGCGAGCGCAGCGGACCGCCCGCATGCTGGCGGATCGAGGCCACGACGTGACGTATCTCTGTTCGCAGTGGTGGGGCGGCGACGCCGTCCCGACGTTCGAACACGAGGGCATCGAGTACCGCCGGGTGACCCGCGAGCCCGCGACCGGCGCCTTCGCCGCGAAGCTCCCGACGGCGCTGTGGCGCACCGGCGCCGACGTGATCCACGCGGTTCACGGCCCGCCGCGACACGTCGCCGTCGCCGAGAAGGTCGGGACGATGCTCCGGACGCCCGTGCTCGTCGACTGGTTCGGTGACGGCCCGAACGAGCCCGGGAGCGAACCCCGGGCCGCAGCGGGGGCGGATCTGGTGACGACCCCCTCGGAGCTGGTCCGGACGCGCGTCCGCGAACACGGCGCCGACGACGGGGCGGTCCGGATCGTCCCCGAGAGCATCGACGTGGACCTGATCCGGGAGGCACCGACCGACGACCGGTTCGACGTGGTGTACGCCCGACGGCTGGACGAACACGCCAACGTGGGCACGCTGCTACTTGCGCTCGCCGAGCGGCGCCGACGCGACTGGTCGGCGGCCATCGTCGGGGACGGCCCCGAACGCGAGCCGATCGAGGCCGCCGCCCGCGACCTCCGGATCGACGACCGGATCACGTTCACCGGCGCGCTCTCGGAGCGTGAACGCGTCAGCATCTACAAGGGCGCACACGTGTTCGCGCAGACGGCCTCCGCCGAGGTGTTCGCGACCGAACTCCTCCGGGCGCTGGCGTGTGGCTGTCTGGGCGTCGTCGAGTACCAGGCCGACTCCAGCGCGCACGAGCTGGTGGAGGGCGTCGACCGCGGCCGCCGGGTGACGAGCCCGGAAGGACTGGCCGACGTGATCACCGAAGCCGGGAACGTCCCGCGCCGCGAGCACAGCGACTCCTTCGAGCAGTTCGATCACGACGCCGTGCTCGACACGTACCTGAACTGCTACGAGAACCTCAAGGGCGGCGGCCTACTGTAGCCTACCCCTCGGTCTCGTGACCGGGGTTGTCGCCGCCGTACTTCAGGAAGAAGAAGGCGATCAGCAGCGTCGCCACCATCGCGAAGGCGGCGCCGACGCCGAGGGTCTTCGCGCTGTCGGGCACCGCGGGGCCGGCGGCCCCACCGCCGCCGCCATCACCACCCGCGTCGGCGGACACAATGACCGTACCCACCATCCCGACCTGCTCGTGGGGAATACAGAAGTAGCCGTACTCCCCCTCGACCTCGAACGTGTGTTCGTAGGACTCGCCGCCGGGGATGTCCCCCTGCTCGGGGTAGGCGTCGCGTGCGGGCTGTTCGGCGTCGAAGCCGCCGGAGGCGAAGTACTCCGCCTCCTCGGGGATCTCGTCCTCGTAGGCCGTCACGCTGTGGCCGACGGTGCCGACGTTCTCCCAGACGATCGTGTCCCCCGGGGCGATCGTGATCTCGTCCGGGTCGAACACGAGATCGTCGGTCATGTCGACGGTGTGGGTCTCGCCGCCACCGCCGCCGCCACCGGTGCTGGTTCCGGTCGCGGTCCCGTTCCCCGTCGACGTCCCAGTCGCCGTCCCGTTCGACGTTCCGGTCGGGGTCGCGGTCTCGGTCCCCTCCTGTGCCGCCGCGGTCCCGGCTGTCGCCGCCGTCGCGGCGCCGACGGTGCCTGCTCGGAGGAACGAGCGGCGAGAAAGGGCGTCGTCGTTATCCATACACCCGGGTTGTAGACGCCCGATAGTGAATACTTTGGTTCGGTCCCGACCCCGAGCTACCCGAACGACTCGACTTTCGCGCCGTCCGGATCGCCGCCCGCGGCCTCGATCGCCTCGGTCGCGGTCTCCACGAACCCCGCGAATCCGTAGACGAACACGCCTTCGCCCGCCGCGTTCGTCAGCGCGTCGTCGACTGCGGCGGCGAAGGCGTCGTCGCCCTCACCGAGGGTGGTCACGTCGGCGCCCGCGTCGACGAGCGCGTCGAGTCGCTCCGCGTGGGCCGGCTCGCCGTCGTGCCGGTAGACGACCGCGGCCTCGGCGTCGTTGGCGACGGCCGCCTCCGCGATCGCGACGGCGGCGCCGACGCCGGGGCCGCCCGCGAGCACGACCGCGCGCGCCTCGCCGTCGTAGTACTCCTCGCCGTACGGGCCGGCGACGGCGACCTCGTCGCCGGCCGAGAGGTCGGCGAGGTAGTCGCTGAAGGGGCCGCCCTCCTCGGCGACCTCGACGGTGATCTCGAAGGTGTCCTCGGTGTCGGGCGAGGAGAGCGTGTAGAACCGCGCGTAGCTCTCGCCGGAGACCGCACCGGAGAGCCGGACGAACTGGCCGGCGAGCCCCTCGAACCCCTCGGGCGTCTCGAACGTCAGCGTGAACGTGTCGGGGCCGACCGACTCGCGGTCGACGACGGTGGCGTCCATGCCGCGAGGTTCCGTCTCGGCGGGGAAAGCCGCTTCCCTTCCCGGCGAACCGGGGATCGACACGAACGGTCACCTTTCCCCGGTTCCACACGGTCGTAACTGACCGTTTGACCCGGCGCTTCAGAAGGCTTTTGCGGGCGCCGGAGGTAGTTCGTGCCAGCATGCCTGCGGACTTCAACTGGGCCATCGGCGGCGAGGCCGGCGATGGCATCGACTCGACCGGGAAGATCTTCGCGAGAGCACTGTCCCGGGCCGGTCGACACGTGTTCACGTCGAAAGACTTCGCCTCACGTATCCGCGGCGGGTACACGGCGTACAAAGTTCGGACCTCGATCGAGCAGGTCGAGAGTACCGTCGACCGCCTCGACGTGCTGATCGCGCTGACCCAGCGCACCGTCGACGAGAACGTCGACGAACTCCACGAGGGGTCGGTGATCATCTACGACGGCGAGCGCACGTCGATGGCCGACCTCGAGATCCCCGACGGGATGGTCGGGATGGACGTCCCCCTCAAATCGCTGGCCGAGGAGGCCGGCGGCGCCATCATGCGCAACATCGTCGCGCTCGGCGCGGCGTGTGAGGTCACGGAGTTCCCGATCGAACACCTCGGCTCCTCGCTGGAGAAGCGCTTCAGCGACAAGGGCCAGTCGATCGTCGAGAACAACAAGACCGCCGCCGAACTCGGCGCCGAGTACGTCGCGGAGAACTACGAGGCCGAGTGCGACGACTTCGAGTACGAGCTCGAGACCACCGACGAGGACTACGTGCTCATCAACGGCGACGAGGCGATCGGCATGGGCGCCCTCGCGGCCGGCTGCCGGTTCTACTCGGGCTACCCCATCACCCCCGCGACCGACGTGATGGAGTACCTGACCGGGCGACTCGAGCGCTACGGCGGCCACGTCGTGCAGGCCGAGGACGAGCTCTCGGCGATCAACATGGCGCTGGGCGCGGCACGCGCGGGTGCGCGGTCGATGACCGCGACCTCCGGGCCGGGTATCGACCTGATGGCCGAGACGTTCGGCCTCGTCGCCCAGAGCGAGACGCCGCTGGTCATCTGTGACGTGATGCGCTCGGGGCCCTCGACGGGGATGCCGACCAAGCAGGAGCAGGGCGACCTCAACATGGCCCTGTTCGGCGGGCACGGCGAGATCCCGCGGTTCGTCGTCGCGCCGACGACGATCTCGGAGGCGTTCTGGAAGACCGTCGAGGCGTTCAACCTCGCCGAGAAGTACCAGACGCCCGTCTACCTGATCGCCGACCTCGAGATGGCGGTCACCGAGCAGACGTTCCCGCCGGAGGCGTTCGACATGGACGAGGTCGAGATCGACCGCGGGAAGATCGTCGACGAGGACGAGATCGACGAGTGGCTCGACGACGAGGGACGCTTCCGGGCCCACGCCGCCACCGAGGACGGCATCAGTCCGCGCGCGCTCCCCGGCACGACCGACGGCGCGCACATGTCCACGGGGCTCGAGCACAACGAGCTCGGCCGGCGGACCGAGGACACCGAGATCCGCGTCGAGCAGGTCCAGAAGCGCCAGCGGAAGGTCGAGACCGCGAAGGAACGGGAGGACTGGAGTCCCCGTGAGTTCGGGAACCCGGACTCGGACAACCTCGTCGTCTCGTGGGGGTCCAACGAGGGGACCATCGTCGAGGCGATGGACCTGATGGACGAGGACGCGCCGGAGTTCCGGTTCCTCTCGGTGCCGTACCTGTTCCCGCGGCCGGACCTGACGGAGGCCGTTGAGGACGCCGAGCAGGTCGCCGTCGTCGAGTGTAACGCGACCGGGCAGTTCGCGGACGTGCTGGAGCACGACACGCTCCAGCGCGTGGATCGGGTGAACAAGTACAACGGCGTCGGGTTCAAAGCGGACGAGCTCGCCGAAGAGATCACGGAGGTGCTCCAATGAGCAGCGACGTTCGATTCATCGACTTCAAATCTGACAAGCAGCCCACCTGGTGTCCCGGCTGCGGCGACTTCGGGACGATGAACGGCATGATGAAGGCGCTGGCGAACACGGGCAACGACCCCGACAACACGTTCGTCGTCGCCGGCATCGGCTGTTCGGGCAAGATCGGCACGTACATGCACAGCTACGCGCTCCACGGCGTCCACGGCCGCGCGCTCCCCGTGGGCACGGGCGTGAAGATGGCCAACCCCGACCTCGAAGTGATGGTCGCGGGCGGCGACGGCGACGGCTACTCCATCGGCTCGGGCCACTTCATCCACGCGGTGCGCCGGAACGTCGACATGAGCTACGTCGTGATGGACAACCGTATCTACGGGCTCACCAAGGGCCAGGCCTCGCCCACCTCGCGCGAGGACTTCGAGACGTCGACGACGCCCGAGGGGCCGAAGCAGCCGCCGGTCAACCCCCTCGCGCTCGCGCTCTCCGCGGGCGGGACGTTCATCGCGCAGTCGTTCGCGTCGGACTCCCAGCGCCATGCGGAACTGGTCCAGCAGGCCATCGAGCACGACGGCTTCGGCTTCGTCAACGTGTTCTCGCCGTGTGTCACGTTCAACGACACGGACACGTACGACTACTTCCGCGACAACCTCACGGACCTCGCGGAGACCGACCACGACCCGTCCGACAAGGAGGACGCCACCGACCGCATCATGGACGGCAACGAGTATCAGGGGATCCTCTACCAGGACGAGAACTCCGTCCCCTACCACGAGGCCCACGGCGTCACCGAGGACATGACCGAGATCCCGGACGGCGCCCCCGAGAACGCGACGGACCTCGTCCGCGAGTTCTACTGAGGCCGTCCGCGGCTACTCGCCCTCCGGTTCGCTCTCCTCCTCCCGCTCGGCGATCATCGAAGCCGCAGTGTCGGCCCAGCCGCCCCAGTAGAAGCCGGCGGCGACGATGACCGCCCAGCAGGCGTAGCTCAACACCATCCCGACGTAGACGCCGACCAGCCCGTAGCCGAGCGGGACGGCGAGCACGTACGAGGCGCCAAGCAGGAAGACGAACGTGCCGGCGAGCCGGGCGTAGAACGGCGTCCGGGTGTCGCCGGCCCCCCGTAGCGCCCCCGCGAGCGGGAAGAACACTCCGAAGAAGGGCATCGAGACGGCGAACACGCGCGTGAACGCCACCGCGTGCCTCCTCGTGGCGGGGTCGTTCGTGAACACGGCGACGATGCGCTCGGCGCCGAGGAACATGACGGCACCGGCCGCCGTCAGCAGCGCGAAACTGAGCACGAGCAGCGAGACGGCGTCGCGTCGCGCCTCGGCCGCCTTCCCCTCGCCGAGGGCCTGCCCGACGATGATGCTGGTGACGGTGCTGGCCGACCGGTAGAGCGGCCCGGTGAGTTGCTGGTACACCCGCCGGCCGATGTGGTACGCGGCGTTGGCCTCCGTTCCGAACAGCAACAGCAGGGAGTTGAACGGGAAGTTGGCGATCGAGGTGCTCATCCCCTCCGCGAACGACGGCAGGCTGACGCTGACCACCTGTCGTGCGACGGTCGTGTCCCACGTCGGTTCCAGCGAGAGCGCGGTACGGGGCGTCGCGATCGCGGCGGTGACGAGCGCCGCCTCGATGGTGCGGCTGATGGCCGTCGCCAGGCCGACGCCGACGATCCCCATCCGCGGGAACTGCCAGATACCGAGGCCGAGAGCGACCGTCAGCCCGGCGTTGACGAGGTTGACGCCGCCGTTGAGCACCATCGGCGTCCGGGTATCGCCGGCACCTTGCAGTGCTCGCGCGCCGACGAGACCGACGATGCGCATGGGGGCGACGCCGAAGACGAGCGTGAGGTACAGGCCGCCGAGTCGAGCGACTTCCCGCTCCGCGCCGAGTAATGCGATGAGCGGCCGGCCGTGGAACAGTCCCACAGCCACGAGGGGGAGCCCACAGAGCGCGCCGATGACCAGCGCCAACGTGATGGCGCGGTCCCGGCTCACCTCGGCGTCGCGGCCGGTGTCCTGACTCGACAGCGTGATCGCACCTGCACCGAGGCCGAGACCGACCCGAAGGGGGAGTTGCGCGTAGAGGTCAGCCAACCCCACGGCGGCGACGGCGGCGGGGGAAAACAGGCCGGTGACGATGATGTCGACGGTCCGCATCAACGTCGTGAACGTGTGCTGGACGGCGACGGGCCAGCCGAGGCCGGCCGCCCGCCGCCAGACACTCCCCACCCGTCGGCCGAAGAGTTCCATCCGCCTACCCGGACGGGCGAGCAGGGTAACAAAACACGGGTGGGAGCAAGACTGCGGGTGTTTCGGATGCGAGGCCGCGGCTCACCTGTTACCGGGCCCGATATGGAACCCGGTGTTACGATCCCGAGCGTTCCGTCCCGTTCGACCCGACTGGAAACCGCCGTAGTACGCCACTGGCTCGCAGCGTTTCACTCCGGAGTTAGCAACACTCATTACGCACACGCCGCTTCGTGTGTTCATGTCCGACCGTTTTGACGTGGTCATCGCGGGGGCGGGGCCGGCGGGCGCACAGTGTGCCCGTGACCTCGCCCAGCGAGGCTACGACGTCGTCCTCCTGGAACTGGAGTCGGAGGACGAGTTCCCGCGTCAGAGCAACAAGTCGACCGCCGGCACGTTCCCGTCGATGATGGCGTCCTTCGGCGTCCCTGACGACGTGGTGATGAACTACACCGACGACGTCGTGCTCGAGTCGCCCAACCACCACTACGTCCAGAACCAGCCCGGCGCCGTGTTGGAGTTCGCGGAGTTCAAGCAGTGGCTCGTCGCCGACGCCCGAAAGAAGGGCGCGGAGGTGTGGTTCGACGCCCGCGTCTCCCGACCGATCACGGAGGACGACAAGCCCGTCGGCGTGCGGTACAACGGCGAGGAGGAGGTGTACGGCGACATCGTCGTCGACGCCACCGGGCCCGCCGCGCCGCTGGCGAAGGATCTGGGCGTCAGCGACCTCGAACGGAAGAAGCAGGCCATCGGCGTGGAGTACGAGATGGCGGGGATCGAGATCGACCACCCCGAGTACGCCGACCTGACGGACTCGATGATGCTGCGCCTCGACCACGACCTCGCGCCCGGCGGCTACTCCTGGATCTTCCACACCGGCGGCGACGAGGCGAAGGTGGGGCTGTGTTACATCCAGAACGACAGCCACCGCAAGCACGGCAAGGAGGGGATGAGCATCGACGACTACCTCCAGTACTGGCTCGACACCGACCCGCGCTTCGAGAACGCCGAACGGCTGGAGGGGAAGGTCCACCGCGGCTCGGCCCACATCCAGACGCCGGGCGAGCTCAGCACTGACAACTTCATGGCCATCGGCGACACCGTCCCCACCATCGACCCGCTCTGGGGCGAGGGGATCCACAAGGGGATGCAGTCCGGCCGCGCGGCGGCGACGACAGCCGACCGCTGTCTCACCCCCGAGGACCCCGACACCTCGGCGTCGGCGATGGCGGTGTACAACAAGCTCTGGCACAGCGAGGTCGCCCCGCGGATGCGCGAGCGCCTGCTGATGACGGAGCTGCTCTATCTCGCGCCCAACTCCCGCTACGACAAGCTGATGACCGACCTGAACGCCACCGAGGAGGAGACGCTCGCGAAGGTCAACGCCGGCAACCTCGGCGCGATGCGCAACCTGCTCCGTCTGAGTGACGTGCCGCTGCTCGCGAAGTTCGCGCGCGAACGGTTCTCGGACTCGCGGTAGGCCACAACCCCTTTTCGGCCCAAGCCCCGCCCTTCGAACACGATGAGCGAGAAGCCTACCGGCGACGCGACCCCGACCGCCACGGACTGCCCGCGAGCCAACGGGATGCCGATGCTCGGCATGGGCACGTGGGAACTCACCGACGAACGGACCTGTCCCGAGGCGGTCGCGACCGCACTCGAGATGGGGTACCGCCACGTCGACACCGCACAGGCCTACGGCAACGAACACCTGGTCGGCGACGGGATCGAACGCAGCGCCGTCGACCGCGACGACGTCTTCCTCGCAACCAAGATCTGGAACTCGGACCTGGGCCACGACGACGCCGTCGACGCCGCCTACGACGCCGTCGACAACCTGGGCGTCGACCACGTCGACCTGCTGTACGTCCACTGGCCGGCGGAGGCGTACGACCCCGTCGAGACGTTCCGCGCGTTCGACGAACTGGTCGAGGAGGGGGTCACCGAGCGCATCGGCATCTCCAACTTCGAGCCCGACCAGATCGGGACCGCCGTCGCCCAGGCCGACCACGAGATATTCGCCCACCAGTTCGAGTGTCACCCGATGCTCCAGCAGGAGGCCGTCCGCGAAGCGACCGAGGAGCACGGCATCGAGCCGGTCGCCTACTCGCCGCTGGCCCGCGGCGAAGTGTTCGGTCACGAGACCGTCAGCGACATCGCTGGCGCCCACGGCGTCAGCGAGGCACAGGTGAGCCTGGCGTGGCTGCGCGAGCGAGGGGTCACCGCGATCCCGAAGGCCTCCAGCGAGGCGCACCTCCACGACAACTGGGCGTCGCTCTCGCTCCAACTCGACGAGGGCGAACTCGAGCGCATCGACGACCTCGACGCCGGCCGGCGGATGGTCGATCCGGACTTCGGCCCCTGGAACCGGTGAGGTTGTCCGACGGGCGTCATTAGTTAGGCGTTCGCCGCACCGCAACTTTCACTTCGGCGGGACTGCTCTACTCGCTCAATGCAAGGGCAAAGAACCGGGCTGATCGACGCGATCCGTATCGACGTCGCGCGCCTCCACGCGACGTGGATGGAGCTGGTGTTCCCCAGACAGCTCAACCCCAGCAGCGTACTCGGGCGGTGGGAGCCCGAAACCGGGCCACAGAAGGCGGCCTACTACGCGTGGGCCGCGATCGGGATCCCGCTGGTCGTGATCGGCTACCCGCTCCTCCTGCTCGGCTTCGCGACGCGCTACTACGCGACCAAACTCGATTCGGCGACCACCCGACTGGGGATCGTCGGCGTCGTCGGCCTGGCCGCAGTATCGTGGGGGCTGCTGACTGTCGGCGCCTGGGTCAGGCAGTTCTCGACGGACGGGCTGGTCGCCGTCGGCGCCGCCGGCGCCGTCGCGACGGTCTCGGCCGGACTCGCCTTCGTCCTCTCCCGCCGCGGTGGCCGGTTGACCAGCGTGCTGCTCGCGTATCCGGCGGCGATGACCGCGCTGTTCCTCCCCCCGGTCGTGGCGGCGCTGTACTCCCCCGCACTCGCCGGCGTGCTCACGGGGTCGACCAACCTCGCGATCTGGCTCCTCGACAACGTGCTGACGGTCGGCGGACTGAACCAGCTCATCCGCGATCAGTTCGCGCTCGAGGGACCGGCCTACGTCGCGATGTGGTTCGGGATCGCCGTCCCCCTCGGCTGGCTGCTCGGTGGCGTCGTCGCGCTGGCGGACGTGATCCGGCCCCAGCAGCAACAGTCGACGCCGTCGAGCTCCGGCCAGTTCTAGGACTGCTCCACGTCGCCGTCGGACTCCTCGGCGGCGACGTTCTCCTCCGCCACGTCCTCGGTAACCTGTGACGCGACCCGGACGCCGACCAGCGAGACGACGATCCCCGCGACGATGAACCCCAGCAGGCGCTGGCCCGGCTGGAACGTGATCTCGACGGTCAACAGCGAGAGCGTCAGGTGGGGGATGTCGGCCTGCTGTTCGAGGAAGTAGCCCGCGAACCCGCGGATCACCAGTCCGACGGCGACGACGCCGAAGGGGAGGTTCAACACGGGCGAGGAGAGCCGGCCGTCCCGGATCCGTTCGTCGACCACCCGGCCGGCGGAGGCCGTCAGCGCCGCCAACGCCAGCCACGGCACCGCGTCGTAGACGAACAGGACGAACCGGATCAGCGCGGGTTCGGCGCTCGCTTCGGTCGCCGAGAGCCCGCCGAGGAAGGCGCCGACGAGCGCCAGTCCGACCCCGACGGCGTAGGTCACCACCGACACCTGCCCGGAGTAGAGCGCCTCGCGAACCTGCTCGGGGGTGCTCTCCAGCCGATCGTCGATCGCCAGTCCCTTGAACAGCAACACCGCGCCCAGTAGCGACGCGAGGCCGGCCATCGCGACCTGCGTGGAGAACCGGATCGCCAGCGCCGGCAGGACAAGGAGGGCGACGCCGAGGGGGACCAGCACCGTCTTGCGCATCTCCTCGTCGCCGAGGAACTGCTTGAGCAGGTAGTAGGTCGACTCGATGTCCCGCGCCTGCCGGACGACGACGCGGTCGACGCCGTCGACGCCGACCCGGGACTCGACGATCGGGACGACCCGTTCGTCCTCGGCGCTGTCGACGACGACGATGGCCGAGTCCGGGGAGTAGCGCTCCAGCAGGTCGTCGATCTGTCGGGCGATCGCGCGGTCGGCGTTGACCCGGGAGTCGCCGCCGCCGGAGACCACTGCGACGGTGGCGTCGTCGCCGCCGTCGGTCAGGTCCCGCGTGACGCGGAGGGCCTCGAGCAGGCAGTTGACGCTCGCGTCCTCGGGGTCGGCCAGCCCAACGTCGGTGACGAGCGAGCGTACCGCCTCCCAGCCGGCGACCGGCATCGACGCGCCCGTCTTGTCGCCGACGTCGTTCGAGCGGTCCACACAGAGGACCAGCGTGCTCACGCCCGGAGGGACGGGCGCCGGGACGTTAAGCTTCTGGTCAGTTCCCGACAGCTGGTCGCCTGTCCCGGCGGGTCGATCACGCCTACGTTCGGAACCGGAACCCCAACCCGTCGGCGTCGACGCGGCTGGCGATCCCCGCACCGAACGAGTAGGCGACCGCGCGGGCGCCCATGCCCACGCGGGCCAGCGGGCCGCGCTGGGGTTCGAACTCGCGGACGCTCACCTCCTCGCCGAGTTCGTCCTCCAGGCGGTCGGTCACGTCCTCGCGCGTGCCGATCTCGTCAACGAGCCCCATCTCGGCGGCCTCGTCGCCGAGGTAGATCCGGGCCTCGGTGTCGCGGATCTCGCTCTCGTCGAGGGCTCGCCCCTCGGCGACGCGGTCGACGAAGCGGTCGTAGAGCCCGTCGATGATCCCCTGGAGGTACTCCCGTTCGTCGTCCTCGATCTCCTTCAGGGGGGTGCCGGCGTCCTTGTACTCGCCGGCGGTGAACTGCTCGTAGCTCACGCCGAGTCGGTCCGCGAGGTCGGCGACGTTCGGCCGGGAGCCGATCACGCCGATCGAGCCGACGACGGAGGGTTCGCGCGCCCAGATCTCGTCACAGCCGGAGGCGATCCAGTAGCCGCCGCTCGCGCACACGTCGGTCGCGTAGGCGATCGTCGGGCCGTCGAACGCTTCGGCCGCGTTGCGGATGTCCTCGCTGGGGACCACCTCGCCGCCGGGGGTGTTGAGTTTGACCAGCAGCGCGTCGACCGCGGGGTCCTCGTCGGCGTGGTCGATCTGTTCGGCGATCTCGTCGGCGGTCGCCCCGACCGGCCCCGTCGGGACGGGGTTGCTGCCGCCGCCGTCCCGGGTGATCGGCCCCTCGACGCCGACCTCGGCGACGTTGTACGTCGGGAACTGACTCCCCGCCAGCCCGGCCGCGAACCGGACGGCAGCCGCACCGAGGAGCAGGACGAGGAGGACGCCGAACAGGTCCGCGAGGTCCGTGACGAACACCACGAACAGCAGCCAGCCCGCGAGCAGCGCGAAGAGGGTCGCGCCCGCGATCACGAGTAGTTGCCCCAGTCGGTCGGAGGTGTTTGACATGGGGGGTACTGCGACGCCGTGGTACAAAAAATGGTGGCCGCGGCGGGCGTCGACGGCCCGGGGGCTAGCGGGCGCGGCGTCGGCGAAAAACGAATTGCGGTCCGTCGCGTCGAAAACTTACAGCAGGCCGGTCTTCTGGAGCTTCATCAGGTCCTCGGTGTCGAGAGTCTCGCCCTCCTTGAACTTCTGGTAGATCTCCTCGGCCTCCTCCTTCTCCTCTTCCATCTTCTGCTCGCGCTCGTCCTTGCGCTCCTCCTCTTCCTCCTTGTCGAGTTCGCGCAGGCGCTTCTGGACGCGCACGAAGTCCTCGTGGTGGCGGTCCGCGGCCTCCTGGGCCTCGACGAACAGGTCGTGCATCTCGTCCGCTTCGTCGCGGATCTCGTCGGCCTCACGGTAGGCCTCGATCATCTCGTTGTGGTGCTCCTGGGCCTTGTCCGCCAGCTCCGTCACTTTCTGGTGGTGCTGGCTGGCCTCGGAGCGGACCTCCTCCGCCTTCTCGATCTTCTCCTCGAGCTCGTCGCTCTGGTCGACCTTCTCCTCGCGCTCGGCGAGCTGTTCGCGCTTCTCCTCGATCTTCTCGATGAGTTCGCGCTCGTCTTCGGCGGAGAGCACCTCGGTCTGCTGGCGGAACTCGAGGTCCTCGATCTCCTCGCGGAGCTCCTCGGCGTCCTTGCCGTCGTCGAGTTCGAGGTCCTCCTTCATCTCCTCGACCTCGTCGAACAGCTCGTTGGCGTCGGCGTTGAGCTCGTTTCGCTTCTCCTTGTGCTCCTGGACCTGCTCGTTGAGGTCGTCGCGCTTCTCGCGGTGCTCCTGTGCCTCGTCGACCTTCTCCCGGGTCTTGGCGTTCAGGTCGTCCCGCTTGGACGCGCGCTCGGAGGCGATCTGGTTCAGGTCGTTCCGCCGGTCGCGGAGCTGGCCGGCGAGTTTGATCAGTTCGCCCTTAGAACCGTCCTCCAGTTTCTCGTCGGGGAGGTCGACGTTATCCGATTCGTTCAGTGCTTCGATGTCGTACTTCTCGAGTACGTCCTGTTTCGTTACCATGCTAATCGAACCTCTGTACCATCCGCCCTCCGGACACAGCGGACGCTCGTGAAACCGCAGTAAATCGTGGATAAGAGTTCCCGATCATTCTGCGTGCGGTGCCACCAGCGCCGGAGGCGTTCTGGTACCTAGATGTATGATACTCCCGTAGTTAAATTCTTCGGTGGATCGTGGGTGTAATTGCTTCACACGGTCTCTATCGGCCGTCACGGACCCACACACCGCCCGGAGGGTCGTTCGAGTTCGGCAAGCACTTGCCGCGGCGTCACCGACCTGCGGGTATGAACGACGCCGACGCCACACCCGGCGCGGGCGACGACGAGGCGGTCCGAGACGGGGGCGAGAAGGGAGGGGACGGAGACGGGACGACCGCCGTCGAACGGATCCACGCGCGCGGCCACGAGCACGTCACGGGCACCCACGGGAGCACCGTCGAGGTGACCAGCGACGACTGGCTCACCCCCGCGGGGGACTGCATCGTCGGCGTCGAGGCCGACACGACGCCCGCCGAGTTCGACGAGGCGTTCGTCTCGGCCTGCCGGTCCCCCGACGCGACGATCACCGCCGAGTTCGAGGCCCAACTCGACGGCGAGACGGTCACCGATACGATCACCGCCCGCGGCGACCCGGAGCTCACCTTCGACGGCGACTGTAGCCTCGTCGGCCGGACCAGCGAGTACGTCGACGACCGGACCGTCTTCGTCGGCGCCGACGGCGCCGCCGCCGATCTGGACCGGGAGCTGATCGACGCGCTCGCCGACGGGGCGGCGCTGACGCTGACGCTCACCGTCGAGCGGTAGCGGTTCGCCGCTGCCGGGCGCTTTTTGCGGAAGACGAGCCAACACCGGTACATGAGCGACGACGCCGACGACCGACCCGACGAGCCGTCGAGGAACATCAGCGGCGGCCCCGGCGGCGGCGAGACGGTCGTGCCCGGCGACGACGGCGAGCCCGAGACGCGCGCCGAGGCGGTCGTCGACGAACTCGGCGGGATGTACTGGCAGAAGGCCTACGGCGGCCAGGACGGCTTCGAGTGTCTCGTGCGGACGATCCTGAGTCAGAACACGAGCGACAAGGCGAGCCAGCCGGCACACGACAGCCTGATGGAGCGATTCGGGGGCGACGAGGCCGACCTCGCCGAGCGCCTCGCCGACGCGGCACAGGACGAACTCGCCGAAACGATCGCCGCCGCGGGGCTGTACAACCGGAAGTCCGAGACGATCATCCGGCTCGCGAACAGAGTCGTCGACGAGTACGGCGGCGAGGAGGGCTTCGACGAGTTCGTGAAAGCTGACGATCCCGACGAGGTCCGCGACGCGCTCCTCGACATGAAGGGCGTCGGCCCGAAAACCGCCGACTGCGTGTTGCTGTTCTCCGGCGGCCGCGGTGGCGTCTTCCCGGTCGACACCCACGTCCACCGCATCGCGCGCCGGATGGGCCTCGCACCCGCCGACGCCGACCACGAACAGGTCCGGCAGGCGATCGAGGCCGCCGTCCCGCCCGAGAAGTGCGGGTTCGGGCACACGGCGATGATCCAGTTCGGCCGGGAGTACTGTACGGCCCGGGAACCGGCGTGTCTGGACGGGCCCGAAGCCTGCCCGCTGGTAGAGCACTGCGATCAGGTCGGCGTCGACGAACTCGCCGGTGACGTGGTGGACCCGGCAGAGGTCGTCGCCGACGACTGACGCCGTCGAGAGAGGCGGAACTGCGTCGGTTCTCAGCTGAGCCGGTCGAGTTCGTCCTCCTTCGCCAGCTCGCAGACGACGTGGCGGTGCTGAATCTCCCAGAGCCGTTTCGCAATGGTGTACGTCACAACGGCCACGACGGGAACGAGTAGCCCGGTCAGGGGGTGGTTCGTCGTCGCGAGACCGTAGCTCCGGTAGCCGACGGTCGCCAGAATCAGCGCCGCACCGGCGGTCGCCAGCGGCGGAGTGATCGGGTTCCGAGTGACGTCCGACAGGCTCCGTAACTATCGCTCGAACGCCGGCGGCATCTCGTCGTCGACGAGGATGCGCTCGGCGGCGTCAGGCTGTTGGCGACCGTCGTCCATGCTCAGGCGTCCTCGGGGTCGATAGTGACGTTCTGGCTGAACACGTTTTCGGGGTCGTACTCGGCTTTGACCGTCGCGAGGCGGTCGTAGCTGTCGCCGTACACCTGCTGAGCCCAGTCCTCCCAGTCACGCTCCTCGACGCCGGTAAACCCGGCGTAGGCGCCCTCACCGCCGGCCTCGCGGAGCAGGCGGTCGGTCTCGGCCGCCCAGTCGAGGACGGGGCGGTTCTCGAACGCCTCCCAGTTGCCCTCGACGGTGATCATGTACTGCTTGTCGTTCCACGGGTAGGCGGCCTCGGAACCGTCGCCGATGTTTCCACCCAGCGGCCAGACCCCGATAGCGGCCATCGGTGCCGGCGCGGCCTCGGTCTGCTCGCGGACGATCTCGCGAATCTCCGGGCCGAACTCGTCGACGAACACCGAGCGGTGGGTGTACTTCCGCCCCGACGGGTACATCTGGGTGCCGAGGTCGTGGAGCATCTCGTAGGGCATCACGTCGCTCATGTCGAGCAGTGGTTCGCCGATCTCGCGGAGCGGCGCGATGGCCTCGGTGCCGTCCTCGGGGTCGCCGGCGTAGGCACCGAGCATGGCGACGGCGTCGGTGCCCGCGAGTTCGTCCGGCATCGGCGGCAAGTTCGGCACGTGGCCACTGAGCAGGATAGTGGTCAGTTCCTCTGGGCCGTTCTCGACCACCTCGCTGTGGGCGTCCATCACTTCCTCGGCGAGGTCGGCCGGGTAGAAGATGCCCAGCCCCTGTACCATCGGCCCGACCTCGTACAGGTCGAACTCGAACTCGGTGACGACGCCGAAGTTGCCGCCGCCGCCACGGAGCGCCCAGAACAGGTCGGCGTTCTGCTCGGGTGTCGCTTCCAGAATCTCCCCGTCAGGAGTGACGATTTCGACGCGGCGGAGCGCGTCGATGCCGAGGCCGTGTTTGCGCCGGATCCAACCGATCCCGCCCCCGAGCGTGGAACCAGCGATACCCACGTCGCCGGCGCTCCCGGTGGGCGCCGCGAGGCCGTACTCTTGGGTCTCCGCGAGTACGTCCTCCGCGCGGGCGCCCGGACCGACGCGAGCCACCTCCGTGTCGGGGTCGACGCCGACGCCGTCCATCCGACTCAGGTCGACCACGACGCCCTGATTCACGACGGCGCTGCCCGTCTGGTTGTGGGCGCCGCCGGAGACGGAGAGCGCGAGGTCGTGTTCTCGCGCGAACGCGACCGACTCTGCCACGTCGCTCGCGTTCTCGGCGCGGGCGACCACGGCCGGGTACTTGTTGATCAGTCCGTTCCACACGTTGCGGGCGTCGTCGTACTCCTCGCCGTCGGGGAGCACGATGTCGCCGTCCAGCGCGGCGGCGAACGACTCGATGGCTCCCTCGTCGAGTGACTCCACGGTACCGAGCGGATGTGCGTGTGCCGACATTCGTGTGACAGCAACGGTGCGACGAGTTTGTACCTACTGAGTGACACGCTGGCTCAGTCTCTGAGCCACCCGACTGCGTATTGATTCGTCGGCCCGTGTTTTCCGACCACTGGTCATCGACCGACATCTGGCAGCCTTCCACCTTCGGCGAGACAAGTACCAACACTCGGCAAGAACGTTCATCTACAGTATGCTTTAGTGAGTGGGTTCGCTGGAGTCCGTCGATGACCGAGTCGGACAGCGTTCGGGAGATCATCGACGTTCTCGCCGAGCGGACCGAGTATCTGCGCGTTCTCTCCGAGGATCGCCGACAGCCCCACGAAATCGCGGCGGAGCTCTCAGCCTCACGTTCGACGGTGTCGCGAGTGCTCCGGCGTCTCCGGGAGCACGACTTAGTCGAGAAGCGCGCCGGCGGCTACGCGGTGACGCCGAAGGGCGAACTACTCACACAGCGTTACCTCTCCTACGTGTCGAGCGTCCGGTCGATCGACCAAGCGGGCGACGTACTTCGGGCACTCCCGGAGGGAGAGACCATCGACGCCGAGTTCGTCGCCAGCGCGACGGTGAACGACACGAGTGACGCCCCGCCGTTCCAGTCTCTCGATGCAGTGTCGGAACTTCTCGACGACGGGGACCGGATTCGGGCGTACCTCCCGACGCCGACCGGTCCGCACCTGCTCCAGCGACTTCGCGAGCAGTCGACTTCCGGCGTGTCGCTCGACCTACTGCTCACCCCCGACCTGCTCTCGTCGATACAGTCGTATCAGCCCGACCTGATCGAGGGGATGGCGACGGCACGGACGGCGTCCGTCGGGAGCGTCGACGGCCCGACCTACGGCCTGTTCGTCACCGCGGAACGAGCGGCGACGCTGGTCTACACCGACGACGGCGCCGTACAGGGCGCACTCTGGACCGACGACGACGCCGCTGTCGACTGGGCCGAGAGCCGGTACGACGAACTCGCCCGGGCGGCGGCCGACCGGACGGTCGAACTCCGAGAGTCACAGGCGGCGCCAACGGAGGCGGCGTCGTCGCCCGACGACTGAAGCGGCGAAACGGGGGAAGCGGAGAGAGCTACGGCGGCCGTCCCGGGAAACGGCTCACTTGAACCGGAACGTCTCCAGGTTCTTCGGCGCGAACGTGCGCATGTTGAACTCGTGGTAGAGCGCCGAGGAGAAGTCCTGCACGGAGCTCTCGTCGCCGTGGACGCAGAGCACCTTCTCCGGGCGCGGGCTCATGTTGCGCACGAAGTTCATCAGCCCCTCGCGGTCGGCGTGGCCGGAGAAGCCGTCGACGGTGTTGACGTCCATTTCCAGCGTGAGCGTCGACGTGCGGCCGTCGCGGTTCGACCCGAAGTCCGAGACGGGGATCTCGTCCCAGCCGTTCTGGATGCGTCGGCCCAGCGTCCCCTGTGCCTGGTAGCCGACGAAGGTGAGCGTCGAGTCGGGGTCGCTGCCGAGGTGGCGGAGCCACGACATGATCGGGCCGCCGGTGACCATCCCGGAGGTCGAGAGGATGATCGACGGCCCCTCGTCGACGACCTCCTGTCGCTCCTCCTCGCCGCCGTCGATGTGGTTGAACTGCTCGGCGAGGAACGGGTTCTCGTCCTCGTGGAAGATGCGGTCCTGCAGGTCGTCGCGCAGGTACTCGGGGTAGGTGGTGTGGATCGCCGTCGCCTCCCAGATCATCCCGTCGAGGTGGACGGGCATCTCCGGGATCTTGCCCGAGCGCATCGCCTCCTCGATGACGAGCATGATCTCCTGGGACCGACCGACGGCGAAGGCGGGGATGAGCACCTTCCCGCCCTTGTCGTGGACGTCGTTGATGGCCTCGATGAGCGCCTCCTCGGAGTCCTCCTGGTCGGTCTGGTAATCGTTGCGGCCGCCGTAGGTCGACTCCATCACCAGCGCCTCGACGCGGGGGAAGTCGTTGACCGCGCCGTTGAACAGGCGGGTGTCGTCGTAGTGGATGTCCCCCGAGAACGCGACGTTGTAGAGGCCGTCGCCGACGTGGAAGTGGCTCACCGCGGAGCCGAGGATGTGGCCCGCGTTGTGGAAGGTGAGCTTGAGGTCGGGCGCGATGTCGGTCACGTCGCCGTACTCGAGCGGGATGCAGTGCTTGATGGCCTCGCGCACCTGCGCGGAGTCGTACGGCGGCGTCCGTCCCTCCTTGGCGGCCACGTCGAGGTAGTCGAGCGTGAGCAGGCCCATCAGGTCACGGGTCGGCTCCGTGCAGTAGATGGGGCCGTCGTAGCCGTACTTGAACAGCAGCGGGATCAGCGCGGAGTGGTCGAGGTGGGCGTGGGTCAGCACGACCGCGTCGAGGTTCTGGGCGCCGGCGCCAAGCGCCTCCGGGATCTGGAGGTAGGGTACCTCACCTTCGGCGCCGGGCTTGTCGCCGCAGTCGACCAGCACGCGCGTCTCCGCGGTGTTGAGGATGAACGCGGCGCGGCCGACCTCGCGACAGCAGCCGAGCGTGGTGATCCGGACCCACTGCTCGTCCTGCATCTCCTCGCGGTGGATCTGCCGGCCGACGCGTTCGAGGATCTCCCGTCGCTCCTGGCGCTCCTGTTTCAGGAAGTTCCGAACGTTCGAGACCGTGGAGGACTCGATCGGCGGCGTCCGGACCACCTCGGGGGTCCAGCCGACCTCCCGGGTGATCTCCCGGAGCGTGGAGCCGTGGCGGCCGATCACCATGCCGGGCTTCTCGGCCTCGATGACGACCTCGCCGGTGTCCTCGTGGAAATCCAGGTCCTGGACGCCGGCCTCCTCCGGGATCACGTCCTTGACCTTCTCGCGGGCCTCCGCCGGCCTGGAGAGCACTGACGGGTCCGGACGGACCGTGATGCGCTTCCGAAGCTTGGAGGCCAGCTGGCGGACCAGGTTGCCGTCGCCGGCGAACTCCTTGGGGTCCCGGGTGTAGACGACCAGCTCCGGCCCCTCGTACTTCACGTCGGTGATGGAGATCGTGCTCGGGATTTCGGCCTCGATCTCACTTTTCAACTCCTCGAGTTGCGTATCTACTTGACTCATGTGTCGAAGACGCTCGCGTCGGCGGCGTTGCCCGACGCGAGAGTAGCGGTGATCGCTTCGGTGATGCCGCGCGGGAAAGTACAGCGAGAACCCGCTTATCCGGAAATATCCCCGCGCGGTGGTAAAAACCTTCCCAAAACGGGTGCACACTACTGGCCGACACGCTTTTTCGCGTACCGACGAAGTGCCGACCGTGTTCGAGGAGGATCCCGTCGACGACCTGCCGGCGGCGACGCTCTGTCACCTCGTCGACGGCGACGACGGTGCGGCCGGCGACGGGCAGCCGGACGGCGACGACGGTGCGGCCGGCGACGGGCAGCCGGACGGCGACGACGGTGCGGCCGGCGACGAGACGCTCTTGATCCACAAGAAACGCGGCGTCGGAAGCGACCAGTGGGTCGGCCCGGGCGGGAAAGTCGAACCCGGCGAGACCGTTCGGGAGTGTGTGGTCCGCGAGGTGCGCGAGGAGGTCGGGATCGACGTACTGGACCCGGAGAAGGTGGGCGTGTTCGTCTACCGGTCGGACGACTGGGACGCCGTCGTCCACGTGTTCCGCGCGACCGAGTACGCGGGCACGCCCGAGGAGACCGAGGAAGCCGATCCGCGGTGGTTCCCCGTGGACGACCTCCCGTTGGACGAGATGTGGCAGACCGACCGCGAGTGGCTCCCCCACGTCCTCGACGGCGAGACGTTCCGCGGCCGGTTCGTCTACAGCGACGCCGAACCGCAGGAGGTACGGATCGAGACCGGCGTGGCGCCCTCACTGTGACCTACGACCCGTGTGACCCACAACCCGTATGATTCACGCCGCCACGTGAGCGCGGGGCAGGGGCACACACCTTCGGACGTTTTAAGCCGCGACCACCACTTCGTCGCGGTATGAGCGACGACGACGACCAGACGCTCGGGATCACCGAGTCCAAGGAGTACGCCACCGGCGATTGGTACGCCGAAGTCTGTCAGAAGGCGGGCCTCACCAACTACGGCCCGGAGGGGATGTCCGGGTTCATCGTCGCCCGCCCGCGCGCCTACGGGCTCTGGGAGCGCGTGCAGGGCGAGCTCGACGCCCGGTTCAAGGACACCGGCGTCCAGAACGCCTACTTCCCGATGTTCATCCCCGAGTCCTACCTCGAACGCGAGAAGGACATCGTCGAGGGGTTCGACCCCGAAGTCGCGTGGGTCACCCACGGCGGCCACGAGGAACTCGAGGAGCGGCTGGCGGTCCGGCCCACCTCCGAGTCCATCATCGCCCCCTACATGTCCCAGTGGGTCCGGAGCCACCGCGACCTTCCCCTGCGCGTGAACCAGTGGGCCTCCGTCGTGCGCTGGGAGGCGACCGAGACGAAGCCGTTCTTCCGCACCAAGGAGTTCCTCTGGCAGGAGGGCCACACCGCCCACGAGACCCACGACGAGGCGTGGGAGGAGACGCTCCTCCGCCTCGACCAGTACGAGGAGGTCTACGAGGACGTCCTCGCGATCCCCGTGATGCGCGGGCAGAAGCCCGACCACGACAAGTTCCCCGGCGCCGACACGACGACGACCGTCGAAGCACTGATGCCCGACGGGAAGTCCGTGCAGGGGGCGACCTCACACCACCTCGGCCAGTCGTTCGCGGAGGCGTTCGACATCACCTTCAGCGACGAGGACGAGGAGGAGCGCGTCGCCCACACCACCTCGTGGGGCTTCTCGTGGCGCTCGCTGGGCGCGCTGATCATGACCCACTCCGACGAGCAGGGGCTCGTGCTGCCCCCGACGCTCGCGCCCGAGCAGGTCGTCGTCGTCCCCATCTGGCAGTCCGACACTAAAGACGAAGTGCTGGGCTACGCTGAGGAAGTCGTCGACGACCTCGAGGACGCGGGCGTCCGCGTCGAACTCGACGACCGCGACGAGCGCAATCCCGGCTTCAAGTTCAACGAGTGGGAACTGAAGGGCGTCCCCGTCCGCTTCGAGATCGGTCCCCACGAGGTCGAGGACGGCGAGATCACGGCGGTCCACCGTCCCGACGGCGAGGAGGTCACGCTCGACCGCGAGAACGTCGCCGAGGGGGTTCAGGCGGAGCTCGACACGGTGTACGCCAAACTGTTCGCCGCCGCCGAGGAGAACATCGAGGAGAACGTCCGCGACGCCGACGACCGCGCCGGGATCCTGGGCACGCTCGGCCAACACGGCGGCTACGTCCGGACGCCGTGGTGCGGCGACGAGGACTGCGAGGACGAGATCAGCGAGCAGATGGCCGCCGAGATCGTGATGGTCCCGTTCCCCGACGACGAGGAGAAACACCACGACGACGTACTCGAAGGCGACGCCGAGTGTGCGGTCTGTGGCGACGACGCCGACGAGACGGCGTACTTCGCGAAGTCCTACTGATCGACGCGCCGCGGCGCGTCCGTCCTCGGGCCCGTTTTCACGCCGACACCGAGTGCAGGCCGACGATCCCCACGACGATCACGCCAATGAAGGCCAGCCGCGAACTGGTCGCGGGCTCGTCGAACAGCGCGATCCCCAGCAGTGTCGTCCCGACGGCGCCGATCCCGGTCCAGACGGCGTAGGCGGTCCCGACCGGTAGTTCCTCGACGGCTTTCGCGAGCAGCAGCATGCTCGCGATCAGCGCCAGCACGGTTCCGGCGGTGGGGATCGGTTTGGTTAGCCCCTCGGAGTACTCCAGCCCGATCGCCCACGCCACCTCGAACAGGCCCGCCGCGAGCAGCAAGTACCACGCCATCGTCGTCGCTGGGCCGCCGCGGTTGATAGCTCCGGCGTTCGACGGCCGCCACCGGAGCCGAACGACTCACGGGCGCGGCGCTCCTCGGTTCCGGCATGGACGTGGCCATCGTCACCGTCGGCGACGAGATCCTCGCCGGCGACACGAGCAACACCAACGCCGAGCGCCTCGCCGCCCGGCTGACCGAGCAGGGCGCGAACGTCGTCCGGATGCTCACGATCCCCGACGACGACGCCCTGATCAGCGAGGTCGTCGCCGACTGGGGCGCGGAGTTCGACGCGGTCCTCGTCGGTGGCGGCTTGGGCGGCACGCACGACGACGTGACGATGGACGCCGTCGCCGACGCGTTCGGCCGCGAGCTGGTGCTCGAGGACGCGGTCAGAGGGGACCTGATCGAGCAGCTGGCCGACTACCGGGGCGTCGACCCCGCCGACCTCGATCCCGAAGAAATCGACCTCGATCTGGAAGCGTGGGGCGCGACGCCCGGGGGAGCGCGACCCCTGCTCAACCCGGAGGGGCTCTGTCCGGGCTGTGTGATCGAGAACGTCTACGTGCTCCCCGGCCCGCCCGCGGAGTTCGAGGCCATGTTCGAACTGGTCGCCGCGGAGTTCGGGGGCGACTCGGTCAGCGAGAGCCTCGAGACGACGGCGCCCGAGGGGTCGCTGACGGCGGTACTCGCCGAGTTCCGCGAGGCGTTCGACCTCGTGGTCGGGAGCTACCCCTCCACGGAGGGTCGGAACCGGCTGAAGGTGACCGGGACGGACGAGTGTCGCGTCGCCGAGGGGATCGACTGGCTCCGTGACCGCGTCCCGACCGACGGGTCGGCGGACGACGACTCCTAGCCTCGGCTGCCGGAGTGCACGCGTTTTTGCCCCGAGGCGCCCACGGACGACCGTGACAGACACCGCGCTCGTCGTCGGCGGCACGCGCTTCGTCGGCCGCCACACCGTCTCGGAACTGCTCGACCACGACTACCGCGTGACCACGTTCACGCGCGGGGAATCCGGGAACCCGTTCGCCGACGACGACCGCGTCGACTCGGTCCACGGCGACCGGACCGACCGCGAGGCCCTCGAAACCGCGCGCGACGCCGCCGACCCCGACGTCGTCATCGACACCTGCGCGTACCACCCCGGCGACGTGGAGACGGCGACCGACGTGTTCGCGGCCGCCGACGCGTACGTCTACGTCTCCTCCGGGTCGGCCTACGACGCGCCGGACGTCCCGATGCGGGAGGACGGGACCGCCCTCCACGACTGCACGCCCGAGCAGGCCACCGACGACGACGTGGAGAGTTACGGCCCGCGGAAGGCCGAGGGTGACCGCGTCGTCGCCCGCGCGGCCGAGGACGGCGTGACCGCGATGGCCGTCCGACCGATGCTGGTCTACGGCCCGCACGACTACACCGAGCGCTTCGCCTACTGGACCGACCGCGTCGCGGAGTACGACGAGGTCGCGGTGCCGTTCGACGGCGGCAGCCTGCTCCACCGCGTCTACGTCGAGGACGTTGCCAGCGCGCTCCGAATCGTCGCCGAACGCGGCGAGGCCGGCGAGTGGTACAACGTGGCCGACCGAGACACGTTCTCGCTCTCTCGATCGCTCGAACTTGTCGCCGACGGGCTGAATACCGACGTATCGATCGTTCAGACCGGCCCCGCGGACCTCGCCGCCGCGGGCGTCGAGCCGACCGACTTCCCGCTGTACACGCCGGACCCGGCGCTGGCGGCGACCGAGAAGCTGGCCGCGTTGGGCTGGGAGTCGACCGACCCCGCCGAGGCAGTCGCAACGACGGCACAGGCCCACCGGGAGCATGGGCGGGATGGCGTCGAAAACGGGCCGGACCGGGAGGCAGAAGAGAAGATCATCGACGCCGTACGGGACGATTAAACAGTAGATCCCTTCTGACCGGTTGGGGATCCACCATCGAACACTCGACCGGTCATCAGGTGGTTCCCGTACCGTCATCCACAACGTCGGCACGAAGCACGCAGGACACAGCGTCGAATGCGTCGATAAGCGTACGGTACGGATTCAACCCCACCTCTTATCCGGTAGCATGCCACAGTGCGTGATTGTGGTACAATTAGGTCCCCGTTTCTCCGCGGGAACGGCGTACTGTGGGGACTGCGAGCTGCCGTGGGGAACCTCCAGGACCGACGCCGAGACCACTCCGAACGCCGGATTTGATGTCTGCACGGCGCGTATGAACGAACGGAACTGGGACGAAACACGGGTTGAGTGCCGGCGGATATCACTCACCACACCATGAGTCCCTCGGCATGATGGACGAGACGGAGTTCGACCGGTCACGAGTGCTCTGGTGGGCCCTCACCGCCGCTCTTGCCGGGACACTCGGTCTGGTGCTGTACTCGTACATCGGGACGTTCGCGTTCGGGATATTCATCTACTACGCTGCCCGGCCGATCTACCGTCGGTTGCGGCTCGTCGTCGAGAGTCCAGGGCTCGCTGCGTCGGCCGCGCTGTTTGCGTTCGAAATCCCGTTTCTCGCGATAACCGGATACCTGCTGTTTCTCGCCATCAAGGAACTCGAGCGATCCGCTGGAGCAGGCGCCGAGATCGTCGCCTGGTTCCTGCCGGTGCCACCTGCGGAACTGGATCGGGCGATCGCCGACCCGAGAGCGTACGCCTCGTCGTTCGACGTGGCATCCATCACCGAGGTTATCAGTACTGGAGGGGACGTGTTGGGACCGGTTGCGACGTTCTTCCTGCATTTCTCGCTGGCGGTAGCCCTCGCGTTCTATCTGCTCCGGGACGGTGACCGCATCGCGGACTGGTTCCGTGACGAGGTGGGGGAAGATTCGGCCCTGTGGCTCTACGCGTCGCTCGTCGATCGTGACTTCCAGGTGGTGTACTTCGGGAACATCCGCACCGTGGTCGTCGTGGCGCTGCTCGCGTTGGGCATCTACAACGGGCTCAACGTTATCGCCCCCCCGGGACTGAAGATTCCGCTCCCGAACGTCCTCGCGCTCTTAACGGGCGCGGCGACGCTCGTCCCCATCGTCGTGGGGAAGATCGTGTACGTCCCGATGACTGGGTATCTGGGACTGAAAGCGATCGAGTCGGACCCCCAAACGCTCTGGTTTCCCGTCGTCGTGGCCATCGTGGCACTGCTCGCGCTCGATCTATTCCCCATCATGGTCATCCGTCCGGTCTTCGCTGGCCAGAGCACCCACAGGGGAGCGATGATGTTCTCGTACATCTTCGGCGGACTCCTGTTCAATTGGTACGGCGTCTTCTTCGGTCCGCTGTTGCTGATAGCGGCTATCCATCTCGTCCGCATCGGCCTCTCGGAACTCGCCCACGGCGACCGTATCACCGCAGAGGTAACGACTGCCCACGGGCTCGGCTCGATGCCACAGCCTGACAGTGTACCGCCGGACGAGACGGTGAACGGGAGCACTAACGACGCTACCGAGGAGTAATCCGGCTGGCTCTCTCATCTCGGGCCGAACCTGAACTCACCGGTCCGGAACACGGCGCCAGATCCGCCTGCAAGATGCGATCCCTGTATCTCACACGATTCCCCCTCCTCGACAATTGAGAGAGATCAGACGATCACGAAGCTTCACCGTTTCGCGGATCCCCCAGGAACAGTTTTGGGTGAAGAAGGGGGAGTCCGCTCCCTACTCGCGCTGCTGCCGAACGCAGTCCTCGATCGGTCCGAGAACCTCGTCGGCGACGGTGTAGGGGTCGGTCTCGCGGGCCTGCACTCGTTCGGCCATCGCCTCGATCCCGCCCCGCCGGTCGAGCTCCTCGTCGATCAGGTCGGCCGCATCGGCCCGAAGCAGTTGGCGGATCTCGGCGGCGTAACGCTGCCGGGCTTTCGCCTCGCGGCGGCCGGTTTCGTCCATCCACGCCGAGTGGTCGTCCAGGGTGGCGATCAGCTCGTCGACGCCCTCGCCGCTCTTGGCGACGGTCTCGAGCACCATCGGCTCCCAGTGCTCCTCGTCGTCACTCTCGTCGGCGTCACCCCCGTCGGCGTCGATCTCGTCGTGGTCCGGGTGGTCGGGTTTCTCGAAGCTGCCGGTGTTCAGCTTCGCCGTCGGATCGCGCTCCATGTGGAGCATCTCCTCCAGGTCGGCGACGGTCCGGCTCGCGCCGTCCATGTCGGCCTTGTTGACCACGAACAGGTCGCCGATCTCGAGGATGCCGGCTTTGAGCATCTGTACGTCGTCGCCCGAGCCGGGCTGGACCAGCACGACGACGGTGTCGGCGGTGCGGACGATGTCGACCTCGTTCTGTCCGGCGCCGACGGTCTCGACGATGATGCGGTCCTTCCCGAACGCGTCGAGGGCCTTGACCGCGTCGGCGGTCGCCGTCGAGAGCCCGCCAAGCGTCCCGCGGGCGGACATCGAGCGGAAGAACACGTCCATGTCGCCGACGTTGCTCGCCATCCGGATGCGGTCGCCGAGGACGGCGCCGCCGGTGTACGGCGAGGAGGGGTCGACGGCGATGACGCCGACGGTCTCCCCGCGGTCGCGGTACTGCTTGGCGAGCTTGTCGACCAGCGTCGACTTCCCCGCGCCCGGCGAGCCCGTGACGCCGATCACGTCGGCGTGGCCGGTGTGGTCGTGGAGTCGGGAGACGATGTCGCGATAGCCGGGCTCGCGGTTCTCGACCTTCGAGATGACGCGGGCCAGCGCGCGGTGTTTGCCGTCGAGGAGCTCCTCGACGAGTTCGGTCTCGGCGGCCGCGTTCATCGCTCGGGTGCGTTCGCCTCGACGAACTCGACGGTCTCCTCCATCGGCGTGCCCGGGCCGAACACCTCGGCGACGCCCATCTCCAGCAGGTCCTCCTTGTCCTCGTCGGGGATGATGCCGCCGACCAGGACGAGCGTGTCGTCGAACGCGTCGTACTCCTTCAGCCCCTCGATCACCTTGGGGACGAGCGTGTTGTGCGCGCCCGAGAGGATGGAGATGCCAAGCACGTCCACGTCCTCCTGGACCGCCGCCTGCACGATCTCTTCTGGCGCGCGGTGGAGCCCCGAGTAGATGACCTCGAAGCCGGCGTCGCGGAAGGCGCGCGCGATCACGTGTGCGCCACGGTCGTGCCCGTCGAGTCCGACCTTGGCGACGAGACAGCGGATAGTGCGTTGCTCCGAATCTGCGCTCATACCGTGGTAGTTCGCCCGGCCGCGGTTTCACTCTAACGGGTCGGCCCCACCCATCGAGACCCCACATCGCCGAAGGATTGAAGACTGACAGTGACTATTGGTAACACGTAACGATGAAGAAGTTACCAAACGAATACCGAGAGAGTGGGAAAGTGTACGAATGTACAGACTGTCTCGAACACCACACGTCGGTCGCCAGCCTCACAGCCTGTCCGGCGTGTGGCGGTCGCGTCGAGAACCTCACGAAGGACCGGGCGGAGTAGCGCTCGCGGGTGCGACCAGTCAACCGGCGGATCGTCGCCGCTGGCGTCGTCGCCGCGCCGCGACCAGCGCCGGCAGCCCGAGTGGGAACGCCAGGACGCCGAACGCCGCGAGTGCGACCACGTCCCCACGGAACCGTCGGACTGCGACGGCGGTCGCGACGACGCCGAGGCCCGCGACGGCGTAGGCCGCGTTACTCCAGATCGGCTCGTAGGAGGAGCAGTAGAGCCAGCAGACGAACGTGTAGGAGGGCGCGTTCCACGTCGGTGGCTGGGGCTTCGGCCAGAAGAACCGACAGTACGTCGTCAACGCGAGCATCGCCGCCGTCGGGAGCCCCACCAGCCACCCCGTCGTGCCGAACGTCCCGCGATACCGCCGGTACCCGGCGAGGAACAGCGCCGGGAACGAGCCCACCCACAGCCAGATGCCCAGCGTGTACGTGACCGGCCAGTGTTCGATCCGCGGCTGTCTCACCGGGAGCCGGAGCGACGACGGCAGCGTCGCCCACGGGAACGAGGGATCGGGAACGGGGTTGGTGAACAGCGCGAACAGACAGAGCGCGGTCCCGACGACGAGCCCGTAGCGGCCGAGCGTCGCGTACCGGTCGAGCCACGTCGGGAGCGAGCGGCGATCCCGCACCCTCCGCCGATCCCCCACGACTGATCACCCCTTTCGGTCGCGTTCGAGTGCTTCACGCCGGTTCTCGTACTCCTCGTCGGTCAGCTCGCCCCGAGCGTACGCCGAGCGGAGCTCCTCGATCGCGCGATCGTGACTGTCGTCGTCGACGACGGCACGGTAGAGCAGGTAGGAACCCCCGACGAGGGCGAGCAGGAACAGCAGTTGCATCACCAGCCCGATCAGGGGGTACCAGCCGCCCGTGGTGCCGCCGTCCCACATGTGTCCGCCCCACGTGCCGCCCATCATCCCGCCGACGCCCATCATCCCGAGGCTCATGAACAGTGCCGGGAAGACGACGAGCGCCGCGACGACGGTGAGCAGGATCAGTCCGAGCTGTCGACCGTCAGGGTTCGAGGACATGAGTAGGGATACGTGACGCTACCTTACCACGTTTGCTCTTTCGAGAACGTGGCTGTTCACGCCGCGATACTTTCCGTATGCAGGTTCCGACTGCCTTTGAGTCCACTCACCAAACCGACCGGACGGCCGTAACCGCCTGGCCGGCGACTGCCACGCACGGGTCACAACGGTGAAGGGAGCTGCCGCCGACCGATGCCACATGAGCCGCCCGGCCCCCCGACTCGGCACCGAGAGCGAGACGTTCGGCCGGCGCGTCGGGGCGTTCCTGCTCGATGCGATCCTGATCGGGGCCGTCTTCGGCGTGTTCTCCGGCCTCGTCGCCGCGCTCGCGTTCGTGTTCGTCGCCGACCCGACCAGTCCGGTCGCGGTCAACGCCGCCGTCCTCCTGCTCCAGTCGCTCACGGCCGTGGTCGGGCTGGCGTACTTCGTCGTCACTGAGGGGAGGTACGGCCAGACGCTCGGAAAGCGCGCGGTGGGGCTGGTCGTCGTCACCGAGGACGGCGACGCGATCGACTACTGGGACGCGCTGGTCCGGAACCTGCTCCGGGTCGTCGACGCGCTGCCGGCGTTCTTCCTGCTGGGCGCCGCGGTGATCGTCGTCACCGAGCGCGGCCAGCGGGTGGGTGATCTGGCGGCCGAGACGGTCGTCGTGGAGACGAACTGAGCCGAAACGGGGTCAGAGCGCGGCGCTGTCGTCGGTCACCGCGCCCGGCACGTCGACGACCTTGCCGAAGGCGACGCCGAACATGTAGAACGCGGCGACCTGCACGTAGAACTGGATGAACGGCACCACCACCAGTCCGACGACGGTGATCGCGAGCAGGAAGACGACGACGTTCATCAGCGCGGCGAGCACGAACGGGATCAGCCACGCGACGAGGTAGTCGCCCGTGAGGATGACCTGCTTGATCGTGCCGAAGTCGAAGGCGGCGCCGAAACTGTCCTCCAGCGCCATGTTCGTCAGCGCCGCCGGGATGAGGTAGTAGAGGACGAACATCGCGACCATGCTCACCAGCATGCCGAGGAGGCCGATGCCCCCGAGGATGCCCATCCCGGTCTCGCTGCCGGACGCACTGCCGCCCGCGATCACGAAGACGCTGAGGAACACCAGCACGAACGGGACGATCCCGTAGACGATCGCGACCGCCGTCGCTTTCAGGCCGTCGACGATCATGTCGCCCCAGTTCTCGAAGTCGGGGGGCTCCTCCTCCCCTCGCGCGGCGCCGTCGAGCACCCAGACCAGATAGCCCATGAGCGCGATCGCCGGGACGATCAGGAAACTACCGAAGCCCAGCAGCCCACCGATGATGATCCGACCGAGCGCGCTGTCGCCGTTGAACGGGTACGAGAGTCCTTCTTCCAACATGTCTGGCGGGAAGAGCCACCGACGGCGACTTAACTATTTCCCACTACGTTGCCAGTTCTGCGGCCCCGCTATCGCCGCGCGGCTCGCGATCCCGGGGCCCTACTGGCCGGTTCGAGACTCGCGGCGGGCGCCGATGCGATCCGGGACCAGCCGGTAGAACTCGAACGACACCGCCTCGAGTGGCCGGTCGAAGACGTCGACGTACTGGAGCTCGACGTTCCCGAGACCTTCGAGCGTCTCGATCGCGATCGACTCCTCGCCCGTCGGTTCCAGTCGCCCCTCGGCGACGACGCTCTGCCAGCGGTCCTCTGGCTGGCCGTAGGTCACGAACGTCGCCCGCCGGTCGTCGAGCTCGCCCTTCTCGCCGTCGGCGTCGGTCGCGAGCCGGAAGTAGAACGTCCCGGTCGACCGGTCGTAGCCGTAGGACACCGGGACCGCGTACGGTGACTCGCCGCTCGCCGTGCTCAGCGAGAGGACGCCCGTGCCGCCAGCCCCCAGGAACGCGTCGCGTTCGTCCTCGTCCATCTCGTTGGGCAGGTCAGCGCTCATACCCACCCGTACGGGAGCCGAGGTCAAAAACGAACGCCCGTGTTCACGTCCACCAAACCGTAACGGCTACCCGTTCGATCCGTACCGAATCACGATCCGGTGTCAGGTTGTCGATACGGTTCCCGATCAGCCGCCGGACCGGGTCGGACCCCGGCTCGGCGACCGCGGCCTCAGACGTGCTCGTCGAGGAACTCCACCACCGCCGAGTACGCCCGGATGCGGTTGTCCAGTTTGGAGAACCCGTGGCCCTCGTCGGGGAAGATCAACTTCCGGACGGGGACGCCCTGGTCACGGACGTCCTCGACGATCTGTTCGGCCTCGCTCACGGGCACGCGCGGGTCGTTCTCACCGTGGAGCACGAACAGCGGCGCCGCGATGTTCTCGATGTTGTTCGTCGGCGAGATCTCCTGCAGGAACTCCCGGTCCTCGTCCAAGCTGCCGTACTCCGCCTCCCGCAGCGACCGCCGCCAGTCGCTCGTGTTCTCGAGGAACGTCACGAAGTTCGCGATGCCGACCACGTCGACGCCCGCCGCCCAGAGGTCGGGGTACTCCGTCAGCGCCGAGAGCACCATGAACCCGCCGTAGGAGCCGCCGTAGGCGACGATGCGGTCCGCGTCGACGTCGGGGTGGTCCTGCAGCCACTCGACGCCGGCTTTCAGGTCCTTCACCGAGTCCATGCGGTTGCGCACGTCGTCGAGGCCGGCGTACTCCTTCCCGTAGCCCGAGGAGCCCCGGACGTTCGGTTCGAACACCGCGTAGCCGTTGTTGAGGAAGTACTGCTTGACCGGCCGGAACGACGGCCGACGCTGGCTCTCGGGGCCGCCGTGGATGTCGACGATGACCGGGAGTTCGCCCTCCGAGTCTTCGGGCACCGAGAAGAAGCCCGGGATCTCCCGGCCGTCGAAGCTGGGCACGTGAACCAGCTGGGGCTCGACGAACGTCTCGCGGGGGATGCCTGCGGTGGCGGCGTCCGTCCAGCGCTCGCTCTCGCCGGCGGGCACGTCGCCGACGTGGACGTTGGTGTTGTCGCTGCTGGCGGTGACGGTGAGCGCGTACCGGTCGCCGTTCGGCCCCCACTCGACGCCGCCGACGACGCCGTCGGGGAACGTCGGGGACTCCGCGGGGTCGATCCGGTCGGGGTCGACCAACTCGCCCACCGTCAGGTCGGTGTAACCGTCGACGTTCCGGGAGTAGGCGACGCGTCGGCTCTCCTCGTCGACGGAAACGCCGTCGACGTTCCACTCGCCGCCGTCCTCGACGACCGAGAACTCCCCCTCCGAGAGGTCGAGCCGTTCGAGTCGGAGCGTATCGGAGTCGTGGTCGGTGACCATGTACAGCGACTCGCCGTCGGGCCCCCACTCGACGCTGCTGTAGCGTGCGCGGCCCTCGTGGGGCGTGACGTGGCTGATGCCGCCGTCGCTCACGTCCAGCACGTGCACGTCGTGGTCGAAACTGGAGTGGGCCTCGTGGACGAGCAGCCGGTCGTCATCGGGCGACCAGCCCGAGAGCGACAGCCAGCCGTCGCCCTCGTGGACCAACTCCGCGTCGTTGCCGACGGCGTCGCGATCCTGGACGTAGATGTCGAACACCGTGTGGTCCCGGCGGTTGGAGGCGAAGGCGAAGCGCTCGCCGTCGCTGTCCCAGCCGCCCCAGCGGTGCTTCGCGTCGGGTTGCTGGGTCCTGTTGGTGATTTCGCCGGTCCCCACGTCGAGCGTGAACAGTTGGGCGCGCTCGTCGCCGCCCTGATCCTTGCCGAAGGCCAGTTCCTGGCGCTCCGGGGAGTAGTCCACGAACGTCACGCGGTCGTCGTAGAACGTGCGCTGGACGGGCCACTCGCCGGGGCCGTCGACGGTCCAGACCTGTGCGGTGCCGGTGGTGTCCATCAGGAACGCGAGTCGCTCGCCCTCGGGGTCGAACGAGCCGCCGTAGGCGCTCCGGACGTTCAGGTACCGCTCGATGTCGTACGTTGTCACGACTCACCTGTTCGCGGTGGGACACAAAGGTAGTTCGGGTCCCGGTCAGTTGGCTGGGGATCGCTGGCGGTCGCCGCAGACGCACCGGCGGCGAGTCGTTGAAGAGGGTGCCGACCCTACGGGGGAGCGTGCTCCCCGCCGTTCAAACCGGGCTCCCGTCGTGGCTGGTTTCCGGGCTGCTGCTCGGCGTCGCCGCCTCCGTCGTCGTCGCCCTCGTGTTCGTCCTCGGCGAGCGGTACATCCCCGACCCGGACCGGAGCGGACGCCGGGTCGGCGGTCCCGGCCAGCAGCGGGCCGAACTCAGGGCCATCTTCGACGAGGCCGACGAGCCGTACCTGGAGGACTACCAGCTCGGCACCACTACCGTCGCGTTCTACCTCCCGGACCGGGACGTGGCGATCACGTTCGACCCGCGGGCCTACCTCCGCCTCGTCGACGGCCCCACCCACGTCGTGCTCTCTGAACACGGGGTGCCCGGCGCCACGATCGGTCGGCGGCTCCCCTTCGACCTCGGCCTCGACGCCGGCGGGCGGACCACGGGTGCCGGTCCACGCGGCGCCCGTACCGGTCCGCGCGCGGGCCGCGCTGGGCCGCGTGGCGGCCGTACCGGTGGGGGTCAGCGGGCCGGCGCTGGCCGTGACCCCGTCGGCGACGCGTTCGAGTTCCTCGGGCTGAGCCGCGACGCCGACGCCGACGAGGTGCAGTCGGCCTACCGCGACCGGGTGAAGGAGCTCCACCCCGACCAGGGCGGCAGCGAGGAGGAGTTCAAACGCCTGCAGGAGGCCTACACGACCGCGAAGGAGTACGCGAGCTGAACCGCTGACGCACGTACGTTTATCCCTGCCGGCTCCCTATTCGAGGTATGCCCGAAGACGTCCTCTTCAAGACCGAGAGCAGCCAGGACCGCAGCGAGATCGCCGACTACCTCCGGCGGGTGGCCGACTCCCTCGAGGGCGGCGGGGAACTCAGCCTCCGGGCCGGTACGGAGTCGGTGACGGTCGATCCCCCGGAGCGACCGACGCTCGAGGTGAAAGTCGAACGCGAGGGGCCGGCCGATCAACCGGAGAAAAGCGTCGAGTTCGAGATCGAGTGGACGGAAGGCGAGGGCGGAGGCGAAGGGGACGGCGACCTCCGGATCGACTAGCTCCCCTCGACGACGTACTCGGTGTCGCCGTCACGGAGCGCGTCGGTGACGCGGCCGACCTCGTCGCGCGTGACCGCGACGACGACCTCCTGGCCGCGGCCCGCCGCCGCCGCCGCCACCTCGCCCGCCGCCGCGCTGACCGCGGGCGGGTAGTCGATCCCCCTGAGCGCGACGACGGCCTCGACGCCGCTCGCGAGCACCAGGTCCGCCGACTCGCAGGCGGCGGCGAGCGCCGCGTCGTCGATGTCGCGACTCCCCCCGGCTCGGACCGGCGGGATCTGGTACACCGTGACCGTGCCGGGCGCCATGTCGATGACGCCCTCGAACCCCGTGACGCCCACGTCGGTGCCCGCCTCGGCGTCGGTGGTCGCGACGCCGGTCGCCGCCCCCTGCTCGCCGGGAGTCGCGTGGAGCAGGCCGTTCCGGAGCGACAGGGAGACGGTGTCGCCGGCCTCGACGTCCCCGACGGCGATGGCGGCGTCCTCCTGCAGGCTCTCCAGCACGTCGTCGGTGACGTGGTCGACGTACCGGCGCAGCGACTTGGCCTCGCGGAACAGCCAGTCGACGCCCTCCTTGGTGACGCGGTAGCGCGAGCGGCCCTCCTTCTCGACGAGGCCGTCGTCGACCAGTTCCCGGATGTACTCGCTGACCGCCTGGCTCGTGACGCCGACGGCGTCGGCGATCTCGCCCTGACTCACCGCCGGCTGGCGGTCGGCGATCTCCGCGAGGATCCGGAACCGGCTCGCGGTGCGTTTGTCCGCCAGCGCGTCGCTCATGGCCGGGGTGTGGGCTGGCCGGCACATAAACCGCCCGACCCGTCCGGGGCTCAGGCGTCGAACTCGGCGTCGACGGCGGCCGCCGCGCGCCGCCCGCTCTCCAGCGCGCCCTGGATCGACGACCAGCGCGTGTAGTCGCCCGCGAGGTAGACCGGTCCCGAGGGGTCGTCGGCGTCCGGCAGCTCCGTGTGGATGCCGGGCGGCTGGGCGAACTGTGCGAACGGGATCCGGTCGGTCGCGAGACGTTCGAGCCCGGCCACGTCCCGCTCGGGGTACCACGACCCCAGCGCCTCGCGGGTCTGAGCCGCGAGTTCGTCCGCAGACCGGTCCTGGGCGCCGTCGTCGACGAACGACGCCGCGAGCAGCGCGTCGGTGCTGTCGTCGCCGTACTCCGGCGCGACCGCGGAGAGCTGGGCCACGGTGTTCGGCGCCTCGCCCCCGGCGTTGAGCATGATCCGCGTGCCGGCGTCGAGGTCCGGGCCCGGCAGGCGGTAGTGCTGGGTCACGACGCCCGCGCCCTCGGTCGGGATCGACTCGACCCCGGTGAGGTCGCGGGCGGTCGGCGGGTCCGTGGCGACGACTGCGGCGTCGAACTCCCGGGCACCGGGTTCCGTCGCGAGGCGCACGCGGTCGCCCGCACCGTCGAGCCCGTGCACGGCGAGGCCGGTTCGCACGTCGACGCCCGCCGACCGAGCGCGCTCGGCCAACTGCGCCGGAACCGCGGCCATCCCGTCCGCCGGGACGACGATGTTCCCGAGCGACATCGCCCGGAACGTGTACTCGAACACGTTCGCGGACGTGGAGAGGGACCGATCGAGCGTGATCCCACCGTACAGCGGGGCGGCGAAGTTCTCGACGAACCGCTCCGAGAAGCCGACCTCGCGGAGGTACTCGCGGATCGACCGGTCCGGCCTCTCGAAGCCGGGCCAGTCGCCGCTCGTCAGTCGGCGCCGGAGGCGGAGCGTGCGGAGTTTGTCCGCGGTCGAGATCTCGCGGGACAGCGCCGAGGGGAGGAGCGCTCCCAGGTCGCGAAGCGGGTCCGACAGCGTCGACCGGCTGCCGGGGCGACAGATCACGCCCCCGGGGGCGAACCGGCGCAGCGAGAGCGCGTCGAGGTCGAGTTCCCGCCGGACCGCCGGGTAGGCGTCGAACAGCACCTGGAACCCCCGGTCGCAGGTGAACCCGTCGACGTTCCGGCTCCGGACCCGGCCGCCGAGCGCCCCGCGCTCCTCGAACAGCGTCACGTCGTGGCCGGAATCGGCGAGCCGGCGGGCCGCAACGAGTCCCGCGAGTCCGCCGCCGACGACGGCGATGGTGTGCATACCGCCCGTTCGAACGGCGGCCCCAAAGCTCCGGTGCCGCCGGAGAAGCGGCGAAGCCGGCCGGAGTCGACAGGTGATAACCGCTCGCACGCGAGCGGGGCGGTATGGCAGACTGGATCGCGGAGACGTTCGGCAGCGACGCCGGCTGGGACCACCTCGAGACGCTCGTCGACATCGGCAACCGCATGGCGGGCCAGCCGGGCGAGATGGCCGGCCTCGAAGCCACGCGCGACGCGTTCGCCGACGTGGGCGCCCGGGACGCCCGCGTGGAGACGTTCGACCTCGCGGGGTGGGAGCGGGGCGACAGCGAGATCGCCACCCCCGAGACCGTCGAGGAGTCCATCGCGCTCCCGCGCGGCCCCGCGGGCGAGGTGACCGCCGAACTGGTCGACCTCGGCGCCGGCCTCCCGGCGGACTTCGAGTCGGCGGACGTGGAAGGGAAGATCGTGCTCGCCACCTCGGACGTGCCGGACTACTTCGACCGGTACATCCACCGGACCGAGAAGTATCAGTACGCCGTCGAGGGTGGCGCCGCGGCGTTCGTTTACGCCAACCACGTGCCCGGCCAGCTCCCGCCGACGGGCAGCGTCAACGGCAGCGACGGGGGCCCCTACGGCGACATCCCCGCCGTCGGCGTCTCCGCGGAGACCGGCGCGCGGCTCGCCCGGCGGTTCGACGGCGAGGAGGTCACCGTCTCCGTCGACTGTGAGACGCCCGAGACCGAGTCGGGCAACGCGGTCGCAGAACTGGGCCCCGACACCGAGGAGGTGGTGATCCTCTCGAGTCACGTCGACGCCCACGACATCGCGGAGGGGGCGCGGGATAACGGCGCCGGGACGGCGACGATCGTCGAGGTCGCGAAGGCGCTGGCGGCCCGCGAGGACGACCTCGACACGCGGGTCAAGTGCATCGCCTACGGCGCCGAAGAAGTCGGACTCGTCGGCTCGGAACAGGAGGCGGAGAACGCCGACCTCGACGCGATCAAGGGGATCGTCAACGTCGACTCGAACATGGGCGAGCGGACGCTCGAACTCACCACCCACCGGTTCGACGAACTCGACGCCGCCGCGAGCCGGGTGAGCGAGCGCTTCGACCACCCGATCGCGACGGTGCCGCGGATGGTTCCCCACTCCGACCACTGGCCGTTCGTCCGCTGGGGCGTCCCGGGGTACATGGTCTCCAGCAAGTCCGAGTCCGCGGGGCGGGGCTGGGGGCACACCGAGGCCGACACGCTCGAGAAACTGGAGGGTCGGACCCTGCGCGAGCAGGCGATCCTGCTGACCGAACTGGTCGTCGAGGTCGCCGATGAGTCGGTCGAGATCCCCCACGAAGAGCCCGAGACGATGGCCGGCTACCTGAAGGAGGAGGACCAGGCGATCGGCATGAAGAAGACCAACGGCTGGCCCTACGACTTCGAGTAGGCGAGCCGTTCCGCGCTGAGACCACCGCCGTTTTACCCACACCCGGCAAGTACCAGACCATGACGCAGTCGACGCCGATCAGTCGGATCCGCCTCCAGGGCGGGCCCGTCGGCGCGGATCTCTCCCCGCTCGAGACCGCCGACGACGCCGAGGTCGTCGTCGCGGTCGGTCCCGACGCGGTCGTCGATGCCGCGCACACACCGAACGAGACGCCGATTCTCGCCGTGGACGTGGGCGACGACCGACAGGGCACGACGCGGGAGGGCCTCGAGGCCGCCGCGGGTGCGCTCGCCGAGGGAGCCTACCGCGGTGTCACCCACCCCGTCCTCGGCGTCGACGTCGACGGCGAACGCGTCGGTCGTGCTGTCCTCGACGTGACACTGATGACCAGCGAGCCGGCCCGGATCTCCGAGTACGCGCTCGCGGCCGAGGGCGAGCGACTGTTCGACGCGCGCGCCGACGGCGTCGTCGTCTCGGCGCCGCTGGGGTCGGCGGGGTATGGCCGCGCGGCCGGCGGGCCGATCGTCGCCCCCGGCGGCGGGCTCTCGGTGGTCCCCGTGTCACCGTTCTCGACGCGGGCGAACCAGTGGGTCGTCCCCGGCCCGCTCTCGCTCCAGGTCGAACGGGACGAGGGCGCCGTCTCGCTGTTCCTCGACGGCGAGGAGCGCCGCCAGGTGCACCCGGCCGAGCCCGTCGAGATCAGCGTCGTCGACGAGTTCACTTGCCTCCGGCCGCTGGTCTCGGGGTCGCCGGAATTGGAAAAGCACTAAACCGTCCTGTGCCGATATGCGGGTATGACCCCACTGCAGTTCGCCGTCCCGATCGGGGCGCTCGAGTCGATCTCTGGGGCGTTCCCCTACGTGATTCTAGGACTCGTCGTTGCCAACCTCCTCACTCGGCATCTCGCGTACCGGCGCTACAAGCGAGCCGCCGAGGGGGGCGCCGACACGCTGAGTCGCTACACGCCCCACGTCGCCGTCTCCGCGCTGGCGATCCTCGTCTCGCTGCTGTATCTCGTGATCGAACCCCACTCCGGGATGGTGATCTCGGTGCTCGTCGTCGGGACGTTCGTCGCCGACGTTTTCGAGTTCGAGGCCCGCCAGGTCGAGGCCCGGAACAACCTCGAGATCGAGAAGCCCAAGGGCGCCATCACCGCCTCGGTCGTCGCGCTGCTGTACGCGCTCTACATCGCGCTGTTCTGGGTCATCGAGGGGCCCTGGGAAGCGATCGTCTAACCGGCGCCGGCGGTTCCTTCGACGATCTCCGACAGTACCCCACGCAGCGATCGCTGTTCTCGTCGATCCGGTCCACACTCCCGAGACGGGTCCGTATCCACGGCACGTTTCACTCGTGAGGAGCCCGTCAACGCCGAAGCGCGCACGATCGTTCGGAACCGGTCTCGGGGCCGCCGACGGACGGAGCGGTCACGCTGCGTACCACGCTGTCGACGCCGGCAGCAGGATCAGGGCCGGACAGGTGGGGCTCGTCGCCGACGCCAATCTGCCGGGGATGGTGGGGGAGAACCGGAGAAGAGTGTCTCGGGAACTACTCGTCGACAACCAGCGCCTCGCGGGCCTGTCGCCCGGCGGGGATGATCACCCAGAACGTGAACGCGCCCAGCAGCGCGGTCCAGAACATCAGGTCGCCGAGGAAGATCCCCAGCGTGTCGAACACCGTGCCGGGCTCCTCCGGCGGCGCCGCAACCAGCTGTCGGGTGCTCTCGAAACTGGGCGTGCGGTACCAGCTCGCGGAGATCATCCAGACGAGGGCGGCCACGCTGAACAGCCCGAACCCCTTCATGAACTCGTCAGCCATTATCGGAAACTGGGCCGCGAGCCCTCTTCAGCGTTTCCCATCCCGGCCGACCGACGACGGCTGCTCGATCGGCGTCGGTCTCCGGGAAGAACCCCCTCGGCGCGCGTCGTTAGTCCGTACCGGCACTCATCTCCGCCGAGGCCGGTTAGTCCGTACCGGCGCTCATCTCCGCCGAGGCCGGTTAGTCCGTACCGGCGCTCATCTCCGCCGCCTTGAACCGAGTTCCGAGCACGTAGACGGCGGCGCCGAGAGCGATCGACAGCAGTCCGGCGACGGCGAACACCGCCGAGAGAAGCGAGTCCGAGGGTGAAAGCGACAGCGCACCGAGTATCGAACGGGCGAGTTGGCGGAGCAGCCCCGTCCCGAGCGCGGCGGCGTCGAGCAACAGGAAGCCGAACACGACGGCGAACACCGCGATCAGCGTCGAGAACACGGTGACGGTCTTGTAGAGCCGCAGGGGAACCTCCACGTCGCGCCCCTCGCGGCCGTCCGTGCGGCGATCGTCGTCGGCCACGGCCTACTTCGGCGGCCGCAGCCGGTAGTAGCGGCGGTTGAGGTCGTACATGTACCCCTCCCGCATCGTCTTCAGCACCGCGTAGGTGATCGCGCCCACGACGAGCGGGGCGAGGAACGTCAGGTCGAACAGCAGGCTGACGTTCATCGGCATGATGTTCTGGATCGACAGCATCGAGATGGTGAACGCGAAGGTCACGCCCCCCATCCCGACCGCGGCCCAGAACGGCTGCTCGACCGGGCGTCGGGCGCTCCCCTTGTTGAGGAAGGGGACGATCGCGATGGCGCCGACGATCACGACGTTCGCGAGCACGCCGTACGTCCGGTCGGCCATCAGCTTCTGCTCGCCGAGCAGCGAGATCGCGGGGTTGAGGTCACCCAGCTTCAGCAGGCCGAACGACCAGTAGAGGTACCAGTCCGGCAGGATGATCGCGGGCGTGGAACTCGGGTTCGCCGGGTTGCCGATGTGGGGCGGGAGCGTCGCCGACAGCAGCAGCAGCATGCCGACGAAGAAGCTGGTCAGCGCGAGGTTGCGGATCAGCTCGTGGGGCCACGTCGGGAAGCCCAGCACGTCGCGCTCGACGTAGGTGGACTGCTCGCGCAGGTCCTGGTCCTCGCGGCGGGCCCGCTCGAAGTACTCGTAGGTGAGACGGGGGAGCCCCGCCCGCCGACTCTTGCGCTCGCTCCAGGTCGGCGTCTCGTCGTCCGGGGGAACGATGCCGGTTCCGCCGTCGGTTCGTGCGTCGGGTTGGTTGTCGTCGCTCATTGTGTTAGTGGGGTTCCGCGATGCCCTGCATCCAGACGATCGCGATGTGGATCGCGATCAGCGAGGTCACCACGAACGGCAGCAGGAACACGTGGAGGATGTACATTCGCTGGAGCGTCGGTGCGCCGAGCGAGAAGCCGCCGAACACCAGCTGGGCGACCCACTCGCCGACGATCGGGATCGACAGCGCCATCTCGACGCCGATCTGTCCCGCCCAGTAGGCGAGCTGGTCCCACGGGAGCAGGTAGCCCGTGTACCCGAAGCCCATCGTGAGGCTGATCAGGACGATCCCGAGCAGCCAGTTGAGCTCGCGGGGCTCCTTGTACGCGCCGGTGAAGTAGACCCGGAGCATGTGCAGGAACACCGCCGCGGTCATCACCTGCGCCGACCAGCGGTGGATCGAGCGCAGCATGAAGCCGAACTGGAGGTCCTGCATGATCATCGCGAGCTGTGAGTAGGCGACGGTTCCGGTCTCCGCCGCGGCCGCCGACGGGGTGTAGTAGAACCCCAGTAACGCGCCGGAAAGCGCGGCGACGACGTACGCGAGCGTGGAGAACGACCCCAGCGCGTACAGCGGGTACCAGTACCAGAACTTGTTGTCGAGGTTGTACTGCTCGGTGTGGCTCTTGGGCATCTGGAGGTTGACGCGGTAGTACATCGTCTCCAGGAGCTCCAGGTAGTCGACGACCCGGAATCGCTTGTCGAGCCAGATGAGGGTGAACAGGTACCCCTTCTCGATGGGGGAGAGCTGCTTCTCCTCCATCCAGCCGAGATGGTCGTGTTCGTCTTTCTCTTTGAGGCTCATTGGTTATCGTTTGTAGTACGGGTAGACGGCGCGTTTGAACTGGTCCCAGATCCCGGCACCCTCGAGCTGTTCGCCGTCGACCTGATCGCCGCGCACGTAGAGGTCCTCCCACTTGCGTCGGCGCTTCTTGACGACCATCACGTCCGGGAGGAACTCCTTGCGGTAGATCGCGAGGATGAACGCCAGGTCGATGAACACGACGGCGAGCAGGCCGCCGAGGAACATGTTCCCGTCGGCGGTCAGTCCCCAGCCGGAGACCAGCCCCCAGGTGAACATGAACACGAAGACGATCTCCAGCAGCGTCAGGAGCACGATCGCGATCGCCGCGGCCGTGCTCTCACGTGCCGGCTCGTACCGGTGAATGTCGCCGTAGGTGGAACCCGACGTGGACATCAGTCACCACCTCCGGTGTTGCCGGTGTTCGGTGACTCGCCGTACTTGAGGACGTAGAACGTGAACACGAGGCTGACGAACATCATCAGGATCGTCGCCGCACCCACCCAGTGGGGGTGGATCGGGGCGCCGATGGAGTGAAGCTCCCGCTCGCCGCCGCCAGCGGCCTCCTCGATCTCTTCGACGACTTCGATGGTCCCGATCATTCCCACACTCTCGTGGGGGATACAGAAGTACTCGTAGGTGCCGAGGGTTTCGAAAGTGTGCTGGTAGCTTTCACCCCCGGGGATGTCCCCTTGTTCGGGGTACGCGTCCCGTGCAGGCTGTTCGGCGTCGAAGCCACCGGAGGCGAAGAAGTCCGCCTCTTCGGGGATGTTGTCCTCGTAGGCCGTCACACTATGCCCGACCGAGCCGACGTTCTCCCAGACGACGGTGTCGCCGGCCTCGATTGTCAGTTCCGCGGGGTCGAAAACGAGGCTGTCGGTCATGTCGACAGTGTGTGTCGTCCCGCCGCCACCGCCACCCTCCGTGCCGGTGGCCGTGCCGGTGCCTTCCTGCCCGGCTGCGACCCCCGAACCGAGGGCGACGGCCCCGCCGGAGCCGCCTGTCGCTCGGAGAAAATCCCGCCTCTTCATACGGCCAAAACGTGGGACGGCCAGCGCTTAAACCCACCGTTTCACGCCACCCAGCGCGGCCGTCCGGATCGGGAGACGGGACGGCGAAGCCGCTCGATCAGTCGCTCCGCTCCTCGTCGCCGTCGTCGCTCAACTGCGGCACGAACTCCGGCCGCTCGCCCGCCTCGTCGACGGCCCGGAGCCGGTCGCGGTACTCCGCCGCGCGGAACCGGTCCGAGAGCCGCGCGTTCGCGACGACCGCGAAGAGGAACACGCCGATCGCGACGAACAGGAGCCCGACAACGGGACCGATCACGCCGCCCTGGGGCACGTCGGGCTGGAGGTCCCAGACCAGCGATCCGATCACCAGCCCGATCCCGGCGAGGATCTGGGCGGCGGCGATGAGCTGGAGCATCGTGTTCCCGAGCTCGCCGGAGCCGGACTCCACGTCGTCCGGGTCCGGGAGGCTCGGGTCCTCCGGCGGGGTCTGTACCTCGTACTGCTCCATCGAGCACAGCGCCACCGTCGGCTCCACGTCCCGGAGCACGGTGCCCTCGCCCTCGACGCTCCCGTCGGGGTTGACGATGGCGTACCCCTCGTCGGAGTACGCGAGCAGTCGGTCGCCGTCCGGCCCGGGGTGGCGCTCGAGACGCGCGAACACCTCGCGGGTGGCGATTCGGGCCTCCAAGTCCTGCTCGACCCGGTCGATCAGCTCCGGCCCCGTGATCCACGTGTCCGGGTCGAACACCGCCTCCCACTCCTCGCGCTCCATCTCGGCCATGTCCGCCGGGCCGAAGTCGTCGAAGTCGTACCGCTCCTCGACCTCCTCGCGCAGCGCGTCGAGGTCGGTGGACTCGCGCTCGGCGGCGGCGGCCTCGCCGCTCGCGCCCGCTCGGTCGTCGGCGTCCGCGCGGGTCCGCCCCGGAGCCGCGTCGTCGTCGGAGGGGTCGGCCATGGTCGGGGTTGGACTGGCGCGCCGTTAAGCGCTTCGCGAGCGGCCCGCCGGCGGCGCGCCGGAGTCGCACCCTTTAGGCGAGGCGGGCGCCAACCGTCGCTGAATGGTCTCGGAGTCGACGGCCGCGACGCTCGCGGCGGCGTCAGTCACGCTCAGCCTCCCCTTCTTCCTCTACGGCGCGTGGTACGCGATCGAGACGGAGGTGATGACGTGGGATCGGCTGGTCCACCACCTGAAGTTCGTCGTCACCGGGCTCGTGCTGACGACGGCGCCGATGTTGCTGTGGATGATCCCTCGTCTGTTCGGCCGGTTCACCGGCCTCGCAGCGCTACATGCCTTCCTCGGCCTGCAGGCGTACGCGCTGCTGGTGCTCGCACTCACCGGCATCGTCCGCATCTTCCAGGCCAAACGGGAGGCGGACCTCTACCGCGATCCGGACCCCGACGCCGACATCGGCGACCTCCACGAGAACATGGCCGGCTGGCGTCGACGGCTCCGGATCGGCGTGTTCGGCTACCTGATCCTCTGGATCCTCGCGTATCTCGTCGGCGTCTACCGCTACCTGCAGGAGTACGTGCTCTGAGAGCTGTTCACCACGCCTCGCCGCTGGCCAGATCGACCTCGCTGTCGCCCTTCGCGGAGGGGCAGACGTCCGCGAGCACGCACTCGCCACAGTCGGGGTTCCGGGCGGTACAGACCGCGCGCCCGTGGTCGATCAGCAGGTGGGTGAACTGCTGCCAGTGCTCCTCGGGAACCACGTCGAGCAGGTCGTCCTCGATGGCTTCGGGGCGCTCCGCCTCGGTCAACCCGAGCCGGCGGGTGATCCGCTGGACGTGCGTGTCGACGACGATCCCCTCGACCACGTCGTGGGCGTGCTGGAGCACGACGTTGGCCGTCTTCCGGCCGACGCCCGAGAGCTCGGTGAGGTCGTCCATCGTGTCCGGCACCTCGCCGTCGTGTTCGTCGACGAGCGTCTCGCCGATGCTCTTGAGGTAACCCGCCTTGGAGTTGTGGAAGGTGATCCCGTAGATGTCCTCGGCCAGTTCCGCCTCGTCGGCCGCGGCGAATCCCTCGGCAGTCTCGTACTTCTCGTACAGCTCCTCGGTCACCTCGTTGACGCGCTCGTCGGTGCACTGTGCCGAGAGCACGACCGACACCAGTAGCTGTAGTCGGGTGTCGAAGTTCAGGGAGATGGTGGAGTCGGGATACTCGGCCTCGAGGCGGTCGATGACCTCGGCCGCCTGCTCCCGGCGTGGTTCGAGTGGCTCGCCCATACCCGGCGTTTCGCTCCCCGGGGGTTGAACGGTTCGATCCCGAGTCGTCCGCGGCGCCCCGACGACTGCACCGAGGCGTCGACGCCACCGGTGTACCGACGGGGCCATCCGCGTCGACGGCACCGCCGGCGCCTACATCCCGGTGCCGGCCGTGAACTCGTAGCTGTAGATCCAGTTGAGGATCACGTACGTCAGCACGCCCATCGAGAGCGAGAGGATCCACGACCCGGCGGCGACGCGACCGACCTTCTTGTGCGGCGTCTCCAGCCGGAGTTCCCGCGGGCTGTGGGTCAGCCCGAGCACCAGCGCGTACAGCACCACGGGAACGGCGACGACGGAGAGGATGATGTGGATCGCGAGCATCAGCAGGTAGGCGTAGTAGATCGGATCGGGCGCGCCCACGAGTTCCTTCGTCCCCCCGCCGCCGATCTTCCAGAGGTAGAGCACGAGGAAGACCATGATGAGCCCGAACGCGCTCCCCATCGCCTTGCGATGTTTCTCGACCTCGCCCTCGCGGATCCACTTCCAGCCGAGGAGGAGCAGCACCGTCGCCGTCGTGTTGATGGCGGCGATGGCGTGGGAGAACAGGTTCACCTGCGCGTTCGTCAGGTCGGGGAACGCGGCCGCAGGGATCGCGCCCGCGAACGTCCCGATCACCAGCGCGTACCCGAGCACCGAGAGCACGGCGACGGTCGCCCGCGGACGGTCACGGGCGCGCGACCGGAGGGGTTCCAGCATACGCGAGCGCAGGGTCCGGAGCGACAAGGTGGTTCGGGTTCCGGCCCGGCGATCGTCGCCCCGAAGTCCGGGGATTTATCACCGATAGCGACCAAGGATAGCGTACGGGTGATGGCGACGCACCCGTCCCCGGTCGGACGAGCCGACCCCCGCCGCGACGGGGTGGCCCCCACGGCGCGGCGGACTGGCGCCACCGGCTCGCCCGACCACTCTCGTCGCGCGATCCAGGACAGGTCGCGCGGCGGTTCTCAGTTCCCGAGCGCCCGCTCCCGGCTCGGGGACGACCTCACCTTCGACGAGCGACGGTCTTCTTTACACCCCGGACGGAACGGCCACGCGTGGACCCCGCTCGTGCCGTCGACGACACCCTGGACCGGTTGGAAGCGCGCTACGGGACCGTCGCGGTCACGGAGACGGAGTGGCACGTCGATCCGGCGACCTACGACGCGGCCGCCGAACGCGCCGCGGCTGGCACCGTCGGCGGCGCCGGGACGTGGGTTCGCCGGGAGCACAACGGCACGACAGAGGCGCTTTTAGTCCGCGAAGCCGACCAGGGCGGCTGGTCCGAACCAGCGGGCAAGCAGGAGCCGGGGGAGTCCCTCGCCGCGGCTGCCTGTCGCGAAACCTACGAAGAAGCCGGCATCGAGTGCCGGCTGACCGGCCTCCTGCGTGCCGAACGGGCGGTGCACGTCGCGGCGGGAACGGGTCGACCGCCGCTCCCGCGACTGATCGTCGTCTTCGAGGCCGAGTACCTCCGCGGCGATCCCCGGCCGCGTGACGGGAGCGTCGACGAGGCGGCGTGGCTGTCGGCGTTCCCGGACCGGTTGCGGTACCCGGACGTGGCGGCGTTACCGCTCTAGATCACGCCCGTCGTCTCCGCCACGTCCCGCGCGGCCTTCTCGGTGATCCCGTCGCCCAGCACCGTGTAGCGGTCCCGGATCTCGTGGGCGCTGGTCAGCGCCTCCAGCAGTTCCTCGTCGCTCACGCCCAAGCCCTCGGCCGTCGTCGGCGCGTCGAGGCTCGCGAGCGCGTCGCGGATGTCCTTCCAGAGCCCGTCCGGGCCGTCGTGGAGGTACGCGGTCATGATCGACCCCACGCCGACCTGGTGGCCGTGGAGCGCCCGTCCCGGGGCGATCCGGTCGAGTTGGTGGGAGAAGAGGTGCTCCGCGCCCGAGGCGGGCCGCGAGGAGCCGGCGATGGACATCGCCACGCCCGAGGCGACCAGCGCCTTCACCACGATCCACGCCGACTCCTCCAGTCCCGGCCGAATGAGGTCCGCGTTGTCGACCAGCATCTCCGCGGTCATCTGGGAGAGCGCGCCGCCGTACTCCGAGTACTCGACGCCCTTCAGGCGCTGGGCCAGCTTCCAGTCCGCGACGGCGGTGTAGTTCGAGATGATGTCCGCACAGCCTGCAGTTGTCAGCTCCCACGGCGCGTCGGCGATCACCTCGGTGTCGGCGACGACCGCCAGCGGCGGCTCGGCGGCGACGGAGTGGCGCGTGTCCCCCTCCGGGATCGAGCCCCGCCCGGAGACGATGCCGTCGTGGCTCGCCGCGGTCGGGACGGAGACGAACCCCACGTCGAGTTCGTCGCTGGCCATCTTCGCGGTGTCGATGGGTTTGCCGCCGCCGAGGCCGACGAGGTAGCCCGCCTCGGCCCGCTCGGCGGCGTCGATGACCTTCTGCACCTGGTCGAAGCTGGCCTCCTCGACGACCACCGTCTCCGAGTCCGGGAGCTGGTCGCGGACGCGGTCGCCGACGATCCGGTTCGGCGAGGGACTGGTCACGACCAGCGGCGTGCCCGAGAGGTAGAGTTCGCCGACGGCGTCGCCGAGTTCCGCGAGCACCCCGTGGCCGACGACGACGTTCCGGGGCAGCCGGATCCACGTCGATTTGTCGAACATGCACCGGTGGTCGGGTGCAGTTGTGAAAAGCGGTTCGTCAGTCGACGCCGGTCAGCCCAGCACGCGCCACGCTTCGAGGAGGAAACTGACGCCGAACCCCCCGAGCACCAGCGCGCTGAGGGCGGCGACGGCGGGCGCGAACGAGTCCACCCGGCGGCCGGCCTGTACCAGCGCCGCCGGGAAACAGGCGAGCCAGAGCGCGATGCCGCCGAACAGGCCGACGATCAGCGCGGGGCTGCCGGTCTCGACGACGAACACGCCAGTCAGCGCGTCGCCGACGTAGGGGACCACCGCCAGCACGTCCAACCGCCCGGGGTCGAGCAGGCCGACGCCGACGGTCAGCCAGAACAGGATCTGGTAGGGGTTCGTGAGCGCGAGCACGAACGCGCGACGGAACCCGGTCGACTCGCCGAGGTCGGCCGGCGCGCTCGTGTCGCCGCCCGCGTCGATTCCCCCCTGGTCGTCCGTCCCGGTTCCAGCCCGCCGGTCGACCGAGGACGGCGCGAACGTCGCCCGGACGCTGTTGGCGGCGCCGTAGGCGAAGTAGACCATCAGGAGCCCGCCGACGCCGAACAGCACGCCCTGAAGCGTCGGGTACTGCTGGACGACGCCGACCACCCCGGCCAGCGCGAGCAGGAAGAAGACGAAGTCCGCCAGCCCCGCGCCCAACCCGGCTTTCACGCCCGCGACCCAGCCGCGGAGCACGCTCTCCTCGGCGATGACCGCGTTCATCGGCCCCGGCGGCGCCGCGAGTGCGAGCCCGAACGCGGCGCCGGCGACGAGCGACGGAACGACTTCGAACACAGTCACTGCAGGGGGCGGAACTGCGAAAAAACCGCCCCATTCCTCAGCGGCGTCGAAGCACGCCGACGGCGGCCGCCACGATCAGCGCCCCGATCGCGGCGTAGAGCACCACCGTCGGCGCGCCGAGGACGACGACCCCGAACGCGAGGAAGACGAGGGCGGCACCGGCCTCGATGTAGTGGGTCGGCAGTACCGCCTCGACCCTCTCGCCGATGACGGCGTCGATGCCGGTCCGGAGCGCCAGCGCGGCGACGACGCCGACGAACACCGACACGGGGGCGTCGGGGAACGTCGCCGCGAGGTTGATCGTCAGCAGTTGGGTCTTGTCCCCGAACTCGGCGAACAGCACGAACAGGAAGCCCGTCAGCAGGCCGCCGTAGCTGCCGACTCGCGCGAGCAGCGCGTCCGGGACGAGCATCCCCGTGAGCCCCACGTCGAGACCCGTACCCGAGGTCAGCGACAGCGACTGTTCGTCGTCGCGGAACCCCCGGATCGAGGACCGAACCGTCCAGAGCCCGAAGGCGACGAACAGGCCGCCGGTGATCAGCGTCACCACGCCCGCGGGCAGCACCGAGACGACGTACTGCCCGAACGCGACTTCCAGCGCCGACCAGAGCGTGAAGGCCCCCATGGCGCCGACGAAGACCGCCTTGGCGTCGTACCGGGTCGCGAGGGTGATGACGACCAACTGTCCCTTGTCCCCGAAGGTCGCGAGCAGGTTCGCCAGGAACGCGGCCGCTAGCGGGCCGTGTTCGGCGTACCGCCCGACGACGGCGTCGAGCCCCGACTGCAGGGGAAGCGCGATCGCTCCCGGCACGCTCAGGCGACCTCCCCCGTCGTCGCCCTGACCCGGATCGCGTCAGCGACGTCCTCGGGGAGGCTCTGCTCCTCGCCGTCGTCGAGGCGGACCGTCACCATCCCGAACGGCGCCACGTCGACGATCTCGATCGTCGTGTTCGGCGTGAGCCCCGCCGCCGAGAGGTAGTCGAGTTCGTCCTGCTCGCGGTGGAGCACCCGGGAGACGACGACGCGGTCGCCGACGCCGAAACTGCTCAGTCGTTCGCCGGCCGCCTCGTCGACCGGCTCCAGCGTCTCGGTCGGGATCGGGTCGCCGTGGGGATCGACGACCGGATCGTCGAGCGCCTCGGCCATCCGGCGCTCCAGGTCCTCACTGATGTGGTGTTCGAGGGTGTCCGCCTCGTCGTGGACCTCGGTCCAATCGAAGTCGAGATGTTCGGCGAGGTACGCCTCGAGCAGTCGGTGGTGCCGGACCACCTCGAGCGCCACCGTCTCGCCCTCCTCGGTCAGCTCGACGCCGCGGTACTTCTCGCGGTCGATCAGCCCACGGTCGTCGAGTTTCTCCATCATGCTCGTCACCGTCGGCGGCGTCTTGTCGAGGTACTCCGCGACGGCAGACGTGGAGACGGGCGCGCCATCCTGGCGCTGGAGCACGTAGATCGCTTTCAGATAGTCCTCCATCGCGTCACTCAGCATGTCGAACGTTTTGTTTCACCGCGTCAAAAAATCCACGATCGAACCGCCTGGCAGCGGCCGGGAACTGTGGAGTTAAGCACCCGGAACACGTAGCTGGGACTGAATGAAACTCCGACGCGCCCTCAGCTACGCGACCCTCGGGATCGGCGCCGCCGCGGCCACGAACGCCCTCCTCCGCCGCGACGCCGGCGACCTCCCGCCGGCGCTCGACGGGATGCAGCGTACGTACCGCTGGCGCGGGATGAACGTCGCCTACACCGAGGCCGGGGACCCGGCGGATCCGGATCTCGTCCTCCTGCACGGGGTCAACGCCGCCGGCTCGTCGGGCGAGTGGCGCGCGGTGTTCGACGAACTCGCCCGGGAGTACCACGTGATCGCCCCGGACCTCCCGGGCTACGGGCGCTCGGACCGCCCGCCGGTTCGCTACTCCGCGCCGCTGTACGAGGCGTTCGTGGAGTCGTTCCTCGGCGAGTTCGGCGACGCCGACGGCCCGGCCGTGGTCGCTTCCTCGCTCTCGGCTGCCTACGCGGCCGCAGCGGCACGGGAGGTCCCCGTCTCGCGGTTCGTGCTCGTCTGTCCGACCACGACGACCGGGCCCGGCGGCGGGACGTGGGTGCGCGAACTGGTCCGGTCGCCGTTGGTGGGCGAGGCGCTGTTCAACGCCGTCACCTCCGAGCCCGCGATCGACTACTTCAACGCCGATCACGGCTACGCCGACCCGGACGGCCCCGAGGAGGAGTGGGCCGAGTACGAGTGGCGGACCGCCCACCAGGAGAACGCGCGGTTCGCGCCCGCCGGGTTCCTCGCCGGCGACCTCGACACCGACCTCGACCTCGGCGCCACGCTCGCCGACCTCGACGTGCCGACGACGATCGTCTGGGGCCGCGAGACGGAGATGAGCCCGGTCGCCGACGGCGAGGCGCTCGCCCGCGCCGCGGGCGCGGAACTGCTCGTGTTCGACCGCGCGAAGCTCCTCCCGCACGTCGAGCGCGCCGACGCGTTCCTCGACTACGTGCTCGACGGCGGACTCCCCGACGACCACTCGGTGATCCGGGAGTACGACCCGGACGAGGCTGGTGAGGCCGGCGAGGCGGCCACGGAGAACGAAGCGAACGCGGAGTAACGACGGGACTCCTTTTAGACCGGGCGCAGCACCAGCACGTCGTCGCCGGTCGTCTCGCTCGCGCCCACGGAGGGTTCGACAGCGTCGCCGATCTCGACCGTTCCGGGCTCGGCGTCGACGACGCCCGTCAGCCGGACGGCGCCGAAGTCGGCGACGACGGTGTCGTAGGGCGCGTCCGCCTCGAACGACGGCGCCGGGACGTGGACGGTCGTGACCGCCGCGACGGTTCCCGTCTCGGGCAGGGACTCCTCGGCGAACTCGGTCGAGCCACAGTCCGGGCAGACCCGCCGCGGCGGCAGGTGGCCGTGGCCGTTCTCGCAGGCGAGGTAGTAGCCGTCGTCGGCGACGAAGGCGTGGAGCCACTCGTCGAAGCCGGCGTCACTCATTCTGCCACCTCCAGCACGTGGACGACTGCAGACGCGACCGTGCCACCCGCGTTGTGGGTCACGCCGACCTCGGCGTCCGGCACCTCGTCGCTGTTGGGGTGGTCACCCCTGAGCAGTCGCGTCATCTCCGCGATCTGTGAGCCGCCGGTCGCGCCGACGGGGTGGCCCTTCGCCTTCAGGCCCCCCGAGAGGTTGACGGGGAGTTCGCCGTCGGCCCGGGTCTCGCCGCGCCGGGCCGCGCCGAGGCCCTCGCCGGGCTCGTAGAAGCCGAGGGACTCGATCGCGAGCACCTCGGCGATCGTGAAGCAGTCGTGGACCTCCGCCACGTCCACGTCGGCGGCGTCGATGCCCGCGTCGTCGTAGGCCATCGCCGCGGCGTCGTCGGCCGCGGGCGTCCGGGCGAGGTACTCGCGGTCCTGCAGCGCCATCCGGTCGGTCCCCTGTCCGGTACCGACGACCGCCACGTCCGCGGAGAGGTCGTGGTCGGCCGCGTACTCCTCGCTCACGAGGACGACCGCCGAGGCCCCGTCGGTGACCGGACAGCAGTCGAACAGTCCCAGCGGCTCCGCGACCGGCGGGGCGTCGAGCGCCTGTTCGACGGAGATCTCGCGCTGGTACTGCGCGTACTCGTTGGGGAGCGCGTTGTCGTGGTTCTTCGACGCGACGTTCGCGAGGTCGGTTTTCAGGGTCTCCTCGTCCACGTCGAACGCCTCTGCGTAGGCCGTCGCCATCAGCGCGTACGCGCCGGGGAAGGTGACCCCGGCGCGGATCTCGAACAGCTCGTCGGCGGCGATCGCGAGCGCCTCGGTCGTCTCCGGGGTGTCGTTGTTGGTCATCCGCTCCATCCCGCCGGCGAGCACGACGTCGGCCTCGCCCGAGCGGACGGCCCGGACCGCCTCGCGGACCGCGACGCCGGCCGACGCGCAGGCCTCCTCGTAGCGCGTCGCCGGACAGTCGAGGCCCGCGGCCTCGGCCAGCAGCGGCGCCGTGTGGCCCTGCCCCTCCAGCAGCGAGCCGGCGAAGTTGCCGACGTTCAACTGTTCGACGTCGTCGAGCGGGACGCCGGCGTCGTCCCGCGCGTTCAGCGCCGCCTCGGCGAACAGGTCGCGGCCGGTCCGTTCGGGGTGCGAGCCGAAGTGGGTGAGCCCCACGCCGGCCACGCGCACGCCATTCATGTGTGTGAATTAACGGTGTTCGGCTAAAGGCCTGCCGGAGTCGACGAGCGCGGAGTCGTCGGCATTCCGGCAGGCCCTTCCCGGACCGGTTCCAGGGTCGACGCATGTTCAGCGACGCGTTCGTCGGACTCGTCTGCACCGACTGCGGCGCCAGCCTCGCCGCCGATGACGCCGAGCCGGCGGCCATCGCCGGCGCCGGCCCGTGCCCGGACTGCGGCGCGCCACGCCGGCCGGAGTACGACCTCGACGGCGTCGACCCCGACGCGGTGCGCGCGGGCCCGCGAGCCTGGGATCGCGACACGGTACTCCCCTTCGAGGCCGACTCGGCGCTCTCGGCCGCCGAGGGCGGGACCCCGAGCGTCGACGCCCCCCGCCTCGCCGACGAACTCGGCCTCGGTGGGGTCGCGATCAAAGACGAGGCGCGCAACCCGACCGGTTCCGTGCTCGACCGCGGGCTCGCCGTCGCGGTGACCGCGGCCGACGCGTCCGGCGCGGAGCTCGTCGCCTGCGCCTCGCCGGGCAACGCCGGCCAGTCGATGGCGGCCTACGCCGGCCAGGTTGACCTGCGCTCCTACGCGTTCGTCCCGACGCGCTCGCCGTTCTCGAACAAGGCGATGGTGAACGTCCACGGCGGCGAGATGAAGGTCGTCCCCGGCCGGCTCGGCGACGCCGTCAACGCGCTCACCGAGGAGCTCCAGTCCGACTACGTCGACCTGGGCGCGTTCGCCTCGCCGTTCCGCCACGACGGGCTGAAGACGGTCGCCTACGAACTCCTCGCGGATCGGGACTGGGACGCGCCGGACGCCGTCGTCCTCCCCGCGGGCACGGGCGAACTCGTCGTCGGCGTCGTCGACGGCCTCCGGGAGTGCGTGGAACTGGGGCTGATCGACGACCTGCCGCCGGTGTACGCCGTCCAGGCCGACGGCTGTGCGCCCATCGCGGCTGCGTGGCAGGCCGGCCGGGACGACACCGAGCCGTGGGAGACGCCGGACACGATCGTCGGCGAACTCGAAGTCGCGGACCCGCCGGGCGGCCCGCTGGCGCTGGCCGCGATCCGAGAGACCGGCGGCGAGGCGCTGACCGTCGAGGACCCCGACGCGCTGGAGAGTGCGGTCGCGGTGGCCTCGACCGAGACGGTCGAGGTGGGACTGGCCGGCGGCGTCGCCGCGGCGGGCCTGTGGGCGCTCGCCGAGGATGGCACACTGGGAAGTGAGGACGAGGCGGTGGTCCTGAACACCGAGGCGGCGACGAAGGCGCCGGACGTGCTCCGGAGCCACCTGATGGGCCAGGGCGTCTGAACAGTTGGCCGGCGTCAGGCCTGGAGGTCCCAGTCGGCGTCCGATATCTCGACGCGGGCGGCCTCCTCGCCGTCGGCGAGCGCGCGGAAGGCGAACGTGTGGCCGTTCCGTTCGAGTTGGACGTCGATGCTGCCCGCCTCGACCGTGAACTCCTCCTCGATTCGGTCCGGTCGGTCGTCCTCGCGCTCGGAGTGGACGCCGTAATCGCCGTAGCTGAACTGCGTGGTCGTCTCGATGAACCCGTCCTCGTCGAGGACGTCGGCGTCGACGCCGTCGTGGCTGCTCGTCTCGCGGACGACGAGCGTGTAGGTGGTCATCGCTCTGTTGTTTGATGGCACGTGCCATGAAAATAGCGGCGGTTGTCGTCGTCCGAAAGCGAACGGGGACGGCGTGCGTGTCGAACCGGTCGAACGAACGGATGCCCGGCTTCCGGGACGCTTTCCCCTTCGCCCACGAACGCCCGGCCATGTCCGACAGCGCGCTCGTCGTCGGCGGCACCCGGTTCGTCGGCCGCCACACCGTCGAGGAACTGCTCGATCACGACTACCACGTCACCATCTTCAACCGCGGCAACCACGACAACCCCTTCGCGGACCGCGAGGGCGTCGACCACGTCGAGGGCGACCGCCGGGACGAGACCGACCTGAAGGCCGCCAAACTGTCGGTCGAACCCGACATCGTCATCGACTGCGTGGCCTACTACCCCGCGGACGTGGCGATCGCGACCGACGTGTTCGCGGACGTGGACGGCTACGTCTACATCTCCTCCGGCGACGCCTACGGCGAGGAGGAGATCCCCAAACGTGAGGAGGAGACGCCGATGCGGCCCTGCACCGAGGAGCAGGCCGTCGACGACTCCGGCGAGACCTACGGCAACCGCAAGGCCGAGGGCGACCGGAAGGTCGTCGAGGCCGCCGAGGACGGCGTCAACGCGATGTCCGTCCGGCCCTGCATCATCTACGGCCCCCACGACTACACAGAGCGGATGGACTACTGGCTCGATCGCGTGGACAACTACGACCGCGTGGTCGTCCCGGGCGACGGACAGAACCTCTGGCACCGCGCGTACGTCGAGGACGTCGCCAGCGCGCTCCGCATCGTCGCCGAGGAGGGTGAGCCGGGCGAGTTCTACAACGTCGGCGACCGGCGCGCGGTCACCATCGACGAGATGCTGGACCTGATGGCCGACGCGATGGACACCGAGGTCGAGGCTGTCCACGCGGGCGAGCGCGAACTCGGCGCGGCCGGCCTCTCGCCCGAGGACTTCGTCCTCTACCGGGACTACCCGCACCTGCTGGACACGAACAAACTGGCCGACCTCGGCTGGGCGTCGACGCCGCTCGACGAGGCGATGGCCCGGACCGTCGCGGAGCACCGCGAATCCGACCGCGACGGCGCGGAGTACGACCCCGGCCGCGAGAACGAGGAGGCGGTGCTCTCGGTGCTCGATACGCTCTGAAACCGCCGGCGTCTCGACGGCTCAGAACTCCGTCGACCGGCTCTCCTCGCTGATACCGGCGACCTCCTCCTCCAGCCACTCCCGGAACCACTTCACGCGCTTGAGCCGCTGGTGGCCGATCGACTCGGCGGTGTCGCTCTGGACGCGCTCGCAGTGTTCCTTCCCGCGTTCGAGCACGCGGTCGACCATCTCCGCGGCGTCCATGTGGGTGCGGGCCTCGTACCCCATCCGGAGCAGCATGAGGACCGTCCCGTTGGCGCCGACCTTGTCCAGCACGTCGCCCTCGATCAGGCACTGCGTCTCGAGGGACACGTCCGAGAGCGGCCCCTGGTAGGAGTGGTCGGCGACGACGCCACAGACCTCGTCGACGAACGAGTCCGGGAAGTCCCCCCGGCTCTGGAGGTACTCGCGGGCGACGCGGGCCCCGGCGTCGGCGTGGCGGTCCTGTTCGGCCTCGAGTTTGGACACGTCGTGGAACACGGCGGCCACGCGGACGACGTGGACGTTCGCGCCCTCCGCCTCCGCGATGCGGGTCGCGATCTCGACGACGTTCCGGATGTGGTTGAACCGGTAGTCCGCGGAGTGCCACGGGTACCAGCGCATCCGGCCGCCGTCGTCCTCGCTCTCGACGCTCGCGGCGAGGTAGTCGTGGACGAACTCCTCCATCGCGGCGAACTCCTCGGCGGAGACCGGCGCGTCCCTTATCTCGACGCCCATGGTCCCCCTCCAGGTCCGGTTGTACAGCGTGCGTAGTTCATTATCGGAAGGGAGGACCGTTCCGCTCTTAGTCGTTGCGGGACCGGGAAACTGGCGGTCTCGGCTCGTCGTCGGCCGATCGACCGGATCGGTCGCCCCGCAACCTTGCTGCGGACCGAACCGTTAGGTGCGTCGGGGCGCACCCCAGCCGTATGACCGAGCAGCGCTATCTCGAGGACTCTACCGTCCGGGAGTTCGAGGCGACCGTCGAGCGGACCGTCGGCGACGACCGCGTCGTACTGGACCGCACCCACTTCTACCCCGAGGGCGGCGGCCAGCCCGCCGATCACGGCACCATCACCGACCCCGACGGCCGCGCCTGGAACGTCGTCGACGTACAGAAACACGACGGGATCCACCACTACCTCGAACCCGGGGCGGGCGTCGACGAGGACGAACTCCCCGAGGCCGGGTCGACGGTCACCGGCGAACTCGACTGGGAGCGACGGTCCAGCCACATGCGCTACCACACGGCCCAGCACCTGCTGTCGGCGCTGCTGCTCGAGGAGTACGACGCGGAGACGACCGGCAACCAGGTCCGCGCACACAAGGCGACGCTCGACTGCGCCTACGAGCGCTTCCACGACGACGAACTCCAGCACGTCGAGGACCGGATGAACGAACTGGTCGAGCAGGGCCGGTCCGTGGAGTGGTACGTGCTGGATCGCGAGACCGCGGAGGACGAACTCGACCCCGAGCGAACGCGCCTCTCGCTGCTGCCGGACTCGATCACGGAGATCCGGATCGTCGAGATCGGCGGCGCGCCGGACAGTTCGGAGCCGTTCGACCGCACCGCCTGCGCGGGTACGCACGTCTCGAACACCGAGGAGATCGGCGCGGTGACGGTCACCGGTCGGGAGACGAAGGGCAGCAAGGAGGAGCGGATCACGTTCGAGCTCGACTGATCCCTGCGAATTCGGCCGATCAGCGCACGTGCGCGGCGTCGCCGACGCCGCAGTCACGCTTTTGGTCGTCGCCCGGAAACTGTCACGCATGACGGACGACGACCGTTCACTCTCGCGACTCGGCCGCGTCGCGCTCGGCCTCGGACTCGCGCTGCAAGCCACCGAGGACTTCCGGGACATGGAGGACACCGTCGAGTACGCCGAGTCCGCCGGCGTGCCGATGCCCGAGACGCTCGCCCCACTCGCGTCGGGGTCGATGGTCGCCGCGGGGCTGGGGATCGCGCTCTGGCGGCTCCCGCGGCTCGCGACCGCCGCGGCGGCGACGTTCCTCGCGGTGGTGACGACGACGATGCACGACTTCTGGAACGCGGAGGAGGGGGACGGGAGCGGCGACCGACTCGCCTTCTTCGGGAACCTCGCGATGTTCGGCGGCGTGCTGGTGTTCCTGCGGGAAGCGTGGCAGCGAGAGTGAAACGAGGACCGGTCGGCGGCGTCAGTCGTCGGTCGGGCCCTGCAGCACCGACGGCTGCTCGGCGACCGAGGGATCGGTGATCACCGAGACGCCCACGACCAGCACGAGCCCGACGACCATCCCGACCACCGACGACGACCAGCCCGCGAAGCTCTCCATCACGCCGGGGACGACGATCCCCCAGACGGTCATCGTCTCGCCCGCCGCCGGCGTGAACGTCGTGACCATGTAGAACAGTTGGCTGCCGAGGATCGCCGCGAGCATCCCCGACAGCGTGGTCCGCGACCAGTAGAGCGCGACGATCACGGGGGGTGCCAGCTGTGCGAACCCGCCGAAGGCGGTGTCGCCGATCACGAACAGCGACGGCGGGTTGAACAGGCTGGCGACGAACGCCAGCGTCGCGAAGACGGCGACGCCGACGCGGGCGATCAGGTCCTCGCGGCGCTCGCTGGCGTCGGCGTTGACGAACGGGCGGTAGAGGTCCCGGGTGAAGTACGACGACCCCGAGAGCAGCATCGAGTCCGAGGAGGACATCATCGCCGCCATCGCGCCGGCGACGACCAGCGCCGCGAACCACGTCGGCGTGTACTCCGCGAGCAGGCCGGGGAGGATGTTGCCGCTCTCGGGCATCGGGACGCCGAGGCCGGCCGCCCACGCGCCGAGCATGAACGCCGGGACGAACAGCAGGAGCACGACGACTGGCCACAGCGCCATCGTGCGCTTCAGGACCGTCTCGGAGTCGGCGACGAAGAAGCGCTGATTGACCTGCGGGAACATCGCGACGCCGAAGGCGATGCCGATGGCCTGTGAGAGCATCCACGGCAGCGAGTAGGCGCCGCCGCCGAACAGCGACGGCGACGCCGACCCGTCACCGAGCGAGAGGAACCCGGGGTTCGTCGACGCCACCGCGTCGGTCGCGGCGCCGATGCCGCCCACGGCGGAGAGCACCCAGACGAACGCCGCCCAGACCATCGTGAGCATGAACAGGCCCTGGAGGGTGTCGGTCCAGGCCACCCCACGCATCCCCGAGAGCACGACGTAGACGATCATGAACACGGTGATCAGGCCCGCGCCGGCCCAGTAGGGGACGGCGCCGTTGGTCAGCGCCGAGAGCGCGCCGCCGGCGCCGACCTGCTGGAGCATCACGTACGGGAACAGCCAGAACAGCGAGACGAGCGCGACCGTGGCTCGGAGTACCGGCGAGCCGAACCGGTCGCCCAGCATCTCGCCCAGCGTCACGTAGCCGTGCTCGCGGCCGACGAGCCACTGCTTGTAGCCGACGACGTACCAGAGCACGCCGAAGATGATCCCGTCCATCAGCCCCATGACGAGGATCCACTCCGGGCCGAGACCGTAGGCGATGTTCGGCCCGGCGAAGAACGTGAACGCCGACAGGAGCGTGGCGAACGTCGTGAAGAGCAGGACGACCGTCCCCAGCGTCCGCGAGGCGAGGTAGTAGTCCTCCGCGGTGCGGTCGGTCAGTCGGTAGGCGACCAGCCCGACCCCCAGCGCGAGCAGGAGGTAGGCGACGACGATGCCGATCTGGATCGTCACCGCCGACTGGAGCGCGCCAGTCGCCGCGGGCGAGGGGATCACGCCGACCACCCCCCCATCCAGACGCCCCAGCCACGCTGGGTGAACACGGCGAAGACGATCGACGCCAGCACCATCCAGCCGATGTGCCACCAGAGCCACACCGGGAAGCCGGCGACGACGGTCGAATCGTTCCAGAGGAACCACGGGATCGAGAGCGCCGCCAGCAGGAGGAACGCGGCGCCCCACGCCACCGATGCAGTACGGGTCGGCATTGTGGAGGCGAATTCTCATCTGTTCGTGATAATAGTACCGGAACGGCGAACATCGGAGTATCTTGAAGAAAAATTTGCTTCAACTCCAGCCATCGGTGAGTAGCTGCCACCAGAAACCCCACGGCCGTCGGTTGGCGTCGCCGCCGCTGGCGGAAGACAGCTAGCGGGGGAGAACGGGGGCAGCAGCTCAGTCGTCCGCTTCGGCGCGCTCGCTACGGGGGATCGTCACGTCCGGGAGGTTCGCCTCGATCTCCTCGCGGTGGTCCCCGAACTGGCCGGGGAGCACCAGTCGGCCGCCGAGGTCGTCGAGCGGTTCGTCGCTGTCGTAGCCGGGGCCGTTGGTGGCGAGTTCGAACAGGACGCCGGCGTGCTCGCGGAAGTAGACCGACCGGAACCAGTGGCGGTCGATCTGCTGGGTGGGGTTGAGCCCGCGCGAGCGGACGGCCTTGCGCATGGCGTCCTGGTCCGCGTCGGTCGGCGTCTGGAACGCGACGTGGTGGACGGTCCCGTGGCCGTTGCGCCCGCCCTGCACCGTCGGCAGCACGTCGACGTACGTCCCGACCGGGCCGGCCGCGGCGAAGCGCGTCCGCTCGTCGCCCGGCGTGTCGCCCTCTGCCTGCTCGGTGCCGACGCGTTCGAGCCCCATCGTCTCCAGCAGTTCCTGGGTCGGTTCGGGGTCCTCGAGCCAGAGCGTTATCGAGTGGAACCCGCGAATCGCCGCCGACTCCGGGACGAACTCCGTCCACGGCACCGTGGGGTCGTCATCGCCGATCTCGGTGGCGACCAGTTCGACGGGGAGCCCGTCGGGGTCGCGGAACGGCAGGACCTGCTCGCCGAAGCGGTCGACGCGCTCGTCGTAGTCGACGCCGTACTCCTCGAAGCGCTCCTCCCAGTAGTCGAGGCTCCCTTCCGGGACGCGGAACGCGGTGCGGGCGACCTGTCCGGAGCCGACCTTCCCCTGGGGCAGATCCTCCCACGGGAAGAACGTCATGCTCGTTCCGGGGGTCCCTTCGGCGTCGGCGAAGAAGAAGTGGTACGTGCTCGGGTCGTCCTGATTGATGGAGCGCTTGACGAGCCGGAGCCCGAGCGTCTCGACCCAGAACTCGAGGTTCCGCTGCGGGTCGCCGGCGACGCAGGTGACGTGGTGGATGCCCGGTGTGGGCGTTGAGTCAGCCATACATGCAGTAGGCGCTGGAGAAACTTGAGTGCGCGCTGACGCGAGTGTTACTGGGAATCGCTAACAGTGGCGGAGAAGTTATAGTTCCGGGCGGATTCGAACCGCCGTCATGGGCTTTCTCTCGTGTCAGATTGAACTGAACACGTCCAAAGGCCCATATGATTGGCCACTACACCACGGAACTGTACTTGTGATTTGAGTCGGCGAATACAAGAGCATTATCGTTCGCCGGACACATTTGGTGTCGGGATGGAACCGCTTTCGACTTTTCGGTGACAGCTACGGCAGAGTGTCACGACGTTTTCCAGCCGATGTGCGTCTTGTGGGTTATCGAACTCGCGGACGGGACAGATATGGTGAACATCCAACTTCTGTCCGTTCTATTCGCGGGTTGTACTGCACACTTGGCATTCGTGATTGTCCCGTTCCCGGGCATTGCTTCTCACGTCCCACCAATCACCTGTGTACGAGGATTCACCCTCCTTCCACTGGTGGTGTTGCTCTCCGACGACGTTCTCCGATAGCCAGTCACCGAGACACTCACGGGAACAGAACCGACCGTGACCTCTTTCCAATTTCGATTGCAACACGTTCATGGTCTCACTACACTGGTCGCACACCTTTTCCACTCGTTCTGCATTCTTTGTGTACGAATCTCCAAGGAATTCGTCACTATCGGCGACACACTCCGGACAGTAGACGCCCTTCTTATCGGATGGATAGTACTTGAACGAGGAGCCACACCGCTCGCAGTCGGTAGTCTCCTCCGCACCCTTCCAGTTCCCGTTATGTTCGCCAGCATTTGGGCTACACCCGTCACAGAACTTCCGCCGTGACTTCGGATCGTAGAACCACGTTCCACACCCCTTGCACTGCCTGTTCGGTAGGGTAACACCGTGAACCCGCGTGTGATGCATTCGGATTCCCTGCTCCGTATCGAGTTCTTGTCCACACGTCGGACACTCCATCCGGGAGGGTATATTGATCTCTTACGTGATAAATATCTGTAGCCAGTTAGAGGAAATTCAGGTCGGTCGCGTCCTCTCCTCGTCTCAGTCTGCCCCGGACTCACACGTCCCCGCGAGGTAGCAACACGCGTCGGCCTCGGCGTCGAAGCAGTCGGGACACTCGTCGGCCCGGTCGATGATGGTGTCGAGCCGCTCCGCGACGGTCTCGTCGATCACCGGCTCGAGCTGCTGGGCCTCGTCGCGGAACTCCTCGACGCCGAGGACGTTCGCGAGGAAGCGCTCGAGGATGCAGTACGTCTGGAGCGCGTTCTCCGCACGGGTGATCCCCTCCTCGGTGAGCGAGACCCCCTTGTACTTCTCGTGTTCGGCGAGCCCGCGCTCCTCCAGCTTCCCGATCATCTCGTTGGCGCTGGCGGGACTCACGTCGAGCGAGTCGGCGACACGCCCCGTCGCCGCCGGGCCGTCGTCCATCCGTTGGACCAGATAGATCGCTTTCAGGTACTGGTTGGCCGTGTTCATTCGCGAGCCTCCATGATCCGGGTGACTTCCTCGACCCCCTCCGCCTCCTCGTCGCGGATCTCCGTCAGCACCTCGAGCACGCGATCGCGTTCGAGCGAGAACGCCGCGTCGCTCGCCTCGATGGCGTCGATGAGGTCGTCGTAGAACTTGTAGGCCGTCTCCTCGTTGCAGAGCTGGTCGTAGAGCACGCCGTCGAAGTCCTCGGGCTTGGTGCGCCCGTAGCGGGCCTCGACGAGCGTCTCGACGCTCTCGAAGGGGATCGACTCGGCGTCGAGTTCGTCGACCAACTCCTCCAGCCGTTCGCGGTGGCGGGCCGACTCCGTCGCGGCTTCCTCCAGCAGCGCCTCCACGTCGGCCTCGAGGTCGCGATCCTCCTCGGCGAGGCTCTGGTAGTGTCGGTACGCGCGTGCCTCGACGACCTCCTCGAGTACGACCCCGATCTGGAGCAGGCGGGCGAGCTGGTGGTCGGAGTCGACCCGCTGGTCGACGCTCACCGCGACCACCGCCAGTCGGCGACCGGTACCGTGCTCATCAGTGCCGACTCCGAGAGGGAGGGACTTAAGCCCGGCCCTTCAGCGGGTGGTTCGGCCTCGACCGAACCCGGAAGTCGGAAGCCCCCGCAACCCGAACCCCCCCGTGTGTCTTCCCGCGACCGGACCGCACTCGCACTCGTCGTCTGGGCGGTGATGCTCTCCCAGACGCTGCTGTACCCGGGCGTGGATCGGCTCGTGGCCGCGATGGGCTTCGGCAGCGGCAACTACCTCGACGCCAGTACGTGGTTCCTCGCCGCCGAGTTCGCCGCGTTCGCACTGGCCGCGGGGGTGTGGGGCGCCGCGAGCGACACCGCGGAGCGTCGCATCCCGTTCGTCGCCGCCGGGGCGGTGCTGGGCGCACTCGGCTACGGCGTCCTCGCGCTGCTCGGACCGACCGAGCCGGCGTTCTGGCTCGTGCTCGTCGTCCGCTTCCTGCAGGGCGCCGCCACCGTCGGCGCGTTCTCGCTGGCGATGTCGATGCTCGCCGACCTCGGCGAGGGGAACGGCCGGAACATGGGCGCCGCCGGCATCGCGATCGGGATCGGCACGGCGCTCGGTGCGCCGATCGGCGGCCAGCTCTACGCGATCGGCCCGTTCGTGCCCCTGTGGACCGGGGCAGTGCTGCTGACGCTCGTCGGCGCCGCGACGCTGCTCGTCGCCGACCGCGCTCCGGAGGGCGACCACGAGGGCGTGCGCGAGGCGCTCGGCGCGCTCCGTCGGACGCCATCGCTCGCGGTGCCGTTCGCCTTCGGCTTCGCCGACCGCATGACCGCCGGCTTCTTCGCGCTGGTCGGGACCGTCTACTTCCGGACGGCGTTCGACCTCTCGCCCGCGGAGACGGGGATCACGCTCGCGCTGTTTTTCGCCCCCTTCGGCCTGCTCCAGTACCCCTTCGGCCGACTCTCGGACCGGTTCGGCCGCACGGCCCCCATCGTCGCCGGGTCGGCGTTCTACGGGGTGGTCGTGCTCGGGATCGGCACCGCGGAGTCGACGTTCCCGGTCCGGAGCGACGCGCTGCTGGCGGTCCAGTTCGGGATGGTCGCCGTCGGCGTCCTCGGCGCGCTGATGGCGCCGGCGACGATGGCGCTGGTCGTCGACCTCGCGCCCGGCGACGAGCGGGGCGTCGCCCTCGGCGGGTTCAACATCGCCGGGAGTCTGGGCTTTCTCACGGGCGTCGTCGGCGGGGGCCTGATCGCCGACGACTTCGGCTACCCCGCCGCGTTCGGCTTCGCCGGCGGCGCGGAGATACTGCTGGCGCTGGTGGCGATCCCGGCGTTTCTCAGGCTCCAGATCAGCCGCGAAAAGATGTTCAGTTAGTCGGCGCGAAAACGGACGGCGGGAGCCGCCTCAGTCGAGGCGTTCGTGGACGAGGTCCTGCACGTCGTCGCGGAACTCCTCGACGGCGATCTCCTCGAGCACCGGTACGAAGAAGCCCTCGACGAGCATGTTCCGGGCCTGCCGCGGGCTGATCCCGCGGGAGTTCATGTAGAACAGGTCCTGCTGGTCGACCTGTCCGACCGTCGCGGAGTGGCTGGCCTCGGTGTCGTGGTTCTTGATGATCAGCTTCGGCGAGGCGTCGGCCTCGCTGTCGTCGCTCAGCATCAGGGTGTTCTCGCGCTGGTAGGAGGAGGTGTCCCAGGCGTCGCGGCCGACGTCCTGGACGCCCTCGTACACCGAGCGCGCGGTGTCGTCGAGCACGCCGCGGGTCACGAGGTCCGCGGTCGTGTGCTCGGCGTTGTGCCAGACGCGGGCGTTCACGTCGAAGTGCTGGTCCTCGTGCCCGAAGAACGCGCCGACGATCTGGGATTCGCTGCCCTCGCCGTCGAGTTCCGTCTCGACGTCGGATCGCGTGATCTGGGTGCCGAAGTTGCCCTCGATCCAGTCGACCGTGGCGTCATCCGCGGCCACGCCGTGTTTGAGCGTGTAGCAGTAGGCGTCCTCGGAGAGGTTCTGCAGCGACCCGAACTGGACGTTCGAGTTCTTGCCCGCGGCGACCTCGACGAGGTTGCTGAAGTAGCGCCCCTCGTCGTCCGCGGTCGGCCCCTCGTCGCCGATCGCTTCGAGGATCGTGACGGACGCGCTCTCCTCGGTCACCACGAGCGTATGGCTGAACAGGGAGTCCGAGCGCATCTCGGTCCGGATCTTCACGTCCTCGGCGTCGACGCCCTCGGGGACGTAGATCAGCGTGCCCGTCGTGAACAGCGCCGCCGACAGCGCGGTGAGGTAGTTGCTCTGCGGGTCGAGCGTGGCACCGAACTCCTCGCGGAGCAGGTCCTCGTGCTCGTCGAGCGCGGTCTCGAAGTCGAGGACTTCGACGCCCTCGGCGGTGACCCGCTCGGTCTCGTCGGACTGGTTCAGCGGGTCGACCAGCTGCTCGAAGGAGAGGTCGGTGAGGTTCGTCCACCGACGGCCGGGCGTCTGGATGACGTCCGGCAGGTCGAGGTCGTCGAGCGCGGAGAGCGCGTCGAGGCGCCGCTCCAGCAGCCATTCGGGCTCGTCCCGGGTCGCCGAGAGGTCGCGGACGACCTCCTCGGAGAGGCCCTGTTTGAGTGTCGCGCTCATTATCCGAGGCTTCCCTCCATCTCCAGCTCCACCAGTCGGTTCAGCTCCACGGCGTACTCGATGGGGAGCTCCTCCGTGATCGGCTCGATGAAGCCCGAGACGATCATCTGCTTGGCGTCGTCGTCGTCGAGGCCACGGGTCTGGAGGTAGAAGATGTCCTCGTCGCCGATCTTCCCCACCGTCGCCTCGTGGGCCACGTCGACCTTCGACTCGTTGATCTCCATGTACGGCATCGTGTCGGAGGTCGACTCGTTGTCGAACATCAGCGCGTCACACTCGACGGCCGTCGAGGAGTTCTCGGCGCCGTCGGCGATGTGGACGAGGCCGCGGTAGTTGGTGCGGCCGCCGTCCTTGCTGATGGACTTCGACTCGATGGTGGACTTCGTGTCCGGCGCGTTGTGGTACACCTTCGCGCCGGTGTCGATGTCCTGTCCCTCGCCCGCGAAGGCGATGGTGATGTGGTTGTCCGACGCCCCACGCCCCTTCAGCACCGTCGAGGGGTAGAGCATCGTCGCCTTCGAGCCCATCGAGCCCGAGATCCACTCCATGCGACCCTCCTGCTCGACGAGGGCGCGCTTGGTGTTGAGGTTGTACGTGTTCTTCGACCAGTTCTGCACGGTCGAGTACTGCACGTGAGCGTTCTCGCCGACGTACACCTCGACGCCGCCGGAGTGGAGGTTGAACGCGGAGTACTTCGGGGCGGAACAGCCCTCGATGTAGTGGACCTCCGAGCCCTCCTCGGCGATGATGAGCGTGTGCTCGAACTGGCCCATCCCCTCGGAGTTCATCCGGAAGTACGCCTGGACGGGCATGTCGACCGTCACGTCCTCGGGGACGTAGACGAACGAGCCGCCCGACCAGATGGCGCCGTGCAGCGCCGCGAACTTGTTGTCGCTCGGGGGGACACAGTCGGTCATGAAGTGCTCCTTGACGAGCTCCGGATGCTCCTGGACCGCCTGGTCCATGTTCATGAACACGACGCCCTTGTCCTCCCAGCGCTCGCGCATGTTCTGGTAGACGACCTCGGACTCGTACTGGGCGCCGACGCCCGAGAGCGCGTTCTTCTCCGCCTCGGGGATGCCCAGCTTGTCGAACGTGTCCTTGATGTCGTCCGGGAGATCCGTCCAGTCTTCGACGCCGCCACGGGTGTCGATGTCCGGTCGGATGTACGGGACGATCTCGTCGATCTCGACCTCGGAGAGGTCGGGCTGGCCCGGCCAGTCGGTCGGCATCGGCATCGCCTGGAACTGCTTGAGCGCGCGCAGGCGGCGCTCGCGCATCCAGTCGGGCTCGTCCTTGTCGTCGGAGATCGCGTGGATCGTGTCCTCGGTCAGCCCTTTCTCCGCCGCGTAGGCGGCCTCGGAGTCCTTCTTGAAGTCGAAGCGCTCCTCGGTGTCGGTCTGTTGTAGGTGGTCCTGGTCTGAACTCATGGGTTTAAGCCGTCTCGTAAACCTGCTCGCGCACCCAGTCGTACCCCTTCTCCTCGAGCTTCTTCGCGAGTTCGGCGTCGCCGTCCATGACGACCTCGCCGTCGAGCATCACGTGGACCCGGTCGGGCTCCACGTAGTCGAGGATCCGCTGGTAGTGGGTGATCTGCAGGACGCCGGTGCCCTGCTCGTCGCGCAGTCGTTCGATGCCCTGTGCAACGTCGCTGAGGCGGTCGATGTCGAGCCCGGAGTCGATCTCGTCGAGCACGGCAATGCTGGGCTCGAGGATCGCGGCCTGCAGCACCTCGTTCTGCTTCTTCTCGCCGCCGGAGAAGCCGGCGTTGAGGTACCGCTGGGCGAAGGACTCGTCCATGTCCAGCAGCTCCATCTTCTCGCTCAGGATCTGCTGGAACTCGGCGACGCCGATGTCGCCGTCGTCCGCGGGCCCCTCCATCGGGGAGGTCTCGTAGCCCTCGTCGTCGTCCTCCTCCTCCTCGGCGTCCGCTTCGTCCTCGTCCTCGAAGAGCTCCTCGCGCTCCTCGAGTTTGGCGTTGAGCGCCTGCCGGAGGAAGTTGGTCATGGTGACCCCCTCGATCTCGGCCGGGTACTGGAAGGCGAGGAAGATGCCCAGGGCGGCCCGCTCGTTGGGTTCGAGTCCGAGCAGGTCCCAGTGGTAGTGTTCCTCGTCGAGGTCCTCGTCGACGTCCGCGAGGTCCTCGTCGTCGAGGTGGAGCGTGATCTCGCCCTCGGTCACCTCGTAGGCCGGGTGGCCCGCGATGACCTTGGCGGTCGTGGACTTGCCCGAGCCGTTCGGGCCCATCAGGGCGTGGATCTCCCCGGAGTTGACCTCCAGGTCGACCCCGCGCAGGATTCGCTCTCCGTTCTCGGCGACTTCCGCGTGTAGGTTATTGATTTCGAGTGTAGCCATTCGTAGCCTCGTGGGAGCACATGGGGTTGTCACACCCATGAACGTTACGCATCACCCCCCGATAGATTTCGAACTTAGAAAGATTCTTTTCTGAATCGTGAAACCGGGGGAGGTGTCCGGGTCGCCCCGTTTCCCGGGGCTCGTAGTTCGAACGTCAACTTTTCCCGGATCGGAGCGGAGTAGAGGTCGAATCCGTTCCGGGGATACCCGAAAGGGGTTTCCCGGTTCGGACCGCGGATCCCGGCAATGCAGTATCTCGCCGTGCTCGTCTGGCTGGCGGTTTTCGCCGGGTTGGCGGTGCTCGGATACCCACTGGCTGCCCGGCTGTTCGCCCGGTTTCGGAGTCGGGGCGTCGGGTTCGCGCTCCCGGTGGCGCTGGTCACGATCTGGCTCCCGGTGTACTGGCTGGGGAAGCTCTCCTTCGGCCCGCTCACGGTCGCTGCCGGCGTCGCCGTCCTCGTCGCGATCGCCGCCGCGCTGGGGCTCGACCGCGACGCGCTCCGCGAGGGCGATCCTCGACTCGCCGACGATCTCGTGGCCGACCGCCGTGTCGTCGCCGAGACCGCGGTCGTGTTCGTCGCCGCGTTCCTCTTCCTGATCGCGATCCGGAGCGTCGACCCGGCGGTCCACGCCGCCGGCGGCGAGAAGTACCTCGACTTCGGGATGCTCCGGTCGCTGCTGCGTTCGGGGACGCTCCCCCCCGAGGACTTCTGGTTCGCGGGCGAACCGGTGCAGTACTACTACGGCGGCCACCTGGTGGCGGCGATCCTGACCTACCTGACCGGCACGGCGCCGGAACTCGCGTACAACCTCGCGCTCGCGGGTTTCTACGCGATGCTCGTGACTGCCGCGTACGACCTCGCGTCGAACGTCGCGGCCGAGCGCGGCGTCGACGCCCGGCTCGGCGGCGCGTTCGCCGCCTTCTTCGTCGGCTTCGCGAGCAACCTCGCAACGATCGGTCGACTCCTGCTCGGCCTCCTCCCCCCAGGACTCCGAGAGTCGCTCGCGCCCGGGGTCAAGGTGCTGCCGCTCTCGGGCGAGGGGTTCAGTTACTGGAACGCCAGCCGCGTGATCACCGACGCCGTCGGCGGTTCCACGTTCCCCACCATCAACGAGTTCCCGCTGTTCGCGTGGCTCAACGGCGACATGCACGCCCACATGATGGGGACGCCGTTCCTGCTGCTCGCGGCGGCGCTGGGTTTCGCCCTCTACCTGACCCCCGCCGACGAGCGCCGACGACGGCTGGCCCTGCTCGCCGTCGTCCCGCTGCTGGGGCTGTTCCAGATCGTCACCAGCACGTGGAGCTTCCCCTCGGTCTTCGGCGTCACCTACCTCGCGCTGGCGCTCGCGCCCGCCGAACCGACGGCGCTCCTCCCGCACGGCGTCGCCGAGCGCGTCCGGGCGGGCCGACGGCGGGCGGCTGACTCGCTCGGCACGGCTGACGGCGGCGACGCAGCAGCCCGCGCGCTCGCGGAGCTCGAACGCCTGCTCGTCCCGCTGGGAATCGTCGGCGCGCTCGGCGCCGTCGCGGCCGTACTCGCCGCACCGTTCCTCGCCGGGACGATGACGGGCGGCAGCAGCCGGACGATCGAGTTCCTCCCGGCCGCGGCCCGGAGCGGGGTTCTCGAACTGTTCGCGGTCCACGGCGCGTTCCTCGTCGTGTTCGGCCTCCACCTGCTCGGACGGGTCGAGCGTGACCGGCGCTGGTCGCTGGCGCTGGCGATCGTCGCCGTCGGCGCCCTCGCGATCACGCTCCCGATGGACGTGCTGGCCTTTACGCTCCCGCTGCTGGTCGTCGGCTGGGTCGTCCTGCGGTTCCGCGACGCGAGCTACGAGACGGTGTTGATCGTCGCCGGCGCGGGGCTGGTGACCATCGTCGAGTTCGTCTTCGTCAACGAGCAGGCCGGCCCGCTCCGGATGAACACGGTGTTCAAGACGTACATGCAGATCTGGGTGTTCTGGGGCGTCGCCGCCGGCGCCGCCGTCGCGGGGCTGCTTGGCCGCGCGACGCGGGCTGTCCGGGCGGCGGACCCCCCCGCGCTCGGCCGTGGCGTCGCCGTGCCGGTGCTCGTCGCGGCGCTCGTCGTGTCCACCTCGCTCTACGGCGGGTTCGCGCTCTCGGGTCACTTCGCGGGCAGCGAGGAGCCGACGCTCGACGCCACCTCGATGCCCGGTTGGTACGACGAGAGCGAACTCGCAGCGGTCGACTGGCTCGACCGGAACGCCGACGGCGAGACGGTGATCGTCTCCGCGCCCGGGACCGGGGGTGAGCCCGGGATGTACAGCTGGGAGGCCTCCATCGCCGCCAGCCTCACCGGCGTTCCCACGGTCGCCGGCTGGGCCCACGAGGTCGGCTACCGCGGGCCGGACGCCTACTACGCCCGGGCCGAGGCCGTCGACGCGCTCTACACCGGATCACCCGCCGAGGCGGCGTCACTGATCCGGGAGCACGACGTGCAGTACGTCTGGGTCGGCGCCGCCGAGCGCGGGCGCTACGGGGACGGGCTGGTGAACTTCAGCGACCGAGCGGGCTACGAGCCCGTGTTCGTCGAGGGTGACGTGGTCGTGTACGAGGTGACGGCGTCGGAGCTCCCGGAGTGAGCGGGCCGAAAACGTCGGCCGCGGCAGGTTGCGCGCGCCGTGATCGGCGACACGATTGCGGCGGTACGCTCTGCCGTCGAGGCACGGAGGCCTCGACCGGTCGCACACCGTAATCGGCGACACGATCGCGGCGTCACGCTCCGTCGTCGGGGCACCCGACCGGTCGCGAGCCGCGATCGGTTCTCAGACGTTCAGCGGGTTCTTCTCGCTCACGACCTCGACGTCCGCGGCGTCGACGCTCTCGGTGTCGAGCCAGTGGGGGACGTACTCCCGTTTGTCGTAGGTCTCGCGCTCCTCCTCGGTCCCGACCGTACACCACAGCTGGGGTTCCTCGGGGCCGTGCCAGTCGCCCTGTTTGTTCACGGCGAAACAGATCAGCTCCTCCCCGTCGACCTCGATAACGTCGTCGCGTCGGACCCCCGCGTCGCCGTGGACGATGAGCTGCTTCATGCGCTTGCGTTCGCCCAGACGTTCCTTAACCGCTTCGCTCCCCCGTCGGTCGAGACCAAACGGGTTTTAAGCTGCCCTCCCGAATTCGCCGACAAGAGGCGAATATCCATGGAGATGCCACGCCGTATGAACACGTACTGTCCGCACTGTGACGCTCACCACGAACACGAGGTCGAGAAGGTCCGATCCGGCCGCCAGACCGGCATGAAGTGGGCCGCCCGCCAGCAGGAGCGCGGCACGAAAGTCATCGGGAACTCCGGGAAGTTCTCGAAGGTGCCGGCCGGCAACAAGCCGACCAAGAAGACACACCTGAAGTACATCTGCTCGGACTGCAACAAGGCCCACATGCGGGAGGGGTGGCGGACCGGCCGCCTGGAGTTCCAGGAATGACGGGGAGCTTCATCACCGTGGTCTGTCCGGACTGCGAGAACGAGCAGATCGTCTTCCAGAACGCGTCCACGACGGTCAACTGCGCCGTCTGTGGCACCACGCTGGCGACGCCCACCGGTGGGAAGGCCGACATCAACGGCGAAGTCGCCGACGTCGTCGAGGCGCGATAGCTCCAGATGGCGGGGAACGAGTGGCCCGAACCGGGTGAGCTCGTCGTCGGTACCGTCGACGAGATCGCCGACTTCGGCGTGTTCGTCGACATGGAGGGCTACGAGCACCGCGGGCTGGTCCACATCTCGGAGGTCGCCTCCGGCTGGATCAAGAACGTCCGGGACCACGTCAGCGTCGGTCGCACGGTCGTCGCGAAGGTGCTGGAGGTCGACGAGTCGGCCCAGCAGGTCGACCTCTCGCTGAAGGACGTCAACGAGCACCAGCGCAAGGAGACGATCCAGAAGTGGAAGAACCAGCAGAAGGTCGACAAGTGGATGGAACTCGCCTTCGGCGAGGACCACGACCGCGACGACGTGGCCGAGGCGCTGCTGGCCGAGTACGACTCGCTGTACGAGGCGTTCGAGGAGGCCGCCGTCCACGGGATGGAGGCGCTCGAGGACGTGTCCCTCGAGGACGAGGACGCCCAAGCGATCGTCCAGACCGCTCGGGAGAACGTCTCGGTGCCGTACGTCAACGTCACCGGCTACGTGGACATCCGCTCGCCCGGTCCCGACGGCGTCGACGACGTGAAGGAGGCGCTCCGGGCCGCCGGCGGCGAGGGTGACCACGACGTTCCCGAGGAGGTCGAACTCGAGGTCTCCTACGTCGGCGCCCCGGAGTACCGCATCGAGGTGCAGGCGCCCGACTACAAGACCGCGGAGGCCGAACTCGAGGCGGCCGCGGCACGCGCCGAGACCGCGATCGAGGCGCTCGGCGGCACCGCCGAGTACCACCGCGAGCGCAAGGAAGACGACGAATGACGAAGTCGGACGTCCGCGTCTGTTCGGCGTGGAGGTCCGAACACGATCGACCCGTCTACACGCTTTCTTCGACGTGTCCCGACTGCGGCGCCGAGGCGATCAACTCCGCGCCGGCGCCGTTCGACCCCGCGGACCCCTACGGCGAGTACCGCCGGCGGGCCCGCGACGCCGGTCCTGACACGAACTGAGGGTTTCGACGCACCTTTACCCGCCGGTGGACCATTCGCGTGTATGGAACCCATCGACATCGAGACCGTCGCGGACCCCGAGTTCCGGGACCCCGTACTGGTCGAGGGGCTGCCCGGCGTCGGCCACGTCGGCAAACTCGCCGCCGAGCACCTGCTGGAGGAGTTCGAGAGCACGCTCGTCCGGCGCGTGTACGCTGACGAGTTCCCGCCGCAGGTCGACGTGGACGACGACGGCGTCGCCTCGCTGACCCACGCCTCCTTCCACGCCGTCGACCTCTCCTCGCCGACGCCGACCGAGGTGGAGGCCGAAGACGAGGGGAGCGAAGACGACGAAGGAGTCGACGGGGACGACGAGAACCCCGAAGGCGACGCGCTCGCCGACGGCGGCGAGGTCGATGCCGAGGACGGCGAGGCAGACGCTGATGGGAGCGAAGACGCCGAAAACGACGACCCGGGGACGGTGCCCACCGACGGCGATCTGCTCGTGCTTACCGGCAACCACCAGGCTGGGAGTAACGAGGGCCACTACCAGCTGACGGAGGCGTTCCTCGACGTGGCCGAGGGGTTCGGCGTCGAGGAGGCCTACGCGCTGGGCGGCGTGCCGACTGGCGAACTCATCGAGGAGCACAACGTGCTCGGGGCCGTCAGCGACGCCGAACTCACCGACTCGCTCTCGGCGGCCGGCGTGGAGTTCCGCGGCGACGAGCCGGCCGGCGGCATCGTCGGCGTCTCGGGCCTGCTGCTCGGGCTCGGCGGCCGCCGCGACCTCGACGTGGCCTGCCTGATGGGCGAGACGAGCGGCTACCTCGTCGACCCCAAGAGCGCGCAGGCGGTGCTCGAGACGCTCGAGCAGCAGCTCGACTTCCGCGTCGACTTCGCCGCGCTGGAGAAGCGCGCCGAGGAGATGGAGGAGGTCGTGAGCAAGATCCAGCAGATGCAGGAGGGCGGCGGCGCCGGCCCCAGCGACGAGGAGCTGCGGTACATCGGCTAGTTCCCCAGGTCGACTGACCCGGGAGAACTAAGTTCGGGCGCGCTCCCGTTTCCGGTATGGACGCCGATCACCCATCGTGGCGCGCGCTCGCAGGCACTCTCGGTGGCTACGGGCTGATTCTGGTGGCGATGACGCTGCTGCTGTTCGCGGTGCCGACGGCGATCTTCTACCTGCTCTAGGCGCCGGAGCCGGCGTCGCCGGCCTCCTCGCTCCGGCTCCCGTACTTCGAGAGCGACGTTTCGAGCGCGTCGCCGGCGTCGACGTCGAGTTCGTCCGCCAGCGCGAGCAGCGCGAACAGCGCGTCGCCGAGTTCGTCGGTCGGAACCGAGAGCGACCCCGGCGAGTCGCCGTACTCGCTCGATTTCGCGGTGTCGGCAGCCACCTCGCCGACTTCGGCGGCGAGATCGAGCAGTCGGTAGGCGGGCGGCGCGTGCATCTCGTTCTCGTCGAGGAAGTTCGCGACCTGCTGCTGGGCCGTGGAGAGGTCCTCGGGCATGGCTACCCGAGGGGAAGGCGGGAAGGAAAACCCGGCGACGCGCCGATCAGGCGAACGCGGGCGACTCGCCGGCTTCGACGGTCTCGCTCTGCCGGAGTTTCGCCCAGGCCTCCTCGAAGTCCCGGCGCTCGATCTCGGTCCGGTCGTCGCGGATGGCGAACATCCCGGCCTCGGTGCAGATGGCCTTCACGTCGGCGCCGGACGCGTCCTCGGTCATCTCCGCGAGCGCGCCGAAGTCAACGTCGTCGGCGACGTTCATGTCGCGGGTGTGGATCTGGAAGATGAGCTCGCGACCCGGGGGATCGGGCTTGGGAACCTCGATGAGGCGGTCGAAGCGGCCCGGCCGGAGGATCGCCTCGTCGAGCATGTCGAAGCGGTTCGTCGCCGCGATGATGCGCACGTCGCCGCGCTCGTCGAAGCCGTCCATCTCCGAGAGCAGCTGCATCATCGTCCGCTGGACCTCGGCGTCGCCGGAGGTCTTCGAGTCCGTCCGCTTGGAGGCGATGGCGTCGATCTCGTCGATGAAGATGACGGCGGGCTCGTTCTCGCGGGCGACCTCGAACAGGTCCCGGACGAGCTTGGCGCCCTCGCCGATGAACTTGTGGACGAGTTCGGAGCCGGCCATCTTGATGAAGCTCGCGTCGGTCTCGTTGGCGACCGCTTTCGCGAGCATCGTCTTCCCGGTCCCGGGCGGCCCGTGGAGCAGGATGCCGCTCGGGGGCTGGATGCCGACCGTGTCGAACGTCTCGGGCTCGCGGAGCGGGAGTTCGACCGTCTCGCGCACCTCGCGCATCTGGTCGTCGAGGCCGCCGATGTCGGCGTAGGTGACGTCCGGCGAGTGGTCGATCTGCATCACGCGGGCCCGCACGTCCGTCTCGCGGGTGAGCTTCTGGACGACCGACAGCGAGTTGTTGACCGCGACGCGGTCGTCGGGTTCGATCTCCTCGCGCATCTCGTCGGTGACCTCGGTCAGGGCCTCCTGATTGTTGCCGTGCTGCTTGATGACGACGCCGTCGTCGTTGATCTCCTGAACCGTCGCGACGAACAGCGGCGACTGCTTGAGCTTCTCGTTCTCGTGGGAGAGCCGTTCGAGCTTCTGCTGGTACTTGTTGTTCTCGGCGTTGGCGTCCAGCAGGCTGTCACGCATCTGTTCGTTCTGGTCCTCCAGATCCTCGAGGCGTTCGCGCAGGGACTCGATCTTCTCCTGTTGCGACGCCGTCTCCTCGTAGGGGAGTTCGACGTCGTCAACCGTATCGCTCATTGGCGGACCGTAAGCGGCTGACTCTTATGAGGCTTCGGGTCGCGTCGGAATCCACCGCGGGACGGACGGCCAGCACAGCGTCGCTGCCTCCCGGTTCCGCCCGAACCCTCAAGTGTGATGGGGCGACGAAACTCGCCGTGACCGATCCGGACGCCGTCGCAGGGGCGCTGGCTCGGCTGGCCAACGGCGCCGCTCGACACCGCGAGCGCCACACCGACGACACGCAGTTCCGTCGCGTCGAGCATCCCCGACGCGTCGTCGCCGACGCCGAGGCGGCGATGGATCGAGTGAGCACGGCAGCTGCGTTCGTCGACGCCGACCGGGAGGCCGACCTCCGCCGCGCCGTCGCGCTCGCCGACCGTCGCGGCGACGACGCGCTCGCGGCCCGAGGGCGGGACGTGCTGTCGACGCTCAGCGCGCTCCGTGACGCTGCCGCCGACGGACAGGAGTGAGCCTCGCGTGCCACAGACCACTTCCACCCCGCTCGCGCAACGCTCTTCCCGGGAGGGGTCGTAGCCGTGGGCAGATGACTCGGGTGATACACACGGGCGACACCCACGTCGGCTACCAGCAGTACCACTCCCCCGAGCGCCGGGCGGACTTCCGCCGGGCGTTCGACGCCGTCGTCGACGACGCGATCGAGGAGGGTGTCGACGCGGTAGTCCACGCCGGCGACCTGTTCCACGACCGCCGGCCCGAGCTGCCGGACCTGATGGCCGTCCTCTCGGCGCTCCGACGCCTCGCCGACGCCGACATCCCGTTCCTCGCGGTCGTCGGGAATCACGAGGCCACGCGGACCGGCGAGTGGCTGGACCTGTTCGAGGGAACCGGACTCGCGACGCGGCTCGACGACACGCCCGAGGTCGTCGGCGACACCGCGTTCTACGGGCTCGACTGGGTGCCCGAATCGCGCCGCGACGACCTCGACTACGAGTTCGCCGACCACGACGTCGACCACGCGGCCCTGGTCTCCCACGGGCTGTTCACCCCCTTCGAGTTCGGCGAGTGGGACACCGAGACGGTCCTCGCGGAGGCGACCGTCGAGTTCGACGCGGTGCTGCTCGGGGACAACCACAAACCCGACACCGCCGAGGTCTCGGGGACGTGGGTGACTTACTGCGGGTCGACCGAGCGCGCGAGCGCGAGCGAGGAGGACGCCCGCGGCTACAACCTCGTCACGTTCGACGGCGAGGTGGACATCCGCCGGCGCAGCCTCGACACCCGGCCGTTCGCGTTCGTCTCGGTCGACCTCGCCGAGGGCGAAGGCGTCGAGCGCGTGCGCGAGCAGGTACGACAGCACGACCTCGCGGACGCGGTCTGTATCGTCGAGATCACCGGCGAGGGCGAACCCGTCACCCCAGCCGCGATCGAGGAGGCCGGCGAGGCGGAGGGCGCCCTGCTCGTCCGCGTCACCGACCGCCGGGAGATCGAGGAGGAGGCCGAGATCGGCGTCAGCTTCGCCGACCCGGACGACGCGGTGAACGAGCGCGTCAGCGAGATGGGGCTCTCGACGGCCGCCCGCGGCGTCGACGAGACCGTCCGCGAGAGCAAGGTGGCCGACTCGAACGTGCGGGGGGAGGTCAAGAACCGGGTGAGCGAACTGCTCGACGAGGAGCCCGACGCCTTCGAGAGTGCCGCCGGGGACGAGGCCGACGACCCCGCGGACGACTCCTCGGATACAGACGACCCCCCGGACGAATCCACGGACGACTCCTCGGAGGAACCGTCGGCGGCAGCCACGAAGGGTGAGGAGGCTGCCGACGAACCCACAGCCGAGTCCGAGAAACAGGGCACAATGGAGGAGTACCTGTGAAGTTCGACCGCCTGCGCCTGCGGAACTTCAAGCCCTACGCCGACACCGACCTGCGCTTCGAGGATGGCGTGACCGTGATCCACGGGCTCAACGGCTCCGGGAAGTCCTCGCTGCTCGAGGCCTGCTTCTTCGCGCTCTACGGCTCGCGGGCGCTCGACGGCACCCTCGACGACGCCGTGACGACCGGCGCCGACGAGACGGACGTCGAACTCTGGTTCACCCACGCGGGCGAGGAGTTCAAGATCACCCGCGAACTCCGCCGGTCCGGCGACTCCATCTCGACCCGGACCTGCACGCTCGACGGTCCCGACGGCGTCGTCGAGGGCGCCCGCGACGTGCGGGAGTTCGTCGGCGAGGACCTGCTCCGGATGGACAGCGACTCGTTTCGCAACTGCGCGTACATCCGTCAGGGCGAGGTCAACCGACTGATCAACGCCTCCCCGCGGGAGCGCCGGGAGATGATCGACGACCTGCTCCAGCTCGGCAAGCTGGAGGAGTACCGCGAGCGAGCCAGCGACGCGCGCCTCGGCGTCGAGGACGTGCTCTCGGACAAGCGCGGCGGCCTCAACAAGCTCGACGAGCAGATCGCGGCGAAGGAGGCGAAGGACCTCCACGACCGGCTGAACGAACTGGAGAGCGACCTGGCGGCGCTCGACGACGAGATCGAGCGCTTCGAGGGGAACCGCGAGGACGCCCGCGAGACGAAGGAGGAGGCCGAGTCGATCATCGAGCAGGCCGAGGAGCGCGAGAGCGAACTCGAGGAACTGAGCGGGGAGATCGAGGAGCTCGAGGCGTCGATCCGCGAGACCGAGAGCGAGCGCGAGGCGCTGCTCGAGGAGATCACCGAGCTCCGCGAGCGGATCGAGGAACGCGAGAGCGAACTCGAAGCGCTCGCCGACGACGCCGGGATCGGGGCCGCCACCGCGGACGCGGTCGCCGACGCCCGCGAGACGATCGACGATCGGGAGGCGGACCTGCGGGAGCAGCGCCAGGAGCAACGCGACGAGGTGAGGGCCCGCGAGAGTGAGGCTGAGAGTCTTGCGAACGAGGCAAGGCGGCTGCGGGAGGACGCCGGCGAGAAGCACGAGCGCGCCGACGAACTGGAGCGCGAAGCCGACGGCGACGAGGCCGACCTCGAGGAAGTACGTGCCGACCTGGAGGAGGTGGTCGAGGAACGCGAGGCGATCGAGTCACGGTTCGCCGACGCTCCCGTCGAGATCGGCGAGGCCGACGCCCACCGCGAGACGCTCCGCGAGGAACTCGACGAGGTGCAGGCGGAGATCGAGGAGACGGTCGGGACGCTCGCCTCGGCACGAGACCGCGTCGAGGAGGCCGAGGAACTGCTCGAGGAAGGGAACTGTCCGGAGTGCGGCCAGCCCGTCGAGGACTCCCCGCACGTCGACTCCCTCGAGTCCGATCGCGAGCGCGTGGAGGAGCTCTCTGCTGAACTCGGCCGGCTCAACGGCCGGAAGGCCGACCTGAAAGCCGAGATCGAGGACGCCGAGGCGCTGACCGACGCCGAGAGCCGCGCCCAGACGCTCGCGGAGCGCCGGGAGATGCTCGAAGCACGCGTCGACGAACTGGAGGCCGAGATCGAGGCGGACCGCGCGGCGACCGAGGAACTCCGCGAGGAAGCCGACGAACTCGAAGCGGAGGCCGAGGAGACGGAGGCCGAGGCAGAGGAGACGGAGGCCGAAGCCGAGCAGGCACGCAACCGTGTCGGCGAACTGGACGAGGAACTGGACGACCTCGAGGAGCGCCGCGAGCGACTCGACGCCGTGGCGGACGCCCTCGATGCCATCGACGACGACGAGGACGAGATCGAACGCCTGCGTGAGAAACGCGAGAGCAAGGCCGAACTCGCCGACGAGCGCCGCGACCGGCTGGAAGCCCTCCGGGAGCGTCGCGACGAACTCCGCGAACAGTTCGATCGCGATCGCGTCGAGGACGCCCGCACGCAGCGGGACGACGCGGCCGACTACCTCGAGAAAGTCGAGGCGAAACTCGACTCCCTCGCCGAGCGACGCGACGAGCTGACCGGGCAGATCGGCAGCGTGGAGAAGGAGATTCAGGAGCTCGAGGCGCTCCGCGCCGATCGCGAGGAACTCGCCGAGACCGTGGCCGATCTGGAGTCGCTTCACGAGGAGACCGAACGGTTGGAGCAGACCTACGGCGACCTCCGGGCGGAACTCCGCCAGCGCAACGTCGAGACCCTCGAGCGCATGCTGAACGAGACGTTCGACCTCGCCTACGGCAACGACGCCTACTCCCACATCGAACTCGACGGCGAGTACGACCTGACCGTCTACCAGAAGGACGGCACGCCGCTGTCGCCCGAGCAGCTCTCCGGCGGCGAGCGCGCGCTGTTCAACCTCTCGCTGCGGTGTGCGATCTACCGCCTGCTCTCCGAGGGGATCGAGGGCGCGGCGCCGACGCCGCCGCTGATCCTCGACGAGCCGACGGTGTTCCTCGACTCGGGGCACGTCTCCCGGTTAGTGAACCTGGTCGAGGAGATGCGCGGGTTCGGCGTGCGCCAGATCCTGATCGTGAGCCACGACGAGGAGCTGGTCGACGCCGCCGACGAACTGGTTACCGTCGAGAAGGACACGACCACGAACCGCTCGACCGCGCGCCGGGAGGACGCCGCGACGCTTGCCCGAGCGGAAGCGATCCTGGAGGGCGACGATTAGGCGTCGTCGGCCCCCGGCGCGTCGGCGCGCAGCAGTTCGACCGCTTCCGCGGCCGTCTCCGTCGCTTCGTAGCCACGTTCGCCAGCGACGCGGCACTCCGTAACCAGCCCCGCCGCACGGAGTTCGGCGAACAGCCCGTTGAAGTCGCTCTCACACAGCCCCGAGTGCGAGAGCAGGTCGACCACCGGGGTCGGCCCGTCGTCGACGAGCGTCACCAGCACCCCCAGCGTGCGCTCGTCGTGGGCCGCCGTCACTACCTGCCGCACTGGCTCCGGAACCCCCTCGGCGGCGACCGACAGCGCCTCGTCGTCGGCCGGTTCGATCGCGTCGGCGTCGACGGTCCGCTCCTCGCCCGTCGCGGGATCGCGGAGCCGCGCGGCTCCGTCGGTCGTCGACAGCAGCAGGTGGCGCTCCCCGTCGGGGGTCTCGACCGGTCGCATCGCTCGGCGAGAGGCGATCGTCGCGGAAAACGGTTCCGGGGCGGGCTCAGTTTCCGTCGCTGGCGTCCGATGCTTCCTCACCGGCCGCATCCTCCTCACCGGTCGCGTCGAACTCCCGGTACACCGAGTAGGCACGCAGGAAGGCTACCACGCCGCCAGCGACCAGGACGGCCGAGACCAGCGGGAGCCCCCGCAGCGCGTAGACGACGGGCCCAAGCGCGACCAGCAGGACGCCGGCGTTGACGTAGATCACCGCCGCCCAGAACGCCGAAGCCGTCTCGGAGTCGACCCCGGTTTCGAGCCCGGTGCCGCCGGCGTCGACGCCGGTTCGATCACGCAGTTCGGCCTCCATGTCCCGAGTTTTCGGCCCGTCGTAGCTCTCGTCGGACTCGTCGAACGGCTCGACCGATCCCTCGACGAACCCCTCGACCGGGTCGTCGTCGCTCACGGGTTCACTCCCGGACCGAGCGAGAAAAGGGTTCGCAGTCCGCCTCAGCGTCGCTCCGCGAGCGAGACCGTCGCGTCGCTCCGGAGCCACGCCAGCGGGGCCTCCGCGTCGTAGAACACGACGCCGCCGTCGACCTCGTAGGTTTCGACGGTCTCGAAGCCGTCGTCGGCCGGTCCCGGGCGCTCCGATGCCGCCTTCGGCAGACCGCTCTCGTCAGGCATGTTAATCACTACCAAGCGCCGGGGTAAATGCCTTTCGGGGGTGTGCGAGTTCCACACCCGCGGACCACCGTCGTTTTAACGGATCCCGGCAAACCACCGCCAATGAGTGACAGCGAGCAGTGGGGTCTCGACGAGTTCGAGGCTCCCGACGGTGGCCGACCCGACGAGGAGGCGGCCGTCGTCGCCGGGGACGCCGGGCAGACAGTCAGCGAGGTGGTCGACGCCGCGGACCTGAAGTTCCCCGACAGCGAGGGCGTCGTCCAGCTGAAGGTCACGCAGGTGGACTACACGGTCGAGGGCTCCGGCGCCGAGGAGTACCCCGTCGTCCACGTGTTCGGTCGCACCGCCGACAACGAGTACGAACACGTCCGCGTGCTCGGCGTGGAGCCGTACTTCTACGTCCCGACGGAGGATATCGAGAACCGCGCGCTGACCGAGGAGTACGACGTGGTCCTCGACACCCGCGAGGAGGACCCCAACGGCGAGCGCTTCGAGTCGATCCGTGGCGAGCCGCTGACGAAAGTGATCGGCCGGACGCCGCGGGACGTGGGCCAGATCCGCGACGACTTCGACGAGCACTACGAGGCGGACATCCTGTTCCCGAACCGATTCCTGATCGACAAGGACGTGAGCGCCGGCCTGCAGGTGCCCGAGCGCCGACTCGACGACGGCCGGATCCAGGTGCGCTACGACGACGAGGAGCTGGTCGCGGTCGACGCGCCGACCGAGGCCGACCTCCGAGTCAACACGTTCGACATCGAGGTCGACGACCGCTCCGGCTTCCCCGAGGACGGCGAGGAGCCGATCGTCTGTCTCACCTCCCACGACTCCTACGACGACGAGTACGTCGTCTGGCTGTTCGACGCGCCCGACGCGGAGGTCGACGCCCCGGCGGTGCTCGACGAGTACGAGCAGATCGCGGACTCCGGCAGCGTCGACGTGCGCGTCTTCGACGAGGAGCCGGCGATGCTCGACGCGTTCGTCGAGTACATCCAGGAGACCAACCCGGACGTACTCACGGGCTGGAACTTCGAGGACTTCGACATGCCGTACGTGCTCGACCGGCTGGAGATGGTCGACCCCAGCACCGAGTACGACCTCGACATCGACCGGCTCTCCCGGGTGAACGAGGTGTGGCGTTCGGACTGGGGCGGCCCGGACGTGAAGGGGCGGGTCGTCTTCGACCTGCTGTACGGCTACAAGCAGATCGTCATCAAGGAGTTGGAGTCGTTCCGCCTCGACGCCATCGGCGAGCGCGAACTCGACGTCGGGAAGGAACACTACTCCGGCGACATCGGCGACCTCTGGGAGCAGGACCCCGAGCAACTGCTGGAGTACAACCTCCGGGACGTGGAGCTCTGCGTCGAGATCGACCGCAAGCAGTCCGTCATCGCGTTCTGGGACGAAGTGCGTTCGTTCGTCGGCTGTAAGCTGGAGGACGCGCCGACGGCCGGCGACGCCGTCGACATGTACGTGCTGCACAAGGCCTACGGCGAGTTCGGGCTGCCGTCGAAGGGCCAGCAGGAGGCCGCCGAGGACTTCGAGGGCGGTGCCGTCTTCGAGCCGATCTCGGGCGTGAAGGAGAACGTCACCGTGCTCGACCTGAAGTGTTTCAGCGGCGACACCGACGTACTGACGCCTGACGGGCCGCGGAACATTCAGGATCTGAACGTCGACGACGAGATATACACGCTGAACCCCGACACGTTCGAGTGCGAGGTGAAGCCCGTCGCGGAAACACATAGCTACGAGAACTCCTTCGGGGAACTGCATCACCTGAGCGGCAACACGCACGACTTCAAGGTGACCGAGAACCACCGGTTCCTCGCCTCGAAAGAGCGCAGGTGGGACGAGCAGGACCCGGACGACTTCGAGTTCGCCGAGTACCGGGAGTTCACCGACACCGAACGGTTCGCCTTCCCGAACCACCAGCCGATGGACGGCCGCACGCCGTCGACGTTCGACTTCATCGACGAGGTCGACCGCGGGAACGTCGTCGTCTACTCGGACGACGACCTCGGCGTTTTCCGTGGCGCGATGCCCGACGCAGTTCAGACGGAGCTGGATCTCGCACACGGGAGTTCCGAGGCGATAGGGCTTCAGCAGAAAGTCGGGAAGTACCTGCTCCCGCTCGACTGCTACCGCGAGCATCAGGAGGTCGTCGACGAACACGCCGACGACCTGTTCCTCAAGTTCGACCGCGGACACCGCGAAACGCCGATCTCGTTCGAGATGTCGAACTGGCTGGAACTGCTCGGCTGGTACGTCACCGAGGGCAGTATCGACCGATCGGCCGGTCGATTCACGCTCCACCAGAACGACGAGCAGGGGCGGGAACGAATCCGGACGCTCCTCGACGAGATGGGGATCAACTACAACGTCGACGAACGGGGAGTCAACATCTCCAATCTCTACCTGCTCGACTGGCTGAGCGAACACTGTGGGAAGGGGTACGCGGACAAGCAGCTACCTGAGTGGGTGTTCGATCTCGACGGTGAGCTCCTCCGTGGACTGCTCGATGCCCTCGTCGCCGGTGATGGGAGTACGACCGACACCGGCCTGCAGAAGTTCTGGACGAAAAGCGACCATCTGAAGGAGGCCATCGTCGACATCGCGGTCCGGTGCGGTGAGAAGCCGACGGCCACGAAGCAGGACGATGGAACGTGGTACGTCTCGATCGGCAAACAGGGCTCCTTCCAGAAGTCCACGAACGCGACGGTCGAGTCCCACGACGGGAAGGTCTACTGCGTAACCGCAGAGGACAACCACGTCGTGCTCGCCGGCCGGAACGGCCACTACCAGTGGGTCGGTCAGTCGCTGTACCCGATGTCGATGGCGACGATCAACTCCTCGCCGGAGACGAAAGTCGACCCCGAGGAGTACGACGGCGAGACCTACCACGCGCCGGATGGCACCCACTTCCGGAAGGAGCCCGACGGGATCATGCGGGAGATGATCGACGAACTCCTCACCGAACGCGAGGAGAAGAAGGAACTCCGGGACCAGCACGACCCCGATTCCGAGGCGTACGAGCGCTACGACCGGCAACAGGGAGGTGTCAAGGTAATTATGAACTGCTTCGCGCCTGACACCGACGTGCTGACGCCAGAGGGCGTGCGAAACATCCGAGACCTCGGCGTCGGCGACGAGGTCTACTCGCTGGACCCCGATTCCGAGGAGATGGAGGTCAAGCCCGTCGAGGAGACCCACGCCTACCCCGACTACGAAGGTGAGCTGGTCGACATCCAGACGAGCAAGATCGACTTCAGCGTCACGCCGAACCACCGGATGCTCGTCCGGAAGAACGAGACCAACGGCATCACCGAGGACGGGTACAGCTTCGTCGAAGCCGGCAACCTCGACCGGGCGACGAACTACGAACTGCCACACGACTGGTCGATGGAGCACGGGAGCGACCTCGAAGAAGTCGACCTCGTGGACTACCTCGAAGGCGATTACGAGGTATGGGTCCGGCCGGAGGTCCACGGACACACGTTCGCCGCAGAACTGGGCTACTACCCCGACAAAGTTCTCAAGAACGACGTCGGCGAGGAGGGGTACGTCTTCGACGCCGAGGAGTACGAGGAGCACCGGGAGTACATCGAGTCGGTCTGTGAGCGGAGCTTCGTCCACCGCGAGTCCGGCCGGAAGTGGATCCCTCGAACGTTCGGCGGCGACGACTTCTTCGACCTGCTGGCGTGGTACGTCACGGAAGGCAACGTCTACACCTCCGAGGAGAAGCAGTTCGGCGAGAAACTCCGCGGGTCGGCGACGACGATCCAGATCGCTCAACAGCCAGCAGTCACCGACGGCGGCGACGACGACCACGCCACCATCGGCGACCTGCTCGACCGGATGGGGTTCGACTACTACGTCGACGAGAACGGCTACCAGTTCACCTCACGGCTACTTGCGGAAACGCTCGAACGGCTCTGTGGCAGCGACAGTTTCGAGAAGCAGGTCCCGGAGTTCGTGTTCGACCTGAGCGAGCGCCAGAAGCGACGCTTCCTCGATACGCTCGTCGCGGGCGACGGCGACCGCCAGCCGAACTCGTGGCGATACACCACCTCCAGCGAGCGACTCAGAGACGACGTACTCCGGCTCTGTACTCACCTCGGGCTGACCGCCAACTACGGGAAAAACGGCGGCTCGTGGCGAATCTACGTCGACGAAGGGTCGAAGAACACGCTCCGGATGCACCGGAGCGGGTCGACCAGCACCGCCGACGACGGCGTCTACTGCGTGACTGTCGCGGACAATCACAGCCTGCTGGCCGGACGGAACGGAACCTTCCAGTTCGTCGGCCAGTCGCTCTACGGCGTATCGGGGTGGGACCGTTTCCGCCTCTACGACACCGAGGGCGCCGCCGCGGTGACGGCGACGGGCCGGGAGGTCATCGAGTTCACCGAGACCGCCAGTGAGGAGATCGGCCACGAGGTGGCCTACGGGGACAGCGTTACCGGCGACCGGCCGGTCGTCGTACGCGATCCGGAGGGGAACGTGCGCGTCCTCCCAATCGAGACGCTGTTCGAGCAGGCCGAGGAAACGGCGGCGGGCGAGGTGCGGATCACCACCGACGGCGGGACGGTCGCCGCCGCCAGTCCTGGCAAGTCCCGCCGGGAGTTACCAGGTTGGGAAGCGCTCTCCGTCAACGGGGACGGCGAGTCGGAGTGGCAGCCGATCACGCAGGCGATCCGCCACGAGACCGATAAGCCGGTAGTGAACCTCCAGCACAAGTTCGGCGAGTCCACGACGACGCGGGATCACTCCTACGTCGTCGAGGATGGCGACGAAATGGTCGAGGCCGCGCCGGAGGACGTCGACGAGCCGCTTCGCGTTCCCGGGCTGCCCGCGGTTGACGAGCAGGGGACTGTCGACGTGTACGAAGTCCTCGCCGGCTACACCCGAACCTACGAGGACGGCCGGAGCGTCGGCGCCGAGAACGCCGAAGAGAAAGGCAAACGCGTCCACACCGACGGCGAGTACGTCTGGTTCGGCCACGAACACCACGGCGAACTCGACTCGACGCCGAAGGCACGGCGCTACGTCGACCTCGAGAGCGAGGACGGGCGAGCGCTGGTCCGCCTGCTCGCCGCGTACGTGACGGAAGGGAGCGCATCGACCGAAGAGACGACGGACCGCAAATTCGGTGCGAGCATCGCCGAATCACGCTCGGAATGGCTCGAGGGGCTACGCGAAGACTACGAGCAGTTGTTCGAGAACGTCACGGCCAGCGTGATCACCGGCGACACGAAGGCCGAACGAACCGTCGCGTACGAAACCGCCGACGGCGAGTCGTCGGTGACGTACGACGACGGCACCCGGAAGCTCCAGATGATGAACGAACTCGCGGCGGTGTTCTTCCGCGAGTTCGCGGGCCAGCGTTCTCGCGGGAAGCGGATCCCCTCGTTCGTCTACCACCTTCCGGAAGGTCTCCAGTCACTGTTCCTCGATACGCTCGTCGAGGGTGACGGCTCACGGGAGTTCCCCCGGTACAGCGACGAGTACGCAGAGCGGAACTTCGACTACGAGACCGTCAGTCGCGAACTCGCAGCGGGGCTATCGACGCTGCTCACCCAGCGGGGGAAGAAGCACTCGCTGAAGTATCGCGACTCGAAGGACTCCTACACGATCAGAACGTGTGACTCCTACCGCAGCGGGCAGGACCCGGTCGTCGAAGAAGTCGAGCACGACGGCTCCGTCTACGACCTCAGCGTGGCTGAGAACGAGAACTTCATCGACGGCGTCGGCGGGGTCGTGCTCCACAACACCGACTCCGTGATGCTCTCGCTGGGCGGCGACATCTCCAAAGACGACGCCATCGAGCAGTCCTTCGGCATCGAGGAGCACATCAACGAGCGCTACGACGACTTCGCCCGGGAGGAGCTCAACGCCGGGAGCCACCGGTTCCAGATCGAGTTCGAGAAGCTCTATCGGCGGTTCTTCCAGGCGGGCAAGAAGAAGCGCTACGCCGGCCACATCGTCTGGAAGGAAGGGAAGGACGTCGACGACATCGACATCACCGGCTTCGAGTACAAGCGCTCGGACATCGCCCCCGTCACCAAGCGCGTCCAGAAGGAGGTGATCGACATGATCGTCCGCGGCGGCGACCTCGACGACGTGAAGGAGTACCTCCACGACGAGATCACCACCTTCGAGGAGGGCGACGCCGACCTGGAGGAGGTCGGCATCCCCGGCGGCATCGGGAAGCGCCTCGACGCCTACGACACCGACACCGCGCAGGTCCGCGGGGCGAAGTACGCGAACCTGCTGCTGGGGACGAACTTCCAGCGCGGCTCCAAGCCCAAACGGCTCTACCTGAAGAAGGTCCACCCCGAGTTCTGGCAGCGCATGGAGAACGAGGAGGGGTTCGACCCCCAGACCGATCCGCTCTACCGGGAGTTCAAACGCGACCCGGACGTGATCTGCTTCGAGTACGCCGAGGAGGTGCCCGCGGAGTTCGAGATCGACTGGCCGAAAATGCTCGACAAGACGCTCAAGGGCCCGATCGAGCGCGTGATCGAGGCGCTGGGGCTCTCGTGGGACGAAGTGAAGTCCGGACAGGAGCAGACCGGGCTCGGGCAGTGGGGCTGAACCGGGCGTCCCCCCGAGAGCCACAGGAGTTCGGACGCTTTTTCCCCGATGGCGCGGAACGCCGCCACATGTCTCGCTCCGTCGGCGTGGTGGTCCCCGCCTATCGGCCGGACGTGGACCGCCTCTCGCGCTACGTGCGCGCGCTCGACGAGCGACTCGACCCCGCGGAGTTCCGGATCGAACTCGACGACCCGTCGCCGGGCGACCGTGAGGCCCTCGCCGACCTCCCGGCGACGGTGCACGTCGCCGACCGCCGGCGCGGGAAGGGGGCCGCCATCACCGAGGGGTTCGACGACCTCTCGACGGACGTGTTGGCGTTCGCCGACGCCGACGGCTCGACGCCCGCGGACTCGGTGGCGGACGTGATCGACCCCGTGGCTTCGGGCGAGTTCGACCTCGCGGCGGGCTCGCGGCGCCACCCCGAGGCGACCGTCCAGTCCCACCAGAAGACGCTGCGGCGCTTCCTCGGCGACGGGTTCGCGTGGCTCGCCCGACAGCTACTCGACCCCGACCTGTACGACTACCAGTGCGGCGCGAAGGCCGTGTCGGCGAACTTCTGGTCGCGGCTCCGGCGCCACCTCACCGAGTCGGGGTTCGCGTGGGACATCGAACTGCTCGCGATCGCGGGCGCGCTGGGCGGAAAGATCGCGGAGGTGCCGGTGGTCTGGGAGGACCAGCCCGAGTCGACGGTCGACCCCGTGAGCGACACCCTCTCGCTGTTCACCGGATTGCTGACCGCACGCCACCGCGCGAAAGCGGTTCGCGGTGATCGGCTCCACGAGCTGCTGGCTGCACGGCTCGACCGACCACTGTTGATCGAGCGAGGTGGGCGGTGAGAGGAGTTCCCGACGAACTGCTCGCCGTCGACCGCTTCGGCCAGTTCGTCTCGGTCGGCGCCGTCGGCGCCGTCTTCGACCTCACGACGAGTTCGGTGTTGAGCGCCGGCGTCGGCGTCCCACCCGAGATCGCGAAGCTGGTCGGCGCCGAAGTGGCGATCGTCGTCATGTTCGTCGTCAACGAGCGCTGGACGTTCGCGGCCCACGGCGACGACGGCGGGTGGGCGATCCTCCGCCGGTTCCTGAAGTCGAACCTGGTGCGCAGCGGCGGCGTCGCCGTGCAGGTCGGGGTGGTAGCGGCCCTGACGCGGCTGCCGGTCGCGTTCAAGGCGCTCGGCGTCAACCTCTGGGAGTTGGCGACGTTCCCCATCGCGATCGGCTGCTCGCTGCTCCTGAACTACGTGCTGGAGAGCCTGTTCACCTGGCGCGTGACCGCCGACTGACCACGGGAATAACCGACAGAGGGCGACCGAAACAGAACGCTTAACCGTCGTACCCGGTTTGGTACAGGTAGCGGGATGGGATAGCCAGGAGATTCCGCCGGGCTCATAACCCGGAGATCGGTAGTTCAAATCTACCTCCCGCTATGTTCTCCAGCCGACGACGACGAACAGCGAACCCGTAGCTGAGAGTCCGGTCGGCAGGAATATAGCACCGAGTGACCGTGGTTCAGATCTCCCCCCGCCGTGGGACCGTCGAAGACCCGTCACCCACAGACCCCAACGCCCTTCAGCACCGGTTGTGTAAGCCGGCCAAATGCCCGCCGGGGACCGCATCGCCGACGTCGACGCCGTACCGGACGACAGCACGCTCCTGGTCACCGTCGCGGACCGCGAGAGCGACGAGGAGCGCGAGGTCGTCCTCGTCCGGACGGGCGACGGCGTCGCCGCGTGGTTCAACTACTGCCAGCACTGGCGCGACGTGAACCTCGACACCGGCGACGGCGCCGCGATCCGGGACGACGAACTCGTCTGCAAGCGCCACGGCGCCACGTTCGAGTCCGACAGCGGCGAGTGCACGTTCGGCCCCTGCGAGGGCGCCGTCCTCGACGAACTCCCCGTCGAAATCGCCGACGGCACCGTGTTCCTCGACGACGACGGCTACGGGTTCGTCCGCGTGGGCGCGAGCGAGAGCGGCGAGGACGACGACATCCACCGGTCGACCGAGTCCCGGATCGGCTTCTGAGGAAGGACGGATTGATACGGTCGGGCCCCCTCGCTCCGACAATGAGCGAGGAGGACGGCGACCTGTACGACGACAGCCTGCCCGACGGGGAGACGCCCGAAGAGGACGGGCGAGTGCTCAAGTTCATCGTCGCCGCAGTGCTGTTGATCCTACTGTACGCCGTCGCGACGATCCTGCTGGCCGCGAGCTAGTAGTACGCGTCCTCGACGCGCTCGCGGTAGCGCTGGGCGAGCAGTTCGGTTACCGGGCCGCCGCCGACGGTCGCGCCGTCGACGGACTCGACGGGCCGGACCTCCCACGTGGAGTTCGTACAGAACACCTCTTCCGCCGAGCGAAGCGTCTCGGGACCGAACGTGCCCTCGCGGACGGGGATGTCCTCCTCCGCGGCGATGTCGAGCACGGTCGCCCGAGTGATCCCCGGGAGCACCGGGCCCGAGAGCGCCGGGGTGAGCAGTCCGTCGGCGTCGACCGCGAACACGTTGCTGGTCGCCCCCTCGGCGACGTGACCCGCCGAATCGAGCATGAGCGCCTCGTCGGCGTCGGTACCACGGAGTTCGAGCCGGGCGAGGATCCCGTTCAGGTAGTTGTGGGTCTTCGCCCGCGCGGGCACGGCCGCGTCGGGGATCCGCTGGGTGGCGACCGTCCGCAGCGTCGCCGGGCCGTCCCAGACCGGTTCGCCAGCAAGACCGCCACGCGGGAGCGGTTTGACGACGACGACCACCGTCGGGTCGACCTCGGGGTCCGGATCGAGTTTCCCCGGTTGCACCCCCCGAGAGATAGAGAGCCGGACGTAGGCGTCGTCGAGGCCGTTCGCGTCGAGCGTCGCCAGGATCCGGTCGTGCAGGTCCTCGCGGGGCAGCCCATGGTCGATCGCCAGCAGGTCACAGGTCTCGTCGAGCCGGTCGGCGTGGGCGTCCCAGCCGAACACCTCGCCCCCGTAGGCCCGGAGCGTCTCGAAGGCGGCGTCGCCGTACTGGAACCCGCGGTCCTCGACGGAGACAGTCGCCTCGTCGGCCGGAACGAGCTCGCCGTCGGCGTGGAAGACGCGGTCGGATCCGTCGCTCATGGCTCCCACTCTCGGCTGATCGCGAGAAAGTTCTTGATCATCGTCTTGCCGTGTTCGGTGAGGATGCTCTCGGGGTGGAACTGGACGCCGACGTGGGGCTTCTTCCGGTGGCGGACCGCCATAACCACGTCCTCGTCGTCGGTCGTCGCCGTCTCGGCTAGCCGGTCCGGGATCGCCGAACGCTCGACCGCCAGCGAGTGGTAACGCCCGACGGTGATCCCCTGGGGCAGGTCAGCGAACACGCCGTCGGCGTCGTGACTGATCCCGGATGGCTTGCCGTGAACCACCGCGTCGGCGTGGCCGACCGGTGCGCCGTTAGCCGCACAGAGCGCCTGATGGCCGAGACAGACACCCAGCGTCGGGTACTCGAGGTCGGCGAACACGGCCATCGAGACGCCGGCGTCCCGGGGCGTCCCCGGGCCGGGGGAGACGACGATTCCGGCCGGATCGACGTCGCGGATGTCGGCCGCATCAACGGCGTCGTTGCGCCGGACCGTCACCTCGCCGTCGATCGGTTGGACCGCCTCGCCGACGTACTGCACGAGGTTGTAGACGAACGAGTCGTAGTTGTCGATCACGAGGATCTCGGGGCCGCTCATCGCTCGGCCCTCGGCTCTCCGTCGACGGGTTCCGCGGCCGCGTCGCCGCCGTCGGCGCCCGGGTCCTCGGCGACCCCGAGTTCGCCCTGCTCCAGGGCGTCGTCGACTGCGCGGATCAGCGCCCGGGCCTTGTCCAGCGTCTCCTCGTACTCCGCGTCCGGCTCGGAGTCGTGGACGATCCCGGCGCCGACGCTGAGGTGGTACTCGTCGGCGTGGCGCACCAGCGTCCGGATGACGATGTTGAGCGTCGCCCGACCGTCGAAGCCGAAGATCCCCATACTCCCCGTGTACGGGCCCCTTCGACGGCCTTCGAGTTCGTCGATGATCTCCATCGTCCGGGGCTTCGGTGCGCCGGTGATGGTGCCACCGGGGAACGTCGCGGCGACGGCGTCGGCGAGCGTCGCGTCCTCGCGGAGCCGCCCTTCGATCAGCGACACGAGATGCATCACCTCCGCGTACCGGTCGATCCGGCGGTACTCGGTCACCTCGACGCTGCCGTACTCGCTGATCTTGCCGAGGTCGTTGCGCTCCAGATCGACCAGCATCGCGTGCTCGGCGCGCTCCTTCTCGTCGGCCGCGAGGTCGTCGGCCAGCGCGGCGTCCGCATCGTCGGTGTCACCTCGCGGCCGCGTGCCGGCGATGGGTTCGGTGAGCAGGCGGTCGCCGTCGCGATCCAGCAGGAGTTCGGGGCTCGCACTCACCAGGTCGACGCCCCGGAACTCCAGCAACCCGGAGTACGGTGCGGGGTTCACCGCTCGGAGTGCCGCGTAGGCGTCGACGGGGTGGACCGCCGCGGGCGCGGCGAGGCGCTGGGAGACGTTCGCCTGGAACGTGTCGCCCTCGCGGACGTACGCCTTCACGCGGCGCACGCGCTCGCGGAACTGCTCGCGGCCACAGGTGCTCTCGAAGGCTGCCTCGTCCGCCGCCGCTGGGGCGGGCCCGACATCGGGGTCGCCGACGTGAACCTGCCGAGCCAGCTCGCGGGCGTCGGCCAGCGCGCGGTCGTAGCAGGCGTCGAGGGCGGCTTCATCCGGGTCCCCAGCCACCTCCGGACAGGCAGTGATTCGTAGCGTCGTGTCGCCGTCGCGTGGCTCCTCCCACGCGGCGAGGCAGTGGTAGACGGCGACCTGGAGCGCCGGGAGCCCGCGGTCGTCGCGGTCGCTCTCGGGCAACGACTCCAGTTCTCTAGCGATGTCGTAGGAGAGCCAGCCGATCGCGCCACAGGGGTAGGGCACGTCGCAGTCGCCGCGGGCCAACTGCTCGCCGCCGAGCAGGCCGTCGAGTGCCGCCAACGTCTCGGAGCGCTTCGAGCCGAACCGGCGGTCGGCGTCGTCGGCCCGCCAGTTCCCGGCCAGCACGGCGTCGCCGGAGACGGTGAGCCTGTCGACAGGATCGACACCGAAGTAGCCCCAGCCCGCCTGCCCGCCGGTGGTTTCGAGGAACGCCCCGCCGCGCTCATCTCGGGCCCGCCGGTAGGCGTCGAACGGGTCGGCGACGACGGTCCGAACCTCGACGGGTACCCGGGCGTCCGCCGGCGCGTCGGCAGCCACGGCGTGGAACTGCTCGCGCGTCGTGACCACCGTGGTTTCAGTCATGACTCCACCGTCGGCGGGAAGGCGCTAAAAACGGGCGGGTCCGTCGTCAGTCCCGGTCGTTCGCGCGGTCGATCCACTTCTGAACCGTCCCCTTTGGGGCCGTCGTCCGCTCGGCCACCTCCGCGGCGTCGGCGTCGCGGAGTTCCGCGATCGTCTCGATCCCGATCTCGCCCAGTCGCTCGGAGTAGGCAGGGCCGATCCCCTTGATCTCGTCGACCGACGGCGAGTCCTCGTCCGTCTCGGATGCCTCCTCCTCGACCTCGGGGCCAGTCTCGTCGACGTCGGTCGTCTCGTCCTCGGACTCGGGGCCGGCGGCTTCGGCCGGTTCCGCGCTCTCCGAGGGCTCCTCCTGAGCGGCCTCTTCGTCGACGAGCGACCCCGTCGACGCGCCGGCGTCGGTGTCAGTGGCGACGGGTTCGTCGTCCGGTTCGGACTCCGGGGACGGCTCGGTTTCGTCATCGGCCGACTCCGTCCCCGTGGTCGGTTCGTCCGCCGCAGTCGACGCCGCGTCGGCCGTCGACTCGCTCTCGTCGGTCTGTTCGTCCCCGGCCGACTCGTCGACGCCCTTCACCGCCGCCTCGGTCTCGGCGTCGGTGTCGTCGCGGTCCTGCACCGTCACGTCGCGCTCGGACCGCCCGGAGTCGTTCGAACCGGAGTCGAGTCCGAGGAGCCGTTTGAGCTTCCCGAGTACCATGCTGTCGGCGAAGATGACCCCCGATCGTAAAAAGCCAGCGTCGCCCTCGGCCGTTTCGCCCGGGAAACACGGGCTTCAGTGTCAGAGCCGGTCCCGGAGCGCCGCGTTCATCGCCGCGACGGGAGCGTCGACGCCGGTCCAGCGCTCGAAGGCCGCGACGCCCTGGTACAGCAGCATCCACGCGCCGTCGACGGTCGTCGCGCCCGCGTCGGCCGCGTCACGCAGCAGCCTGGTCCGGAGCGGCGAGTAGACCGCGTCGAGCACCGCGAGATCGCCGTGGAGCAGGGCCGCCGGCACCGGCGAGGCGTCAGGGTCGTCCATCCCGACGCTGGTGGCGTTCACCAGCAGGTCCGCCCCGGGGAGTCGTTCGTCGAGGTCGTCCAGTCCGCCGGCCTCGACACCGAGGTCGGCGAACTCGTCGGCGAGCGTCGCCGCCCGCTCGACGGTGCGGTTGGCGACGAAGGTATCGGCGCCGGCGTCGGCGAGCGCGTAGGTCGCTGCTCGACCCGCCCCGCCCGCGCCGACGACGACGGCCGACTGGTCCTCGACGGCCACGTCGTGGTGCTCGAACGCCCGGATCACGCCCTCGGTGTCGGTGTTGTGGCCCTCCGGCGTCCCGCCGTCGAAGGTGATCGTGTTGACGGCGCCGACCGCTTCCGCGGTTGGGGTCGGGTCCAGGGCCGGGAGCACGTCCTGCTTGAACGGGACCGTCACGTTGAGCCCGGCGACGCCCAGCGCGTCGGCGCCCGCGATCGCCTCGTCGATCCGTTCCGGCTGGGGTTCGAGCGTGACGTATCGCGCGTCCAGCGAGCGCGCCGCGTAGGCGGCCTCGTGCATCGGCGGCGAGAGGGAGTGTTCGACCGGTCGCCCGATCAGCCCGTACACGTCCATGGCTCCCGTGGGGTGAGCGCGGCGGAAAAAGGTCGCGGGCTGGAGCCGGAGCCGACGGCTACTTGGCCGACGGGGGCCGAGTCGGGAGCAATGAGTATCGGCATCGTCGTCTCGCGGGCCGACCGCGCGTCGGAGCACATCGGCGAGCAGCTGCTCGCCCAGGGGGACTGGACCGAACACGAGGACGAGGACCGGCCGGACGCGGCGGGCGGCGGCACGTACTACCGCGACGGGCCGTTCGAACTCCGGGCGTTCGACGACCTGCACATCCACCTCGACGATCCGGCGCCGGCGTTCAGCGAGGCGCCGCGCCTGCTGGTGTTCGTCTCGCGCCACGCCGGCGAGACGGGGGCGTTGCTGACCGGCCACTTCACGGGGAACTTCGGCGAGGCGGAGTACGGCGGGGAGGACGGCGACCTCGCCGAAGCCGCACCCAGCGCGCTGTCGGCGTACGTGAGCGCGCTCGACGCGCACGCGCCAGCGGGGTACGACGTGGCCATCGAGGGGACCCACCACGGCCCGACCGCGCTCGACACGCCGTCGATGTTCGCGGAACTGGGCAGCGCCGAGGAACAGTGGGAGGACCCCGACGGCGCCCGTGCGGTCGCGCAGGCCGTGCTCTCGCTCCGGGGCGTCGACGCCCACCGCGAGCGCCAGCTTCTCGGGGTCGGCGGCGGCCACTACGCCCCGCGGTTCTTTCGCGTGCTCCGGGAGACGCCGTGGGCCGTCGGCCACATCGCCAGCGACTGGCAGCTGTCGGAGCTGGGGCACCCGCGAAGCAACGAGGCGCGTGCGGTGCTCGAAACCGCGTTCGAGCGCAGCGGCGCCACCCACGCGCTGCTCGACGGCGACCACCCCGAACTCGCCCGCACCGTCGAGGAACTGGGCTACCGCGTCGTGAGCGAGACGTGGGTCCGGACCGTGGGCGATCGCCCGCTCCCGCTCGTTCGGTCGCTCGAGTCCACCGTCGCAACCGTCGACGAGGGGCTCCGGTTCGGCGCCCACGTCCCCGACGAGCCCGAGAACTGGACGGCGGTGAGCCTCCCCGACGACCTGCTCGCGGCCGCCCAGAACGTCGACGGCGAGGCGACCCGGGCCGCGGTGGCCGGGGCGACGGTCGCGTTCGACACGATCGAGAACGGGACCCGCGCGCGAGGAGCGGCCGCCGTTCCTGACGGGGAGCACTATGGGGAACTGGTCGACGAACTCGCCGCGATCCTGCGAGCGTCCTACGACGAGGTTCACGTCCACGACGACGCCGTAATCGCCCGTGAGGAGGCCTTCGACCCCGAGAAAGCCCAGAAGCTCGGCGTCCCGGAGGGGCCGAAGATGGGACGGCTCTCGGGCGGCGAGCCCGTCGAGGTCGGCGACGAGGAGATCCCGCCGTCGGCGGTGCTGAGCGAACGTGAGGAGCGGTTCCCGGTCTGAACCGCCGTCGACGCCGCGCTGGGAGCCGGAAAGGGAGAAAGATGAATAGGCTCCACCGTATAGCCAGGGTCAAATGGACTCTATCGTAGAGGAAGCTATCGACGAGGCCGAGGGCGAGGAGCCCGACGCGACGGCCGAGGAGGAGACCCCGTCGGACGGCGGCGCCGACGAGGCGCCGACGTCGGGGAAGATGACCGACGAGCAGCTGCAGGACGTCCTGCAGGACCTGAAGACCAACATCACCGTCGTGGGCTGCGGTGGCGCGGGTGGCAACACGGTCAACCGGATGCACGAGGAGGGGATCCACGGCGCGAAGCTGGTCGCGGCCAACACCGACGTCCAGCACCTCGTCTCCATCGAGGCCGACACGAAGATCCTGATGGGCAAGGAGAAGACCCAGGGCCGCGGCGCCGGCTCGCTCCCGCAGGTGGGCGAGGAGGCGGCCATCGAGTCCCAGGGGGAGATCAAGGACTCGATCGCCGGCTCGGACATGGTGTTCGTCACCGCCGGCCTCGGCGGCGGTACCGGCACCGGCTCGGCGCCCGTCGTCGCCAAGGCCGCCCAGGCCGCCGGCGCGCTGACCATCTCGATCGTCACCACCCCCTTCACCGCGGAGGGCGAGGTCCGGCGCACGAACGCCGAAGCCGGGCTCGAACGGCTGCGTGACGTGTCCGACACCGTCATCGTCGTCCCCAACGACCGGCTGCTCGACGCGGTCGGCAAGCTGCCGGTCAAGCAGGCGTTCAAAGTCTCCGACGAGGTGCTGATGCGCTCGGTCAAGGGCATCACCGAACTCATCACCAAGCCCGGACTGGTCAACCTCGACTTCGCCGACGTGCGGACCGTGATGGAGAAAGGCGGCGTCGCGATGATCGGCCTCGGGGAGTCCGACACCGACGACAAGGCCGAGGACTCGGTGCAGTCGGCGCTCCGGTCGCCGTTACTGGACGTGGACATCTCCGGCGCCAACTCCGCGCTGGTCAACGTCACCGGCGGCTCGGACATGTCCATCGGCGAGGCCGAGGGCGTCGTCGAGGAGATCTACGACCGGATCGACCCCGACGCCCGCATCATCTGGGGCACCTCCGTCGACGAGGAGATCGAAGGCCGGATGCGCACGATGATCGTCGTGACCGGGGTGGAGTCACCGCAGATCTACGGCGGCGGCGACGGCGCCCAAGGTAGCCCCTCGCCGGAGCAGCTGCAGGACGTGAACTGATCGGCGCGGCCGCCATCCGCTCGTTTTCGGTCGCGACGCACGGAGCACGTATTCAATAGATAGAAAAGGCGCCGGGGAGAAGTTCCCGCCAAGATGGACGTCAAATACGACCTCTCGGAGTACATCCGCGTGCTCAAACTCGCGAGCACCCCCGAGTGGGAGGAGTTCTCGATGGTCGCCAAGGTCGCCGGCGCCGGCATCTTCCTCATCGGGCTGCTCGGCTTCCTGATGTTCGCGATCATGAGCTTCATTCCGGGTGGTGCGTAGATGCCGATCTACGCCGTCAAGACCACCGCGAGCCAGGAGGAGACCGTCGCGGACATGATCGCCTCGAAGGAGATGCCCGAGATCCACGCCGTGTTGGCGCCGGACTCGCTGACCTCCTACGTGATGGTCGAGGCCGAGGACGACTCGATCATCGAGCGCATCCTCGACGAGATCCCCCACGCCAACGGGATCGTCCCGGGCACGTCGTCGATGACCGAGGTCGAGCACTTCCTCTCGCCGACCCCCGACGTGGAGGGGATCGCCGAGGGCGACATCGTCGAACTCATCGCCGGCCCGTTCAAGGGCGAGAAGGCGCAGGTCCAGCGCATCGACGAGGGGAAGGACCAGGTGACCGTCGAGCTCTACGAGGCGACGGTGCCGATCCCGGTCACGGTGCGTGGCGACCAGATCCGCGTGCTGGACAGCGAGGAGCGCTAAGCGACGCGATCCCGGACAGCTACTGACTGCTGGTTTCTCAACGACTTTGTCTGTCCGGCCACAAGGGCGGGTATGGAGTACGACTTCACACGGTCGGTCGCCCCACTCGTCGTGATCGTCGCCGTCGCGACGGTCGCGCTCACGGCCATGATGACGCCCTCGACGGTGTTCATGATGGTGCTCCCCTCGATGATCGTCTTCTCGATCGTCGCGTTCTTCTTCGGGATGAAACACGGCGAGTTCCGCGCCAGCCCGTAGCGGTCCTGCTGGCTCACCGATTCGCAGCCTGAACTCGGCGAGCAGGCTCCAAACCGATCACCAGTGGACGCTGCAACGGAGCCAAAACAGTTCCTCGTCGAGTGCGGCGTCGGCGCCGCGAGCTACTCCGAGCGCGCGTTCAACTGGCGGACGACGCTCTGGAGGTCGGCGTTCTCCTCGATCTCCTCTTTGACCGCCTCGCGGGCGCGCACGTCGCTGCTGTCGGCGTCGTAGGCGCGGACGTACTCCGAGCGCGTGTGTTCGTCGAACGCGTGCCGGATCGCGAAGTACCCCTCGGGGACGATCGTGCCACAGACCGCACACTCGTGGCGCTGGTGCTCGGTTGTCTGGTGGACGATCACGTCCTCGGGACCGTCGAACGCCCGACCACAGCCGTCGATCCCGCAGTTCCAGCGACTCATACCCGCTCGGTCGGGTGGGGACGCCAAAAGGGTTCTCCCCGACGCCCGGACCGGAACACGGAGGCTATTTGGGGGGCGACCGACTGCAGTCGTACGTGACTACGGCGCCGACGCGGGTCGACATGCACGTCAAGGTGCTCGACGGCAGGGTCGTCGAGCGGGCGAAGGCCCGTGGTATCGACGTGCTGGTGTACGCCCCCCACTTCACGCGGCTGCCGACGATCCGGAAGCGGGCCGAGCGCCACAGCGACGACGAACTGCTGGTGGTTCCCGCCCGGGAGATCTTCACGGGCAACTGGCAGAACCGTCGGCACCTGCTCGCGGTGGGGATCTCGGAGCCGATCCCGGACTTCATCTCCTTCGAGGGGGCGCTCTCCGCGCTGGCCGAGCAGGACGCCGCGCTCTGTGTCCCGCACCCGACGCTGCTGAACGTCAGCCTCGGCCGCCCGGAGATCCGGGCCTACGCCGACCACATCGACGCCGTCGAGAGCTACAACGTCAAATCCCCGCCCCACGTCAACAAGCGCGCCAAGCGGATCATCGAGGAGGCCGGGCTGCCGTCCTTCGGCTCCTCCTACGCCCACCTTCGGGGGAGCGTTGGCGGGGCCTGGACGGAGTTCGAGGCCGACGTCGAGAGCGAGGCCGATCTCGTCGACGCACTCGTCTCGAACGCCGACCGAGACGTGGTCCACCGCGCCGGCCCGCGCCACCGCTTCTGGAACGCCGCGGAGTTCGCCCACCTGGGCTACGAGAACTCCTGGGGGAAGATCGACCGCCTGTTCCTCTCGGGCACCGAGCCCACCCACCCCGACCACATCGCCTACGACGGCCGGTTCGACGACGTGGCGGTGTACTAGATCATCGTCGTCACGCCGCTGAGCTCGAGCCCCGGCGGGAGGTACTGCGGCAGCAGGTAGACGAAGGCCGCGAACACCGCGATCTCGATCAGCGTGACGACGATGGTGACTATCTCGGCGAACCTGCTTGTGGTGGTGACACCCGTCGGCGACCCGAACTCCTCGCTCCAGAGCGGGTAGAACAGCGCGATGCCGCGCTTGCTCCCCAGCATGTCCAGCACGTAGTGGCTCAGGATCCCCGCCCAGACGAAGCTCAGGTTCCCGAAGAAGAAGGGGTACGCGAGGAAGATCCCGAGCACCGGGAGGTTGTGCAGCGCCTTGCGGTGCTTGCCGAAGGCGGTGTCCACGTCGGGGAAGAGCGCGCCGAGCACCAGCGGCATCGAGACCTCGGCGATGGCGACGAAGGTCGGCACGTCGCCGGATGGTTCGAGGACGTACCCGACGCCGATCGCCAACAGGACGGCGTTGAGCACGTGGCCTTTCTTGTCCATACCCGTGCCAGCGACCGCCTCCCCGCAAAACGTTTCGGTCGGTGAAAGGCGTGTCAGCGGCTCAGAACGACGCGATCCGGTCGTTGTGGTAGGCGAGAACCGCCGGGTCGAGGTCGTGATCGGCGTCGACGGTCAGGAACGTCCCGTCGACGGCGTCGTCGTAGGCGTGTTCGACGACGAGCGAGTCGGGGTCGACCCGGACGCGTCCGTAGTCGAAGTCCGCGTGGTGGTTCGGACAGAGCACGAGCAGGTTCGACGCGGTGTCCGGGCCGCGGTGGGGGTCCCCCAGCGGTTTGACGTGGTGGGCCTCCGCGTACGCGCCCCCGTCGCGGCGCTCGCGGCGGTCGCCACAGAGCTGACACCGGTGGTCGTACAGTTCCTTGGCCATCGTGGAGAGCTTCGTGTCCCGGATCGTTCGGGTCGTCGTGTACTCGGTCCGCGCCGGCGGGTCGCTATCGGCGGCGCGGACCCCGCCGGTCGCTGGCGTCTCCAGCGCGTCCCGGAGCCGCCGTTCCGCCGTCTCGGAGACCCCGTGGTCGATCAGCGCGTTCACGTACGCCGCCCGGTCGTCGCCCTCCATCGCGATGCCGGTCCCCGTCAGCTTCGAGTGGTGGAACGGGAACGAGCCGCCGAAGTCCTCCCGCATCGGCGGCTCGACCTCGCGTTCCGGGCTCCCGCGACAGTAGAGCAGCCAGTCGTAGTCCCGCGTCTCGCCCTCGTGGTCGCGCCACACGTCGGGGACGATCTCCTGATCCTCGACCTCCCGCGCCGCCTCGAACGTCCAGACCCCCGAGACGCCGACGCCGCCGGTCCGCCGGACGACGAACAGGTCCTCGCCGGGCGTGAGCTCGCGCGGGTCCGGGGCGCGTCCGCCCGACGGGATGCCGTGCCACGGGTGGCCCAGCTGTCGCTCCGGGTGGGCGTCGGCGTCGGTCGGCCCGTCGCGACAGCGCTCCCAGTGGGCGGGGAGCGTGTTGAGCACCCAGAGTCGAACCATGCCCCGGCAGAGCGCCGACGGCCTAATCAGCGTTCCGACAGGTCCTCGCGAACGTCGGCGAGCAACAGTTCCAGTGCCTTCCGCGCGATCTGCTCTTTGATCGCGGTCCGGTCGCCGTCGAACTCGTGCCGGGAGACCTCCGTGTACGAGCCGCCAGTCCCCCAGTCGGCGGCGTAGGCGCGCCCGATGAACACCGTCCCGACGGGTTTCTCCTCGCTGCCGCCCTCCGGGCCGGCGATCCCCGTCGTCGAGAGGCCGAAGGTCGTCCCCGCACGGTCGCGCACGCCGGCGGCCATCTGCTCGGCGACGGGCGCCGAGACCGCGCCGTGGCCGTCGAGGCTCTCGCGGGAGACGGCCAGTTCCTCGAGTTTGGCGTCGTAGGAGTAGGTGACCAGCGACCGATCGAAGTAGTCCGACGAGCCCGGCACGTCCGTCAGCAGCGAGCCGATCAGCCCGCCGGTACAGGACTCGGCGACGGCGACCGTTACGTCTCGCTCGCGCAGGGCGTCGCCGATGCGCTCCTCGATCGGTGGATCGTCGGCGTACTCGCGCATACCGGCGACAGGGGCGCCGGGGAGAAATAGGCGGTGGGGACGTTCAGAGCAGGTCGTCGAGTTCGTCGTTCTGGAACGCGTCGGCGGCGTCGCGCTTGCGCTCTCCCTCGCTTCGCCCGTCGGTTTCGGCCTGTGCCTCGGCGGCGCGGTTCATGAACTCCTGGATCCGGGGCGAGCGCTCGACGCCACCCAGCAGCACCAGCGAGGCGATCTGGTCGGTCGCAAGTGGCAAATCCCCACCCCGGACCGCCATGCTGCCGGTCTCCTCCTCGACCCACGAGCGCGCCCGCTCGACCCCCTTCCGCGAGAGGCTCTCGGGGCGTCCAGCGGCGACAAGCAGCGCGGCGTCGGCCGTCGAGGCGTCGGGCAGGCTGGTCCCCGTCAGGAGCGCCTGCCGGGTCGTACTGGTGACGACGTTGACGTTGTCGTCCGCGTCCTCGCTGGCCGGGGACTCGGCGTACCCGACCGCGGCGAGCCCGCCCGTCCGGAGCGTGTTGATCACTTCGCTGGTGTCGACGACGCTCTGGGCCACGTCCCGGTCGACGCACTCGCCGCCCAGCCCCAGCGAGCGGTCCTCGATCGGTTCGCCGGCCGCGAGCAGCAGGCCGATCCGGCGCGCGATGCGCTCGTTGATCGCCGCCATCCCCTCGGCGACGCTGTCGCCGCTCTCGCGCCAGGCGTCGTTGTCGATCAGGATCGTCGAGTCGGCCTCGCGGGCCAGCGTCTTCAGCGACCGTCCCGCGTTGGCCTGGTACAGCGCCCCCTCGTCCCGGCCGGGGAGGATGCCGACGGCGTAGACGGGCACGTCGTAGACGCGTTTGAGCTCCTTCGCGAGCACGGGCGCGCCGCCGGAGCCCGTCCCGCCGCCGAGGCCGGCGACGACGAACACCGCCTCCGTCTCGGAGTCGATCCGGTCGCTCAGCTCGGTCATCACCTCGTCGGCATCGCTCTGCATCACCTCCGCGCCGAGTTCGTTGTCACCGCCGACGCCGTGGCCTTTGACCACGTCCTGTCCGATCAGCACCGTGTCCAGTGGGAGCCCCTGGAGGTCCGCCTTCGCGCTGTTGATCGCCAGGGCGTCCCGAACGGCGCGAAACCCCATCTCGTCGTCGTACTCCGCCAGCGCTGTCGCCACTTTCCCGCCCGCCTGCCCGACACCGACGAGGACACTCTTCATGGCCAGCCGTTCGGCCGGAATCGACTTAAGTTCACCCCGCAACCGGGGAAATCGCCACCCCGACGCTTATCACCGATCGGGCGACCAGCCGCCCCATGGCCGACAGCGACGACGCGTTGGAACGACGGATCGCGGCTGTCGAACGCGCCGTCGACGGGGAGGCGGCGACGGATCGAACCGACCCCCCCGTCGACAGCGAGGATCTCGAGTCCCGAATCGCGGATCTCGAAACTCGCGTCGACGAACTCGACGCCGCCCTGCAGGCGGTCCGCGGGTTCCTCGGCGGCGTCTCCGCGGTGAACGAGAGCGTCGAACGACGTGCCGACGCCGCCGTCGCGGCAGTCGACCGGCTGGAACGCCGACTCGACGAGGACGGGGCGCCGGTTCCGACCGAAGCACACGACCGAGTCACGCAGTCAACCGGCGACGACGGTGGGGGGATCGAGACCGACGGTGGTGCGGGCGACTCCGACGGCGGGTCACCGATAGCCGACCCGTCGTCGAACGACGACGCGGACGACCGGCAACTCCGCGATCGGCTGCGCGATCTGCAGTGATCCGGGCGCTGTTGGCCGTCGTACTCGCGGCGGCGCTGCTCTCGGCCGCCCTGCCGGCCGTCGAGTCGGCCGCCGCCGACCGCACCGCATCGGCGCTCGACCGCGACGTGGGCCGTATCGAGCGCGCCGGGGCGTCACTGTTGGTCGACGACGACCCCGGTGCGCGCCGGGTCGTCACCGTCTCGCTGCCGGCGGGGTCGCTCGTCGCCGCCGGCGTCGATTCCTTCTCGGTGCGCTGTCACCCGGACTGTGTCGTCCGGTACGCGCTCGACACCGGGGGCGTCAGGACGCGCCGGCTCGAACCCCCGCTCGCGGTGCGGGACGGACCCGTCCAGTTCGGGACGCCCGGCGATCACAGACTCGTGCTGGGGCTCGCCGATGGCGACGATGGGCGGGTCGTCACCATCCGGGGGTGATCGGTCCGAGAGTTCAAGTACGAAAGCGGGGCCAGCCGGGCTATGTCACTGCTTCCGCGAAGCGCCGACGAAGGAGCCTGTGGCTGCCGCCCGTCGTTCGTCGAAGTGGGCGCCACGGGAACCGAGGACCGCGTCGAACTCCGGATCGACGCCGACGACTGCGCAAGCGACGGCGACCTCGTCGACGAGCCCGCCTGCCGGGCGACGACGATCGACGCGCTCGCGGACCGGGACGCCGACGCCGTCCGGGTCCGGTCGGCTGGCTACGAGCGCTGGTACACCGACGAGGCGGTCGGCCTGCTCCACGCCGCCGGGCGGTTCGCCGCGCTCGTCGAGCACCACGACGCCGAACTCGCCGCGACCGCGCGGACGGACCCACTGGCTGCAGCCCACGAAGCGACCGGTCGGACCGGACCTGTCGGCCGACTCGCCGCCGAAACCGGGCTCGCCTCGGGCGCGGGACGCGCGGACGGCTACGACGCCGCGCTGCGCTCCCACGACGGGCCGACGATCGCGCGAGCCAAGGTCGACCACCGACCGCCGGCGGACGCCCGATTGCGGGACACGACCGCGCTCTCGACAGGCGGAACGGTCCGGCGGTACGCGCTCGAGGCCGACGCGGATCCGGGAGCCCGCTACCACCTCACCCCCGTGTCGGCGTCGTTCGACGCCCGGGCGTTCGAACTCCTCGACGAGGCGGCGACGTGGCTCGCCGAGTCGGGCGAGACCGGGAATCTCGCCCCCGCTCGCGCCGTGCGGCGGGTCGCTGACGCCGATGCGGGCCGGGACGCCGACGTACCCCTCGCGGATCTCTCGGCCACGCTCCGAAAGCACACCCGCGGGAACGGCGTGCTCGCCGACCTGTTCGCCGACGAACGCGTCTCGGACGCCTACGTCACCGCGCCGGCGGCGGAGACGCCGATCCGTGTGGTCGTCGACGGCGAGACGATGCCGACGAACGTCAGGCTCACCCCCGAGGGCGTCGGCGCACTGGCCTCCCGGGTACGGCGGGCGAGCGGCCGTGCGTTCTCGCGGTCGACGCCGCAGGTCGACGCGACGTTGTCGATCGGCCCGCCGGAAGACCGCGAGCAGGTCAGAGTCGCCGGCGTCACGCGCCCGCTCTCACCCGGGCCGGCGTTCGCGGTCCGCCGGCACGACTCGGAGCCGTGGACGCTCCCGCGCCTCGTCGCTACGGGCTCGCTATCGGCGCGGGCAGCGGCGCTGCTCTCGCTCGCCGTCGAGCGCGGCTCGACCGGGCTCGTCGCGGGCGCCCGCGGGGCCGGGAAGACGACGACGCTCGGCGCACTGCTGTGGGCACTCCCACGCAGAACGCGTACGGTGCTGATCGAGGACACGCCGGAGCTCCCGGCCGCCGCGCTGCGTGCTGCCGGCCGGGACGTCCAGTCGCTCCGGGTCGCACGCGGCGACGACGACTCCGGGGAGACCAGCCCCGCGTCCGCGCTCCGGACCGCGCTCCGACTCGGGGAGGGCGCGCTGATCGTCGGTGAAGTCCGGGGCGAGGAGGCGGGCACGCTGTACGAGGCGATGCGCGTCGGCGCCGCTTCGGGCACCGTCCTCGGGACGGTTCACGGCGACGGCGCCGAGGCGGTTCGGACCCGGATGACCGAGGACCTCGATGTGGGCGAGTCGGCCTTTGCCGCAACGGGGTTCGTGCTCACGCTGGCAGACACGGAACGCGGCCGGCGTGCGGTCGCGATCGAGGAGGTCGAGTCAGTCGCCGACGGCACCGAACTCCACCCGCTGTTCGAACTCGACGACGACGGGGACCTCGAACCCACAGGCCGGCTCGACCGCGGTGAGAGCAGCCTCCTCACGACGCTCACGACGCCGGCAGAGGACTACGGCGGGACCCTCGCGGCGCTCGCCGACCGGGCCGATCACCTGGGCTCCCTCGCGAGTGACGGCGTCACGCGACCGGCGGCGATCCGGGCGGAACGACCGACCGACCGGGCGGATCCGGCTGGGGAACCGTGGTAGCACGGCCGCCGGCCGATCGGTCAGTGAAGCCGGATCGACTCGTCGGTTCGATCGCGTCACGGTGGCCTCGTGAGCCGGCGGTCGAGGAGGAGCTAGCCGAGGCCTGCGAGCGCCTGGGGTTGCCTGCCGCACCCGAACTCGTGGCGGCAGCCGAGGCGATCGGCGCGACGGTCGCAACCGTTGGCGTGTTCGCCACTCTCGCCGCCGGGTCGCTCCCGCTGATTCCGCTGGCGATCGGGCTCGGCTCAGGTCCACCGCTCGTCGTTCGCTACGTCCCCGTCGCCGCTGCCGAACTCTCGCGCACGCGTGCCGTCGGCGACGCTCCGGCCCTGTTCGGCCGGCTGACCCTCCGGCTCCGGGTCGAGCCGAGCCTGGAGCGGGCGGTCACGTTCGCCGCCCAGTCGGGCGATGGCGATCTCGCGGCGTCGCTGTCAACCCACGCGAGTCGAGCGCGCGGGACCCCAGAGGCGGGGTTGGCGTCGTTCGCCGCCGAGTGGGGGGAGCACGCTCCCTGGATCGAGCGCGCCGCCGCACTCGTCGTCGACGCGGCCGACGCACCGACGGACGTGCGCGACCGGGGGACTGAGCGCGCGCTGGCGGCCGCTCGGTCGGGCGTCGAAGAGCGCGCGGCGTCGTTCGCCGGCGAGATCCGGGCGCCCGTGACGGGGCTGTACGCGTTCGGCGTCCTGCTCCCGCTCGCGCTTGTCGGCGTGCTCCCCGCGGCTCGGCTCGCGGGTGTGAACGTCGGTATCGGCACGTTAGCGGTGCTCTACAACCTGCTCCTCCCGATAGGCCTGCTCGGGGCGAGTGGGTGGCTCCTCGCAGAGCGTCCCGTCTCGTTCCCGCCGCCGCGGATCGACACCACCCACCCGGAGGTCCCGGACCGTCGCCGGAGCGCAGCCCTCCTCGGGGGAGTGGCCGGCGGTAGCGCGGGCGCCGGGTGTGCCTTCCTTCTCCCGTGGGCGGTGCCGATCGTCGCCGTCGGCGCGGGGACCGGCACCGCGTTGCTGTGGCTGTTCGCTCCCGTCCGGGAGCGCCACCGAGAGGTCCGTGCGGCCGAGTCCGGCCTCCCGGACGCGCTCGCACTCGTTGGTCGACGCGTCGGCGACGGCGTCGCGGTCGAACGGGCGCTGGAAGTGGCCGCCGAGGAACTCGGCGGCGACACCGGCGAGTTGCTCGCCGCCGCGTCGAGTCGGGGTTCGCGTCTCGGGCTACCGGTCGAAGCAGCCTTCTTCGGACGGTTCGGTGCGTTCCGACACCTGCCCAGCCCGCGGCTCCGCGACGCCGGGCGATTGATCGCACTCGCGGCGACGGAGGGGCCCCCGGCGGGTGACGCCTTGGTCGCCGCCGGGGACCACCTCCGCGAACTCGCTCGGGTCGAACGCGACGCACGACGCGAACTGGCGGCGATCACCGGCACGCTTTCGAACACCGCCGCGCTGTTCGGCCCGCTCGTCGGCGGCGTCTCCGTCGCGATGGTCGGCCGGATCCCGGCCGACGCTGGCGGCACCCTGAACGCCGGTTCGGGGGCGACAACGAGCGCGGCACCGGCGACGGCGCTCGGTCCCGGCGCACTGGGACCGGTCGTCGGCGTCTACGTACTCCTGCTCGCTGCGATCCTGACCGGGCTGGCGACGGCGCTGGAGCGCGGGATCGACCGGTCGCTCCTGGGCTATCGGATCGGCCTCGCACTCCCCACCGCGACGGCAGCGTACGTGGCCGCGGTCGTCGCCGCGGGGGCGGTGCTCTGAGCCGAGAGTTCAAGTACGAAACCGGGACCACTCCGTGCCATGCTCGGACCTCCGACGGAGTCGCCGGCCCTACACGCCGGGCTCGTGGTAGCCGCCGTCGCGTTTCTCGCCGTCGCCGGAACGCTCCCGGCTCGGCCCGCGCCGGACGCGACTGGCGTCGCGGACACCGTCGACGCGGTCGCGGCCGGTCCCGCGCCGGCGGGGGCGAGCCACGACCACGGCGCCGACGCTGTCCGGCTCCGCCCGCACGGTATCGCGATGCGTAACGACGCCGGCACTGCGCGGGCGACGTTCGCGTTCGGACCGGTCGTCCCAGTCGACGACGGTGAGCTACGCGCGGTTCTCCGGGAGGGAGCACCGCAGGCGGTGTTCTCGACCCGCGCGGCGTTCCGTGAAGCCGTCGAAGCGGCACTGGCACGCGAGCCGAGTTGGATCGCGTCCGACGAGATCACCGTCACGGGGGTGGACTGGGATGGCTACCGCGTCACGCTCGTCGGCGCCTGAACGCGGCCAGGCGTCGCCGACGGCGGCGCTCGTCGCCGTCGCCGCGGTCGGGCTCGGCCTCTCGCTGTACGCGACGGTGTTCGCCGGCGTCGCCCCGACGGCCGATCGCGAACTCGCGGAGCCGACGCTCTCGCGGGTCCACGACGTCGTGGCCCCGGCCGGCGTCGCGACGGCCGAGCGACTCGACGACGCCCGAGCGGCGGGGCCGGCCGGTTGGTCGGTCCGTGTCGAACTACGGGCCGGGTCACAGCGCTGGTCGGCCGGTGACGTCCCGCCACCGGGCTCGGAGTTCCGGACGGCGGGTCGTCACGTCCCAGTTCGGACTGCGCCGGGCCGGGTACGTGCAGGGTGGCTCCGGGTGGTGGTTCACCGGTGACGGCAGCCGCCATCGACGCCTGTCTCTGTCTGCTGTTGATCAGTGCGGCCGCGGTCACCGTGACGAGCGTGCCGGCGTCGCCGGGGGTGGCACACGCCGACCGGGCCGATGCGGTCGCGGAGACGCTGGCGGCGACGACCGCGGACGTCGCGTACACGCTCGAACCGACGCCGAAGGGCGCGACCGACCCCGACACGAACTCCGAGTACGAACGCGTCGCCCACGGGACGTTGGCGTCGCTGTTGGCCGACGTCGCCATCAGGACCGTCCACGTCGACGGTGACGCGCTGACGCGGACCAACACGGGGTTCGCAACGGCGGTTCGCGCGGCTGTCGACGAACGACTCCCGCCACGAACGCGGGTCGTCGTCCGCTGGCGGCCGTTCCCGGACGCCCACCTCGGCCGGGAGTTCGCCGTCGGCAACGCGCCGCCACAGTCGGCGGACGTGCACGCCGAGACGATCCGCGTTCCGAGTGGCGTCGATCCCCCCGAAACTGCCGGAGTGGCGTCCGAGGAGAGGTACGCCGGTCTCGCCCGCGTCGTTGTGAACTCGATCGTCGACGGGATCCTGCCCCCCGAGAAGGGGCGACTTGCGCTCGCCGACGACGCGCCGCTCGACGACCTCGTTCGTCACCGTTACCAGCGGGTAAGTGATCGCTACGGCGTCGACACGAGCGCAGCAGTCGAACGTGGCGACACCCGCGCCGCCAACAGACAGATCGCAGCGGCGATGGCCGATCGTGTCGCGAGCGACCTCCGGCAGGGAACCGGGAGCCCGGAAGCGGCCGTCGAACTGCTCGCGCTGGACACCGTCGAGATATCCGTCCGGACGTGGTCGCCATGAGGTTGGCAGACGACGATCGCGGCCGGGTCCCCTTCGCGCTCGTCGGGGTGCTGCTCCTCCTCGGCGCCTCGGTGTACGCGACGGGGGTCGCTGATCGGGCACGGCCGTCGATCGAACGTCCCGCCGCGGCGGCGATGGACGACGTGGTCCGGGACGCGCGGCCGGCGCTCAGCGACGCGGTCCGTGATGCCGCCCACGACGCCGCCCGCGAGCCTGTCACGACGCCGGCCGACACGGCAGCGGGGCGGGCGATCAACGACTCCCGACCGTTCCTCGACGGACTCAGACTCCGCATCGCGCTCGCCGCTCGCGAATCGCTCTCCGGCGTCAGGCGGGAGCACGGCGCGGCCGAGGCACGAATCGGCCTCCCCACAGTCGACGGGTCGACAGCGTCGCTTCGGCGTGCGAAGTCTGGGGTCGAGGTCGTCCCCGTCGACGGCGGCGCGGCGATGCGCGTGACCGTCCGGAACGTCACCGTCCGGGCCATAGAGGAAGGGCGGACTGTCGCTCACCGACGGATGAACGTTACGCTCACCGTCGAGACGCCAGTGTTCGCGCTCCACCAGCGAACCCGCGAGTACGAACGGCGGCTGAACCGTGACGCCCTGGCCGGCGAAGGCCTGGCACGCGGGCTGACGACGCGGTTGACCGCAGTAGCGATGGCTCGAGGCAACGCCCGCTACGCCGGCGCGCCGATCCGAAACGTGCTCGCCAACCGGCACGTCGAACTCTCGACCAACGCCGCCGTACTCGCCCAACAGCGGGCGGTTTTTGGGCGCCACGACCCCGCCGGTGCCCGCGCAGTCGACGTTGCGACAGTCGGGGTCGGCGTGCTCGACATCCTCGGCGGCCGCCACGGCGACGCCGCAACCGCGACGAAAGCACTCGTGAACCCGAACGCGGTCGATGGCGCCACGACCGATCCAGCGTCCGGAGAGTTCGACCCCCAACAGCCGACCACGGAGCCGATCGACGCCGGTCCGGAAGCGGCCGCCGATCGGGCGTATCTCGATGCCATCTCCGAGTCATCGACGGCCGGAAGCTACCGCGTCCGGAGCGAGCTCCGTGTCACAGTGCTCACGCAATCGAGCGCGCGGACCCCGGAACATAGACTCGACAACTGGACGCTCGTCGATCGCGAACACACCGAGCGAACGGTCGTCACGACAGTCCAGGAGCCGGAAGCCGAGTCGGCGGAGACCGTGGTCGACACGGTTCGGAAAGTAACGATCCACCACACTGTCGAACGACGCTGGCGACGCAACGGGACTACCCGGACGACGACCGCCGAGTGGACCGAGACCGCTCGCGTCGCAGTACGCGTGACTGCGGCCTACGCGCCGGCCGACGCAGCGCCGGACAGGCCGACAGAGCCGCTGTTCGAGCGTGGCGGCGCGCTCGGGGGGCCGAACCTCGCAGGCGCCCGCGAGCGCGCCGCCGACGCGCTGCTCCAGGCCAACGGCGGCCTCGATGCCGTCGCGGCGCGTGCCGTGGCTGCTGACGGCAAGAGCGCCATCGTTCACCAGCGGACCGTCACCTCGGCCCGGCCGAGCGCGCTCGACGCCTGGATCGCCGCCGATCTCCGGGGGCTCCGCCGCGAGGTGGCGAACGTCTCGGTCTCTGTGCCGCGCTCGGCGATCGCGAGCGGCGACGCGAACGCGCCAGCCAGACTGGCCGAGGAACTCCGGGACCGCCGCGCGGAACTGCTGGACGTGCCCACAGCCTACGACGGTGCCGCCGACCGTGCGCGCGTCGCGGCCCGCGCTGCGTTCCTCGAGCGCGTGCTCGCGGAACTGGACGCGCGTGCGGCCGACGCCCGCGACCGGAACGTCGACTACCGGGACGAGTTCGGTGATCGGGCGACGGCCGGGCTCTCGAAGCTGATCGAACTCGGTCGGACTGAGGCCAGGACGTTCAGCGGGGTCGACAGCTACGAACAGTCCGCGGCAGTCGAGGACGGACTCGTCCTCACGCCCGACGGCGGGCCAGCCTACCTCACGCTCGGGGCGATCGACCACGAGCTTGAACCGAGCGTGCCGCCCGGTGCGTCCGCACACCCGTTGACCGCACGCACGACCAACTGGGTGGCGGTGCCCTACGGCGACGCGGCCGACGGAATCGTCGACACGCTGATGGGCGGCGGAACCCGGAGGGTGAGCCTCGAGACGGCCGCGGGAACGCTGATCGCGGCGAACCGCACTGCCGGGGCTGGTGGCGACGGTGGTTCCGCGGCATCGACCGCCCTCGCGGCGAACCGCGCCGAGTTGGCTGCGGCGGTCGGGAGTTCGGTCGAACGCGCAGAGGCCGCCGTCTGCGACGCCGCGACGAACGGGACGGGGATCGGCCAGTCCACCTGCCGAGCAGCGGTCGTCGACGCTCGGGACCGCTGGCCGGCGCTCGGCTCCCGGGCCCAGTCGATGGCCGACGGGAGCTACGCGGCCGCGTTCGAGGGCGCGCTGACGGCACGGGGCGTCGACGCGGCGACGGCCGACGAGGCGGCCGTCCGCGTACGGGTCCGGCTCCGGCAGCTCAGCGAGGGGCAGGCGACGAGCGTGCCAGCGGCGACGACCAACCAGACCGCCTCGGTGGTCAGGCGGGCCGCTCGCGAGACGGCAAGGAAGCGGGTCAGCGGCGCCCTGGAGAACGCCAGCGCGACGGCGACCCGTCGGCTGACCGGCGCCTCGCGGCTGCCGGCAGGGTTGCCTGTCGCGCCACCGCCGTACACCTGGATCGCGACCGTCAACGGCTGGAGCGTCACCGTCCGCGGCGAGTACCAGCGCTTCACCGTCCGGGCACGGGCTCCCGCGCCCGACGGTGCCGGGAGCACGGTTCGGTACGTTCGGGACGGCGCCGCGGCTCGGCTCGACGTCGACGGGGACGGCGAGCAGGAACGGCTCGGGCGGAGTGAGCGGGTCGACTTCGAGGCCGCGACGACGGTCGTGGCCGTCGTGCCGCCGGGGATGCCCGGCGTCGGCGACGTGGACGGCAACCGGGACGAGAAGTCGCCCGGCTGGCCCTGCCCCGGTGTCGACGACGGCTCCTGTACCGCCGACGAACCGGAGTAACAACGGTTTTCCCCGGCGGGCGCCGAGGTCAGGTATGCTCTACGACGCAGTCGCGGCCGACGAGGAGGGGTCCCCCGAGGCCCTCCTCGCGGCCTACTTCGAGGAACTCGCGTCGGTCGTCGCCGACCTGGGCGTCGACACCGTCGTGGGCGGCACCGGCCTCGACCGGGAGACCGTCGAAGCGATCCAGTCGGGAGCCCGGCCCGAACTTACCCTCGAGGAGGCCAGTGAAGTGCTCGCGCTTTCGGACGGGGCACCCGACGCCGACAGCATCGCGTGGGAGAGCCGCGATCACGTGCTGATGGGGATGACGACCGCCGTCGTCGACGTGGACACCATCGCCCGCGAGATCGACACCGAGCTCGACGGCAAGGAGATCCAGCAGGCCGTCGAGGGGCGACTCCCGACCACGCTCGAACAGTTCGCCGCGATCCAGGCGTACGTCGACGCCCGTCGCTGATGGACGTTCTCGTTCTCGGCTGTGGCTACGTCGGCCGCGAACTCGGCCGCCGACTCGGCGACGCGGGCCACGACGTGATCGGCGTGGTCCGCTCCGAGTCGAGCGCCGTCGCCGCGGCTGAGGCGGGCATCGAGCCGATTCAGGGGGATCTGACCGATCCCGGGGACGTGTCCGCACTCCCCGACGCCGACGCGCTCGTCTTCGCGGCCTCGGCGGGCCGGGGCAGCGTCGCCGAGGCGCGCGCGCTCTACGCCGACGGGCTCCGGGCGGTGGTCTCGACGTTCGCGGCCCGCGAGTCGCCGCCGGATCGGCTGCTGTTCACCTCCACGACCGGCGTCTACGGCGACCACGACGGCGACTGGGTGGACGAGTCGACGCCGATCGCCCCCCAGCGCCCGAAAGCCGCGGTGATCGCGGAGGCCGAGGCGATCGTCCATCGCAGCGATATCGCCGCCACCGTCGCCCGGTTCGCCGGGCTCTACGGCCCGGGGCGCTACCGGGTCGAATCGTACCTCGATTCGGTGACCGCCGGCTGGCGGAACTCGGTCCACCGGGACGACGCCGCGGGCGCGCTGGCGTGGTTCCTGACCGAGGACGTGGGCCGCGGGGAGACGGTGCTGGTGACCGACGGTAGCCCGGTCGACCGCTGGGAGTTCGCGGACTGGCTGGCCGAGCGCTGTGGCGTCCCCGAACCCGAGAAGCTGACCGTGGAGGAGCGACTGGCGGAACTGCCCGCGTCGGCGGCGCCGCGGGTGGCGAGTCGGAAGCGCTGTCGGAACGACCGGCTGCTGGAGTTAGGGTACGAACTGGCGTACCCCTCCGTGTACGAGGGGTACGAACCGGCGATCGACGCGTTCCGTCGTGGCGAGCACTGACTACCGGCCCTGCCGGAGCTCTTCGATCAACTGCTCGATCAGATCGTTCTGGCGTTCGAGTTCGGCCTGCTGCTGCTCGATCACGCCCCGGAGGTCGTCGATCTCGGCCGCGAGGTCGCCCACGTCCGGATCGGTCTCCACGTCGGTGTCGAGGTCGGTCGGCTCCGCGTCGGCCGTCGCCGCCTCGACCTGTTCGATGAGCCCGTCGGTGTCGTCGTCCGTCGGGGCGGGCTCCTCCGGCGCTTGCTCCTGCTCCGCGGATCCCTCCGGTTCGGCGTCGGGGACGGGGGTCTCGCCCTCGTCGAACAGGTCGGGCCCGTCACCGAACGGTGACTCCCCCGCCGTGTCGGCGTCGGCGGCGTTCTCGTCGGCGTACTTCGCTCGGAGTTCGTCGATGTCGCGTACGTCGTGGTAGGAGAGCAGGGCGTCGGTGATGGCTGCCTCGACCGCACGGGCGTCCTCGTTTGGCGCCTTGAACCGCTCCTGCCGGCCGCCGTGGGTGAGGACGACGCTCGTGGCGACGTTGCCGGGCTCGAAGTCGAGGTCGGTGACGTTCTCGAAGGGGTACTCCTCGAACTCCTCGTCCCAGACCGCCTGGCCGATGTGTTTGACCACGCGCTTGCTGGTGACGATGAGGGTGAGCTCCGAGAAGCGGAACGTGCGCTTGACGGTCTCGCCGGCGTCGGTGATCCCGTTGGCGTCGAGCACCCCAGCTAGCAGCGGGTGGAGTACCTCGCCGAACTTCCCCTTGGGCACCGAGAGCGTCTCCTCGCCGTCGAGGCCGTAGTCGAGGGTGAGCTTGGCCTTCCGACGGCTCGTCGAGAGGGTGATGCGTTCGGCGTCGTGGGGGAACTCCTCGACGGTCTCGTCGGAGAGCAGCCCCTCGGCGCGGTAAACCAGCGTCCGAGTGGGCGTGACCAGCAGTCGGTCCTCGCCGCCCAGATCGACCTCCGCGACCGGCTCCTCGCCCTCGAGGTGTGCGGTGACGGTCTCCGGCAGGCTCATGGGTAGGCGTTCACCCCGGAGGCCATAAATCCGCGTGGCTCGCGCCGTCGAGAGAGATGGGAGGGTTTAAGTCCGAGATACGATTACGCCGTAGTGCGGCCGGGTGGCTTAGCTGGACATAGCGCCGCACTCATAGGGTATCGAGATTCGGTGCGGTACGCCTTGGAAGATCCGCAGCGCCCACGGGGCCCGCCGAGCCTCGGACCTGGGTCATGCGGAGATCGCGGGTTCGGAGCCCGCCCCGGCCATTCTCGCGGTTCGAAACGACGACGAGCGAACGGAGTGAACGAGGAGTCCGAGAACCGTATGTCGGGCCGTCGCGGGCGGAGAACCCGGAACGGTCGCCGTGAACGGCGCATCGCGGAGTGAACGGCGATACGGGAGAGCGAAGCTCTCCCGGAAGTTCGAGCCCGCCCCGGCCACTCTACCTGTAGTTCAGATGGCTAGCGACCGCACTAGCCGGAACCCGCCGACTTTTGCCCGTCGGGGACGCCACCTGAGGCATGACCACCCACGAACGGACCGAGGAGATGGCGCTCCGGGAGAAGCTCGCGGGCGGCGACGCACCGATCGGGAGCTGGGTGTCGATGGGCTCCCCCGCCGCCGCGGAGATCGTCGGCGACCTCGACTTCGACTTCGTCGTCGTCGACACCGAACACACGCCGCTGTCGGTCGAGAGCGCGGGCGAACTCGTCCGTGCCGTGGACGCCGCGGGCGACACCGACACGGTGGTTCGAGTCCCCGAGAACGACGCCACGCAGGTCAAGCGGGCGTTGGATCTCGGCGCCGCGGGCGTGATGGCGCCGCGGATCGAGAGCGCCGCCGAAGCCGAGGCGCTGGTCTCGGCCGCACGCTACCCACCCGAGGGCGTCCGCGGCGTCGCCGGCAGTCGCGCCAACGGCTACGGCGCCCGCCTCGACGAGTCCTTCGCGTCGGCCAACGACGCCGTCGCGGTGCTACCCCAGGTCGAGTCCGCCGCCGGCGTCGAACACGCCGAGGCGATCGCCCGCGTCGACGGCGTCGACACGCTGTTCGTCGGGCCCGCCGACCTCTCGGCGGATCTGGGCTGCTTCGGCGAGTACGACGACCCGGCGTTCCGCGACGCGCTCGAACGCGTGCTCGATGCGGGCGCGGCCGCGGACGTTCCCGTGGGCACGCTCGCGACCAGTCCCGCGGAGATCGACGCCTGGCACGACCGCGGCCTCGACTACCTCATCGCCGGAACCGACATCGGCTACCTCCGACGGGGCGCTCGATCCGCCAGCGAGCGCTACGCGTCGCAGTTCCGGGAGTAATCGGTCGCGGCGGGCTACTCCGAGTCGGTCGGTTCCGAGGCGGCCTCGTTCTCGAGGTCGGTCGGTCGACGCAGGCCGTAGTAGCCCGGCGCGTCCTCCGCGGGCGGATCGGCGACGACGAGGTCGTCGGCGTTCGTCATCACCCACGGGATGGCCCAGTCCAGCAGCACCGACTCGGTCTCCTCCTCGATCTCGGCGTCCGGTTCGAGCCCCTGCAGCAGGCGAGCGATCTCGTAGACCGTGTACATGCGATCCTCGACCAGTAGCTCCTCGGGCGTGTAGAAGTCACACGGGTGGAGCCGGTCGAAGCTCTCCTTGGCGCGTGGCATACGCCGGCGTTCGGCCGGGGCGGCGTAAACGCTACCGGTCCGGGGCCGACGGCGGCACTACGGGGCGAGCCTCGAAAGAAATCGGGACGGCGACGCGTTCCGGCTTCGTGCTACCCCATCGGGGGTAGCGGTTCTACTCGAACAGCTCGACGGCCTGCTCGTACCGCGCGGCAGGCTCGTCCCAGTCGACGACCTCGAAGAACGCGTCGACGAAGTCCCCGCGGGCGGGACCGTAGTCGTAGTAGTAGGAGTGCTCCCACACGTCCAGCGCGAGGATGGGGTGCGAGCCCCAGAGTGCGCCCTGGTCGTGCTTGTCGACGACGACGTTGCGGAGCTGGTTGCTGTAGGAGTCGTAGACGAGGAGCGCCCAGCCGCCGGCGGCGCCGGCCGCGGCCTCGAACTCGCCCTTCCAGGCGTCGTAGGAGCCGAAGTCCTCGGCGATGCGGTCTCGGAGGGAGCCGGACGGTTCGTCGCCGCCCTCGGGGCTCATCGACTGCCAGAACAGGTCGTGGAGGATGTGGCCCGACCCGTTGTGGGTCACGTCGCCGATCGCGCCCGGCGACGAGCCGAACTCGCCGTTCTCGCGGTTCTCGGCCAGCGTCTCCTCGGCGCTGTTCCAGCCGTTGACGTAGCCCTGATGGTGGGTGTCGTGATGCCACGTCAGCACCTGCTCGGAGATGTGCGGTTCCAGCGCGTCGTAGTCGTACGGGAGCGGCGGTAGTTCGTACTGGGTCATCAGTGAATCACCACTCGTTTGTTGGGTTGCGGTTCATGTTAAATCTTGAGGAAACGTGTGTTAACAGGCCGCAGAGACGGGCTCAGCGACGTGAGGCTAGCGGACCGTGCCGCAACGGGCACGCACTTACGTGGCTGCACCACAGGGTCGATATGGGCTGGCGCGGCGTCTCACTCGTCTCGGGCTGGCAGTTCACCGCCAGCCTCTGTTTCTACACGGTGTTCGCCGCCACCGCGTTCGTCCGCGAGGGGTTCGGCGTCTCGCTCGGCGTCACGGGATTGACCGTGACGGCGGTGATGCTGGGGTACACCGCGCTGCTGTTCGGGACCGGCGCGGCCACCGACGCGTTCGGCGAGCGGCCCCTGCTGGTGTACGGCCTGCTCGCGCTCGCGGCGGGGATGGCGTTCGTCGCCGTCGCCCCCACCTTCCCGATCCTGCTCGTGGCGCTGTTGTTCGTGGGGTTCGCGTACGCGACGGCGATGCCCGCGACCAACCGGGCGGCGGTCAACGTCGCGCCCCCCGGTCGGGAGGCACTGGCGATGAACGTCAAGCAGGTCGGCGTCACCGCGGGCAGCGCCGCCGCGGCACTCCTGGTCACGTGGATGGCGACGACCGACGCCGCGACCGTGTTGGGGCCCGTCCGGTTCGACTGGCAGGCCGCCTTTCTGGCCGGTGCGGGCCTCGCCGTGGTCGTCGCCGTCGTCACCGCGTTGCGGTACGAGGGGATGCCCGCCAGTGGGTCGCTCTCGGTGCCCGACGTGCGCTCGCTGCTTGACGACCGCGCCTACCGCGGGCTGCTCGTCTCCGGGTTCTTCCTCGGCGCCGCGGTGTTCACGACCACCAGCTACGCGGTCCCGCACGTCACCGACACCGTCGCCGCCACCGCTGGCGTCGGCGGCGCCGTGCTCGCGACCGTGCAGGTAACGGGCAGTCTGGGCCGGCTCGCGGGCGGGGAACTGGCGGACCGCATCCCGGGTCGACCCACCCGCGGGCCGGCGCTCGTCCTCGCCGCGCAGGCCGCAGTCGCCGGCGCGGGCTTTCTGGCCGTCGTCGTCGCCGACGGCCAGACTGCGACGTGGCTGGCGTTCGGCTTCCTCGGCGTGTCCATGCTCGGCTTCCCCGGCGTCTACTACGCGACCATGACCGCGCTGGTCGACGACGACGAGGTCGGCGCGGCCACCGCCGGCGGGCAGAGCGCGCTCAACGCCGGCGGCCTCGTGGCGCCGCCGCTGTTCGGGACGGTCGCCGAGACCGTCGGGTACGACGCGGGCTGGACCGGCCTCGCCGTCCTCACGACCGCCGCGGCCGCCGCCGTCTGGGTCGCCATCGCGCGGACTTAACGATCGACGAGCACGTCCCCGCGGCGCTCGTACTCAAGCGTCGTCGCCACGCTGTCGGCCACGTCGGCGCCGAACTCCCGCTCCACGAGGTACAGCGCCAGGTCGATCCCGCTGGTGACCCCGCCGGCGGTCACGACGTCGCTGGTGTCGACGACGCGCGCGTCGGGCACCTCGACGCCGGCCGCCCGGAGGTCCCCGACCGCCGACTGGTGGGTGACGGCGGGGCCGTCGCCGAGGAGGCCGGCGCGTTCGAGCAGCATCGCGCCGGTACAGACCGACGTGATCGTCGCGCCAGCGTCGTGGTGGGCCGCGATTCTCGGTGGGAGGTCGCCGGCGTCGTACTCCCGGCGGACGCCACCCTCGCCGCCGGACCAGCCACCGCCCGGCACCACGAGCAGGGCCGGCGCCGCGGCCTCGTCCGGGTCCGCGAGCGTCCCGTCGACGCCCACGTCGAGGCCGTGGCTCGCGGTGACGCGGTCCCGCGGATCGGCAGTGACCAGCGAGACGGTGCAGTCGGCGCCGGCACGCGCGGCGTTCTGGAACACCTCGAAGGGGCCGACGGCGTCGAGTTCGTCGAAGCCGTCGTACAGCAGCACGTCGATGCGTGTGGTCATACCACCCAGTGGGCGCCCGGCGAGCAAAAGCCCGACGGCGGCGGGGGGATCCGGTTCCGCGAGGGAAACGGTTAATCCCGGGGCGCCGGGAGCCGAACTATGACCAACTGTCCGTCCTGCGAGCGGGAGGTGCGGAAGTTAGAGCGCGCGTTCATCGACGCCGACTGGGGCGAACCGGTGATCTGGCAGTGCCCCCACTGCGAGACGATCCTGGGGACGACGGATACCGCAACGCACGGGTAGCGAGCCAGCCTCGGCGCGCGCCCGGCAGCGACCGACAGGTCGCTGCAGGAAGCGTGATGCCGTGGCGATGTGAGAACCGTTAGGCCTCGTCCGGCTCCTCCCCCCTCGCTCGCTTGTACATCGCCAGCGCCTGCTCCCGGCGCTCGCCGTGGTCGACGATGGGGTCGGCGTAGTCGGGCGCGAGTTCGGTACGCTCCTCGTCGGTCAGGTCCGGCCAGTCGTGGATCGCGTCGGCGTCGACGCCCCGGAGCTCCGGCACGTACTCCCGGATGTACTCGGCGTCCGGGTCGTAGCGCTCGCCCTGCGTGGCCGGGTTGAAGATCCGGAAGTAGGGCTGGGCGTCGGTGCCCGTCGACGCCGCCCACTGCCAGCCGCCGGTGTCGTTGGCGGTGTCGTGGTCCGCGAGGTGTTCCCGGAAGTGGTCGTACCCCGCGCGCCAGTCGATCAGCAGGTCCTTCGTGAGGAACGAGGCGACGATCATGCGCACGCGGTTGTGCATCCACGCCTCGTCGCGGAGCTGGCGCATCCCGGCGTCGACGATGGGGTAGCCGGTCTCGCCGGCCTTCCACGCCGCGAGTTCCTCGGGATCGTCGCGCCACTGGATCGGCTCCTCGTACTCCTTGTAGTTCTGTGAGACGACCTCGGGGTTGAAGTAGAGCACCTGTGCGTAGAACTCCCGCCAGGCCAGTTGGGACTGGAACGTCTCGACGCTCGATGCGGCGGGCCCCAGTTCGTCGTCCTCCGTTTCGGAGTCGTCGTCGGTCCGCTCGTCCCGCTCTCTCGCGTCGGCCATCGCCGCCTCGGTCGCCTCGTACACCGTCCGGATGCCGATCGTCCCGAACTTGAGGTGCGGGGAGAGCCGGGAGCTCCCCGCCCGGGCGGGGTACTCGCGATCGGCCTCGTAGCTGAAGACGGGCTCGTCACGGAAGCTCTCGAGGCGGTCGTGTGCGGCCGCGGTTCCGCCGGCTTGCACGTCGGCCTCCGGCTCCCCGAAGCCGAGGTCCTCGATCGACGGCAGGTCCGAACGGAGCGCGTCGTCGATGTCGAACTCGCCCGCGAGGGCGTCGGCGAGCTCGCCCGCCGCGAGCGCGTCGCCGTCCGCGAGGTCACCGCTGTCGGGCGCCGGGAACGGGTCGGGCTTCTCGCGGTCGCGCCACTTCTTCCAGAAGTACGTGTACACCGAGTACGGCTCCCCCGCGTTGGTGCGGATCGTCCCGGGTTCGTGGAGCACCGCGTCGTGGTGGGTCTCGGCGGCGACGCCGGCGTCGGCGAGCGCGTCCTCGACCCGCGCGTCGCGCTCCTGTGCCAGTCCGGAGTAGTCAGCGTTCCAGTGGACCGCCTCGGCGTCGACGGCCGCCGCCAGCGCGGGGAGCAGTTCGGCTGGGTCCCCCCGGGCGACGACGAGGTCGCTCCCGCGCTCGCGGTACGCCTCACGGAGTTCCGCGAGCGAGTCGAGCATGAACCGGACCCGCGCGTCGCCGGCGTGGTCGAGGACGGCGTCGTCGAAGACGAACACCGGCACCGTGTCGCCGTCGGCGGCGGCCGCCGCCAGCCCCCGGTTGTCACTCGCCCGCAGGTCGCGGCGATGCCAGAAGATCGTCATGGGGACGGGTCGGCCGGCGGCGCCGTGAAACTACTGGCTCGGCAAAACCTGCCGATACAGTCCAGTTAACGCCTACCAGACGGCGTCCGGAAGGGAACCGTTTAGTTCGTCCTCACGAATCAGGGGACAGCGGCCGATTTACTCGGTCCGGCTCCGCCCCGCTCGCCCTCCGTACGGCGTCGCACCCCACAGCGTCCGCTGACGCACCCGGACACCCGTCTCGGCGAGCGGGGCTGGGCCCCACCCAACCATGAACACACGGTACACTGCGCTCTCGCTCGCGTTCGTACTGCTTCTCGCAGCCGTCGCCCCCGCGGCGGCCGCGACCGCACCGGTCGGATCGGACGCCGTCGGTGACCTCACGGTGACCACGGCGCCGGCGACCACCTCCGCCTCCGCCGCCGCCGAGGCCGGCAGCCAGTCCGACCCGACCAACAGCATCGTCGCCGCCAGCGACGTCGTCGTCCTCCGGCTCAACGCTTCCGGCGTGCCCGCCGAGGCCGACGACGACGGCACGCTCCTGGGCGACGAGCTCGAGGTCTCGCTCCAGCAGACCGAGAGCAGCGTCGGCACCGACGAGTCCGCGAAGACGCTCGACGCCGCCGCCGACACCGAGGGCGTCGCCGTCGACGCCACCGAGAACGCCGTCTACGTCGCCGTCGACCTCGACGAGACGACGTTCCAGCAGGGCAACGGCACCGCAGCCGCCGAGGTCGGTGACAGCTTCACCGCGTCGGCGACGCTGACCGACGCTGTCACCGACGGCGAGAACTACACCCGCACCGCCACGTTCGGCGTCGTCGAACCCAAGGTCAACTTCCTCGACGGTGTGAGCGAGGCGCCCGCCGGCCAGGTCGTCAACTACCAGGTCGCGACCACGCTCGCGCCCGGCACCTCGCTGACGTTCTCGCTGGTCTCCGGTACCGGCGACGACACCGGCGCCGAGACCACGACGCAGGTCACCGTCAACCGGAACGGTCGCGCGACCGGCCAGTTCTCCTTCTTCACCTTCGAGGCGAACGAGGAGTACACGATCAGCATCACCTCCGAGGAGGCGGGGCTGAACGAGACGTGGACGGGCACGGCCCAGGCCACGGGCACCCAAACCCCGACTGACACCTCGACCGAAACGACCACCTCGGCGCCCGGCTTCGGCGTCGTCGCCGCCCTGATCGCACTGATCGGCGTCGGCTTCGTCGCTCGCCGCGAGTAACGCCGCCGATACCGGTTTTTTTACTGCAGCACCGGCGCCCGGTAGTCCCGCGTATCGAAACGAAACGTCTTTTCGGGGGTCACACGCAGTCGGCGTGTGAACGAGGAACGGCTGCAGTTCTGGTCGCTCTACCTCTCGCGGTTCGCCACGGGCTTCGGCTACTCGACGCTCGCGCTGTTGATCCCGTTCTACATCGAGGTGCTCAACGCCTCGGACTTCATGGGCGGGCTGTTCATCACGGGCTTTACGCTGGCACAGACGATCGTGGTGATCCCGCTGGCGTGGGCGGGCGACCGGTACGACAAGAAGAAGGTACTGCTCGCGGTGCTGAGCGTGAGCGTGGTTGCCTACGTCGCGTTCGCGAACGTCCAACCCATCGGCGACGCGGTCGCCGTCGCCGCGGCGTCGATGTTCGGCATCGAGCTGGCGACGAGTTTCGCCGACAGCACGGCGTTCATCGGCGTCCGCGCGCTGCAGGGCGCCGCCGTCACCGGCTCGGGGCTGATGACGCTCTCGCTCGTCGGCGAACTCGCCGACCACGGCGAGCGCGCCAACGCCATCGGGAAGGCAAACTCCGTGCGCTTTCTGGCGTCGATCCTCGGGATGATCATCGCCGGCGGGCTCTACCAAGTCGTCGGGTTCACGCCGATCTACACGGTCATCGTCGTCTCCTTCGCGCTCGGCCTGGCGGGCGTCTGGCTCTACCTCCCGGCCGACGAGACGCGCTCGTACGGCAACCCCTTCTCCGGCTTGGCGCTCAACAAGCGCATCATCACGCTGACCTCCTTTCGCGCGCAGTACGCCGTCGCGGTGACCGTCGTCCGCTCGTGGGTGGCCATCTACGCCGGCGTCTCGGCGGCCCGGGGCGGACTGGCCTACGCCGGGCTCGCGGTCGCCTTCGTCCTCGTCGCCGAGAAGCTGACGAACATGCTCTGCCAGCCGTTCACCGGCCGGCTCTCGGACGGCTACGGTCGGTCGCTGTTCGTGTTCGCCGGCGGCGGTGCCTACGGGCTGGTCGCGCTCGCGGTCCCGTTCACGCCGGCCATCGGCACGGCAGTCGGCCTCCCGGGGAGCTACGAGCTGATCGTGCCGTCACTGCTCAGCGACCTGACCGGGGTCGGCGCGGGCTACTCGCTGCTCGGGAAGCTCGGCCCGGCGTTCGTTCCGCTGCTCGTCATCAACGGCCTGCTCGGCGTCGTCGACGCGTTCCGCGAACCCGCGAGCATGGCGCTGTTCGCCGACGAGGGCGCCGACGAGGGCGGCATCGCCGCCAGCTTCGGCATCCGCGAACTCGTCTGGCGGCCCGGCAGCGTGCTCGGGCCGATGATGGCCGGGTGGCTCTGGAGCCGGTACGGCATCGAGACGGTGTTCTACGTCGGCGGCGCGTTCGCCGTGACGGGCGCGATCACCTTCGCGGTCGTGCTCACGCACTTCCACGGCCGGGGCGCGCTGACGGAGTGGTAACGAGCGGTCAGCGGCGGCCCGTCTTCTCGATCGCTGCGAGTTGGTTCAGCGCCAGCACCGTCCGGAGGGGCGTCCCGGCGTCGCCGCGGTCGAACAGCAGGCCGTCGGCCTCCCGGACGTGGTCCAGCACCACCTCGGAGGCGTGCTCGGGCGCGCCGGGGATGCCGGCGTCGTGGTGGTCGACCCACTCCATCACCCGGAGGTCGGACTTGGAGTCGCCCAGCACCAACGCGAAGGGGTCGTCGATGCCGAGCACGTCGAAGGCGGCCTCCACGCCCGCCACCTTGTCGAGTTCGAGCGACGTGATCTCCGCGGCGTCGGCCTCGTAGTAGCCCACGTCGATGCGCTCGAACAGCTCCCGGACCGGCTCCGGGATCGTCGTCTCGGGCACCGCGGCGTCGACGCGGTCGAGCACGGCGGCGATCTCGGCGTCGGCGGCGGCGTAGTACGCGCGGGCCCACCCAGTTGCGTCGCTGTCGGCGTCGCCGTCGATACCCGTCTCGTCGGCGACTGCTCGCCCGAGGGAGTCGATCTGGTGGCGCAGCGCCTCGTCGATCACCCCCCGCGCCTCGTGGCTCCCGGTCTCGTGGTTGGGTTTGAGCGTGACGCTGAACTCGTTACCCTGCAGGTGACAGCCGCGTGCGACCGCGGTCGGCGCCTCCCCGAGCGCGCTCGAGCGCACCTGCTCGAACACGCGCCGGACCGACGGCGCGAGCTCCTCGTAGAGCAGCTGCTTGGTGTCGGAGCCGTGCCCCGGCGTGAACACGCCGTTGCCGGCCTCGTACACCACCGAGAGCTCGCCCGAGTGCACGAGTTCGCTGCCCAGCCCCTGCACGAGGAACCCCTTCACGTTCTCCAGGGTCTGCCCGGTACAGATGACGATCGGGACGCCGGCGTCGTGGAGCTCGGTCAGCAGGTGGAGCGTCTCGCGGGGGATCTCGTTGTCCGTTCCCCCCGCCGAGCGCAGCGTCTCGTCCACGTCCAGGACGAGCGCGTTGACCGCACGCCCCTCCCGCTCCCAGAGGTCGACGGCCCGCCCCGCCGTCTCTCGGGTCGCGCGGCCCGCGATCTCGGCGTAGGAGTCGCCGAAGGCGTCGGCGACGCGGGCGTTGCGGCTCTCGAAGTCCGCGCGGGCGGTCTCCCACCGCTCCAGCGCCGCGGTGGAGTCGACCGGCGGGAACAACTCCACGAAGTCACGCAGCGAGCGGATCGACGCGGTGTCGAACTCGTCGTAGAGCCGATCGAGCCGATCGCGGTGGTCGACGCCGGGGCGGTCGCGGTTTCGCATGGCTCAAAAGTTTACTCACTATAGGATAAACGTTTTGTGCAGGTGTGCGGTACGAGGTGACATGGACGCAGTCGTACTCGAGGAGAACGGGTCGCCGCGGCTCGTCGACCGGCCGCGGCCGGAACCGGGTCCGGGTGAGGTGCTGGTCCGGATCGACCGGGTCGGCGTCGACGGCACCGACCGCGAGGTCGTCGGTGGCAACCACGGCGGCACCGAGGGGGCGATGGTGCTGGGCCACGAGGCCGTCGGCACCGTCGCCGACCCCAACGGGACGGCGTTTTCGGCCGGCGAGCCGGTCGTTCCCACCGTCCGCCGGCCGCCGGGGGACTACAACGAGTACTTCCGGCGGGGCGAGCCCGACATGGCGCCGATGAACGCGACCGTCGAGTGCGGCATCGACGGCGCCGACGGGTTCATGGCCGAGTTCGTCGCCGTGCCCAGCGAGTACCTCCTTCGGCTCCCCGAGCGGCTGGCGCCCGCGGGCTTCCTCGTCGAACCGCTGTCGATCACCGCGAAGGCGCTGGAGTTGGCCGAAGCCTCCCGCGAGCCGTTCACGTGGGAGCGCGACCGCGCGCTCGTGCTCGGGACGGGGTCGCTCGGCCTGCTGACGCTGCCAGTCCTCGACGAGCGGTTCGAGGAGGTGTACTGTCTGGGTCGCCGGGACCGCGACGACCCCGCGGTCGAACTGGCCCGGGAGATCGGGGCGACGTACGTCGACTCGCGGAAGACCCCGGTCGACGAGGTCCCCGCCGCACACGCGCCGATGGACCTGGTCGTCGAGGCGACCGGCCACGCGCCACACGCCGTCGAGTCGGTGTCGGCGCTCGCGCCCAACGGCGTCGCAGCGCTGCTGGGGGTGCCGGGCGACCACGAGGCGTCGGTGGAACTCGGCGAACGCCACCGCGAACTCGTCGTCGGCAACCGGGCCGTGATCGGCTCGGTCAACGCCGGGTACAGCCACTTCGAGCGGGCCGTCGAGTGGCTCGACTCCCTGCCGCCCTCGGTCGTCGACGCGTTCACCGAGCACGTCTACCCCCTCCGCGAGTTCGAGGCGGCGCTGGACCGCGACGTTATCAAGACGGCGGTCGAAATCGGGCCATGAAGAACGTCGACGACCTGATCGAGGACGCGCGATCGCTGGCCGACCGGGGCTTCTCGAAGGGGGAGATCGCCGACGAACTCAACGTCTCCCGGGAGACCGCCTCGTGGCTGGTCGAGCGGGCGGGCGCCACGCCGGTCCAGAGCGGCGGGCCGGGCGACATCCACGTCGACTGGTCTGCGGTCGGCCGTGACTCCGCCCGGCTGGGCCACGTCGCCGCGGCGCTCGCGGACCTGCTCTCGAAGAAGGGCGAGGACGTGGACCTGACCGTCGGCGTCGAGAAGGCCGGCGGCCCGCTGGCGACGACGGTCGCGACGGAGTTGGATACCGACCTCGCCACCTACACGCCCCGCAAGCACCAGTGGGAGGAGGGGAGCATCGACGACCTCGAGGGGGGCTTCTCCCGCAACTTCGCGGAGGTGCGCGAACGGGACTGCTACATCGTCGACGACACCATCACCTCGGGGACGACGATGCAGGAGACGATCGACGCCGTCCGCGCCCGCGGCGGCGAACCGGTCGCCTGCGGCGTGCTCGCGGACAAACACGGGCTCGACGAGGTCGACGGCGTCCCGGTGTACTCGCTGCTGCAGGTGATCCGGGTGGGCGACGGCGACTGAGCGTCGACGCCCGTCTCAGCGGTCGATCCCGCCGTCGGCGCCGTCGAGAACCGCGGCCACTTCGTCGGGCGTCACCACCGCAGCGTCACCCGCGACGGTCCGCTTCAGCGCCGCCGTCGCCGCGGCGACTTCCAGCGCTTCCGGAACCGTTCCGCCAGCCAGCCGGCTGGCCAGCAGCCCGCCGACGAACGCGTCGCCCGTGCCGACCGGATCCGCCGTCTCCGTCTCCAGCGCGCCCTGTTCGTGGATGTCGCCGTTGTGTGCCGCAACGGCCCCAGCGTCGCCCCGGGTGACGACGACCAGTTCGCAGTCGTAGTCGGCGGCGAGGGTTCGGGCGACCGTTTCGGGTTCCGCATCCCGGTCCAGCACGGTCGCGGCGTCCCGCGCGGCGACGACCAGCACGTCGACGTGGTCGAACAGCGGCCGGAGCGTCTCGGCTGCCGCGTCCGGGGACCAGAGCTTCCCACGGTAGTTGAGGTCGAACGCACGCGTGGCCCCGGCGTCGCCCGCCGCCGCGAGCAGTTCCTCGGTCGTCTCCGCGAGCGTGTCCGAGAGCGCGGGCGTGATCCCGCTGGTGTAGAACGCGTCGGCAGCGCGGATCCTGTCGACGGCGAGTTCGTCGGGGGTCGCCGTCCGAACCGCGGCGTCCGCACGGTCGTACACGACAGAGGTGCCCCGGGGTTTCCCGCCCGGTTCGAGGTAGTAGGTCCCCACGCGACCCTCGCCGGTCGCGACGGCCGGCTCGACGCCGTGTTCGCGAACCCCGCGCTCGACCCGGCGGCCGAGCGGCGAATCCGGGAGCTTGGAGAGCCACGCCGCCTCGCAGCCGAGTCGGCCCGCGGCGACGGCGACGTTGCTCTCGGCGCCGCCGACGTGGACCGCGAGGTCGTCGGTCGTCTCGAGCCGTTCGCCGGCCGGGGGGCTGTACCGGAGCATGCTCTCGCCGAACGTCGCGAGCGTCGGCGCCGGGGCGTCGTCGAAGGCGGGCAGGCTCATACGGGATCGAACAGTTCCTCGCCCTCGACCAAGTGTTCCTCGACGGTGTCGAGGTCGAGCGTGACGCCCAGGCCGGGCTTCTCGGGCACTTCGATGGTCCCGTCGACGATCACGTCCTCCTCGACCAGGTCCTCCCACCAGCCGAGTTCGTAGGAGTGGTACTCGACGGCTAGCGAGTTCGGGACCGCGGCGCCGACGTGGGCCGCCGCGACGGTGGCGATCGGCGAGGCGACGTTGTGCATCGCCACGGGGACGTAGTACTGGTTGGCCACGTCGGCGATCTTCCGCGTCTCGCGCATCCCGCCGACCTTCGGCAGGTCGGGCGCGACGATGTCGACGGCCTGGTCCTCGATCAGTCGGCGGAGCTCGGTCACGCGGTAGCGGTTCTCCCCGACGGTGATCGGCGTCGTCGTGGAGTTGGTGACCTCCGCCTGCACCTCGAGGTTCTCGGCCGGGACGGGATCCTCGAGCCACCACACGTCGTACGGTTCGAGCTTCTCGGCGAGGCGCTTGGCGCTGCCGCCGGAGAACGTCCAGTGGCAGTCGAACGCCACGTCCGCGCGGTCCTCGACGCGCTCGGTGACGGCCTCGACGATGTCCACCTTGTGCCTGATCTCGCCCGGCCGGAGGTGGCGGTTCGCGCGGTCCTTCTCGTGGCCGCTGGGCACGTCGAGGTCGAACTTCAGCGCGTCGTAGCCGAGCTCCTCGACGACGCGTTCGGCCTCGTCGGCGCAGGCTTCGGGGTCCGCTTCCTCCTCCGTGTGGCAGTCACAGTACACTCGAACCTCGTCGCGGTACTTCCCCCCCAGTAGCTGGTACGCCGGCAGGTCGAGGATCTTCCCCGCGAGGTCGTGCAGCGCCACCTCGATGCCGGAGATGGCGGTGACGGTGACCCCCTCGACCGATCCCTCGCCGGACATCTTCTGGATCAGGTGCTCGTAGAGGCGGTCGATGTCCAGCGGGTTCTCGCCGATCAGGAACGGCTTCATGCGCTCGATCAGTTCCGGGACGCCGGCGCCCCAGTAGGCCTCCCCAGTGCCGGCGACGCCGGCGTCGGTGTAGATCCGCACCAGCGTCCACGGGAAGTTCCCGTCGACCATCGCCGTCTGCACGTCGGTGATCTCCACGTCCCGGCCGCCGCCGCGCTCGCCGGTGGCGCCCATCGTCTCGGCGGAGAGCTCCCGCATCGTGTACTCCGCGTTCGGGTCGTGGAGCCGTGAGTAGTCGACCATGACGAAGGGTTACTACACGCGTAGTAAAAGATTACTCCAACAGCCCCAGCTCCGCCAACTCCGTCCGGAGCGCCTCGCTGTCGTCGTCGTCCATCCGGCGGAGTGGGGAGCGCAGGGGGCCGGCGTCGAAGCCGCGGTGGGAGAGTGCCTCCTTCACGCCGGCCATGTAGGGGCCGCGCTTGATTGCCGAGCGGACCGCGTAGACTCGCTCCTGGAGTTCCACGGCGCGCTCCCGGTCCCCGTCGTTGTAGGCCTCGTAGAGGTCGACCACCAGTTCGGGGAACGCGTTGGCGACCGCCGAGACCATCCCGGTACAGCCGAGGTCCAGCCCGGGCTTCAGTAGCGAGTCCGAGCCGGCGAGGAACGTGAGGTCGTCGTGGGCGGCGACGGCCTGGCCCAGCCACGGCACGTCCTTCGAGGAGTCCTTCAGGCCGGCGAGGTTGTCGATTTCGGCGAGTTCGTCGAGCGTCTCCAGCGAGAGGTCGTTGCCCGTCTTCGAGGGGATGTGGTAGACGTACACCGGGCAGTCGACGGCCGCACAGACGGTTCGGTAGTGCTCGACGGCCGCGTCGCCGTCGAGCGGGTAGTAATACGGCGTGACAGCGACGACGCCGTCGACGCCCGCGCGCTCGGCGGCCCGTGCGCGCTCGACCGTCCGGCGGGTCGCGGGTTCGCCGACGCCGGCGATCACCGGCACCTCCTCACCCACTTCGTCGACGACGGCGTGGACGACTTCGTCGCGCTCCTCGGGCCCGAGGAGGGCGAACTCGCCGTTGGTCCCCAGCGGGAACACGCCGTGGACGCCGCGGTCGACGACGAAGCGGGCGTGGGCGGCGGTCGTCTCGGCGTCGAGACCGCCGTCGTCGTCGAACGCGGTCACCGTCGGCGGGACGACGCCGTGCAGCGAGAGCGGGTCGGCCGAGCCGGGGTCGGGTGCGGACATAGCCGGCGACAGGGGCGCGGGTCTCTTGGAACTACCGGGACGGGTATTCGGACGCGAGTGAACGTTTATTTCACCGTCCGGCGGCGGGACGGACGGACGGTGTTTATGTGACCGGGCGGGCATCCCCGGAGTATGCACGACGACGACCTGCGCGTGGCGCTCGAGCGGGTCGGGGAGACGTTCGACTTCGGCGAGTACGAGATCGAGGCGTACCTGGCCGTGCTCGAACACGGCCGGCTCTCCGCCACCGAGATCGCCGAGCGGACCGACATCCCCCAACCCCGGGTGTACGACACCGTTCGGAGCCTCGCGGAGCACGGCTTCGTCGAACTCCAGGAGTCCCGGCCGATGAAGGTGCTCGCCGTCGACCCCGAGGAGGCGTTCGGCGGCGTCAGGTCGTCGCTGGACGACCTCGTCAGCGGGCTCGAACAGCGCTACACGGCGCCGGCCCGCGACGCCGAGGCGGTCACGCTCATCAAGTCGCCCGCGACCATCGAGCGCTACCTGCGGGAGATCGTCGAGTCCGCGGAGTACGAACTGCTGCTGTCGCTGACGCCAGACCTGCTCGCGGAGTTCGAGTCCGCACTCCGGGCGAAACGCGAGGCCGGCGTCACGATCGAACTGCTGGTCTCGCCGACCGCCGAGGTGCCCGACGCCGACGCGTACGAGTACACGGACGTGGCGACGACGGTCCGTTCGCGCCGCGGCGTCACGACGCCGGTCGCGGCGGTCGCCGACGGCCAGTTCTCGCTGTACGCGACCCGCGAGGCGCTCCACGGCGGCGAGGAGCGCTACGGCGTCGTGTTCAACCGCTCCGAACTCGGCTTCCTGGTCTCCGGGTTCGTCTCGACGGTGCTCTGGGCCTCGGGGGAGACGCTCGCAGTGACGCCCGAGCGGGAGCTTCCGCGGCGCTACGCGTCGCTCCGGCGCTGTGTCGAGGAGCTACAGGCGCTCTCCGGGCCGCTCCGGGCGAGCGTCGAAGGCCGGGACGTGCTGACGGGCGAACCCAGGGACGTGTCCGGCGAGGTCGTCGACACGACGCTCAACGACGAGGAGTCGATCGCCGCCTTCACCGTCGAGACCGACGACGGGCCCGTACGCGTCGGCGGCCGCGTCGCGGCGCTGGAGGACGTCGAAGCCCACGAGATCGAGATCGAGCGCGCCTAGGGGCGGACCTGCGAGCGGTCGTTCGCGCCGGCGGTGATCGCGGCCGCCAGCGCGCCGCGAACGGTCGCCTCGTCGCCCAGCGACGTGAGCCGGACCTCCGGGACGTTAGTCATCACCAGCTCCGGCAGGCGCTCGCGGACCGGCTCCACCACCTGCTCGGGGTTGTTCCGGGCGACTGCGCCGCCGACGTACACCACCAGCGGCGCGTACGCGTGGACCAGGTCCGCGACGCCGGCCGCGTTGTACGCCTGCATCCGCTCGATCACCCGCCCGGCGAGGGGGTCGTCCGCCGCCTCGAACACGTCCTTCGCGTCGATCTCGTCGAGCGACAGGTCCGTCGGAACCCCCTCCGTCTCGTGGACGTGGCGCGCGTGGCGGGGAATGTTCGCCCCCGAGCAGTACGCCTCCCAGTGGCCGTCGGCGCCGCAGCCGCAGGTGAGCCCGCCGATCTCGACGGTGTTGTGGCCGACCTCCGCGGCGTTGCCGTCCCAGCCCGAGAGCACGCGGCCGTCGACGGCGACGCCGGCGCCGATGCCCGAGGAGATGGTGAGGTAGGCCATGTCGTCGGGGGTCCGGTCGGCGTAGAACCGCTCGCCGACGACGCCCGCGTTGGCGTCGTTGAGCACCGTCACCTCCGCGCCGAGCAGGTCGGCCAGCGGATCGGTCAGCGGGACGCGGTCGATCCCGGGACCGAGGTTGGCCGACCGGCCGAGTTCGCCCGCGGCCTTGTCCAGCGGGCCGATCGACGCGACGCCACAGCGGACGACCGCCTCGGGGGCGACGCCCGCGTCGTCCAGCGCCGCGCGCGTCGCCGCGACCAGGGCCTCGGCGACCGCGTCGCCGTCCGGCCCAGGCGGGGTCCGGCGGCGCGCGCGGCTGACGACGCTGCCGCTCTCCTGGCCGACGACCGCCTTGATGTTGCTCGCACCGAGGTCGACGCCGACGTACCACGCGGTCATGTCGGCACCGCCGGACAGGAGACAGGCGTCGGGACTCGGTGCGGGCGCATGCTGTGAACTATTCTTTCGAACGTAAGTAAATTTCTTACGCGTCCGTCGCGACGGTGTGGTATGACTGACGCCGGCATGCTGCGTTCGAGTCACCGCGCGATTCGCCCGCGCCGATTTCCGGAGGGGATCCCGCCGACGACGACGACCGTGGAGGTACCGACGTGACGCTCTCGGTCGGGATGCTTGGCTACGGCTTCATGGGGGAAGCCCACGCGAACGCGTTCGCGCGGCTGCCGATGTTCGTCGACGACGCGCCGGCGGTCGAACGCGACGTGCTGATCGGCCGCGACGAGGCGGCGCTCGCCGAGGCGGCCGACCGACTCGGCTTCGCCCGGACGGCGACGGACTGGCGCGAGGTGGTGGACGAGGTGGACGCCTTCTACAACCTCGGTCCGAACGACGTCCATCCGGAGCCCACGATCACCGCACTGGAAGCGGGGACGCCGGTACTGTGTGAGAAGCCCCTGGCGCCGACCCTTTCCGCGGCCGAGCGGATGGCGACGGCGGCCGCCGACGCCGGCGTCCCCACGGGGGTGGGGTTCAACTACCGCTACGTGCCGGCGATCCAGTACGCGAAGGAGCTGATCGAGGCGGGCGAACTCGGCGAGATCCGGCAGTTCCGCGGGCGATACCTGCAGGACTGGCTGGTCGATCCCGACGCACCCGCGAGTTGGCGAACCGACGCCGAGCGGGCCGGCAGCGGCGCGCTGGGCGATCTGGGTGCCCACACGGTCGACCTCGCACGCTTCCTCGTCGGCGAAATCGAGCGAGTGAGCGGGCAGACCACCACGTTCGTCGACGAGCGCCCCGCTGCCGACGGCACGGGGACCGAGCCGGTCACCGTCGACGACGCCTACGGCGCGCAGGTTCGGTTCGACAACGGCGCCGCGGGGACCCTCGAAGCCTCCCGGGTCGCGCCCGGCCGGAAGAACGACCACACGATCGAGGTCGAGGGTACCGAGGGCGCCGTTCGGTTCTCGCTCGAACGGCTCAACGAACTCGAGGTGCTGGGGTCGGAGAACCGCGGCTTCGAGACCGTCCTCGTGACCGAAACCGACGACCCGTTCCTCGACCACTGGTGGCCGCCCGGGCACGTGCTCGGCTGGGAGCACACGTTCGTCCACGAGAACGACGCCTTCCTCTCGGCGGTCGCCGACGGTACGAGTTACAGCCCGGGTTTCGCCGACGGGTTGGCGGTCCAGCGGGTCCTCGACGCGATCCAGGCCAGCGACGAGCGGGGCGAGTGGGTCGCGGTAGGCCAGTGACCGGCCGAGGCCGCCCGAGCGGTTATGTGGCCGGCGGCAGTGAGCGTCACCTATGAGTCTCGAAACGGTCGTCGTCGCGATCGGCGACGACAACGAGGAGCGGGTCGCGTCGATCGCGGAGACGGCAATCGACATCGCGGAACCGGCGGGTGCGACGGTCCACCTCGTCCACGTGTTCTCGGAGGAGCAGTACGAGGCCGTCAAACGCCAACTCGACTTCGACCCCGCCGCGGCGGTCTCCCCCGGCATGGTCGCCAAGCGCCACGCGACGATCCGGGAGGTCGGGACGATCCTGGACGAGGCCGGCGTCGACTACGCGTGGCACGGCGCCGTCGGCGACACCAGCGACGAGGTGCTCGGGCTCGCCGGGGAGTTCGACGCCGACTTGCTGATCGTCGGCGGGCGCGGCCGCTCGCCCACGGGGAAAGCGGTCTTCGGGTCGACCGCACAGGAGATCCTGCTCAACGCGAACTGTCCGGTGACGTACATCCGGGAACCCTGAAAGGAGGAGCGCCGCCTCAGGTCGACGTGACGCCGTCGACGTCCGCGAGCGACCGGTTGCGCAGCGCCGCACCGGTCCGGTCGTCGAACAGGTGGATCGCCGACGGCGGGATCGTGGCGCCCACGCGGTCGCCCGCGGCGACGTTCCGCATCCCGCTGATCGTCGCGATGAACGTCTCGCCCTCGGGTGCGTCGGCGAAGCGGAGGTAGACGTTGTTCGACTCGCCGACCGGTTCGACGACGTCGACGACACACGCGAAGTCGTGGTCGCCGAGGTCGTCGACCGCCGGCCGCACCTCCACGTCCTCCGGGCGCACGCCGAGCGTGACCTCGGTCGCGTCGCCCAGCGAGGACGCGACCGCCTCGGGCAGCGGGTAGGTGAACTGCTCGGCCGAGAGCGTGTCGCCCGACCGGGCCGTCGGGAAGAAGTTCATCGACGGCTCGCCGATGAAGCCGGCGACGAAGCGGTTGTTCGGCGTGTGGTAGCACTCCAGCGGCGTCCCGACCTGCTGGAGCACGCCGTCGTCGAGCACGGCGATGCGGTCGCCCATCGTCATCGCCTCGGTCTGGTCGTGGGTGACGTACACCGTCGTCACGCCGAGGTCGGCCTGGAGCCGCTGGAGCTCGGTCCGCATCGTCGCCCGGAGCTTGGCGTCGAGGTTCGAGAGCGGTTCGTCCATCAGGAACGCCGACGGGTCGCGTACGATCGCCCGCCCGAGCGCGACGCGCTGCTGCTGGCCGCCGGAGAGCTCCGAGGGCTTGCGGTCGAGCAGGTCCTCGATGCCCATCATCGCGGCCGTCCCCTCGACTTTCGACCGGATCTCGTCGTCGGGCATGTCGGTGGATTCCTCGAGCCCGAAGCGCATGTTCTCCCGGACGGTCATGTGGGGGTAGAGCGCGTAGGACTGGAACACCATCGCGATGTCCCGGTCCGCGGGCGAGCTGTCGTTGATCGTCCGCTCGCCCAGCCGGATCTCGCCGTCGGTGACGGTCTCGAGCCCGGCGATCATGCGCAGCGTCGTCGACTTGCCACAGCCCGATGGGCCGACGAGCACGAGGAACTCGCCGTCCTCGATCCCCATCGACAGGTCGTCGACGGCGACGACCTCGTCGCTCCCCCCGTCGTTGAACACCTTCGTTACCGAATCGAGCGTTAGTTCTGCCATAGTGAATCACCTCTGAACCGTTCCGCGACGCTCATGCGGTCACCCCCTCGGCGAACTTGTCGCCGAACAGGACGTAGACCACGAGCGTCGGGAGCGCCGCCAGCAGTGCCGCCGCCATCCGCAGCGGGAAGTTCGTCCCCGCCTGCGAGACGCCGATCCCCACCAGCTCCTGCGTGACGACGGAGGCGTCGCCGAACTGGACGATCGTCAGCGCGAAGAGCAGATCGTTCCAGATCTGGGTGAACTGGTAGATGAACACCACCGCGAACATCGGGATCGAGAGCGGCAGCACGATCCGGCGGTAGATCGTCGACACCGAGGCGCCGTCGAGCCGGGCGGCCTCGATCATCTCGTCGGAGAGTTTCTTGTAGTGTGCACGGAACAGCAGCGTACAGATCGGGATCCCGTAGGCGGTGTGGGTGACGATCAGCGCCACCAGCTTCCAGTGGTACGCCTGGACCAGCGGGAGCCCGGCCAACGGGGCGAACAGCGACTGTAGCGGCACCACGTTGTACCAGAACTGCGTCAGCGGCACCAGCACCGCCTGGTACGGGATGAAGATCCCGGCGACGAACAGGGCGTAGATCCCGACCTGTCCGCGCCAGTCGACGTTCGTCAGCCCGTAGGCGGCCATGCTCCCGAACAGCCCCGAGAGGATCGTCGCGGGGATCACCAGGATGAAGCTGTTCGTCAACCCGCGTGCGAGCCCGTCGAACGCGTTCCCCCACGGCTGCAGGGAGAACGAGCCCGTCTCCGGGAGCAGCGGCTCCATCGGCGGCAGGAACGGCGACTGCCCCGTGTAGCTCTCGGGGCTGGTGATCGACGTGAACAGCCCCGTCAGGATGGGCAGGAGGTAGAACCCGGCCATCGCGATCAGCACCGCGTACAGGGCGAGCCGCTTGAGCCGGGCGTCGGTGTCGGCGGTGCTCATAGCTCACCCCGCCGGTACTGCGAGTAGATGTACGGCGCGACGATACACAGCGCCATCACGAACAGGATGACGGCGATCGTCGAGCCGTACGCCCAGTTCTGGTTGGCGTACGCCTCCCTGACCATCCGCGTCGCGAGGATGTCCGCCGACGGCCCCGGCTGGTAGCCGCCGTACATCGAGAACAGGAAGTCGAACGCCTTGAGCGCGAAGACGGTGATGACCACCAGCGCGCTCACCGTCGCCGTCCGGAGCTGGGGGACGATCACGCGCCAGTACATCTTGATCGTGCTCGCGCCGTCGACGCGCGCGGCCTCGAAGTGGCTCGACGGGATGCCGCGCAGCGCCGCGAGGTAGACGATCATCGCGTAGCCGCTGAACTGCCAGATCAGCGCGAACGCGACGGCGCCGAGCTTGAGGTCGGGGTTCTGGACGATCTGGACCGGACCGATGCCGAACACGCCGAGGGCGATGTTGATCAGTCCGGTCTGTGGGTTGTACATGTAGAGCCAGAACTTCGCCGTGACGACGAACGAGAGGCTCATCGGCAGCAGGTAGATCGTCCGGAACGTGTTCTCGAACCGGATCCCGCGGTCGACGAGGATCGCGAGCAGCAGGCCGAGCGCGAGACAGACCGCCGAGAACCCGATCATCAAGGCCAGCGTGTTGCCCAGCGAGTTCCAGACGGGATCGACGGTCAGATCCGACCACGCCGGCGTCCCGCCGCTGACTTCCCCGCCCATCCCGAACATCGACAGGAACCCGTCGACGGGATCCGAGAAGGCGACGAAGTAGTTCTCGACGTCCAGATCGGAGTAGTCCGGCTCGCCGATCCCGGAGAAGTCGGTCAGCGAGAGGAAGAAGTTCCAGACGACGGCGCCGTACACGAACAGTCCGACCAGCAGGAACGGGGGGACCCAGAACGGGGCCGACCGAACGGAGTCCCGGTCGAGGAACGACCGCTCCGAGGCGGGCTCGCCGCCGTCGGTTCGGGCGTCGCTGTCGGACCAGCGGTTGCGGAGTGTGGCTATCGGGTTACGCATAACTGTGCTTCCAGGGGGTCGTTACTCGAAGGCGCCGACGAGCGCCTCTGCGGTCGCGTCGGCGTCGTAATCCTCGAGGAAGCCACTGAAAGCACTGGTGATGTTCGTCTTGATCCCGGTCGAGACGGCCAGGCCGTGCTGGATCGACGGCGGCTGGCTGTCCGCGCTCGTGAAGTCGTCGTACTGGTCCTGCTGGAACGTGTTGAGCTCGGACACGTCGGCGTCCTTCCGGGGCGGGATCGACCCCTTCTCGCGGTTGAAGCGGACCTGCGCGTCCGTGGTGCCGCAGTAGCTGAGGAACGTCTTCGTCGCCTCGGGCGACGGGTTGTTGTCGAAGTACGGGAACGAGTCCATGTTGAGCAGGTAGCTCCCCTCGGAGCCGGGGTAGGTGACCTGTCCCCAGTCCTCGCCGTAGTTGAACTCGTCGTCGCCGCTGTAGGCGCCCGCCGCCCAGTCGCCCTGGTGGATGAACGCGGCGTCGCCCTCCATCACCATCGTGTTCGCCTCCGTGAAGCTGATCGAGGAGGAGTCACTCGGGTAGTACTCGCTGAGTTCGACGACGTTCTCGAGTGCGCTCCGGACCTGATCCACGTCGCCCTCCCCCTGTATGAACGCCTCGTAGCCGTCGATGCCGGCCTGGGCGAGCAGCACGGTCTCCCAGAGCTGGATCGTCGACCACGAGCCGCTGGTCTGCTGGGCGAACGGCACGGCGTCGGTGTTCTCGGCGACGGCCGCACACGCGTCGACCACGTCGGCGGGCGAGGAGAGCGATTCGGGATCGACGCCGGCCTCCTCGAGCACCGCCGTGTTGTAGAACAGGTTGTTGATACGGTGGATGTTGAGCGGGACCGTCACGTACGTCCCGTCGAGCTTGGCCTGCTCCTTGGGGCCCGGCAGGTAGTTCTCCTTGAGGTCGTCGGTCCAGACCTCGCCCTCGATGTCGGCGTAGGCCTCGCCGAACTTCTCCAGGGTCGCGCCCGGCCACGTCTGGAACGTGCTCGGCGGGTCGTTGGCCTGCAGTCGGTTCGAGATGACGTTGTCGAGGTTGCTACGCGCGGCGCCGTTGACCGGCTCCTCGGCGAACTCCACGTCGGGGTGCGCCTCCTGGAACCCCTCGATGAGGGCGGCGACGGCGGCGTTGCCGTCGCCCGAGGACCACGCGTGCAGCAGTTCGATCGGGTTCTCCGGCTCGTCGCCGCCGCCACCCGTGAGGCTGCTACAGCCGGCCAGTCCCGTCGCACCCGCCGCGGCGGCGGACGCGAGCACAGTACGCCGCGAGAGCCCGTCTCCGTTCATGTCCGAGGACATATGTGACGAACGTATACACACTTACGAGTAAATCTTGTGGTAACGCCTCACAGGACACAGCTCGTTGAAAAATCGCCGGCGACGGGGGTCACGAGTGACCGAGCCACGCAGGAGGCAGCAGCCGAGAACTACCGCGGAAAACGAGGAGCGTCCGCCGTTACTGCTCGAGTTCCCGGGCCGTCGCCTCGACGGCCGCGCCAACGTCCACGTCGACGCCCTGCCGAGCGAGCGCGTCGCCGAGCGCGCTCACGACCAGCGAGACGTTCTTCGGGTTCGCGGAGTAGCCCATGCAGCCGATGCGCCAGATGTCGCCCTCCAGATCGCCCAGTCCGGAGGCGATCTCGAGGTCGTACGCGTCGAGCAGGTAGTCGATGACCTCGCCGTCGTCGACGCCGTCGGGCACGCGGACGGCGTTCAGACTCGGCAGCCAGTACTCTTCCGGTGCGTTCATCTCCAGCCCCATCGCCTCGAGCCCGGCCTTCAGTGCGCCCGCGACGCGTCGGTGGCGCGCCCAACGTTCCTCGATGTCCTCCTCGGCGACCAGTCGGAGCGCCTCGCGGATCGCGTAGACGTTGGTGATCGGCGCCGTGTGGTGGTACGCGCGCTCCTCGCCCCAGTACCCCTCCAGCAGCGAGAGGTCGAGGTACCACGATCGGGCGTCCGCCTCACGGTTCAGCACCTTCTCCATCGCCTCGTCGTTCAGCGTCAGCGGCGACGCCCCCGGCGGGCAGGAGAGGCACTTCTGCGGGCCCGCGTAGGCAACGTCGACGTCCCACTCGTCGACGCGGAGTTCGACGCCGCCGATCGAGGTGACGGTGTCGGCGATCACCAGCGCGTCGTGGTCGTGCGCGATGCTGGTGAGCGCGGGCACCTCGGGCTGGAGCACGCCCGTCGAGGTCTCGGCGTGGACGAAGCCGAACACGTCGACGTCGTGGGCGTCGAACGCCGCGGCCACGTCGTCGGGGTCGAGGGGCTCGCCCCACGGCGCGTCGACCTCGACGACGTCGCCGCCCGCGCGCTCGGCCATCTCGGCCATCCGCCCGCCGAAGTAGCCGTTGGTCGGGACGAGCATCGTGTCGCCCGGTTCGACGACGTTGCCGATCGCGGCCTCCATCGCCGCCGAGCCGGTCCCGGAGACGGGGATCGTCCACTCGTTGTCGGTGCGGAACGTGTAGCGCAGCAGCTCCTGCACCTCGTCCATCAGTTCGACGAACGAGGGGTCGAGGTGGCCCACCAGCGGCGTCGACATCGCGCGCAGCACGCGCGGGTGCACGTCGCTGGGGCCGGGACCCATCAGCGTGCGGTTCGGCGGTGAGAGCTCTCCCACGTCGGGTGCGTCGGACATACGTGGGGGTTCGGCGTGAGACTGCTAAAAGGCGGGGGAAGCGGTCGATGCGGCGAGGGTTGATGCCCGCAGCGCGAGAAGGTGGGGTATGAGCGACGGATCGCGGGGCGGGCTCTCGCCGCTGTTCCCGGCGGAGACGCCGACGTTCCGCGGCAACGGGCGGAAGTGGGTCGCGATCCTCCTCGCGATCACGCTGATCGTCGGCGCGCTCGTCGGGTTCGTGAACGCGCTGCTCTAGTTACTCCTCGAGGAAGTCCGGCTCGAGGCGCTTCTCCTCACGCTCGGCTTCGAGGTACTCGCGGAACGCCTCGGGGTCGATGTCGTCGGCCTCGCGCTCGTAGCGGTCGCGGACCGAGATGGTGCCGGCCTCCTCCTCGTCACTCCCGACGATGATCATGTAGGGCACGCGGTCGTCGTGGGCCTCGCGGATCTTCCGGCCGACGGTCCAGTCGCGGTCCTCCACCTCGACGCGGAAGTCGTCGAGGTCGTTCTTCACGCGGTGGGCGTAGCCCAGCGCGTCGTCGGAGACGGGCAGGATGCGCACCTGCTCGGGCGCGAGCCAGAGCGGGAACCGGCCCTTGAAGTGCTCGATCAGGACCCCCATGAACCGCTCGAAGGAGCCCAGCAGCGCGCGGTGGACCATCACGGGGTAGTGCTCGTCGTTGTCCTCGCCAACGTAGGTGAGTTCGAGCCGGCGCGGGATGTTGAAGTCGAGTTGGACGGTGCCGACGGTCCACTGGCGCCCGATTGCGTCCTCGGCGTCGATGGCGATCTTCGGCCCGTAGAAGGCGGCTTCGCCGGCCTCGATCTCGTAGTCGAGCCCCTCACCCGAGAGCGCGGCCTCCAGCGACTCGGTGGCGTCGTCCCACATCTCGTCGGAGCCGACCGCGTTGTCGCCCTGGGTCTCGAGCTTGTAGCCGATGTCGAAGCCGAAGTCCTCGTAAATCTCCTTGACGACGCCGAGGGTGCTCCGGATCTCCTGCTCGATCTGGTCGGGACGGATGAACGCGTGGCCGTCGTCCTGCGTGAACCCGCGCACGCGGAGCATCCCCGAGAGCTCGCCGGACTGCTCGTTGCGGTAGCAGGTGCCGAACTCCGAGAGCCGGATCGGGAGGTCGCGGTAGGAGTGGCTCGACGTGTCGAACACGTGCGCGTGGTTCGCGCAGTTCATCGGCTTCAGGCCGTACTCGGTGTCGTCCTGCTCCCAGTTGAACATCTCGCCGTTCTCGGTGAAGTTGTCGTAGTGGCCCGTGGGCTTCCAGAGTTCGGCCTTGTTGAGTTCGGGCGTCCACACCTCGTCGTAGCCGAGCTCGTCGTTCTTCTCCCGGATGTACTCCTCGAGTTCCCGTCGGATGGTCATCCCCGGCGGGTGGAAGTGGACACAGCCCGGCGAGTGGTCCGGCACGGAGAACAGGTCCATCTCCTTGCCGATGCGGCGGTGGTCGCGCTCCTCGGCCTCGTCGAGCATCTCGAGGTACTCCTCGAGGTCGGACTCGGACTCGAAGGCCGTGCCGTAGACTCGGGTGAGCGACTCGTTCTCCTCGTCGCCGCGCCAGTACGCCGAGGAGATGTTGAGCAGTTCGACGGCGCCGATCTCCCCGGTGGATTCGACGTGTGGGCCCTGACAGAGGTCCTCCCAGCCGTCCTGGCGGTAGAAGCTGACCGTCTCGGCGTCGCCGGCCTCCTCCTCGAGGATCTCGCGTTTGAACCGGTTGTCCGCGTACTGCTCGAACGCCTCCTCCCGGGAGCGTTCGAGCCGCTCGATCTCGTAGTCGGCCTCGATGATCTCCGCCATCTCCGCCTCGATGGCGTCGAGGTCGTCGTCGTCGAGGTCGACGTTCGTCACGTCGTAGTAGAACCCGTCGTCGGTCGAAGGGCCGATGGTGAGCTTCGCCTCGGGATGGATGCGCTGCAGCGCCTGCGCGAACACGTGGGCCGCGGAGTGACGCAGCACGTCCAGGTACTCGTCGGACTGGTCGGTAACGATTTCGAGCCGAGCGCCGTCGTGGAGTTGGTCCTCCTTGGCGACGAGTTCGCCGTCGACGACGCCCGCGACGGTGTCGTCCCCGAGCCCGGGACCGATCTCGTAGGCGGCGTCCTCGACCGTGGCGTCCTCGGGGACGGAGAGCTCCGACCCGTCCGGCAGCACGACCGTGATTTCGCTCATACGCCACGCAACTGGCCGCGGGGATTAAGCCTTGTTGAGACGCGCTGGCGGGGCGCCGCAACGGGTGCCACTCAGATGTCGATCGCCTCGCCGCCAGCGGCCCAGTCGGCGGCGACGACCACGGCGGCGACGACGACCGCTGCCGCGGCGAAGCTACCGAGCGCAGTCGGGGTCCAGCCGGCTTCGAGGCGCGTCGCCGTCTGCACCACCGGCGCCCGGAGCGCGCCGACGACCAATGCGACGAGGAACGTCATCGTCGCCGCCCGGCGAAGCGCGAGTGTCCACTTTACGCCGTGGGAGCCGGTGAACAGCCCGAAGACGTCGCCCGCAAGGAGGTGATGATCGCGATGAGGCTGGACCGACAGTCAGCGGGTTCCTCGTCAACCCTGAACCGGCCGTCCCACGTTGTCGCGCTCTCGTTCGACGTCCCCTAAAGAAACTACAGACGGTCATCAGTCCGGAAAACACCCGTTCGAGACAGCTGTAGGCAGTCTGCGTCGTGATGAATACCGGAGCAGCGAGTGAGCAGAGTGAACCACTCCAGCGGCGAGACTGAAAGCCAACCGCCGGGCCGCGTAGCGACCAGTCAAAGAGGGCAGCGATCGCGATCGGACCACTGCCGGCCGACACGGCGCCGCGTCTACGAGTTCGACACTGGACGAACTACAGACCCGTAACTGCTGGCAATTCGTCACTATGCGCCGGGCACAGCGAGGCTGAAACAGCGTGGATCATCTCCGGTCTCCTACTCGTCGATGGGCATGCGTGGCTTGAGCGGTGCTCGGTCGTCGACGCCCAGTCCTGACTCGCTGAATCGCCAGTGCGGGAGCAGTCACACGACGACAGCATCACCAGACAGCGGGCTGCAGGCGGTGTGCCGGAAGACAGTCGGACGGAGCGCGATGGCGGCCAGCCAGTAGGTCGTCGTGCGATGGCGGCTGACCAGTTCCCTCACACCGTGATTCTCACGGGGACACCACGGCATCGCTGGAGCGGCGCTGCGCGTGGCTTGTACGCTGTGCCGCCAAGGCGGTTGTTGCGGATGTGCCCAGCTCTGTAGTTCGCTGCACCAGCCGCCGTCACCGCTGTGTGGCGCACAGGCCACACTCGGAGGGACGGTGGCCGTTGCTGTGGCGGTAGGCACCGAAACACCCGCACCAGCAATCGCTTGGGCCAAGCACTTCCCGCGATGCGGGGACGCCTACGCGTCTGGCGTCACCATCTCCCCGCTCGTCGCCCACTCGATCCCGATGACGACGGCGGCGCCGACGACCGCCGCGACGGCGAACAGGCCGATCGCTGCCGGGGACCATCCGGCCTCGAGTCGCTGGCCAGTCTGGACGACCGGCGCCCGGAGCGCGCCGACGACCAGCGCGACGAGGAACGTCATCGTTGCCGCCCTCCCGCGGTCGAGCGCCCACCGGACCGCGTGTGCGACCGTAAACAGGCCGACGACCGCGCCCGCGAGGAACGTGACGATTGTCGGCGTCCCCGGCGGGAGCGCAACTGTGCCGCCACGTGCGACTGCGAGGAGCGCATCGATGAACGCATTCAGGTGATCGATCATGTAGGCGTACTGCCCCAGCAGGAGCAGGAGTAGCGATCCCGAGACCCCCGGGAGAATCATCGCACTCACTGCCACCGTCCCGGCGAGGAAAGTCACGACGGGGCTGTGTCCCAGCGCCCCCTCCGCCTGCCCGGAGAGCAGGAAGGCAACGGCGAACCCGGCAACTGCGGCGGCCTGCTGGTCGCGGGTGTCGAACCGCATCTCGCCGCGTAGCAGCCACGCGGAGGCGCCGATGAAGCCGAAGAACCCGCCGAACGTCGCCGCGGGGTAGGCGGCCATCGCGTGCTCGAGCACGCGCGAGACGGTGACGAGCGCGGTCGCGATCCCCAGCCCCAGCGCGGCGAGAAAGGACCCGTCGATCTCTCGGAACGCGTCGACGGCGTCGGCCCGGCGGGCCGGCAGCGGCGCCGCCGCGATGTTGAGCAGTCGGTCCGGTTCGACGGCGGTGATGGCGGCGATCAACCGGGGGTAGATGCCGGTCAGCAGCGCGATGGTCCCCCCCGAGACGCCGGGCACCGCGTCGGCGGCGCCCATCACGATCCCGCGGAGGTAGACGCCCAGGGACTCCCGTCCGCGCATCAGTTCGTCACGCGAGCAGCCGGTCCGAGCGCGTCAGTCGAGAGCTCGTTCGTCGTCGGCCCGTCCACGCTCCCGGCGTCCGCCGAGAACTCACCGCTGCCGTCCGTCGAGTCCGCGGTGAACGAGTCAGGCGCGGTCAGGCTGCTGGTGTTGGTGTCGTTCCCGCCGGCGTCGGAGCCGTTCTGGGCGCCCTCCGGCGCCTGCGTGCGCTCCTCGAGGGTGATCTGCTTGGGCTCCTCGTCGACGCCCAGCACCTTCCCCTCCGAGAGGTTGAACTCCTGTCCGTACTGGATCGCGTAGCCGGACTCGTTGGTCGTCGACGGCGTCGTGACCGTGTAGCTCCCGTTCGCGCGGACGCTCACGTTCGTGTAGCCGTTCTCCGGGCCGAACTCGTCGTAGCCCGTCGTCGAGTACGGCAGCGTCAGCGTGAACTCGCCGTCCGCGTTCGTCTCGGCGTGCTGCGTGTAGACGAACGTCCCGTCCGAACTCGGCATCCGCATCTCGACCGAGGCGGTCACCTCGGTGTTCGCGGGCGCCCCGGAGCCCTCGACGGTCGCGCCGGGCACCTTCTCGAACGTCTTCACCCACGAGGGCGTCGTACTCGTGGACTGATAGATCAGCCCGTAGAGCTGGTCGCCCGCCATCGCGGCCTGGCGCCGGTCGTTCAGCTGGAAGTTCCGGTTCTGTGCCTCGCTGGCCTTCGCCAGCCGGTAGTGCTCCAGCGCGGGCACGTCCTCGCTCGGGAACGGCCCGACCCCGCCGATCTGGGCGCTGCCGTCCTCCTCGACGTACTCCTCGGCCGCGGTCATGTTGGGGAAGCGCTTGACCATCGACTCGTTGTCGCCGACGGTCCGGACCTCGACCGTGCTGCCGTCGGCGGCAGTCAGTTCGCGGGTCTCCCAGTCGACGACGATCGGCTGGGCCTCCTGTGCGGAGCCGTGGTAGCGGTAGAGCCGCACCATCAGGCTGTCGTAGTAGCGCTGCTCGTACACCTGCGAGCTCCTGTCGACGAACGTGCCGCGCTCGGTCTCCTGGAGGCTGTACACGCGCTCCGCGAAGTCGCCGTAGGAGACGTTCTCGTCGTCGTAGAACGTCACCGGCGCGCTGAACTTCGAGGTGACCGAGGCCATCTGGTAGTCGACCATGACGTAGCGGGTCTCCTCACCCGGTTGGGCGCGGCGGTCGAGAACCGCCTGGGCCTGGCTCTCGTTGGGCGCGAGGAGGTAGTTCGCCGCGTTGGTCGCGCCCTGCTGGAACGGGTTGGCGTTCGGGATCCGCTCGCTCTGGGTGGTGATCCAGTGGCCGTAGTCCCACCAGGACATCACGCCGTAGGCACCCTCGGGGTACTCGAAGTCGTCAGTCCGCTCGTAGGCGCCGTAGTACTCCATCCGGTCGGCGTTACCGGCGCCGCCGAGGTTCCCCTCCTCGGGCGTGTTGTTCTGCATCCAGTCGAACGTCCCTTCCCACGCGAGTACCGCGCCCGGACCGGTGCTGTTGCCGGTCTGGACCGAGGTGGCCGTCTGCGTCCCGCCACTCTGGGCCGAGCCGCCGAGCGTGACCGGGACCGCGAGGACCGGCGCGGCGACGAGCAGGAGGACGGCGGCGATGGTGAGCACTTGGTGACCCTCGAGTTCATCGACGAACATGATCGCCGAGACCAGGACGGCTGCGGCGACGACGATCGCCGCGAGCGTCTGGTCGAGCAGGAGCAGCCCGAACACGACCGGGACCGTCGCGAACCCGATCGTGCGGGCCTCGAGGTCGGCCGCCGCGAGCGCGGCGTCGACGTCGATGTAGTCGAGCACGCGCGCGAACAGGTACGCGTTCGCGACGACGACGACGACCGCGAGGTAGTAGTTGAAGCGGATTTGGGTGAACGCCATCGAGGTGAGGAACGCGGCCCAGACCACGAACAGCAGGTCGGTCGCCTCGTACTCGGCGACCAGCGGCGCGCCGGCGAGGAGCACGGCGACGATCAGGAGGCCGAGCACCTGCTGGTCAATGCCGACGGCGCCGCCGACGACGCTCGGCAGCGGCGTCAGGAAGATCAGCGCGGTGATCACGAGGCTCCCGCCGAGGTAGGTGTAGGCGCGCTGGGTCCCCTTCCGGAGCAGGGGCCGAGCGTGCATGAGCACGACACCAAGGACCGCGGTGAAGAACGTGATCCCGTACTCCATCACGACGCGCTCGGAGGCGGAGTTGAGCCCGTACTGCTGGATCGAGGTCGGGCTGATGAACGGCTGAGCCTCGGAGATGGTTCGGGTGGCGGCGTCGGCGCTGAAGCCGACGATCCGGAGGAGGTTGGAGGCGACGAGGTCGTAAGCGCTCCCCAAGAGCAACGCGACGAGAGCGACACCGACGATCCCGAGCCCCGCGACGACAGCCGGGAACTGGGAGGCAGGACGCTCCTCCCCTTCCCAGAAGCGCGCGAGCCAAGAGAGGCCTACCGCGGCCCCAGCGACCGCGAGAGCTGCGAGCGGTTGGAGGAGCGAGAGCACGTTCGTCGAGAAGCCGAACGTATCGATCGCGAGAAGGCTCATCAGCGCGGTGACGAGCATCGACACGGCCACCGCGAACGAAACCGGCTCCGGTGTGTTGCTGTGAACGACGTCCGTGGTGACGTTCACGACCAGGAACAGGCCGACGATCCCGACGAGGAACACAGCGGGCGGCCACGTCCAGATGAACAGCCCGAAGAGGAACCCGGCGGCGAGCGACCACGCGAGCGGCTCCCGGAGCGTATCGATCTCACGGGATTCGAACAGCTCCTCGCGGACCACCTCCCAAACGGGAGTGGTGCGCTGGGCGGCCGCGACGGCACCGAACATCCCGGCCATCGCCAGCCCCATGAAGAACGGCTCGGCCGCGTTGTGGTCGGCGGCCCCGACGAGCGTCCGCTGGAGGAACAGCCCGGGCAGGAGTGCGAGAAGGAAGACACCGAACAGCCCCCCGATACGGCTGCTGAAGCGTTTGCCGATGAAGTAGACAGGGATGACGGCCAGCGCACCGAACACTGCCGGTGCGACGAGGAGGGTCTTGGCGATGAGGGTGTCGGTCGGGGAACCGAGGCCGATGACGAGAGCGACGAGTGCGATCAGTTGGTCGTAGAGGGTCCCGAACTGGCCGACGAAGTTCCCGATCGGGAAACCGGTCCAGATGTCGTACGGCATGGAGGACGGGAAGTTCCGGACGATGTAGTTCGTCTCCCGGAGGTGGTACCAGGCGTCGTTACCGGAGAAGTATACCTCCCCGTTTCGGAGGAAGTTCGAGTAGTTCTGCATCCGCACCCAGAACATCCACGCCATCGCGAGGAGGAGCGCGGGGACGTGATACCAGTCAGTTGCCGTACGGCGGAGTGACTGGAGTAAGTCGTCACTTTCGCTGCGCGAACTCATTGGCGTGAATCGTAGCAAAACGGGGATAAGGTTTGTGTATTCGAGGAGGAAGTCGCCTCCCTACTTCGGTCGAAGGGGGGCGACTGTCCGATCCATTGCTCTCGTCTCGGCTGGTCTTCCGTCGTGTCTCGTGAACGCTACGCTATTCAGTCAGGCTGTGCAACGACGGGCATGGTCGAGGATTCGCCATCGACGACGTTCCGGAAGGGAGGTCGATCCGGGGGACGGCTACCGGCGTACCATCCGTGTCCTGGGAGACCAGCCCCAGAGACGACACAACAGAAGAGCCGGGTTCGGAGACGAACTGATGCAGACAGTTATCCTCGCCGCCGGCGAAGGGACGCGGATGCAGCCACTTACGGCGCGTCGCCCCAAACCGATGCTCCCGGTCGGTGACAGGCCGCTAGTAGCCCACACAGCCGATGCGGCCGTCGAGGCCGATGCCTCACGGCTCGTGTTCGTCGTCAGCTACGAAGCCGACGCCGTTCGGGAGTGGTTCGGGACGGAGTACGCCGGCGTCCCCGTCGAGTACGCCGTCCAAAGGCACCAGCGCGGAACCGCCGACGCCGTCCGCGCGGCGAAGGAACGACTCGACGACGAGCCGTTCGCGGTTCTCAACGGCGACGGCCTGTACGATTCCGCGTCGCTCGAGAGGCTGTACGACGCGGCACCGGCCGTCGGCGCCCACGAAGTCGACGATCCCCGGCCGTTCGGCGTCATGGACGTCGAAGACGGCGTCGTGACCGACGTGGTCGAGAAGCCCAACGACCCGCCGTCGAACCGGGTCAACGTCGGTGCGTACGCGTTCCCGGCGACGGCACGCGAGTGGCTCGACGTACCCGAAAGCGAGCGGGGCGAACACGAGATCACCGACGTGCTCGCACGCGTCGTCGACGCGTTCGACCTGACCGCCGTCGACGTCGGCTTCTGGCTCGGCGTCGGCCGACCGTGGGAACTGCTCGAAGCCAACGAGTGGTTCCTCGACGGGATCGATCGACGGGTCGACGGCGACGTGAGCCCCGACGCGGAGCTCTCGGGACCGGTTGTCGTCGAGGACGGAGCGACCGTCGAGTCGGGCGTGATCGTCGAGGGACCGACGCTGATCCGTTCGGGGGCGAGCGTCGGCCCGAACCGTACGTCAGGGGCAAGAGCGTGGTTGGCCCGGACGCGAAGGTCGGCCACGCGGTCGAGGTGAAGAACTCGGTGCTGATGGAGGGCGCCACGATCGGTCACCTCTCCTACGTGGGCGACTCGGTGTTGGGGCGCGACGTGAACTTCGGTGCCGGCACTGTCGTCGCCAACCTCAGACACGACGACGGGACCGTCCAACTCAGGGTGAAAGGGGAGTCGACGGACACCGGCCGCCGGAAGTTCGGTGTCGTCGGCGGCGACGGCGCGAAGACCGGGATCGACACCACCCTCAACGCCAGCGTGAAACTCGATTCCGACGCTCGTACCGGACCGGGTGAGACAGTAACGCGAGACATCCACACGGAGTACTAACACCATGCACACACAGGGACGACCATGAAGGCGATCGTGCTCGCGGCTGGTGAGGGGACGCAGCTCCGGCCGCTGACCCGAACCCGCCCCAAACCGATGCTGCCGATCGGGAACCGACCACTACTCGAACACGTGATCGACGCGTGTCGCCAAGCGGGGATTGACGAGTTCTTGTTCGTCGTCGGCTACAAGCGCGAGCGGATTCAGAACTACTTCGGCGACGGCGACGCGTGGAACGTCGACATCGAGTACTCGGTCCAGCACAAACAGCTCGGCACAGGGCACGCGGTGTTGCAGGCCCGAGACCAGGTCGACGAGGAGTTCATCGCGCTGAACGGCGACCGGATCGTCGAACCCGACGCGATCTCGGCGGTCGTCGACGAGCACCGCGGCCGGGACGGACCCATGATGGCGATCACGCGGGCCGAACGACCCGAGAACTACGGCGTCGTCGAACTCGACGGCAGGGAAGTCCTGTCGATCACCGAGAAGCCGCCGGCCCGAACGGTTGCGACGGAGTTCATCAACGCAGGAGTGTACGGCTTCGACCCGTCGGTGTTCGAGCTGCTCGAGTCGGTCGACTCCGACGGTGAGCTCGCGGTCACCGCGGCGATCCAGGAGGCGGAGACGCTCCGTGCGGTGCCGTTCGACGGGCTCTGGCTCGACGTATCTCACCTCTGGCACCTGCTGTCGGTCAACGCCCGCTCGCTCGATCGGTTCGCGGCAACGACGGCCGAAAGCGTCGGCGTCCACGACCAGTCGACCGTCGTGGAGCCGGTCGCGCTGGGTTCGGACGTTCGGGTCCGGCCCGGTGCACGGGTGCTCCCCGGCACGTCGCTCGGGGACAACGTCGAGATCGGCGCGAACGCGGTCGTCTCGAACGCGGTCGTGTTGTCCGACGCCACGATCGGTGACGGCGCCGTGGTGAGTGATTGCGTCGTGGGCGAGAACGCGACGATCGAGGCCAACACGACCGTCGCCGGCGGGGAGACGGACGTCGTCGTGGGGACGATCCACGAGGGCGTCCGACTCGGCGGTGTCGTCGGCGACAATGCGACCGTCGGCGGCGGAGCGACGCTCGCGCCAGGGACGGTACTGGGCAACGATACGACCGTGGGGATCGGCACCGCGGTCGACGGGCGGATCGAGGACGGAACGGAGGTGCGGCGGGGCTAACCATGTGTGGCATCATCGGCTACTTCGGCGAGGAACAGGCGCTCCCGATCCTGACCGAGGGGCTGGTGAACCTGGAGTACCGCGGCTACGACTCCGCGGGGATCGCGCTCCAGAACGAGAACGGTCTCGACGTGTACAAGCGGGCGGGCGAACTCTCGGCGCTCCGCGAGGTGCTCCCGGCCGACGCCCCGGCAACCGGTGGGATCGGGCACACACGGTGGTCAACCCACGGCGAGCCGACGAACGCGAACGCGCATCCCCACACCGACGAGTCGGGGGAGGTCGCGGTCGTTCACAACGGGATCATCGAGAACTGCGATACGCTGAAGACCGAACTCGAAGATCGGGGTCACACGTTCACCAGCGAAACCGACACCGAGGTCGTCCCCCATCTGGTCGAGGAGCGGCTGGCCGCCGACGAGTCGCTCGTCGAGGCGGTCGAGCACGTCGTCGAGGAGCTTTCGGGGAGTTTCGCGATCTGCGTCGTCGCGGACGGGCACGAGGGTATCGTCGCCGCACGCAAGGACAGTCCGCTCGTGGACGGGCCGGCCGAGCACGGTACGTTCCTCGCGAGCGACGTGACGGCGTTTCTCGAGCACCCGCGGCGGGTGAGCTACGTGCAGGACGGCGACGTGGTTCACGTCACCGACGACGGGACCACCACCTACGAGGATGGCGAGGTCGTCGACCGCGAAGTCGAGGAGATCGAGTGGGAGGCCGAAGCCGCCGAGAAGGGTGGCTACGACCACTACATGCTCAAAGAGATCCACGAGCAGCCACAGGCGCTCCGGCAGGCCCTGTCGGGTCGCGTCGACGAGATGAAAGGCGAAGTGGATCTCGAAGTCGACCTCCCGACCGAGTACCTCCAGTCGGTGGATGAGATCCAGTTTGTCGCTGCTGGCACGTCCTACCACGCCGGGCTGTACGCCGCGGAACTGTTCGAGGCCCACGCCGACGTGCGCACGTCGGTCGAAATCGCCTCGGAGTACGAGTTCGGCAGCGGCCGGGCCCGTGGCGGACGCTCGTGGTCGCGGTCACGCAGAGCGGTGAGACCGCGGACACGCTCTCCGCACTTCGAAAAGCGGATCTCGCGGGCGCGCGGACGCTCGCAGTCACGAACACCCTCGGGAGCACGATCACGCGCGAGGCCGACGACACGGTGTTCATCCGTGCCGGTCCCGAGATCGGCGTCGCCGCCACCAAGACGTTCTGCTCACAGGTGGCGACGATGGCGCTCCTCGCGGTCCACGTCGGTCGACGACGCGACGTGATCTCCCCTTCGGAGGCGCGGAGCCTGCTGGAAGACGTTCGCGGCCTCCCTGGGGCCGTCCAGCAGGCCTTGGACGCTGAGGCCGAGGTCCGGGAGGCCCCGGTGACGTACGCCGACGGTGATGCGTTCTTCTTCCTCGGTCGATGGCTCGGTGCCCCGGTCGCGCTGGAGGGCGCGCTGAAGCTGAAGGGGATCAGCTACGACCACGCAGAGGGGTTCCCAGCGGGCGAACTCAAACACGGTCCGTTGGCGTTAGTGACGCCGAATACGCCGGTACTGGCGGTTCTGACGGCGGGGTCGAACGCCGAGGAGACGCTGAACAACGTCAAGGAGGTCGAGTCCCGTGGGGCGCCCGTGTTGGGTGCCGTCTCCGACGATCATCGGGATGCAAGCAAGTTCGTCGACGAGTCGTTCCCGGTACCGGAGTTGGGGGAGATGGAACCGCTGGTGGCGAACGTGTACTTCCAGCTGTTCAGTTACCATGTGGCCGACCTGAAGGGGCGGAGTATCGACAAGCCCCGGAACCTGGCGAAGAGCGTCACCGTCGAGTGATCCGCACCGGCAGGTGGTTGAATCGGGAATCCGCGCTTTGACGCGGGACCAACCGTCGTCACGTCGGTGCTCGGGACTGCCGGTCGAACTGTTCGGGCCTCCCTGAACAGTTCCGGTCCATCGTGGCCCGCCACGGGTGAACGCTCACCGGTCCTTGATCAGGGCTTTCGCGATCGTCTTGAACGGTCCCAAGTCGATCCCGAACTGCTCCTCGAAGCTCAGCACGAGGGTGACCTCCTCCTCCTCGACGCCGCCAAAGCGGAGGATGACGACCCCGTACGCGGAGAGGAACACGAGGAACATCGCAACGAGCACCGGGATGGTGACGGTGAAGTACGTTCGAGTGACCCAAGCGACGACCGCGACGAGGCCTCCCCCCATGAGACCGGGGCGGACGAGCCCCGACGAGAACGGGTGGATCCCCGTTTCGCGGTAGAGCTGCAGGGAGTAGAGAAAGTTCAGTAGGAGATACGATGCGGCGGTCGCGATCCCGGCTCCGAGGAAGCCGTAGCGCGGTATGAGTAGGAGGTTCAGGATCGTGTTGACGACCGCGACGACGATGTTGTCCCACATGATCGCGCGGGTCCGCCCGATGGACGTGAGGACGTTCGCGTTCGGTCCGGCGATCGAATGCGAGAAGAAGGCGATGGAGAGGATCGACAGCGCGGTTGCACCGACGCGGTACTCGTTCCCGAACGTCATCGAGATGGTGAGTTCGGGGAACAGCGCGATGACCAGGAACGCGGGCAGCGTGGCCATGAAGATCCACTTCGTCACGACTTGATAAACTCGTTTCATGTCCTCCGTCTCGCCTTCGGCGTCCAGCCGGGATATCACCGGGACGAAGAGGAAGCCGAACGCCGTCAAGGCGGCCATCAGAAGGTGAGCGAGCGGGTATATGACGTTGTAAACCCCGACCGCGTTCGTCGTCGCAAAGTACCCGAGCATGAAGGTGTCCAGATCCGTCAGGACGAACCCCATGGCGCTGCTCACGATGAGCGGGGCCGAAAACGAGAGGAGTTCACGGTGCATCGATGTCGGTTTCACGCTCGAAAACATCGGGGTCTTTCGAACTACGAAGTACAAGCCGACCAGCGCGGCCGCGACGTACGCGAGCGCGTACGCTGTCGCGATGCCGACGGCACCCGCACCGACTACGAGGGCGATGGCCACGGCGGTGAACCGTGTTATCGGCGGCGTGAAGTTGTTGACGATGACCTTCGGTCTCGCCAACTGGACCCCCTGAATGCCACCGACGGAGAGTTTCATCAACGCCGCGAACGGGACCGTGAGGCCGAACGTTCGAATGATCGGGACGATCGAGGGGTTATGGAACGCGTACGTGGCGATCGGCTCCGCCGAGACGGCGACGATCACCCCCACCAACACCGAAACAGGGAGGACGATCTGGAACGCCGACCACATCACGCCTCGGCGGTCGGACTCGTCATCGAACCGGGGGAGGTATCTGCCGACCCCGGTGTTGAGTCCGAGAAGCGACAGCGTCGAAAGGAGGGCGAGCATCGTGATTCCCAGCGAAACGGCGCCGTAGTTGGACGGTCCCAGATACCGGGCGATGAGTGCTTTCGCGAGGAAGGAGACCCCGAGCTCGACGACGAGGCCAAAGAAGAGTATCCCACCCCCTTTGAACAGTTTCTCGAACGCATCGTCGAGGTTTACCGCCATTCGAGAGCAACTGGATACTCCGGCGCCTAGTCCTTGTCGAAGGGCAATCGAAGCCGGTGGACCGACAGACGCTTTCCGATGGGAGTCACGGTGCGGTCTCTGCTGGGCAGTCGTAGCGTTCATAATGGCGACGTGAGAACTTGGAGTAACGGCTCGGCCTACCGTTCTCAAACTCATACAGACAGATGATACAAGGAAACGATGTGTTAGTCACTGGCGGTGCCGGATCGGTCGGGAGCTACCTCGTCGAGCGGCTACTCGAGGAAGATCCCAACGTGGTTCGGGTGTTCGACAACAACGAGGCGAACATCGCGAGCCTCAAGCGATCGCTCGACGACGAACGGTGCCGGTTCCTGACGGGCGACGTTCGTGATAAGGACCGTCTCAGCCGCGCGTTCAACGGTATCGACATCGTCGTACACACGGCTGCGATGAAACACGTCGACATCTCCGAGTACAACCCGTTCGAAGCCGTCAAGACGAACGTCCTCGGGCTTCAGAACGTCGTCGACACGGCGATCGACGCGGGCGTCGAACGGGTCGTCTTCACGAGTAGCGACAAAGCCGTCGACCCCGCGAACACGATGGGGACGACCAAACTCCTCGGCGAGAAGCTGATCACGGCAGGGAACAAGTACAAGGGGCGACCGGGAATAAAGCTCGCGTCGGTCCGGTTCGGGAACGTCATCAACTCCTCCCAGTCCGTTATCCCTCTCTTCCGTGAGCAGATCCGCGACGGCGGCCCGGTAACGATCACCGACGAGCGGATGACTCGCTTCTTCCTGACTTGGGAGCAGTTGGGCGACCTCGTTATCGAAGCTATCGAGAAGACGAAGGGAGGAGAGGTGTTCGTCCACAAGATGGATGCGATTGGGATCGAGGACCTGGCCGAAGTGATGATCGAGTCACTCGCACCGAAGTACGGCCACGACCCGGACGAGATCGAGCGGAAGTACATCGGGAAACGAATCGGCGAGACGATCCACGAAGAGACACTGACCGAGCGCGAGGCACAGCGTACCCTCGAAGGGTCGTCGACGTACGCCGTCGTCCCCGAGACGAAGGGGAACAACGGCTACTTGACCCACGAGGGGATCGACGGCTACTCTCCGACGGATTCAGTTGTGCGTTCCTCGGGGGCTGCGGAGAAGCTCACGGAAAGCGAGATCGAGTCAGTTCTCGACGAGAACGATGTGCTCGAGGTGGACGCATGACTGGCGGTTCGGTCGTCGTAACGGGGGCAGCGGGGTTCATCGGCCGTTGGGTCGTCCGCGAACTGTTGGAGCGTGGCTACTCCGTCACCGGGATCGACGATCTCTCTAACGGAAGTAAGCGGAACGTCGCCGCCTTCGCGGACGACCCCGACTTCGAGCTGGTGGAGGGTGACGTGCGGAACGCGTCGGTGGTCGAGTCGGCCATCCACGACGACGTGGACGCGTGCTTCCACCTCGCGGCCGAGATCGACGTCCAAGAGAGCCTCGACGATCCGGAGTCACACTTCGAGACGAACGTCGTGGGGACACAGAACGTGCTCGAGGAGTGTCGAAAGACGGACACTCGGCTCGGACTCGTCGGCACGTGTATGGTGTACGACATGGTCGACTCCGATAGCGGGATCGACGAGGACCATCCCGTAAAGCCGGCATCCCCGTACGCGGGGTCGAAGCTGGCAGCCGAGAACATGGCCGAATCGTACTACCACGGCTACGACCTGCCGGTGACGATCCTCCGGCCGTTCAATACGTACGGACCGTTCCAGCAGACTGGGATGGCTGGCGGTGTGGTGTCCATCTTCACCGATCGGGATATCCGCGGAGATACGCTGAAGATATACGGCGACGGCACGCAGACTCGAGACCTGCTCTACGCGACCGACTGTGCCCGCTTCATCGTGGAGGCGACCTTCAGCGATGCAGCAGTCGGTCAAGTAATCAACGCAGGAACAGGGGTCGACATTTCGATCAACGAACTCGCGGAGTCAATCGCCAGTGAGGGGACGGAGATCACACACGTCGAGCATCACCACCCCCAGAGTGAGGTCCAGAAACTCCGGTGCGATCAGAGCAAGGCGGAGGAGTTGCTGGGCTGGGAGCCCGAAGTCTCCCTCGAGGAAGGTATAGAGCGACTTCGGGAGTGGATGCAGGAGCAGGAAGATGTCTGACGGTACGCCAGCGAAGTACGGCGGCGAACCGGTCCGTGAGGAACTACTGGGGTACGGCGGCCAACAGATCCGGCAACAGGACAAGACCGCTGTTTCTGACGCGCTTGACGGAGACTACATAACCCGCGGGCCGACAGTCGAGCGATTCGAGGATAGGGTTGCAAACGTTGTCGGCGTCGATCACGCGGTCGCGACGACATCGGGGACGACTGCTCTCCACCTCGCGGGCCGAGCAGCAGGTTGGGGGAAAGGAGACGAGGTCGTGACAACACCACTCACGTTCGCGTCGACCGCCCACGCCGCGACCTACACGGGTGCCGAGCCGGTGTTCGCGGACATCGACCCCGAAACGAGAGGGCTCGATCCCGATGCTGTTCGGGAGCGGATCACGGAAGACACCCAGGGACTGATCCCGATGCACTACGGTGGGCATCCGGCCGACATCGAGGGGCTGCTGGAAGTCGCCGACGATCACGACCTAACGGTCGTCTGGGACGCCTGCCACGGGTTCGGCGGGACGTGGCGAGGGGAAGGTCTCGGCGCACAACGGGACATGGGGGTGTTCAGCTTTCACCCCGTCAAGAACATCACGACGGGAGAGGGAGGCATGGTCGTCACCGACGACGGCGACCTCGCCGATCGATTGCGCCGCCTCCGATCGTTCGATATGGACTACGCCCCCGAAGGCCACGAGGGCGAACCGTGGTACCAAGTCGTCGAAGGTGAGGGGTACAACTACAACATCACGGATATGCAGGCGGCGCTGGGACTCTCACAGCTCGATCGGTTGTCCGAGTTCAAATCCCGACGTAACGAGATCATCGCCGAGTACGACGACGCGTTCGGGGATATGGCCGGCATCCACACACCCCCGGCTACGGAAGAAGCGGACCCGTTCTACCATCTCTACGCGGTCGAGATAGACGAGCGGTTCGGCTGTAGCCGGAAGGAGTTCGTGAACGCGATGCACGCGGAGAACATCGGGGTCCAAGTTCACTACGTGCCACTTCACTATCACCCGTTCTTCCAAGAGGAGTACGGGTACGAACGCGGGATGTTCCCGGAGGCGGAGTCGGTGTACGATGGGGTGGTGAGTCTCCCGTTGTTCCCGGAGATGAGTGACGGCGACGTCGAAGACGTGATAGCCGGAATCCGGCGGCTTCACCGCTACGTTGGAGAGTAGGTGCTTTTATTCTGTCGCTGGCCCTTGCCAGGGCATGAGCGATTGTACTATCGGAGATCACGAGATCGGTGACGACTCTCCGACGTTCGTCATCGCCGAGGCGGGATCGAACCACAACGGCGATCTCGAACTCGCGAAGGAACTCATCGATGCCGCGGCGGACGCCGGCGCCGATGCGGTGAAGTTCCAGACGTTCCGTGCCGACGACCTCTACGTGGAGGACAGCGGGGAGGTCGAATACCTGGACGACGAACGCAGGATCTACGACATCATCGAGTCGATGGAGATGCCCTACGAGTGGATCCCCGAACTCCACGAGTACTGTCGGAGCCGAGATCTCTACTTCATGTCGACTCCCTTTGACGAGCGGTCGGCGGAGGAGCTCTCGGAGTACGTACCCGCTTGGAAAGTCGCCAGCTACACCAGCAGCCACCACCCCTTCCTCCGACATCTGGCAGAGAGCGATAAGCCCGTGATCATGTCCACGGGAGCCCACGAGATGGGCGAGATTCGGGAGTCGGTCGGCGTGCTTCGGGAGGCCGGCTGTGAAGAGTTGGCGCTGCTACAGTGCGTTGCTGCCTACCCCACCCCGATAGAGGATGTCAACGTTCGAGTGATCGAAACCCTCCGGAGCGAGTTCGACGTGCCGGCGGGACTCTCCGACCACACGCTCGATCCGACCGTGGCACCGGCGGCAGCGGTGGCCCTCGGCGCGAGCGTGGTGGAGAAACACTTCACCCTCGACAAGACGATGGAGGGTCCTGACCACCAGTTCGCGTTGGAGCCGGACGAACTCGACCAGATGGTGAGCGCGATCCGTGCCACCGAGTCCGCGCTAGGGACGGGTGAGAAGCGTGTCCTCGACGTCGAGGAGGAGCTGTTCGAAAAGGCACGCAGAAGCATCCACGCCGTCGAGGAGATCACTGCGGGGACCGAGATCACCGAGGACAACGTGGCTGTACTCAGACCGGGTGAACGTGAGTCCGGACTGCATCCCAAGTTCTACGATGAACTCCTCGGCACTGTCGCGGACCGGCGGATTCCCGAAGGAAAGGGTGTCGACTGGGAGGACGTGGAGCGGTAGCTACTCCGCCCGCTCAATTTCGACGTCGACGTAGAACCGCTCCCCCTCCAACTCGATGAAGGCGTTGTCGTACGGGGGAAACGTCAGCGCGCGCAACCGGTTCAGTAGTTCTTCGACCCGCATCTCCTCGTCGGGGTTCAGCTCACAGAGTTCCTCGAAGTCGTCGGTCCGATGGTACGTCCCCTCCTCCGGCTGTGCGGTGACAGACTCCTCTCCGGCTTCGATCTCCGGCCAATGCTGCTTGAACAGTTCCACCTGCGCGTCTTCCAGTCGCTGGTGGAGGCTCTTTCCGGTGTCCGCGAAGTCGGTCGATACCCCCTTTCGGGCGACGATATCCCCGGTGTCCAGAGATTCGTCCATGTAGTGCAGCGTTGCCCCGGCGGGGGTATCGTCGACTATGCTCCAGACGTTGGGGTTGGCTCCCCTGTTGTACGGTAGATACCCCGGATGGAGGTTGAGACAGCCACCCGATGGGATCGACAGGATATCGTCCGGGACGATGTGGCTGTACCCGCAGGAGACCACGAACTCCGGTTGGGTCTCTCGAACGGAGGATAGTTGCTCCCGGGTCGTGAGAAGTGAACGGACGAACACCCCATTACGGTCACAGAGCCAGTTGTACACCCTCATACCGGCGTCGTTGATGCCAAGGAAGACGATCTCAGTGTCGTCGCTCATTGACTCCACCGTTCCTGCTCTACTAGTGAAAGCGTTCTGTTGCAGATTCGGAGGGCTCCGCGTCCGTCGACAGTTTCTCTCCCGCCGCATCTATGTTTTGTTCTCAGATCCGGGTGTTTGATACTCCTGTGTATTGCCGATCGAATATCAGACTGTTTCCGATCCTCGTCGAGAACGATCGCTAGTTCTCGTTCTCGCAGCGATTCGGCGATCAATCGTTGGTTGTCGACGACTGGAATCGAGACGGTAGGGGTTCCTAGTGCGAGCAGTTCGTAGATGGTACTGCCACAGGCGCTCACCGCGAGGTCAGCATCGAAGAGGATCTGGCCAAAGTCAGTCGGATCGCGAAGTACTGTGACCTCGGTGTCGACCGCGGATGCAGCGTCCCGTACTGATCTCTCGTTGGAAGAACCGGGACCGACAACGGCAGTAATACTGATATCGGTCCCATCGAAAGCCCTGACCGTGCGCGGGGTTAAGTTCTTGATATCGCTTCCTCCGAAGGTGATGACTGCTTTTTGCGGCGGTTGACGCCAAGCTGGAAGTTTCTGTGCGAGCGAGGAGATCGAACTCCGGACCGGGAGGTACTTCGGGCCGAGACATCGTATCGGTTCATCACCGACGATGTCGTATTCCAATTCCTCCGCATACAGGTTCCCATTTATCAGAACGTCTGCACAAACCGCTTGTTGCGCATCGTCTTGTAGCACAGCAAGCGGTATCCTTTCACGGAGTAGTGATTGGTAGTTTGTGTCAACGGGATACGCATCCACGAAAGCGAAATCGGGATCGTTCTCACCGATCCAATCCAGGAGCTCAGCAGGACTGGTTCTGTCAGATAGAGGAATCAGTCCGACATCTTGCGGACACATCCTTTCTGCTGATTCGGGGGTCGTAGTGGCGTAACTCACCCGATGACCCCTCTCAAGTAGGATTTCGGCTAAAGCACTTGTACGGGCTAGGTGTCCATAACCGATCGTATCGCTACCGTCAGCCCGTATTACGGCATGCATCCGACCGTTATACGCGTTCGATAGGGTTCGTTAGTTCACCGACCCCTTCGATGGAGCAGCTGACTGAGTCCGCGTCGTCGAGATTGTGGGTCGGGTTCCCCGGATCACCCAGAGCGACGACATCGCCCTCGTGGAGTTTACAAACGTTGCTGGCGAACGAAACCATCTCGGCGATCGAGAAAGCCATCTCAGACGTTGATCCAGACACGGCGACCTTATCGTCAACCCGAACTTCGACGGAGAGGTCATCGTACTCCAGGCTATCCTTCTTTTCCACGTAGTCGCTCAGAATCGGTGAGAACGTTGGGAGGAGCTTATAACCGACCCCAGTCACCATTCCATGGTCGGGGTCGGACCAACCGGGCCAATCCCCGGAAGCGGTTACGTCGTTGGAGATAGTGAACCCCTTGATTGCCTCCCATGCTTCGGCATCGTCGGCCTCGTAGATTTTGTCACCGATGACAGCTGAAATCTCGGCTCCAGGCTTTATTTTCTCGACTCGCTCGGGGATTCGGATGGGCTCGTTCTCGTTGATGATCGCCTCATCGGGAACGACCCACAGATCCGGCCAGCGGTACGTCCGCTCCTTCTCTTCCTGATGAGTCATAAAGGTCCCACCAAGTGCGACGAATTTACCGATGCTGTCCCTTGTGAGAGTCATACCGTTCGCTTGATTTGGGCAGAATATATAGGTACTTATTCGGAAATCCAGTCCGCGACTTCGGAGAAGTCGTCCCCGACAGCATCCAGCGCGTCAACTAGCGTCCAGTAGTCATTCGGTGTGTCGACGGCTAGATCGACATCCGGGACAGAAGACCACGATTCGTTGCTCGTGAAGGTCGTCTTCCACTCGTCGGTATCAGATCGGGGGCGCTTCACAGGGTGTGTTTCTCCGAGTTCGTCTAACTCTTCAAGCACATCAGGGTTTATCGCGTCGACAGCGGTGCCGATCGGCATTTGATCGGTCACGTTAGTGGTGTATCGGCTATCGTTTGATGAATGCTCATTGACGACGCGGTCGATCTCCTGGCTTGGCAGGAAAGGACAGTCCGCAGTAATTCGTACGAGTATATCACAATCTGTCTCTTTCGATACTGAAAGGTGACGCGAGAGTAAATCATCCTCGGGTCCGACGGAGTAGCTAACATTGTAGCGGTCACAGAACTCACGTAACGCATCGTTCTCTGGCCGGTCACCAACAGCAACGACGACCTTGTCGATCGAGTCGGCCTGTTTTGCGCGATCGATGCACCGCTCCAGTATCCGCTTTTCACCGAGGGGATACAGCACCTTTCCGGGAAGTCTCGTTGAGCCCAACCGTGCTTGGATGCTTGCAACGACGTTCATGCCAGTAGCTACTATTCGGCTCCATATAGTAGTCGTTCATCACGAGCTGTGATGCGTCGACAAAGCTCATTGAAGCGGTAGTATCCAGGCGTTATCGGCGTGTAGTGTTCGTGCTTACTTCTGTTGGTGCTGTTGAACGAGTGGACTTATCGACGACGTTTCGCCACAGACAAATGATATCATTTGAGAACAATCCAAGAGTGTAGAAATCGAGGCGGAGTGCTTGGCCACCCTCGGGCAGTTCCATTGCTCCCGGAAACAGTCTCCCCGACTAAGACTGTGATCGTTCAAAACGCTTTTAATAAAACTGAGAGACCATCAGACCATGAGCGACCGTAGTTCTCGCGATCTCATCATCCCTCTCGTCTCGTTCAACAACACGGAGTTCGTCCGCGGATTGTACGACGAGTTCACCGACGCAGACCGTGACTGCGTCGTCCTCCCGAAAAACGACTACGTGAAGGGAGAAGCAGAACGCGTGTTCCCGGCGGAGGCCGTCTTAGAGACGGCCGAGAACCACACCCCGAGCACGGAGTTGGACGAGCTACTGTCGAAGTACGGTGTTCGGTCGTCTCGGAACTTCGTATTCCCCGATATGGCGTACGACTACGACTACGTCTCCCCGAACTACACCTTCTACCTCCCAAACAACGAAATTCCGTACGACGAGTACGTTGATCGCCTCCACAGATGGCTCGACAAACTGGATTCGCTATACTCCGAGAAGGGCTATATTCCCGTACAGAACCAAGGTGGCGAGATATTCCGCCAGTGTCTCAATCGCGTCGCAATGCATCACGGGTTACCCGTGGTCTGTCGTGGGTTCTCACCGAAGGCGGGGATGTGTTCGCTCCACGGAGACGACACCCTCTCGTGGAATGCGTTCGACGACGTGTCCTACGACGAACTCTCCTCCGGACAGCGCAAGGAAGCAGAAGCGTTCGTCGAGGAGATTACCGGGGAACGAGAGCAGATCGGTTCCTCCTCAAAGAGTCTCCTGGATCAGATCGCACAGAAGGTCCAAGCGATCCGGAACTATCGCGGAGACCTTCTCGGCCCGACAGTCGGGTGGTTACGGCGGTCGGCAGTCGGAGACCTGAAGGCGAAGTACTTCGCTCGGGAGTATTTGGACGAGCGTGAGTCTCGGAAGGTGATTGAGGAGGAGAACTTCGTCTACTTCCCGATCCAGTACTTCCGGGAGTCCCGTGTCACGTATCGTGCGAACGCGTACTACAATCAACTGTGGTTGATCGAGTACGTCGCTCGATCGCTTCCACACGGGTACAAACTCGTCGTCAAGGACCACCCACGGCGAATCGGTGAGCTTCCGCTGCCGTTCCCACGGAAGATTTCTCGGGTCGCTACCGCGATCGATCACACTCTCAACTCCAGGGAGATCATCGAGAACGCGGGCGCCGTCGTGACGCTTAACAACACTGTCGGTTTCGAATCGCTGATGTTCGGGAAACCGGTCGTCGCCTTCGGACGCGGGTTCTATGCCGACTCGGAGTACGTACACGACGTCGACGACATCGACGACGTGGAGGGGGACCTGTACGCGGCAGTGAACTCGGAGGGTCTGTCCGACGAGGAAGTACTCGAAGTCGCGTCCGCCATCGTCGAAGGAAGCTACCCCGGCGTTTGGGGGGACAGTTCCCCACGAAACGTCGCTCAGTTCGCGAACTCCGTCTCCGAGTTCCTCGACGGGGAACCCGAAGCGTAGATCCAACCGCGGGTGTTTTTCAACGGGGGCGGAGAAGAACGCCCATGAATTGGCTCGGCAGATACGTCGGTAAGCTCTTGGCGCTTACCGGACTACCGTACTTGGCCTATCTGGCACTGTACGCGGTGAAACGTCCGGAGGGCTCGCCGATCGAGAAGGAGTCGTGGGAACCGACGGTCAGTATCGTTCTCCCAACGTACAACGAGGAGGATATCGTCGTTTCGAAGCTCGAGGACGTTCTCGACCTCGACTACCCGATGGAGAAGGTGGAGCTGGTGGTCGTCGACTCCAGTGAGGACACGACGCCGGAGCTCATCCGGGAGTTCTTCGACGAACGGAGCGATCCGGAGCTCACGCTGATACGCGAGGAGGAACGCCGTGGTCTCGCCGTCGCGCTCAACGAGGCTTACGAAGCCGCGAGCAACGAGGTCGTCGTGAAGACCGACTGTGACTCCCGGGTCGCGCCGGGCGCGTTGCGGGAAGCGACGGCGAACCTCTCCGACCCGTCCGTCGATGCGGTAACGGGTCGAAACGCGGAGGTTCTGGGCGGTAGCGAGGTCGAGCGTGGATATCGTGACATCCAAGCCAGGATCCAGACGCTCGAGTCCCACATCGATTCGACGTTCATCTTCCACGGCCCGTTCTCCGCGTTCCGGAACGATGCCATCGTTCCGATCGACAGCGATTCGATCGCCGACGACACCGAGTTGGCCCTGAAGATCAGGAAAAACGGGGGGAGAGTGGTTTTCGACCCCGAGATCGAGTACAAGGAAGCAGCCCACTCCGAGTTCACGAAGCGCCGGCAACAGAAAGACAGGCGGGCGATGGGCCTGCTTCGGCTCCTCTGGCGCCAACGGGGTATGCTCGGCCGCTTCGGAGGGTACGGGCGGGCGGTACTACCCTTCAACTGGTGGTTCATGATCGTCACCCCCTGGCTGCTTGCCACATCAGTCGTCGGAACGGTCGCGATATCGTTCGGTCTCGCGGGTCCGCTCGGAGCCATCACGCCGCTGGTGCTCGGATCGTTCGTCCTGCTCGGGTCGAGAGAGCGCCTCGGTTCCGTACAGCCGGTCTATTCGATTCTCGACACACAGTTCTCACTCGTCCGCGCGAGCGTGCTACTACTGAGTGGGAAGGGCGACGGCACGTGGTCGATCGACGAAGAGTTGCGGGAGGCGTTCGATCAGTAGGCTATCGGCGCCCGACGACCCCCACCGATTCACGCGAAAAGTCCGCGTGATCGTGGAGAGGAGTAACCTTATAAGCCAATCCGACCACCTTCGAACAAGTAGCTAGCATATGGGAGCCTCTGAGTTACTAGTAAACACTGTCCGATACGCCAGAGAGCACGGCGTTCGTGAAACGCTACGTCGTGGAACTTCCTTCGCGAGAGAAGCGTCCTTCCGGTGGTGGTACTCCGTTTCGGGACAGGCCGCCGGCGGGGAGCACGTGTTCGAACGGAACTGGGACCTGCTGATAGTTCTCGACGCCTGTCGAGCGGATGCCCTCTCCGAGGTAGCTGACGAGTACCCCTTCCTCGACACGCCAGGAACGTTCGAGTCAGTCGGGAGCTACTCGTTGTCCTGGATGGAGAACAACTTCCGTGAGAAGTATTCAGGGGAGATGTCGAGAACGACGCTCGTCACGGGGAACCCGTTTTCCGAAACCGCACTCGACGGGGCGGAGTTCGAGCGCCTTGAGGAGGTCTGGAAGCATACGTGGGACGAAGCGGTCGGCACGATCCCCCCGAGACCGATAACCGACCGAACCGTATCGCTCTTCCGGGAACACGATCCCGACAGAGCAATCGTCCACTATATGCAACCACACGAGCCGTTTACCACGCATCCGGAGCTACAGGAGGGGTCGTCGGCTGCGGAGTGGGGAGACGCGGTCGACAAATCGGTGTGGAAGCGTGTCGAAGAGGGAGAGATCGAGGAAGAGAGAGCTCGTGAGGCCTATATGGACGAACTCAGGATGATCCTCGACGAAGTCGCTCTCCTCCTCGACAACGTCGATGCGGAGAAGGTGGTTATCACCGCGGATCACGGGGAGGCAATGGGCGAGTACGGGATATACGGCCATCCACGCGGCATCGCCATCGACGAACTTCGAGTCGTTCCGTGGTACGAGACGACTGCTCGGGATAGCGGAACACACGAACCGGCCGTCAACTCGAAGCAGTTGGAAGGGGATCAGACGGAGCGTCTCCGCGATCTGGGATATCTGGAGTAAGTCGATCCATACGCATGATCGACCTAAACGAGAACGCGACCTTCGCGATAACTGCCGACAGCGGTGAGTTGGAGCGGCAGGCTGTTCTGTTGGTTCGGTCGATCAAACGCTACGCGCCAGACGCGAACGTCGTCGTTTTTATTCCAAGGGCGTCCAGGGGCGAGGTCTCAGGTGACGCACTAGCCACGTACCGATCGGCTGGGAGCGTCGTCTGGGGGGAGATACCAATCTCGGAGTACCCCATCTCGGCGCTGCTCGGTGCGTTCGTCGCTGCAGAGGAGCGGAGTGAAACCGAGTACCTCGTCGCCATGGACACGGATACGCTGTTGTTGGACCGTCTCAGGGTTCAACAAGGGGGAGACGTGTGGCTTCGACCGGTCGATGTTGGTGCTCAGTACTGGGGGTCGCAGGACTCGATGGGCGACTGGAAGCAGCTGTACGAACGTTTCGGACTATCCATTCCCGACCGGGGTGAGTACGTTGAGGCGGCTATCGACGGACGGGCGGTACCGCCCTACTGGAACAGTGGTGTAACGATCACGACCGACAGGTCACTCCCCGAACGGTGGCTGAGATACACGAAGGAGATGTACTACGACGACGAGCTTCCCGTCTCCCGTGACGAGTTCTTCATCGACCAACTATCACTGTCGGTCGCGACAGCTCGAAACGAGGTGCAGGAGCTGGACGAACGGACGAACTACCCCCTTGGAGGTCGGCTATCCGTCCCGTCGAACGTCTCCGTGATCCATTACGGTGACCGACGCAACCTTGCGAGGGTGTTTTCGCAGCCAGTGCGGAGAGAACTTCGGGAGTCGGGAGCGATACCGGACATCACGAGTGGGGACATGCTCCGAACGCTTCTCGACGTCTGCTCGACAAAGAGCGGCCGAGTGCTTGACTACGAACAGAAGAACCGATTGCGAGGGTTGGTTTCGGCGGTGCTCCCGCAGTCTGTCGTCGATCGCTGACTACCGGTACCCGCGGCCGGCACCGGAGAACAGTCGGACAGGCCGACTATTCTTGTTAGCGTTGTTTCGCTGTCCCTACCACAAGTAGAAGCCTTTTCACTCCACCCCTCACCACACGAAAACGAGATGCCCGAGCGCGAGCAGGTCACCGTCCTCCTCCCGACCTACAACGAGGCGGCCACCATCGGCGACGTCGTCGACGACTTCCGCGAGCAGGGGTTCGACGACGTACTCGTGATCGACGGGGACTCAGAGGACGGCACTCGCGGGATCGCTCGCGAGCACGACGCGCGCGTGGAGACTCAGTCCGACTCGGGCAAGGGCCAAGCGATCCGCGAGGCCGTCCGCGAGCACATCGACCGGGAGTACGTCCTGATGGCCGACGGCGACGGCACGTACCGACCCGAGGACGCCGACGCCATGCTCGCGCCGCTCGACGAGGGGTACGATCACGTCATCGGCGACCGGTTCGCCGACATGGAAGAGGGCGCGATGACGCGCCTGAACCGGATCGGGAACACACTCATCAACTGGCTGTTCGGGACGATCCACCGCGAGGAGTTCACGGACATCCTCAGCGGCTACCGGGCGTTCAGCCGCGCGTCGTTCGAGCGCCTTCGCCTCTCGGCCGAGGGGTTCGGTATCGAGACCGAGATGGCCGTCGAGTGTGCGAAACAGGGGATCCCGACCACGATCGTGCCCATCACGTATCTCGAACGCCCCGCGGGGTCGAACACGAACCTGCATCCGGTTCGGGACGGCGGGATCATCTTCCTCGAACTGTTCCGCCGGGCGAAGACAAGCAACCCGCTGTTCTACTTCGGGAGCGTCGGCGTCGCCTCCGGCGTCGCCGGCTCGCTGATCGCGGTGTACGTCGCCGTCGAGTGGTTCGTCTACGGCGTCCCGCACGAGGTCTGGGCGCTCGCGGGCGCCGCGGGGATCCTGCTCGGCGTCCAGCTCCTGATGTTCGGCGTCCTCTCGGACCTGATTCTCACCCTCCACCGCGAACAGCTCAACCGGATCGAGACCCTCGCCGACGCGGACGACTGACGGGACCATCGACGCCACAGCGGGCCGGCGTGTTTTTCCGCGCCGCCGACTGACTACCGGGTATGACCGACTACACCACCGTCTCGATCCCCACCGAACTCGCCGACCGCGTCGACGAGACGATCGAGGGGACCAGCTTCTCGAGCACGAGCGACCTCGTTCGGTTCCTGCTCCGCAGCATCGTGATCAAACACCAGGAGCGCGGGGAACTCACCGAAGCCGAGTTCGAGGAGATCGCGGAACAACTCGAGAACTTGGGGTATCTCGATTGAGTGGTCGTGTCCCGACCAAGGGGCACAGCCCGGGTTTCCTTCCGCCGTTTTCACTCACGTATCGTTTATGATGGCCTAGAATCAAACCGGGTAATATCTATCCACTTATATAGCGAACTGTTCGCATGGAGTGTAATGTCCGAACTCAAGTCGTTCCTGGCCGACAACCCGAAGATGATGGGCGTCCTGTTCACGATGATGCTGTTCCTCTCGCAGGCGGGGAGTGTTGCCGCCGACTCCGCAGTTGTGACGTGCGGTCCGTAAGGTTTCGGCGATTGTTACGCAGAGTTTCTCAGAGGTCGATGTTCGATGACCAGTCGATCTCCCCGTCGTACTTGATTAGGTCGCCTTCCACGTCCTCACGGAGTTTCTCTGTATCCGTGTAGTAGACTGGACCGAGCGTCCCGGGAACGAGGTGTTGTCGAATGTCCGAACCGATCGTGGGCGATGCCATCGCACCCGCGGTTACGTCGTCATCTGGATATATGTGCACCACCACCTCAAGCCCATCGCCAGAACTACTGATTTCGGTGATGATCCCACCGAGCCCGTCCCCCTGAACCACATCTAAGTTCCCGTTTCCAACTACGGAATACTGGCCCCCCACGAACGACTGCTGGCTCGCGACCGATAGGGCAGCGTTGAGCGAGAACCCGTGATTCAACAGCTTCACCATGGCCTTCCCGACCCGCGTGGCGCCACTGTTTACCACCTCCGTCAGCGTGACGACGCCGCCTGTTGCACCGTTCTCCAGTAGCCCCATCCCCTGGTCGTAGGAGGCACAGCCGTTGAGGAAGAACGCGTCGACGCCGACGAAGTCGAGGTCGCGAGCGTCGAGTCGGCCGTCTGTACACTCGAACCCGTCGGCCTCGATGTGACCGACGTAGTGGAGGAACTCCCGCTCGGTCTCCAAGACGGCCTTGAGCCGATCCGTCGTCAGATTGCGGTACACCCGGAGGTCGAAGGGGAACTCCGCGTCGTCGCCGTACACCTCCTGGGCCACGTCGCCCTCCTCGGTCATCCCCTCGTCGTTGACCACGACGGTGACGCCGATCTCCTCGGAGGGCGTGTGTTCGAGCCCGTTCCGGTAGCCGTCGATCGACGCCTTCGTCGCCCCGACTGGGACGCCGTCGTCGGCCCAGACCGTCTCGAACGCGCCGGTCGGCTCCGGTTCGACGAGGTCCGGGAGCGGCCCCTGGGGCGCCTGTGCCCGGCCCGTAGCGCGCGTGGCGCTTCTGGTCGGGCCCGTGATCGCGTCCGTGCTCGGCGCCGAGTCGGCGGCGCGCGCGAAGTCGAACAACGAGTCGGTCTGGACCTGCTCGGCCGTCGTCGGCTCGCCCGCCGGCGTCTTGATCGTCGCGAGATCGTCGATCAGGTACGGCAGCAGTTCGGCGTTCTCCGGGTCGGGCGCGACGTAGCCCGCCGTCTTCCACTCCGGGACGCAGTCCGCGATCCGGTCGTAGGGGATCGAGAGGTACGCGTCCAGTCGCGCCGAGAGCGAGCGCCCGTACAGGTCGGCCCAGTCGAGGTCGACCGCCGCATCGACGTCCTCGCGCTCGGCGAGATCGACGGCGTAGAACCCCTCGGTCCGGGCGACGCAGTCGAACAGCAGCGTCTGCTTCAGCGTCTCGGCGACGGTCGCCTCGAACCCGTCGGGGCCGTCGAGTCGGTAGCTGAACCCCGCCTCGCCGACGAGTCGGGGGACGTTCCCGGGTACTACCTCGGCGCCGAGGTAGAACGCCAACGGCGCGACCGGATAGACGAACCGCAGCTGCGGCGGCACCTCGATCCGGACGCCCGCGTCGGCCGCGGCCATCCCGTCCGGGACGGCGAGTTCGTCGCCGAGTTCGATCTCCGGCGGGTGGCCACGCAGCGTCGGGTAGGACCGCTCGACGGAGGTGGTCTTCAGCGACGACGACATCGCCGAGACGGCGCGCATCATCTCGCGGGGGTCCTCGGTCGTCGTGATCGTCCCCGCCGGGTGGTTGTGCCGCGAGCGCCCGGCGACGAACAGGTCGCCCCCCGTACTCACCGTCGTCGTCATGCCGTTGGTTTCGACCGTGAGCGATCCCTCGATCCGGACGTACAGCTTCACCGGCTGCTCGAGTTCGATCAGGTACTCGCCCGGATCGAGGCTGAGTTCGTCCGTCCGGTCCATCTGGGCGACCACGTCGCCGTCGCCGTCCCGGACGAACGTCGCGACGTAGCTCCCGAGGGTCACGCTCCGGGTGTCGATCCGCGCGGCGGCGTCGACGGGGAAGTAGAACCGATCGCCGTCGATCGACTCGGTCGCGGCGGGTTCGGGCATCCGCAGCACGCACTGGCGCTGCTCGATGCTGTCCGTCACGTGGAGCGAGGTCCCGCGGGTCGCGATGTCGATGCTCATCGGCGGCCCACCACCGAACTACCGGCCCGTCGGACCGCCGCCCCGGAACCCGTCATCCATCTATCGGTGCTGATTCTGTGAGCATAAAGGCTTCGTCGCGTCAGACGTTGCAGCTCCGCGATACGAACGGGTGATCGGCGACCCCCACGTCAGTCGGCCTTCTCGCTGGCCTCGCGGTGCCAGCGTCGGAGTCGCTCCTCGGCGATACCGGTCACGTCCGACAGCAGTTCGGGACTGGCGGTCGCGAGCGAGCGCACCGAGGTGACGCCCGCCTCCGCGAGTCGGTCGGCGTAGCTCTCGCCGACCCCCGAGAGGTCGGTCAACGGCGTCGGCTTCGACCGCTCGCGCCACGCCGCCTCGGCCGCCAGCGGGTCCCCGCTCCCGTCCGCGGTCGCCGAGGCGTCGTCGCTGGTGGCGTCGGCGACCCACGCGGTCTCCTCGTCCACGGCGTCGTCGGACTCGGCCGAGTCATCCGTCGACGACTCGGCGGCCCGTGTCGAGGCCTCGACCCACGCCGCCTCGTCGGCGTCGCTCTCCTCGCCCGGTGTCGGATCGGGGCGGGCGTCGGCCGAATCGTCGGCGGGCCCCGTTTCCTCGTCGTGGCTGGAGGCGACCCAGGCGGCTTCGTCCTCCTGGAGCCCCCGCACCTGCTCGGACCGGCGGTCCAGGTCGCCGTCGTTGTCGAACGACCACGCCAGCGAGTGGTGCCGGCGGATCTTCGCCGCCACCCCGGCGTTGACCCCCGCTTCCAGCAGCATCCGGTAGGAGACCTCCTTGTCGGCGATGGCCTGGGCGGAGAACGCCGCCGCCTCGACGGCGTCAGCCGTGGCCGGGCCGACGAACTTCAGGTCGGTCGGCGCGTCGACCGACCGACGCTCCACGTCGTCGACGTCGACCATCAGATGCTCCAACAGGCGGGTCACGTTACCCTGTTCTGCGAACCAAAGATACTTCAAGGTTTGTGCGAAACGATGGTGATCACACGGACGTAGAGTGGCTGAGCGTTCGGTTTTTGGCCGTTCACCGGGGTGTCGCCGTCGTCCGGCGGTTGTCGCTACGCTTACGGTGGTCCCGGGCCGAACGCCGTCCATGTACGCACTGGAGGACGTGGAGACGGTGGGCGTCGTCGGCGCGGGTACGATGGGCGCAGGCATCGCACAGGTCGCCGCGACGGCGGGCTACGACGTGGTGATGCGGGACATCAAGCAGTCGTTCCTCGACAGCGGGTTCGACACCATCGACGGCTCGCTCTCGCGGCTGGTCGACCGGGACGCGCTCTCGGAGGAGGAGGCTGCGGCCGCGAAAGACCGCATCACGGGGACGACCGAGCTCGACGACCTCGCGGGCGCCGAGATCGTCGTCGAGGCCGCGCCCGAGGAGATGGAGCTCAAGCAGTCGATCTTCGCGGATCTTGACGAGACCCTCCACGACGAGGCGCTGCTCGCGACCAACACGTCGACGCTCTCGATCACCACGATCGCGAGCGCGACCGAGCGCGCCGACGCCGTGGTCGGCCTCCACTTCATGAACCCCGTCCCGATCATGGACGGCGTCGAGGTCGTCACCGGCGAGCGAACGAGCGACGGGGCGACGGACCTCGCGCACGCGTTCGCCGAGGACCTGGGGAAGGAGACCTGGGAGTCCGACGACAAGCCGGGGTTCGTCACCAACCGCATCCTGATGCCCTGGATCAACGAGGGGATCCGCGCGTTCGACGAGGGCGTCGCCGAGAAGGAGGACATCGACCGCGGGATGACCCTGGGCACGAACGTCCCCATGGGTCCGCTGGAACTCGCTGACCACATCGGCCTCGACGTGTGTCTGCACGCCACCGAGACGCTCCACGAGGAACTGGGCGACCGGTACACGCCGGCGTACCTGCTGAAGCGGAAGGTCGAGGCCGGCGACCTCGGGAAGAAGACCGGCCGCGGCTTCTACGAGTACGGCGACGAGTAGCCGACGGCGGCGGGCGGCGGCCCACGCGACCGATCGCGCTTCGGACCCTTTTTGCCCCGCTCGGCCGACCACCCCCCTATGCACGTGCGCATCGGCGAGGGTGCGACCGACGAGGAAGCGTCGGCGGTCGCCGCGGCGCTGGCCGAACATCTCGGCGCGGAGATCGAGGTGCTGGTCGGCGACGCCGACGAACCGGCGGCGACGGCCACACCGCCCGAGACGGAGTACCCGCTCGACGACGACCTCGGACCGACCGAGCGCGAGGGGAAACTCCGCGAGGAGATCGAGGAGATCCTCGACGGCGGGCCCGAGAAGTACAAAGAGCGCCTGCCCGACCAGGGCAAACTGTTCGTCCGCGATCGACTGGACCTCTGGTTCGGCGACGACGGCGACGGCGGGCCCGGCGACGCCGACCGCGAGGGCGGCGCCGACGGGATCCAGTTCGAGGACGGGAAGTTCGCCGCCTTCGACGAGTGGCACCCCGACTCCCCCGAGGTCGAGGAGTACGACGAGGGGAACCGGCTGCCCGGCGACGGCCTGCTCACCGGCGCGGCGACGTTCGAGGGCCGTGACGTCCACTGGATGGCCAACGACTTCACCGTCAAGGCGGGGTCGATGGCCGGCCGCGGCGTCGAGAAGTTCCTCCGGATGCAGCAGCGCGCGCTCAAGTCCGGGAACCCCGTGCTCTACCTGATGGACTCCTCGGGCGGCCGGATCGACCAGCAGACCGGCTTCTTCGCCAACCGCGAGGGCATCGGGAAGTACTACTACAACCACTCGATGCTCTCGGGCTACGTCCCGCAGATCTGCGTGCTCTACGGGCCCTGTATCGCCGGCGCGGCCTACACGCCCGTCTTCGCGGACTTCACGATCATGGTCGAGGGGATGAGCGCGATGGCGATCGCCTCCCCGCGGATGGTGAAGATGGTGACCGGCGAGGAGATCGACATGCAGGACCTCGGCGGCCCGGCGGTCCACGCCAAACACTCCGGGAGCGCCGACCTCGTCGCGAAAGACGAGCAGGAAGCCCGCGCGATGGCGGCGAAGCTGATGACGTACCTCCCCGACAAGGCGGGCGAGAAACCGCCGCGCTCGGAGCCCGAGAACCCCAAGTTCTCCCCCGAGGGGATCGACGAGGTGATCCCGAGCGAGCCGAACAAGGCCTACGACGTCCACGATCTGCTCGACCGGATCTGCGACGCCGAGTCCGTCTTCGAGATGCAGCCGGAGTACGGCGAGGAGATCGTCACCGCGTTCGCCCGGATCGACGGCCGGCCGGTCGGCGTCGTCGCCAACCAGCCCAACCACCGCTCGGGCGCGATCTTCCCGGACGCCGCCGAGAAGGCCGCGGAGTTCATCTGGACCTGCGACGCCTACGAGATCCCCCTCCTCTACCTCTGTGACACGCCCGGCTTCATGGCCGGCTCCGACGTGGAGAAGGACGCCATCCTCGAGAAGGGGAAGAAGTTCATCTACGCCACCTCCTCGGCGACGGTGCCGAAACAGACCGTCGTCGTGCGGAAGGCCTACGGCGCCGGGATCTACGCGATGGGCGGCCCCGCCTACGACCCCGAGAGCGTGCTCGGCCTCCCCTCCGGCGAGATCGCGATCATGGGCCCCGAGGCGGCGATCAACGCGGTGTACGCCAACAAGCTCGACGCCATCGACGACCCCGAGGAGCGCAAACAGCGCGAGCAGGAGCTCCGCGAGGAGTACCGCCAGGACATCGACGCCCACCGGATGGCCAGCGAGGTCGTGATCGACGACGTGGTGCCGCCGTCGACGCTGCGGGGGGAGCTGGTCAACCGCTTCGCGTTCTACGAGGATGTCGACAAGGACCTGCCCGACAAGAAACACGGTACGGTGCTGTAGCGCCGGCCGTTCGGCGGGTAATCGCGGGGAGCCCGAGGGGACTCTCGGACCCTTTTCCCGATTGGTCGACCGATGCTGGTCGACGATCCCCGACGCCAGCGCAGCGGTCACGGGTCGCGGCGCGCCCGCACGCGCTGGGCCGACGCTCGCGCGGCCGGGAACGCTCTGGCTGGTCGCCGTGATCGCGATGGTGCTCGACGTGGCGTTACCGTCGTGGGCGGCCGTCGCGGTCAACGCGGCGACGATCCCCGTGGTGATCTAGTCCTCACTCGGCGTGCTCGCGCTTCAGGCTGAGCGCGGTGCGGTCGAACTCGCAGACGAGGGTGTCGCCGTCGGGGCCATTCCCCCCTTCGTCGACCTTGAACGCCTCCACGTGCATCTCCACGATCCCGCGCTCGCCGTCGCTGGTCTCGCGTTTCTCCGTCACCGTCGTCTGCGCGTAGACGGTGTCGCCGTGGAACACGGGGTTGGGGTGCTCGACGCTGTCGTAGGAGAGGTTGGCGACGATGGTGCCGTCGGTGGTGTCGGGGATCGTCAGCCCGACCGCCAGCGACATGGTGTAGAGCCCGTTGACGAGTCGGTCGCCGAACCCCGTGTCCGCGGCGAAGTCGGCGTCCAAGTGGAGGGGCTGCTGGTTCATCGTCATGTCGCAGAACGTCTGGTTGTCCGACTCCGAGACGGTTCGGCGCTTCTCGTGCTCGATGGTCTCGCCGACCTCGAACTCCTCGTAGTAGCGGCCCGTCATACCGTCTCCCTCGGCCGGTCGGCGCAAAACGCTGCCGACTCGGGGCGACACGATCCCGACCAGTTAACTCCGGGCCGTTCGAGGCGGGAGTATGGCACGCAGAAGCCTCCTGTTCTCCCCGGGCGACCGCCCGGAACTGATGCGCAAGGCGCCCGCTGCCGGCGCGGACACCGTCTGTTTCGACCTCGAGGACGCCGTCGCCCCCGCCCGGCGCGACGCGGCCCGGTCGGCGGTCCGCGAGGTGCTCACGGATCCGGGGTTCGATCCGGACTGTGAAGTGACCGTGCGCGTGAGCGTCGACGCCGCGGCCGACGTCGACGCGCTGTTCGACGACGCCGAGTCGGTCCGCCTCGACGGCGTGATGGTGCCCAAAGTCGCCGAGCCCGCCGACGTGCAGTGGATCGCCGACCTGCTTGACGAACACGACGCCGAGCCCGCGCTGCTGGCGCTGGTCGAAACCGCCCGCGGGGTGCTGCGCGCCGAGGCGATCGCCGACGCGCCCGCGACCGACGCGCTGGTGTTCGGCGCCGAGGACCTCGCCGCGGACATCGGCGCGACCCGGACCGACGAGGGGACGGAAGTGCTCCACGCCCGCGAACAGGTGGTGCTGGCCGCGAGCGCGGCGGGCGTCGACGCCATCGACACGGTCCACACCGACTACGAGGACGAGTCCGGACTGCGCGAGGCGACCGAGTTCGCGCTCCAGTTGGGGTACGACGGCAAGCTCGCGATCCACCCCGCGCAGGTGCCGGTCATCAACGACGCGTTCACCCCGTCACCCGAGCAGGTGGAGTGGGCCGAGCGGGTGCTCGACGCGCGCGACGAGGCCGAGGCTGAGGGGCGAGGGGTGTTCAGCGTCGACGGCGAGATGATCGACGCGCCGCTGATCGCGCAGGCCGAGCGGGTGCTCGAACGGACGGCCGCGGGCGACAGTCGATAATCGTTCACGAACGTTTCCATCAGGACTTCGGCAGGCTTATTCGAGCTACGGGCGAATTCCACGTCGAAATGTCTGACGAGGCTAACCCGTTCGAGAGCCTGCAGGAACAAATCGACGACGCGGCCGCGTACCTCGACGTCGACGACGACGTCATTCACCGGCTCAAGTACCCCGAGCGGGTCCTAGAGACGAATCTCTCCGTGGATATGGACGACGGGTCCATCGAGCGGTTCCAGGCGTTCCGGTCGGAGTTCAACGGCGACCGGGGCCCCTACAAGGGCGGGATCCGCTACCACCCGGGCGTCAGCCGCGACGAGGTCAAGGCGCTCTCGGGCTGGATGGTGTACAAGTGCGCCGTCGTCGACATCCCCTACGGCGGCGGGAAGGGCGGGATCGTCGTCGACCCCGCCGACTACTCCGCGGCGGAACTCGAACGGCTCACGCGCTCGTTCGCCGAGGAACTGCGCCCGTTCATCGGCGAGGACACGGACATCCCCGCCCCCGACGTGAACACGGGCCAGCGGGAGATGAACTGGATCAAGGACACCTACGAGACCCTGGAGAACACGACCGAACCCGGCGTCGTCACCGGCAAGTCCATCGAGGCCGGCGGGAGCGCGGGCCGGGTCGAGGCGACCGGTCGCTCCACGATGCTCACCGCCCGCGAGGCGTTCGACTACCTCGGCAAGGAGATCGAGGGCGCCTCCGTCGCCGTCCAGGGCTACGGCAACGCGGGCTGGATCGCCACCAAACTCATCGACGAACTCGGCGCCGACATCGTCGCCGTCTCGGACTCCTCGGGCGCCATCCACGACCCCGACGGGCTCGACCCCGTCGCAGTCAAGGAGTTCAAGCGCGAGACCGGCTCCGTCAGCGGCTACGAGGGCGTCGAGGAACGCAGCAACGAGGACCTGCTCACGATGGACGTGGACCTGCTGGTCCCCGCGGCGCTCGAGAACGCCATCGACGGCGACCTCGCCGCCGACGTGCAGGCCGACGTGATCGTCGAGGCCGCAAACGGGCCGCTGACCCCCGACGCCGACGACGTGCTGACCGAGAAGGACGTCCACGTGTTCCCGGACATCCTCGCCAACGCCGGCGGCGTGACCGTCTCCTACTTCGAGTGGGTCCAGAACCGCCAGCGCTTCTACTGGAGCGAGGAGCGGGTCAACGAGGAGCTCGAGGTCATCATCACCGACGCCTTCGACAACCTCACCGACGCCTACGAGGCGTTCGACGTGCCCAACTTCCGCACCGCCGCCTACGTCGTCGCGATCCAGCGCGTCGTCGACGCGTTCATGGACAACGGCAACTGGCCCTGATCCCGGGTCCCGAACTCCTCGCCGTCCGCTGCCGTCTCACCGCCCCGGCGTCTCACCACCCGGAAGCGTCGCACGCGTCGCCCGCTTCGGTAGTTCTTTCTTCGCCCACGGCAAGGTGAGGGTATGGTGAATCTCGGACTCGTGGTGGCGGAGTTCAACGCTTCCGTCACCGAGGAGATGGCGGCGGCCGCCGAAGACGCCGCCGCGGATCGGGGCGTCGGCATCGAAGCGACCGTCCGCGTGCCGGGCGTGTACGATAGCCCGCTCGCGGCGGACCGGCTCGCACGCCAGGACGACATCGACGCCGTCGCCGTCGTCGGTGCGGTCGTCACCGGCGACACCGACCACGACCAGGTGATCAGCGACGCGACCGCCTCGTCGCTCCAGTCCGTGGGGCTGGACCGGGACACGCCGGTGACCTTCGGCATCACCGGGCCGGGCCAGAGCGGCGCCGAGGCGCGCGAGCGCGTCGAGAAAGGTGCGGCGGCCGTCGACGCCGCGGTCGACATGGTGGAGGTGCTGGCATGAGCGAGCACCAGTGGGACTTCGCCGAGCGCGTCGGCCGCGTCGAACCGTCGGCGACCGTCGCCGTGGGCAACAAAGCCAGCGCGCTCGAGGAGGAGGGCGTCGACGTCGTCGACCTCTCCGTCGGCGAGCCCGACTTCCCGACGCCCGAACGCATCCGGGAGGCCGGCCGGCAGGCCATCGCCGACGGCCACACGGGCTACACGTCCTCAAACGGGATCACCGAACTGCGGGAGGCGATCTCGACGGATCTGAAGGCGAAGAACGTCCCCGCCGAACCCGACAACGTCGTCGTCACCCCCGGCGCGAAGCAGGCGCTGTTCGAGACGGTCCACGCGCTGGTCGACGAGGGCGACGAGGTGATCCTGCTCGACCCGGCCTGGGTCTCCTACGAGGCGATGGTGAAACTCGCCGGCGGCGACCTCACGCGGGTCGACCTGGGCGAGCACGAGTTCGAACTCGAACCCGCGCTCGACGATCTGGCCGCCGCGATGTCGGACGAGACGGCGCTGCTGCTGGTCAACTCCCCCTCGAACCCGACGGGCGCGGTGTTCTCCGACGAGGCGCTCGCGGGCGTCCGGGATCTCGCGGTCGACCACGACGTGACGGTCGTCGCCGACGAGATCTACGACCGGATCACCTACGACGCCGACCCGACCTCGCTGGCCTCCTTCGACGGGATGGCCGACCGGACGGTGACGGTCAACGGGTTCTCGAAGTCCTACGCGATGACGGGCTGGCGGCTGGGCTACCTCGCCGCGCCCGAACCGCTCGTGGACCAGGTGTCGAAGATCCACAGCCACTCGGTCACCTGCGCGCCCAACTTCGTCCAGCGCGCCGGCGTCGAGGCGATCCGTAGCGTCGAATCCGACGTCGCGACGATGGTGAAGGCGTTCGAGCAGCGGCGGAACCTGGTCGTCGATCTGCTGGAGGAGCACGGCAAGTCGATCCCGCGGCCGGAGGGCGCGTTCTACGCGATGATCCCGACCGCGGGCGACGATATGGCGTGGACCGACGCCGCCATCGAGGACGCCCACGTCGCCACCGTTCCCGGCAGCGCGTTCAACGCCCCTGGCTACGCCCGCATCTCCTACGCCGCCGGCGAGGAACGGCTGAAGGAGGGGTTCGAGCGGCTGGCCGCGGAAGGGCTGCTCTAGTCGGTCGTCCCGTCCCAGCCAGTCGAAACGCGTTTCTACAGCTTACGGAAGTACGAGGAGAAAGCCCCGCCCTGAAGGGCGGGGATGAATCCGACAACCGACTACGCAATCCACCGTTCGATTGCACGGCAGGATATTCCACTCTCGAATCCATACCTTCAAGTAAATTTGACTACATAGGTTACGTATGGCGAAACAGGTCGTCACCCGCACCTATACTGCTTCCATACGGAACCAGACACAGGTGTCTGACGACCTCGATTCGCTCGGGTTCGCCGCATCGAAACTCTGGAACGTCGGACGGTGGGTCTGCGACCGCGTGTGGAGCGAAATCGGCCATGTCCCCGGTCGCAACGAACTCACCTCGTACCTCAAGTCGCACGAACGCTACGATGACCTACATTCTCAGTCAAGTCAGCGAGTTTTGCAAGAACTCGCTGAGGCGTTCAACGGCTGGTACGCCAAACGACGCCACGGAGACACACGAGCGAACCCGCCGAAGTACCGCAAACACGGCGACGACCACCCGCGAAGTACGGTCACGTTCAAAGCCGCTGGCTTCAAACTCGACACCGAGTACGAGAGAGTCCGACTTTCAAAAGGCTCGAACCTCAAGGAGTATTGGTCGGACTTCATCCTCTGCGAGTATCACACCCGGCCTGACGTTGACCTCTCCACCGTGGAGAGTGCCCAACAAGTCAGAGCCGTTTGGACTGGTGACGAGTGGGAATTGCACTTCGTGTGCAAGGTCGAAATCGAGGTTTCTGACGCACCCGGTGAGAAGACTGTTGGTGTTGACCTCGGTATCAACAACTTCGCCGCACTCGCCTACGAGGACGGTCACAGCGAACTGTACCCGTTGAACTGCTTGAAGCAGGATGACTACTACTTCAGCAAGCAGATTGCCCGCTGTGATGACTCCGATTCTGAGCAGGCCACGCGGTTGAACCAAAAGAAGTCGGCTCGCCGCACCCACTACTTCCACTCCCTCTCCAAGCACATCGTCCAGCGGTGCGTAGACGAAGGTGTTAGAACGATTGTGGTTGGCAACCTCTCCGGCATCCGCGAGGATGAGGAGAACAGCGGGTCGAAAAACTGGGGCAAGCACGGCAACCTTGACCTGCACTCGTGGGCGTTCGACCGCTTCACCTCGATGATTGAGTACAAAGCCGAGATGGAAGGCATCACAGTTGAGCAAGTATCCGAGCGTGATACGTCGAAGTCGTGTTCGTGCTGTGGTCGTAAGCGTGACGCGAACCGCGTTGAGCGCGGTCTGTACGTCTGTGATGATTGTGGTACGGTGGCGAACGCTGACGTGAACGGTGCTGAGAACATTCGGCAGAAAGTATCTCCGAGTTCACCGAGTCTTTCGGTGAATAGGAGTAACGGCTGGTTGGCACAGCCTTCGACGTACCTGTTCGATTCAGAGAGCGGATGCTTCGCACCGCGAGAACAGACCACGCCGTAAACCACAATATCCCAACGCGGTCGGGAATCCTCGCCCTTCAGGGCGGGGAGGATGTCAATCGTGCCCGGAGACCTCGACCGGCCGGTAAGGCTCCTCCAGGTACTCGATCTCCGAGGAACTGAGCGACACCGAGAGCGCCTCGACGGCGTCCTCGAGGTGCTCGACGCTGGTCGTGCCGACGATGGGGGCGTCGACGGCGTCCTTGTGCAGCAGCCACGCCAGCGCGATCTGGGCCATCTGCAGGTCCTTCTCGGCGGCGAGTTCCTCGACGCGCTCGTTCACCTCGCGGCCGCCGTTCTCGAGGTACGGGTGCCGGGCCGCGTCGGACTCGCTCCGGCCGCGGGTCGTCGCTTCGAGCTCCTCGTGGGGGCGTGCGAGGAACCCGCGGGCCAGCGGCGACCACGGGATCACGCCGACGTTCTCCCGCTCACAGAGCGGCAGCATCTCGCGTTCCTCCTCCCGGTAGAGGAGGTTGTAGTGGTTCTGCATCGTCGCGTAGCGTTCGAGTCCCTCGCGGTCGCTGGTGTGGAGCGCGTCGGCGAACTGGTGAGCCCACATCGACGACGCCCCGACGTGGCGCGTCTTCCCGCGGCGGACGGCGTCGTCGAGCGCGCGCATCGTCGTCTCGATCGGGGTGTCGTCGTCCCAGCGGTGGGTCTGGTACAGGTCGACGGTGTCCATGCCGAGGCGGTCGAGCGAGGCGTCGAGTTCCTGCTCGATCGCCTTCCGGGAGAGGCCGCCCGAGTTGGGGTCACCCTCGCGCATCTGGAAGTACCCCTTGGTCGCGACCACCATCTCGTCGCGGTCGTACTCCGCGAGCGCATCGCCGAGGATGCGCTCGGACTCGCCCTCGGAGTACATGTTCGCGGTGTCGAAGAAGTTGATCCCCAGCTCCACCGCGCGGTCGATCAGTTCTCTCCCCGCCTCCTCGCCGAGGACCCAGTCGCGCCAGTCGGGGTCGCCGAAGCTCATACAGCCGAGCGCGATGCGCGAGACCTCGATCCCGGTGTCACCGAGCGTGGTGTACTCCATGGGGGCCGGTCGCACTGTGGCGGCAAAAAGCCACGCACGCCGGCGGACCTGCGACGACCGGGTTAGTCCCGGAAACTCGCGGTGTAGACGAGGAACGCGCCGGTGATCAGCACGAACGCGAGGAACGTGACGAGGGCGAGCACGACCACTAGCGGTTCCAGTACGCCGAGGTACGACTCGCCCGCGGGCGTCGTCGACAGCGCGATCGCCGCCAGCAGTGCGGCGATCAGTCCGAGCAACCAGTCGCGGAGGAAGTTCTCGTACTCCATACCGGGAGTCGCCCGCCCAGCAGGGAAACTCCTCCGGCCGATCGGTGAGCCCGGGGCTGTCGACCCGGCGTTGACGGACAGGCGACCCGGAAGTACCGCGGGTCGGTGGATCGCGCTCCCGCCTCGGTCGACCCGCGGCCGTGTTCACCGCACGGGGAGGCTGGTCCCGTCATCGCTCATAAGCGCTCGGCAGCAGCGGCGCTAGCGCGACCACGGTCGAACGGCGAAGAAGTGGTGCGAACCGCCGCCTCAGTGCTGGTGGCCCATCGCTTCGGACAGCGAGATGCCGAAGCGGTCCTCGAACAGCTCCTCGAGCGTGTCGTTTGCCGACTCGACCTCGTTGCTCACGCCGCCCTCGGCGTGGTGGACGCGGGCGTGGGCCTGCTGGGCGAACGCCTGCAGCACGATGTCGGCGATGATCTGGGCGTCCGGCTCGTCGCCGTCACGCATCAGTTCCAGCATGACGGGCGGCAGCTCGACGGTGTCAGTTTCGCCCTCGGGGCCTTCGATGGTGAACGTCTCCGTATCAGCCATACGCGAGGATCGTGGGTCGGACGTAAGGTTCTGTGGGTCTCGGACGGCGGGAGGGGGTCAGCCCTCGCCGACCGTCCGTGGCGGCAACGCCCTCAGTCGTCGCCGGCCGCGGCTTCGGCCACGGCGTCGACGCCGAGCTCGCCCGCACGCTCGCGCTCCTCGAGCCAGTCGTCGGCGTCGAGTGCGGCCTCGCTCCCCATCCCGGCGGCGGTGACCGCCTGCTGGTAGTGGTGGTCGACCACGTCGCCGGCGCCGAAGATACCCGGCACGTCGGTCGCGGTCTGCCCGCCGTCGCGGCCGCCCTGCGTGACGACGTAGCCCTCCTCGTCGAGTTCGACGCCGGTCCCTTCGAGGTAGCCCGCGTTCGGCGTGTGGCCGATGGCATAGAACACCGCGCCCACGTCCATCTCGAACGCCTCGACGTCGTCGTTCCCGGCCTCGAACTTCTCCTTGGGGTGGCCCTCGGGGTGGCGGACGAGCGAGGCGTGGTCGATGCCGTCGTCGGGGGTGCCGTGGATCTCCGTGAGTTCGGTGTTCCAGAGGATCTCCACGTCGCCCTCGTCGACCTTCTCCATGATGCGGTCGACCCAGTAGTCCTCGGCGCGGAACTCGTCGCGGCGGTGGGCGATGTAGACCGTGTCGGCGAACTTGGTGAGGAAGTTCGCCTCCTCCATCGCGGCATCGCCGCCGCCGATCACGAGCATGTCCTCGTCGCGGAAGAACGCGCCGTCGCACGTGGCACACGTCGAGAGCCCGTAGCCCATGAGTTCCTCCTCGCCGGGGACGCCCAGCGTGCGCGCGGAGGCGCCGGAGGCGGCGATGAACGCGTCGCAGGTGTACACGTCGCCGTCGCGCATCTCCACGCGGAACGGCGGCGCGTCGGTGCCGTCGTCGCTCTCGCCGAGGCCCGTCACGTCGACGACGATCCCGTGGTCGAGTTCGGCGCCGAAGCGCTCGGCCTGCTCCTTCATGTTGTTCACGAGGTCCGGCCCGGAGATGCCCTCGGGGAAGCCGGGGTAGTTGTCGACCTCGGTCGTGAGGGTGAGCTGGCCGCCCGGTTCGTCGCCCTCGAACACGAGGGGTTCGTTGTTCGACCGGCCGGCGTAGATGGCCGCGGTCAGCCCGGCGATCCCCGTTCCGGCGATGATCAGGCGACGGTGCTCGACCGCCTCCTCGACGTGCTCGCTCATGGCCGCCGCTACGGCGGTGTCGGGTATGTAGGTTATGCTGTCGGTTGCTGTCCGTGCAAGACCGCCCCCGGCGACGCCTCCGACAGCCTTACCGCCCGAGCGCCGGACGCTCGACCATGGCCGCCGATCTGGAGGAGAAGACCGACCGGTACGGCCGGATGCTCGCCGACGCGCTCGACGCCGCCGAGCCGGCGGCGCCGCCGGGCACGCCGCTGGGCGAGGCCGCCGCCGAAACGTACGAGATGGCCGAGTCGTACCTCGACGACGGGCGGCACTTCCGCGAGGCCGACGACCCCGTGAACGCGCTGGCGTCGTTCTCCTACGGCTACGGTTGGCTCGACGCCGGCGTGCGGTTCGGGCTGTTCGAGATCCCCGAAGACACGGAACTGTTCACGACCGACGCCGGCGAGGCGTAGTCGCGGCGGCGGCGAGTAGCCGAGCCGTCGACGCCCGTCAGTCGAACCGGTAGGTCGGCCCGTCGTCGCCGTCCTCCACCTCGACGCCGAGTGCCTCCAGTCGGTCACGGAGGTCGTCGGCGCGCTCGTAGTTGCCCGCGTCGCGCTCCGCCTCGCGCACGTCGAGCACCAGTTCCACGAGGCTCTCCGCGATCTCGGCCTCGCCCGCGGTCACGTCGCCGAACTGGAGGCCGAGCACGTCCCCGCCGTACTCCTCGAAGAACTCGATCGACTCCCGAAGTGCTTGGTAGTCGTAGGGCGCGCCGGCCTCGACGTGGCGGTTGACCGCGGTGGCGACCTCGAGCAACTCGGCCATCGCCTCGCGGGCGTTGAGGTCGTCGTTCATCGCCGCCTCGAACCCGGCGCGGGCCGCGGCCAGGCCGTCGCGGAACTCGCCGTCCTCCGTCTTGGTGAGCGCGTCGGCGCCGTCGGCGTGCTCGACGGCGGTCTCGTAGGCGCGTTCGAGTCGCTCCCAGCGGCGGCGCGCCTCCTCGATGGTCTCCTCGGTGTAGGCCTGCTGGGAGCGATACTCCGCGGAGGCGTAGAACGTTCGGAGGACGTTCACGCCGAACTCCCGGACGGCGTCGGCGACGGTGAAGTAGTTGCCCAGCGAGGAGGACATCTTCTCGCTGCCGGCCTGCATGAAGCCGACGTGGAGCCAGTGGTTGGCGAAGCGCTGCCCCGTCGCGGCCTCGCTCTGGGCGATCTCGTTCTCGTGGTGGGGGAACACGAGATCCTGGCCGCCCATGTGGATGTCCAGAGTCTCCCCGAGGTGGGTCATCGACATGGCGGAGCACTCGATGTGCCAGCCGGGACGGCCCTCGCCCCACGGCGACTCCCAGGTCTGGCCCTCCGGGAGCGGCCCGTCGTGTTCGTGCTTGCGGTGTTCCTCGACCGCGTCGGCGTCGACGCCGCCGGCCTTCCAGAGCGCGAAGTCGGCGGGGTTGCGCTTCTCGCTGCGCTCGTCGGGGTCGCCCTGCTCCTCGACGGCCTCGATCTCCTGGTTCGAGAGCTTGCCGTACTCCTCGAAGGATGTCACGTCGAAGTAGACCGAGCCGTTGGACTCGTAGGCGTGGCCCTGCTCGATCAGCGTCTCGACGAGGTCGACGATCTCCGGGACGTGCTCGGAGACGCGGGGGTAGACCTCGGCCCGGAGGAGGTTCAGGTTCCGCATCTGATCGAGCACCTCGTTGGTGTAGTGGCGGGCCACGTCGGCCTCGGTCTCCCACTCCTCGCGTTCGCCGACGCGGGCCGTGATCTTCTCGTTCACGTCGGTGACGTTCTCGACGTGGCGCACGTCGTACCCCTCGTGGGCCAGCCAGCGGTGGAGGATGTCCGCCTGCGCCCAGAGGCGGGCGTGGCCGAGGTGCGGGTCGTCGGAGACCGTCAGCCCGCAGACGTAGAGCAGCACCGAATCCCCGCTCGCCTCGAACGGCTCGCGCTCGCCCGACAGGGTGTCGGTCAGCGATAGAGTCATGCGGGAGGCTTCTCCAGCCGGCGGTTTGAAGCCGTCGGAAACGGGGCTCCGGCTGGCGTCAGCCGGCTAGCCGCTCACTGTGGAACGCGCGACAGCGCGTCCTCGACCGCCCGGAGCGCGGTGACGCCCGCCCGGCGACCGACGACGACCAGCAGCGTCCCGTCGGCGACCGCGGCGGCCTCCGCGTCGATGTCCTCGGCGTCGAGGCGGGCACAGACGGCCCCCAGCGCGCTCGGTCCCACGTCGCCCGTCGCGATCACGGCCGTCAGCGAGCCCGCGTCTGGGACGACTTCGACCCCACCGACCGCGAGGAGGGTGCCGGTCGGAGCCCCGTCCGTCGCGTCGACGAGGCCGACGCCGCTCTCCATCCGGACTCGGGCCTCCGCGTCGCGGGGCGCGAGCGTCGGGAGATCGTCGGCGAACCGGCGGAGCGCGGTCGCGACGGGCTCGGTCTCGCCGGCGTCGAGGAACTCGGCCGTCGCGGTGTAGTTGAGGACGCCGGCGCGGAGCGCCAGCAGGAGGAACGGGCGCTCGCGGACGGCCTCGCGGGTCGCTTCTGCGGTGGACATACACGGGCGTGACGCCGGCGGCGGCAAAAGTCCATCCACCCGCGGGCATCGGGGGAGCGCGGTTCCGGTGCGCGGTTCACGTCAACGCGAGGACGACGCCGACGACGGTGACCAGCGCCACGAACGCCGCGGCCGCGACGACCACGGCGCTCTGGACGAGAACGGCGACGGCGACGGCCGCGACCAGCGTCAGCACCGCGAGCACCAGTAGGCCGACCGTCTCCGCGTCGAACGGCTCCCGCGCCTCGGTCTGTGGCTGTGCGAGCTCCTCGTCCACGTCGATCCCGTAGCCGCCGGCGCGGGACGGCTCGATCCGGAGTTCGACCGTCTCCGTCTCCGCACCGTAGCCTGCGGAGACCGTCAGTCGACCGGTGACCGGTTCCGACAGCGGTTGGGTGTCGACGCCGATACGGGCCGTCGTGTCGGCCTCGACGTACCGGCTGTCGTCGCGGAGCCGCGCCGCCCGCGAGAGCGACTCGTCGAGTCGGACGTGGACGTGCGAGCCCTGGCCGTGGTTCTGGAGCGCCACGTCGAAGGGCTCGTCGGCCACGTACGACGCCGGCGCGTCGATGTCGCGAGGGCGGTCCCGGTTGAGGTGGACTGAGAGCGCCGGCACGGGTGGCGGTCGCACCCCCGTGGGCAAAAAGCTTCACCCGAATGGTCGGTCCGGAAAACCGTCGATAAACGTCCGCTCCGGGGGGTTCCGGGCAAAGACTTATGCGATCTCCCTCGTAGTTCGAACTATGGGTACCAGTAGCACACCACCCGTCGTCCGCGACTCGCCGCCGCGCGATCGCGGTCCGGACCTGTCGCCCGTCGGCACCGACCTCGTCATCTGCGACGGCGAGGTGATGACCTACGGGGAGTACCGGCGCGAACGGGACGCGTCCACGGGGGAGCGCGAACGGGTCGCAAAAATCGAACGCTGAGTCGCTCGGCGGGTCGCCGGCTCAGAAGGCGTCGCCCTCGAACGTCGTCTCCGCGTGGAGTTCGCTCTTGAGCGCGTCGTGGACCTTACAGAGGTCGAACGCGCGGTCGATCGCTTCCGCCCCGTCGGCCTCGCTCACGTCGTTCTCGACGGCGACGTCGAAGTGGACGCTCTCGAGCTTGTCGTCGTCGTTGAGTTCGCCGGTGATGGAGAGTTCGATCTTCCCGAGTTCGCCCACGTCGCGCTGTTTCGCGCCGACGCGGAGCGCCGGCACGTAGCAGGCGCCGTAGGAAGCGAGTAGCGACTCCAGCGTGTCGGGTGCCGACTCGCCGCCCGGGTCGATGTCGACGGAGAAATCGCGGACCTCGGTCGTCGACGCGTAGCCGTCCTCGGAGACTGTGGTGACTTGTTTGCTCATCGCGACCCGAAGTTGGGGTGGTCGCGGCCTAAATCTTGCTGCCCCGGCCGAGGGCGGACGGGCTACTCGGCCAGCGTGTAGGACTCGTCGCCGTCGAGGACGACGACCTCGGTGTCGCTGCCCGTCGCTTTGACCTCGCGGACGAACTCGTCGGTGTCGATCTCGATCGGCGGGAACGTGTCGTAGTGCATCGGGAACGCCACCTCCACGTCGAGCCAGTCGACCGCGACGGCGGCCTGTGCCGGCCCCATCGTGAAGTGGTCGCCGGCCGGGACCGCGGCGGCGTCGGGTTCGAGGAAGGGCGCGATCACGTCCTTCATCTCGGAGTGCAGCGAGGTGTCGCCGGCGTGGTAGAACGCGGTCGAGTCGGCGTCCGACTCCTGCGTGGGCTTCGTGTCGCTGATCACGTAGCCCGCGGGCATGCCGCCGGAGGCGGCGTAGTCGGTGTCGGGGCCGTTGGAGTGGTCGGCCCGCACCATCGTGACGAACGCGTCGCCGAGTTCGACGGTGCCGCCGAGGTTCATCCCCGTCGAGTGCTCGACACCGTAGTTGTCGGCGAGGTAGCTCGTGATCTCCGGGGTTGAGACGAAGTGGGCTCCCCCGAACCGGTCGGCGTCGCCGATGTGGTCGGCGTGGCCGTGGGTAATCAGGACGTGGTCCGGGTCCAGCTCCGCCGGATCGGTGTCGGTGAACGGTGTGTCGAAGAACGGGTCGATCAGGAACTCGGTGTCGTCGACGGTGACGCCCCAGGTCGAGTGGCCGTACCAGGTGAGGTCGAAGGTCATTACGTCCGCCCGTACGGTTTCGCGCATCCTGAATGTTACTGCTGCCGCGGTAATTCTCTCGCGGTGATAGCTATCGCCGGGGGGCAGTGAGCCCCGAAGGGTCGATCCCGGAGAACGCGACGACGCGAAAAACGTGTTCGGCGGGGCAGGGTTCGGTTACTCGACCACGATGGCGCCCTTCATGCCCATCGTCTTGTGGGGCATGCAGTAGTACTTCGTCGTTCCCGTGTCGTCGAAGGTCTGGCTGAACGTGTGGCCGGCCTCGCCCGACAGCTCGCTCGCGAACGAGCCGTCGTCGGCCTGCACGTCGTGGCTACCACCCTTCCCGGTCCACTCCCAGGTGACGGTCGTCCCGGGCGAGACCGCGACGGCCGCGGGCGCGAACCCGAAGCCGCCGCCGTTGGCCTGCGAGCCCACCTGGACGGTGATCTCGTCCTCGCCGGTCCGGTCGACGACGCCGTCGTAGTTGTCGACGTTGTCGAACCAGCCGTCGAACTCGGCGGGGCCCCCGCCCCCGCTGCTCGACTCCTGGCCGGGGTCGAACACGTCCGGGTTCGGGTCGCCCTGCACGTCGACGACGGCAAGCGCCCCCTTCCGGCCGACCCGGGTGAGCGCGTGGTCGACGATCTTGATCGGGCCCGGAACGGGCGAGTGCAGCTCCGCGATGACCGCCGATCCCGGGGGCACCGGCGTCGTCTGGATGTTGCGGTGGACGTCGCTCCCGATGCCGCCCTGCGGGTGCACCTCGTCCCAGACCGAGCCGATGGGGTGGAGCGAACTGGAGAGGTTCGGCCCGCCGGAGACGTAGTAGACGCGGGCGCTCTCGCCGGTCTCGATCTGCATCTCGTTGTAGCCGTTGGGGCCGATGGCGTACTTCTCGCCGTTGATGAGGACGTACGTCGGCTCCTCGTCCTTCATCGCCTCGAAGTCGAAGTCGTGGTGGCCCTCCTCGCCGGCGTCGCCGGTCGTGTAGAGCTCGTGCTGGCCGAGGTAGAACTCGTGGTCGACCTCGGGCAGCCCCGCCTCTGGTTCGATCAGGATGGCGCCGAACATCCCGCTGGAGATGTGGTAGTCCAGGTTCGGGACGGCGCAGTGGTAGGTGAACAGGCCGGGGTAGGTCGCCTTGAACGTGAACGTCTTCGTCTCCCCGGGGGCGACCATCGACGCCTCGGCGCCGCCGCCCGGACCCCGCACTGCATGCAGGTCGATGTTGTGCGGCATCGAGTTCGACTCGTCGTTCGTGATCGTCATCTCGACGTGGTCGCCGACGCGGGCCCGGATCATCGGCCCGGGGATCCGGCCGTCGAAGCTCATGTACGTGTAGGTGACGCCGGGTTCGACCTCGGCGACCTGCTCGTGCGTGGTCATCTCCACGCTGACGGTCTTCGGGCTGTCGCGGTCGATCGGCTGCGGCACCGCGGTCGGGTTCCCGGCGATGCGCTGGGTGTCGAGCGAGGGAGATTCGTTCATGCTCGGGGGCTGCGGCGTGGATTCTGCTGCCTCCTCCTCAGCTGGCGGGGCGGAGATGCAGCCCGCGACTGCCGTCGCGCCGGCCGCACCCATGCTCTGCAACACGCGCCGTCGGGTCGTCGTGGGTACTGAGGTCATCACGTCTGGACCATGGCACCGAACGGGTATATGGGGGGATGCCGATTCTCAATTTCTTAGAAATTGCTACACAGAGGCGCTGTACCGCCCATCCGACTGATAAACTCCCCACGCTATACGGGGTCGGTAGTTCGGCGGTCGCGGATAGCCGACAGCCGTTCGACGAGGGTCACCGCGTGCGACATCCCTAAGTCCGGAGAGTGGCGAAGGCGATCGATGGGAGTCCACCGACGCGCGGCCGAACTCACGGACGCGGGCGAGACGGTCGCGATCGCCACGGTGACCGAGGTCGAGGGGAGCGCCCCGCGCGAGCCCGGGGCGACGATGCTCGTCCGGGAGAACGGCGACACCGAGGGCACCATCGGCGGCGGGACCGTCGAGGCGCTCACGCAGGAGGCGGCACTCGAGGCGATCGAGGAGCGCGAGCCCCGGACCGAGCGCTGGGAGCTCACGCGCGACGGGAACACGGGGATGGTCTGTGGCGGCGAGATGGCCGTGTTCATCAACGTGCTCGTCGGCGCGCCCGAACTCGTCGTCGCCGGCGCGGGCCACATCGCCGTCCCGCTCTCCCGGATGGCCGACGAGATGGGCTACGACGTGTTCGTCGTCGACGACCGCGAGGGGTACGCCGACCCCGAGCGCTTCCCCGAGGCCGAGGTGTACACCGGCGACTACGACGAGGGGATCGCCGAGTTCGGCGTCGGCTCGAACACCGCCGTCGCCGTCGCCAGCCGGTCCGGCACGTTCGACCGCATCGCCGCCGCGGCGGCGCTCCGGCGCGGCGCGTACTACGTGGGACTGGTCGCCTCGGAGACGAAGGCCGAACACGTCCGCGAGGGGCTCCGCGAGGAGGGCATCGACGACGAGGCGATGGAACGACTCCACGCGCCGGTGGGGATCGAGGTGGGCGGCGGCGCCCCCGAGGACGTGGCGCTCTCGATCCTCGCACAGCTCAACCGTGTCCGTCACGGGCTCCCCGAAACGGGACAGCACGGCGACGAGTAGCCCGAACTCAGGTGTATTTCTTGACTGCCTCCCAGTACGCCGCGGGCGTATCGACGTCGACGAAGATCCGCGCGTCGTCGACCGGTACCTCGCGGGTGTCAGTCTGGTCGGCGTAGACCACCGCCCGCGCGCCCTCCTCCTCGGTGGCGGGATCGTGCAACAGCGCGTCGAACGTCGACGCGGCGAACAGCGGCGGGTGCCCCCGCTCGCCGTCGGTCGTCGGCTGAATCACGTCGGCGGTCCGGTCGGCCGCGAACGCGCCGACCACCGTGCGGATCACGGCGGCAGGGATGACGGGGTAGTCAACCGGCGAGAGCAGTAGGCCGTCGGCGTCCAGCGCCTGCGCTTCGCGGACGCCCGCGCGCACGGAAGAGAGCATACCCTCCTCGTAGCGCTCGTTCTCGACGACCCTCGCCCCCGAGAGGTCGGCACGCGATCGCACCTCGTCGGCCTCGTAGCCGAGTACGACGACCACGTCGTCGACGCCGGCCTCGCGGTACTGCTCGATCAGTCGCTCAACGAACCGCTGGCGGTCGACGGTCAGCAGCGGCTTGGGGAACCCGCCCATCCGGGTGGACTTCCCCGCCGCAGTGATGAGGCCGAGCAGCGCGGGCTCGCTCATCGTCGCCGGCGGGCCCCATCTCCTTGGTCGCCCACCTGCGCCACTAGCGGTTCCATACTCCGTGGTGGGGAGGTACTGCGGTTAGTCCTCACGGTTCGACGGGCCGGGTCTGTCGTTAGGAAGCCTGTACGAAACGGGATCAGCGTGAACGAACGGACTCGTGTAGCCCAGCTAAGCACCGCTGTGAACCGTGGGTGAAAGGCCCATGGTACCAAACGACAGTTTTATCTGCTATATCTGATAACAGAAGTACCACATGTCTGACCCTCACGGACGACGTGGTGACGACAGCAACCCAGGAATCAACCGTCGTCGGTGGCTGCAGGCCATCGGCGTCGCCGGTGCAGCCGGGATGGCCGGCTGTACGGGCGGCGACGGCACCGACACGGCGACGGACTCACCGACCGACACCGAGGGCGACGCGATGGGCGAAGACACGCCCACGCCCGAGGGCGAGGTCGAGATCCCCGAGGTCGGCGGCACGTTCAACACCGTCACCTCCAGTCCGGTCGACACCCTCAACCCGCTCTACAACACCGAGGCCGGCGCCGGTACGCTGATCGGCTACGCCCTCGACATGGGGTACACGTTCGGTCCGGGTAACGAACAGATCCCGCAGCTCTACGAGCTGACCACCGACGACGGTGGGAAGGTGTGGACCGGGAAGGTTCGGGAGAACCTCCAGTTCGGCGGCGACTACGGACAGGTCACCGCCGAGGACTTCGTCTACCTGGTGCAGGAGGTCCACAAGTCCGACTGGGCAGCGACGTCGGCCTCCAGTTCCTGGCCCGAGACGACCACGATCACGCAGACGGGCGAGTTCGAGTTCCAGATCGAGCTCGAGAGCGCGAACCTGCTGTACCCGGCGACGTACGACCCGCTGATGTACCCGATCCCGAAGGATCTGCTTGAGCCCTACGTCGCCGAAGAGGACTCCCAGGGCCTCCAGGAGGACCAGGAACTGCTCGAACTCGAGTTCGCCGGGAACCTCGGCGCCTACACCCTCGATGAGTGGAACCGGTCCAGCGGCCAGACGTACAGCCGCAACGAGGACTACTACATGCAGGAGGCGACCGACATCAACCAGCTCTTCGAGAACGCGCCCTACTTCGAGACCCTCGAGAGTCGGGTCGTGCAGGAGCAGGCCTCCCGCCTCGGTGCGCTCGAGACCGGGGAGACCGACTACGCCTCGATCCCCCCCGAGCGCGTCGAAGAGTTCGACGGCCTGGACAACGTCAACGTGTACCTCCAGCCCCAGCCGTACAACGAGGTCTGCGTTTACAACATGCGTGAGAACGGATGGAACGCCGGCCCGGGCAACCTCTTCCGCGAGAAGAAGTTCCGCCAGGGGCTCGGCTGCGCCGTCGACAAGCAGACGCTCGTCGAGGGCGTGTTCCGTGGCTACGCCAACGTCGAGTACACGTGGCAGCCCCGCTGGTCCAAGTGGTACCCCAGCGACGCCGACGTGCCGGAGTACGGGACCGGCGACCTCTACGGCCAGGATGCCGCTCAGAGCCGGATCCAGGAGGCGATCGACAACGTCGAGTACGACTACAGCTACGACGGCCAGGGCCGCCTCCTGAACCCCGAGGGCGACCAGTGTACGATCACGCTCTACCACAGCGCCGGCCAGAACACCGAGCGCTCGATGGCGGAGTTCATCGCCCAGGAGTTCGAGCAGAACGCCGGGATCGTCGTCGAGGTCAACGCGATCCAGGGCTCGCAGTTCTCCAACCAGTACTGGCAGCAGGAGATCCCCGAGAACGCCGACGAGCTCGAGTGGTCCAACGGGTCCTACAACGCCGGTCCGCGTGACGTGGCCACGAGTAAGAACCCGTGGGACATGACCGTCGTCTACGGGCTCAACACCTACCCGCTCAACCCGCTCACGGCCGAGGTGTTCTTCGCCAAGGACTCCTTCTACAACCCGTACGGCTACTACCCGTCCTGGGACGCCCCGTCGCTGTGGGAGGAGGCCAACAGCGCCGAGTCCACCGAGGAACTGAACGAGACCCTCAGCGAGATCTTCGTCAAGATCGCCGAGGACCAGCCCATGGGGATGCTCGCGTTCCCGAGCAGCCGTGCCGGGTACGCGTCCGACATCGTCGGGCCGCAGGAGAACTTCTTCAGCGGCTGGGACTTCCCCGCCTGGTACCGAGAGGAGTAACGACACGGCGGGCCTTCGGCGTTTTTTGAGCGCCCGAGCGAGCTATCCATCGAAACACACATGTGGTAATCATGTCGTACCGGGACACACCGGTTCGACGGTTGCGACACGTACACACGCGGATGGGGATTATGGATATACAGCCGAAACGACGGTCGAAGCTTTCAGAGATACACACATGAGGTCGTTATAACCAATGGGAATGGAATGGTACATCGTCCGACGGGTCGCGTGGGCGGCCATCGTGACGTTCATCATCGTGACGATCACCTGGGGACTGATGACGGCGGCGCCGAACCCGCAGGTCCAGCAGGCTGTCACACAGGCAGCGATGGACGGGGAGAACCCCGCGGAGGCCGAGGAGCGAATGGAGGCACAGCTCCAGCTCGATCGCCCGCTCCACGTCCGGTTCATGGACTACGTCGTCGGCGTCTACACGCTCGAGTGGGGGTGGTCGAACACCCGCAACCAGCCGGTGACGGCCGCGCTGGTCAGCGCACTCTACTACACCGTCCAGTACTCGGTACCGTGGACGATACTGACCGTGTTGATCGGGCCGATCGTGGGGGTGTACTCCGCGGCTAACCAGTACAGCTGGCGGGACCACGCAGCGACCGGAGTGGCGTTCTTCGGTTACGCGATCCCGAACTTCTTCTTCGGGATCATACTGCTGTTGATATTCGGGGTCCAGTTGGAATGGATCCCCATCGTCTACCAGACGGGCGTCCCGGTGTTCAGCGTCCAGAACGTGATACAGCTCACGATACCGATATTCGTGCTCGTCACCGGCTCGATCGGCGCCATCATGCGCGTCTCGCGCAACGAGGCCGCGGAGTACGCGAACGCGGACTTCGTCAAGACGGCCAAGGCCAAGGGGGTCTCGACCTACCGGATCTACGCACGACACGTCATCCGGCCGACGATGGTCCCGCTGTCGACGACGATGGTGGGCTACCTCCTGGCCATCTTCACGGGCTCGTCGCTGCTGGTCGAGGTGGTGTTCGGCATCCCGGGACTGGGACGGACGCTCTACGACGCGGTGGTCGCACAGGACACGAACCTCGTGCTGGGTTCGACCCTGTTCTTCACCTTCGTGGCGACCATCGGGAACCTGCTCCAGGACCTGGTGTACACAGTGCTTGACCCGCGGATCAGCTTCGAGGACCGATAATGGCGACGGATAGACAATCCTTCGACGAGATCGACTGGGGCCAGATCGACGAGGAGTCCGAACGCGAGATTTCGCCGAACTTCATCATCGTCGCGATCGGAACGGCGCTGATGGGCGCGGTCTGGGCGTTCGACTACTTCTTCGTCACGGGAACGTGGGACGCCGCGATCGGGATGGACTTCGGGAACCAGTACACTCCGACGTTCGAGGTCATCGGCTGGGGGTACGACGTGACTCAGCTCGACTGGCTGTTCGCGTTCTCCCTCGTCCTGTTCGGGGCGTACATGATCCTCCCGCTCTACCAGAACCCGCGGATGACGAAGTACTACTGGCGGGACATGAAGCGCAACCGCCCGGCGATGGCGAGTCTCGGGTGGCTGCTGTTCATCTTCGTCATCGGCGTCATCGGCCCGGCGATCATCCAGGCGCCGACGGTCGACCTGATGACGAAGTACCAGCCCCCGATGTTCCTGGAGATCAACAACGTGTACCCGATCAACTGTGTCGGCGAGGTCGCCGGGGGCGACTGTCACGGGTCGCTCGAGCACCCGCTCGGGACGACCGGTGACGGGAAGGACATCTTCCGGATCATCGTCTACGGCATGCAGATCAGCATGAAGATCGGCTTCATCGCGACGCTGTTCGTCGTCACGATCGGGAGCATCGTCGGCACGGTCGCGGCGTACGCCGGCGGCCTCGTCGACGAGGTCCTGATGCGCTGGGTCGACATCCAGCAGTCGTTCCCGACGTTCATCCTCTACCTGCTGATCCTCTACATCTACGGGGCCAGCCTGTTCCTGTTCATCGTCCTCTTCTCGCTGTTCTCGTGGGAGGGGACCGCACGCTACGTGCGGAGCAACGCGCTGGCCAAAACGGAGGAGGAGTACATCAAGGCGGTCCAGCTCAGCGGCGCGAGCACGTATCGGGTGATCCGCTCGCACATCATGCCCAACAGCGCGAGCAGCATCGTCACCGACATCACGCTGCTGATCCCGTCGTTCATCCTCTTCGAGGCGCAGTTCGCGTTCCTCGGGCTGGGTGACTCGACGATCCCCTCCTGGGGTGTGCTGATCGCACAGGGGCGCTCGGACCTGGCGTTCGCGCCGTGGATCACGCTGATCCCCGGGCTGTTCCTGTTCTTCACCATCCTGGCGTTCAACTTCCTCGGGGACGCGCTCCTCGACGCACTGAACCCCGAAGCCGACGCGGAGGCAGAACAATGACTGACGAACCACTACTCTCGGTGGAAGGACTCACGACGGAGTTCGATACCGACAACGGCGTACTGACCGCGGTCGACGGCATCGACTTCGAGATACCCAGGGGCGAGACGGTCTGTCTCGTCGGCGAGTCCGGGTCGGGGAAGACCGTCGCCAGCGAGTCGATCACGCGGATCGTCCCCACGCCGCCCGGCGAGGTGACGGGCAGCGTCAGGTTCGACGGGCAGGAGATCACGTCCCTGAGCGAGTCCGAGCTCCGGGAGATCCGCGGGGGCCGGATCGCCCACGTGTTCCAGAACCCGCAGGACGCGCTCAACCACTGCTACACGGTGGGCTGGCAGATCGTCGAGGCGGTCCAGACCCACGAGCCGGACACGTCCGAGGAGGAGGCCCGCGAGCGGGCGATCGAACTCCTCAACGACGTGGGTGTCGCCAACGCCGCCGCGCGGCTGGACGACTACCCCCACGAGTTCTCCGGCGGGCAGAAACAGCGCGTCATGATCGCGATGGCGCTGGTCACCAACCCGGACCTCCTGATCGCCGACGAGCCCACGACGGCGCTGGACGTGACGGTGCAGGCCCAGATCCTGAACCTGCTCGAGGAGCTCCAGGAGGAGTACAGCATGAGCATCCTCTTCGTCACCCACGACCTCGGGGTCGTCGCCCAGATCGCCGACCACGTGGTCGTGATGTACGCCGGGAAGGTGATGGAGCGGGGCACCGTCGAGGAGATCTTCGACGACCCCTCCCACCCCTACACCCGCGCGCTGCTCGAGTGTCTGCCCGGACAGGCGCGCTCGGCCGAGGGGATCCCGGGAACGCTCCCGTCGCCGATCGACCCGCCGGACGGCTGCCGGTTCGCGCCGCGGTGTGACTACGCGGTCGAGGAGTGCACCGCCGGCGACCAGCCGCCCGAGGAGCCGCTGACGGACACCCACGCCGTCTCGTGTGTCCACTACCAGCAGGGGTACGACCCGTCCACGGTGAAAACCGAGTTCACGCAGGAGGACGGCACGGTAACCGGAGGTGTTTCCGGTGACTGAGGACCCCATCCTCTCGGTCCGGAACCTCAAGAAGCACTACCCGATCACCGAGGGGATCCTCTCCCGGCAGGTCGGCGCCGCAAAGGCCGTCGACGGCATCAGCTTCGACATCGCCGAGGGGGAGACGCTCGGCCTGGTCGGCGAGTCCGGCTGCGGGAAGTCAACCGCCGCCTCGTCGATCATCCGGCTCGAGGAGGCCACCGACGGCGAGGTCATCTTCAACGGCGGCGGCCGGGGCGGCCGTACCCGCAACGAGGACGGCACCCACCCCAACGACGTTACCAAGTTCGACGACGGGGAGCTGAAGGCGTTCCGGCGGGACGCCCAGATGATCTTCCAGGACCCCTCCTCCAGCCTGGACCCGCGGATGACCGTCGGGAGTTCGGTCGCCGAACTCCTGCTGGTCCACGGGATGACCGACAAGGAGCGCCGCCGCGAGATCGTCGAGGACCTGCTCGAACGGGTGGGGCTGGAGGCGGACTACTACGACCGCTACCCCCACGAGTTCTCCGGCGGGCAGAAACAGCGGATCGCGCTGGCCCGCGCGCTCGTGCTCAACCCCGAGTTCATCGTCGCCGACGAGCCGGTCTCCGCGCTCGACGTGTCGATCCGCGCGGAGATCCTCTCGCTGCTGAACGACATCCAGGAGGAGTTCGGCCTCTCGATGCTGTTCATCAGCCACGACATGAGCGTGGTTCGGGAGGTCTGTGACCGGGTCGCGGTGATGTACCTGGGCGAGATCGTCGAGATCGGCGACACCGACGAGGTGTTCCGGAACCCGCAGCACCCCTACACGGAGGCGCTGCTGTCGGCGATCCCCCGTCCCGACCCGTCGGCACAGCGGGAGAACATCGAGCTCAAGGGGACCGTTCCGAGCCCCACTAACCCCCCGTCGGGCTGCCGGTTCCACACGCGATGTCACATGGTGATCCAGTCCGACGAGTACGACCTCGAACAGGAGCGCTGGCGCGCAGTGCTGACGTTCCGTGACAGGGTCCGGAGCGGCGAGATCGACCCCGAGAGCGTCCGCGAGGCGCTCGCGTTCGATGCCGACGACCTGTCGAACGTCGACAACCAGACGGTCAAAGACGAGCTCAGAACGGAGTTCGACCTCGCCGAGGAGCTCTCCGACCCCGAGGCGGAGTCGGTCCTCCAGGACGCGCTCGACGCGCTCGCCGAGGGCCGGATCGAGGACGCGAACGACCGCCTCTCGGCGTTCACGACCCCCTGCGAGGAGGAGGAGCCACAGGAGACCGACCACGGCAACGGCCACCTCTCGGCCTGTCTGCGGAACAAGCCCGAGACCGAACACGGCGCGCCGCTGGCCGACGACTGAGCGTTTACGAGAGAGCGACGCTCTCTCGTTCGCCAACCAGAAATCTCCGATTTCTGGTGACGGCACGCTGTCAGCCGCGCAGTTCGACGACTGAGCCGCCCGCTCAGTCCTCGATCGCCGTTCGAACCCGTTCTGCGGTAACCGGCATGTCGAGGTGATCGACGCCGGGAACCGCGTCGACGACCGCGTTCACCAGCGCCGGCGGCGCCGCGACCGTGCCGCCCTCGCCGATCCCTTTCACGCCGAGTTCGTTGTCCGGGCTGGGCGTCTCCTGGGCCCGCGTCTCGATGTCCGGCAAGTCACTCGCCCGCGGCAGCGCGTAGTCGAGCATCGTCGACGCCGCCAGCGCGCCGTCAGCGCCGTAGGTCGCGCGCTCGGAGCGAGCCTGTCCGAGTCCCTGGGCGACGCCGCCGTGGACCTGCCCCTCGACGATCCGGGGGTTGACCCGGACCCCACAGTCGTCGACGGCGACGTAGCGCTCGACCTCGTACTCCCCGGTCTCGGGATCGACGGCCACCGCGACCGCGTGGGTACCGAACGTGTAGGCGGTGTTGTCGAGTTCGTAGAACGTCGTCGCCTCGAGCCCCGGCGAGAGCCCCTCAGGGAGCCCCCGGCCGTACGCCCGGTCCGCCACCTCGGCGAACGAGACACGCTGATCCCCCGCGTCGCTGCCCTCGCCCGCGCCGTCGGCGACCCGGAACCCCGAGTCGGTCGTCTCGACCGCGCCGGGGTCGGCGTCGAGTTCGTGGGCCGCGATCTCTCGAGCTTTCCCGAACACTTCCTGTGCACTTTCGGCGACGGCGTTGCCGCCGACGACGGTGCTCCGGGAGCCGAACGTCCCCGTCCCCGTGGGGATCTTGTCGGTGTCACCCTCCACGACCTCGATCTCCTCGGGGGCGACCGGGTGTTCGTCGGCGACGATCTGGGCGTAGATGGTCCCGTGACCCTGCCCGTGGTCGTGGGTGCCCGCCGAGACCGTCACGCCGCCGTCGGGATGGACCCGGACGACGCCGCTCTCGAAGCCGCCGCCGGTGCTCTCGACGTAGCTGGCGATCCCCACGCCGCGCAGGCGGCCGTCGTCGTCGCGCTCGCCGCCTCGCGGGAGCCCCGAGACGGCGTCGACGGCCGACTCGAGCGTGGGTTCGTAGTTCCCGCTGTCGTAGGTCGCGCCCACCGCCGTCTCGTGGGGGAACCCGTCCGGGTCGAGGAAGTTCCGCCGCCGGAGTTCCACCGGGTCGGCGCCGAGTTCCTCGGCGGCCACGTCGACCAGTCGCTCGGTGACGTAGATCGCCTCCGGCCGGCCCGCGCCGCGGTAGGAGTGGACCGGCGCCGTCGTGGTGAACACGCACCGCGAGCGGCAGTAGATCGCCGGGATCTCGTACTGGCTGGCGAGCAGGCGGCCGTACCAGCCGGGCATCGCGCCGCCGCCCCCGAGCGCGTAGCCGCCGATGCCGGCGTGCGTGTCGACCCGGAGGCCGCGGAACCGGCCGTCGGCGTCGAGTGCCAACTCGGCGGTCGTCCGGTGGTCCCGGCCGTGGGCGCCTTCCCGGTAGTTGGCCGAGCGCGTCGCGGTCCACTTCACCGACTCGCCCAGCTCACGGGCGGCCCACGCCGCCATCGCCTCGCCGGGGTGGTGGTGGCCCTTGTGTCCGAACCCGCCGCCGACGTCCGGCGAGATCACGCGGATCTGTCGCTCCGGCACGCCGAGGGTGTGCGAGAGCTTCCGTCGGTGGCCGTGGGGCGACTGGCTGGTCATCGTGACCGTGAACCCCTCCGTGCGGTCGTGCTCCGCAAGCGCCGCCCGGGGTTCGAGCGCGCTGGGGATCAGGCGGTTGTTCTCCAGTTCGACGCTGACGACCTCCTCGGCCGCCGCGAACGCGCGATCGGTCGCCTCCCGGTCGCCGAGCTCGCCCACGGCGGCGACGTTGTCCGGCGCGTCCTCGAACAGCGTCGGCGCGTCCTCGCTCGCGGCGGCCTCGGGGTCGGTCTCGACCGGGAGTGGGTCGTACTCGACTTCGACGGCCTCGACGCCGTCCGCGGCGACGTAGCGGTCCTTCGCGACCACCGCCGCGACCGGCTGGCCGTCGTAGCGCACGCGATCGGCGGCGAGCACGGGGTGGCCCGGCACCTCGCAGTCGAGCGGGCCCGTCCGGACCGGGAGCCGCATCGGTGCATCGCTCTCGGCCAGATCCCCCCACGTGTAGACGGCGACGACGCCGTCGATCGCTTCGGCGGCCTCGGTGTCGATGCCCGCTACCTCGGCGTGGGCGTGCGGGCTCCGGACGAACGCCAGCGCGGCGGCCTCCTGCCCGAAGTCGTCGGTGTAGGTTGTCTCGCCCCGGAGCGCGCGTGCGTCCTCGCGGCGGAGCGGGCTGTCGCCGACCGATTCGCCGCCCGCGGCCGCCCCCTCGTCGGCGGTCGTCGGCACCGCGCCCTCGGCCTCGATGACGCTCTCCTCGCCGCTCATGCGACCACCCCCTCGCGCCCGACGGCGCGAGCCAACGCCGCGGAGACTGCCCGCTCGGTGTACTCGGGCAGGACGGCGCAGCGCTGGCCGGCGGAGACGACGTGGTCCTCCCGGACGGCGCCGTCGATCCCCTCGGTCGCGCGCTCGGCCGCGCCAGCGACCGCGTCCACCGGCGAACCGGCGTCCACGCCCACGAGTGCGCCCTCGACCGCGGGCAGGCGCGTGGGAACGTCGAGCAGGCCGACCGCCGCGACCCGCGGGTCGGCGACTGCGCCGTCGACGACCCGCAGCCGCGCGGCGACGCCGACCGCGGCGTAGCCCGTGGAGGGGTGGGTCTTGCGCGCGTACGCGCCGCCGGCGTCAGGATCGAGCGGAACAGAGACGCGCGTCACCAGTTCGTCGTCGGTACAGACCGTCTCGTGATCGCCGGTCGCGAACTCGCCGGCCGGCACCGTCCGGTCGCCGTCGGGGCCGACGAGGTGGAGCGTCGCGCCGGCCGCGAGCGTCGCCGCCGGGATGTCGCTCGCGGGATGAGCGGCCGCGAGATTGCCGCCGACCGTGCCCCGGTTCCGTATCTGTGCGTCGCCGACCTCGCTCGTCGCGTCGAGCAGGGCGTCGACGCCCGCCGGGTCGGCGTCGAGGAGGGCGGCGTCGGTCGTGAGCGCGCCGATCGAGAGCCGTTCGGTCCCGTCCGCGACCACGCGCTCGACACCGCGGAGTGCCGCGAGCCCGCCGAGGTCGACCACCGTCCCGGGGGTCCGCTCGCGGGCTTTGAGCATCGGGACGAGGTCGTGCCCGCCCGCGAGCGGCACGGCGTCCTCGTCCGCGAGCGCGTCGAGCGCCGCGTCGAGGGAGTCCGGGCGCTCGTAGTCGAACTGCGGCGGGAACATCAGTCCGCACCCCCGTCGGCGGCGTCGACTGCGTCCTCCGGCGCGCCGCCGTCGGTCTCGATCGGTTCGAGCTTCCTCGCCGCGGCCTCGACGGCGTCGACGACGTTCTCGTACCCCGTGCAGCGACAGACGTTCCCCTTCAGCCCCTCCCGGATTTCCTCGCGGGAGGGGTCGGGGTTGGCCGCGAGCAGGTCCCGGCTCCGGAGGATCATCCCGGGCGTGCAGTAGCCACACTGGAGCCCGTGCTCCTCGTGGAAGCTGCGCTGGACCGGGCCGAACCCGTCGTCGTCGGCCGCGGCGACGTCGTCGCCGCCGACCTCGGCGAGCCCGTCGGGCGCGCCCTCGATCCCGCCCACGGTCGTGATCTCGCTCCCGTCGGCCTGCACCGCGAGCACGCAGCAGGACTTGACGACCTCGCCGTCCATCTCGACGGTGCAGGCGCCACACTTGCCGGACTCGCAGCCGACGGTGGGCTGGGTGTAGCCCCAGTTCTCCCGGAGCGCGTGGACCAGCAGCCGTCTGGCCTCGACCGTCGCCGTCTCGGTCGCGCCGTCGACGGTCGCCGCGATCTCGTGTTCGGACATACGTACCGGCTCGCGCCGTGGCCCCATATTGGTTGGTGCGGGCGACGACGATTGCCGGCGCCCGTTTCGCCCCGAGGCGACCGCATCGAGAGGCGTATCCTCCTCGAGTGCCAAGCGTCGATAATGAGCGGATTCGCGACCGGGAGCCTGCTCGCGGCCGGGGTCCACGGGGAGGATCCGGCGGTTTTCGTCCTGTTGAGTCTCGCAGCGATACTGACTGCCGTCGTCGCCGGCATCGCCGTCGCGGCGTTCGTCCGACGGCGCTCACGGCGCTACCTGCTGGTGGCGCTGGCGCTGTCGACGCTACTCGCCCGGAGCGCCGTCGGGCTGGCGGCCTACCTCGGCGCTGTCGGACCGGGGATCCACCACACGCTCGAGCACGGCCTCGACGTGGCGATGGCGGCGCTGGTGATCGCCGCCGTCTACCTGGTCGGCAGGCCGGCCGCCGGGGCGGCCCGAGCCGACGGCGGCGACTTCGACGACGGAGCGGAGTCCCGGGGTGATCGGGAGCGATGAGCGACACCCGTGAGCGCCTGCTGGCGCACGTCCGCGACCACCCCGGCCGCCACGCCAGCGCGCTCGGCCGGGAACTGGACCTCGCGACCGGCCAGCTCCAGTACCACCTGCGGCGGCTTCGCCGGGCGGGCCGGGTCGTCGCCGACGACCGGTACGGCCGCACCCACTACTTCCCGCCGGGCTACGACGAACACGAACGGGAGCGGATCGCGCTCGCGCGCCGGGAGACGGCCCGCGCCGTCCTCGTGGCGCTGCTGGGGGGCGAGACCTCGGCGGCCGACCTCGCCGACCGACTCGACGTGGCCCGGAGCACCCTCTCCTACCACGTCGACCGGCTCGTCGACGCCGGCCTCGTCGACGAGCGCCGGGACGACCGGGGCCGGGTCCACCTCTCGCTGTCGGACCCCGAGGCGACCCGGTCGCTCCTCTCGACGGTCGAACCCGAGATGGGCGACCGCCTCGTCGATCGGTTCACCCGACTGGTCGACGGGCTCCTCGAGGGGTAGCCCGTTTCGAGAGGCGCACCAGAACCCACTTTCCCGTCCCTGTGCTACCGCGCGTATGAGCGACCCCAACGGCATCGACCGCCGCGCGTTCGTGAAGTCCGCCGTCGCCATCGGCGGCGCGGCGGCGCTGTCGGCGTGCCTGAACCGCGGTGCCGATGTCGACGTGCCCCGTGGGCCCGAGACCCCGTCCGCCGAGTTTCCCGAGCGTCAACACGCCTGGAACGCCGCGCTCCCGACGACCGACGCCGGGAACAACCACCACCCGCGCCACCGCGTGCTGCTCGCGCTCGACTACGGCGACGGGACGCCGGCCGACGACGAGCGCGAGACCGTCGAGGCCGCCCTCGCGGGCGTCGAGCGCGCCTACGAGCGCTCGGCCGCGGGACTCCTACTGACAGTCAGCTACTCGCCGTCCTACTTCGACCGGTTCGACGACGACCTGCCCGGGAGCGTCGACCTGCCGGAACCGCGAGCGCTCTCCGCCTTCGAGGACCCCGACGCCGACGACGCCGACGCGATCGTCCACCTCGCCAGCGACCACGGCGAGGTGGTGATGGGCGCCGAGGAGGCGCTGAAGGGCGACCTCGACGAACTCAACGGCGTCGCCCAGCCCGACGCCGCGCTGACGGACGTGTTCTCGGTCCGCGAGCGCCGGACCGGCTTCATCGGCGACGGCCTCCCGGCCGAGAACCAGGACGTGTCGGGCGTGCCCGACGACGGCCCGGTGCCGGAGGACGCGCCGCTGTACATGGGCTTCGAGTCGGCGTTCAAAGGGAACCAGCCCACCGAGGACCGCGTGACGATCCGGGACGGGCCCTTCGCCGGCGGCACGACCCAGCAGCTCTCGACGCTGACGCTGAACCTGACCCAGTGGTACGAGCAGGACACCCGCGAGCAGCGCGTCTCCAAGATGTTCTGTCCCCACCACGCCGAGAACGAGCTCGTCGAGGACGCCGGCGAGAACCTCGGCACCGACCCGCGGATGGACGACTGCGGCGAGCCCATCGAGACCGCCCGCAACGAGGGCGTCGTCGGCCACAGCCAGAAGATGGTCGACGTGCGGGAAAACGACAAGCCGATCATCCTCCGGCGGGACTTCGACTCGACCGATGGGGACCGCGCCGGCGTCCACTTCCTGTCGCTCCAGCGGACGATCTCGGACTTCGTCACCACCCGGGAAGCGATGAACGGCGAGGAGATCGACAGCGACTCCGCGGTCGGCCAGCGCACGAACAACGGGATCCTGCAGTACATCAACACCGTCCGGCGGGGGAACTTCCTCGTGCCGCCGCGCTCGCTGCGGGCGCTCCCCCCCGCCAATCCCGACGCGGACGTCGCCGAAGTCGCCGAGAACGCGGAGGTGGTCGATGCGTAACCCCTCCCGTCGGGCGTTCCTCGCGGGCGTCGGCGCCACCGGCGTCGGCGGCCTCGCGGACTGTCTCGGCTTCGAACTCGAGTCGGGCAGCCGGGAGCCGCCGCTGGTGGCGAACCGCCCCGACGCCGTCTACCGCCCCACGCACACCGAGGGGATGGCGATGGCGGGGATGGTCAGCGACGGCGGCTACAGCTGTGCGCTGACGTACAGCTACCCCCATCGGTTCTGGACGGTCACCGGCGACGACACCACGCAGGTCGAGGTCGGCGGGAACGACGCGCTCCACCTGATGCCGATCGTCTGGCACAGCGAGTCGGGAGTCGTGCCCTCGGACGTGAACCCCAGCGTCGACGTGACCCGGGACGGCGAGTCGGTCGTCGACGGGCTGAACCCGTGGCCGATGCTCGCCCAGCGGATGGGGTTTCACTTCGGCGACAACGTCGAACTCCCCGAGCAGGGCGAGTACACCGTGACCGTCTCGGTGGGCGCGGGCGGCGATCGCCGCACCGGCTCGCTGACCGAGACAGCGGCCGCCGAGTTCGAGTTCACGCTCGACTACCAGCGCTCGGAGCTGCGCGACCTCCCGTTCGAGGACATCGCCGAGGCCCGGCAGGGGACGCTGGGCGCCGTGGAACCGATGCGGATGGAGATGGTCCCGACCACGCAGGCGCCGCCGGTCGACGACCTCCCGGGGACGGCCCACGGCACGACCGGGAGCGGCGACGCGGTGTTCGCGGTGCGGAGCCTCGACGACGCGACGCCGTTCGGCGGCGACGCGGATCAGGCGTACCTCGCCGTCTCGGCGCGCACGCCGTACAACCGCTACCCGCTGCCGCTGATGTCGCTGTCGGGGACGCTGTCACGGGACGGCGAGACGGCCTTCGACGGCTACCTGAACGAGTGGCTCGATCCCGACCTCGGCATCCACTACGGCGCAGTCGTCGACGGCGTCGGGAGCGGCGACGAACTCACGATCGCCGTCGACTCGCCGCCGCAGGTCTCCAGACACGAGGGGTACGAGACCGCGTTCCGGAACATGCCCGAGGCGACGCTCACGCTCTGAGCAGTTCGTCAGCCGTCGGTTACTACTCCACGCGCCGGACCGAGCGCTGGCCCTCGTGGAGTTTGATTTCGTCGATCTCGTCGGCGGGCTCGAAGCCGAACGTCTCGCCGTAGAACGCGAGTTCCAGCTCCAGGGCCCGGCGAGTCGCGTCGGCGGTCCGGAAGCCGTGGCGCTCGGCGGGGAACAGCGCGTAGGCGTAGGGCGTCTCGGTCGCGACCAGCGCGTCGACCATGTCCTCGGCCTGCTCCTGGGGGACGACGCGGTCCTCGCCGCCCTGGAGCAGGAGCAGCGGGGCGTCGATGGCCTCGGCGTGGAACGCGGGCGACCGCTCCTCGTAGGTCTCCCGGGCCTCGGGCAGCGGGCCGACGAGGCCGTCGAGGTACCGGGACTCGAACTTGTGGGTGCCCGTCGCGAGCGCCTCCAGGTCGGCGACGCCGTAGTGGCTCGCGCCGGCGTCGAACGTGCCGTGGAACGCCAGCGCACAGAGCACCGCGTAGCCGCCGGCGCTCCCGCCGGTGATCGCGAGCCGGTCCGGGTCCGCACGGCCGATCTCCGCGAGGTACTCCGCGGTGTCCACGCAGTCGGCCGTGTCGAGCACGCCCCACTCGCCCTGTAGCGCGTCGCGGTAGTCGCGGCCGTAACCCGTCGAGCCACGGTAGTTCACGTCGGCGACGGCGAACCCGCGGGTGGTGAAGAACTGGACCGCGAGCTTCGCGACCGGGAGCGTCTGACTCGTCGGGCCGCCGTGGACCATCGTCACCAGTGGCGGGTCCTCGCCCTCGGGCGCGCGCTCGTCGGCGTTCGTCGGCGGGTAGTAGTACGCGTGGGTGGTCCCGCCGTCGCGGGTCGGCACGTCGACGTGTTCCGGCTCCGAGACCATCCCGTCGGGCAGGTCGAGCGAGAAGGACTGCCGGAGGTGGGTCGGCTCGCCGCCCTCGTCCGGCGTCCAGCGAGCGACGGTCTCCGGCGTGGTCGGCCCGCCGCCGACGAACGCGAGCGTCTCGCCGTCGGTCGCCAGCCGCGCGTGGGGGTACGCCGAGAACGGGAGGTCGGTCTCTGTGAGTTCGTCCGCGTCGTCGAGCAGGCAGAGCGACCACTCGCCGTCGCGGTTCCGCAGGACTGCCACGCGGCCGTCGTCGAGGAACGCGTAGGTCGCGAGCCCGAACGACCACTGCGGGACGCCGAACTCCGCGTCCTCCGGCGTTCGGTTCCGCGGCTCGTCGTCGCCGTCGGCGTCGACTTCGTAGAGGTTCCACCAGCCGGTCCGGTCCGACACCGCGTGGAGTTCGCCGTCCGGGCTCCAGCCGGGCTGGAACACCGACTCCTCGGGCCCGCCCATCACCACGCGCTCCGCGGCGAGCGTGCCGCCGTCGCCGACGTCGGCGACGTGGAGTTCGGTGCCGTCCCAGGGCATCCGCGGGTGGTCCCACGTCGTCCACGCGAGCCGGTCGCCGTCGGGCGAGAGCCGCGGGAACGCGTAGAAGTCGTGGCCCGCGGCGACGACAGCGGGCGGCTCGCTCCCGTCGGCCGGGAGGGTGACGAGTTCGTTGACCGCCTCGTCCTCCGCGTCCTCGCCCTCGTGGCGCTCGCGAACCGCGTAGAGGCGCTCACCGTCCGGCGAGACCTCCATATCGGCGTAGCGCAGGCCGTGTTCGGTCTCGGGTTCGGGCGTGATCGGCGTCGGTTCCGCGCCGCGACCGCCGTCGACGCGATAGAGCCGCTGGTCGTCGAAGTCGGCGTAGAACACGGTCCCCGCCTGAACCGCGAAGTCGCCGCCGCCGTACTCGTGGACCAGCGTGCGCACGTCGGCGTCTTCGGGGGTGACCTCGACCGGCTCGTCGGGGGCGGCCCCGTCGGCGCGGACGACGACGCCGCGGCCCTCCTCGTCGGGGCGCCGTTCCAGCCAGTAGACGCTCCCGTCGTCCGCTTCGACGGGGCCGAAGCGGAGCGTGTCGGCGGCCACGTCGGCCGCGGAGACGGGGGACTCCCACTCGCCGTAGGGGGTGGTAGACATAGCCACGGCTTGGGGAGGCGGCGGCTTGTCAGTTCGGGTGGACGACGGTGTCGCCGATTCGGCGGGCTCAGTCGCCGTCGGTCCGGAGGTGGTGGAACACGTACGTCTGGGCGTAGCCCGCGTAGGCGTCGGCGCCGCTCTCGCCGAACACCTCCTCGCGCTCCGGCAGGTCGGCGCCGAGTCGCTCCCGGATCGCCCGCGAGGTCTCGGCGTAGTTGCCGCCGTCGCAGTCCGGGAAGTAGTCGCCGATGGCCGTTTGGATCCACGTATCCAGCGGGATCGCCTGCAGGTAGCCGAGCGAGAACAGCAGGACGCAGTCGGCCACCTTGTCGCCGACGCCGACGAACTGGGTCGCCGCATCGCGGGCCTCCTCGTAGGGCAGGCCGCGGGCGTCCTCCGGGCGTGCTTCGCCGTCGGCGACCATCTCGGCGGTGCGCTGGACGTAGGGCGCGCGGTAGCCCAGGCTCAGCTCGCGGAGTTCGTCCTCGGTCCGGGCGGCCAGCGCCTCGGGCGTCGGATAGGCGTACAGCGTCCGGCCGTCGAGATCGACGGGCGTACCGTAGTGCTCCCGGAGCGCGTGCTGCATCCCGAAGATCCGACTCACCCGCATCTGCGCCGAGCAGATGAAGGAGATCAGGCAGGGGAACGGCGGGTCGCGGATCAGGCGCATCCCGCGGTAGCGGTCGAACGCCCGCGAGAGCAGCGACAGGTCGTCGAGCGCGTCGTAGATCGCCGCGAGGTCGTCGTCGAGTCGGAGCAGGTGCGTGAGGATCGCCTCGCCGTCGACGGGTTCGGTGGGTGCCGCGGGAGCGTCGGCGGCGCCCGCGTCGGCGGGGACCGCGCCGGCCTCCCACTCGATCGTGCCGTCGTCGACGTGATCGGACTGCGTCCGATCGGCAGACGAGCGTCGCTCGTCGACGCCGCCGCGTTGGCGGGCGCGGACGACCGTCGGCCGGTCGGTGAGCTCCGGCGTCGGCGGCAGCACGGTCTCGTACCACGCGTCGCCGCCGTACGCGGCCGAATCCACGTAGTCGTCGCCGTCGGCGCGCTCCCAGAGGTACGTCTGTCCGCTCTCGAGCGTCGACTGCAGGTCGAACGGTCCGTCGAGCGAGGAGACGTCGATGCGACCCGACTCCATTACGCGGGAGTGGGCCGGGGGCGGGTTTCCGGGTTTCGGTCCGTACCAGTCACGGCACACGAGCGGTCGCGACCTCCGTGTCGCGACCACCGAGTCCATGCCGTGACTGGGCGAAGTCCGAACCGCTCAGACCCGCTTCGGGAGCGTGTCCGCGGCGGCAGCGGCGTCGCCGGCGGTGGCCGCCATCGCCTCGGCCATCTGTACGAACGCGGCAGTGTCGCGGGTGGAGGAGTTCATGCGACGTACTGACACGACCGACCCTTGAGTATCTTCGGGAGGTGTCACAACGGCTATGGGCGGCCCGACCGGAACGGAACCCATGACCACGAGCGACTGGGGCGACTGGCTCCCGCGGGCGATCGAGGCGGCCGACCCCGACGGCGTGGCGGTGTGGTACCTCGGCTGCAACGGGTTCGTACTGAAGGGCAGCGAGGGGACGACGCTGTTCGTCGACCCCTACCTCGGCACGGGCGACCCCCCTCGAACCGTCCGGATGATCCCGGTCCCCTTCGACCCGACCGACGTCGGCGACGCCGACGCGGTGTTCGCGACCCACGAGCACAGCGACCACGTCCACGGCGAGTCCCAGGCGCCGATCCTCGAGCGCACTGGCGCGCCGTTCGTCGCGCCCGACGCGTCGATGGCGGCCGCCCGCGAGGACCAGTCCTGGGAGGACCGCTGGGACCTGACCGACGATCAGTTCCAGGAGGTCGTCGAGGGCGACGTGGTGGAGGTCGGCGAGTTCACCGTCCACGTCGTCGAGGTGAACGACCCCGACGCCGAGCACCCCGTCGGCTACGTGTTCGAGCACGACGCCGGGACGGTGTTCCACCCCGGCGACTCCCGGCCGGCCGAGTGGTTCGTTGCGCTCGGGGAGGAGTTCGACATCGACCTCGGCATCGTCGCCTTCGGCACCGCGGGGATGATCCCGGACAAGCAGACGCGGGAGCCGACGTACACCAAGTGGTACAACGACGAGGGCGAGGCCGTCGAGGCCGCGAGCGCGCTGCAGGCCGACCGGCTGCTGCCGAGCCACTGGGACATGTGGAAGGGGCTCACCGCCGATCCGACCGCGCTCCAGGACCACGTCGACTCCTTCGAGCATCCGCGCCGGCTGGAGCTGGTCGAGATCGGCGACCGCGTCGACCTCTGAGTCCGGCCGGACGGTCGGCGGTTCTTCCGCCGATCAGTACGTCCAGCGACGCTGGACCCGCGAGTCGATCCCGGGGTGGGTCGCCCGCAGTCGGTCGGGATCGATCTCGCCGTCGACGTTGATCACGTGCACCTCGCCGCGCTTCCCGTCGTAGGCGTCCTGGAAGTCGTAGACGGCGCCGACGACCTGCACCGACTCGGGTACGTCGTCGCTGTCGAGGAGGAACTCGACCTGCCGGTCGACGTTGTACTCCACGAGATGGTTCACGGCGTCCTCGCGGGCCAGTCCGTCAGGCAGCAGCTCGACGCCCGGTTCCAGTCCCGGCGCGAGCAGGTCGAGGCAGTGTTCGATGCCCGGCGGCTCCGCGCTGCCGTCCGTGAGCTTGTCGTACGTCGCGGTGACGGCGCCACAGCCCGTGTGGCCGACGACGACGGCCACGTCGGTGTCGGTGTGGGCCAGCGGGTAGAGCACGTCGCCGGAGACGCGCGGGCCGGCGTCGGTGCGCTGGACGACGCGGTTGCCGATGTTGCCACAGGAGAACAGGTGGCCGGGCTCGTCGTTCCCCCAGATGTGGTCCTGTAGCACTCGGGAGTCCGAACAGCAGACCGTGACCGCGTCCGGGTGTTGTTCGTGCTGGAGCCCGTCGAACCGCGCGTCGAACGTCTCGGCGTGGTCGTCGTTCCGGTCCAGCATGTCGAGGAACGTCTCGTCCATGCCCGAGCACCCGTCCGGTCGGGCCATAGCTCCGACGATCCTGCGCGACGAAACAGTTAGGTCGTTGACCGGACAACTGGATAACGTGTTCCGGAGCGGACGGCTGCCGGCGCGGATCGGGGTCGCGCTCGCTGGGGCGACCGTGATCGTGGTCGCCGAGCTCCTCGCGCTCTCGCTCTCGGTCCGGCTCACGGCGGCCGGCGTCGACGGCGCCGTGCCGGCGTCGTCCCTCCCCGTCGTGGCCGTCAGCGTTGCCGCGACGGGGCTGGCAGTCGCCGTGTGGCGGCGAACGGAGGGCGGCGCCACGTTCGCGGTCTCGGGAGTGGCGCTGATCGTCGCCGCGCCGATCACCGCGTTCGGCGGCGGCTGCGGCGTCAGGACGGGGAACCCCGGGGTGTTTCGGAGCGGTGTCCGCATCGGGATCGCCGCCGACGGCTGTGTGACGTTCATCAACGGGGCGCTGCTGGTGCTCGGCTACGCGCTGCTTTCGGCCGGGCTGTGGCTCGTGGCCGACGAGTTATCCGTTTCGGGCCCGCGCCGCTTGCCGGGCTCCGGGCGCTCCGACTAGCCCCACTCGATGCGGAAAACCTCGACCTCGATGGTCCCCCGCTCGCGCTCGTGGTGGTCGTAGAGCCGCGGCACGTCGAACTCCGCGGCGAACGCGTGGGTGACCGTCCCGCCCTCGTCTGCGGCGAAGGACTCGACGAACTCCCGGCTGCCGGCGTTGTGGATCGAGTAGGAGACGCCGGCGACCGACACCGCCGTCGTCAGGAACGCGCGGTCGGCGCCCTCGTTGCCGGACTGCGCACCGAACGGCGGGTTCATAACCACCGTCTCGACCGAGTTCGGCGCCAGCGGCGCGCGCGTCGCGTCGCCGCGGATCCAGTCGACCGGCGTTTCCGGGACGACCGTCCGCTCGTTCTCGCGCGCGACTGTGAGTGCGTCGGCGTCGCGTTCGAGGCCGAGCACGCGGGCGGGGTCGCGACAGGCGGCCGCGAGCGCGAGCACGCCCGTGCCGGTGCCGAGGTCGAGGACTCGCTTGTCGGCGATGTCGCCCTGAAGATCGGCGAGGTGGAGAACGTGTGCCGCGAGATCCGGCGGTGTCAGGTACTGTTCGAGGCGGAGGTCCGGGTCCGGAAACCCAGCGAGCCCGTGGAGACGTTCGGCCAGCGCCCGTTTGCCCATTCAGGCCGTCACGTCGAGGCCGTCGACCGAAAGGGTGACGCCTTCGCGGCGGGCGCGTTCCTCGAGCGCTTCGAGCGCCGGTCGGACCTTCTCGGGGTCGCTGACGGCGTCGATCTCGACGCGGACGACGCCGACGCCCAGGAATGCGCCCGCGCGGACCACGTCCCGGAGGCGGTCGGCCTCCTGCTGGGTCGCGAGCGAACAGTCCTCCGAGAAGCTGGCGGCCACCGTGAGCTCGGCGGGCTGGTAGCCCTCGGCCGCGAGTTCGGCTTTCAGCTCCCGCAGGTACTCCGGCGCAGTCGTCGACAGCGACGACGCCGAGAGCTCGACCGGTTCGACGTTCGACGGGCGACAGGACGACACCGCGGACTCGATGCGCGTGGGGCTCGTGCTCATACACACGCATAGCTGCTGGTTATGCAAAAGTCTTTCTTAATTCGCAATAGTAATCACACGCCGACGACAACGGGGCGGCGCGGCCGTTGGTGGGATCTGACAGGAACCCCAGCGCCAAGACTCAGTCGGGCGATTAGTTCTGTGTCCCGACCGAGGACGGAAAAAGCCTTATCTGTCGGGGTCACCAGAAACCTTTTAATGGAACGTCCGAGCCGGGAGCGACAGCGGGAGTCCGAGGACGAGGACGAGTCGGCGGATGAAGTCCTCACCTGCCCGGAGTGTGGGTCAGACGAAGTCGTCACCGACGACGACCAGGGCGAACTCGTCTGTGACGACTGCGGACTGGTGCTCGACGAGCGCCAGATCGACCGCGGCCCGGAGTGGCGGGCGTTCAACCACTCCGAGCGCCAGAGCAAGTCTCGGGTCGGCGCGCCGATCACCGAGACGATGCACGATCGCGGGCTGACGACGACGATCGACTGGAAGGACAAGGACGCCTACGGTCGATCACTCTCCTCGGAGAAGCGCAGCCAGATGCACCGCCTGCGCAAGTGGCAGGAGCGCATCCGGACGAAGGACGCCGGCGAGCGGAACCTCCAGTTCGCGCTCTCGGAGGTCGACCGGATGGCCTCCGCGCTGGGCGTGCCGCGCTCGGTGCGCGAGGTCGCGTCGGTGATCTACCGGCGCGCGCTCAACGAGGACCTCATCCGCGGGCGCTCGATCGAGGGGGTCGCGACCGCCGCGCTCTACGCCGCCTGCCGACAGGAGGGGATCCCCCGGAGCCTCGACGAGGTCGCCGAGGTCTCACGCGTGCCCCAGAAGGAGATCGGTCGCACCTATCGGTACATCTCCCAGGAGCTCGGCCTCGAACTCAAGCCGGTCGACCCCAAGCAGTTCGTGCCGCGCTTCGCCTCCGAACTCGGCCTGAGCGAGGAGGTCCAGTCGAAGGCGACCGAGATCATCGACGTCTCCGCCGAGCAGGGCCTGCTCTCGGGGAAGTCGCCGACGGGCTTCGCGGCCGCCGCGATCTACGCGGCGTCGCTGCTCTGTAACGAGAAGAAGACCCAGCGCGAGGTCGCCGACGTGGCCCAGGTCACCGAGGTCACCATCCGGAACCGGTACCAGGAACAGATCGAAGCGATGGGCTTCCGGTAGTCCAGCGCCCGCGACCGACCCGCTTCCGTTCTCAGGACGCCACGAACACCACCAGCCGCCGGTTCGTCAGGCCCTGTTCGACCTCGTAGCGTTCGTAGCCCGACAGTCGGTCGCCCACCGCGCGTCTGTGTTCCGGCGTCGTAACGACGACTGACGGCGGCGACTCGCCCACCGCACTCGGTGCGTCGACGCTCGCGGTCTCGGCCCCGGTGCGCTCGACGTACCACGCGAGCGGCAACCGCGCCGAGAACGCGTCCCGCGCGGACTCGGGGACCGGCGGACGGTCGAGCGCCGACTCGTCCGCGACCGCGAGGTCGGCGCCGACGTAGAGCACGTCGATGCCCTCGCCGTCCGTGACTGCGCGTTCGATCGCCGCCACGGGCGCCCGGAACTCCGAGCCGGGCTGGGCGTACCCCGGCAGCGCGTCGCCGGCCTCGGGCGCGTCGTACACCTCCCCGGCGACGACCGCACCGGTGTGGACCCCAGCGGCCGAGAGCAGCAACAGCGCCGCGGCGAGTCGGGCGGCCCGGTCGTCGGCGAGACTCTCACGCGCGGCGTTCCAGAGCGCCCCGAGGCCGACGGCCGCGGGCACGGTCGCCGGCGCGAGCACGTGCACGGCGACCCACGGCTGGTTCACCTCCGTCGCCATCGGGAAGAGGAGCAGTCCGGCGCCGGCCCAGTAGGCGGCGAAGTTCACCAGCGGTCGCGACCGGCCGGCGTAGCGCGCCCGGAAGAACCCCCAGACGGCGAGGCCGACGACCGGGAGCGCCGCCGCCAGCAGCACGTCCGTGGTCCCGGCGACGAAGGGGAGCAGCGCGTGGTCGTTCGTGTACGTCGGCGGCGCGTGCCGGCCGAGCACGCGCACCGCGAGGAACCGCCGGCCGGCGCCGGTCGTGCCGGCTTCGAGGGCTGCCAACAGCGACGCGGGCTCGGCCAGGTCGACCCGCCCGCGCGGGAGGTAGAACGCGATCGCGACGGCGACGGTGACGACGACCGCGCGGAGCAGGGCGACGGACCGGTCGGCGACGGCGTCGAGGCCCGCGCGGACCCGCGCCCGGATGGCCGTCGGGTCCGCACCCCGAACGCGTCCCTCGTCAATGGTGAGGAGGCCGGCGACGAGCCAGCAGCCGACCACGGCGGGCGCGAACCCCGATGTGGCGAGCGCGAGGCCGAACGCGGCGGCGCCGGCGTACAGCGCGCGACGGCGCTCCCGGCGGCGTGCGCGCCACGCGAACCCGACGGCGACGAGCGAGAACGCGGCCAGCGGGAGGTCGCCGCGCAGCACCCGCGAGTAGTACAGCAGCGGCGGCGCGAGCGCGAGTAGGAGCGCGAGCGCGACGGTTTCGGTGTCCGAGAGCCCCGAACGGGACGCGCGGTCCCGGACTCGCCGGAACAGCAGCGCCGCTAGGGGGAGCAGCCCGCCGATCAGCGCGACGGGGAGACGCGCGGCGGCGTCGCCGGTCAGCCCGAGCGCGAACAGCCGGCGCCCGACGACGTAGAGGAACGGCCCGCCCGCGACCGGGCGGTACTCGTAGGCGCCGGTCTCGAGCGAGCGCAGCGTCCAGTAGCCGACGCGGGCCTCGTCCCAGTGGAACGGGCGCGCGCCGAGGCCGACAAGCCGGACCACGAGTGCGATCGCCGTGACTGCGACGACGGCTCGCTCGACCCGGTCGAGTCGGCGCATGGGCGTCCCTGTCGCGCCCTGTAGCAAGAAGGTTCGGAAGCGGCATCGCCGCGAGGGAACGTTCGGAAGCGCCTTTGGCGCGGCCGGCCGACCCCCGGCGTATGAGCGTACTCGACTCCCTCCCGGACCGCCCGATAACCGACGCCGAACTGGCCTCGTTCAACCGGTCGGACGCGATCGAGATCGCCGTCGAAGTCGACGAGTTCGACGACGGCGTCGGCGGCGTGATCATCGCCACCGAGGACTGGGTGAAGGGGCTGGCCCACGAGGACGCGGGATGGCGCGTCGTGGCGACGGTGTCCCTGGGCGACGGCGAGAACGAGCGCTACGAGGGTATGCGGGCGTGTGAGTCGGCCGTGCGGGAGGCGCTGGACTGAACCGGGGTTTCTAATCCCTGCCGGCCCACCTTACGGAACGAGATGTACGACGACATACTCGTACCCACCGACGGGAGCCCCGCTGCGACCGACGCCATCGAGCACGCTGTCTCGCTCGCCGATACCTACGACGCCACCGTGCACGCGCTGTACGTCGTCGACGCCAGCGCGTTCTCCTCGATCGAATCCGGCTCGGAGCTCGTGATCGACGCGCTCGAGGAGGAGGGCCAGCGCGCGGTCAGGGAGGTCGTCGACGCCGCCGAGGCCGCGGGCGTCGAGGTCGACACCCACGTCGTCTCCGGGACGGCCTACCGCCGCATCCTCGACTACGTCGACAGCGAGGGCATCGACCTCGTCGTGATGGGCACCCACGGCCGCAGCGGCGTCGAGCGGTTCCTGCTCGGGAGCGTCACCGAGCGCGTCGTCCGGACCGCCGACGTTCCCGTCCTCACGATCCGACACAAGGGCGAGGACGAGGAAGAGGAAGAGTAGGCCGTATCAGGAAACGCTTTTCTCGGCGCCCCACCCAGCCCCGGAGTATGACCGAGCACACCGTGGAGTTCGTCGGCACCGGCGAGACCATCGAGGTCCCGGAGACCCGCCCCATCCTGCAGGTCTGCATGGAGGAGGGGATCGCCCAGGAGTACTCCTGCCGCGTGGGGATGTGCCTGGCCTGTTCCGCGGAGATCGTCGAGGGCGAGGTCGAACAGACCGTCGTCGAGCAGCGCGCGCTCACCGAGGAGGAGGCCGAGAACTACGCGCTGACCTGTATGGCCCGCCCGAAGTCCGACCTCAAACTCGATCGCGGGAGCTACCCGCCGAGCATCGAGGACGCCGAGGCCGACGCCGCCGGCGCCGCGGCCGACGACGACTGAGCCGGCGGGGGGATGGACGGCGCCGCCTTCCGCGAGCGGGTGACCGAAGCGAAGCGGACGGAGCTGGCCCGGCTCGGCTCGGGCCCGCTCCTGCTCGCGCTGACCCACGGCGAACCCACGGCGCGGCGCGTGCTCGAAGCGGCCGCCGACTCCGAACACGCCGCGCACACGACGTTCTCCCGCTGGGCCGACGACGAGGACGACCAGCGCGCCCGCCGGGCGTTCGCGGCCGTGGCCGACCGGGAACGGGAGCACCGCGAGCGCGTGCTGGCGGCGCTGCCGGCAGCCGACGAAGCGTACGAGCCGAACGACGGCGGCCTGCTCCACGAGTACCTTCGCGGCCGCGTCGGGGCGATCCGTCGCGCCGCCGCGGGGATGGTCGGCCGAGGGCTCGTCGTCGACCGCACGCATTCGCAGGTGATCTCGTTTTTCGTCGACGAGGGGGCCGCCGCGCGGGTCGAGCTGTTCCGGGACCTGCGCGAGGAGACCGAGGCGGGAACCGAGCGCGGTCTCGACCTGCTGGAGACGCTCTGTGCGAACGAGGACGACTGGGCGGACGCCCGTGCCGTCGCCGAGTACACGGTTCAGATCGCCTACGACGACTACGCCGACGGGTTGCGGGGGCTGGAGATGGATCCGGCATCGGTCTGTTGACGCCCCTTCGATCGAGCCTGAACGGCTGATCGGTGGTGGTCGTCCGCGCCGGTGTCGCTACCCTGATCCACACCCGGCCCCTACGGTCGACGATGAGCCTCGACCTCTCGATCGACAGCGACTGGACCGACCTCTACATCGACGGCGAGTGGCGCCCCGCAGCGGGCGGTGACACGATCGCCGTCCAGGACCCCTCGACCCGCGAGTCGGTCGCCGGCGTGCCCGCCGCGACCGAGGACGACGTCGACGACGCGTACGAGGTCGCGGCGGCCGCCCAGGCCGAGTGGGCCGAGCAGCCGCCCGCCCGACGAACCGAACTGCTGCAGGAGGTCGCACGCCTGCTCGACGACCACGAGGCGGAGATCGTCGACCTGCTGGCCGCGGAGGCCGGCGGGACGACGGTGATGGGCCACACCTCCGTCGCGATCACCGCCGACCACCTGCGCGAGGCGGCGACGCTGCCCAACCGGATGGCCGGCGAGCACAAGCAGTCGAACGTCCCGGGGAAGGAGAACGTCGTCAAGCGCGAACCCGTCGGCGTCGTCACCGCCATCACGCCGTGGAACTTCCCGGTCAACCTGGCGATGCGGGCGGTCGCGCCCGCCATCGCGCTCGGGAACGCGGTCGTGCTGAAGCCCGCGAGCAACACCCCCATCGCGGGCGGCCTGCTGCTGGCGAAGCTGTTCGAGGCCGCCGGCGCACCCGACGGGCTGCTGAACGTCGTCACCGGCAACGGGAGCGACATCGGCGACGCCGTCGCCGGCCACGACGAGAGCGACGCGGTGACGTTCACCGGCTCCACGCCGGTGGGCCGGCAGGTCGCCGCGACGGCCGCCGAGAACCTCTCGGTGCAGGCGATGGAACTCGGCGGGAACAACGCCCACGTCGTCACGGCCGACGCGGACCTCGACGCCGCCCTCGACGCGGCGACGTTCGGGAGCTTCGTCCACCAGGGACAGGTCTGTATCTCCATCAACCGCCACGTCGTCCACGAGAGCGTCTACGACGAGTACGTCGAGCGACTCGCCGAGCGGGCCGCCGACCTGCCGACCGGGAGCGCACACGACCCCGAGACCGTCGTCGGCCCGATCATCGAGGACTCCCAGCGCGAGGAGATGCTGGGCTACGTCGACGAGAGCGTCGACGCCGGCGCGACGATCGAGACCGGCGGCGGGACGGTCGCCGTCGACGGTGTCGACGAGGGAGACTCGCTGGTCGTCGAACCGACGGTGCTCTCGGGCGTGGAGAACTGGATGCCCGTCGCCGCCAACGAGCACTTCGGGCCCGTCGCGCCGGTGATCCCGTTCTCGGACGTCGGGGAGGCGGTCGAGATCGCCAACGACACCGAGTACGGGCTCTCGGGCTCGGTCCACGCCGGCGACCTCGACACGGCGATGGACATCGCCGACGCGATGGACACGGGCCACGTCCACATCAACGATCAGCCGATCAACGACGAGGCCCACGTCCCCTTCAGCGGGACCAACGCCTCCGGGATGGGCGGCTACAACAGCGACACCATCCTGCAGGAGCTCACCGAGACCAAGTGGGTCTCGATCCAGCGCGAGGACCGGGAGTACCCGTTCTAAGCGCCGGGAACCGGCCCAACTGTCAACTACCCCACCTAAGCGCCTCCGGCGCTTTGAGGGTGGGGCTTGTCCGTGGACTCAGCCTCTGACCCTTCCGGATAGGCGGTGAATCCGTCATTTGGCGTCACGACCCCAGACTTGAGGGCAAGTTGAAGCGGATCGCGGGGCAACCCCGCGGGAGAGCCAATGAGCGTTGGGCTCCTAGGTTCCATCGCGGACGCGATCTCCGGCGGGTCCGACGGCGACGACGACGTGTTCACCTACGAGTGCGCGTCGTGTGGCACCGAGTTCGACCGCCCGAAGACGCGGATGATCGGCGTGCGCTGTCCGAACTGTCGCTCGATGGACGTACGGGACGCGTCCGACGCCTGAGACCGAGTCACCGGTCGGGCGGTGCGGTCGGCCGGCCGTCTCCCAGTGTTTTCGGACCGAACAGCGGCAGGAACGGGGACCGGACCGCGTACTCAGTTGTCGCTCGAGTCGTACCCCAGCGCGGCGGCCACGTCGAGGAGGCCGCTGCCGGACTCGTTGCTCCCGAGGCCGATGTCCTCGGCCGTGTTGTTCAGCGTGTCGCGGACCTCGGTGTTGGTCGCGCCGTTGGCCATCAGCTGCCCCGCGGCGCCGGCGACGTGTGGACACGCCATCGACGTGCCCGAGAACTCGCTGTAGCCGCCGGGGACGGTGGAGTTGATGGTGTCGCCCGGCGCCGCGATCTCGACCTCCGGTCCGGTCGAGGAGAAGTCGGCGAGGCTGTCGTCGGAACTGGTCGCGGAGACGGCCATCACGGTGTCGTAGGCCGCGGGGTAGCCGACACAGTCGGTACAGGGGCCGGAGTTGCCCGCGGCGGCGACCAGGAACACGCCCTTGTCGTGGGCGTACTGGCAGGCGTCCCGGAGCGCCGAGGAGCTGCTGGAGCCGCCGAGGCTCATGGAGCCCACGTCCCAGCCCTGGTCGGCGACGTACTCGACGCCGGCGGCGATGTCGGAGAAGGACCCGGAGCCGCACTTGTCGAGCACCTTCACCGCGTGGAGCGTCGCCGTCGTCGACGTGCCGACGACCCCCTGACTGTTGTCGACGGCGTCGGCGATACCGGCGCAGTGGGAGCCGTGGTCGTTGTCGTCGTCCCACGAGTTGTAGCAGGTGTTGTCCGCGGGCTTGACGCCGTACCGGCAGCCACCTTTGGTCTCACAGGAGACGAACGCCTTCCCGGCACCGACGTTGGCGGTCAAGTCCGGGTGGTCGGAGTCGATCCCCGTGTCCAGGACGGCGATGTCGGCGCCGTCACCGGTGTCGCCGTTCGCGTGGGCCACCTCGCTGTCGACGCGGTCCTGGCCCCACGGGAGCGACTGGGCCAGCGCCTCCATCGTGCCGTTCTCCTCGACGTAGCGGACGTCGGGGTTCTTTTCTAGCCCCTCGATCGCGTTCCGGGAGACGCGCATCGTGAGCGCGTCGAAGTTGAACTCCCGGACCACCTCGCTCGCCGCCTCGACGGCGGCGCCGCGGCCGCGGTCGTTCTCGTAGCCGACGTTGACTTCGACCGTCGCATCACCCGCCGATGCGAGTCCGGAGAACGCCCCGGCCCCGACGGCCCCGCTGGTCGCTTTCAGTACGGTTCGCCGCTTCGTTCCCGAGTCATCCTCTGGCATGGCAGTCAGGAACTAACAGAGAGGTGTGAAAAATCTATTGGCTACTGCCTGTAACTAACGCGCTTCGGACATAGTCTCTCCCCGTACGCAAAGAAATATTCCCGTCGCTAGCCGGGCGGACCGACGACCGATCGCCGGGATGGACAGCCATATGCGGGCCGGCGTCCAAGCCAGCGTGTGCAGTTCGTGGGGTACGACGCCGGCGATGGCGGCCTGTTGCTCGCCCGGGACGGCGACGTGGAGTACGTCGACCTGCCCCCCGGCACCGAGATCGCCTACCAGTTGGGCGAGCGCCACTGCGCCGGCGTCGTCGAGGAGGACGGCCACGCCGCCTGCGACGCCGACGCGGCGCCGTACTGCGACGCCCACAGCCAGGTCTGGGTCTGTGCCAAGTGCACGGGGAAGTGCCTGAAAGACGAGATGGACTGCTTCGAGGACCACGCGGTGTACCTCGCGGCGTTCGCCCCGGACACGTTCAAGGTCGGCGTCACCCGCGAGTGGCGCCTCGAGACGCGACTGCTGGAGCAGGGCGCCGACCGCGCGGCCCACGTCCGGACCGTCGACGACGGCCGCGCCGCCCGGCGCATCGAGGCCGGCATCGCCGAGCGCATCCCGGACCGGATCCGGGTGCCGACGAAGATCGACGGCCTCGGTCGCTCGGTCGACGACGACGCGTGGGCCGCCCTCCTGTCCGACTTCGACCCGATCGAGACCTTCGACTTCGACTACCGCCTGGACCTCGACGGCCGACCGGTGACCGAGACGATGGCCACGGGGACGGTTCGGGGGGTGAAGGGCCGGATCCTGTTGCTCGACCGGGCCGGGAGCACCTACGCCGTCGACATGCGGAAACTGGTGGGGTACGAGGTCCGCGAGGGGACGAGCGAGCGCGAGATGCAGTCGAGCCTCGGCGCCTTCGGCTGACCGGAGGGCGACGGTTTATGGTCCCGGCCGTGGAACCCTGAAGCATGATTCCGCTTGACGATGCCGTCACCGCGCGGCTCGAGTCCCACGGCGAGCGCTTCGAGGTGCTCATCGACCCCGACGCCGCCCTGGAGATGAAACGCGGCGAGTTCGAGGGCGACCTCGAGGACGTGATCGCCGCCGAGGACGTGTTCGAGAACGCCTCGCGAGGGGATCGGCCCGCGGAGAGCGCGCTGGAGGAAGTGTTCGGCACGACCGACCCGCTGGAGATCATCCCGGAGGTCGTCGAGCGCGGGGAGATCCAGATCACCGCGGAGCAGCGCAAGGAGATGGAGGAGCAGAAGCACAACGCGCTGATCAACAAGATCGCCCGGAACGCGGTCAACCCCCAGATGGACAACGCGCCCCACCCGCCCGAGCGCATCGAGCGGGCGCTCGAGGAGGCTGGCTTCTCCATCGACCCGATGGAACCCGTGGAGGCTCAGGTCGACGACGCGCTGGAGGCGCTCCGGCCGGTGATCCCGATCCGGTTCGACGAGGTCACCGTCGCGGTCAACGTGCCCGCGGACTACGCGGGCAGCGCACAGGCGAAGATCCGGCAGTACGGCGACCTCGAACGCGAGGAGTGGCAGGCCGACGGCTCGTGGATCGGCGTCGTCACGTTCCCGGCGGGGATGCAGAACGACTTCTACGACCTGGTCAACGAGGAGACCAGCGGCGAGGCCGAGACGAGCATCGTCAAGGAGAAAGACGACCTCAAGACGCGCTGAGGCGCTGGCGACGCTTCTCGAAACGATCGTTACGCGCGCCGCCAGCCGACGTAGAAGCCGCCGGTGAAGCCGGCCGAGACCGAGACCGTCGAGAGGATCGTGTCCAGCCACGACGGCGGCGTCCCGCTGGCGGCGTCCTGACTGGCGCCCATCATCCCCGACGTCAGCTTGTCCCAGTCGACGGTGATGATCTCGCGGGACTCGAGGAACTTGAACAGCGCCAGTTCGATGCCGACCAGCACGGCGATGATCTTGGCGACTTTCTTCGCGGCGAAGCCGATCAGGGCGCCGATGAGGGCGCCGGAGCCGGCCTCGACGCCGAGCTGCCGGAAATCGATGTCCAACTGTAGCGCGACGGGATCCATGGCCTCCACTGCGTCGCTCTCGGTTAAGTCGTTTGTGGGAGCCTACTGCCGGCGGTGTCAGCGGTTTTGGTGGATGCCGGTTTGTGGGTCGTCTCCGTCGCCACCGTACAGTGTGTCCGCGCGCCGCCGTTTCGTTACACACGACCACGGCTTAGTCTCTCCCGCCGTGGCACGGAGGCCACGGCAGTGGGGGGCCGTGGTCTCGTTACGTCACAAGACTCATACCTCACGACGGCGCACCGACACCCATGAAGCAGTGGGTCCGAGAGCAGGTCGCGCGGGCCTACGAGCGGCTGCTCCGTCGCGAGGGCGACGGCGGTCCCTCCCACGTCGCGATCATCCAGGACGGCAACCGGCGCTACGCCCGGGAACAGGGCGACGACGCCTCCGAGGGCCACCGCGCCGGCGCCGAGACCACCGAGCAGGTGCTCGAGTGGTGCCAGGACCTCGGAGTGAAGGAGCTCACTCTCTACGCGTTCTCGACCGAGAACTTCAAGCGTCCGCCCGAGGAGCGCGAGCACCTCTACGACCTGCTCGAGGAGAAGCTCACCTCGATCGCCGACCACGACCGGATCCACGAGAACGAGGTGGCGATCCGCGCCATCGGCGAGACCGACCGCCTGCCCGAGCGCGTCCAGGAGTCGATCCGGTACGCCGAGGAGCGGACCGCCGACTACGGCTCCTTCCGGCTCAACGTCGCACTCGCCTACGGCGGCCGGAACGAACTCCTCCGGGCCGCCCGCGACGTGCTGGAGGACGTGGACGGCGACGATCTCGACCCCGCGGAGATCGACATCGACCTCGTCGACGACCGCCTCTACGGCCGCCAGGTCCGGGACGTGGACCTGATCATCCGTACCGGCGGCGACGAGCGGACCTCGAACTTCCTGCCGTGGCACGCCAACGGCAACGAGGCCGCGGCCTACTTCTGTGCGCCCTACTGGCCGGAGTTCTCGAAGATCGACTTCCTGCGGGGGATCCGGACCTACCAGTCCCGCGAGCGGTCCTGGCAGCGCACCCGCCGCGAGCGCGCGGCGGCGATCGTGCGTGCCGTCGCGGAGACCGAACTCGCGGAGGCCCGCACGGTCGCCGGCCGGCTGCGCGAGAAACTCCCCGGTACAGCGGTCCCGGAGATCGACGCCGAACTCGACGCGAACGCCGGGTCGGCGGACTGAGCGACTCGGCACGCGGGCAGCCGGTCAGTGGATCAACTACTCCCCGAACCGACGCTGTCGATCCTCGAACTCCCGAACCGCCCGGAGGTAGTCCCGCTTCCGGAAGTCGCGCCAGTTCACGTCGGTGAAGTAGAGCTCCGAGTAGGTCGACTGCCAGATCAGGAAGTCGGAGAGCCGCTCGGCACCGGTCTTGACGAGCAGATCCGGCTCCTCCGGGAACACGAGGTGGTCGGTCACCGTCTCCTCGTCGACGTCCGCGGGATCGAGATCGCCGGCCGCCACGTCCTCGGCCATCTCCCGGACAGCGCGGGCGAACTCCCCGCGGCCGCCGAGGCCGACGTTGATCCGGATCGGCGCGTCCGCGCGCTCGGCGTCGTCGGGGCCGCGGACCGCCACCTCGCGCGGTGCCTCGATCCCCCGAAGCTCCCGGACGAGCGTCGGGACGACCGCCTCGTCGAGCACCGACACCGAGACCGTGACGCGCTCGGCGCCGTAGTCGAACGCCCAGCGCAGCGTCGCTTCGAGCGTCCCGTAAGCTCCCTGCTCCAGCAGGTCGCGCTCGGTGAGCACCAGCGCGACGTGGTCGGGGCCGTCGGCGTCGGCGAGGCGGTGACGGAGGGCGAGATAGGCGTCGTAGGCTCCCACATCGCCGAGTAGCGGTCGCGTGCTCGAAAACCCTTCGTCGGCGCCCGGTACGGGCGACCGTCCGGGGACGGCGTGGTGTCGGGACCGTTAAGTAGGCGTCGCAGGTAGCCGACGACGTGAACCGGAGGCTCAGGCGCGACGCCGGCTTCGCCGCGGTCTCCCTGCTCGCACTCGCGGCGCCGCTTCTGGGGCGGGCGACGGCGCTGCCGTTTCTCGCCGTCGCCGGCGCCGCGGCGTTACTCGTCGACGACGGCCCGCTGTTCGAGCTGTTCGCCCGGCCGCGCGACCGACAGGCCGGCCGACTCTACGGGCTCGCCTCGTTCGCGCTCGCGGCCGCCGTCCTCGCCTTCCTCGCGGCGCCACCCGTAGCCGCGACCTACACGATGCCGCTCCCGGCGTTCGCCGCGAGCGTCGTCACCGTCGGCGTCGGGAACCTCGGCGCGACAGCCGTCCGCGACCGCCTCGACGAGCAGTTCCTCGTCGTCGCGGCGTTCGCGACCGCCGCGTTCGTCGCCGCGCTGCTGGCCCAACTGATCGTCGTCGCGCTGGGGTCGACGCCGTTCGCCGCGGCCGGCGTCGACGTCGGGTTCGCGGCCGCGCCGACGTTCACGTTCCACGCCGCGATGGCGGCGCTGGTCGGCGCGCTCACGCGCTCGATGCTCTCGCCGGGGGACACCGCCGCCGTAACGTTCGCGGTGGGCGCGTCGATGCTCGTCGTGGGGGCGCTCGTCCCCGCGGTCCACGTGCTCGACGTGGCGCTCGCGCTGGGCGTCGCCCTCTTCCTCGGCGGCTTCACCTACGCCACCGGCACCGCCTCCGGCGAGGGGATGCTGGCGGGCGTGGTGTTCAGCCTCGTCACCATCGGCTTCGGCGGCCCCGGGTGGTTCATCCTCCTGCTCACCTTCTTCGGCGTCGGCTCGCTCACGACCAAGTACCGGTACGAGGAGAAGGCCGAACGCGGCGTCGCCGAGGAGAACGAGGGCGCCCGCGGGCTCGGGAACGTCCTCGGCAACGCCGGGATCGCGCTCGTCGCCGTCGTCGGCTTCGCGGCCGTCGGCGCGGGGGAGTTCCCGATCGACCCGGACCTGTTCCGGCTCGCCTTCGCCGGCTCGCTCGCGACGGCGACGGGTGATACGCTCTCCAGCGAGATCGGCGGGCTGTTCGACACCCCGCGGCTGGTGACGACCGGCGAGCGCGTCCCGCCGGGCACCGACGGCGCCGTCACCTGGCAGGGCGAACTCGCCGGCCTCGTCGGCGCCGCGCTGGTCGGCGTGCTGGCGGTCGTCCTGCTCAGCATCAGCCGGGGGTCGACGACCGTCGTCGCGCTCGTCACCGTCGGCGGGTTCGCCGGGATGACGGCCGACAGCGTGCTCGGCGCCACCGTCGAGGGCGACCGGCTCGAGAACGAGACGGTGAACCTGCTCGCGACGCTCGCCGGGGCGCTCGCGAGCGTGCTGCTCGCGTTCGCGGTGTGATCCGCGAGGGTCGCCCCGCGGACCGCCCCGCGGTCCGCAACCTCCAGCAGTTCCTCCCCGAACCGGCCCCCGAACTGCTCGCCCCCGTCGCCGGCGGGGAGCTGTTCGTCTCGACCGAGTCGGGAGCGGTCGTCGGCTACCTCCTCTGGTTTCCGGGCGACCCCGTCCACGCCGCCGAGCTGGTCGTCCACCCCGACCACCGCCGGGAGGGCCGCGGCCGGGCGCTGTTCCGGGCGCTGTTCGACCGACTCGATCCCGGGACGGCCGTCGTCCTCCGGGTCGCCGCCGGGAACGAGGGTGCCCGTGAGCTCTACCGGGAGCTCGGTTTCGAGCGCCTCGCGGTCGAACCCGACGCCTACGACGACGGCGCCGGCTACCTGCTGCGGGCGGTCGCCGGCGATGGGTGACCTGCCGATACGCATACAGTTCTGGAGCGCACAGTGGTGTGTGAGACCATGCCGAAGAAGCCAGCCGACTCCCGAGCGGTGCGCTACCTCGCGGAGCACGGCCCGTCCCCCCGCGACGACCTCCCGGTGCAGAACCTCGCGAAGAACGTGCGGGCGCTGATCGGGACGCTCAACATCTCCGGCGGCCCGGGTGGCGGGGGGTCGACGGCCGGCGTCGCGGGCGGCCTGACGGGGATCGCGTACCTCCGCGAGGAGCACGTGCTGTCGGAGGTCGTCGAAGCCTGGCTCGCGGAGAACGAGACACGGATCGAGGAGATCTCCCCGGACTCGGTCCGGCGACGCCTGCGCGCGTCGGTACCCCACGAGAAACGCGACGTGGTCAGCGAAGTGCTCTCCGCGAAGGGGTACGAGGTGGACTACACCGACCGCGGCGGCCGACAGACCGAACCCTTCGAGTGTAGCCTCTGTGGGGAGTCGGTGCCGGACATCGCCTCACACCTGCGGGAGTGTCCCGAGCGGTAGCGATCAGGTGAGGAACCCGTCGACCGGCCGCACGTGCGGGGTCGCGGGCTGTTTGACGAACTCGCCGGTCGTCCGGGCGACGGCGTGCTGGAGGTCCCGGTCGGCCGCGGCGTCGAGCGTGCGCTGGTCGAGTTCGCCGTCGAGCACCAGCGCGTGGGCGCTCTCGGCGCCGTCGACGGTCTCGTAGGCGTCGGTGGCAGGCGCCTCGGTCAGCGGCTCCCAGTCGTCGTCGAGCAGCCGGACCGTACCGGCGTTCTCGCCAACGACCTCTCGGACGTGGTCGCGCAGCGTCGCCGACGCCTCGGCGCTCTCGTCCGGGGAGTCGGTCGTGTCGGCGTCTTCGACCTGGTCGACGAGCGACGGTTGGGCTATCGCCGCCGAGCTGCGGTCTGCCGTCGACGCGGCTGCCTCGTCACCGGGACGACCGTCCGACTCGGCCCCCCCACCGGAGTCGGGCGATCGGTTCGCGGGCGCCGAGCGCCCGTCGTCACGTAGCGGCGGCGCCTCGCCGTCGACGACGGGCGCGGTCTCGGCCGTCTCGCCGCTCGATCCGCCGGTCGCGACCTCGCGGGCGGAGTCGGGGTCGCCGGCCTGCCGGGCGCGCTCGTACACCTCGTAGGGCGTCTTCTCCCGGAGCGCGGCGAGCAGCTCGCCGCGGGGGAGCTCCTCGACGGATCGCCCCTCGGGCGCGAACGCGACGAAGTCGACGTCGCCGACCTGCCCGAGTTCGCGCAGGATGAGTTGGCCGCCGCGGTCGCCGTCGAGGAAGGCGGTGGTCGTTCGCTCCTCCGTGAGTTCGGCGACCGCGTCGGGGACGTTCGTCCCCTCGACGGCGACGGCGTTTTTCACGCCGAACTCGAGCAGGCGGGCCACGTCCGCTCGCCCCTCGACGACGACGATGGCGTCGCCGTCTTCGACGTTGGGGCCGGCCGGGAGCCCCTCGTACTGGTTCATCTCGCCGGCGCGGACCGACTCGCGGACCTCCTCGTGGAGTTCGTCACTGGTGAGGACGGTCTCCTCGAAGGAGTTCGCGAGCAGTTCCTTGGCGCGCTGGACGACGATGCGGCGCTTGGCGGCGCGCACGTCCTCGATGTTCGTGACTTCGATCCGGGCCTGGCAGGGGCCGACCCGGGAGATGGTCTCCAGCGACGCCGCGAGGATCGCGGTCTCGACCTTGTCGAGCGAGGAGGCGATGGTCACGTCGCCGAAGGACTGCCCCCCCTCGGTCTCGACGCTCACGTCGATGCGGCCGACCTTCGAGGAGTCCTGCAGGTCCCGCAGGTCCATCTCGTCGCCGAGCAGACCCTCGGTCTGGCCGAACACCGCGCCGACGACGTCGCTCCGCTCGATCACTCCGTCCGCCGATAGCTTCGCGTGAATGAGGTACTTGGCTGTGTCTTGCATGGTGGGTGCCCGATCCGGGCTGAATGGTGATGTGTGGCGGTCGCTCCGCTCGTTCGAAACGAGGCGATACGGTGGGTTATACCTGTCGTCGGGCGGGTTCCCGCGGCGATTTCTTCCTCCGAACTGCGACCGCGATCCGCCGGCGGCCGTCGACTACGGCGCCACCGTCGCCTCGCCGAACAGCGGGATCGAGAACAGGTACAGCAGCACCGCGGCGACGCCGGCGACGACGGCCCGCCGCCGCCCGTCCCCGTCTCCGCGGCGGACGACGGCCGCAGCGAGTACCAGCAGCGCCACCTGCAGGAGGCTCTCGACGTGGCTGAGGGTGAGTCCGAACGTCCCGCGCAGGACGCCGACGGTGAGCACGAACGAGGCGAGCGTCAGCGCCGCGCCAACGAGCACGGCGACAGGGGAGTCCGACGCCTCACCCATCGACGCCGTCAGCGCGACGTTACGGAGCGTCCGGAGGGCGACCAGCGCGGCGAGAAGTCCCGGCGCGGTCCAGCCGGGGAACAGCCGGTCGAACACGAGTCCACGCTCACTCGCCGGTCAGCGCCTGACTCGCCGGCGAGAAGTCGATCGTCTCGCCCAGTCCCGCCTCGACGGCTTTCTCGTAGAGCAGGTACGCGCCGGCGACCGTCTCGATCCCGGTACCGCCGGAGTCGAACACCGTGATCTCCCCCTCGTCGGTTCGGCCCTCCGCCTCGCCGGCGACCACCTCGCCGAGCTCGGCGTGGACGTGGTCCTCGTCGACGACGCCCGCCTCCAGTGCGTGGAGGAACGAGCCGGCGTCCTGCGTCGCGCGGGCCCGGAGGTCCGGGACGTACGTGGCGCGCTCGATGGTGGTCGCGTCGAGTTCGCGCTTGTCAGGGTCGTACTGCCCCATCGCGGTGACGTGCGTGCCGGGCGCGAGGTCGTCGCCGTCGAACACCGGCTCGGAGGCGGTGGTCGCGGTGATCACCACGTCGGCGTCCTCGATCGCGGCGGCGGGGGAGGCCACGGCGGCGACGGAGGCGTCGAGGCGTTCGTTCATCCCCCCGGCGAACTCCTCGCGGGACTCCTTGGTCGGGGAGTAAACCCAGACCGTCTCCAGGTCGCGGACCTCGGCCGTACAGCGGAGTTGGCCCCGGGCCTGGGAACCCGAACCGATGACGGCGACGCTACTGGCGTCCGCACGGGCGAGCGCGTCGACGCCGACGGCGCCCGTCGCGCCGGTCTTGAACGGGTTCATCGACGCGCCGTCGAGCAGCGCCAGCGGCTCGCCGGACTCGGCGTCGAACAGCGGCGTCGCGAACCACGCGTCGCGCTCGGCGAAGCCGGCGCTGTACATGTAGCCACCCATGGCCCCCGTATCGGGCAATACCGCACCGTAGGTGGTCAGCATCCCCGGGGGCTCCTCGCTGCCGAGTTTGGTGCGGGGTTCGGCGGCGGCGCCCTCGCCGCGCTGGCGGTACCCCTCGCGGACGGCGTCGACGAACTCCGCCGGCGTCGCGAGGCCGTCGAGTTCGTCACTGCGCAGGAACAGCGTCTCGGTCATACCCGAACCGTGGGCGGCGACCGTCTAAAGCGTACTTGCCGACCCCGGTCGAGAAACAGCGTCCGCGTCGATCAGTCCGCGTTCGACGCCGGCGGCTCCGAGCGGGCCGGCGCGTCGGGCGTCCGGCGCTCGTCGGCCACCGGGGTCCGCACGAACAGCGCGTGGCCGACTACGACCGTCGACGCCCCCGCCCCGAGGAACAGGGCCCCACGCAAGGGGATCCCGAGGAGCGAGAGCGCTGCCGTCACTCCGATCAACACCGCCGGAATCAGGGCCAGTACGTAGTCGTAGTAGCCAGTCATACTCCGGTGAAACCTTTGGCAGCGTCGGTATTAATTGTTACTCCGGTAGTCGAGGTAACCCGAATCGTGGCCACAGGTGACCTTTTCGGGACCTCTGCCGAACCGCCTTAATGAATTCTTGTAACTTATGTCCGGCTGGTCGCGGCGCGTCGACCGGCGGAGTGCCACTGACGAACCAGCCGGGGAACGGCGTCGCCGGCTACCGGAGCTTGAACGCGACCCAGCGCCAGCCGCCCAGCGCGACGCCGCCGGTGACCAGCATCACGGCGAGGAAGACCAGCAGCCCCTGATCGAGGTCGGTCTGCAGCAGTCCGCGCAGGAACACACCGACGACCGCTGCCGGCACCCACGAGCGGAGCGCCAGCGGCACCGCGGCCTTGGCCGACTCGGCGGCGCCGGCGGAGTAGGCGCCGATCGGGACGCTCGCCACGGCCCAGCCGACGAGGAAGGGCGCGGCGGTCTCGGCCAGCGCGATCGGTCCGGTGAGGGTGTTGTGCCCGAACTCCATACCTATCGCGATCACCGCGACGATCGCGATCACGTCGCCGACCAGAAGCGGCGCGGCCGACCGGTCGACCCGTTTCGAGAGGAACGACTCGCTCATGGGCCCGGCTTTCCCCTCCTCCGTACTGACTCCTTCGCTCCAGTTCCGATCAGTCCGCCCGGGGGACGCGGCCCACGGCCGTGTAGACGGTGCCGCGGTCGAGCACGCGAGCCTGTAGTCCGGCCCGCGTGAGGGCCTGCGCCGCGGCGTCGGCGGCCACGAACTCCGAGTCCATCCCGAACAGCGCCTCGCTCGCCGCGATCCCCCGGCCCGGGAGCGTGGTGGGGTCGAAGTCCCGGATCACCACGACGCCACCCGGCGCGACGACCCGTGCGGCCTCCCGGATCGCGGCCGCGCGGTCGGGGAGGTGGTGGTAGGCGTCGACGACGACCGCGGCGTCGACGGCGTCGTCACGGAGCGGGAGGCGGCCCGCGTCCGCGCGGACGGTCGGAAGCCCGCGGTCGTGTGCTCGAGTGAGCATCCCCGCGGATACGTCGGCGACCACGGGGTCGTAGTCGTGAGCGAGCGCCGCCGAGACCCGACCGGTGCCGCCCGCGAGATCCAGCACGCGCTCGACCGGCCGATCCGCGAAGTCGAACGCCGCGGTCGCCCAGTCGGTCCCCGAGGGCGGCATGAACACGTCGTAGAGCCGTGCGACACGGTCGAAGAACTGCACGTCGCCCCGCCCCAGCCAGCCAGTCATTGCGGGGGCTTGGTGCCCCGACGGAATCAACCCTCGGACGAGCGAACGCTCATAAGGATCCAGCCGTTTCGGTCGGACATGGAGTTCGCGCTGCTGGGCTGGCCGGAGACGGGGCCGACGCTCCGGCTCGACTTCCGGGAGTTCAGCTACGCGGGGAAGTTCGTCATGTCCAACACGGGGAAAGCCGTCGCCCGCGACCCGGGGGGGCCACGCGCAGCGCCGCCGCGCGTCGACGCTGACGTGGAGCGCCCCGAACCGGGGAGCGAGGACGACCCCTTCGAGCGCGACGTGGTCGCCGCCGCCGCGTTCAACGAGGACCGTACCGACCCGGGCGTGCTGTGGATCCGGTACATCACCACCCGCCACGACCGCCGTGGGGAGGGGATCGGCGCCCGGCTCGCCGCGTTCGTCGCCGAGCGCGCCGCGGACCGGGGGTACCGGCGCTGCCGGATCGCGGTCAACAACCCCTTCGCCTACCACGCGCTCTACAAGGCCGGGTTCGTGTTCACCGGCCGGGAGACCGGGCTCGCGGAGCTGGTGCTCGAACGCCCCGGCCAGCGCGACGCCGCGACCTACCAGTGCGGGCTGGACACGTTCCGCACCGACGAGGACCGCGACCTGAGCGACGACGAGCGCGCGTTCCTCGACCGCCACGAGGGCGACGGGGCGCCGGAACTCGTGGGGGTACCGAGCCGCGACGACGGCGCCGCCGACCTCCCGGAGGCCTGACCGCCGAACCTCCACCTTCAAGCCCGCTCGTCGGCTACGCGGCCCATGGGCAACGCGGATCTCCGCGACGTGGCCGCGATCGAGGAGGTCTCCTTCGACTCGCTCGCCGGCAGCGTCGTCGCCGTCGACGCGCACAACTGGCTCTATCGCTACCTCACGACGACGGTGAAGTTCACCGCCGACTCGGTGTACACCACCGGATCGGGCGAGGAGGTCGCGAACCTCGTCGGCGTCGTACAGGGGCTGCCGAAGTTCTTCGAACACGACGTGACGCCGGTGCTCGTCTTCGACGGCGGCGTCACCGACCTCAAGAGCGACGAGGTGGAGCGCCGGCGCGAACAGCGCGAGAAGGCGGAGGAACGCCGGAAGGAAGCCGCGGCGGCCGGCGACGGCGTCGAGGCCGCACGGCTGGACGCCCGGACCCAGCGCCTGACCGACACCATCCACGAGACCACGCGCGGGCTGTTGGACCGATTGGACGTGCCGTACATCGAGGCGCCGGCGGAGGGTGAGGCCCAGTGTGCCCACATGGCCGCCCGGGGCGACGTGGACTACGCCGGCAGCGAGGACTACGACACGATGGTTTTCGGCGCACCGCGGACGCTGCGCCAACTCACCTCGAAGGGAGACCCGGAGCTGATGGACCTGCAGGCGACCCTCGACGAGCACGGGATCACCTACGAACAGCTCGTCGACGTGGCGCTGCTGATGGGCACCGACTTCAACGAGGGCGTCAGCGGCTACGGCCCCAAGACCGCCGTGAAAGCGGTGAAGGAGCACGGCGACATCTGGGGCGTGATGGAGGCCGACGACGTGTACGTCGAGAACGCCGACCGGATCCGGGAGCTGTTCTTCGACCCGCCGGTCACCGACGAGTACGATGTGGATCTGGACGTTGACCCCGACATCGACGCCGCCCGCGCGTACGTCGTCGACGAGTGGGAGGTCGACGCCGACGAGGTCGAGCGCGGCTTCGAGCGAATCGAGGAGTCGCTGGTCCAGACCGGGCTGGACGACTGGACGTAGGCTGGGGCCCCTACTCCGGCGCCACGAACGAGACCGACAGCGCCGCGTCCGGCGACGCCGCCCGGTGGGCGTACGCGACGGGGGCGTCGACGCCGTCGGGCTGTCGGACGATCTCGAAACAGTCGATTCTGACGACGAGCCGGCCGTCGTCGACTGTCCCGCGCAGCACCGGGCCCGTGGTGGTGAGCACGACGTACGGCGGCGCGGGCACCGGCGTCGCTGGCAGCGCGTACCCCGCGGCGTCGACGGCCGACACGAGCGTCTCGGGGAGCGTCTCGAGCACGCCACCGTCGGCGAGTTCCGAACGCAGCCCGTCGACCAGTTGGTCGCGCTCGGCGGTCGCCGGCCGGCCGTCGTCGAGAGGGTTCCAGTCCGCCGCCACCGTGTCGGCGGCGGCGAGCACGGCGTCGAGGGTGTCAGCGTGCGTATCGAGCAGGTGCGCTCGCGCGGCGGCTGCGGGGTCGGCGGCGGACACGGACACGGGTGGACGGGCCGCCGGCTTGAGTGTGACCCTCCGTGCCCCCGCCGGTCTGCATCCACCGACCGGCTTTTCCCCGTTGCACCCCGGGAGTGGAGTATGGAGACCGACGAACTCGAAGCCATCATCGAGGCCGAGATCCCCGACGCGGAGGCGACGGTCGACCTCCCCCGGGCGCACCACGACCGGAACCACCAGGACGCCCACTTCGCCGCGGTCGTCGTCTCGCCGGCGTTCGAGGGCGAGACGCTGGTCGCACAACACCAGATGGTGTACGACGCCGTGGGCGAGGAGATGACCGACAGCGTCCACGCACTTGAGATCGAGACGTACACGCCCGAGGAGTACGCGGAGCGGAACACCGACGAGGAGTAAGGCATCGGTCGCCGCCGACCGGAGGGTTTTACGCTGCACCGGCCGATCCAACGCGCATGAGCGAGGACTACCGAACTGAGGAGGACAGCCTCGGCGAAGTGCAGGTGCCCGCGGACGCCTACTGGGGCGCCCAGACCCAGCGCGCGGTCGAGAACTTCCCGATCTCGGACGCCGTGTTCGGGCGGCGCTTCGTCCGCGCACTCGGCGTGGTGAAGAAGGCCGCCGCGCAGGCCAACCGCGAGCTGGGCCACCTCGACGCCGAGACCGCCGACGCCATCGTCGCCGCCGCCGACGAGGTCATCGCCGGCGAGCACGACGACCAGTTCCCGGTCGACGTGTTCCAGACCGGCTCGGGCACCTCCTCGAACATGAACGCAAACGAGGTCATCGCCAACCGCGCCGCCGAGATCGCGGGCGCCGAGGTGGGCGATCGCGTCGTCCACCCCAACGACGACGTGAACTTCGGCCAGTCCTCCAACGACGTGATCCCGACGGCGATGCACGTCGCCGCGCTGGAGGCCGTCGAGAAGGACCTCGTCCCCGCGCTGGAGACGCTTCGGGACGAACTCGCGGCGAAGGAGGGCGAGTTCGACGGCGTCGTCAAGACCGGCCGCACGCACCTGCAGGACGCCACGCCCGTCCGCCTCGGCCAGGAGTTCGGCGGCTACCGCACGCAGGTCGAGAAGGGGATCGACCGACTGGAGAGCGTCCGTCCGCGCCTCGCGGAACTGGCGCTGGGTGGCACTGCGGTCGGGACGGGGCTCAACACCGACCCCGAGTTCCCCGAACTTGCCGCCGAGTACATGAGCGAGGAGACCGGCCTCGAGTTCCGCGAAGCGGACGACCACTTCGAGGCGCAGGCGGCCCACGACGCGATGAGCGAGGCCCACGGCGCGCTGCGCGTGATCGCCGGGAGCCTGAACAAGGTCGCCAACGACCTCCGCCTGCTGGCGTCGGGGCCGCGGAACGGCCTGGGCGAGATCGAGCAGCCCGAGAACCAGCCCGGGAGTTCCATCATGCCCGGCAAGATCAACCCCGTCGTCGCCGAGGCGGTGAACCAGGTCCACAAGCAGGTCGTCGGCAACGACGCCGCCGTCTCCGCGGGCGCCGCGGAGGGACAGATCGACCTGAACCTCTACAAGCCCGTCATCGCGCACAACTTCCTCGAGTCTGCGGACCTGCTGAGCAACAGCGCGACGACGTTCGCCGAGAAGTTCGTCGCGAAACTGGAGGCCAACGAGGAGCACTGCGAGGCCCAGGTCGAGCGCTCGATGGCGCTGGCGACGGCGCTCAACCCCGCGATCGGCTACGACAAGGCGTCGAAAGTGGCCAAGAAGGCGCTGGCCGAGGGCAAGTCGGTGAAGGAAGTGGCTGTGGCTGAAGGCTACCTGACCGAGGAGGAGGCCGCGGACGTGCTCGATCCGGAGAAGATGACCCACCGCGGGATCCTCGGCGACGAGGACTGAGGTACCGAAACTCGCTTCGCCGGCGCTCTTTCGGACAGAAAGCACTTAGGGCGACCGAGAGTCCGCGGACAGTGTGAAAACGCACTGGTCCCTGCTGCTCGTCGCCGTCGGCGTCGTCCTCGCTACCGTCGGCGGCTACTTCCTCTGGGATGCGTACGTCTGTAGCTCGACGGAGATGGTGTCGGTCGAGCCTGCTGACACCGAGTACGAACCTGTCGCGTTCGACTCCCTCTCCGAGCGCCAGCAAGATGCGTTCCTGCGAGCGCTCGAAACCGACGGCCACCTCACCGTCGACGACGACCTCGATCTCCCCTACACAGTCAGCTACGAGAACGAGACGTACAGAGCCCTCACGGCTCACGGGGACGGCTGCTGGATAACCGGCATCCCCGCTGCGCCCATCACGCTGCTCGGCCTCGTCCTCGTCGGCTTCGGTGCCCGCCGATTCCGCGCCGAGTAGCCCGGCCCACGCCCAACTGACACCCTTTTTACCCCCGCCGGCCCCCAAACCACGTATGAGCGACGACGCCCGCGACTACGAGGAACTCGGCCTCGTGGCCGGCCTCGAGATCCACCAACAGCTGGACACCGAGACGAAGCTGTTCTGCGAGTCGCCCACCGAACTCCGCGAGCCGGAGGAGGCGACCCACACGATCACCCGGGAGCTCCACCCGACCCGGAGCGAACTCGGCGAACTCGACGAGGCGGCGATGGAGGAGAGCCGCGTCGACCGCACGTTCGAGTACCTCGCCTACGACACCACCTGCCTGGTCGAGGAGGACGACGAGCCCCCCGCCCGCATCGACGAGGAAGCCCTCGAGGTCGCGATGAGCATCGCCGACCTGCTCGACGCCGACGTGGTCGATCAGGCCCACGTGATGCGGAAGCTGGTCATCGACGGCTCGAACACCTCCGGCTTCCAGCGCTCGATGCTGCTGGCTCAGAACGGCGAGATCGAGACCAGCGAGGGCTCGGTCGGCATCGTCGACGTGATGCTCGAGGAGGAGTCGGCCCAGCGCGTCGAGGAGACCGAGGAGGGGGTGCGCTACTCGCTGGACCGGCTCGGGATCCCGCTGGTCGAGATCGGCACCGCCCCGGACATCAGTACGCCCGAGCAGGCCTACGAGGCCGCCGAGCACATCGGGATGCTCCTCAGATCGACGGGGTCGGTCAAGCGCGGACTGGGCACGATCCGGCAGGACGTGAACGTCTCGATCGCCGAGGGCGCCCGGGTCGAGATCAAGGGCGTGCAGGCGCTGGGCGACATCCGCGACATCGTCGCCAACGAGGTCGACCGGCAGGTCGAACTGCTCGAGATCCGCGACGAACTCGACGCCCGCGGCGCCGCCGTCGGCGAGGTCAGCGACGTGAGCGAGGCGTTCGCCGACACCGACTCCGGCGTGATCCGCGGCGCGCTCGATTCGGGCGGCAAAGTCACCGCCGTCCCGCTCTACGGCTTCGACGGCCTCGTCGGCCGGGAGATCCAGCCCGACCGTCGGCTCGGCACCGAGCTCTCCGACCACGCCAAGCGCGCCGGCGCGGGCGGCATCTTCCACACCGACGAACTGCCGGCCTACGGCGTGACCGAAGACGAAGTCGAATCGCTCCGCGAGGCCGTCGACGCCGGCGAGGACGACGCGGTCGCCATCGTCGCCGCGGGCGCCGACGTGGCCGACCAGGCCATCGAAGCCGCCGCCGACCGCGCCCGGAGCGCGATCGAGGGCGTGCCCGAGGAGACCCGCGGCGCCAACGACGACGGGACGACGCGCTACCTCCGGCCGCTGCCCGGCGCGGCGCGGATGTACCCCGAGACCGACGTGCCGCCCGTGGAACCGGACCCCAGCGAGGTCGAGACGCCCGAACTCCTCACGGAGCGCGTCGAGCGCTACGCCGACGAACTCGGGCTGGACGAGGGGCTCGCCGAGCAGGTCGCCTTCGGGCGCCGGATGGTGCTGTTCGAGGAGGCCGTCGAGGCGGGCGTCGACCCCACGTTCGCCGCCTCGACGCTGGAGTCGACGCTGACGGAACTCAGCCGCGAGGGCGTCGACGTGGCGTCGATCCGGGAGGACGCGCTCCTGAACACGCTGCTGCTCGTCGAGGACGGCGACCTCCCGAAGGAGGGCGTCAACCCCGTGCTGACGGCGCTCGCCGAGGACCCCGACCTCACGCCCGAGGACGCGATGGAGGAGGCGGGCGTCGGCGGCGTGGGCGAGGACGAGGTGCGCGAAGCGGTACAGGAGGTCGTCGAGCGGAACGCCGAGCAGGTCGAGGAGGAGGGGATGGGCGCCTTCTCCGGGCTCATGGGCGAGTGCATGGGCGCGCTGCGGGGGCAGGCCGGCGGCGACCTCGTGAGCGAGGTGCTGCGCGAGGAGATCCAGAAGCGGGCCTGATTCGGCCCGCGCAGGCTCGGTTTTCTACTCGTCCGCGAGCATCCCGACCAGCGAATCCAGCGAGTAGCTCTCGAGCGGTCGTTGGCCGTCCCGCAGCGACTTGATCACGAACGTCGAGTCGGTGCGGTCGACCTCCTCGATGTCCTCGAACGCCCGGATGAGCCGCTCCACGTCGTCGCTGTCGGGCAGTCGGGCGACGACGACGAAGTCCGTCTCGCCCATCGTGAAGTACGCCTCCGTCACGCCCTCGACGGCGAGCAGGCGCTCGCTGAGCTGTTCGTGGGAGCCGCTGTAGTCCGCGAGCACCTCGATCACCACGGTCACGCCGAGCCCCAGTTCGTCGAGGTCGAGGTCGTAGAGGTCGTTCTCGATCACGCCGTCCTCCCGGAGGTTGTTCAACCGGTAGTGGATCGTCGAGACCGGGATGTCGGTCTCCTCGTGCAGTCGCTCGGGGCTCCCGGTGCCGAGATCCGAGATCGCCTTCAGCAGGCGCACGTCGCGCTCGTCCATACCGGTCGTTCGGGACCTCGGACCAAAGGGATTGCGGTAAACTGAGTGATTCGCCTAACTGAGACCTTGTTTTCCGAACTGCTTCCGAACTATCGACGTACCGGGGAAGACAAGCATAAGTACGCCCCTCAATTCGTTCTGAATACGAAATGAGTACGATTCGCTGGAGTCGCGGCCAACTTCTGGCCGCAGTGTTGTTCGTTTCCCTCGCGTGGATCTGGGGCGGCTCGTTCGTCGCCATCGAGATGGGGCTGGGGTCGGTGCCGCCGCTGTGGTTCGCCGGCCTGCGCTACCTGCTGGCCGGCGCGGTCATCTCGGCGGTCGCCGCGGCGACCGGGCGGTTCCGACCACGGGACCGCGCCGAGTGGCTCGCGATCGGCGTCGTCGGCACCTTCGTCGTCGCCGGCTACCACGGGTTGCTGTACCTCGGCACGGCCTCGATCTCGGGGTCGATCTCCTCGGTGATCGTCAGCCTCTCGCCGGTGTTGACGACCGTCGCTGCCGGCGTTTTGCTGGCCGACGAGTCGCCCGACGTGGTCGACGGGCTCGGCCTGCTGTTCGGGCTCGCCGGCGTCGTCGTCATCGCGGATCCGGGCGGCGGCGACGTGCCGTTGTCGGGCGTCGCGCTGGTGTTCGTCGGGGTCGCGCTGTTCGCGAGCGGCTCGGTCGGCCTGCGCGCGCTGGACTCGGGGCTGCCGCCGGCGGCGATGCAGGGCTGGGCGATGCTGCTCGGGTCGATACTGCTCGTCGGCGCCGCCGTAGTCCGTGGGGAGTCGTTCCCCGCCGGCGTCGCGAGCGGTTCGTCCGCCCTCCCGTTCCTCTACCTCGTGTTCGGCGCCGCCGTGGTGGGCTACCTGCTCTACTTCGAACTGCTCTCCCGGGTCGGGCCGGTCCGGGTGAACCTCGTGGCCTACCTCGAACCGGTCACGGCGGCGATGGCGGCGTGGGCCGTCCTCGGCCGCGCGCCGACGGCCACGACCGCGGCCGGCTTCCTGCTCGTGGCCTGCGGGTTCGCGTTAGCGACCGTCGACGACCCGCTGGCGGCGTTGGGGCTCGGCGACACGGCAGAAGTCGTCCACAGCGATCTCTCGGAGAACGGAAGCGTCGAGGTCCACTACGCGGACTGAGCGGGATCGAGAGTCAGCGCCGCAGTTCGTCTTCCTCGCCCAGTTCGTCGAGGAGTTCCTTCCGCTCCTCGAGTTGATCGGTCGCGCGCCGGAGCACGCCGAGCAGCGTCGTGACCTCGCGGTCGGTCGGGTCAGCCCGGCCGACGAGCCGGCGGAACATCCGCTCGGTCTTCTCGTGTTTGTGCTCGCGGTGCCCCATCGCGGTCAGGAACTCGTCCCAGTAGTCGTGGAACCGCTCGACCGTCTCGGGGTCGGCGCGGTGGGGCTCGGTGTCGGGCAGTTGGGTGTCCTCGACCGTGAGCGTCCGGAGTTCGTACAGCGTCACGGTCGCCGCCTGCCCGAGGTTCATCACGGGGTAGTCGGGATCGGCGGGGATCGAGGCGACCTGATCCAGCCGGCTCAGCTCCTCGTTCGAGAGCCCCTTGTCTTCGCGTCCGAACACGAGCGCGACGGGCGCGTCGACGCCCCGGAGCTCCTCGACGAGGTCCGCGGGCGTGCTGTAGGGGAACCGGACGTGCTTGCGGCTGTCCTCGCCCGTGATCGCGGTGAAGCCGACGGTGTGGTAGTTCGCACGGAGCTCGTCGAAGGAGATCTCCTCGGCGCCGGGGAGCACGTCCTCGCGGGCGTGACCCGCGAACCCGTAGGCCTCGCCGTCGGGTTCGATCTCCGGCGGGTCGATCAACAGCAGGTCCTCGACGCCGAAGTTCTTCATCGCTCGGGCGATGGTGCCGACGTTGCCCGGGGTCTGGGGGTCGACGATGCAGACCGAGATATCGGGGGTGGCGTCGTCGACGGTGCTGTCGGAAGCGGCGTCGTCGGCGTCGACGGTGCCGTCAGTGTTGGCGGCCCCGTCGGCGTCGCTCGCCGCCGTCGCACCGGCGTCGGCGGGTCGGTCCTCGCTCATCCGCTGGGGTACTCTGTGTCGAGATCGAGATCGGCCACGTCGAGGTCGTCCCCCTCCTCGTCGTCGCCCTCGGCCGCGCGGAGGTCGTAGCGCTTCTCCTCGAAGTCGACGGCCTGCTCGAGGCGGCGCTGGGCCTCCTCGGGCGTCGGGAGGTTCGGCATGTCGCCCGGCGCCTCCTCGACGTGCTCGTCGGGGCCGTACCCCTCCGGCGCGCGGTTGCCGGCGACGAACCACTCGTGGAACTCGTCGCGGAACCGTTCCTCGCCGGCGAGCTCGCTGCCGCCCTCCTCGCGGAACCAGTAGAGGAAGTCGGCCTCGTGGTCGTCACAGAGCAACACCTCGTCGCCGGGTTCGCCGTAGACGATGGCCGCGGGGTTGGCGCGTCGCTTCTCCTCCTCACCGTACTCGAGGTAGCAGGCGTCGCAGGGCTGGTCCATCAGCAGGCCCAGCCGCAACAGCCGGTTCCGGGCGTCGTCGGGCATCTCGTCCAGCGGCGCCCACTCCCCGTCCTCGGTGAACACCTCGTCCTCGTCGAACCGCCAGCCGCGAAGGCCGACGCTCACTTTCGCCATTACCGGCGGTTCCCGCTACGCGGCCAAAAAGGACGCGTTCCCGGGGCGTCACCATCGCTCCCGGCGACGGCCATCACTTGTCCACTCGGTCCCGGAGGTCGTCGAGTTCGGCCTGCAGGTTATCTATCGCCTCGACGCTGTCCTGGCGGGCCTCCTCCCCCATCCGTTCGACCCGCTCCCGGAGCGTCGCGACCCCGTCTTCGAGGTCGTCGATGGCGTCGTTCGCCTCCCGGCGGACCTCCTCGCTCGTCTCCTGCGAGTCGTCGACGGCGGCGTCGAGTTGCTTCTTGGTCTGGTCCCGCAGCGTCTCCAGTCGGTCGTCGAGGTCGTCCAGCGACTCCTCGACGGTCGTACGGAGTTCCTCGCTGGTCTCCTGTGAGGCGTCGATGCCCTCGTTGATTTCCTCGCGAACACGGTCGAGTCCCCGGTCGAGTCGTTCGAACACGTCGTCGGTGCTCATAACGCCTGAACAGTCGCTCAGACAGGACATTAACGTTGTGCAACATATCACCGACTGGGAACGGAGGGTGGTTCGTGCCCGGACCGGGGCGGAAGGGGTTTGAACCACGGTCGCGCGTGCTCGCTGGGAGAAATCCCTCCGCGGCGTTTCCACTGCTCACTTCGTTCGCCGGAAAACGGGCCGGAAGGGATTGTGAACTACCGGAACGTCGCTCCCGCTGGTCGCTCGTTCCGTCGTTCAAATCCTTCCGCGACGCTCTCGGTTTCCCACGTTCGTTCGAAACACGAGAAGCGGGCCGGAAGGGATTTGAACCCTCGACCGACGGATTAAGAGTCCGTCGCTCTCCCTAACTGAGCTACCGGCCCTCACAACCACATCCCGGCGGCGCGATAAAGAGGGTTTCCTTTTCGCGCCGAACCGAACGGTGGGCCTTAAGTGTCGTCCCGCGGAAAATCCGATAACTCATGAGCACCGGGGTCAGCATCTCCTCGATGTCGTCGTACGCCATTCTCGGCTGCGGGAGCGTGGGCCACGCCGTCGCCGAGTCGCTCGACGCGGAGGGGAAGGACGTCCTCATCCTCGACAAGGACGAGGACCGCGTCGAGGCACTGCGGGACCAGGACCTCAACGCGGTCGTGCAGGACATCGCCACCCCCGGTGTCGTCGACGCCGTCGCCGACCGGGACGTGCTGTTGATCCTCGCCTCCGACGTGGAGGCGAACAAGGCCGCCGTCGAGTCGATCCGGGAACGGGACGAGGACCAGTTCATCGTCGTTCGCGCCTCCGACCCCGTCAGCGGCGACGAGCTCCGGGAACTCGGCGCCGACGTGGTGATCAACCCCTCCGAGGTCATCGCCGACTCCGCGCTGCGGACCCTGGAGTCCGGCGAGATGGAGTACAAGGCGCGCCAGCTGGCGGAGATCCTGCGCAACGCCGACGGCGACCTCGCGATCCTGACCCACCACAGCCCGGACCCGGACTCGATCGCCAGCGCGGTCGCGCTGCGGGCGATCGCCGAGAGCTACGACGTCGACGCCGACATCCTCTACGACGGCGACATCGGCCACCAGGAGAACCGCGCGTTCGTCAACCTGCTCGGGATCGAACTCACCGAGCGCGACGAGGCGCCCGCGCTCTCCTCCTACGGCGCGCTGGCGCTGGTCGACCACATGAAGAGCGGCGAACTGGACATCGACGTCCCCATCGACGTGTTCATCGACCACTACGAACCCGACGAGGACGTCGACGCTTCCTTCGTGGACGTGCGGCCGAACGTCTCCTCCACGTCGACGATCCTGACGAAGTACATGCAGGAGTTCGACATCTCCCCCAGCGAGGAGGTGGCGACCGCGCTCCTCTACGGGATCCGGGCGGAGACGCTCGACTTCAAGCGGGACACCACGCCCGCCGACCTCACCGCCGCCGCCTACCTCTACCCGTTCGCCGACCACGAGACGCTCGAGCAGGTCGAGTCGCCGTCGATGTCCCCGGAGACGCTCGACGTGCTCGCCGAAGCGATCCAGAACCGCGACGTGCAGGGCAGCCACCTCGTCTCCAACGCGGGGTTCATCCGCGACCGCGACGCGCTCACGCAGGCGGCCTCCCACCTGCTGAACCTGGAAGGCATCACCACCACCGCGGTGTTCGGCATCGCCGAGGACACCATCTACCTCTCGGCGCGCTCGAAGGACATCCGGCTCAACATCGGGAAGGTGCTGCAGGACGCCTTCGGCGACATCGGCGAGGCCGCGGGCCACTCGACGCAGGCGAGCGTCGAGATTCCCCTCGGCGTCTTCGGCGGCATCGAGACGAGCGAGGAGAACCGTGATACGCTGCTCAGCCTCGCCGAGGAGGCGGTTCGCCGGAAGCTGTTCGAGGCGATGGGTGTGGAAGGCGAGGCGGGAAACGGCTCGTGAAACGACTACGCGGCGACGAACGGCCGCGAAGGTGAACCCACCTCGCGGCGTCGACGAGTCGACAGGAGAACTACGCCAGCGGCTCTTCGGCCTCTTCGGGCCCCTTGAGTCGCTCGACGATGTCGTTGATCAGGATCACGTCGCCGACCGCGCGGACCCAGCGGTACGGGATCATCACGCCCTTCCCGCGTTCGATGTTGCCCTGGAACAGTTCGGTGTTCAGATCCGCGAGCGCCAGTCCCGTGACCTGCTCGGCGCCGAGGTCGAGCCGGACGTCCTCGACCTCGCCGACGAAGACCCCGTTGTTGGAGTAGACCTCCCGACCCACGAGCGCGGTGATCTCTTGGGAATCCACGTTCATATCCCGGCCGACGAACCGGCGCACAATAATACTTCGCTGTCCCCGTCGCCACAACGCACTTCCATGAGGCAGCCGACAGTTATGCCATGGTCGAAATCCGCGTGACCGACGACTCGGTCGACCCGACGGGTGCGACGCTGATCGAGGGGATGCCGGGCGTCGGCCTGGTCGGGAAGATCGCGACCGACCACGTGATCGACAGTCGGGAGATGACGGAGTTCGCCAGCGTCAGCGGGGAGGGCATCCCACCGGTGACGGTGTTCGACGGGTCCGAGCGGGACGTGAACTCGCCCATCCGGCTCTACGTCGACGACGACGAGGAGCTGATCGCGCTCCGCAGCGACGTACCGGTCCACGTGATGGACGCGCCGCTGTTCACCGAGCGCCTCACCGAGTGGATCGTCGAACACGACGTGCTGCCCATCTACCTCGGCGGCCTCCCGGCCGAACGGGGCGCCGACGAGGTCCCCTCGATCGAGGGGATCGGCGTCGGCGAGGGCCAGGACCGCCTCGACGAGGCTTCGGTCTCGCCGCCCGACGACAGCGGGATGATCTCCGGCCCGCCCGGTGCGCTGCTCTCGGAGGCCGCCGACGAGGGCGTCGACGCCGTGGGGCTGATGGTCGACACCGACCCGCGGTTCCCGGACCCACAGGGCGCCCACGCGCTGATCACCCAGGGAATCAACCCCGTCGCCGGGGTCGAGGTCGAGACGGAGCGACTGCTCGAGGAGGCGGAGCAGATCATGGAGCGCCGCAAGGAACTGGCCAAGCAGATGCAGCAGGCCGACCAGCACAAGTCCTCGCAGGTGTCCCGAACCGGGATGTATCAGTAGGTCAGCGAACCGCCTCGTACGCCTCCTCCATGATCGACAGCGCCTCCTCCAGTTCCTCGGTCGCCGTCGCGTAGGAGAGCCGGGCGTACCCCTCGCCGGCGTCGCCGAACGCCTCGCCCGGCACGATGACGACGCCACGGTCGATGCACTCGTCGACGAACCCCTCGGGCACTTCCGGCATCACGTAGAACGCTCCCTCCGGCGTGGGCACGTCGAGGCCGATATCTCGGAGCCCGTCGACGACCAGATCCCGGCGCTCCTCGAACGTGTCGACCATCCCCGTCACCACGGCCTGTGGCCCGGAGAGTGCGGCCTCGGCAGCGTACTGGGCCGGCGCCGACGCGCAGGCCTGCACGTACTGGTGGACGCGCAGCATGCGCTCGACGCGCTCGGGTGCGGCCGCGACCCAGCCCAGCCGCCAGCCCGTCATCGAGTACGTCTTCGAGCAGGCGTCGACGACGACGGTCTGCTCGGGCGCGAACTCCGCGGGCGAGCGATGGTCGCCGTCGAAGACGATGCGGCCGTACACCTCGTCGGAGACACAGAGCAGGTCGTGTTCCTCGGCGATCCGGGCGAACGCCTTCACGTCCGAGAGCGGCGAGACCGCGCCGGTCGGGTTGCCGGGGCTGTTGACGACGAAGGCCGCGGTGTCCTCGGTGATCGCGTCCTCGATGGCCGCGGGGTCGATCGTGAGGTCGTCGCGAACCGGGACCGGCACCGGCTCCGCACCGGTCAGCTTCGTCAGCGCGTCGTAGGCGACGAAGCCCGGGTCGGGGATGATCACCTCGTCGCCCGGGCCGACGTGGGCCTCCAGCGCGATGTGGAGCGCCTCGCTCCCGCCGGCGGTGGCGATGACCTGCTCGGGGTCGTAGTCGAGGCCGAGGTCCCGTTCGTGCTTCCGGACGATCGCCTCCCGGAGCTCCGGGATCCCCTTGTTGCCGGTGTAGGCGTCCGCCTTCCCGGCCTCGACGGCGTCGACGGCGCCCTGGCGGGCGTGCTCCGGCGTCGGGAAATCCGGCTGGCCGAGGCCGAGGTTGATGGCGTCCTCGCCGGCGGCCTCGAACACTTCCCGGATCCCGGAGATGCTGATACGCTCCACGCGGTCGGAGAACTGGGGCATACCCACGGCGTCGGCGGCGAGCGCGTTAATGGTTCCTCTCCGGCGGGCAGCGGTATCGGCATCACTGTCCGGTTTCCACGACGGCAGGATTCCGCAGTGATCGGCGCGAGGGCCACTGCAGGCGAGACTACGAGGGCGTACAGCCGAACGGGTCCGTCGTCGACGCGGCGAGGTTCTCGCCGAGGGCGGCGGGGAGTTAACCCGAGCGCGACAACCGGGCGTAATGAGCGATCGATACCGCAGTTTCTCGCGGCGCGACGCGCTGAAAGCGACCGGTGCGGCGGCGACGTTCGGGCTGGCCGGCTGTCTCGGCGGCAGCGGCGGGGGCACCGACGACCTGACCGTGGCGTACATGCCGATCTACCCCGACATGCAGTACTTCGTGATGGAGGAGGAGGGGTACCTCGACGAACTGCCGGTCCCCGTCGACGCCAAGGAGTTCTCGAGCGGCCCCGACATCGTGCAGGCGTACGCCTCCGGCGAGATCGACGTGGCGATGTTCGGCATCGTGCCCGCGATGATCGTGATCGACCGCGGGATCGCCGCGCAGGTCGTCGCCGCCAACATCCAGGAGCCGATGGGGATCCTCGGCCACGAGGAGTTCGCGGCGATGTGGGACCCCGAGAGCCCCGCGGACTCCTTCGCGCAGTGGGCCGACGAGAAGGGCCGCCCCTTCGAGTTCGGCACGTTCCCCGAGGGCTCGGTGCCGGACATCCTGCTGCGCTACTGGCTCTCCGACGAACTCGGGATCGACCCAGCTAGCAACGATCACGTCGAAATCACGGGACTCGGAGGTGCGAACGCGGTGTTCCAGGGTCTGGCGAACGACGAGGTCGACGGCACGTCGATCATGGAGCCGGTACCGACGAAGATCCGGAACGATGGACTCCCCTACGAGTTCGTCGCCACCTCCGGCGAGTTCATGCCCGGCCAGCCCGCGGCGGTGACGCTGATGAGCGACGACGTTCGGGACGGCGACGCCGGGGCGGCGTTCGTCCGCGAGCACCAGCGGGCGACCGAGTTCGTCCGGTCGAACCGCGACACCGCAGCCGAGCACGCGAGCAGCGTCATCGGCGAGTCCTCGCTCGCGCCCGCCGCCGCGAAGCAGGCGATGGAGTCGCCGCTGTCGAACTTCGTCACCGATCCCCACGTCATCGAGGACGGGACCGAGGTGTTCGCGTCGTACGCCGCCGATCTCGGCAAGACGGACGCGGAGCTGGGAATCGACCAGATCTTCGACTACTCGCTCTACGACGGGCTGGAATGAGCACGAGCCTCGAAACCGACTTCGGGACCGACGTCGGCGGCGGCGTCGACCGTCGACGCCTCCTGCTGGGCGCGCTGGGCGTCCTCGGCTTCCTCCTGCTCTGGGAGGTCGCGTCGCGGTTCAACCCGCCGTACGTCCTCCCCTCGCCGCGGGCCGTCGCCGATGTGTTCGTCGTCGAACTCCGGTCGGGCGCGATGGGGACGGCCCTCGTCGCGAGTGTCACCCACTGGCTCCCGGGAACCGTCGTCGGCACCACCCTGGGGATCGCCCTCGGCGTGACGATGGCCTACAGCGACCTCGCCGACGACCTCGCGACACCCCTCGTCCGTGTGCTCCGGCCGGTGCCGCCGCTGGCGCTGATCGGGTTCGCGATCGCCTGGATCGGACTGAACCACGCCGGCGCCGCCTTCATCATCGCCGCGGGCGCGTTCTGGATCAACTACTACGCGGCCTACGGCGGCGTCGACGGCGTCTCCGAGGAGTTCCTCGACGTGGCGAAGTCGCTGGGCGTCGACACCGACCTCGGCCTGATCCGGAAGGTCGTACTCCCGGCGGCGCTGCCGGAGATCATCACGGGGATCCGGACCGGGATCGGCCGGTGCTGGATGCTCATCATCGCGGCCGAGCTCATGGGCGTCCCCGGCGTCGGCCGGGAGCTCTACACCGCCTCCCAGAACCTCTCGGTCGACGCCGTGCTGGCGTACATCCTGCTGATGAGCCTCGTGTACCTCGTGCTCGACACCGGCGTCGGCGCGGTCCAGAACCGGGTGTTGGCGTGGCAATGAGTGAGGACGATCGGCGCGTCGTCGTCGACGGCGTCTCGAAGCTGTACGACCGCGACGACGGCGGGGTACAGGCGCTCGAGGACGTGGAGTTCGCGGTCGACGACGGCGAGTTCGTCTGCGTCGTCGGCCCCTCCGGCTGTGGGAAGACCACGCTGTTCCGGATCATCGGCGGGCTGGAGTCAGCCACCAGCGGCCAGGTCCGCCTGTCCGGCGCGCCGGTGACCGAACCGTCGCCGGACCTCGGCATCGTCTTCCAGGAGTACCACCTGTTCCCGTGGCGGACCGTCCGCGGGAACGTCGCGTTCGGGCTCGAGCAACAGGCCATCGACGCCGAGGCGCGCGAGGAGCGCGTCGACGCGATGCTCGACCTCGTGGGGCTCGAGGCGTTCGACGAGGCCTACCCCACGGAGCTCTCGGGCGGGATGAAACAGCGCGTCGGCATCGCCCGGGCGCTCGCGGTCGACCCCGAGATCCTGCTGATGGACGAGCCCTTCGGCAGCGTGGACGCACAGACGCGCTCGATGCTCCACGAGGAACTGCTGTCGGTCTGGGAGGAGACGGGGAAGACCGTGCTGTTCGTCACCCACGACGTCGACGAGGCGGTGACGCTGGCCGACCGGATCGTCGTGATGGGCGCCGGCCCCGGGCACGTCCAGGAGATCGTCGACGTTGACCTCGACCGCCCGCGGGATCGGACCGACGGGGCGTTCGCGGAGAACGTGGAGTACGTACGCGGCCTGATCAGCGAGTAGCGCTACTCCTCGACTGACTCGCGCAACGTCTCGATCCGCGTCTCCAACTGCGAGAGCGCCACGTCGGCGTTCATGTAGCCCTGTTCGTACTCGCCGTAGACGGTGTCGGCGGCGTCGAGGAACGCCTCGACCGCCCGCTCGGGATCGTCGCTCATACCCGGCGTACCGGTGCCGAGCGGGTAAACCGTTCGAAGCGACCCCGAAATCCACAAGCGCCACGGCGGCCAACGCCGGGTGTGACGCTCACGCTCCGGTTCGATGACGGGACGGTCAGGATCGTGAGCGACGGCGACGAGGGCGCCTCGACGCTCGCCGAACTCGCCGCCGACTGCGAGTCCCTCGAACGTGACGAGCGAAGCGGCGGGTACCGCGCCCCCGCGTACCGCTACGCCGACCTCCGGGCGGCGCTCGACGACCGCGGCGTCGCGTACCGCGACCGCGTGCTCGACACCGAACCGCTCTCGCTGTCGACGCGGTACCAACTCCGGGAGTACCAGCAGGACGCACTGACCGCGTGGCACGACGCCGGCGACCGCGGCGTCGTCGAACTCCCCACCGGCGCGGGAAAGACCGTGCTCGCCATCGCCGCGATGGCGGAACTCGGCGTCCCGACGCTGGTGGTCGTGCCGACGATCGACCTGCTGGAACAGTGGCGCCGCGAACTCGAGGCGGAGTTCGACGTGCCGATCGGGCAGTTCGGCGGCGGCAAGCAGCGCCGGGAGGCGATCACCGTCTCCACGTACGACTCGGCGTACCTGAAAGCCGACGACGTGGGCGGGGCGTTCGGCTTCGTCGTCTTCGACGAAGTCCACCACCTCGGCGGCGAGGGGTACCGCGGGATCGCGCGGCTGCTCGCGGCGCCCGCCCGCCTCGGCCTGACCGCGACGTTCGAGCGCCCCGACGGCGCCCACGAGGCGATCGTCGACCTCATCGGCCCGCGAGCCTACAGCCTCGACCCCGACGACCTCGCGGGCGACCACCTCGCCGAGTACGAGATCCGCCGGATCGAGGTCGATCTGACTTCCGGGGAACGCGAGGCCTACGAGGAAGCCCAGGAGACGTTCGTCGACTACCTCAAACGCTCCGGGATCTCGATGAACCGCGGGAGCGACTACCGGGAGCTCGTGAAGCGGTCGGGCCGCGATCCCGAAGCGCGCGAGGCGCTGCTGGCCAAGCAGCGCGCGCGGCGGATCGTCCGCGAGGCGGACCGGAAGGTCGACGAACTCGGCCGGCTGCTGGACCGCCACCGCGACGACCGGGTGATCGTCTTTACTGCGAGCACGGACCTGGTGTACCGGCTCTCCGAGCGCTATCTCCTCCCGGCGATCACCAACGAGACCGGCGCCGCCGAGCGCCGGGAGGTCCTCGACCGCTTCCGCTCCGGTGAGTACTCCCGCGTCGTCACCGCGAACGTGCTCGACGAGGGCGTCGACGTGCCGGACGCGAACGTCGCGGTCCTCCTCGCCGGCTCGGGGAGCGAGCGGGAGTTCACCCAGCGCCTGGGGCGGATCCTCCGACCGACCGAGGACGGGCCAGGGGCGCTGCTCTACGAGGTCGTCAGCGAGGAGACGGCCGAGGAGCGCGTCGCCGAGCGCCGCCGCTAGAGCTGGCCCTCCCAGCCGTAGGAGAGCCCGCCGCCGCCCGCCCACGCCTCGTAGGCAACGTCGAAGACGAGTTCGACCTCGGCCTCGCTGCCGGCGTCGAGGGAGACCTTCCGGCTGGTCTCGTACTCGGCGCTCCCGTCGTCGGTCTCGACGGTCGCTCTCGCGACGAGCGTATCGCTGCGCGTGCCCTCGGCGGTGTTCTCGACGGTGATCGCGAGCACGAGCGCCCCGTCCTCGCCCTCGCGCGGCACCCCGTCGACGATCCGGAGGCTGCGCGTGTCCTCGATCGGCCCGCCACCCTCGGGCGTCGTCGGCGGGTTCCGCGGCCCGGAGCCGTCGCTGGCGCTCACACAGCCGGCGAGCCCGACCGCGCCCAGCGCGAGGAACTGGCGTCGCTGCACGGGCAGACCTGTGGCGGGGGAGACAATCAGCGTTCCCCTAAGCCACTGTCGGCCGTGTTCGTGCGAACAGGCGGCGATGTCGCTCCGCGGGGGGTTCGCCGTCGTTCGAAAATCGAAGATTTTCGTGATGACGAGAGACGCTTTGCGTCTCTCGAACCACGCTCCCGCCTCGGCCGCCCCGCGGCCATACTCAGCGGACGATGGGGTTGGTCCCGTCCTCGTACTTGAACGCCGGGACGAATCGCTCCGGCGGCGTTTTAGGCCCGCGACGCCAACTCCGCCCGTGCTGCGGAAGGACCACCTCCGGGTGTCGCGAGCGGGTGGGGGCTACTACCCCCAGTTCACCGACGCGGGCGACCGCGCGCTGGCAGCGAGCCTGCTCGGAACGTTCCAGGGCCACGTCGGCGAACGCCGAGCGCGGCTCCGGGAGGCACTCGAGGCGGCCGAACGCGGGGCCGACTCGTTCAAACTGGTCCGCGGGCTGGCGGCGCTGCTGGAGCGCGACGCGACGTTCGAGACCCGCGCCGAGGTCCCCCCACGTCGAACCCGCCGGGTCGCCTTCGAGAGCGCCGAGTCGGTCGGCGTCGCCAGCGAGCCCGAGCGCGCCGAAGCGCTCTCGGCGGCCGCCGATCGACTGGGCGTCGACGCCGCCACCGTCGAGCAGTCGCTGTACGCCGACCGCGAGGAGAACCGGATCCTCGCGTCGTTCGAGCCGCGCTGGGACCCCGAGACGCTGCTCGAGCAGTACGACCTCTCGCTGGCCCAGACCGCGCTGTTCGACGCGACCGAGGTCCGGGTCCGCTCCTCGGAGCCCGCCGACCTCGTGCGCGCGGTCAAACGGCTCGGACTGATGTACGAGGTCCGGCAGACCGACGAGGGGCGGGAGTTGGTTGTCACCGGGCCGGACTCGCTGTTCCGCGCCACCCGGCGCTACGGCACCGCCTTCGCCCGGCTGCTGCGCTCGGTCGCGAAGACCGACGACTGGCGGCTCTCGGCCACCATCGACGACCGCGGCCGCGAGCGGACGATGACGCTGACCGACGCCGACGTGTCGGTGCCGGGCGTCGAACCGGTCGCGGAGCCGACCTACGACTCCGCGGTGGAGGCGGAGTTCGCGGCCACCTTCGAGAGTCTCGACACGGATTGGGATCTCGTGCGCGAGCCCGAGCCGCTTGAGACGGGGCCCCGCGTGATGATCCCGGACTTCGCGTTCGACTACGCGCCCGCCGGCGCCGAGGCGGAACCAGTCGCCGACCGCTTCCGCGTCTACTTCGAGATCATGGGGTTCTGGACCCCCGAGTACGTCGAGAAGAAGCTCTCGCAGCTGGAGACGGTCGAGGACGTGGAGCTCCTGGTCGCCGTCGACGAGTCCCTGGCCGCCAGCGAGGCGATCGAGGCCCACGACCACCGTGCGATCCCCTACTCGGGCTCGGTCCGGGTGAAGGACGTGGTGGACGCCCTCCGGGAGTTCGAGGACGAGCTGGTGGCCGACGCCGCGGACTCCCTCCCGGGGGCGATCGTCCCGGACGCCGACGCTGTTGGGTTGGGAGAACTGGCCGCGGAGTACGGCGTGAGCGTCGACGCCGTCGAGGGGAAGTCGTTCCCGGAGCACCGCCTGGTCGGGCGGACGCTCGTCCGGCCCGCAGTCCTCGAGGAGGCGAGCGAGGGGATCGACGCCGGGATGGCTCTGGCCGAGGCGGAGGAGGCGTTGGCGACGTACGGCCTCACCGACGCCTCCACGGCGCTGTCGGCGATGGGCTACCGCGTCGAGTGGGAGGGGCTCAGCGGTGGAACCGTACGGGAGAAGTAGCTACTCCAGGACTGCGAGGTCTTCCTGGTAGCCCTTCGGCACCCGCGATCGGAGTTCGCCGTGGAGGTAGAGCCCGACGCCGATCGGCTCGCGCTCGCCCGCGAGTTCGTGGGCGGCGATCAGGTAGCCCCAGTCGCCGTCCCAGCGGTCGAGCTGCTGGTCGTGGCCCGTCGCGAACGCCGCGGCCTCGCCGGGTTCGAGGTCGATCACGTTCTCGGTCGCGTCGCGGCCGAAGCGCTTCACGCCGGTCGTGGTGGGTTTCCAGTGCTCCTGGCGAGTCCGGAGGAGGGTGATCCCCAGCCCCTCGACTCGCACGGGGGAGGGGAGGTCGGCGCTGAACGCCCAGATCTTCCCCGACCCTTTCTCCCAGAACGTCACGTCCTCGAAGGTTTCCGGCGGGACAGCGAAGCGGTCCTGCCACCAGTCGACGACCTCCTCGCGGGAGGCACGGCCCTCGACCTCGCGGTCGGCGGGGGTCGCGGGCAGGCGGTCGAACCGCTGGCCGTCGTTCTGGGCGAGATCGTTCTCGCTCATTCGCCCACCTCCGTCGCGGCGTCGGCGCCGCCGACCCGGAGTTTCGCGACGAAGAAGCCGCCGGTGTCGTTCTGGTGGGGGTAGACGCGGTGAGCCTTCGCCAGCGACTCGTCGAACTGCTGGTCCTCCCACTCGGTGATCCCCGGCGACGTGTCGAGCGGCGCGTCCCACGCGACCATCTCGGCGTCGGTCCCGGCGAGCACGTGGTCGACGACCGCCTCGTTCTCCTCGGGCGCGAACGTGCAGGTGGAGTAGACCACCTCGCCGCCCGGCCGAGTGAGGTCGACCGCGCGGCGCAGGATCCCCTTCTGAATCCCGACGAGGCTCTCGACGTGCCCCATCGACCACTTCTCCAGCACGTCGGGGTTCTTCCGGCAGGTCCCCTCACACGAGCAGGGCACGTCGGCGACGGCCCCGTCGAGGGCGTCGATCCCCAGCGAGTCGAGCGAGAAGTTCCGGGCGTCCTCGTTGGTCACGACCAGGTTGCTCACGCCGAGTCGCTCGGCGTTGTGCCGGAGCGCCGAGAGCCGGCCGAGGTTGTTGTCGTTCCCGATCAGCACGCCGGAGTCCTCCATCAGATCCGCGAGGTGGCAGGTCTTGCTCCCCGGCGCGGCGCAGGCGTCCCAGACCCGGTCGCCCGGATCGGGGTCGAGCGCGAGCGCCGGCAGCGCGGAGACCTCCTCCTGGCCGTGGAGCCAGCCGTGGACGTAGGGCCACGTCGTGCCGGGTGAGCCGTCGGGGAGCCGGAGCAGCCGGTCGTTCCAGTCCACCGGCTCGTAGGTGACGCCCGCCTCGTCGAGCGCGCGACGGGTGCGCTCGGGCGTGGCCCGGAGTTCGTTCACCCGAACCACCGAGGGGAGCCGTCGGTCGCAGGCGTCGCGGAACGCCCCGGCGTCGTCGACGAGGCGCTCGTAGCGGTCGAGCGGGTTCATACCGGGGATGGTCGGCCGCGGCGCTTGTCGGTTTCGGAGCGGCCTAGCCGTCCACGGCGCCGTCGAGGACCGGTTCGCCCTGCACGAGCCGCCAGAGTGCCGTCCCGACGGCGAGCACCGCGGTGAGAACGACCCCGACGGCCGACCCGGCGACGGCAGCGAACCAGAGGAAGGCGTGCGTCCCGCTGACGACCCGCGGGACAGATTCGGGGAGCACCCACCCGAACGCCGTCACTAGGGCGACTGCGGTGACGAACAGCGCCGTCGCCGCGGCCGCACGAACGACCGCCGGGCTGTCGGCGAGCGGGCCGAACCGGAACCGACCGGTCCCGGCCGGGAGCGCGTAGCCGACCTGTGCGAGGAGTGCGCCGGCGGACTGGACGAGCAGGACGTAGATGACGGCGAACCCCGTCGGGACGCCGTCGCTGTTCGGCGGCGGTTCGGGCAGCGTCGCGCCGAAGTAGACGCCGTAGCAGAGGATCAGGACGCCGACGACCGACAGGACGGCCCGGAGGGGACCGAGGTAGCGTTTCGGGGACACGTTCGCAGGTTACCTGCCGCCGGGATAGGCTTTCTGTCAGTTCCCGGTGTCGTACTTGTAGGTCGCCTCGTCGGCGTCGATGCCGAAGTCCTCCGCGGTCTCCTCGGGTTCGGTGCTCCCGGTCCCCCCCTTCTCGGCCTCCTTGAACCGCTGGCGGAGCGCCGCGGGCATCTCGAAGGCGTCGGTGTCGACGGCGACGACGACCACGTCCTCGCCGACGGTCCTGCGTTTCTGTTCGAGTCGGTCCGCGATCACCGGCGGCCGCTCGTCGGGATCGACCGACTCGAAGCCGAACTGCCGGAGGTAGTCGTCGCTGTCGGTGATGGAGTACACCGTCTCGAACTCCTCGTCGGCCGCGAGGTCGATCAGTCGCTCGACCACATGGGCGCCGACGCCCTGGCCGCGCCAGCCGTCGACGACGCCGATCCCCGTGAGTTCGCAGACCTCGCCCTCGTCGGTCTTGTGGATGCGGTAGCGGCCGAAGCCGGCGCGCTCATTCGTGCTCTCGTCGACCGCGATCACGTAGTCCCGCGAGCGGAAGGCCACGCTGTCGAGCCCCATCTCCTCGATCCGGTCGAGTAACCACGCCTCGTCCCGGTTCCGAGCGTCGCGGACGTACATGGACGACCGTACGGCCCCGGGGGGCAAAGGGCTGTCGCGCTCCCCGGTTACGCGTCGTCGGGGTCGATGCCCAGCGTCCCCGGCGTGATCGTGTCGGGGATCAGTTCGCCGAGCGTGTACTCGTTGTACTCGCCGTCGCCGGTGTCGCAGTACACCGGCACGTCGTCGTCGCCGAACTCCGCGAGCGTCTGCCGGCACATGCCGCAGGGCGTGACGCCGTCGCGTTCGCCGGAGGTGACAGCGACCGCCGCGATCGAACGGTGGCCCGCCCGGACCGCGCTCCCGACGGCGACCTCCTCGGCGTGGAGCGCGTTGCTGTAGTTGGCGTTCTCGACGTTGCAGCCGGTGAACACCTCGCTGTCGGCGGTCAGCACGGCGGCGCCGACGCGGTACTCCGAGTAGGGGACGTAGGCGGCGTCGAGGGCCTCGCGGGCCCGTTCGATCAAGGCCGCTGCATCGGTGGGCTCCATACGCGTTGCTCCGGGTGCACCGACTTGAAACGACTGGAACACCTCGTCGAGCAGCCGCGACCCGTCGTGACTCGCAGGAGGGCATCGACGTCGCCTCGGCGGCGCCGACGGTGACGGGGGGTCGTGTCGCCGAATTTAGCAATTCCCGCGATTTCGGCGAATCCAGGCGTTCTGTAGCCATTCCTTGTTAACAATACACAAAGTAACCCTATAACCCTCCAGCCGGTAGTTGTGCACGGACATGAAGAAGCAGGAGCTCATTCACCTCCACGGCCTTCTCTCGGAAGTCCGAGCCGAGTACGAGGACGCGGAGACGCCGGAACTCGACCTAACCGACTACCGGGAGTTCGGGGTGCAGCCGACCTCGATCCACCGCTCGAAAACCGACCACAAACGCGCCGTCTTCGAACTCGTTAACGGCCTGACCGACTCCATCGACACCGAGGAGCCGGTCACGCCGACAGCCGACTGATCTGCAGACGCGTCCCGCCTCGACCGACCAGTTCCCGAGCGACGGCTTCGCTCACACGACCGCGGCATCACGCACCGGCGTCGCGGCACGGAGGCCGCGACGGGGGACTCGCCACGATACGGTTACACACGACCGCGGCATCACGCACCGGCGTCGCGGCACGGGGGCCGCGACGGGGTGCGCGCCACGATACGGTTACACACGACCGCGGCATCACGCACCGGCGTCGCGGCACGGAGGCCGCGACGGGGTGCGCGCCGCGGTCGGTTACTCCCGATGCCGTTCGACCATCTCCTCGAACTCCGGCAGCAGTGTCGCCTCGTCGTCGGCGTCATCGCCATCCTCGTCAGCCGCCGGCTCTGGCTCCGCGGACTCCCCCTCGTCGTCATCGACGGGCGTACAGGAGACGCGTTCCAGCGGGATCCCCTCCAGCCGGTGGCCGATCTCCGAGCGCGCGATCGTGACGGCGTGGTCGGCCCCCTCGACGTCGTACACCGTCATCGCGAGCTCGAGCGCGACCAGCCCCTCGCCCGCGGCGACGGTCGCCGGCGGGAGCTCGGCGCCGCGGGGCGATCGGCGGCTCCGCGGCTCGATGTCGACGTGGGAGAGTTCCGGGTTGAGCGAGCTTCCGACCTTCGAGATCGCCGCGCCGACGGCCGCCTCCGGCGTCGCCACGTCGTAGACGGGGACCGCAGCCTCCAGAACGACTCGACAGTCCATCGTCGGGGGTTGGCGGGCCGGCGGCATGAACGTTCGGCCCCGCGACAGCTATTTGCCGGTTCGAACGAATCCACCCAGTATGAGTCACGTCGCCGAACTCACAGGAATCGCGACGGGTGACACGCCGTCGGGCGAGGAGGTGCCGGCCGCACTCCTGCGCGCCAGGGGCGAGTACCTCCCGGTCTTCGTCACCGACGACCAGGCCGACGCGATCCGGCGGGGCCTGAACGGCGATTCGTTCGATCGACCGCTGACCCACGACCTGTTCGTCCGGATGGTGGCGGAGTTCGGCGGCGCCTTCGACCGCGTGCGTATCGACGACCTGCGGGAGGGGACGTTCTACGCCAAGATCGACGCCCAGCGCTACGAGGCGGGCGAGCCGGAACCCCTCACCTTCGACGCCCGGCCCAGCGACGCCGTCGCCATCGCGGTCCGGACGGACTGCCCGATCGAGGTGGCCGACGACGTCCTCGACGCCGCGGGCCGGAGCGCCGAGGAACTCGGCGTCGACGGCGTCGAGGACGGCGACTAGCGCGCGGCCACGGCCAGGGTCCTCGTCCGGGACCCGACCGGCGGCTTTGAGTGGTCACCCGTCCGAGCGTGTCGTATGACCGAGACGGGAACGCTCGCGGAGTCCTACACCGAGATGACCGAGCTCCTCCTGCCGAACGACACCAACAACCTCGGGCGGGCGTTGGGAGGCGCCGTCCTCCACTGGATGGACATCGCCGGCGCCATCGCGGGGATGCGCTTCTCGAACACGCAGGTGGTGACGGCGTCGATGGACCACGTCGACTTCATCTCGCCCATCGACCTCGGCGAGGTCGCGGTGGTGCAGGCGTACGTGTTCAACACCGGCCGCACGAGCGTCGACGTGAAGGTCGACGTGCGCGCCGAGGACCCCCGCGAGGGCGAGGAGCGCAAGACGACGGCCTCCTTCTTCACCTTCGTCGCGCTCGACGAGGAGGGGACGCCGACGGAAGTACCCGACCTCGAGTGCCCGACCGAGGAGGAGGCGGCGCTGCGCGAGGAGGCGGTCGAGGGGCGGAGACGGCAGTTCGAGGACCTCGTCGACCGGATGGAGGAGTGAGCGGCTACCGGGGGTCGGGGCGTGTTCCCAGGGTCACGTCGACGGTCCGGCGCTCGCCGTCCCGGATCACCGTCACCGAAACGGTGTCGCCGGGGCTGGTCTCGAGTGCGAGATACGTGCCGAGCTGACCGGTAGTGTCGACCCGCCGGCCGTCGAGTGCGACGATCACGTCGCCGCCCGTGGGCTGGGGCGAGCCCTCGACGGTCACCGACTCGGTGCCGCCCTGCAGCACGCCGTCAGCGGGGCTGCCGGTCGGAACCGCCGCGACGTAGACGCCGCGTGCCGACTCGAGACCGTTCGCTTCCGCGAGCAGCGGTGTCACCGGGAGGATGCGCACGCCGAGGTAGGAGTGCTCGAACGTCCCCGTCTCGACCAGAGCCGGGATCACGCGCTCGGTCAGCGCGGGGCTGATCGCGAAGCCGATGTTCTCGGCGCCGGCCTGCGTGATCACCCCCGCCACCTCGCCGTCGAGCGTGAGCAGCGGGCCGCCGCTGTTGCCGGGATTGACCGCGGCGTCGGTCTGGACCGCGCCGGAGATGGTGAAGTTCCGGACCGAGGAGATGGTACGGTTCACCCCCGAAACGACCCCGGAGGTGAGCGATCCCTCCAGCCCCAGCGGCGCGCCGACGGCGGCGACGCGGGTACCGACCGCCGGCTGTTCGTCGAGCAGCGGGAGCCCGGCGGCGCCGTTCGGCGGGTCGACCGACAGCGCCGCGAGATCGCTGTAGGGGTCGCTCCCCAGCACCTCGGCACGCACCCAGTCGCCGTTGGCGAACTGTGCGCGCACCGTCTCCGCGCCGGCGACGACGTGGTCGTTGGTGACCAACACGTCGTCATCGTAGAGCCATCCCGATCCCTCCGCGAGGACGCCGAGGGAGTCGTACACGCGCAGCCGGACGACCGCGGGCGAGACCGACTCGTAGAGGTCGACGAACGGCTCCCCGCCGGACGCGGGACCGTTCCGGGGCGCGGTACAGCCAGCGAGCGACGCGATTCCGGCCCCGGCCGCGGCCAGGAACCGGCGCCGAGATTCGTCCATGTCCGGCGTTGGGTTCTCTCTCGAATAAATGACTGGGTGGTACCTAACAGCATAGGCTGTTAGTTGAGGTGGCTAGCCTGGCTACGGGAGTATGGAGGTACCAACCTCCGAGCGACAACGTGCTACCGTGACCGGTTCTCCCGGAGCGACCACCGCTCGGTCGTGGCCTGCCCAGCCGCGACCGGTACCGGCCTCGCCGGGGTCGAGCGGTCCGGCACGAACTGACCGCTACCGTGGAAGGGGCCCCGGCGGGGACGTTCGTCCGTATCGGCGAGAACGTTTTTACAGAGTACGCTGTATTGGCGAGTATGTCGCTGCGACCGTCCAAACCTGACTCCGGGCCGGTCGTCGAACTCGAGTTCGGGTTCGACGACCCCGAGTATCCGTTCGTCGGGGCCTCCGCTACCGCCTCTTGCAGGGTCGAACTGGAGGAGATGGTCCCACGCGGGGACGGGACGTACGCGGAGTTCTACAGCGTTTCCGGCGCCTCGCCGTCGGCGATAGAGGCGATGGCACACGATCACCCGTCGGTCTCGGCGACGGTGATCGAGCGCTACGACGACGGGGCGCTGATGGAGTTCCTCGTCGGCGGCGACTGCCCCGCCGTCGGACTGGCGGAGTTGGGCGCGCTCCCCCGGTCGGTCGTCGGCGACGACGGCGACGGCCAGATCGTCGCGGAGCTCCCGGCGTCGTACGACGCGGGCGAAGTCGTCTCGGCGTTCCAGTCGGAGTACGGGGGCGAACTGCTCGCGAAACGGGAACGCGAGGCGGTCACCCCGCTTTTCAGCCAGCGCGAACTCGAGCAGGCGCTCGACGAGCAGCTGACCGACCGCCAGCGCGAGGTGCTCGAAGCCGCCTTCGAGGCGGGCTACTACGACTGGCCCCGGGAGACCGACGGCGCGGCGTTGGCCGACGAGCTGGGGATCAGTCAGCCGACGCTCTCGGAGCACCTGACGACCGCCGAGCGCAAGCTGCTCTCGCTGGTGTTCGAGCGGTAGCCCGTCCCGCGACCGCCCGTACCGGTCGCGGCCGGGACCGTCTATGCGCCGCGGCAGCACGCGACTGACGGAAACGCCGGGATTATCCGTCCCGACCGGGTAGCAACGGTAATGAGTCAGGACGCCGGCGGCGACGCCACGACCGAGGGGGACCTTCGGAACACGGGGATGTCCCTGAAACACGACCGGGAGTGGGACTACGAACTGGATCGCATCATCGAGGAGATCGAGGAGAAGGACGCCAAGAAGGTGGGCCTGCAGTTCCCCGAGGGGCTCAAGCGCCGCGGCCCCGCGGTCGCCGACGACCTCCGGGAGCTGGCGCCCGACGACGTGACGTTCATGCTGTCGGGCCAGCCCTGCTACGGCGCCTGTGACCTCGACACGTTCCTGATGCGCCGGACGGACGTGTTCGTCCACTTCGGCCACTCGCCGATGAAGAACTCCGAGAAGATCATCTACGTCCCGCTGTTCTCCAACGTCGACGTGTTCCCGATGATGGAGGAGGCCCTGGAGGAACTGCCCGAGGACGACGTCGGGCTGGTCACCACGGCCCAGCACATGAACCGCTTCCCGGAGATGAAGGAGTGGCTCCAGGAGCAGGGCTACGAGGTCCACACTCGGAGGGGCGACGACCGCCTGACCCACGAGGGGCAGGTGCTCGGCTGCAACTACGCCTCCGCGGACATCGACGCCGATCAGGTGCTGTACGTCGGCGGCGGGAAGTTCCACCCCCTCGGCCTCGCGATGGAACACCCCGACAAGAAGGTCGTCATCGCCGACCCGGTGAACAACGTCGTCACCGTCGCCGACACGGAGAAGTTCATGAAGCAGCGCTACGGCGCCGTCCACCGCGCGATGGACGCCGAGAAGTGGGGCGTCATCTTCTGTACCAAGATCGGGCAGGGGCGCTGGGAGACGGCCGAGAGGATCGTCGACGAGAACGAGAACGCCTACCTCATCACGATGGACGAGGTCACCCCGGACCGCCTCCGGAACTTCGACATGGACGCGTTCGTCAACACCGGCTGTCCCCGGATCACGACCGACGACGGCCCGCAGTTCCACAAGCCGATGCTGACGCCGGGCGAGTACGAGATCGCGATCGGCAACAAGCCGCTCGACGAGCTCTCGTTCGACACGTTCCACGGCACCTGGTGAGCGGGCGGGCTGACACGCCACGAGACTGACCGCGACGACAACGCCTTTGCCCTCGCCGGCCGCCGTTCCGGCCATGGACATCGACACCAGTTCGCTCGACGAGTACCTCGACGACGAGGGGCTCGACGGCTACGCGGTGTACGCCGACGGCGACGATTCCACGCAGCGCTACCTCTCCGGCTTCGACGCGCCCGATCCCTTCTTCACCGTCTACACGCCAGAGGAGACCGCGCTCCTGACCTCCGGGCTGGAGTACGGCCGCGCCTCGAGGGAGGCTCGCGGCGGCGTCGACCGCACCTCGGACTACGACTACCAGTCGCTCCGCGAGGAGTACGAGTCCGGGGTCGCCCGGGCGAAACTGCAGGCCGCGTTCCTCGACGCCCACGGCGTCGACGCGGTCGCGGTTCCCGAGACGTTCCCCGTCGGCGCCGCCGACGGCCTGCGCGAGGAGGGCGTCGCGATCGCGGTCGATTCCGACGGCGTCGTCGACGACATCCGCGCGGTGAAGACCGACGCGGAGATCGAGCACGTCCGGGAGGCCACCGTCGCGAACGAGGCGTCGATGCGGGCCTGTGAGGACCTGCTCGACGCCGCGGAGGTGCGCAACGGCACCCTCCACTACGAGGACGAGCCGCTCACGAGCGAGCGCGTCGCGACCGAGATCGAGGTCACGCTGCTGGAACACGGCTGCGCGCTGGACGAGACCATCGTCGCCTGCGGCGTCGACGCCGCCGACCCCCACGATCGGGGGAGTGGCCCCCTCGAAGCGGGCCAGCCCATCATCGTCGACATCTTCCCGCGGAGCAAGGCGACGGGCTACCACTCCGACATGACCCGGACGTTCGTCAAGGGCGAGGCCAGCGAGACGGTTCGGGAGTGGTACGAGCTCAGCCAGGAGGCCAAGGAGGCGGCCTTCGACGCGCTCGAACCGGGCGCCACCGGCGCCGACGTACACGCCGCCGCCTGCGAGGTGTACGAGGACGCCGGCTACCCGACGCTCCGGGAGGATCCCTCGACAGAGACGGGGTTCATCCACAGCACGGGCCACGGCATCGGCCTCGACGTGCACGAGGCGCCGTCGCTCTCGCCCCGGGGGGAGGAGCTGGAAGCCGGCCAGATCGTGACGATCGAGCCCGGGCTCTACGACCCGGACCACGGCGGCGTCCGGATCGAGGACATCGCGGTCGTGACCGAGGACGGCTACGAGAACTTCACCGACTACCCCGAGCGGCTCGAACTGTAGCGAGAACCGGCCCCTTTTCACCCGACGACGCCCTCGATCCGGTAATGACGCTCTGTATCGTCGGCGTCGGCGCGATGGGCCGCTGGCTGGCCGAGACGCTCGCCGACGCCCCGTCGGCGTTCGACCTCGCCTTCGCCGACACCGACGCCGCAGTCGCCGCGGACGCCGCCGCCGCGTTCGACGACGCCGAGGCCGTCCCGATCGACGACGGCGGTCCCGAAGGAGATCGCTCGTTCGAGACCGTCTGTCTCGCGGTCCCGATCCCGGCCGTCGAGGACGCCGTGGCCAACTGGGCGCCCCACGCCGGGTCGGCGATGCTCGACCTCTCGGGCGTGATGGCCGGCCCTGTCGACGCCATGGGCGAGCACCTGCCCGACCGCGAGCGCGCGAGCCTCCACCCGCTGTTCGCCCCCGAGCGGGCGCCGGGCAACGTCGCCGTCGTCGAGGACGCCGTCGGACCGACGCTCGAACCGCTGCTGGACGCGCTTCGGGACGCCGGCAACGACCTGTTCGAGACCACGCCCGAGGAGCACGACGACGCCATGACCACCGTCCAGGCCAAGAGCCACGCCGCCGTGCTCGCGTGGGCCCTGGCGGGCGAGGAGGTCCGCGAGGAGTTCCACACGCCCGTCTCCGCGGGGCTGGCCGACATCGCGGCGACCGTCACCGGGGGGGACGCGCGGGTGTACGCCGACATCCAGGACGCCTTCGGCGGCGCCGACGCCGTCGCCGACGCCGCGCGGACGGTCGCCGACGCCGATGGCGAAGCGTTCGCCGACCTCTACGCCGAGGCCGGCGCGACCGCCGACGGGCTCGAACCGGAGGGGGAGCGATGAGCGTCGACCGCGACCGCCTCCGGGACACCGTGAACTACCTCCGGGAGGTCCGGCCGATCGACCCCGGCGAGATCCAGGAGTACTTCGACGACGCCCCCCATCCCGCGGTCGTCAGGCAGGAACTCCGCGCGGCGGCGTTCGACCTCGACCTCGTCGAGCAGGCCGACGGCACGTTCGTCCCCGCGAGCGGCGCCCCCGTCGATCCGCCGGGCTGGTCGCCCGACTCGCTCCCCGATCGCTACGAGCGCGTCGTCGTCGACCGGCTCGTCGAGCGGTTCGGGCTCGACTGGGCCGACGGCGACTCCGGCGACGAACTCCGGGCGGCGATCCGGCGGCTGAAGGCCGACTACTACCACGGCAACCCCGTCGAGTACGACGAGACCGCGGCGCTGGGGTACGCGATCTACCACCTGCCGGACTACTACGCCGCGATGGGGTACGTGCTCGACGACCTCGCGGAGAACCGCGACCTCCCGCGCACGCTGCGGGTGCTCGACGTGGGCGCGGGCGTCGGCGGCCCCGCGCTGGCGCTGATCGACTACCTCCACGACGCCGCCGACGACGAGGAGCCACCGCTGATCGAGTACCACGCGCTGGAGCCCTCGCCCGCCGCGGACCTACTGGAGGACCTGCTCGCGGAGACACCGCGGAACGTCCACGCGACGGTCCACCGCGAGAGGGCCGAGGCGTTCGACCCCGCGTCGATCGGCGAGGTCGACCTCCTCTCGTTCTGTAACGTGCTCTCGGAGCTCGCAGATCCGGTCGTAACTACGGAGCGCTACCTCGATTCGGTCGCCGACGACGGCACGATGCTCGCGCTGGCACCCGCGGATCTGGAGACGGCGACCGGGCTGCGCGAGGTCGAGCGCGCGCTCGCCCGCCCGGAGGCGGGCCCGTCGGTCTACTCGCCGACGCTCCGGCTCTGGCCCGACGAGACGCCCTCGGATCGGGGCTGGTCGTTCGACGTACGCCCCGACGTCGAGGCACCACGGATGCAGCGCCAGTTGGACGAGGGCGAGCGCGGGACCCACGGCGGTGACGAGGGGGACGACCCCGGCACCTTCCTGAAAACGTCGGTGCAGTTCGCGTACGCGCTGCTGCGGCCCGACGGGAAGCGCCGCGTCGACGTGCAGGCGTCGCCGGAGCGGCACGCGAAGGCCGCGGAGATGGAGCGCCACGTCAGCAACCGGATCGACCTGCTGACGGTGAAGCTCAGCCCCGACCTGAGCCGCCAGGGCGAACGGCAGCGGGAGTACGGCAGCGACCCCAACCCCGTCTTCAAGATCGGCGACGGCACCGAGCAGGTGGAGCAGTACGCGGTGCTCACACAGTACACGGAGCTGAATCGCGCGCTGGGGGAGGCGCCCTACGGCGCCGTGCTCTCGATGGAGAACGCGCTCGCGCTCTGGAACGACGACGAGGAGGCGTACAACCTCGTCGTCGACGGCGAGACCGTCGTCGACTTAGTCGTTCCCTAGGTCGGGTGTCTTCTCGCCGGCCGGCACGACGACCTCCAGCCAGTTCTCCTCGGGCGGCAGCGGGCAGGCGAACGTCTCGCTGAACGCACAGAACGGCGAGTACGCGAGGTTGAAGTCGAGCGTGACGGTGTCGCCGTCTTCGAGTTCGCCCTCGGGCTCGAACTCCATGTACCGACCCCCGGCGTAGCTCTGCTGGCCCGTGGTCTTGTCCCGGAACGGGACGAACAGCGGGTCGTCCTCGCCGGTCTCCTGTCGGTAGGCGTGGAGCTCGCAGTCCTCCCCCCGGAGTTCGAACGCGAACGTCGCGACCCGGAGGTACCGCGCCGGCGGGCCGTTGGTGGTCTCCATCTCGATCGGTTCGGGGTCGTCGTGGACGGTCACCTCGGCCTCGACACGGAACTCGGGGTTCGGGTCGAAGTAGTCGAGGCCGTCGAAGTCGTCGCGGTGCTCCGGCGGGATCGGCGACTGCGGGTGTTCGGCGAAGAAGTCGTCTTTCTCCTCGCGGTTCCGCCTGAGTTCGGCCTCCCACTCCGCAGGCTCTGGTTCGCTCATGTGCACGATTGGGGGCGGGACGGCATGAGTCCGGCGCTCTCCCCAGCCGACGTCGTCGCGGAGGCCATCGCTCGCGGTGGCCCGCCGCCGCCGACGAGGGGCACGCGTACACCTCCGACTCGTGTGCCCCCGCTCGACTGCCGGGAAGCGAACCCCTATCACACGCCACTCGCTAGCACGACTCGATGAAGGTAATCGACTGCGGCACGCTCGTCGACGGCACCGGCAAGGCCCCGATCACCGACGCCCGAATCCTGGTGGAGGACGGTCGCGTTACCGAGGTCGGGCCCGCGGAGTCGGTCGACGCGCCGGACGGGGCCGAACACGTCGACCACTCCGGCGAGACCGTGATCCCGGGGCTCATCGACGCCCACCTCCACCTGAAGGGGACGCGCTCGATGGACCCGTTCGACTGGGTCCGGGAGTCGAGCGAACTCAACACCGCCCGCGCGACCGCCGACGCGCGGACGCTGCTCGAGTCGGGCTTTACCGCCATCCGGGACGTGGGCAGCGACGCGGGGATCCCGGTCCGGGACGCCATCGACGACGGCACGATCCCCGGCCCGCGGGTGTTCACCAGCGGGCGAAGCTTCTCCCAGACGGCGGGCCACGGCGACGCCCACTACCTGCCCTACGAGTGGGCGACCAGCCGGGACGCCGGCGGCGACGGCATCGTCGACGGCGCCGACGAGTGCCGGAAGGGCGCACGGAAGCGGATCCGGGAGGGCGCGGACCTCATCAAGATCATGACCACCGGCGGCGTGCTGAGCGAGAAGGACGCCCCCAGCCAGAGCCAGTTCACCGACGCCGAGATCCGGGCGTTCACGGAGGAGGCCCACCGCGTCGGCATCCCGGTCGCCTCCCACGCCCAGGGCGCGCCGGGAATCAAGTCCGCGCTGCGGAACGGCGTCGACACAATCGAGCACGGCTTCTACATCGACCAGGAGTGTCTGGACCTGTTCGAGGAGACCGGCGCCGTCTTCGTCCCGACGCTGGCCATCATGCACCGACTGATCGAGGAGGGCGCCGACTACGGCGTGCCGGAGTACGGGCTGGAGAAGGCCCGGAACGCCAGCGAGGCCCACTTCGACGCCACCCGCCGCGCCTACGAGGCGGGCGTCCCCATCGCGCTCGGGACGGACTTCCTCGGCCCGGAGCCGATGGCCCACGGCGAGAACGCGCTGGAGGCCGAGCTGTTCGTCGACGAGGTCGGCATGAGCGAACACGAGGCCATCGTCGCCGGCACCGGCACGGCCGCGGAGACGGTCCCCGTCGACGACATCGGGACGCTCACGGTCGGCAACCACGCCGACATCGTCGCCTTCGAGGAGTCGCCGCTCGACGACATCACGAACCTCTACGAGCCGACGACGGTGTACAAGGGCGGCGAGCGCGCCTGAGGGCGGCGAGAGCTACCCGAGGACGCCTGTGCGTTCCAGTTCGTGGCCGATCTCCCGCCGTTTCAACAGCGAGAACCCCACGAGGATCAACAGGAAGCCCGCGACCGTCTCGACGGTCACCACCTCGCCGAGCACCAACCAGCCCGACAGCGCCGCGAACACCGGCGCGACGTAGGAGACGAGGTTGATCTCGATGGCCCCCAGCCGGTCCAGCAGGTCGAAGTAGATCAGGAAGCCGAGCGCGCTGGCGAGGATCGAGAGATACCCCAGGCTCGCGACGGTGGTGGGGTTCCACGCCACGGCGGCGAACGCCTCGCCCAGTCCGAGGCTGACGACGTGCATCAGCAGGCCGCCGAGCAGCATCGACCAGGCCTCCATCCCCTCGATGGAGAGGTCGCTGTCGATCCACCGCGTGAGCACGCTCCCCAGCGCGAACGCCGTCGCGGCGGCGACGATGAGCAGTTTCGCGCCCATCCCGCCCGCGAGCAGGTTCGACGGGTCCGGGTTCGCGATCACGACGGCGCCGACGAGGCCGAGGAACAGTCCCGCGAGTCCGATCGGTTCGAGGCGCTCCCGGGGGACGAACACCCGGGCGAACCCGGTCGTCAGGATCGGGCTCAGGCTGACCAGCACCGACGCCGAGGCGCTGGTGACGGCGTCGTCGGCCTCGCCGACGAACAGGAACGCGTGGTAGGCCGCGATCATCAACACCGCGCCGACCGCGACTTCGGCCCACTGCGTTCGCCCGCGCGGGATCGGGTCGTCGAGAACCCACCACGCGTAGCCGAGCATCAGGACGCCGGCGATCTCGTAGCGCACCGCGGCGAACAGCACCGGCGGGAAGCCCGCGTCGAGGCCGGCCTTGATCGCCATGAACGCCGAGCCCCAGACCGCAGCGAGAACGAGAAAGAGCGCGAGGTTCCGGTAGCGAGTCACACTGCCGACTCAGCGGAGGCGCCCGCTTAGGCCCGTCGTTCGACGTGTGGGCTGCCGGCGTTCAGGCCGCCGCCCGCACTCCCGGCTCAGGCCGCGCCCGCGGCGCCGCGCTCCCGCTTCAGCCCGCGCAGCAGGTCCTGCCGGGTGATGATCCCGACCAGTTTCCCCCCGTCGAGCACCGGCAGGCGGTTGATGTCCTGCTCGGGGTTGGCCAGCAGGTCGAGCAGCTCGTCGACCGTCGCGTCGGCGTCGACGGTCACCGGGTCCGGCGTCATCACCGAACTGATCGGGTCGTCGGCGTGGGCGGCGATGTCCACGTCGTCGCCCGGGAGGTCGAACGCGTAGGTCAGCGTATCGACGATCGGCGGGATGCCGATCGGGATCCAGAGCACGCGGTCGTCGACCTCGAACAGGTTGACGAGGTCGCCCTCGGTGACGACGCCGACGACGCGGTCGTCCTCGTCGACGACCGGGAAGCCGCTGAAGTTCACGTCCGCGAGGCGGGCCAGCACCTCGCCCACCTCGTCGTCCGGCGCCACGGTCTCCACGTCGGCGGTCATCACGTCGGATGCGTTCATACTCTAACCGTGGGGCGGGGGCTACGTCAACGTTGTTGCCCGCCGTGAAAGGCGGCGACCGACAGCCGCCGGCCTGTAACTGAAAGGCGGCGACCGACAGCCGCCGGACTGTACCCGAAAATGAACCCGGGTCAGTCGTGGAGGTGGCAGGCAACGACCTCGCCGTCCGCGTCGGGCGCGTCGTCCGGCGGCGTGGTCTCACACACCGTCTCGAAGCGGTCCCGCAGCGTCTCCGCGGCGGTCTCGAAGTCACCGTCGGCGACGGCTTCGAGCGCCTCGTCGACGACGCCGGCGTTCTCGCCGGCGATCCCCGGAACCGCCTCCTTCCGGTAGGCCGCGGGCTCCGTCTCCCGGACCTCGTCGGGGTCGAGGTTCCCGGCCTCGACCTCCTCGCGAAGGTTCATCACCTCGCGGAACGCGTCCTGGTCGATCTCCACGTCCTCGGGCGGGATCACCTTCGGACAGCGCGTCCGGAACCGACAGCCCGAGGGCGGGTTCCGCGGCGACGGCACGTCGCCGGCAAGCGTCGACACGCGGCGACCCTGCTCCCCCACCTCCGCACGCGGGACGCTCTCCAGCAGCGCCTCGGTGTAGGGGTGGTCGGGGTTCTCGAAGATCTGGTCGGTCGGCCCAAGCTCGGCGACCTTCCCGAGGTACATCACCGCGACGCGGTCGCAGATGTGCCGGACGACCGAGAGGTCGTGGGCGATGAACAGGTAGGTCAGCCCGAAATCGTCCTGCAGGTCGTCGAGCAGGTTCAGCACCTGCGCCTGGACGCTCACGTCGAGCGCGGAGACGGGCTCGTCGAGCACGATGAACTCGGGGTCGAGCGCGAGCGCCCGGGCGATGCCCACGCGCTGGCGCTGTCCGCCCGAGTACTCGTGGGGGTAGCGGTCGACCTGATCGGCCGAGAGCCCCACGCGTTCGAGCAGGTCGCCCGCTCGCTTCTTCCGGATCGCGCCGTCGCTCCCGGTCACGGTGACCTCGACGTGGAGGTCGGCCTCGCGCTCCTCGACGGTGGCGTCGAGGAGGTCCGCGTGGCTGTCGACGGTGGCTTCGTACCCCCCCTCTTCGTCCGCCTCGCGCTTCCGGACGCTCACTGGTACGCGAGCGACGCCCTCCTCGGCCTCGACCACGCGGTCGAGGTCGTCGGCGACCGAGACCTCGACGGTCCGGTCCACCCCGTCCTCGACGGTGAGTTCCGCGGCCGTCGCGACCGTCGGGTCCGACTTCGGCAGCCCGTGGATCCGCATCCCCTCGGCGACGATGGCGCCGACGGTCATCCGCGGATCGAGGCTGGAGAAGGGGTCCTGGAACACGATCTGGGCGCGGCGGCGGAACGAGGACATCGACTCGTCGTCGAGGTCGAACACGTTCTCGCCGTCGAACGCGACCGTGCCGTCGGTCGCCTCCCGCAGGCGGAGCAGCGTCTCGCCGGTCGTGGACTTGCCACAGCCGGACTCGCCGACGAGCCCGAGGGTCTCGCCCTCGCGCACGTCGAAGCTGACGCCGTCGACGGCTTTCACGCTGGTCGCCTCCCGACCGAGCACGCGGTCGAGCAGGCCGCCGCCGTCGTCGTAGTACTTCCGGAGGTTCCGCACCTCCACGAGCGCGTCGTCGCCGGTCGACTCGCGCTCCGGTGCGGCCTCAGTCATCCGAGATCACCTCCTGTTTCGCCGCACTGCCGAGCGCTTCGGACTCGTCGTACTCGCGGTCGGCGAGGATACACCGAACCAGGTGGTCGGTGTCGTCTGTCGCCGCCGGTGCCTCGTGTTCCTCGATGTCGGTGAGACAGGACTCCATCGCCTTGGGGCAGCGGTCCGCGAAGTAGCACTCGTCGCCCATCTCCGCGTCGAGCAGGCTGGGGACGTTCCCCTCGATGGGCGAGAGCCGCGGCGCCGGATCCTCGACGTCCGGAATCGAGCCCAGCAGCCCCTCGGTGTAGGGGTGGACCGGGTTCTCGAACACGTCCTCGAGCGAGCCGCGCTCGACGACCTCGCCCGCGTACATCACGCCGACGCGCTGGCACATCCGCGCGATGACGCCGAGGTTGTGCGTGATCAGGACGACGCTCATGTCCTCCTCCTCCTGCAGTTCGGTCAGCAGGTTCAGGATCTGGGCCTGGATCGTCACGTCCAGCGCCGTCGTCGGCTCGTCGGCGATCAGCACGTCGGGTTCGCCGGCGAGCGCCTGTGCGACCATCGCGCGCTGGAGCATGCCGCCGGAGAACTCGTGGGGGTACTCGTCGGCGCGCTGCTCGGGGTCGGGGATCCCGACCCGTTCGAGCAGTTCGACCGCGCGCTCCTGGCTCTCGTCGGAGACGTAGCCCTGTGAGGGGAGCACGGAGTCGACGAGCAGCCGCCCCAGGCCGTACCCCTGCGTCCGCGAGCGAGTGCGCCGCGGGTTCGCGCGGGCGCGGCGCTGGACCTCGACGGCCTCCGCGATCTGCTCGCCGACCGTGATCGAGGGGTTGAGGCTGCTCATCGGGTCCTGGAAGATGGTCGCGAACGCGGGCCCGCGGAGCCACCGGCGGGTGGCTTCCGGGAGCTGGCGCACGTCGACGTAGTCGCCGTCGACGGCGTCGGGGTGGGAGTCGCGGTGTTCCTCGGCGAGGTCGGCGTCGCGGTACCACACTTCCCCCTCGACGATGCGACCCGGGGTCTCCACCAGGTCGATCAGCGAGAGCGCGGTGACGGACTTCCCGGAACCGGACTCGCCGACGATGCCGAACACCTCGCCGTCGCGCACGTCGAAGTCGACGTGCTCGACCGCGTTGACCTGCCCCTCCTCCGTGAAGAAGCGGGTCGTGAGGTCGCGTACTTTGAGGATCTCGTCGCTCATCTCAGACACCCCCCTCCCCCTCGATGCCGGGGTCCAAGGCGTCCCTGAGCCAGTCGCCGACGAGGTTGACGCCGATCACCGCGAGCACGATCGCGATCCCGGGGATGGTGGCGATCCACCACGCCGTCGAGAGGTAGCCCCGCCCCTGCGAGATGTCGAAGCCCCACGACAGCGTCGTCCCCGAGAACCCGAGGAACGACAGCGAGGACTCGAGCAGGATGATCGCGGCGACCTGGATCGTCGCGAGCACGAGGATCGGCGTCGTCGCGTTGGGGAGCACGTGACGCCCGATGATCCGGGCGTCGCTGGCGCCCAGCGCGCGGGCGGCCTTGACGTACTCCTCCTCGCGGATCGACAGCGCCTCGCCGCGGGCGATCCGGGCGAACCAGACCCAGTTGACGAGCCCGACGACGACGATGACCGTCCCCGGGAGCACGAAGGAGTCGGGCATCCCGGTCGGTAAGCCGAGCGCCGATCTCACCGGGTCGACGAGCCCGAACACGACGAACGGGTCGGGCACGTCGACGGCCGCCCGGCCCCACAGCCCGATCAGTGCGATGGCCAACACGAGCGAGGGGAACGCCAGCGACACGTCCGCAAAGCGCATCAGCGCGTCGTCGATGCGGCCGCGGTAGAAGCCCGCGACGAGGCCGACGCTCACCCCCAAGATGGCGGCGAGTACCGTGCCCAACACGCCGACCATCATCGACGTGCGGGCGCCATACACCGCGCGGGAGTAGACGTCCTGGCCGAGGGAGTTCGTCCCCAGCGGGTGGCTCGCAGTGGCGTTGACGTACACGGTCTCGTTGGTGAGTTGGAGCGAGCCGTTGACCATCTCCGAGGTCGTCTCCTCGGTGGTCCGGCTGAACCCCATCGGCGGGAGGGTGTTCTCGTCGAGGTCCTGGTTGGTCGGGTTGTGCAGCGCGATGAAGGGCGCGAAGGCCGCGACCAGGATCATCGCGAGCACGAGCACGATACCTATCTTCGCCAGCGCGCTGGAACGGAGTTCCTTCCGGAGGTTTCGGAGCGTACGTGGAGAGATCATTCAGCGACCACCTGTGGGTCGAGATACGCGTAGATGGCGTCGACGACCAGATTCACGATGACGAACCCGGTGCCGATCACGACGAGCGTCGCCTGCAGGATCGGCCAGTCACGGGCGTTGATGGCGTTGATCAGTGTGGTCCCCAGTCCCGGCCACGAGAACACCGACTCGGTGATGACCGCGCCGCCGATCAGCGTCCCCAACTGCAGGCCGAGGACGGTGATCACCGGGATCAGGGTGTTCCGCAGCGCGTGCTTGTAGCGGACCAGTGACTCGGGCAGCCCCTTCGCGCGGGTCGCCCGCACGTAGGACTGCCCCAACTCCTCGAGCATCCCCGAACGGGTGAGTCGGGTGATCAGCGCCGTGAAGTACGTCCCGAGCGTCACTGCGGGGAGGGTGATGAACCGGAGCCACTGGTAGAACGCGTCGGCGCCGGCACCGAGCCCCTGGTTCGCGGTGATCCGGAACGCCTGAACGAAGCCGAACGCCCGCCCGCTGGTGGGGAAGATCCCGAACTGCACCGAGAGCAGCAGGATCAGCATGATCCCCAGCCAGAAGTTCGGGGTGGAGATCCCCACGAGCGAGAACGTCGTCGCCGCGTAGTCCGCGGGCTCGTGGCGCCGAGTCGCACTGATCACGCCCAGCGGGATCGACAGCCCGATGGCGATGATGCTGCTGGCGACGGCGAGTTCGACCGTCGCCGGGAGCTTCGAGAACACCATCGAACTCGCCTCGATCCCGGAGATGTAGGAGTACCCCATGTCGCCGTTGAGCAGTTCCCAGAGGTAGTCCAGGTACTGGACGTACAGCGGCTGGTCGAGGCCCAGCTCCTCCGCGATGCGTTCGCGAAGCTCGGGGCTCGCGTCCAACGGGGCGACAGCGTCGACGGCGTTCCCCGGCGTGATGAACCGGAGCATGAACACGATGGTGACCACGCCCCAGACCACCACGATTCCTTGAAGCCCCCGCTTCAGCAGGAATCGTCCGTACGACATCTACTGTTCGCTTGGCATGCTCTGTGCTTCCTCCACCACGCGATCGAACTCCTCGTTCGACCAGCTGGTGAGGACCCCGTCGCTGGTGAGCAGCGGGATGAGCGTCTGACTCGCGTCGAAGGTCGTGTTACCCCAGCCGAGCAGGTACCAGTGGGGGTTCGTCTCGATGTCCCCGTCGGTGACCTCGCTGGCGAGCGCCTGGAAGTCACGCTGGTTGACGCTCGCAGTGACGTTCTCGAGGTCGTCGAGGTAGCCCGCGACCGCCTGGGCGATCTGGACGTCGTTGAGGTAGCGACCGACCGGGGTGTGGAGTTCGACCTCCACGCCCGCGTAGCCGGACTCCTCGACCAGCGCCTCGGCCTCCTCGGGGTCGTACGGGTACGGGTCGAGGTCCTCGTTGAAGCCGAAGTAGCCGTCGAGGGTCGGCTGGGCGGTCTGATCCCCGAACGTGCTCAGCACGTTCTGGACGATGCTCTCGAGGTCGATCGCGTAGTTGACGGCCTGGCGGAACTCGGGGGAATCGAACGGCTCCACGTCGTAGCGCATCGCGCTGAAGATGACGCGCGTCGACGGTGCCGCCGCGATGCTCGACCCGTCGTTCTCCTCGACGCGACTGACCTCTTGGGGCGGCACGTTGACGATGATGTCCGACTCGTCGGAGAGCAGGGAGTTGACGCGCGTGCTCGACTCGCTGGCGGACTCGATGGTGAGGCTGCTGATCTCCGCGGCCTCCTTCCAGTAGTTGTCGTTGCGGTTGAACACCACTTGGACGCCCTGCTCGTACGTCTCCAGCACGAACGGCCCGGTGCCGTCCATGTGCTGGTTGACGTAGGAGTTCTCGTTGGACTGGATCCACGACTTGTTCACGATGGGGCCGTAGCTCGCGAACAGCGAGAACACGATGGGGTTGAGCCCGTCGCTCATCACGTCGACGGCGCGCTCGCCGTCGACCACTTCGGCGCCGGTCACGCCCGCGAGCTGGTCCTGCTGGGGGCTGGCGATGCCCGTGTCGGGGTCGACGATGCGGTTGATCGAGTACGCCACGTCCTCGGGGGTGAGGTTGTCCCCGGAGTGGAAGGAGACCCCGTCGCGGATCTGGAACCGCACCAAGCCCTCCTCCTGCCGGCTGTAGTCCTCGGCCAACGAGTCGACGATGCCGCCCTCCCGGTCGCGGTCGAGCAGCTTTTCGTAGGCCTGCATCACGATGTTGTCCGTCGGCGTCGCGCGGTGGTCCTGCGGGTCGAGCCCGCTGTCCATCTGGGACTGGTTGATCACCACGTCGTCGCCGCTGTCGGTCGCCGGCGAGATGGCGTAGGCGTCGATGAACTCGTCGGCGCGGGCCTGCCACTCGATGTCGTCGCTCTTGCCGTAGACGGAGTACTGGCGGTTGAGGAACACCCACGGCGCCTGCTCGTGGGCGATGCGGTTCGCGCGCTGGAGGTAGCCGTCGCGAGTTTCGGGCTCCGGTCGCTCCGTCGGCGTCCCGTCGCTCGGCGTGTCCGTGGGCTCGTCGGTGCCGTCGCCGCCGGGCTCGTCGGTGTCGGTGTCCGTGCCACCGTTGCCGCCACAGCCGGCGACGGCCGTCGCCGTCGCGGCGCCCGCGAAGCCGAGGAACTTCCGTCGACTCACGTCCGGACTGTCTTTGTGAGACATAGACAGTCGGTCGTGGCGGATCGACTTATACCCTGCGCCACGTCCGCATACCACTTTCCGGTCGCTGTCGGGGAGATACGTCAAAGAAGGAATGCGAAACCGACGGTGAACAACGTCGTAATTCGACGTAAATGGTGGGTCAGTGGCCGGGATTGCCGGTTTCCCGGGACCCCGACTTACTCGCCCTGGGCGTCGACGGCCGCGACGCCGGCGAGGTTGACGATGTCCTTGACCTCGTCGCCGCGCTGCATCACGTGGACGGGCTTGTCCATCCCCACGAGCATCGGGCCGATTGCCTCGGCGCCGCCGAGCCGCTGGAGCAGCTTGTACGCGATGTTGCCGGCCTCGAGGTTCGGGAAGACCAGCACGTTCGCGGGCTCGTCCAGCTCCGAGAACTCGTAGGTGTCGGTCAGGATGTCCTCCACGACCGCGGTGTCGGCCTGCATCTCCCCGTCGACGGGGAAGTCGGCGTCGGGGTCCGCGCGCAGGCTGGCGGCGGCGTCGCGGGGTTTGGCGGTCCCCTCGTTCTCCACCGAGCCGAAGTTGGAGTACGACAGCAGCGCCGCACGCGGCTCGACGTTGAAGCTCCGGGCGAGTTCCGCGGTGTGCTTGGTGATCTCCTCCAGCACCTCCTCGCTCGGGTCCTGATTCACCGTCGCGTCGGCGACGAACACCACGCGGTTCTTGAACGTCAGCATGTAGACGCCCGCGGCGTAGTCGGCGTCCTCGGCGGTCCCGATCACCTCCAGCGGCGGCCGGAGCGCCGACGGGTAGTGGTGGGTCAGCCCCGTCAGCAGCGCGTCGGCGTCGCCGGTCTCGACCATCGCGCTCCCGAGGTAGTTGGTGTCACGCTTGACGAGTTCGGTGGCCTCGCTCCGGGTGACGCCCTTGCGCTGGCGGAGTTCGTACAGTCGGTCCGCGTACGCCTCGGTGTCGTCGACGCGCGGGTCGACGATCTCCGGGGTGAAGTCGAGACCCAGGTCCGCGGCGATCCCCTCGATCTCGTCGCTGTTGCCCAGCAGCACGGGGTCGCCGATCCCCTGCTCCTGGATCTGGGCCGCCGCGCGGACCATCTTCTCGTCGGTCCCCTCCGCCAGCGCGATGCGCTGGTCGGTGTTCTTCGCCTTGTTGAGCACGACCCGCATCATCTCGCGGGACTTGCCCAGCCGCGCCTCGAGCTTCTCGGAGTAGGCGTCGGTGTCGATCTCGGTGCGGGCGACGCCCTCCTCCATCGCCGCCTCGGCCACGGCGGGCGCGACCTCGAACAGCACGCGCGGGTCGACCGGCTTCGGGATGACGTACTCCGGGCCGTACTGGAGCGGCTGGTCGCCGTAGGCCTTCACCACGGCGTCGGGCACGTCCTTCCGGGCGAGTTCGGCCAGCGCCTCCGCCGCGGCCATCTTCATGTTCTCGGTGATGCTCGTCGCGCGCACGTCGAGCGCCCCGCGGAACAGGAACGGGAACCCGAGCACGTTGTTCACCTGGTTGGGGTAGTCCGAGCGGCCGGTGGCCATGACCACCGTGTCGTCCCGGGCCGCGCGGGCCTCCTCGTAGCCGATCTCGGGTTCGGGGTTGGCCATCGCGAAGACGATGGGGTCCTCCGCCATCGACGCCACCATGTCCGAGGAGACGATGCCGCCGACGGAGAGGCCGACGAACATGTCGGCGCCGTCCATCGCGTCCGCGAGGTCGCCCTCGGGCAGGTCGCGGGCGAACTCCTTCTTGTACTCGTTCACGTCGTCGTTCGCGGCTCGCTGCTCGGTGATGATCCCCGAGGAGTCACACATCGTGATGTTGTCGGGGTCGGCGCCGAGTTCGACGTAGAACTTCGCGGTCGCGATCGCCGACGCGCCGGCGCCGGAGAAGGTGATCTCCATCTCGGAGATGTCCTTGTCGAGGACGTCGACCGCGTTCAGCAGGCCCGCGCCGCTGATGATCGCGGTCCCGTGCTGGTCGTCGTGGAACACGGGGATGTCCATCGACTCCCGGAGGCGCTGCTCGATCTCGAAACACTCCGGCCCGGCGATGTCCTCGAGGTTGATCCCGCCGAAGGTGGGCTCCATCGCCTCGACGGACTGGCAGAACGCGTCCACGTCGGTCTCGTCGAGTTCGATGTCGAACACGTCGATGTCGGCGAAGCGCTTGAACAGCACGCCCTTCCCCTCCATCACGGGTTTCGAGGCCTGCGCGCCGATGTCGCCGAGGCCGAGGACCGCCGTCCCGTTGGAGACGACGCCCACCATGTTCCCCTTCGCGGTGTACTCGTAGGCGCGCCCCTCGTCGGCGTCGATGTCGCGACACGGCGCCGCGACGCCGGGGGAGTACGCCAGCGAGAGGTCACGCTGGGTGTTCGTCGGCTTCGTCGTCGATATCTCGATCTTGCCGGGGGGGTCGGATCGGTGATACTCCCGGGCGTCGTCGTCGAGTCCCATACGCTCGGGGTCACTCGGGGCCGTCAAAAATCTATCCACCTGCGTCGTAACGCCGTTCGACACTTGTCGAACTACCCGCAGGCCGGTCCCGGACGGCGTCGACGCCACACGACGGGCGGGTCCGACGAACGAGCGGCAGTGCGGCCCGCTGGGGAAGGCCGCCTCAGGGCGCGTACGGCGCGTGTCGCTCGAGCGTCAGGTCGTGGCCGACGGCGTCCACGTCGAACGTCGGCCAGTTCGGCGTCGCAGTCAGACACTCGAACGCGTCCTCGCCGTCCTCGACGAGGTAGGTGTCCTCGCTGCGCGCGCCGCCGACGACGGGGTTGTACGCGTAGCCCATCGGCGCCCGCACCTCCATGGCGGCGTCCGGCGCCGCCAGCCACTCCCGGCGGGCGAACCCTGCAGCACCACCCTGCTCGCCCGCCTCCCACGCGTCGGGGAAGCCGACCTCGTCGTACGCCGCCCGGATCGCATCGAACACGTCGCCCGCGTCGCCATCGGACTCGGCGGCCTCGCGGGTCGCCGCCAGCGCGGTCGCCTCGACCCGCGCGGCCGCCCGGAACTGCGCCTCGAAGCGCTCGGGCGGGTCGAACGCGACGGTCCGGCTGAGCGAGGCGTGGAGCCCCCGGCGCTCCGTCGTGACGGTGATCACCGCGTAGTCGCCGAGTTCGTCGGCGCCGGCGGGCGGGGAGTGGTACGCCTCGGCGCGCTCGCTCCCGGCGACCCGGACGACCGGCGCCGACATCTCGCCGGAGGAGAGCGCGATCCGCAGCGCCGAGGCGGCCTCGTACTCGGCGTCCTCGGAATCGAGTTCGCGGGCGACGCGCTCGACGGCCGCGGCCGTCTCCTCGGCGAGCGCGCGGTAGCGCTCCACGTCGTCCGCGGCGAGTGGCTGCCGGAGGGGGCCGGCGTCGACGCGGTCCAGCCCGGGGGCGTCGAAGTCGGCGACGCCGGACCCGACCGTCTCGGCGGCGACGGCATCGCCCAGCGGTTCGTGCCACGGGACGGTCTCGACGGTGAACGCCTCGGGGAGCTCCTCGGCGGCGATACGGTCGGCTTCCCCCGCGAGTGCGACGGCGCAGAACGAGGGCGTGCGTTCGGGCGCGTAGCCCGCCGCGGCGACGCCGACGGCGTCGCTCGCGCTGGCGGCGTTGTCGCCACCGGTGAGCCACGCGAACGCGTTCGGTCGGGCGAACCAGACGGCGTCGGCGCCCGTCGCCGCCAGATACGCGTCGAGGCGGTCGGCGCGGGCATCGAGGTCGACCATACCCGCGCTGGCGGCGCCGCCGACTTCAACGCGCCGCTCCGTGCCTCGCGCGCGAGCGCGCCTGTAACGGAACGTCCAAGTGGATTCGTGCCGGAGTTCCGGCCAATGAAGCGCCCCAGCTACCGGCGGTTCGCCCTGTTCACCACGGCCCTGACCGGCATCCTCGTCGCGCTCGGCGTGTACACCGCGGCGACGGGGTCCGGGCTGGCCTGCTCCCAGCAGTGGCCGCTGTGTGACGGCGGCGTGTTGCCACAGACGGTCCCGAGCTTCATCGAGTGGTTCCACCGCCTCGTGGCGATGATCACCGGGTTCGCGATCGTCGGCGTCGTCGCCGCCGCCTGGCGCGGCGAGCAGGACCGCAAGACCGCGCTGTTCGCCACGGCGGCGCTCGTCCTGCTCCCGTTCCAGATCTCCGTCGGCGCGATCACGGTGACGCTCAACGGCGCGATCCCGTGGGGGTACTCGGTGCCGACCCACGCCGCCCACCTGCTGTTCGCGCTCTCGATCTTCACCGCGCTGACGCTGTCGACGATCTCGGCGATGAACGGCCACTACCGGCGTTCGGCCCACGAACGGAGTCGGCTGGCCGTCGGCGCGGCGCTGGTGCTGATCGTCGCGAACTTCCTCGTCAGCCGTGTGAGTCCGGTGATCGACTACGGCCCGGCCGCACAGGGCGCGTTCGCGCTAACCGCCCTCGCCGCCTTCGCCGCGCTGGTCGCCGCCGCGGTCTGGCTGCCCGGCACTGGGCTGGCGCGCTACCGTCCCGGCGTGTTCGTCGCCGGCGCCGCCGTGTTCCTCGTGACCCTGCTCGGCCGGGATCTGGTGGTGTACACCGACGAGGCCCGCCTCGTCAACGGGCTGCTCTACCTCGTCGGCTTCGCCGCCGCGGCCGTCGTCGCCTACGCGGCCCGCGGCGGGTCGAACGAGGGGCGGCCCTCGCTGGCGTAGCGCCCCCCGTCCCAACGCTCTTTTCCTCGCCCCCGTAGCTACCGGCCATGCACTGGTCCCGCCGCGCCGTACTCGCCAGCCTCCCGGTCGCGCTCGCGGGGTGTGGGCGGTCGTTCCGCGAGAACACCGTCCCCGGCGGGCTCCACCTCCGAAACCGCCGGGCCGAATCGGTCACCGTCTCGGTCCGGGCCGCCGTCGTGCCCGACCACGAAACCGGGGACGCCACCGCCTCGCCGGCCACGCCGAAAGACCGGACGCTCGACGATCCAGAGGTTACCGAGGAGTACCGTGTCCAGGCCCGTGGCGAGCGAGCAGTCGCCGACTTCTTCCCGTCGCCAGGTCGCTGGGCGTTCGAGGCCGTCGTCGACGCCGACGGCGATCGCAGCCGGATCGAACTCCACGCCGCGCTCCCCGGCCCCACGGGTGCCGACACGATGCTCGTCACCGTGCGAGAACGGGGTGTGACCGCACGGGCGACGACCGCCGACGACTGAGACGCTCGCGTGACCGCGGTCAGACGAAGTCCGAGAGCCCCGCCTGCGAGTCGTCGGCTTCCTCCTCCTCGGGGTCTGCGGGCTCGTCGGCGTCGGTGTCCCCGTCGGCGTCCGCCGCCGAGTCTGTTGCTTCGGAGGCGGGCTCGCCGCTCGCTGGCGCGTCGTCGCGCTCGGGCGGGTCGCCGGCGAAGGCGCCGCCGGCGTGCTCCTCGAGTTCCGCCTCCCGGAGTTCCTGGGCGTCCTCGACGATCCCCTGCACCTTGTTGGTGGACTCGCCGCTGCCCGAGACGGCCGCGAGGTCTTCCTCGTCGAACTCGAAGTGCGCCGTCACGGCCACGGTGAGGTCCCGCGGTTTGCAGTGGTGAATCATCGCCGAGAGGAACGGGAGCACCTCGCGGCGCGCGGTCTCGATGCTCAGCCCGCCGGAGACGGCGATCTTCCGGCAGATCTCGTCGATCGTGGCGTCCGAGGAGGGCCACATCTGCGGGCGGCCCCCGTACTGCGTCCAGCCGCCGTAGGTGCCGTCCCGCGAGGCGGCGACGCCGGCGGCGATATTGTCGGTGACGTAGCGCCAGTAGGAGTACTCCTGTGTGGCCTGCACGCGGCCGAGCCAGCGGTCGGCGTTGGCGATGAACTCGTAGGCCCGGACGGTCTCCTCGGGGCCGTACACCTTCATCACCTTGTCCTCGACCCACGCGGTGAGGTCGTCGGGCGTCTCGTCGGCGTCGTAGGCGACGTGGAGCGCGTCCTGGGCGCTCTCCTCCTCCTTGAGGATCGCGTCGAGGACGGTGAAGATGCCCGCCGTGGTGTCGCGGTCGCCGGTGACCACGTCCTCGACGGTGAGGTGGTCTTTCCCCTCCGCCGTCGCCTGCAGGTCCTTGACCGCCCCCCGGAGGTCGCCGCTGTTGGCGTCGGCGATGCGCTGGAGCGCGTCGGAGTCGAACTCGATCCCCTCCTTCCGGCAGATGTCCCGCAGGACGGGGACGATCGAGCGCGCGGAGACGTCCCGGAACTCGATGTCCCGACACGCGTTCCGGAGCCCGCGGCTCATGTCGTAGAACTCGTTGGCGATGAGGACGATCGGCTGGTTCGCCTCCTTCACCAGTTCGGTGATCGCCTGCGCGCCGCCGCGGTCGTAGTTGCCGTGGATGTTGTCGGCCTCGTCGACGATGACGAGCTGGCGGCCGCCCTCGTCGGTGGCGTCGCCGCCGAGGGTCTCGTTCCGCGCCGCGCGGCCGGCGAAGCGCTCGATCGCGTCGGCGGTGCGCTGGTCGGACGCGTTGAGTTCGACCGTCTCCCAGCCCATGTCCGACGCGAGCGCGTGGGCCGCGGAAGTCTTGCCGACGCCGGGGCTGCCATAGAGGATCACCGCCTCCCGGTGGTCGTCCCACGTCCGCCCCCAGTCCTCGAAGGCGTCGCGGGCCTTGTCGTTCCCCCGGACCGCCGAGAGCGTGTCGGGCCGGTAGGACTCGGTCCAGTCAGCCATTACCGGAGACAGGGCGCTTTCGCGTTTAGTGGTTCCGGAGCGGACGAGTCCAGTCGCTCACGCACCGTCCACGTTCCGCGTCAGCGCGTAGAGCACGAACGAGGAGAGCCAGTGCGAACCGGCGTAGTCTTCGGTGAACGCGCCCTCGAGGCCGGTGGCGAGGTGGCGCTCGGCGCTCGCCTCCAGCAGGTGGGCCGTATCGCCGTCGACGGCGTCGGCCACCTCCGCCAGCCCCCACGCCTTCGCGAGGTTCAGCCCGACGAGGTGGAGCGCGACACCGCCCTCGCCGTCGGCGCCCGCATCGACGGGATCGAGGAACGCCTCGTTTCGGGGGTCGGTCAGGTCCGGGAGGAACTCGTCGAGCCACTCCGCGTACTCCCCCTCCTCCAGCACGCGCTGCATGAGGTTGGCCTCGGTCAGCGTCGGCGAGAGGAAGTCCCACCCCAGCGGCTCGTACGCGACCGGCGCGTCCACGTCGTCGAGGTAGAACTGGCGCGCGGTCTCGGCGGCGTCGCTAGCGAGGCCGTCGTCGGCGACCGTGTTCGCGTAGTCCAGCACCGCGGAGAGCGCGAACGCGCTGTTGCCGTGCGTGCCGACCCGGAACGGTCGGGACTGGGTGAGGAAGTCCGCGGCCGTTCGGTCGCGGATGTCCTCCGCCAGCGGCGCGAGCGCGTCGCCCCAGCGCGCGGCCCGCGGGTCGTCCCAGCGCTGGAGTTCCGCGGCGAGGCGCAGTAGCCACGCCCAGCCGTACGGCTGCTCGAAGGACTCGTGCTCCTCGAAGTACGCGACCTCGCCCTCGACGTTCCCGGGGGTGAGTCGCGCGTCGATGCGCTCAACGATGGCGTCCGCCTCGGGGTGGTCGTCGAACAGCCGGAGCTGGCGGATCAGCGCCCAGTGGCTGTGGACCGCGGAGTGCCAGTCGTAGCAGCCGAAGAAGACGGGGTGGTCCTCGCACGGGCGGATTGTCTCGTCCGGGCCGTCGACGGCGCGGGCGTGGTGGGGGTACTCCTGCTCGATGGCGTCGAGGGGGTGGTGGGCGAGCCGTTCGAGCGCGTCGGGGTCGAGGCTGGTGACGGTTCCGTCGAGTGCTTCGGCGCGGTCGACACCGTCGAGTCCGTTCATCGCCGAGTGGTTCGGGGGGCGGGCCATCAATCGTTCGGTGGCTCGTCGTGTGAAACCAGTTCACGCACCCGAGGCAGGCTTTTTCAGTTGTCGCGTAATGTTCCGGCCGTGTTCCCCGCGACCATCGAGACGGAGCGACTCAGACTGGAGCCCAGAACGCCCGAGTACGTCGACCCCTTCGAGGTGTACGAACACTGCAAGCAGGGGGCCCCCCACATCGACGAGATCACCGAGTACCTGCCCTGGGACCCCCACGCCACGCCGAACGAGACGGCCGAGTTCCTCGAACGCGGCGCGGAGGCCCGCGAAGAGCGCGAGGGCATCGACTACGTGATCCGACCGCGCGAGGGCGAGGCGGGAGCCGGCGAGATCGCGGGCTTCGGCGGCCTCACTCTCGACTGGGACACCGACAGCGCCGAACTCGGGACCTGGCTGCGTAAGCCGTTCTGGGGGCGGGGCTACTCAGGTGAGCGTGCGCTGGCGCTGGCCGAACTCGCCTTCGAACACCTCGATTTCGAGGTCGTGACGGTGACCCACGACGCCGACAACGAGCAGTCGGGACGGGCGATCGAGAAGTACGTCGACCGCATGGGTGGCCGCCGGGAGGGGACCTTGCGGAACTACCACGCCGGCGACCCGCCCGTCGACGCCGTCCGGTACAGCGTCACCCAGTCGGAGTACCGCGATGCCAGCCCCGAGTTCGAGGTGGCGTTCTACGGTGACGAGGGGGAGGCGTGGCCGTGAGCGTCGGGCTGTTTCCCGACGGTGTGGTAACCGACCGGCTGCGGCTGGAACGCGTCGACATCGACGATGCCGGCACGCTCGACCTCTACGAGCACTGGCGGGCCGACGCGCCGAACGTCGACGAGACGACCGAGTACGTCTCGTGGGAGCCCTACGCCACCCCCCACGGCGTCGCCGAGACACGCGAACGGGCTGTCGAGCGCACTGACGATCGCGAGGGCGCGATGTTCCTTATCCGGCCCCGCGACGGGGAGCGTGGCGCCGGTGAATTCGCCGGCACCGCAGGGCTGTTCGTTGGCTGGGACTGCCAGTTGGCGGTGTTTGGGACGTGGCTGCGAAAGCCGTTCTGGGGACGGGGGTACTCGGGTGAGCGCGCCGACGCCATGTTCGAACTGGCGTTCGACCGACTGGACCTCGAACTCGTTCGCGTCTCGCACCTCCCGGAGAACGAGAACTCCGAGCGCGCGATCACGAAGTACGTCCAGCGTCACGGCGGCCGCCGTACGGGACGGTTCCGGAACCGGGTCGCGTTCGACGACGGTTCAGTCCACGACACCGTCGAGTACTCGGTGAGTCAGCACGAGTGGCGCCAAGCAGACGGCGCCGAGACCGCTGTCTCGTTCCAGGGGTAAGCCGCGTTCAGAGCTCCCGGGCGACCATCTCGCCCCAGTGCTCGAAGCCGTAGCGGTCGTAGAACGCCTTCGCTCGGTCGTTTTCACGATCCACGTCGAGCACGAGCCGGTCGAGCGGCAGGTCCTGGTCACGCGCGAAGTTGACGGCGGCAGCCATCAGGTCGTCGGCGACGCCCGTGCCGCGGTGGTCGGGCGCGACGTAGAGTTCGTTCAGCACGGCCGCGTCCCAGATGAACCGATGGCGCTCGGGCAGGACGAACACGTAGCCGACGACCTCGCCGCCCGCATCGTCGTCGCTCGTATCGTCGACGGCGACAGTGACACAGCGCGGGTCGGCGTCGACGCAGCGGTCGACCCAGTCGAACCACGCCTCGCGGTACTGGTCGTCGAGTTTGCCCTCGTACTTCGCTTCCTTCTCCTCGCCGCCGGTTCCGCTGCCGAGGCCGAGTTCGAACCCGCGCTTGCAGTCCCACAGCCCGTCTGCGTCCCGAGGTTCGTACGGACGGATCTCCATGGGTCGAGTGAACCCCGACCGCTGTTGAGGCTGTCGCTCCCTCCGGGTCCCGTCGACTCAGCGCCCCCGGGTCTGCCACGAGCGGACGCTCACGGTCGCCGCCGAGAGCCCGACGAGCATGAGCTGCCAGCCGGCGGTCACGACCGGGAAGACGCGCTCGACGGGGCCATCACGGTCCTTCCACGGGGTCGGATCCGCGCCCGTGCTGTACCGCGTGTTGTCGGTCGTCGACGGCCCGGAGGTCTCCTCGGGGGAGAGGTCAACGAACGTCTGGACGAGCCCCTCCGTGGTCGAGAGCTTGAGTTCGCCGTCGACCGTGTAGAACTGGTCGTGCAGCGGCCAGAACGCGTTCACGCCGTTGGTGACCAGGTCGGGGAGGATCCCGCCCGCGAGCAGGGCCGCGACGGCGACGCCGGCGACGTACGGCGCGTCCGGTCCCCAGCGCTCGCCGAGGCGCGAGCGGTCGAGCACGCGGGCGTCGACGTACACCAGCAACCCGACCAGCGCCGGCAGGAGCAGCGTGTGCAGGGCCGAGCGGTGCGCGCCGGCGACCACCGGCGCGAGGAAGGAGTCCAGGTCCGGAACGGCGGCGGCGACGAGCACGACCGCGATCGCTCTCGGCGTGAACCGGTCGCCCAGCAGCGCGGCGCCGACGAGGCCGCCGACGGCGACGTGAACCAACGTCGAGGGCACGCGTGGGGGTGAGCCACACACAAGTATAGCGTTTGTGCCGGGCGAAACAGCCTCGGCACCGTCAGTCGGGGCGACAGGACAGCGTTCAAGGGCGACTCGCTCCCCACTCCGGACATGGACGAACTCGAGACGCCGGTGCTGGACAACCACCTCCACCTCGATCCCGAGCACGGCCAGGGGATGGACGCCGTCCGTGACTTCGTGCGCCTCGGCGGCACCCACCTGCTCGTCGTGAACAAGCCCTCGTGGCATCTGGGGCCCGTACCGAGCGAGCGGGCCGACTTCCGGACCGCGTTCGAGGCGACCGTCGAGGCCGTCGCCGACGCGAACGAGATCCTGCCCGGGAGGGCGTGGCCCGTGCTCGGCGTGCATCCCGGCCTGATCAGCCACCTCGTGGATGAGGGGTACGAGCCGGCCGAGGCGCGGGACCTGATGCAGTCCGGCCTGGATCTCGCTGCGGAGTACGTCGCAAACGGGCGGGCGCTGGCGCTCAAGACCGGGCGTCCGCACTACGAGGTCAGCGACGCGGTCTGGGACGCCTCGAACGCGGTGCTGCAACACGGGCTCGAGCTCGGCGCCGAGTACGACTGCGCGGTCCAACTCCACACCGAGGGCACCGACGACCTGACCGAGGTCGCCGAGTGGGCCGAGGAGCGCGGGCTGGCGGCCGAGAAGGTCGTGAAGCACTACGCCGGCGGCGAACTCGCCGGGCCGACGCCGAGCGTGATGAGCGAGAAGGATCGCCTCCGCGTCGCCGCCGAGGCGGGCGAGCCGTTCCTGATGGAGACGGATTTCGTCGACGACCCCGACCGGCCGGGCGCGGTGCTCGGCCCGAAGACCGTCCCGCGGCGCGTGCGGTGGCTGCTGGAGGCGGGGCACGACGACGCCGTCGATCGCGCGCACGTCGAGACCCCGGAATCGGTGTACGGGATCGACACCGTCGGGACGCTCGATCCGCGCGAATAGCTCGCTCGGACGCTGTATCGGCCGAATCGGCCACAGGGACGGATAGGAAAACCCTTTGCGTCGTCGGGGAGGACATAGGGGCATGACCGACGACGAGCCCGTTGAAACGTTCTACACGGAAGACCGCTGGCAGAACTGGATCGACCGCCTGCGCGAGGAGGATCTGGACCTCGAGGACGAGGACTCGGCGCGGCTGCTGATGAACCTCCAGGAGGACACCGCCATCGCGGTGGCGAAGGTGATCGAGTCCTACGAGGACGGGACCATCGACGAGGAGCGCGCCCACCAGGAGCTCTCGGAGATACAGGAGATCGTGCTCGCGGAGGCACCCCTCGAGAACGAGGAGAAGGCGATGCTGATCGAGAGCGTCCAGATGAGCCTCGAGGTCGTGTTCTACGCGGCCCAGGAGTTCGTCGCCGCCGGCGCCGCCGAGGAGGCGAGCGTCGAGGAGTACATCGACGCGGCCGCCGACGCCGAGGCCGAGGACGACATCGACACCGCGGTCGGCTACATCGTACAGGCCGGGACGCTCGTGATCGACGGCGAGGAGATCGACCCGGCGCTGGTCGAGGAGATGGAGTACGGGCTCGTCGCGGAGTGGGTCAACGGGCTGGAGTCGCTGCAGAACGCGCTGGCCTCCCCCGAGACCGTCGAGGAAGAGGACTGACGGAGCAGCTTTTTCCCCACCGGGCCTGTGGGAGGGAGTATGAAGTTCTGGGGTGACGACCGGGGGCAGTCGATCCAAGTGGGGGCGATACTGCTGTTCGGCATCCTCATCATCCTGCTGGCGACGTTCCAAGCCACCGTCATCCCGGAACAGAACGCCGCGATCGAGTTCGACCACAGTCGGGCGGCTCAGTCCGACATGCAGGACCTCCGAAACGGCCTGTTACAGGCCAGCGGGGGCGACGCCGTCCCGACGCGAGTGAACCTCGGGACCACGTATCCGAACCGGCTGTTCTTCATCAATCCACCACCAGCGGCTGGGCGGCTTCGAACGGTCGGCGATGAAGACCCGACGCTCAACGTGACGTTGGCGAATAGTTCGGGCGCTGTCACCGTCGGCTCGGACTACGAGAACGCTCGGAAGTACTGGGCGAGCGCCGGCAGGGCCGGCGTGTTCAACACGAGCCACATCGTCTACACGCCGGACTATGCGCAGTACGACAGCCCGCCGACGACCGTCTACGAGAACAGCCTGCTCTACAACCGCTTCAGCAACGGTGCGAACCGAACACTGAGCGGCCAGCAGTTGGTCCAGGGGACCACCGTGAACCTCGTCGCGCTGCAGGGGGACCTGCAAGCCTCTGGCACCGGGGCGAAAACCGTCGAGATGACGACGATCAGCGCCGCCACGCGAACCGTGACCGTCCGCAGCGAGATCGGCGACCCGCTCAACATCACCATCACGTCCGCCCTCCCAGCCTCGCGGTGGAACGACGACGACCTGCTCGGGGCACAGCCCAGAGCGACCGCGTTCGACGACGGCGACGTCACCGTCGACGGCGAAACGTACCACCGGGTGGCGATCAAACTCGAGGAAGGCGAGACGTACGAACTCCGCACGAGCGCCGTCGGCGTCGGGGCAGTTCCCAACGACGAACTCGTCCCCGATCCCGCGTATCTCGTCGTGACGGAAGAGTTCCAGCCCGTCGCGAACGGAAGCACCGATCGGATGACCGTCGAGGTGCGCGATCGGTACAACAACCCCGTGACGGGGGCGCAGGTGAACGTCAGCGTCGACGGCCAGTACCTGAACCTCTCGAACCGGACGGCGACGGGTGACAGCGTCACGTTCGAGACGAACTCGGAGGGACGGGCCGAGATTACCTACACGGGGACGAACAGCACCGGATCAGATAGCGCGTGGCTCAACGCCAGTATCGGCGGCGAGGGCTACGAGTACCGGAACGTGACCGGGATCGAGGTGCCGAAGGTCATCATCGGCGGCGGCGGTGGTGACGGTGGCGGCGACGGAGTGAATCCCGCTGCTACCGGTGATCTGATACTGGACTCCGAGAGCGTGACTGGCGGGAACAGCGTCGAACTAGTGTTCAACAACACGCTGGACAGCCAAGTGAACGTCAGCGCGGCCCGTTTGAACTTCTACTACTGCTCGAAGAAGAACAAGTGTCCGTCGGCGGCCGACGTGACTGTCGGCACCGACACGAGGGCAAGCAACGTTCAGATCGGTGGCAACTACGAGACGATCAGTCCCAAGATCGAGGTGGGTCCGAACGACACAGGAACGACGTTCACGCTTGAGTTCGACGAAGACCCGGCAGACAGCGGAACGAATCGGGACTTCTTCGTCCTGACCCTGGTGTTCGAAACGAACGGCGGGACACAGCAGGCAACGTACTTCGTGGGGCTCTGACCGCATGACCGACCGTGCCCAGTCCGAGGCGATCGGCATCATCCTCCTGACCGGCGTGATCGTCATCAGCGTCGGGACCGCCGGCGCCTTCGTGCTCTCGGGTTCGGGCGTCGCCAGCGGGGAGCGAATAACCGCCGACGTATCGATCGAGATCGCCGACGACGGCGTCGGACTCACGCACGAGGGCGGCGATTCGGTCCCGTTCGACGAACTCCGGGTCGTCGTGCGCCACGGGAACGAGACGTGGCGACCCCCAGTGAACGCGAGCGGGGTTCGGAACGGTGACGGCGATGACCAGTTCGATCCGACCGAGCAATGGGTCGGCAATCGGACGCTCGATACGGACGTCGTGACCAAGGTACAGATCTTCCACGTCGAGAGCGGGACGCTGTTGGCCGAGGCGCGTCGCTACCCGAGCCAAGAGTCCCTGACTGCCGCGCCGTCGGCCGCGGTATCGGACACCACCGACCCGTCGGTGAGCGTCACGTCGCCCAGCGGTGGGGAAGAAGTGCGCGGTGGGACGGACGTGACCGTGGAGTGGAACGCCTCGGACGCGAACACCTCCGTCGAGACGATCGACATTCAGTACTCCAACGGCGGGGGTAGCTGGCAGACGCTCGTCACGAATACGGCCGACGACGGGGCCGAGTCGGTCCAGCTGCCGGTCGACAACACCGACGACGCGCGGATTCGGGTACGGGCGGTCGACGACGCCGGAAACACCGCGTTCGCCGAGAGTCCAACATTCACTGTCGATAGCGACCAGCCATCGATTAGCAGTATCTCCCCGAACGCGAGCTCACAGGCCGAGGTCGACGCAGTCGGCGACGGCTGGGAGAACGTCACCGTCTCGTGGACCGCGAGCGACGCGACGACGAGTGTCGGTGACGTGACGGTCAGTATCCAGAACACCAGTGAAACGGTGGCGACCGTGAACGCCTCCGGGCCGTCGGGGACCGTCGACGTGTCGCTCCCGAACGACACCGCCGAGGACGTGTACGACGTCGAAGTGGAAGTAGTGGACAGCGTCGGGAACGGGCAGCAGCGCGCGGCGGCGGACGCAGTCGTCGTGGGTGACGGCGGGAACGACACGACGCCGCCGACGATCTCCCCGTTCGAGCTGACGAACCCAAGCGGAAAGCAGCTGAACGTGACGTTCGAGTCCAGCGAGCCGCTGTCGGCGATCAACGTGACGATCACCCGGAACGGCAAGCGGGATGCGACGCTGACCGAGAGCGACTTCAGCCGCACCGGCAGCGGGCAATACTCGGCAACCTACTATGCCGGGAAGAACGGCGATTACACGGCGACACTGAATGTCGCGGCTGACGACGCTGGGAACGACGGAGCGTTGGGGCAGACCAGCACGGTGAGCCTCACCGGGCCACCCGGCGCCGGCGATCCGGTTATTCAGAACTTCAGCGGCTTCACGGCCTCGTCGGATCGTGACCTGGTGACCGTCGGAAACGTCACTGCCGAACAGTTCGCCAACGGCGAAGATATGGACTCGGTAGTGGTCGAGGTCCGAGATACCGGGGGATCGAGGGTGGGTAGTACCAGCCTCGATGTCGGGAAGAACGCAGATCGTGTCTCCGTCGAGGACGTGGAGATCGACGCCGCGATCGACGCGGGGACGACCTACAACGTGACCGTCGTCGCTACCTCTACCAGTGGCGCGAGCGCGAGCCAGTCCGAAACCGTGGCCGGTGATCAGACGCAAGCAGGAGGCCCGTTCATCGACGAGTTCGGTAGCGTGACGGCTGACCACCAAGATGATCAAGTGCGAATCGACGTTTTGAGCGTCAGTGACGACACGCAGGTCAAGAACGTCACGATTATCGTGGAGGAGGAGGCGAACGGGAATAACGCAGAGTTCAACGAGATCAAGACGAAAGTGTTCGAGATAGAGAACCAGTCTGAAACTCTATCACCGGTTATTGACCTCGACGACGTGAAGAACAAGGATCAATACAGGATCACGGTAACCGTCTACGACGAGGACGGCAACAGCGTAACACGAGAGAAGACGGTCACCGGCACGAAGTGAATTTCGACACACGACGTAACCCTTATCGACAAACCCAAATAGCCAACCGACCCATTCGGCACCATGACCACGGTGGGCATCGACGCTGTCGAGATCTGGGCGGGCAAGACCAAACTCGATCTCCCGGGCACGTTCGCCCCGGAGAAGGACGAAGACCCGGACAAGTACCGGAAGGGGCTGGGCCTGGTGAACTCCTCGTTCCCGGACGCGTACGAGGACATCGTCACGATGGGCGCCAACGCGGCCAAGCGCCTGATGGACCGCGAGGGGCTGGAGCCCGAGGACATCGGGCGCATCGACGTGGCCACCGAGTCCGCGTTCGACAACTCCAAGCCCGTCTCGACGTACATCGCGGGCTGTCTCGAGGACGTGTACGACGGCGACTTCCACCACGCCAACAAGGGCGAGCGGAAGTTCGCCTGCATCTCCGGCACGCAGTCGATCGACGACGCGTACAACTGGATCAAGGCCGGCCGGAACCGCGGGCGGTCCGCGCTCGTGATCGCCACCGACACCGCGCTGTACGCCCGGGGCTCCAGCGGCGAGGCGACCCAGGGCGCCGGCGCGGTCGCGATGCTGATCACCGAGGACCCGAGCCTCGTGGAGCTCTCGACCGAGCAGGGCTACGGCAGCGCCGACGAGACGGACTTCCTCAAGCCGAACCAGCAGTTCCCGAGCGTCGACGGCAAGCGCTCGATGCAGGTGTACCTCGCGCGGATGCGCGAGGCCGTCGAGGACTTCGAGTCCGTCGCGTGGGACATGCACCCCGACGACTTCGCGTACATCCCGTTCCACACGCCGTTCCCGGGGATGGTCCGGAAGGCGGGTCTGCTGGGCTACCGGCACATGATCCGCGACACGGAGATCGAGGACGAGCTCGCCGGCGAGATCGGCCGCCAGCCCCGCGAGGGAGAGTACGAGGACTGGGACGCCTACGAGGAGGCGATCCAGGAGTACATGGACAAGCTCAAACGCACTGACAAGTACCAGTCGTGGTACGCCGACACCATCGAGCCGACGCTGTCGATCGCCCGGGAGGTCGGGAACTGGTACACCGGCTCGGTCCACGTCGCCCGCGCGAGCACGCTGAAGGCCGCCGCCGAGGAGGGTCGGGACCTCGCCGGGGAGAAGCTCCTCGTCGGCTCCTACGGCTCCGGCGCACAGGCCGAGATCCACGCCGAGACCGTCGCCGACGACTGGCGCGAGGAGATCGACCAGCTGAACATCGACGAACAGCTCGAACAGCGCTACGACCTCGACTTCGAGGAGTACGAGCAGATCCACGACGCCCACAACCACGACATGACCGTCGACGTCGAGGAGTTCACGACCCCCGAAAACGAGTTCGTGTTCGCGGGCCGCGGCCGGATGAACGAGCGACTCTACGAGTACGTGGAGTAACACCAGTCACGGCGCGTGACCTGCTGCGACCTCCGTGTCGCAGCAGCCGAACCCATGCCGTGACTGTGTAGAACCAATCACGGCGAGCGACCGCGACCGACCACCGTGTCGGTCGCCCGGATCCGTTGCCGTGACTGTGGAGAACCGAAACACGGCGAGCGACCGGTAACCGAACAACCGCGCCGGTCGCTCACTCGGGCAGGCTGATTTCGTCGCCGTCCGCGTACACCGTCGGCGACCGAAGGATCCCGTCGAGGTGGATCGGCGCCTCGGTGTCGCCGCCGATCGAGGCGTTGTCGCCGATCGCGATGTGGACGGTGCCCGCGGCCTTCTCGTCGAGCAGGACCGAGCCGACCAGTTCCGTGACGCCGACGTTGGTGCCGATGCCGAGTTCCGCGAGGTTGGTGGCGGCGTCGCCGACCTCGGCGCGGGCCGCCTCCACGTCCTCGCGCACGGAGTCGTCCGAGATGTCGGTGACGTGGCCGTCCTCGACCTCGAAGCTGAGTTCCTGCTCCTCGGTCAGCAGCCCGTGGGGCATCATCGTCCCGTCGACGACGAACGTCCCGTTCGCGTCCGCGGGCGCGACGAACACCTCGCCCGCCGGAAGGTTCGAGAAGCTCCCCGGATCCCGGATCATCCCGGTGTCCTCGTGCCACTCGCGGTCGTCGACGGCGAAGGTGATGTCGGTGCCGGCGGGGCTGGTGACCCGAACCTGGTCGGCGTCCCGGACCTGTTCGAGCACGTCCTCGCAGTGGCTCGCGATGGTTTCGTAGTCGGCGTCGAGGCCGGCGACCATCACCTGCTCGGTGATGCCCGGCAGCGTCGCGCCGCGGGCGCCCGCCTCGCAGGCGGCCGAGCGGGCGCGGGTGTGCGAGAGGCTGCGCGTCGTCGGCGCGAGGAAGGCGTCGGCGCTCTCCATCGCCGCCGCGACCGGCTTCGGGGGCTCCTGCCCGTGCTGGTCGCCGGGCGGGTACTGGACGAACGTCGCGTCGGCGGTCGTCTCGGCGGCTACCTCGTAGAGCGCCTCCGCGATGGCGCGGCGCTCGTCGTCGGTGACGATCGCGATCGACTCCTCGGCTCCGAGGTCGAGACACTGGTGGATCGCCGTCGCCGCGGCAGTTCTGAGATCGGCCATGGCCCGGGATTCACCGGAGATCCGAATAGGTCTTGCGACGACGCGCCGCGGACCCGGGTGTCCCGTGAGAGCGCGTTCCACGGAGGATTCATAAGCCACGAGGTATTGGTATTGTATATAATGAGCAATACTGTGATCGGCGCCGAATCGGTTCGCGAGCGCGCCGGCGACGACCTGTACGTCCTCGACATCCGCCCGACCTACAGCTACGAGGAGTCCCACATCGAGGGGAGCCACAGCCTCCCGATCTACGATCAGCTCAAGGGGGAGAACTTCATCGGCCTCGATGTCTCGGCCGACGATCTCCCCGAAGACCGGGAGATCGCCGTCGTCTGTTTCAGCGGGTCGACCGCCGCTGTCGCCGCCGAACGCCTCCGAGAACTCGGGTTCGACGCGAAGGCGATGCGCGGCGGGATCGAGAACTGGGACGCTGCGACGGCGGGAACGGTCGCGACGGCGTAAGCGGGAATCGTCGCCGAAGGAGCCGTTTCTACCGGAGAGTATTGGTCGATAGCTACAAAACACCTATGTCGGTCGAGCCCGAACTGGTGGGTATGGCGGACGACATCGAAGCGATCCGCGAGCAGAAACTCGAAGAGCTCCAGGAACGAGCCCAAAAGGAAGCAGCCGAGAGCCCCGAGGAGCCGATCCCGGTCGCCGGCGTCGACGACCTCCAGTCGACGACCGACGAGCACGGCGTCGTCCTGGTCGACTTCTACGCGGACTGGTGTGGGCCGTGCCAGATGCTCGAGCCGGTCGTCGAGACGATCGCCGCGGAGACCGATGCCGCGGTCGCGAAGGTCGACGTCGACGCCAACCAGCAGCTGGCCGGCGAGTACGGCGTCCCCGGGGTGCCGACGATGGTGCTGTTCGCCGACGGCGAGCCCGTCGAACGGCTGGTCGGGATGCAGGAGGAGTCACGGATCCGGCAGCTGATCGACTCACACACGGGCGCGTAGCCGGGCCGGAGCCGCGAGTGAACCGCCGCCTACTTATCGGTGAGCGCCCCCATCTACGGGCATGACCCAGGTCGGAGTAGTCGGCTACGGCACGATCGGGAAACGCGTCGCCGACGCGGTCGTCGCACAGCGGGACATGGATGTCGTCGGGGTCGCCAAGACCTCGCCCAACTTCGAGGCCGAGACCGCCGTGGCGAAGGGGTACGACCTCTACGCGGCCGTCGACGAGCGCCGCGACCTGTTCGACGAGGCCGGCATCCCCGTCGCGGGCGACCTCGACGACCTCGTCGAGACCGCGGACGTGATCGTCGACGCCACGCCCAGCGGCATCGGCGCCCAGAACCGCGAGGTGTACGAGGCCCACGACACCCCCGCGATCTACCAGGGCGGCGAGGACGCCGACGTGGCCGACACGTCGTTCAACGCCCGCGCGAACTTCGAGGACGCAGTCGGCGCCGACCACGTCCGCGTGGTCTCCTGCAACACGACCGGGCTCTCCCGCCTGATGGCGCCGCTCCAGGAGGAGTACGGCGTCGAGAAGGCCCGCGTGACGCTGGTGCGCCGCGGCGGCGACCCCGGTCAAACCGGCCGCGGTCCCATCGACGACATCCTCCCGGACCCCGTCTCGCTGCCGAGCCACCACGGGCCGGACGTGAAGACCATCTTCCCCGACCTCGCGATCGACACGCTCGGGCTGAAGGTGCCGGCGACGCTGATGCACATGCACTCGGTCAACGTCACGCTCGAGAGCGACGTGGACGCCGACGAGGTTCGCGACCTGCTGGCCGAGGAGTCCCGGCTGTTCCTGATCCCCGAGTCGGCGGGGATCGACGGCGCCGGGAAGCTCAAACAGTTCGCGCTCGACGCCGGGCGGTCCCGCGGCGACGTCTGGGAGAACTGCATCTGGGACGAGTCGATCGCGATGCGGGGCAACGACCTCTACCTGTTCCAGGCGATCCATCAGGAGTCCGACGTGGTGGCCGAGAACGTCGACGCGATCCGCGCGATCACGGACTCGGCGAGCAAGGCCGAGAGCATCGCGACGACCAACGAGACCCTCGGGATGGGGCTCGGCCGCGACCTGTAACGCCGCCGGCTACGCTTCCGTTTTCGGGCGACAGTTCGCCAGCGTCTCGACGGCGACCAGCGGCTCGCCCGTGAGCGCGCGGATGTACGCGCCGCCGGCGATGGAGACGTGCGAGAAGTCGGCCTCGTCCAGCCCGTACATCCCGATCGCCCGCGAGGTGTCGCCGCCGCCGACGACCGAGAAGCAGTCGGTCTCGGCGATCTCCTCGAGCACCCCGACGGTGCCGTCGGCGAAGCGCTCGTCCTCGAACACGCCCAGCGCGCCCTTCACGAACACCGCCTCGCTGTCGGCGACGATGTCGCGGTAGGCGTCGACAGTCTCGCCGCCCACGTCGAGGAACGGCGTGGACTTCTCGTCGATCTCCCAGAGCGTGATCTCGGCGCGTTGGTCGTACTCGTCCTCGTAGGCCAGATCCAGCGGCAGGTGGATCTGGTCGCCCCGGGCGTCGAGCACGTCCCGGATCGTCGCCTCGTTGCGCTCCCACTGCTCGTCGAAGCGGTCGCCCTCGCCCACGTCGTGGCCGACTGGGTGGCCCGCCGCCCGGAGGAACAGCTCGCCCGCGATGCCGCCCAGACAGAACGCGTCGACCTTGTCGCCGATGGCGTCCATCACCTGGATCACGTCGGTGGCTTTCGTCCCGCCGACGACCATCGTCACCTGCCCGTCGAACTCCCGGGTGGCGATCGCGGAGTTGGCCTCGTACTCCGTCTCCATCACCCGGCCGGCGTAGGCGGGGAGAACGTACGGGAAACCGACCAGCGAGGCGTGGCCGCGGTGGGCCGCCGAGTAGGCGTCGTTCACGTACGCGTCGGCGGCGTCAGCGAGCCGCTGAACCAGCTCGGAGTCGGCGTGCTCCGCCGGCTCCCGATCGGCGAGTTCGTCGTCGTGCATGCGGACGTTGTCGAGCAGCAGCACCTCGCCGGGGGCGGCGTCGCCGATCGCGTCGATCGCGGTCTCGCCGCGGATGTCGTCGACGTACTGGACCTCGCGGTCGAGGTGGTCGCTCAGTACCCCGGCGTGCTGGTCGAGGTGGGTGAAGTCGTCGCGGCCGGGGCGACCCTGGTGGGCCAGACAGATCACCCGGTGGCCGGCGGCGGCCAGCTCCGAGACGGTGCGGGCGTGGCGCTCGAACCGGCGGTTGTCCTGGACGGTTCCGTCCTCGATCGGCGAGTTGAGGTCGAGACGGACGAGCACCCGAGCCTCCGAGAACCGCTCGGCGAACGCATCGAGCGTCGCGAAAGAAGCCATCGTCGCGCGGTTTGGGCCAGTCACACTTCAAACCGACCGGTTCCGTCGGCGACCGACGAGATCCCGGCACGGGAACGAGATAGCCACCGACAGAAGGCTTTTGAGCGGTGCTAGCCTATCCCGTCCCATGCGTAGGGATGACCGCGAAGACCCGTTCGGCGACATCTTCGACGAGATCGAGCGGATGATGGGGGGCAGTCGGGAGGGGAGCGACGGCGACGCCCACGTCGACGCCTTCGACGAGGGCGACGAACTCCGCCTCGTCGCGGACCTTCCCGGCGCGAGCAAGGAGGAGATCTCGCTGCAGTGCGACGGCGAGACGCTGACCGTCGAGGCCGGCGAGTACCGCGAGCGGGTGCGACTCCCGACCCGCGTCGACGAGCACAGCGCCGAGGCGACGTTCAACAACGGCGTGCTGGAGGTCAGTTTCGAGAAGCTCGACGACGCCGCCGACATCGACCTCTCCTAGCGGGCTTCACGCCTCCGCAGTCTGCCGGATCAGCGACGCCAGCCGGTCGTAGAACCCCGGCTCGTACTTCGTGGCGTCGTCGACCGTCGGGCGCGCGTTAGTTTCGTTCACCACCAGCCGATCCTCCGTCTCCAGCAGATCGACGCCGAGGTAGTCGATCCCCAGCACCGCGGCCGCCCGTTCGGCGAGGTCGCGGGCCTCCGTGGGGAGCGAGATCCCCTCAGCGACCGCGCCGCGGTGGACGTTGTGCTTCCACTTGCCCGCGTCCGTCTCCGCCTCGGGGAGCCGGCGCTCGACGGCGCCGGCGTACTCGCCGTCGACGATCATCGCGCGGTAGTCCCGCGCGTCGGGGAGGTACTCCTGCAACAGGTACGAGCGGTCGCCGGTGGCCCGGAAGTCGTGGACGAGGTCGAGGTAGTCGGTCACGCCCAGTAACGAGTCCGGGTCGTCGGCGCGGGCGACGCCGACGCCGCGGGTGGTGGAGTTCGGCTTGACGACGAGCGAGTCGACCGCGGCGCGAGCCTGCAGGTCCTCGGCCGCGGCGGCGACGGCGTCGTCGTCGACGGGGTTGGAGACGAGCGTGGTCTCGGGGACGGGGATGTTGGCCGCGGAGAGGGCGGCGAGGACCTCCGCCTTGTTGCGGGAGGTGAGGATCGCCTCGCGGTCGTTCACCCAGGGAACGTCGAGCGCGGCGGCGACGGCGCCGCCCTCCATCAGGCGGGAGGGGAAAACGAGGCCGGCGTCGACGCTCGGGAGGTCGGAATCGGAGAGCGAGAGCGTCCGTTCGCTGGCCCGGACGGGGACGACCTCGATTCCGCGGTCCGCGAGTGGGTCGCGGATGCGTTCGAACGTCTCCTGTTGGGTGGCGACGGCGAGACGGAGCATACCCGTTGCTACGGGCGGGCGGAGTTATAGCCGGGCGGTTCCGGAAAACGGGCGGCGCGGTCAGTTCGAGTAGTAGTACTCGCCTGCCCGCTTCTGCTCGCGGTCCTTCTGGCTGTCCGGCTTGTTGATCCGCGGGCGACCCGTTCGCTCGTCGCGGCGGAACGTGATCTCCAGATCCGCGAGGAAGTCGTTCATCCCGGCGCGCATCTCCTGGGCGGGCCGGGCCGTCCCGTGCTGGGCGGGTTCGCCGTCGAACACCATCAGGCGGTCCGACAGCAGGTCGATCATGTAGATGTCGTGGTCGATGACCATCGCCGTCGCGTCGTGGTTCTCGGTGTAGCGTCGGATGGCCGAGGTGGCCTGCACGCGCTGCTCCACGTCGAGGTGGGCGGAGGGCTCGTCGAGCAGGTAG
>NZ_FOXI01000019.1 GCF_900115675.1 Halolamina pelagica | reverse complement strand
CGCGAGTCTGTCGGCGATATCTCGGCAGATTCGTCGGGCCAGACGGTCGCGGTCGTCGACACGGGCGCGAACACGGCCGACGGGCGCGTGTTCGGTAACGGCTCGGTCGGCTCGCCGATACGGATCAGCAACGCCTCAAAGAACATCATGACGAACGAGACGGTTGCCGAGGCCGGCTGGGACGCGATCGAAGACGGGAATGGGCACGGGACGTGGACGGCCGCCAGCATCGCCGCCAACGCGTCGGGCACCGTCCACGACGGTGTTGCACCTGACTCCCAGCTGCTCGTCGTGAAGGCCCTGGCTGACGATGGGGGCGGCTCGACGGCCAACATCGCGGATGCAATTCGGTATGCGGCCGATCACGATGCGGACGTGATCAGCCTGAGCCTGGGGGCGAAACTCCGCTCTCAGCCAGTTGTCGACGCCGTCACGTACGCCCAGAACGCGGGCTCAGTGGTCGTCGTCGCCGCGGGCAACTCTCGGCAGACCCGTTCGCCGGGCGTGGCCACACCGGCCGACGCGCCGGGCGTGATCACGGTCGGGGCGACGAACGGCTCCGGACCGCAGGAAGCGTGGAGTGCGTACTTCAGCCAGTACGCCGGCTCGCAGGCGGCGGACGGCAACGTGACGAACGCCGAGCCGATCGATGTTGTCGCACCGGGGATGCAGATCGTCGCCCGAACGCCGACGACCGGCGGCAGTCTCACGAACACGTCGCTGTCGGGCACGTCGATGGCGACGCCGATCGTCGCCGGCGGGATCGCTCGAGCGATGGCGATCAACGACACGCTGGCGGGCGTCATGGGCGGTGATTCGCTCGCCGATATTTCGCCAGCCGAGGTGCATGACGCAGTCACGAAGAGTGCCGAGCCGGCGCCACATCTCGCGACTGCCGAGGCCGGCCACGGGATGTTCAACGCCACGAACCTCGCCGGCGGGACCCACCCCGAGACGAGCCAGTCCGAGGCGATGACTGACCCGGCGCAGCAGCGCCAGACGTACTACGAGGCCGCCGCCGAGGCGGCGGGCGGGTTCCTTGCACGAGTGGTCAGCACGGCGGGGGGCTGATCATGCGTCGGCGTGAGTTTCTCCAGGCGGCTGGCGTGGTGGCGGTCGGCGGCACCGTGTTCTCGGCGAATGCACTGGGGAAACACTTCGACGCCCAGCCCGAGCACGTCACGCTCGCGTACGAGCCGTCGACGCTGGACCGCTACCGGCCAGAGCTGGTCATGCCCGCCGCGGCAGAGGAGAAGCTCATCGGCCTCTACGGCTGGGTTGCCCGGTCGGCGGAGCGAGAGACGAGCGTCGCGGTTTACTGGGCGAGTTACTCCCACCAGGACGGCTGGCTGGGGAATCTCGACAGTCACTACGGCGACCACGAACCGGTCTACGTGTTCTTCGACGACGAGGGCGAGGTCCAACAGGTGATCGCGTCGATCTATCACTGGATCGCCGGCCGAGTGCCGGGAACGGAGATCGCGCTCGTCGACGGGACGCATCCGCAGCTCCGAGTGATCGAACCGTGGCACCAGTACACGGCAGCCGGCCAGCCCGGCGAGTTCTTCGACGTGGACGATCTCGGGACCGTGTTCGACAGCTGGCTCGATAATGGACTGGAAGCGTCCCTTGCGCCGGGGGCGGTCACAAACCCGTGGACGATGCGATCGCGACCGGACTGGTGGCGCCGTGGGACCGTCGGGATCTCGATCAACGCAACGCTCGTCGACACGATGATGGCCGTCGGCGTCGGCAACGTTGGCAGTCTCTCAGAGCAATGATACACCTAATCCATGCGCGGGCGGATCGCGACCGGCCACCGCCCGTGCCACCTCCCCCGCAACGGCGAGCGTATCGTGTGCGAACCAACTGACTTCCTTCAGCAACTGATGGAATTCCCAACTTCACAAGCGAAGAGCCTCCTGCTCGTCGCGATCATGCTGGTCGCAGCGGCCGGCGGCGCCCTTGCGGCGGCGCCGACGGTCGACACCGAGACGACCAACACCACAACGACGACAGAGCTCAACGACGCAGGCACGCAGGCGTACAACGCGACAACTGACTCCCTGATCGCATGGGAAGCTGACAGTCCGAACTCGAAGGTCGAGATCACGCAGGGCGGCGAGACGATCTACGAGGCGACGCCGGAGAACTACAGCGCGGTCGACTCCGGCACGGACGGCACGCTCGACCTCTGGTACTACAACGTTTCGCTGGCTGACGACGGGTCGGACTACTCCGGCCTCGAGGTCGGCGCCGGTGAGTCCGTGACGCTGAACGTCACGTTCACGAACAACACCGAGGCAGTGAGCCCGGACACCACCAACATCAGCTACACGTACAGCAACACTGAGGACCGCGCGCTCATCGCCAGCGAGAACCCCGAGAGTGAGGACACCGACGCCGGCTTCTTCGGTGGCTTCTCGCTGTCGAGCCTGAACGTCTTCAGCGACTCCGACAGCGAGGACGAGGATGTCGGGACGGTCCTCTCGACTGACTCGACGACGGTCACCCAGAACACGACCGAAGTCCAGCTGGACACCCTCAACAGCAACCTGACTGACGCCTACGCGGCGTCGACCGAGGACGCCAGCGCCGGCGACCTCGTCTGGTCGAGCTACACGCAGCTCACCATCGGCGACGACAGCCAGTACGTCCCGGTCTACTACCAGACCGCCAACGAGGATCACGAGTGGCTCGACACGACCGAGGACACCTACGCCACGATCTCCTCGGACGGCCAGACCATGACGATCCACAACCCCGACGCGCTGCTCGACGACGGACAGACGTCGGCAACGCTGGACGTGACGACTGTCGGCGACGAGATGCTCGGGTTCATGAACGCCCGGAGCATGCTCACCGCTGACCAGTACGATGCGTCCGGCACGACCGTCTGGACGACTGCACTTGGCGCCGGTGTTGACTACAACGGTAACCCGGACTTCGTGGCTGACGAACTCGAAGCGTAAAACGACTGATTAACTGCTGTTCAAACCCCCTACACGGTGCTTCCCCAAGAGAGTACCCGCCCGTTCGGAGCAGTGGGGTTCGACTCCTCACACGGGCGTTTATGAATACTACCAGGTCGGCGAGCCTCCTACTCGCCGCAGTCTTGACTATCGGTGTCGTTGGTGCAGCGCCGGCAACTGTCGCGGCCCAAGACGACAGTGGCGTCCTCGGTGACTTCCTCGATGATACTGACGAGGATGGCATCGACTGGTCAGCAGCCGCGATGGCGACACTGGATAAGACGCGCTGGTGGGCCAGCAACTTCGACCCACTCTCGGATACTGACGAGGATCGAGAGAAGGCACTGGCCGACCGCGCCGATCTTCAACAGGCGTTCAACACTCACAACGAGTCGATTGAGGACTACACCAACGCCCGCTTCGGCGGCAACGAATCGGCGTGGAACGTCATCGAGACCACACACGTCCGCGACGATGGCAACGCAACCCAGTACCTCGTCGCCGATGTCTCAAACGACTCGTTCCAGAACGCCCGGATGGTCAATACCACAGACCTTCCGGTCGACAAGTCGGTGACGCTCTCGGGCTACGCGAGCGATGCTGCACACGACGAGCTTGATCTCTTCGTTGAGGAGTCCGTCGCCGAGGATCGTGACGTGACGGTCGCCTACACCACACGACTGGCGGCCGAATACAGCGGCTACGTCGAGCCACCGGAGGGACTCACTAATGACTGACCACACTACCAGGATCGCATCGTACGCCGAACAGCAGGCCGCACGAACGGCTATCCTCGGCCGCCGAACCCGGGGGAACGGAGGTGAAGAGTAGTGTCCGCAAGCATCGATACGGGCCTCGGTCTGCCGAGTCCGAAAGAGTGGGCCAAGACCGGCGTCGGGTACGCACGCAAGGCTATCTGGGCGAAGGACCCAGTCACGCAGATCGCCGTGAACGCGGTCATCATCGTCGCCATGATGCTTTCTTCGGCGGTCGGCTTCGTGGTCGGCATCCCGATCGCACTGTTCTCGCTCGGCCTGGCTGGGGTCGGCGTGCTCCGACTCGTCTTCGGGGCGGTGATGTAAGATGTTGATCCCCATCCCGCGGTCACTTGCCCGCGCAGTCCGAGGGATGCTCTCCGGGTCACTCGGCCGTGTGCTTTGGAAACTGCTCGTGCTCGTCATCGGCGGATTCGCGATCTACTACGCGACCGCGGTGACGAGTTCGTACATCGTGATGGCTGTCGTTGGGATCATCGTCACGCTCGCCGTCAGCCGCACCGTCCGCGAAGCCGCGATGGACATCTGGTACATGAACTTCATGCGCCTATGACTCGGTCTGCAGACCTCGCATTCGTGGTCGTGCTCGTCCTTGCGGCGGTCGCGCCGGCGTCGATGGCTGCTGCCCAAGAGTCGGTGTACGAAGCCGACACCGACCACGAACTCGCGACCGACGGCGCGATCGCGGAGTTCCGCAACCAGAGCCACGTCACGGGTGGGGTGTACGGCCTCAACATGAGCCTCACCGTCGCCGATGACGCCGACGACGCCGGCCTCAACGACTGGCTCACTCGCAGTAGTGGCCGCGTATTCCTCCGAATCGACTACAACGAGGATCTCGCCCGGACGGTGCGGTTCTACGTCCCGAAAGCGTACGTCGCGCCCCAACTCAAACAGGGCCTCGAAGCCAGTAACGCCGACCTCCCAGCTGACCTCGAGCCGACGCAGGACCGCAACCACACGGCGGTGACGGTCACGCTCGACGGGCCGACCGAGGCTGTGTTCCCGATCTCGGCGACACGGGGCTCGATCGCGAGCGGCCGGTCGACCATCGGCGATATGGTGGCCAACGTGACTGGCTTTTCACTCCCGTCACTGACGCCGAACGGCGCTGATTGGCACTACATCGCCGCGAGCGAACTGGCAGACAACCAAACCGACTCTGTCCCGAGTAATGCAACCACCATCCAGTATGACACCAACACCGGCACTGACGCGGAAGCGAATTGGGTCCCCGTCCCGGACTGTGACGGCGGCACCGACGGCGTCTGCACCTACACGAAAGCCGATCACCTTGACCGGACGTTCCTGCTCTCAACGAGTGGCGACCCGCCGCAGGTTCGCTACCGTGAGGGGAGTTCGATCACTGGGCAGCTGGACACGGCGGTCAACGACGCCCTCCACGGCGTCGATAATCTCGTCAACGATGTCACGGGACTATTCGGCGACGATGACGACGACGGAGATGCCTGATGGCGCTTGAGTTCTCGCCGGGTGGCCGAGGCATCCTGCTCATCGGCGCGCTGGCCCTGGCGCTGCTCATCTGGATGCAGACCTCCGGATCGTGGGTGACACTCAGCCTGCTCCTCGTTGCGGTCGGTATCGTCACGCTACTGCTGTGGGGCGCCGGCACGCGGATCGTCCGGCGCGTCGCGGGGGTGCGCTGATGATCTACACAACCGTCGGCGCCGCGGTCGCGCTGGCCATCCTCGTAGCGGTACTGAGGCCGAGTGCAGCGAAGGGTTTCCTCAACGTAACGGTACAAACAGGTGTTCCTGCTACTCATCGGCGGCCTCTCGACGTACTACCTACTCACGACCGGCGTGTGGTATTTCGTCCTCCTCGGTGGTGCCGGTGTCGTCGCCGCCGTGTGGGCCGTCTGGTTCGCTGATTCCGGCTTTGGAGGGTGGGCACGATGATGCACGAGCGGTTCGAGGCGCTGCTGGACCAGGTCGAGCGGCAGTTCCGGCGGGCCTCCTCGCAGGTCAGCCTTTCGACGAAGCGGTACGCCAACCGACGCCTTACCGAGATCACGCCGAAGATCGAACGCGTCGGACGGGAGAACGCCTACCAGGATTTCCTGCTCGACCACATCCAGCAGCAGAAAGAGCAGTTCCAGCTCTACCGCGAGTTCCGCGACGCCGATACCGAGGACGAGGAGGAGTTCCTGAGTACCCGCTATCAGGACGCACTTCGCGAGAAACCGGTCTGCACCTGCAGCGGGAAGTTCGCACACAACTGCCCGTTGAAGGAGGGAAAGCTCCCGATCGAGGTCCGGAACGACTCGGACATCGACGACGGCATCCGCGAGTTCAAGGCCAGCCACAGCGGCCAGCCGCTCGTGCTCCTCGACGCCCAGCAGGAGTTTGCGGGGCTGATTGCCGACGTGGAGGCCGACCTCCGCGACCTGATCGCGGTGTTGACGACGGACGAGGTGCCGGCGGATGCACCAGAAGCCGATGCACAGCCAGCTGAACAACCGAGCGACTAACCCGATTTTCCATACATGAGTACCGACGACACGACAGACAGCAAGTCCTTCATCGAACACACGCAGTCCCAGCAGCAGCGTGAGGACTACTGGGACCGCAACGAGGATGTTCGGGAGTCAATCCGCCTCTGTGCGCGGGCACTCCAGCGCGGTGAGCGGAAGCACTACCACTACATCGCGAAACAACTGCGCGATACACTGCTCCCGCGGCTCGTTGGCGAGGGCACCTCGTCGCCAGAGGACTACGACGGCGTCGTCGGCGACCATCGCGACTGGTCTTTCGATGCACTCACGCAGTTTTTCGAACAGCCGAACACCTACGTTGCCGCCGTCTCGCCCGAAGCTGGTGACCGGATCGCCGGCCGGGCGAAACTCACCGAAGTCGGTGACGGGTTTGAGGTGGGCGAAGCAACGGCACGGCAGATCATCGGTGCGGCGTTCCGCTCTTGCACCGCGATCGCCGAAGAGGAGGAGATCATCCGCACCGAACTTCGGTCGCGCGTCGATGCAACGATGTTCGACACGAAGATCGGCGAGCACATTCAGGACGCCGAGCAGGACCTCGGCGACACCGTCGAGGCGATCAGCCTGCTCTCGGGTGCGCTGAAGAACATTCACACCGGCGGTACCGGGCAGGGGAAGTCAGCGGGCGTCGAGACGGAGGGGGAGGCGTACTACCTGCAGAACTACACCGAAGGACGCGACTTCAAACTGCTCGACTTCGTCGGCCTCCGGGACGGTGAGAACTGGGTCTACGACATCCCGCAGCACGACGCGACGATGCGGAACAGTCGTGAGGATCAGGACGCCCCACCCTCCTTCGCTGAGGATCCTGACCGCGGCCCGGAGACCTATCCCGAGTTGGAGATTCTCGTTCCCCTGACGCCGGGACTCACCCAACAGGAACTCCCCTTCGACACCGACGCCGAGGAGTTCACAGTCCGCCCGTTCACCATCCCGGCATCGAAGATCAGCAAGCGGCTGCTCATCTCGATCATGGCGACGAAGCTCACGCCAGAACAGGAGAGCATCATCCGGAGTGCGTACACGGACGTAAACAACCGGAAAGACGACTGGACGCTCGCCGATCTCGCCGAAGAGGTGCGCTCGCGAGAGGAGCTGAGCGACATGAAGCAGAAGCCGATCGTCTCGACGCTGAGTGACCTCCAGCAGCACGGCTTCATCCGGACGCAGGAAGACGACTACACGCTCGACTGGGGCGATATATTCGCCGACACGGAGACGATAACCGTTTTCTCACAGGCGTTCATCGACGACGAGATCGCACAGTTCATCGCGGTCGGCCACCTTGCCGAGACGATAGTGAAACAGCGCGAGCAGCGCTACGGAATCGCTGAAGCCGTGCTGTTGATGCGAGAGATGTGGAAGGTCGCACCGCACAACCGCCGGCAGTCCTTCGACGCCCGGGCGGCGGCACTCCAAGAGGCGATCGGACACATGCTGACCGAACTGTTCCGTGAGAACCGCCACAGCGGCGTGCATTTGTCCTGCGACACGCAGTACCTGTCCGACCTCCTAAAGCCGATCCGGGAGCTGTTCAACCGGTACGTCGTCTACAACACGAACCGCGACACGGTCAAGGACGTCTTCGAGTGGACCGCGAACGACAAGTGGGGGAGTTTCTACAACACACTGACGCCGAAACCCGGCGAGGCAAGTATCGTCGGGATGGTCCAGCCCGCGATCGATGAACGCGGGATTGAGTTCCTCGGTCCGGTGGACTTTGCCGGCCCCTCACACCACCACTTCACCGAGAGTCGCGACGATAACGGCTGGCAGGCGCGTGTGGACTATCTCACGCCGACCGAGGAGTGTGAGGAGTGCGGGTCGGAGGCGCTCGATCGCGCGGAGAACCTCGCCGACCTGACCTGCGAGGACTGCGGCCACGAGATGGTCGATCTCTCGCTCGGTCGAAACGAGGAGCTGCGGACACCGCTTTCCGAAGGCCGTCGATGGGACGACGAGGTGCCGACACGGCTCACTGTCAACGCTGGTTACGACGAAGACGACACGCCAGACGTTGAGCGGCGGCCAGTCGCGGTGTTCGTCAGCAAGTGCCTCCAGTTCCGGGAAGGCGAGGCTGTGAAGCGCACAGATGTGCGTACTGCGTTCAATGAATTCATGCTCGATCACGACCGCGAACCGCGTGACTTCGACGACAGTGGCGTGATGGCAAAGTTCGGGAAACGGCTGTCGAAAGCTTTCGGTGATGACTGGGACGACATCACGCGGACAAATCGCGACGGTGAACGGGCCTACAAGAACCTTCAACTAACCACTGTCGGGGTAGAGTATCTTGAGGACGCGATGGAAGGTATCGAAGACGCTGCTGCCCCGCTGGCGGACCGATAGGGCCGGCATATGCGGGAATATTCACCCATTCATGCGGTATACAATCACCACCCGGCTCCGGGGTGTGCGAGGTGTGCGGGAGTTCAGTGACGGCTACGCGCTACTAACTACAGTACGCGCGCGTCAGGCGCACGCCGCGAACATCTAGTAGAGTCTGAATTTCGGTCGAGATCTCCCTCGACCTGGCAGCGTTACCAATCTCGCCGTGTGCTGCCCACGGCTCGAGTTCTGTTTTCCAGCACCAGCAGTCATGATCATGATAATCATCACGACCGCCGCGAGGTGGTCCTAGTGTACCGGACGAAGAGCTACCAGATCGACACGCCGGAAGCACTCTGGCGTGAGTTCACCGCAATCCACGACGATCGGGATCGGATCAACTCCCGGCTCGTCGAACTCGTCGCCCAAGACGTCCGCGAAGAGGTTGATGGCGGCCTCGACCCCCAGGTTCGAGGCGAGATTAACCGCATCCTCGAAGGTGATCTCGATGGTGCTTGAGTCACTGCAGGCTCGCCTCGGCATCGTTGGCCGGCAGCGGAAGTTCGTCAATCTCGAGTCTGCACGGGAGCTCGAAGACATCTCCGACCCCGAGACGGTAGAGGACGAATCATCAGTCTCGCTCCGGGAGTGGGCCGACCGACACCCTGCGGCGGCAGTGGTCCTCGGTCTCGGCTCGCTCTTGGCGGCCGGGTTGATGGTCCGCTGGGGTGCCCGCTTCGCGATCGGTGCGCTGCGGAGTCCGTGGACCTACGCCACGGTGGCGGCACTGCTCATCCTCGGCTGGGTGTACCGCTACGGCTGGCGTCGGCGTGACAGCCAGGTCACCGAACTCGATGAACTCCAGCTGAAGATGGGCGGATCGTCGAAGGCGTACAAGGGCCGCCACGTCGAACTCCCGGGCGAGGCGAACGCGTTCATCCCGATCAAGGGGTGGAGCGGCATCCTCTCCTCGCCGAAGCCCTATCGCAACGGTGAGATCGCTGCGGGCCTCGGCATCTCGCTCGACCCGCGTCGCGCCGACGAAGACGGTGCTGCAGTGATCCGCCTCGAACCCGGGGAGTACGGGAGCCTCGTCGGCGTCTCCGACACTGAGTGGGGCGGGACGAAGATCGTCCAAGAGACGAACAGCATCACCGCTGATCCCGGTGGGAACTACACCTCACTCCGATGCACGCTTCCGGAGTTCGACGACGCCCGCGTCGACGGTCTGCGAAAGCAGAACGAGCAGATGGCGAACGACCTCAGTGACGCGAAAGAGGAGATCAACGTCCTCCAGCGCCGCCTCCAGAACACCAGAGAACGCATGAACAAGCCGATCGAGGAATCCGTGAACGACCGCATCGAGACGCACGAACGACTGAGTGCTGCCAGCCGCGGCCGGCCGCGCCAGCAGCAGACCAGTCCAGAAGTCGGTCCGAAACCGCGGCAGGACTTCCAGGGGAACGGGTCGATGAGCGCCGACACAGAACTGCAGCAGGTTGAGGAGGAACTCAAAGATGACGAGGATTAGTCGCTTTGCGACCGTCGGCCTCCTGGTGCTGTCGCTGGTCGGCGGCGCCGTCGGGCCGGTGGCCGGGCAGACCGGCCCACAGGTCGAGTCCGCCGACCTCGCGGTCACGCAGCCCCACTACGTCGACGAAGACGTGCATCAGTCCACCTCGAACGGCACGATCATCTACCAAGCCGGTGCGGCACCATTGGAGATTGCCCCGCAGAACTTCGACGCGAGGGACGTGGTCGACTTTGGCGTCGAAACCCAGGGAGGGAACGCTGAGCTTACCTACAACCGCGACTTCGGGCAATTCGAGTTCTCGGCTGATGCCGACGGGACGTACGAACTCTACTGGTCGGTCGAGCGCCGAATCGAAGTCCAGAACGAGAGCGGCAACGGCACTCACATCGAGACCCGTGGGCAGCGGTACACCGCGCTGATCCGCCTCTCTGGGCTGACGGAGATGGTTCACCAGCCAGCCAGCGAGATGACGCAGACCCGCGAGGACGCCGCGAAGTGGCAGGAGTGGAACGCGACGATCGCCGACGTGCAGGAGACGATCGGCACCAGCCTTCCCGTCAAACTCGGGTTAGCGCAGCCGCCGAGCGCCGAAGAAACGATGCAGGGGATGGTCAACGCCTACCTGACCTTCCGCGCCCCGCTGCACATGCTGACCGGCAACTACACGCAGATCCTGACGCTGGTGACGATGACACTCGGTGGCTGGCTGTTCGTCGCCACCGTGATCGTCCCGCTGTTGCTGGTGATCGCCGGGCTCGCTTACCGGTCTAACCGCTTCGAGACGACCGAGGCCGACGAGGGGAAACTCTCCCAGCGTCTCGGCGAGCAACAGCGGAAGGAGGACCTCGAGAAGCTCGCGAACGCCAGCCACAACGACATCTGGGAGGGTGACGACTACATGGCCGGCGCGATGCGGGACCTCGGGGACGACCCGCTCGTCGCGATCAGCAACCTCTTCAGCGAGATCAGTCCTCGACTGGCGATCCATGCGCGCCTGCAGGCGATGGACGCCGCGGGCTGGACGGCCGTCGTGACGAAGCGCGCGAGCACCGACGGCGGTGACGACGAAGCCGGCACGATCCTCGAGGCCGAGGTGCAGCGCCAGCGTACCGTCGACGACGATGCTGAGACGGCGTCGTTGGCTGTCGAGCCCGACGACGAACTGCTCGACGCCATCGACTGGAACCAACAGGAGATCTGGCAGGAGTTCGACCTCGCTGATGCGGGCATCGATCCGACCGACATGAGCGACACAGCGGTCCAGACGTACGAACTCGAGGACGTGGTCGAGAAGACCGACCTAGACATGCAGAAGTTCGATGACGAGATGAACGCAGCGCAGGGCGTGGTGGAACTGCTGGAGTACGTCCGCGAACACAACGTCACGGACGAACATGGCGAGATCGACGGGCTCCGGTACTACCTCGAGCACCAGCTCCGAGCAGCGAACGTCGTCGAGGATCGCTTCCACCTGCCCGTCGACGCCTACCGCGACCTGTTCGAGCTCGCGATCCTCCAGCACGACGCCGGCGCCGAGGCCGAACAGACACTGCAGGACATTCGAGATGGTGCCTATGCGTGAGCTACTGCTTCAGGGTGACGTGAGTGTTCCGACCACCACATCGGGACAGACCGCTCTCGCCGCGATCATCACGGTCGTCCTGCTCGTCGGGGCGATCGTCGCCTATCGGCGGAGCAAGGTCCTGGGGCTCAGCGACGAAGAGAAACAAGTCAGGGAGGACGTTCGCGCCCAGCGTCGGCAGCGGACGGCCGCCGAACTGAAGCTCTCGGTCGACACGGTCCAGGAACTGAGCGAAGCCGAACTGCAGCGCCGGTTTATGGCGCTGTTCGACACGACGGCCGAGGAGACGATCACGCGCCTGCCCGCGGCCGCCAAGCGGGTGAGCAGTGCCGTCTCGTCAGCGTGGGACCAGCGTGTTGGCTGGCTCCCAACACTGGCCCGGCGTGCGGTCGGGCTGGCCGGCGCAGTGGTCGTCCTCGGCGCTGTCGCGGTCTCGGGTGACGCCGTCGTCCGGCTGCTCCAGACCGACCCCTCGACGCCCGGTCCCGCGTCGATCACCAGCAGCATCAGCACCGGCATTCAGTGGAGCATCGGCATCGTCGGGAGCTATCCGTACGCCGGCACGTTGTGGGAACTCGCCTACGCAACCGCGATCATCGGCGTGCAGTGGCTCTACCGGCAATGGGCACTCATCGCCACGGTGTTGGTCGTCAGCGCCGTGAGCATCGTCCTGCTCGACCGCCGCCTCGACGACGAGGTCGTGCCCGAGCGCATGATCCAGTCCCGTCGACTGGCCCTCGGGACTGCTCTCGTCGGTGTCGTCGGCGTGTGGCTCGCCGGCGTCGCCCCGGTCGCCGTTGCCTCGGTGGTCGGAGCGCCGGCGCTGTTCGGTGTCGCCGTCCTTCCGCTGGTGATCGCACTGGCCTGCACGGCGGTCGCATGGGTGCTACAACAGGGCCGGGCGTACCGAATCACGCAGCTCGCTGGCCTCGGGTTTGCACTGTCGAGTGCCGCGGGTTCAGAGTGGGCCTCGATCGCTGGCCTGTGGTGTTCGGCCCTGGTCGGCATCCTGTTCATCGCGGCCGTCGGCCCGCATGCAGTCCGTCGAGTCCGGCGTGGGATCGCCGAAGTCGCTGGGAGTGACGCCCGGCCCGCGGCCGCGCTGCTGGTCATCCAGCGCCTGGTCATCGGCGTCTCGATCGTCGCCGGCGTGCTGGTAGTTGCGTACGCCGTCGTGAGCGTTGCGAACGGCCAGTGGAGTCGTGTGCTGGCTGCGGCGGCGACGGCCGCGCCAGAGGTGCAGTTCGCGCTCGGAGCGGTCACGATGGCCGTGCTCGGGCTCACGGCCTACTCCCTGCGAGAGGCGTGGCCGGCCGTGTGCGAAGAGGTCCGTGCCGCCTACGCCCAGCAGGCCGTCCGGGCGAAAGTCCTCGGGCGAGGTATCCCGTGGCTGGGCGTGTTCTTCAGCTACGTCTTCTTCACGATGCTCGTCGGAAGCATCCCGATCGCGCTGGTGCTAGCCGTCGTCGTCGGTGTGATTCTGCGCTACGGGCTCTATCTCGCCGACGAAGCGGAGTACCGCGCCGACGGAGAGGCGATCATTCGGCGGCTGTTCCGCTCCCAGCCGACGATGATCGTCGCCCGCGGCCTCACGCTCCACGTCGACGGCGAAGAGGTCTACCGGCTCGAGGTCAACGGCGAAGAGTTCGTTCACGACGACCAGGAGCAGCTCGTCGCGGACGTGATCCAGTACGTCGATGCCGCCATCGCCCGAGAGGATGAACCGCGCGTCGATAGCCGCGAGTTCGCTGACTACCTGTTCCAGTACGGGATCGCGGACCGAGCGGACTGGGAGCACAAGCTCGACGAAGTGATTCGGAAGACGGCCCTGAAGCCGTTCCGGAGTGGCCGAGTGCCGATCATTGGCCGAGACAAGCGGCGCGTGAGCCGGTCGCGGTTCGACGCGTTGCTGGATGACTTCGACGACGATCGCGTTCGGAAGCGGCTGCGTGACGACGATCTCTACCGCTGCCTTGATCTTGGTGATCAGTGGGTGACGCTGGAACGTGATCCCTACACCGTCGACGAACAGCGCGGGAGCTGGCCGACGCTGAGTGGGTGATCGAGATGCCGCACGATGTTCTGATCCACACGCCGAGTTGGAAGCGCTGGCCGGTGGAGTTCGGCGGCGCCCGCTGCGGGCTCCCGGACAAGGACCGCGGCTGGCTGGACCGGTATGGGCTGGCGTGGGGCGCCCGTGTTCGCGAGGATCCTCGCGACCGCTGGCTCAACCGCCACGAAGACGTCGACTGGTGGGTCGAAGTGAACGACATCGACGTTCGCGGCGGTGACGAGAAGCCGGCGGTCCGTGACTACTACTCGGACTGGTTCCTGCTCGATCGTGACTTCCCTGAGGGTACTACTCGGGAGGATGTTGACGAGGAACTCGTTCGTGAGATCCTCCGAGACCGTCGGGGGTACGCCGTCGCGTGTGACCTCTCGCTTCGCGACGTGTCTGAGCTCCGCGCCGAACGCACGACGACGATCCGCGATGTCGAGGAAGCCAAACAGGGACGCGTCGACGATGCGATGGAGGAGTACGACGTTCCTAAACTGCTCCAACCGTGGGCCTTCACAAAGGCGGAGAAGCGGGAGCGGATGCAGAGCGTCCTCAAGGCGGTCCGTGATTATCCAGTCAGCAGTTACAGCGATATGGAGATGCGGTCCAACGCCTCCGAGAGTTCCATCCAGAACTACGCCAGTGACGACGACGAACTCGGTGCCTGCATGGCGAAACGCGGCCACGAGTACGTCCTCACTCTCGTCGGCGAGAAGGCGCTCGAAACTCCGTGGGAAGAGGTGGCTCCAGAGTGAAAATCACATCATCATCAGGCCCGGGGGCGCGGCAGGATACATGGTTTATAGTGCGCGCGTAGTTGGCAGGGTCGCATCTCAGAGCCAGTCTTGATCCCAATGAAAGCCCAGAATCTCACCAGTAGAGTAGGGTATCGTTCCTGTTCGACGGTGTCGAAGGTGGGGAACGGACGCCGAGGAGTGGGTTCGAAACGATGAGCTGTCTCGAGATCGTCGGCGCCGGCGTCATCACGATCATCGTGGCCATCGGTGCCCTCGAGGAGCACGGCGAGGATCTTTCGCCGGTCGACCAGGCCCACCGAGACTACGAAGCCGGCCGGATCGACGAGCACGAACAGGAACATCGACTCGCGTTCCACCTCGACGATCGGAACGAGGAGATTCGCGAGGTGGTCCGCCAAGTGAACAACGTTGGCGAGGAGATCTCGAAGGATATCGCTCGGGAGTTCGAGTCCTTGGACGAGCTGCGGCGAGCCGATCGTGAAGACCCCACGGCGATCCACGGCGTCGCCCAGAGTACAGCCGATGCAGTTCTCGCGAGGGTTCGTGAGTAGCAGACTAGGGCCGCCACCAGCAAATCGAAACGACGCCCAAATGTGGTCTGACGGGGTGCCTGCCTCTGACAATTCAAACCGCATACCTGTCTTGTGGCTAATCCGTAATAATGATAACGACACCAACATTAACTCGATGCGACTATTCAAAACAAATTCTCATCCCAGAAATACTGAGCCGGTTAGTACGAACTACCGATGGGGAGTACTGCCTGAGCTACACTGAAGGATAGGGTTCCAGCAGCTTCCGAGAATCAGGAGAACTCGGAAAAATCCGCACACAGTAACTTCTGAGAACAGAAACACCCACCTTCAAAATGCCGTTTTAACTTGTGTCTGCGTCCGAAATATTGGCAAAGAGGAAGTGATTGATAAATACGTCATCTTAGAAAAGTACACGCAAAAGAACAAAGCTGAGGATGCCCGCTACGATAACGGGTGCTCCCGTGGTCATGAACCCGAACAGCGGTGGAAGAGCACCGTAAAGTGCGGCGACCGCAATGACGACAACCACTCCGATTCCGAGAGTCTCAACACTAGCGGCCGCACCAATGATTCGCCATATCCAAAGGGCGAACCAGGCAGTAATGAGTCCTCCGAGGACGAGCGCTCCAACACTGAGTCCGATCATCCTTATTCTGTAAGTGGAGCCCTATTTGCGTCGACGTCCAATAGATCCAGGACATCCTCGATGCTCATCTCCATCGTGTCACCAGTGCTGTCGTCGACAGCAGCTAGCACGCCTTGTTCGAGCTCCTCTAATCGATCGTTCACTTTTTCGAGGTTCAGGATTCGGGGAGACAGAGTGAGATAGGTCGTTCCTTCGTGTGTATAGAGATCTGATTGAGTCAGTTCAGGGTGTTTCTCATCTTCGTCATCGGATTCAGTATCTACGTCGAGTGATCCGAGTCCAGCTACAGTTACAGGCGTCTCGAGCGTGAGTCCTCCGTCAGCAATCGCCTGAGGGAGAATTACTGTAACTTCGTCGAGGACCGTCTCATTGTGACCCCGGAACGTGTAACAGAGCGAGTCCGTGAGGTCCAACCGGCGGTCAGCAGTGGCGATGCCAAGGACTGTACAGTTTTCCAGTATCACCTCTGTTCCAACGACGTTGCCTCGCACGACACAGTTGCTGAGCGTCACTCGCTTTCCTGTGACAGTTCCGTCGATCCGAGCGTCCTCAGCGATAACCTTGCCAGGTGTCCCAACTTCGCCGTGGATATGGCTACCGTCTAACTCAACGCCACCACTGGCCATCACAGATCCTTCGACAGAGGAATTCGGAGCCATATCGATAGTTTCTCCGTAGATGCTACCCTGTACTGTTGCTCCATCTTGGAGACGAACTGGGCGGTCGAGTTCCGCCCTCTCTGTCGGGATAATCTTCCCGTCGAACTTTTCGTCAGCTTCGACGACGGCCCGTGTCTGTTCAAGATGCGCCATCAGTCTTCACCTCCCGGGGCTCGGACCGGAATTGTGCCATCCTCGGGGACGGCATCTGTCACAGCGTCGCTGTACGACGTGACCCATGACTCCTTACCGTATTCACCGAGCGTCGACGCGAGTTGATCAGCGGAAATCGACCCGATAGTCTCGGGGTTGTCAACGCCTGAAACACCACTGAGGAGCTCTCCCGACCCCGAAATCGGCGAGAGGGATATTGAACACCATGTCGTCCCATTCTCTGTCGAGAGTTCCGAAGGGACGACGAGTCGACGTTGGGAGAAGCCATCTGACTCGTATTCGACAATATAGTAGGGTACCTGTAACCGTTCTGGATGATCGTCCGGGAGTGGGACTTCAGCTGCGTCGAAGCGGTGGTCGTCGATAGTTTCGATCAATTCATCCTGACGATGCACAAAGTCGTCGATAGTCTGGACGACCTCCTCAGTTGTACCCTGAACCTCTCCGGTTCGTTCCGTTCGTACGTCCTCGTTATGCGCCTGAAGGAATTGCCATGTCGTCGTTACCTGACTCGTGAACGGATCCTCAATCCCCGATTCAAACTGCTCTTCATCGATTTCGAAAATATGTGAGCCCAGATTCCGAATTCGGTCCTTCGCTTTCTCATTGAGTTCTTCGTGTTTGCGCTGGTATCGCTCCTCAATACTCGTGAGGCGCTCTTGGAGTTCACTTCGCTCAGTCTCTATTTGCTCGTATTCGGCATTTATCTGGGGTTTGACCGTCCGAACCTCCATGATATGATCCATCAGTTTCAGCTCTGCCTGTGCACGAATATTCTCCTGAATGGCCTCCCGGATGGTCTCGGCCGCTTGCCGAATGACTGTGTGGATCTTCTCTACCTCTCCTTTGAGCGAAATTATATCCTCACGCAGATCCGAGATGCTTTGATTGATCGCTTTGAGCGGCTTGTGAAGGTCTTCACTGGCCATCAGTGTTCACCTCCTGATTGGTGAGCACTCGCCCCCAACGTCCGATCTTTCCATTGTTTGAATCGGTTGATATGGCTGGAGAACGAAGTCTTCCCCCGCGTCTTCAGATTCCAGTTCTCTCGATGTTGGCGCTGCTCCATGGTCATCTCTTCGTCGTGGAACTCTGCTCGCTGACCCATCTCTGCGCGTTTCCTCTCGGCCTGTTGTGCCAATGCCGCCTCATTGCGAGCGTCAGCCCTTCGCTGTTCAGCGATGAACTTCGCGACCTCCCGTCGGCGTTCCTCCTCTCGAATCAGCTCTGCCTTCTCTTTCGCCGCTTGTTCAGCCTGCTCGATCCGTTCTTGTTCTTCATTCCGTGTTTCCTCGAGCACGCGCTCGGTCCGCTCATCAATCTCGGCGAAAGACTGTTCGACCTCCTGCTGGAATTCTCGCTTCCGCTCTTCATGGATTCGGTCATACTTGACCATGAGATCACCAACCTCGTCGACTTTCCCTTGAGCGGCCTTGGCTTGCGTCTTGAGGTTGCGGATTTTAGATCGGATTTCCTGAATGCGGTCGGCTGCGGTTCGGATTTCTTCACTACGTTGCTCGAACTCACGTTCCTGTAGATCGGACTGTTGATCTTCGATGTTCTCGTAGATCTCTCGTCGCTGGTCGTCCTTCTCGATCCAGAGTTGGTCCCAAACTGGGTTGACGATCTCGTCTTTGATGCGGTGGCGCGGCAAAATTTCTTCAGTCTCGAACGACTCCCGACAAGTACCGCAGTACCACGTCCCTTCATGTGGATTAGAAAGGGAGAGCTCCGAGTCAATGTCGTCCATCTGGCAATCAGGACAGTAGAAGTTGTAGCTCACCAATCCGAATGCGTCTGCAGCAGCCCCGACATGCTCGTTCAACAGGTCAATCGCTGTCTCTTGAAGACCTGAAAGGTCATTCGCCAACTCTTGGCTTGTCTCCGAAAGCTCCTCTAGTTCGGACTCTCCGTGATCACTCGCAGCCATCCGTTCTAACTCAGCGAGCGACTGTACATCTCCCTGAGCCTCGTTGTCCGTGATCTCAACATCTACCGAAACGGGGTCAGCCTCGTCTGTGGCTGTGGATGCGAAGAAGTCGACGGCTTCGGCCTGGCGACTTCCGGTTGATACGAGCGGTACCTCCACTGTATGTCGATCCGCGTTTTCGATCTCCTCGCGGACAGATTCGAGCGTTCCTGTGAACGATGCCTCCGGATTCTCGCCCGGTGGCATGACGACTGGGAATTCGCTCAAATTCTCGATATCTGCTCGTGCGGACGAGACCGGTTCTGTATCCGAGAGTTGTTCGAGGTCAAACTCCGTCTGGTCTATATTATCCATCGCGTCATAGACCATCACCCCATCATCGGTGGGAAGGCTGTATCCTGTCCAATACCCTTTCTCGATACCAGTTATCGTCACATTAGGATCCTCCCGATTCACGTAACTGTACCCACCACCAGCGACAACGATACCAGCAATCAACAGGCCTCCACCAACCAACGGATCGATATTTATAGCCAGAGCGCCGACACCAGCGAGAATCAACACTCCGCTAGCGACAGCGATCTGCCGGTACTTCTTTTGTTGGTTGTTTAGATGTTCGGTTAACGGTTTTTTGAGTACTTCGTTTACTGCCAGCTCTTTCGCTCGGTCAGGGTCAACCGGTTCACCAGCCTCATAAAGGACATCATCCACCCGCACTCTGATCACCTCCGTCTCGAAGACTATCTTGATTTGATTTCCCGATTCCAGTGGTCGTCTGATACTCCTTCGTTTGCCGTTGTGTCGACGTTTGCATCATACGTTCACATCTCTGATTTCGGGTCCGTTGAAGACTATACAATGCCCTGACCCCACCAAGGGAAGCTGGCACGTTCGGGAACGGTAGATCCAGATTAACCCACGTTCAAGATATTTTACCTACATGATTGCCACACGGATTAGCGATATCCATAGATATGTAAATTTTACCGTTATATAATAATCGTCCCTGTAAAAACTAATATAGGCTCCAAAACATAAATAGTCCAACTATTCATCTTTCTGTCAAGACTGGGATGCGAGATGCAGAGTTTGGAGTCTGTACAAGAACTGGGTTAGTGTCTTAAAGCAAATTCTGAATCACCGACTGAATCGCTACCCTATCTAGCGGATGTTTCGCAATTTGTCTTACTGAGGAGAACCGAGGAATCGGGACCTCCACGCTCAAAGGCTTCCGGGAATCGGGGGGGGAATCGGAAGATCGACGCACGATCAACTCCGATGACACCTCCAAATCGGATCAATTTCGACCGTTCTCGGCGGAGATTCTTCCGGGATCCAGCAAAGGGGAAGCTACCCATGATGACCGAAGAATGAGGACCAGGACGGTCGGCGAGTCTGGCTTATCGCGACGAGGTCGACGCGCTGCTCGAGGTCGTCGATGACCCGTTACGGAAGGTCGCGTTTCGGCTCGCCGCCGAGTGTGGGTTCCGGACTCACGAGATTGTGGCGGTCACGTCCGATCACGTCGTCGACGGTGGCGAGGCGGGGCAGATGCTGGTCGTCCCTGAGGGACCTCCCTTTTCGGGTACGTATCTGTTTCAAACGTGAGGTAGCCGAGACGAATCAGTAGCTCAACCGCAACGTGTTCGGGCCTCTCCCTGCTGTCGCCACGGAAGGGCTCCAATGCTGTCGTGAGCGTTTCGGTCGCTGGGGGTTCGTCAAGTTCCATCATCCACCTCGAACGCCGTAGCCAGTCGCTCTCGCATCTCCTCGCGCCGGAGTTCGCGACGCTTCTCCTCACTCGTGTAGTTCCGAAGCACCGTCTTCGGGTCGTCGCTCCCCTGATCGGCGGCGATCTCGGCCGTCCGCTCGGCTAGATCAGCGACGACCTCCGAGTAGGTGGAGTACCAAAACCGACGCCCGTACTTCGGCGTCGGCGTCTCGCCACGCACCGTTACGCCGGCTTCCTCACAGAGCGAGTCGAACCGGCGGGCGACAGTCGACGTGGCGATATGCCCCGACGCTGCGGCGTTCGACGGAAACAGGTAGCCGTTCCAGTCCTCGTCGAACGCGTCGATGCGCTCCCGGAGTGTATCGAGTCCGAACAGCAGCGCGACCGTCCCCGGCCCGTTCTTTCGCTCACCGTCGACGAACTCGATGTGTGGATCCGCGGCGTCGAGGTGGAGCTGGGAGACGTGGAGTGCCGCGAGTTCTGATGGGCGGAGCCCCCAGCCGGCGAGGCCGACGACCAGGAGCCGGTCGTCGAGGGAGTCGGCGGCCTGGTGCAGCGCTCGAACCTGTGCCACGTCGAGGGCGGGATTGTCCGGTTCGTCGCGCTCCCACCCGTACTGACCGGCGGCAGTCGCAAGCGGGTTGAACTGCGCCCGCCCGCGGTCGACGAGGTAGCCGTACCAGTCCCGGGCGATACGAAGGTACTCGAGTTTCGAGCCTGCTGTCGAGAGCTCATCATCCAGCACGTCCAACGCCGCCCAGCAGCGGTCGATCTCGTGCGCACGGCTGTCGGCGTCCGTGAGCGCACCCACGAGGTCGTGGCGGTCGTTCACCTCAGCGTAGGTCCGCGCCCACGTCGCGAGCCGTGAGCGCCGCGTGTCGGCCGTCGACGCCGCCACGGTGTCGCCCCGCTGCTCGATGCTCCGCAGATAGCTCTCCAGCAGTTCGACCGTTCTGGAGTGGTCGATTCCCCACTCGAACCCGTGGGGTTCGTCGACGCCGAGGCCGACGTACTCCTCGAAAAACTGCTTGGGCGTCGTGTTGTGGTGTTCGCGGAGGGCATACCCCAGTCCGCTATAGCCGGCGTCGACGAGCCACTCGTGCGTGGGGATCGTCGTCTCGGGATCGTGGCCGTCGCGCTCGCGAGCGGTCGCGATCTCCGTCCAGTAGAAGTCCTCGAGTTCGTCCAGCGACTTCCGCGACCAGTGGATTTGCTCAGGCACGGTTCTCACCCGAGTACAGCCGGTTTTCTTCGGGGTTGGGGTAATCTGAGGATGGCATTTCCGTACTGCTCAGTCTATCAGCTAACTACTTGATAATTCCGGTTGTGCAACTGTGGGCAGGACACAACTGCAACCAGTAAGAATACAGGGAATCGGGGCGAGAATACGATAAATGAGATATCGCTATATGGAATCTGTCGGCTCGATTCGCTGTGGGATACCCCCTTCCTTCGGGTGTGAAACCGGCTCCCCTCTGGTGGTTTTCCGCGTATATTTTCACTTTCAGCGTGGTGGAGTCAGGTTTACATTAAAAGGGCCGGTAACTACCTGTACAGATGTCCGACGACAACGGCTCTAACGACAGCGGCGATGGCAGTAGTGACAAAGAATCGCTCGGCAAACAGCAGAGCCATAACTCCAAGGGCGTTAAAGAGGGAACCACAGCAGACGGTTCTAAAAGCGTCGAGAAGTCGAAGGGAACTACAGCTGACGGGAATGCCGGCGAAGAAGGAGGGCACGGTGTCATTCGCCCGTCTGCACAAGGCGACTCGGATGGCAGCGATTCAGGCGGTGACTCGGGCGGCTCTGACGAGTAATGCCTCTCGTTTCTATTCAGAATCTTTTACTGGCGCTCATCGTCGTAGTCCCCGGATTCATCTCTACACATTTTGCCGTGACACTCGCCGTCGTCAGGACGAAGATCTCCGAAACGAGACTCCTAATGTTGAGCCTCGCCGCGAGTCTGTTTGTCGATTCGCTCTTCCTCTCTATCCTCGAAGTGTTTGGGGCCTCAATCACAGAACCCCAAGACATCAGTGAGGTGTTTTTCACCCCTACCTTCCAAGCTAAATACGTTCTCGGATTGCTGGGCTTCTCTGTAGCCGTTGGGGCCGTGGGAGGTGTAATCTTGGCCGCTGATCACCACGACCGAGTTCGGAATTGGCTCTGGAAAAGACTCGACGGGGACAGACGACGAAACTTCCACGAACCATGGGAAGGCACACTCGACGAAGCAGCCCGTGTCCAGGTGCTCACCTCAGATGGCGCGATTGCAGTTGGGGCTATCAAACAGTACAGTGATGACGGCAAAGAGAAACAAATCTCACTCACAGGGGTGGATTGGCACTTCCCCGACCAAGGATGGGTTGACTCAGATACAGATATTGAGCTTCTATTCGGTGAGGACATCGAGCAAGTGACTGTAGTTGATACAATCGAGAACGCAGTTGGCCCGTCCGAAGAAGAAGACCCCGAGTGAGGCTTTTTGAAGTGTGCGAATTCATACTCTAGTGAGATGAGAGAAGCCGCCCTCAACGCCAGCACGCACCAAGAGCCGGTGCAGAAGGCAGTCGCATTTCACGAACAGCGCGTCGAGGAGATCGTCGACGGCGATCACGAGCTGGATGATCGAGAGCCACAGCTCGTCGCGCACATGATTCCCGAAGGGTACCCAAGCGGGGGTTCGCTGGCGGCAGGGGAGAATATCGACGAACAGATTCCTCATTTCGAGGGACGTTCAGCATGGAGAGAACAACACGAACACGGCCAGATCACTACCCGCGCCGCCAAATCAGGGGAAACAGAGGCCTACAATCTCCGAACACCCGTAAGTGGAATTGAAACCGTCTCAGCCGGCGAAATCTGGGAACGTGGGGACCACAATCTGTTCGTCGCAAGCAGCACCGAGGCGAAGCTTGCAGCTACAGCGAACTGGGCTCAAGAGCAATTCGGAGAGGAGTACGAGTCAGACTGGATGACCGTTCTCGTTACACTCATCGGCGTCAGGGGTGAGCAGGTCCGAATTCCGGACAATGTTCGAATGTCGGTATCTGTGTCGGAAGCCGTATTCGAAAGCGACCGCATCGACCCGCGGCCGGTGAAAGTACCGCTTGAGTCCTGCACGCCAGCAGAGACCTACAACAAACTCTCGCCGCTATTCGACCGATTGTGGGCTGATACAGGTCTTGAAGGATCAGTATTCTACTCAGATGGTTCAGAAGCCGAGCGAGAAATACGCGGCTTCCTCGGCTGACTCGACACTACCTCACCTGCTCCTCTCGGACCGTCCGAAGATCGCGTGCCAGTCGCTCGTTGCCCTCGCGCACGATCACCAGCACGCCCGGCGCCGTGCTCGTCGGCGCCGTGTCGCCGACAGTGAAGCCAGCATCGTCCGCCCCGGGTAGCGGTACCTGATAGCCGTCGCCCCGGATCGAGATCGACACTCGCGCGCCCGGATAGATCGAGCCGGTATCCTCCGCGGCCGCGGTCACGAGCTCGACCACGTCGGCGTCGTCGACGCGGTCGCGATCGATCACGAGCAGGAGGTCGTCGAACGCGTACACGTTCACCGGCGCCAGCCGAGTTATGTCGTCGTCCTGTTCGTCGACGAGGCCGGCATCCCGAGCTTCGCGGGTGACCTGCAGGGCGACCGCGTCGGCGCCGGTGGACTTGATGGCGTTGGGCATTTACTTAGACCAACGCACTAAGCAAAGGTAGTGTTTTCGGCGAGTAGGTCCGCGGAAGTGTTGCGGCCTAGGCCCAGATGGTGTTCGACGCAACTGTTGTTCCTAACGCGAGCAACGCAACTCCGGTAGAGAGCAGCGAGATAAACAAGCCTCTTGTGGTCATCAAGTGGCTCCGCTTTGCGGCGATTTCACTAGAGATTCGGCTCTGCGCGTCTCGTATCTGAGAAAAGATTCTGTCCAAATCACCGTCCCCATGGATTGTGGTTCGTAACCTCGTCGCGTCGCTTTCTCCGAGCTCGGACTCTAGATATCCGTCCAAGTATGTATCAGGGTCGCTAATTACGCGCTGAATATCTGAAAAACGGACCGAGAGGGTTTCAAACCGATTCTCGAGGTTCTCTAATCCTCCTGGGCAGAGTCCCCTGTTCCGTAGGCTGTGCTCGGCAATTTTCCCCTCAAGTTCTGAGAAGTCGTCGGCAAGAGAGAAGACTCTAATCGTAAACTCCACGACGGGGCTGTCGTAGTCTTCGTCGTTCGATATCGTTTGTTGTGCGACTTTATGGTAGTCGCTAGCAGAAGTCCTCATAGCCCCTCGTCCGCCTTGGCCATCGCTCGTTCGCGGCGGGCCTCGCGAAGATCGTCGACCAGCTCCGGATCCACGTCGGCGATCGCGTACCGGATCGCGAGTTTGAGGAGGTCGGACTGGCTCGCGTCGTCGACATCCACCTCGGCACCCAACTCCTCGGCAAAGGCCTCCAGCATCGCGGTCCGGCGCTCGTCGTCGGTCATCAGCACGTCGACGGCCGCGGCCTCGGACTTCCCCCAGAACGAGAGGGTCGCACTACTGTCGCCCTCGTCGATGCGTTCCAGGGCGTCCACGAGGTCGTCGACGGCGCTGTTCTGTTTCGCAGCGTCGGCGTCGATCCGGTTGCCGCCGCCGCTGGTACTCTGCTGTCGGAGTTGTTCGAGTTCGTCGTCGTTGCTCATTGGTTGAGTCGGGTGAGTAGTTCCTCGGCGTTGGTCACGAATGCTTCGCGCGCTTCGCGGGCGGTCTTGCTCAGTTCGTCCTCATCGAGCGTGAAGATCGTCCGGCCCTCGTTGGTAGCCTTCCGGATGGCCTGGCTCGCGACGATCTTCTCCGGGCCGACCACGTCGCCGAACTCCTCCAGGAACTGCTCGTGGACTTCGGCGTCCAGATTCGTCCGGCGGTCGTAGAGGTTCGGCAGCAGCATCTCTAGCGCCACGTCTACGCCGTAGCTGTCACGAATACCGCCGAGGTCCTTTTCGAGGCCACGCGCCTGCTCGAACTCCAGCGGGCCCATCTGTACCGGCGCGACCACGGATTCGGTCGCCCAGAGCCCGTTGTAGGAGACGTTGTTCGCGACGCCCGGGAGATCGAGCAGCACGACCGTGTAGTCCAGCGGGTCGACGTAGTCGTCGAGGAACTCCCGGAGCCGGTGGTACCGCTCTTGGGCGTCGTCGACGTTGCCGAGGTCGGCGTCGAGCGCGTCGAGGCTGGGGTGGGCCGGGATCAGATCCACGCCCTCGTCAGTCTCGTAGACCAGCTCGTCGATCGGGTCGTCGAGAAGATCCGAGACGTTCGTCCAGTTCTCCTCCATCGTCGTTGCGACGTTAGGGAAGTCGTCCTCGCTCTCGATGTCGGCCTGCACCTCCTCGTAGAGGCCGAACGTCTTCGCGAGGTCACTCTGCTTTCCCGCGAGGTCGATCAACAGCACTTCCTCGTCGCATGCTTGCTGAAGTGCAACGCCGAGGTGGGCCGTGCAGGTGGTCTTGCCGGTACCACCTTTGTCCAGGTATGTGCTACACCTATAGGTTTGCCCCATATGTATAGCCCAGATGTATCGCCTTCACTTGTAGGTTTGGGACATATGTGGTGACTATATATTTATCACATAGGTTTTACCCATAGGTTCTTCAAATGGGTATTGAATGGAGGATTAGCCTATGTGTAAAGTCTATAAGTAAAGAATATAGCGGCTGGGTTATCTGTTCTCATTGTTAAATCCCGAGGGAGGGGTGTGACATCTGTAACCCCCCTTCTCGGCCTTATACGGAGTAGTAGCCCGTCGGTCCCCACATGGCCACGAAGCAGTCGCAGTCCGACAGTCGCGTCGGCGAGTTCTCGATCAACACACAACTCCACGGGCACGCCGACGGTCCGGAACATGTCCACGTCGAGATCAGCCCCGTCGATCGGCAAACACACATGGCGATCGTCGCCGCCGGCGTCGACGGCCGGTACAGTTTCGACTTCCGGTACACCAACGGGACCGTCGACGTGCAGAAGGCGTACGCCGAAGGGATGCGCGAGCCGATCGACGAGCTGCCAAACTGGATGGATTGTGTGCGCGAGCGTGTCGAAAACGAGATGGGGGCCTGAACGATCGCGATGGGTCAGACGGGGTCGACACAACGGCGAAGTGGGTCGGCGCCCTACCGGCAGGTATGGCCGACCTCTCAACGCAGGCCATCCTGCTGGCATTCGACAAACTCGGTGAGCACGAACCACTGCCTGCCGAAGTGGTCGCCGCCGAGCTCGACGCCGACGAGGCAGCCGTCGTCGATCGCCTCGCTGAGTTGGAGCGCGAGGATGTGCTCGCGCGGGCAGAGGACGACGGCGACACCTACTGGTGGGCGAAACTCGGCCCCCAACTCGATCCCGAGCTTGCCGAGGAGTTGGGGTCGGAGCCGGACGGGGAAACCTACACACTCGAAGAAGTCCGCAAGCGGATCGAATAAGCTAGGTGTTCCGGTCGATCCAGGCGCAGAATTCGTCGAAGTCCTTCGCGCCGGCTTGCTCGGCGATGTTCCGCAGGGTCCCAATCCGGATTCGGTCTTTCCGTGGGACCGTCACCACGCGCGGGTCAGTATTGTGGTGATCAGGTGGATCATACCGGAGTTTCGCGTGGCTGCCGGTGACCTTCTCAGTGTGGAACGGGCCAACGTTACACAGGACTGTCACCACGTCGTCGCCCGAAAAATCTCGCGAGACCACCGTTACTCGAAGATCTCCGAGTCTTCCAACGACCCGCTTTCGTTGTTCGCCGGGTCGATGCCCAGCTCTCGGAGTTCCTCGTCGGTCGGTTCGTGGCCGATCTCGCCTTTGTGCAGCGCCACCGCCTCGTCGAGCATCTCCAGCGCCTCCTCACGGGTTTCGCCCTGCGACGCGACGCCGGTGTCCTCGTCTTTTGCCACCCAGATCTCGCCGTCCTCGGAGAGGGTCAGCGAGATGTTCTCGATGGCCTCACGAGGATGGTTGGCCTCCGGCGTGTCGGTGCTCATGCCCGTATGTCGGCGCCAGCGCGGCAAAAACGTTCGGGAGCGAAGCGTCTCACCGCCCGGTCACGGCGCCGGCCTCCAGCTCCGTGAGTACGAGTTCAGCCACCAGCATCACGATCGTGATCGTGATGCTCGTGAGCAGGAAGTAGTCGCGCCACCAGTCCCACCCGGCCGCGTCAGCGAGCACGCCCGCCAGTCCGGTGACAACGATCGCGATGGTGCCAACGGCGATCGAGTTACTGTACGCCAGTACGTGGTCGCGGGGCTTCGGTCGTGTACTCGATCGGCCCGGCGGCAGAAAACAGCGCCGGCAGACGGGTCGGTTAGTCAGACCGCCACGACCGCCTGTGTCACATCCGGCGCGCGCAGTGTCGTCGAGACCACACCGCAGTCCTGGTCGGCGAGGATCTGCACCGCCGCGGCCGGCAGTCGGTCGCCGGTGATCGTCGCCTCGACCGTCCACTCCGCGCGGGGGCCCTCGTTGGGGTCGAGCACAGCGGCGCCGAGCACGTCGTCGATCGCCTCGAGCCCGCGTTTCACCACCTGCGCGCGCTCGCGGGTGGTTCGCGGGCAGGGGGTTACTGATTCGGACATACGTTCTCGTAGGTCTCGTCTTCGCGCGTGGCCGCGTGCGAACGCCCACAGTCCGGGCAGTACACCAGTGCGTCGGCGTCACGATACTGGCGCTCGCGCTGCTCGTAGGTCGGGACGGTCTGGCGGGCCATCAGACCGCCCTCCCGAACAGGTCGCGGTTGAGGAACGTGCGGTCGACCCAGCCGACGCCGTCGGCGACGAAGTCGACGTAGGTCTCGATCGCGTTGCCGCGGCAGTCCGTATCGACGGCGTCGAGATCGTAGACCGCGACGCGCTCACCGGCGAGCACGTCGATGCGGTGGACCACGTCGCGCTTGCGGTCGAGGACGTGGGTCTTGTCGTTGCGGTCGCGGCCGAGCCATTCATAGGCCGGCAGTGTTCGGTGGCTATGCTCAGTGACAGAGCCCTTATTTGGGCGCGTAGCGTTGGTCGACATGGGTTTCTTCCTGAGAACCCACGGTCGGTGTCGCAAGCACCGGCCGGCTATTCATCCGGCGTCCCGTGGTTTTCTCAACTGTTACAACGACCTAGGGCTACTAAAAACTTGCTAACCGTAAACTGTGGTTGTAAGATTGCGGGCGTAAACTACTACTGTCGTGATGCAGTAGGCTCTTATCGAAATGGCCGCGACACCTCAGACCAGCATGGGACTGGTCGCCGACGATCTAAACGACACGGATCGAGAGATACTCAGCGTACTGTCCGAGGGGCGGGCAACGCCGCAGCTGGTGAGGGAGGAACTCGCTGCACGCGGGCGCGAAGTCAGCAGGCAGTACGTCAGTCAGCGTCTAACACGACTTCGAGAACACAATCACGTCGAGAACCTGCACGGAACGGGCGTGTATGCGCTTGTCGACGATCCGCGGTAAACGCGTCAGTCGGCCTCCTCGACTCGCTGTTTTCCCTTCTCGGTGATCTCCCAATAGCCCCGGCCAATATCGAGCCACTGCACGAACCCGTCTTCTTCGAGCGCCTCCAGTCGGCGCTTCACAGTTCGTTTACTGAATGTGATCCCCTCTTCGCGGCGGAGGTTTTGGAAAATCGGCGTCAGCGGGAGCGCGAGTTCATGCTCAGCCATGAATCTCAGAATGAGTTCCTCACGCTCCGCGGTAGTCATATCGTTATCTTCCATCGGCCACCACCATATCCCCACCGAAATTGTCAGATTGTCAAGCTAGGATCACAATACTCTCCTTATCCACCTAGTTGTACGTCTATCGTGACAAAACTTATGGTGCGGGGACAGTATTGGTCGGGGTATGCGACGCCTAACAGGCGGAGTTCGGCGCCCACGAAAACGGCGCCGCACGGGTTGTGGCCCGTCCGACGCCTCGTGGGGTCGCTAAGAGGAACGACAATGCAAGCTAACGGACCCAACGGCGGTAAAACCACCGCCTCACGACAGACTCGGATCGCCCAGTGCATCACCGGCCCCTCGACACGCGCCACGCAGCTCGTCGAGGACGTTGACCACGAACAGGAACAGGGACTCGCACTCTTTGCCACCCACGGCGCCGCCGACGCCGCGAGCACGATCTACGCTACGCAGGCTGTCGGCGCCCAGACAGAAGCCAACCCGATCATGGCCCAGCTGCTCCACGTCGACCCCACGCTGGCCGCGATCACCATGCTGGCCGTTGTCGGCGCGGTCTCGATCAGCTATCCTCGATTCGCCCGCGCGTGTGAGTTCCCGACGCGGTGGTTCGGTGTCGGCCTCGCCATCGCTGGCCTGCTTGTCGCCATCATCAACGTCGTCGTGGGGGTGACGGCATGACCTCGATCGAGGACCTCATCCGCGCGCCGGGGCTGGTGGTCGAGATCATCGACGAACTGGATCACGACCTCGATGACGCGTTCGAAGCGCAGGCAACCGCGTTTGCGAAACGCGCCGAGATCGAGCACCCGATCAACAAGGCGCCGTCGACGGTCGCCGCCGCAGCAGTGTACGTCACCGGGCTGCTTCGAGATGGTCGACTCACGCAACAGGAAATCGCCGACGTGGCCGACGTGAGCACCGTCGCCATCCGGGACTGCTACCCCGAAATCGGCGCCGCCGAAGGGTTCGAAATGAGCCGGGCTGCGGGGACGTTCCCTGAACCCGGTGACCGCTCCGCGCCGACACACCCGGAGGTGAGTCAGTCCGATGACTGACTTCGTCGCGATCGCCGCTGGCGGCTACGGCGGCCGGCTCCACGAACTCGAGGACGATGGGACGCTCAAATGCAACCTCGACAAGAAGGACAACTACGAGTTCGAGCGCGTCCCGCGTGAAAGTCTGGATGACGACCGAAAGTGCTGTAAGCACTGCTCCGGCGAAGCCATGAAAGCCGGCGGTCAGGGCTCGACACTGGCTGCGAAGCTTGCCGCCGCCGATCCCGACGAGGTGAGTCTCCGATGAGCACCCAGCGCACGCTCACCGATCACGGCGCCGAGCCCCGAAGCGAGTTCGAACGCCACTGGGGGATCACGCGCGAGGAACTCGAGCGCCGGGCGGCCGCCCGCGTGGTCACTGCCAGTAAGCCCGAGGAGCGACAGTGCAACGAGTGCGGGAAACGCGTGACCGAACTGCCCGATGGCCGTGAAGCCGGTCACGCCCGCGGCTGGAGTCGGGGGTTCGAGGAGTGCAGTCAGTACATCGGCGGAGGTGCGGACTGATGCGGGCGTCGAACACCCGGAACTACTCCGAGTACGAGAACGACGAGAAGCAGGAGGCAGCCCGCTTCCTTGGGTCGGACTTCGAGGACTACGCACCGATCATCCGTGGGATCGAAGACCTCGATCGGCTGAACGCCTGGACCGAGGTCGCGAAGGACCTCGACTGTCACGAAGCACGCCGGAAGCTGCGCCTCTGCCGCCAGGCGCTCCACCGCGATGCGGTCGACGACGTGGCATTCACGCCCGCCAGCGAGACCGCAGCCGTCGCCGACGGTGGTGCCGTCGTTGCGGAGGAGTCCGGATCGGAAGTAGAGTCAGCCGCTGACGCCGACGACGACTGGGAGATCGGCCCCAACCAGGAGCCGATGGCGTATGAGGACGAAGCCGCCTTCGAGAGCGCGAAGAACGAGAAGCGCCGGACGGTATGGGATCTCATGACGATGGTCGAAGAGGCCGAGGAGGCGCTCGACCGCGAGTACGCCAAGGACGTGGTCCCGCTGCACCTGACCGAGTTGCTCGAAGAACGACTGGAGGAACTCCAAGGTGGTGCCGATGAGTAGTACGCCCGAATACGTCGCGGCCTGCCAGAGTCAATGCGAGTTCGCCGTCTCGACACGAGGCGGTGACGTTGACCGTCACAGCGTCGAGACAGTCGCAGAGGCCCACGGCGACCACTGTGGGCCCATCCAACTGAAACGGATCGACGAGCCGCCAGCCGAGGGTGAGCTCGCCGCCGAAGAGGGCGAGACAGTCGCGACGTTCGGAGGGGGAGCATGAGCAGCGAGGGCGTCCTCACAGAGGACGACGAAGCGCTGCTCGATCACCTCGAGAAGGAGGGCGACGACGACCTCACCGTCGAAGAGGTCGAATCCCACGTCAAAGACCTCCGTGGCGACTTCCGCGAACTGCGTGCTCAGTTCCGTAAGTTCAGACGATCGGTTGACGATCGCCTCGACCAGCTGGAGGAGGGAGCCCAGCAGCCCAGAGAGGGTGACGATCAGACGCCGCTGGAGGTGTACCTGCAGATGGACGAAGAGGACCGCGAGGACGAGCTCTCGACGAGTCAGTCCATCGCCGTTACGATGCACGAGCAGTGGGCGGACATCGCCTGGAAGCTTGGCGGCGGGAGCAACTACGCAGGTGAGGAGAACGAACAGCGGACGGGCGTCGACACGAAGTCGAAGGCCAACGCGAAGTACAACCCGAGTCGGTTGAAGCACCGACTGAAGAAGGAACTCGGATGGGATCCCGCCTCGAACGAGGTCTATCGCGGTATGAAGGCGCTCGCGAAGATCTCCGGCGGCGAAGAGGTCGTCGACGCCAGCAGCGGTCGAGTCCACGTCCGCGGCGGTCAGTACGAGTACCGCGAGATGGCAACCGCTGATGGCGCCGACACGAAACGCGTTCTCTGGAGGGCCGACCAGTGACTCGACAAAACCTCTTACACTGTCGTAAGAGAGATCACGCCCAAGGGCGTCACCGATTCGGCGGTTACCACCCACGGTGTAGCAAACCACCACCTGCCACATATGATTAAAAACAATATGCGGTTGTGGTGCTGATGCACCACGCGTATGTTCGCTTACACGAACAGCTGTGGGCCCGGCCCTCCACTCGCCGATAAGTCGTAGGCGGCGGCGACGTGGAGTCGCTGGAAACCTCTTACGACAGTGTAAGCGTCTTTCTCTTCCTCGTGTTCACCAACGAACGCCGTCCGGATCGATGTAGCCCTCCGAGTCGCACATCGGGCACTCGTTCTCCGTGTGATCGTACGTGTAGCCCGACCGCGCACACATTACCTCTCCCGGGGCAGCTTCCCCCATCGCTTCGTGTACTGTCTACGCCCCCTCCCCCCGTTATCGATGTGTAACACTCGGTCTCATCGGTAGGGTCGTATGGCAGGGATACTACCGAAGTCGACCATCATTCGCGTTAACAGTAGAGAGAACACGTAGTGCGCCGGAAAGAACCTCGATTCACAATTACTGACGCGGTCCGAATCACGTGTCTCGACTGTATGGCAAAAACCGATGTTCACCCGATCCGAACCGGGAAGGGGAAAACGCCGATCGGTAGTCACACTGTCCCCAGTGTGCGTCGGACGACATCTCAATCGAAGCGAAGTGAGGCTGTGGCGTCAACGCCGGGGAGCGCGAGGTGCGTCGACAGGCGTGTGGGTGGAGGCGTCGGAAGTTAGCGTCCGGATCGTCGGTGGGCCCCAATAAATCCGACCCGTCATGTGTCAGTGCCTCCACTACCAGGAATAGTTTGATACGCCATCAGCTGAATATTCCAGTCGGTGCGGGTAGTCTCATTCAATTTGAGTCTGTCTACAGTGAGGACACACAGAGACCACTGTTTCCGCTGACTCGGCAGGAAAATACGTCCCGCAACTCCTCGTGAGCGGTCTCACTACACAATATTGACCGCTCACGAGATAGTTTGCGGTTATCTTGACGTGCCTAGTACTTAGTGATTGTCCCAGCAATAGGGGGGTTCCACAGGAACCCCCCACTGTGGTTTCCCTACTCAGCGGAAACAGTGGTCTCTCTCTGTCCGACCGAGCAAGTCAGCGGAAATAGTGGTGTGTTTCAACGCGTCCGATAGATTGATGGGCACCGGAAACGGCACTGTTGCCAACGACAGCGGAAACGGTGGTCCCCTTCCACCCTGACGAAACTACGCCACTCACAATGCCCGAGATTAGTTTCAGCCCGGATGACTCCCTTTACCGAGATCGCGACAAGCTCTCCGAAGACTACACGCCGGAGGATATCGTCGGTCGCGACGACGAAATCCAGCGATATCACACGGCGCTCCAGCCCGTGATCAACGGCGAGGATCCGAACAACATCTTCCTCTACGGCAAGACCGGGGTCGGGAAAACGGCCGTGACGCGTTACTTGCTGAACCAACTCCAGCACGACTCTGAGACGTACGATATCGACCTCACAACGGTTGAACTCAACTGCGAGGGACTGACGAGCAGTTACCAGGTCGCGATCAAACTCGTCAATGAATTCCGCGACTCCGACAATCGCCTCTCGAACACCGGCCACCCGATGCATGAGGTGCTTGAACAGCTGTTCACGGAGTTCGACGACACTGGCGGCACGATCCTGATCGTCCTTGACGAGGTGGACAACATCGGTGACGACGACTCGCTACTCTATCAGCTCCCGCGGGCCCGCTCGAACGGCAACATTGAGGATGCCCGTCTCGGCGTGATCGGAATCAGTAACGATCTCGCGTTCCGCGAGAACCTCCGTCCCGAGGTCAAATCATCGCTCGCGGAGGTGAACATCCGGTTCCCCCCCTATGACGCCGAGGAACTACAGGAAGTACTGAATCAGCGCGTCACAGTTTCGTTCTACGAGGACGCGATCGCCGACGGCGTGATCGAACTCTGTGCGGCTTACGGTGCGAAAGACGGCGGCGACGCTCGGAAAGCACTCGACCTCCTCCGCGCGGCTGCGGACCACGCCCGCGCGAAGGATGCCACAATCGTCGATGAAGACAACGTTGCCGAAGCGCGTCGCGAGCTTGAACGCGAGGAGGTGATGGACGGGATCGCCGATCTCGCCGATCAGCATAAGCTCTCGCTGTACGCGCTCGTTTCTCTTCAGCACAACCAGGATGATCCTTCGCGCTCGAAGGATATCTACGAGCGGTATCAGGAACTCTGTGACATTTCCCATCACGACGCTCGCACGCTTCGGCGTGTCCGGGATTTCCTCGGTGAGATTGAGGGCCTCGGCGTGATTGAATCGATCCAGCGCAATCAGGGCTACCCCGAAGGGAAATACAACGCCTACGAACTCGGTCACGACGAGGAGATGATCCTCGCGGCGATGTCCGATCTGCTGAACGAAGTTGGGATCCACGAAGACGTCGCCGATGTCGTCGAGAAGTCTGATCGCATCTCGGCGTAGACAGCGATCAGCCACGAGGCCAAAATCATGGCGGCCTCCGCACGGCCGCAGGGCAAACCGGGAACGTTGCGGTGGGGTGAGTTAAACGACCTCGAAAGCTACTCACCCATCACGTTCTCACCACAAGTCGGGCAAGCAGATCCTTGCTCTTCGTTTTCCAAGTCAGACTGTTGTCCAGTCCATCCACAGATTGGACACTGTATTGGATCAGATCCAGACACAGGACATGTGGACTGTACGTCCCCGGATGAAAAGGTGTGGTGGCACGTAGAACGATAGTCCACTCTTGGGGGTAGGAGGATGTCAATCCGAGATGTATCCGTTTGAGAGATTCGTTTAGCTGAATTGGGGCGAGAAATCCTATCGTTTTTCGAACGAATAGTCGGTCGCGTGGAGCCGGACAGCGAACCCCTAGTGACCTCCTCCTCGCCGTAAACGGCGAGGCTTCCCACGGCACCGCACCGTTGGGTTGGGATATTTACTGGTTTACGGCCTGTCGGCATGACAGGCCGATGGCGGGGCCACACCGCCGTTACTCCTATCCCGGCAGGGGACTCGGAGTTATCTGAGCCGAGACACCACAGCGGTTCGAGAGTGTGTCTCGAACGTTCTGGGCCTCGGAGTCCCGATATTGTGCATTTGAGTGGGCGGCGTGACCGCCTCGGTGTACGTCATGCTACGATACGTTGCCTGTTAAATATCCGCATTGATGGTGAATGTGGGTTGTGGAGGCGTTGTCGGATTCATGTC
>NZ_FOXI01000033.1 GCF_900115675.1 Halolamina pelagica | reverse complement strand
TGGCGGATTCACGCCCGCCGTGAACGGCGGGATTCTCTCCTCGAAGAAAGATAGACGAGAGAACACGCGACGAAGATAGTTCCGGCGACGCTTCAACCGCACGACACCGACGACCCATTCATATATATGTACGACTCGAAGAGCGAACCAAGAATTTGAGTGCAGGAGCGAGAATCGTTACTGGCTGGGTAGGCCGTGGGTGTTCACTTCGGATGTTCTATGACTCTCTGACTGGTCGATTCAAGAAATCATCCTAGAGGGCCTGGACTGCCCACTATCTTTATGACTTATGGGGTCATAGGACATAGGTAGGTAGAGGATGGACGGGAACCACCCGCTAGAACTGAACCGCGCGGTCCCTGGCGGTCGCGTGGAGATGTTCGCTATCCCCGACGACGAATACCCCGGCGGGTGGTTCTACCGGTTCCAGTACTATCACCCGGAAGAGGGAGAGATACTGCGCTTCGACAACGCCCACGATGACGACGATATCGGCTGGCATCACCGACACGTCAACTTCGGGACGGACAACGAGATCACGTTCCAGAGTATAACCGCGCATGTCGCTCGCTTCCTTCAGGAAGTCGCCCACCTCACTCACACCGAGGACACAAACAATGACTGACCCCACCGACAACGGATGGCCCGACAAGTACAGCGATCCTCGTGACCGCCCCCACCCTAGCGTGCTCCGTGTCACTGTGGAGTCGTTCGATGAAATGCGTGAGGACACCCTCGATACCGTTAGTGCTCTTAGCGAAGGCGAGGAACAGGCCGCGGTCGTGTCGTTCCCAACTGTCGGTGAGCTGCGGAAGATCCTCACCGACCGCCGACTCGAACTCCTCCAAACGCTCATGGAGACCGAGGGGGCGGCCGAAAGTATTACGGCACTCGCGGAAGACCTCGATAGGGACTACCGAACGGTCCACGACGATGTCTCGCTGCTCGCCGACTACGGGCTGCTGTTCGTCATCGAGGAGGGGAAGGCGAAGCGGCCGTACCTGCCCTACGAGCGTATCCACCTTGATGTCGAACTCGTCGGAGTGCGCGGTGGCGAGGAAGAGGCCCCGGCGTGATTAGGGCGATATCGCCTTGGGCCTGTTCAGGTAGCTATCTCTGGCTACCGAATACGAATACACGGCTTTGTTGAAACCCTCTTAGTCAGATACTATCTTCAGTGAAACAGCCGATAAGTGGGGTTGCGAATCTAACGATAACCAGTTTGGTCGAGTTGTTTACCGTTGACACGGGACGGTCACGTCGTCGGTCAGGAGGGAACGTCGAACTGGATGGCTATAGCTTGCTCGTCCGCGTTCTCCGAGTCCTGTAGCTCCGGTTCGATGAGTCCGAAGTAGACGAACCTGTACGCCCCGCTCGTGATCGGTTCCCTGATCCGCATTCCTTCACGCTCGTTGGATCCCTCCTCCCCAGTGTGTATCTCCCACGTGAATCCGGATCCCGGTTCGTGCTCGACCCAATCACTTCCCCAATCCCGATCCGAAGTCACACAGTAGATCGAGCGCCACTCATCTTCGACCCATTGTTGGATGTCGTACAGCACCTTTGATTCTGTGAAAAGAGAGTAGTCGTTCGCCTCGTTTCTCAATGTCACCAGTACGTTTTGCTCTTTGACCTCGTTCTCCATCACGAGATTGCCCATGTTATTTCCTATGATAGACACGTTTCCGACGGTTGCTTCAATCGGGGTTGTACACGTTAGATTTCGCAGACTACTGCACCCGGATATTGTCGGGATAGCAAATGTTCCGATAAATTTGAATACTTCTCTTTTTCTCATAGTTCTGAATTCCGTTCCTCAGATGAAAGGTAGAACTTACGTTGGACGATTCTTTCTCTCTGGCTTGGTTACCCTTTTGAGTCCCTCTCCGAGTAGCAAACCGACTATCGCTAATACACCGGAAATGGGAATTGCGCTACCGAGTCCCCAGATCAGAATATCAACAACCCCCATAGTTGTAACTGGGGCAAAAAGATTGAGCGTGAAGGCCAGAACTGGCCCGAGGGCGATTATCCACCCGTTGAGGAAGTTCCCGCCGCAGTATACGTAGTACGCAACTGCGGCGACAACCAGTATCGCAGTTCCCTTAACAATGTCTGACTGGACTGAGGTAGACGGTTTTAGGTTCCAAACCCGCAAAGCGGTTAACGTGGTCAAAAAGACAGCGAATACGAACGCCGACCCAACAATCTCTTTCCGGCGCTCCATGAGTTCCATAGAGTTTGATTCTTTCCTGTAGAGTGAATATCTTGGGGTGGTAAGAAGTCTCTCTGTACTTACCGATCGAGAAATCCAGCGTGGCAACAGGACTGTAATAGACTCGAGGGACAGTACACGCTCCACTACAGCCATTGGGGCGCAGCGAACCTGAAGCTCAAGCACCGAATCTCGGCTGAATCGCCGTTCGGTGGCGACGACACCGACTCCAAGTGGGCGAAACAGCTGCTGGCGGAACTGGCCGATGGCCTCGAGGCAGATGCGGTCGACGGCTACCTCGCTGGCGAGGATCGACCGTCGACGGTCGCCGAGCCGAAGCCCCGCGCCACCGGGCTCACCCTCGACGAGATCGTCGCTGACCACCTCGACTACCTCCACCACGAGGCGTTCTTCGTGGTGTCGACGACGTTCGAGGTGACCGCCTATCGGACGCTGTGGTTCGGCCTCCAGTACGACTCGGAGACGGTCGAACAGGGAGAAACAGTCGGGAATGGCGCGCTTGCGACGGTGCGTTGGTACGACGGCGAGCCGGTCGGCGATATGCTCGAGGAGGGCGTCTTCACGCCGTCGACGGCGAGACAGTACCTGAAACGGAAGCTGGCCGAGCGAGTCGGAAACCGACAGGAGCTGCGCATTCCGACCGGAGAATCACCCTTCGAGAAGGCGAGCCAGAACCACTCCTAGTTCGATCTGCTTCGTGGCAGCTGCTGTTTTTCAGGGGCCGGAATGGGTGAGCCCCGCCATAGATCGTGATTCGATGTCTCAATCGAGTTTGAGATATCCCGGACAGGATCGGTGGTTCGGGAAATTGAAAAAGAACGGATGATCGTCAGCATACCGTTCGATGGCCCGTTCTGTCATCCGAGTGGATAACCCTTGGCGCCGATGATCCGGGTGGACCGCGGTCGCTGGAACCGCCGATTAGTGGATCACTCGACAATCACGTCGAGGGCGATATCCTCGTTGGCTCCTGCGACCGAAGTGAAGTCGCCGTTGGGGCTGATAGTCACGTCCCCGCTCAGGGTGAAGCCGTTCGTGAGCGCCGCGGCGTCGCTCTCGATCACGAGGTACTGGATGTCGCGAGTTGACCCATCACCGTCGTCGTTACTTGCCGCGAAGCTGGCAGGTCCGACCAGTGTCGTCGCCGAGCCGTCGGTCGTCACTGCGACATTGGCGACGGAGACGGTCGCCTCGTTTGCCTTCGCCTGCAGCCCGATGCGGCCCGCAGGCGCGCTCACGCCCGAAACCGTCGAGGTGACGGCGTCGTTGGCGAGCGCGAAGGTCCCGGTGGCGGCGTTAGCGTCGTAGCTGAACGTGAACGGCGTCGACTGGCCGAAGAACGGCGCCCAGTCGATGTTTTTCCCGTCGCCCGTGGGGCTGGCCATCCCAGTCGTTAGCTCCTTCTCCGCGGCTCCGCCGCTGTCGCCGTAGCGGGCTCGGCCGGTGATCATCTTGGAGGCGAATGACTCGCCGCCGGTACCGTAGCCGCCGTTGGCGTTCACCGATGGGCTCACGTCGACGAAGCCGGATCCTACGTCGGTCGCCACGACGGCGTTGTGGCGGGCCTGAACCGCGTGGAAGTTCAAGCTGAAGCCCAAGATATCCGACTGGATCTCGTTGCCCACGCTGGTCGGTACGTGGAACTCGAACAGCAGGCAGGGATTGAAGAACTCGCCCAGATTGTCGGTACCAGGGACTGGGTCGGCCGCGACGGTCGTGGGGTCAGCATCGAACAGATACTCATTCGCGAAGAACTCACGGAGCGTCCCGCTGAAGACGTCTCCTTTTGCCGTGCCGGGGGCGTACTGCGACGCGTTGTTCCCGCCCGTGTTGGTGAAGGTCCCGTCCGAGTAGGAAACATCGACCAGGAGCGCGTCGAGTAGCTCACCCTCGCCGGCGGCGTCGCCGGGGGTGTTGCTATCACCGTCCGCGGCCGTCGTCGGCTCGGGCTCGGTGTAACCGTTCTCGCTGTCCTGGGTCACTTCGCCGGAGAGGGTGACGAAGCCAGGGTTGTCGATTATCTGGAAGCAGAACTCACCGAATCCCCAGTCGCCGGGCTTCAGGTCGTCGACGACGTACCCGAAGGAGGACTCGCTGACGGACTGGCCGCCCGCCATCGAGTTCACGCCGTCGATGATGCCGTTACTCTGGCCGAAGAGGGGTTCGCCGGGCTCGTTGTACTGGCCGTGGAACCGTACCCGCAGGTCAAACTCACCGGCCTGAAGGCTGTTGCCCTCGAAGGACTCGGTATCGTGGAAGTAGGCTGTGGTCCCCAGCCCGGCGCCCGCTGAGGCCAGGCCGACAGTGCCGAGTCCGAGGAGGACGTTACGTCGCGTTGCAGTGATGTCTTGCTTGCTCATGTGCGTTCTCCCCAATGAGGGACGGTGACCTATGTACGAGCAGCCACGCCGTCCCCGAACAGACCCTTCGCGGCCTCCGAACGACCGCTTCAGGCCCGGCTGGCTGGTAACAGGCTACCCATACCGAATGCAGTTGACGACTCCGTCGGATCCGGACCCCTGATCCGGTTTCGGAGCCCGCCAGTTTGGCGTGTCAGGTCGAGACCGTCGCAGAGTGGTCCGACCGCGTCGGGATCGTGCCGACCCCGAACGCGACCGTCCGGCGACATGGTGGAGGCCGGCGCAGCGGTCGACTCGCGGGCGAAACGGTTCGCTGAAAACGAGAATATCGTCGGATGTCGGCAAACGCATCCGCCGGAACGGCTTCCCGTTCCCCGGGCGTGTCCGCGGTGGCACGATCCTGGTCGGAAAGGATCAGTCGACCCAAATCGCGGCTGTCGCCCCGTCACGAGCCATCGCCGCGGGCGCCGTTTCGGTCTCCGTCGGCGTGTTCGCGTCAGTCGGAGGGGCCGGCGTAGCTGTCTCCGTTGGTGTCGGCGTGGCTGTCTCCGTCGCAGTTTCGTTGGTGGTTGGTGTGGCGGTGGTGGTTTCGTTGGTGGTTGGTGTGGCGGT
>NZ_FOXI01000003.1 GCF_900115675.1 Halolamina pelagica | reverse complement strand
TGACCATTGATTCGGATCACGGTTTCGTCGAGCGCAACGTGATCCGGACTGGCATCGTCGGCCGGCTGTAGATCGGCCTTCTGCACCCAATCATGCACGGCTTTCCGTGACCGTTTGACACCGAACTTCTCAATTTCTCGAATGGTATTCGAAAGTGATAGTCCAGATAGATGAAGCCGAATACCGAGTTTCATCAGCTCACTCGGTGTCCGCTCTCGCTCCACAAAATCTAACTCAATCCAGTCGCTATGACCGCTGAGGCGTGTGATTTCTGCCATAGATCAGCACAAAATCACCACGCCTCACTCTTCATGCTTAACTAAACACCACCCTACTCGGTCAGCGGCAGCACGATCCCGAACACGATCGGGCTGAGGACGAACGCGAGCAGGCCGACTGCCGCGGTGGCGAGGAACAGCGACTCCTCCCACCCCGGGACGCTGACGTAGTTCTCCGCGAGATACCCGCCGGTTTCGCCGACGGCCATGAGCACGAGCCCCAGCAGGAGGCCACGCTTGACCGTCGACGAGTAGTCGATGGATCCGTATCTGCCCATTTCGACTCGGGGTTGTCGTCTCGATACATACGTCTTGCGAGGTCGAAAAGCGTATACGAGCTAGCGCGAACTTCCGGGTATGGACTCCGGAATCACCGAGATCGTCCTCGAGGTCGCCACGCTGCTGGCGTACACGCTCCTGTCGAGCGTGCTGACCTACGCCGGCGTCGTGTCAGAGCAAACCGCCATCGAGACGTTCGCCAGCGGGGCGACGGGGCTGGCGGTCTGGTTCCTCGTGCTCGGGGCGATCGCGCTCTACGGCGGCGTCGTCGCGGTCGGTCGGGACGTCGTCGGGGCGCGCCTGCTGTCGCTGTTGCACTGACGCGGTCGAAACGCTTACTGCGTCTCGATCTCGCGTTCGAGGTCGCGCAGGCGGTCGACGCGCTTCTCGGTGCTCGGGTGGGTGCTGAACAGCTTGCCGATGACCCCCGAGCGGATCGGGATGACGAAGAAGGCGTTCATCTCCGCGGTCTCCCGGAGGTCCTCCTGTGGCACGCGGTCCATGCTGCCGTCGATGGTCAGAAGCGCCGACGCCAGCGCCGACGGGTTGCCCGTGATCGCGGCGGCGCCGCGGTCGGCGGCGTACTCCCGGTAGCGCGAGAGCGTCCGGATCAGCACGAACGAGAGGATCCAGACCGCAAAGGAGACGCCGATCGCGACCAGCACCTGGCCCCCGCCCTGTCGCTGGCGGCCGCCGCCGAACAGGAAGCCGAAGCGCACGACCATGAACGCCAGCGTCGAGAGGAAGGAGGCGATGGTCATCACCATCACGTCCCGGTTCTTGACGTGGGCGAGTTCGTGGGCCAGCACGCCCTCCAGCTCCTCGTCGTCGAGGGTGCGGAGCAGCCCCCGGGTCACACAGACGGTCGCACTCTTCTGGGACCGCCCGGCCGCGAAGGCGTTGGGGACCTCCGTGTCCGCGACGGCGACGGTGGGCTTTGGTAGGTCGGCCTGCTGGCAGAGCCGCTCGATCGTCGCGTGGAGTTCGGGATACTCCTGGCGGTCGACCTCGCGGGCGCCCATGCTCCGCAGCGCGAGTCTGTCGCTGAAGAGGAACTGCCCGAGCATGAACAGCCCCATCACGACCACGATACCCCCCATGCCGATGTCCGTCAGCGAGAGCGCGGCGATGAAGACGATGTAGAGGAGACCCAGCAGCAACATGGTGATCGCCATGCGCGCCCGGAGTCCCCAGTCCGCTTTCCACTCCATGGCGGTGAATAGACGTTCGGCGGTTTAAACCCTCCTCGCCCGTCCCGTCGCCGCCACCGGGGACGCTTTCCGGCCGGCGCCTGGTGGGTCGGTATGGACACCGTCATCGTCACCGGCGGCCGCGGCGCCTCCGGGCGCTGGGTCGTCGATCGCCTGCGCGAGGATCACGAGGTCGTCGTCGTCGACCGCGACCACCCCGGCTTCGGCGCCGAAGGGGTCGAGGATGTCGACTTCCGGGCCGCCGACCTCACGGACCGCGGCGCCGTCCGCGAGCTGGTCGCGAGCGTCGACCCCGACGCCGTCGTCCACTGGGGCGCGATCCCGGCGCTCGGCCGCCACCCGGAGGGCACGGTGTTCGAGAACAACGCGATCGCGGCGTACAACGTGCTCACCGCGGCCGGGGAGGCGGGCGCCCGGATCGTACAGGCCTCCAGCGACGGCGCCTACGGCTTCTTCTTCGCCGACGAGGAACTGCTGCCCGACGAACTCCCGGTCACCGAGGCCCACCCGCGCCGCCCCGAGGACGGCTACGGGCTCTCGAAGGTCGCCGCCGAGGAAGTCGCGGCGGGCATCGCCCGGCGCCACGGCGTGCAGGTGGCGTCGATCCGCCCCTCGTGGATCCAGGAACCCGGCGTGTACCCCTGTCGCGACTCCGACTACACCGAGAACCTTGACGCGGGCGCCGGGAACTACTGGTCCTACGTCGACGCCCGCGACGTGGCAACGCAGGTCCACGCCGCGCTGACCGCGGAGTTCGCGCCCGACGGCGGCCACGAGGCGTTCAACTGCGTGGCCGCGGACAACGCGCTGGGTGACCCGCTGGAGGAACTGCTGGAGCGCTACTACGGCGAGGTTCCCGAGGCCGGACCGGGCGTCGACGACGACGGCGGCGCGTACAGCGTCGCAAAGGCCGCGGACCTGCTGGACTGGACGCCCGAGCACTCCTGGCGCGACGCCGCCGACGAGGCGGTTCCGCGGCCGGAACTGGTCCGGGACTGATCAGACCGGGACTCCGGCCGAGATCGACCGCGAAGCGAACGCCTTTGCCCCCGCCGGCGTAGGCTCAGCCATGCGACTCGCACGGATCGACACCGGCGACGGCGTCGTCGCCGGCGCGTACGAGGACGGCGTGGTCGAGCGCGACGGCGAGCGCTACGTGGTCGGCGAGGACGGCGATCTCGCGCCGCCGTGTGACCCCTCGGCCGTCTACTGTATCGGTCGCAACTACGCCGAGACGCTGGACCAGAAGGGGTACGAGCGCCCCGAGCAGCCGACGTTCTTCATCAAGCCGCCGGCGTCGGTGATCCCCCACGAGGCGCCGATCCCCTACCCGACCTTCTCGGAGGAGGTGACCTACGCGGGCGAACTCGTGGCCGTGATCGACGAGCGCTGTCACGATCTGACGCCCGCGGCGGCCGAGGACATGGTCCGGGGGTTCACGATCATGAACGACGTGGACGCGCTGGATCAGCCCGGGCTCACCTCGCGGAAGGCGTTCGACGGCTCCGGGCCGCTGGGGCCGTGGATCGAGACGGACGTGGACCCGCGGAGCCTCGACATGTACACCGAGATCAACGGCGAGCGCCGACAGGCGGCGAACACGGAGCTGATGCTGTGGGGCCCCTACGAGCTGGTCTCGTTCCTCTCGGAGCGGTTCACGTTCCGGCCCGGCGACGCCATCGCGTTCGGGAGTCCGGGGAACCCGGGGACGATCGAGCCGGGCGACGAGGTGGAGATCTGGTACGAGGGGATCGGGACGTTGCGGAACACGGTCGAATAGACGTTTTCGGGGGTTTTCCGACTGGAACAGCAGCCGCGACCGCGGCAGCATCTCGTTCGTAGCACACTTGCGACCGCCACGCGCCGGACACGAGGTCCGGCGCTGGAAAGGAATCCCCACTCCTCCCCCCGCGGCCGCCGATAGTCGGCGGCCGCGAGGCGTCCACCGCCACCGCATCGGGACCGCGGTGGCGCGCGACGTGAGCCCCTGCGTGGGCGAACGAGCGCGCGAGGGACGAGCGAGGGTTACCCGAGCGAGTCGGCTGGGGAGGCTGTGGCCGCGGTGCTGGGCGGTGCGGTCACAAGTAGTCATGCATCGAGATGCTGTCGCGGTTCGCGGTGGCGTCGACGTTCGGACCTCCTGACCGACCACCATCGAACTCCCGAACCCACACACCGTATAGCGCGGGCCTTATCAGTCCGAACCGTCCAGTTTCCGGTAATGAGCAAGTCCGGCGAGTTCTGCCCTCGCTGCGGCGACGACGTGCCCGAGCGCCCCGAGCCGCTCCCCGGGGAGCCGCGGGACCGCGACGCCGCACTCTGTGACGCCTGCTACTTCGAGCAGTTCGACCTCGTCGACGCGCCCGACCGCATCGAGGTCCTCGTCTGTTCGCGCTGTGGCGCGGTCCACCGCGGCAACCGCTGGGTCGACGTCGGCGCGAAGGACTACACCGACGTGGCCGTCGACGAGGTGGCCGAAGCCCTCGGCGTCCACCTGAAGGCCGAACAGGTTCAGTGGGGCGTCGAGCCCGAACAGGTCGACCAGAACACCATCCGGATGCACTGCACGTTCTCCGGGATCGTCCGCGGCACGCCCGTCGAGGAGCAGGTCGTGGTGCCCGTGAAGGTATCGCGGGGGACCTGCAAGCGCTGCGGGCGCATCTCCGGCGGCGCCTACGCCGGCGAGGTGCAGGTCCGCGCCGAGGAGCGCGAGCCGACGAAGGAGGAGCGCGAGCGTGCGATGGAGATCGCCCACGAGATGGTCGAGGAGCGCGAGGCCGACGGCGACCGCGAGGCGTTCGTCACCGAGGCCAAGGAGGTCGACGACGGCGCCGACATCAAGCTCTCGACGAACAAGCTCGGCCGCGCGCTCTCGAAGCGCCTGGTCGAGGAGTTCGGCGGCGACTTCGAGGAGTACGCCACCCTCGTCACCGAGGACTCCGACGGCAACGAGGTCTACCGCGTGACGTTCTCGGTCCGCCTGCCGCGCTACCGGCCGGGCGAGATCGTCGACCCCGAGGACGGCGACGGGCCGGTGCTCGTCACCTCGGTCCGGGGCAACCTCAAAGGGACGCGACTCGCCTCCGGCGATCGCTACGAGGCCCGCTTCGACGAGGAAGACGCTCCAGACGCGCTCCGGCTGGGCGAGCGCGGGGACGCCGTCGACACCACCGTCGTCGCCGTCGAGGACGAGCACGCGGTGCAGGTGCTCGACCCCGAGACGTTCGAGACGGTCAGCATCCCGCGGCCCGACTTCTTCGACACGGACGCCGACGAAGTGCCGGTGCTAAAGTCCCGCTCGGGGCTGTACATGGTGCCCGGCGAGGACGCGTGATCGGCGACGGCCGAGCGGGAAGTTAAGCCGGTGGGCGCGCTTTGGCCGGTATGGACACGAAGCAACTGCTCGCCATCGTGCTGACCGTCCTGATGCTCGGCTCCTCGCTCGCCTACGCGCTGGCGCTCTGAGACGCCGCTTCTACGGCCGGTACTCGCGGTTAATCGCGTCGAACACCCAGCCGAGGACCGGCCGGTTCGTCCCCGCGGGGCGCTCGACGGTCACGTCGTTCCACCGGTCGTAGCGGTAGCGCTGCCAGTCGGTCTCGTTCCCGTTGTCCGAGCGGATCGTGATCGCCCGCAGCCAGCCCGACTCGGCGTCGACGGTGACGGCGACGGTGCCGTCGAAGGAGTCCGGCGGCGCCGAGGCGTTCTCGGAGCTCCCGAGCAGCCGGCTGGCGACCGTGTCGTTGTCGGTTCGGAGTCGGATCGTGCCGTTCGACTCCGTGACGGTCGTCTCGACGCCCGGGCTCGCGAGCGTCGCCGCCAGGTCACTGCGGTCGAGGCGGTCGGCGCCGGCCCAGAGGTTCAGCGCGCGGGACCGGCTCCGGTCGGGGTTCTCGGGGAAGTCGTAGTACGTCGCGCTGACCGCGTCGGCGTACACGTCCGGCCCGCTCCCGAAGTAGCCCTCGCCGTTGTCGGTGTCGAACTCGCGGTCGCTGCGCTCGACGGTGTAGCGCAGGAACACGCAGCCGCCGTCGCGGCGCGTCACGTTCTCGCTGTCACAGGGCGTGATCCAGTCCATCCGGTAGTCGTTGGTCTCCGTGGCGTTCAGTGCGTCCAGCGCGACCTGCTCCGGCGGGCCGTCGGTGTCGACAGTCTGGGGCTCCGGCGGCGAGTAGAACGGGTCGGCGACGCCGACGGCGCCCATGAGCAGCGCGGTCAGGACGGCGGCGATCGCCATCCGGCGGAAGATGTCGTCGCCGAAGCGCGCACGGAGGGCGTCGGTGAGTCGGCTCACGAATCCCCCCGTACGTCCCGACCGGTGTGACTGCTCATCCGTCACCCCGTACGTCCCGACCGGTGTGACTGCTCATCCGTCACCCCGTACGTCCCGACTGGTGTGACTGCTCATCCGTCACCCCATACGTCCGACAGGGGATGGTTCTCACGCTTCTCCGCCTCGGCCTCGGTCTTGTTCGCCGGCGAGTCACTCCCCGGACTGGTGGCCGACCCCGTCGACGACGATCCCGAGGACGAACTGGACGACGAAGTCGTCGAGCCGGCCGACCCGCGGCTCCCGCTGCGTCCGGCACGCCCCGACGAGCGCGCGTTCGGGCTGGCGTCGACGCCCGCGAGCGCGGCCGACGGGTCGGCGCCGCGGAGTGTCGGCTCGGCGAGGCGGTCGACCTGGTCCTGGAACCAGCCCGGGATGTCGGTGCTCGCGCGGTCGAATAGCTCCAGGAGGGAGTCGTCCGCGAGGTAGGTCGCGCCGTAGTCCTCCGGCGATCGCACGACGCGGCCGCAGGCCTGGATCACGGTTCTGAGGGCCGCGCGGTAGTACCACGCCCACTGGCCCTCCGCCAGCCGTCGCTCGACGCGGGAGTCCTTCGTGTTGAGGTACGGCGCCTTGCAGAGCACCTGCCAGCGACAGAGATCGCCCTCCAGGTTGAGCGCCTCCTCCATCTTGACCGAGAGGAACAGTTCGGGCTCGTCGCTGGCCTTCCACGCCTCGAGTTGGGCGTCGCGGTTCTCCCGGTCGTGGACGCGCACGCGGCCGGCGACGCCCAGGTCCGCGAGCCGGTCGGCCAGTTGCTCCTGGATCGCGTAGGAGTGGCAGTGGATCAGCCCCTTCTCGTCGGCGTGTTTGGCCATCAGCCGCACGACCAGGTCGGCGATCTTCGGCAGCGTCTCGTCGCGGTGCTCGTAGGTCATCTTCCCCTGCGTGGCGTCGTACAGCGGGCGGTTCTCGACGGGGAACGTGTGGCCCACCTCCACGAGCGCGACGTTCTCGGGGTCGAGCCCGACGCCGCGGCAGAACGCCTCCTTGTTGAGGATCGTCGCCGACAGCAGCGCGAACTTCGAGCCGCGGTCCCAGACGGTGTGTTTGAGGTACTTCGCGGGGTCCAGCGGCTTGATCGAGACCGCGCCGCCGGCGCCCTCGGGCTGGTCGACGACCCACGTCGTCGGCGAGTTCGGATCGCGGTAGTCCTCGGCGAAGTAGGCGAGTTCGCTGATCAGTTCCTGCAGGCGGTCCCGGCGGGCGGCCTCCTCGGGGGTGAGTTCCGGCTTCGCGAGCAGTCGGTCCTTCTCGACCTCACAGCGCTCGAGCAGCTGTTCGGCGAAGCGGACGGCGCCCTCCACCTCGTCGCCCGTCGCCGCGGTCACGTCCGGCACGTCCACGTCGTCCCAGATCGGCACGCGCCGCGGCGAGAGTTCGACCGTCGCGTACATCTCCGCCCACTCCGCGAGCCCGTGGGCCTCGTCGACGACGACCACGTCGCGCATCCGGAACACGTCGCTGCCGGCGGTCTGCATGAAGTACGCGAGCGTCATCGCCGCGATCGGTTGGTTGCTCGCGATGGCGCGGTCGGAGAAGTACGGACAGCGGTGGCGGACCGTGCAGTCGAACCCCTTCTTGCGCACGCAGGGCGCCTGATCGACCGGCGTGTCGTGTTCGCCGGGGAGGATGCAGTCGTAGTTGTTCTTCCCGCGGATGACCCGGAAGTCCTCGAGCAGGTCGTCGGCCTCCACGTCGTCGAGTTGGCTGACCTGCGGCGTGGTGTAGTAGGCGCCGGTGGGCTGGGCGGGGTCGGCCTCGTCGACGGTTCTGGCGGCGCCCATGATCGACCGGGCGAGGAGGGACTTGCCGCTGCCCGTCGGCGCGCGCACGAGCACCACGTCGTTCCCGGCCGCGAACGCGTCGCGGATGTCCGCGAGCGCCCGCTCCTGGTTGCCGCGGTGGGAGGGCGCGGGGAACGAGTCGGGGATACGGGCGGGTTCCACTCTACCCGGAGGTAGGCACTCGGGCGGATGAAAGTAGCGCTCCGACGCCGACTACCGAACCACGTCCGCCTCGACGCTCCCGAAGCCGTCGACCTCCGCCCGCACGTGCGAACCCGGCTCGATCACGCCCGCGCCGGGGGTCCCCGTCGAGATCACGTCGCCCGGCTCCAGCGTCATCACGTCGGAGTGGAACGCCACCAGCTCCCGGGGCGGGAACTCCATGTTGGCGACGACGTTCTCCGCGACCGTCTCGCCGTCGATCACCGTCCGGACGGTGGTCTCCGAGAGGTCCGTCCCGGCCTTCGGCATCGCGAGATGCGGGCCCAGTACGAGGAACGTGTCGAAGCTCTTCGACCGCGTGAGGAAGCGCGGGTTGCGCTGGAGGACGTCCTCGGCGGTCATGTCGATCACCGGCACGAACCCGGCGATCACGCCGTCGGCGTCCTCGGCGTCGACGTTCCGGCAGGTCCGCCCGATCACGACCGCGAGTTCGGCTTCGGCGGTCACGCGGTCGGTGATCTCCGCGGGCGGCAGGCGGATCGGCCCGCCCGGCCCGGTCGCGGCCGTCGTCGGCTTGAAGAAGCTCGCCGGCTCCTCGGGCGCGTCCTCCGAGAGGTCGCCGGCGTGTTCGACGTAGTTGAGGCCGATGCCGAACAGCTTCCCCGGCTCCTCGACGGCGGCGCCGAGCGATCGCTTCTCCAGGGGGGTGCGGTCGGCCGTCGCCGCGTCGGGGTCCGGGAGCGTGCCCGCCGCGGCGGCGGGGAGCGCCTCGCGGACGCTCGCGTGTTCGGGCGCGGCCGCGGCGAGCGGGACGACCCCGTCGTCGTCGCCGAGCAGGGCGTCGCCGGCGGCGGTTCGCGCGAGGTACCGCATCAGCGCCACCCCCGCTGCGTCGCGTCGGTTCGCGGAGCAGTCACCATACCCCGACACGGTCGCGCCGCCTCATCAACGTCCCGGCCACCGACGGGTGAACGAGGGAACAGCGTTTTGTGGTCGCCCCGAGAGGTAGACGTACGAGAATGGAGGAGCCCACTGCCGAGACGCTGGACTCCGCCATCCCGATCGCCGAACTCGCGGCTGGCCGGAGCGTGCTGGTACGCGGGCCCGCGATGTCCGGGAAGTACGACCTGCTCCTCCGGCTGCTCGACGCGCTCGCCGACCACGTGCTGCTCGTCTCCACCAGTCGGCAGGCGACCGGCGCACGCGCCGACTTCGCCGAGTACGGCGACCCCGACCGCTTCGGCATCGTCGACTGCGCGAGCCGCGCACAGGGGCGTGACGGCGGCGAGGACGCGCTCGTGCGCTACGCCTCCTCGCCGAAGAACCTCACCGAGATCGGCGTGAAGTTCACCGACCTCGTCGACACGGTTCAGGACGACGGCGTCGAGCACGCCGCCGTCGGCGTCCACTCCGTGTCGGAGCTCCTGATGTACTGGGAGACCGAGCGCGTCTATCAGTTCCTCCGGGTGCTGCTCGCGGAGGCACAGGGGCTCGACTGGCCCGCCGTCGCCGTCGTCGACGACGACGCCGCGACCGACCAGGCGGTCACCACGCTCACCCAGCCGTTCGACGCCGTGATCACCACGCGGCGCGACGACGACGGCCGGGCGTTCCGGTACCAGGAGTCGGGGCGTGAACTCGGCGACTGGACCGCGTTCTGACGAGCGGCGAGTCGCCCCACTTTTGCCTTCGCCACGCCAATCGCGGTTAATGGCCGAGTTCGACCCCGAAACGTTCGAGGAGGAGAAGTACACCGAACACTTCACGCAGCTCCAGCGCGCCTACAAGAACGCGTTCGAGACGATGAGCGAGGACCACGACTCGGACCTGATCCACGCGATCGACCAGCAGGTGCTCAACGAGTCCGAGCCCCACTTCGTCGACGGCGCCTTCGAGGTGGAACTCCCCGAGGACCCCTCGGAGCGCGTGACCGCGGTGAGCGTCGACGCCGAGACGGTGAACGGGACGCTCGACCGGTACACAGACGTGATCGCCGCCGAGCTCCACGACCTCTTGGGCGTCGAACAGCCCGAAACCGACGGCTGAGCCGGCTATCGAACGTGTTCGGGGTGGCCCGAACCAAAGGCATAAGCCGCCCGCTCGCCAAGCGGACGTATGAGCACGGAGAGCCAGTCCGGCGACGACGACCTTCGCGAGCGGGTCAGCAACTTCCTGCGACGCAACTTCCCGCAGATCCAGATGCACGGCGGTTCGTCCTCGATCACCCACCTCGACCGCGAGTCGGGCGAAGTCCACATCCAGCTCGGCGGCGCGTGTTCGGGCTGCGGTATCTCCCCGATGACGATCCAGGCGATCAAGTCCCGGATGGTCAAGGAGATCCCCGAGATCGAGACGGTCCAGGCCGACACCGGCATGGGCGGCGGCGCCGACGGCGACCTCGGCGGCACCGGCGGCAGCAGCATGAGCCCCTCCTTCCCGGGCGAGGGCGACGAGGACGGCGAGGACGACGAAGGCCCGCAGGCCCCGTTCTAACTCGCTCCCGTTCAGTTCCCGTGTTTTCAGCCGCGTAGCCGTGGCGCCGACGGTTCCGGACTACCACGCCTTTTTGCTCCGGAGCGCCAACCGAAGTCCATGAGCGACGAGTTCGACAAGGAGGCCGAGCGGGAGAAACTCCGGGAGAAGCTCGAAAAGGACGAGGAGAAGCGCCAGGAGACCCAGCGCATGAGCGAACTCCTGTTGCAGGGCGCGACGATGACCAACGAGCACTGCGAGAACTGCGGCGACCCGCTGTTCCGCGACGGCGACGAGACGTTCTGTCCCACCTGCGGCGGCGAGCGAGCTACTGAACAGCCCACCGAACAGGCTCCCCAGCAGTCGTCGGGACAGCCCCAGCAGCAGCCAGCCGAACAGCAGCCAGCCGAGCAGCAGGCGCCGCAGCCGTCCGACGCCGAGCCGGCGCGGAGCGAGTCCGAACGCGGCACCGGCGCGCCGACGCCGGATCGGTTCGACGTGAGCCGACCCGACCCGGCTTCGGGGGCGCCGCCGGCGGCCGACGACCCCCGTGCCGAACTCCGGCGCGCGGTGACGACGACGGCACGGAAAGCCAACGAGGCGAGCGACCCCCGGACGGCGAAAGAGTGGTTAGAAGCGTCGAAGGAGGCCGCCGAGGCGCTGGAAGCGTTGGGGGAGTAGGTATTCGGTGGAACACGGCGACGGCGTAGGTTCCGACGCTGGGACACGGAGGTCCCAGCAGGTCAGGAGCCGTCGCCGGTGTACTCGCTTCCCACGACCTCCCGCAGCCGATCCGCGGTCACCTCGCCGATCCCGTCGACCGCCATGAGGTCCTCCTTCCGGGCGGTCATCACCGCCTCGACGGTTTTGAACTCCTCGAGGAGTGCCCGGGCGGTGACGGGCCCGATGTCGGCGACGCTGCCGACGACGTACTCCTGCTGTTCGGCCAGCGTCTTCCCCGACTTCTCGCCGTGGACGGAGACGGTTCGATCGCTCTCCTCCTGTTCGCGGCTAGCGACGACCTCCAGCAGGTCGGCGGTGTCGTCCTCGTCCTCCGTTCGGAGCACGCTGGCGTCGAAGTCGATCGCCAGCGAGGAGAGCGCGCCGCGGATGGCGTTGGGGTGGACGTTGCGCTCGCCGTAGAGGTCCTCCCCTTCGAGGATCACCACGGGGCGGGCGTACGCTCGCGAGAGGTCCCCGACTTGCTCGAACATCGAGCGGTCGCCGCCGGTGAGGGTGTCGAGGAAGTCCGCGACCGACTTGCGCTCGACGGCAACGCGATCCGAGAGCACGTAGTCCCCGACATCGAGCGTTTCGAGTCGGGTCCGGACGCCCTCGCGCCGGGAGAGCTCCTTCGCGATCGGCGAGTCGAGTTCACGCTGGTCGATGACGACCTCGATCACGTCCTCCTCGGGGTCCGAGTCCGCGGTGGCGACGACGCCCTCCTCGCCGCCGTCAGCGTCACCCGCGGATTCCGCGGCGGCGGCGCTATCGTCGCTCCCGCCGTCGCCGTCGGCCTCGGCGAAGTCGTCCAAGCCGGGCGAGAGTCGCTCCTCCCGCGCCTCGCCGTCGTCGCCGCTGTCGAACGCCGAGAGCGACTGCTGGGCGTCGTCGAGCTCCTCCTCGACCTCGTCGGCGACGCCTTTCAGCTCCCGGAGTTCGTCCTCCATCTCCTGTTCGCGCCGGCGAGCGATCCAGAAGAAGGCCTCGTCCCGAGTGTCGTTGGCCATGAGGACGACCACCTTCCCCTCGGCCTGTCGACCGGTTCGACCCTTCCGCTGGATGGAGCGGATCGCGGTGGGAACCGGCTCGTAGAAGAGCACGAGGTCGACCTCCGGCACGTCCAGCCCCTCCTCCGCGACGGAGGTGGAGACCAGCACCTCGAACTCGCCGTTGCGGAACTGGTCGAGGCGCTCCTGCTGCTCCTTCTGGGTCATCCCGTCCGAGCCCTCCTTGTCGCCCTGGCCGACGAACTTCCGGGTCTCGAAGCTCCGCCCGAGGAACTCCGTGAGCGCCTCGGCGGTGTCGCGGGACTCGGTGAACACGATCACGCGCTCGCCGTCGCCGATGCCGAGCGTCTGGGCCAGCAGGATGCGGGCCTTCGAGAACTTCGGGTGGAGGTCGTCGTAGGTGTCGGCCTTCCGCATCGCACGGCGGACCCGGGGGTCGCTGACCATGCGCTGGCTGGCCTTCGACGCGCCCGAGGAGCGGGCGTCCTCACGCTGGCGCTCGAAGTAGCGCCGGACCGACTCGACGGACTGAGTCTCGACCAGTTCGACCGCCCGCCGGAGCTTCATGATCTCGGCGTGGGTGCTCATCCCCTGGTAGCCCTCGCTCTGGTCGTTGTTGATCAGCTTCTGCAGTTCGGCGCGCATCCCGTTGAGCTTCTTCTGGGAGAGGTCCGGACTGGTGGCGTTAGTGACGCCGAGTTCCTTCAGATCCTCCAGTCGTTCCGTGATCACCTCGTTCAACAGCTCCCGGATATCCAGGATCTCCTCGGGCAGGTCGACGCGCTCCCACTGCACGTCGGTGTCGTGGGTGAACTCGTCGACGTCGGCGTCGTCCTCGGTCATCACCTCGACCTCGGTCAGCCCGAGGTTCTCACAGACCTGCAGGATCTCCTCCTCGTCCCCGCCGGGCGACGCCGACATGCCAGTGACGAGGGGGTCGGCGGCGTCGGCGTGGTAGCGCTCGGCGATGTAGACGTAGGCGTAGTCGCCGGTGGCGCGGTGGCACTCGTCGAAGGTGAGGTGGGTCACGTCCGCAAGCGAGATGCGGTTGCCGACGAGGTCGTTCTCGACGACCTGCGGCGTCGCGATGACGACGGTCGCCGACTCCCAGAGCTCGGCGCGGTCGTCCGGGCTCACTTCGCCGGTGAACACGACGATCTCCTCGTCCGGGATCTGGAGGGCTTCGCGGTAGAACTCGGCGTGCTGCTGGACCAGCGGCTTCGTCGGCGCCAGCATCAGGGCTTTGCCGCCGACTTCCTGCAGACGCTCGGCGGTGACCAGCAGCGAGACGGTGGTCTTCCCGAGGCCGGTCGGGAGGCAGACGAGGGTGTCGGCCTCCTGGGCGGTGCCCGCGAGCTGGAGCTGGTAGAGCCGGCGCTCCAGGAAGTCGGGCGTCAGCAGCGGGTGGTCGATCCGGCCGACGTCGTCGGTGGCCGCCATTTGCAGGTAGTGGGACGCCCTCGCCGATAAGGGTTCGGCGAGCGGGGTGGAACTGAAACGGGACGGTTCGGCGGCGTTCAGACGATCTGTTCGCCGTCGTCGTCGTAGACGCGGATCGCGTCGACGGGGCAGGCCCGCGCGGCGAACTTCGCGTCGAGTTCGGCGTCCTCGGGTACCTCACGGACGAACAGGTCCTCGTCGGTCTCCTCGGCGTCGACGAGGACGGCCTTCCCGGCGTCCTCGTCGCGCTCGAAGGCGTCCCACTCGGCGACGCACTGGAACATCCCGATGCAGGTGTCGCGGTCGTACTCGATCCACATGGCCCGGGGTTACACGGGTGCGGTGGTAAGTGGTTGGTTCCTGTGGGTCGGCGCCGTCGCACCGGCGCCCAGTGAGTCATTTATCCGTTTCGAACACCGTACTCCCCTACGTGCGACACCCTGGACTCAAACTGCGGATGGCGCTCGTCGGGGGGATCCTCGCCGCCTTCTACCTCGTCGCCGTCGCGGCGGCGATGGTCACGTTCGGGACGGGGATCCTGCCGATCGCCATCGTGGGTAGCATCCTGCTCATCGGCGTCCAGTACAAGGTCGGGAAGTGGGCGGCGCTGCGCAGCGTCGGCGCCGAGGAGCTCTCCGAGCAGCAGTACTCGGAAATCCACCGCATGGTGGAGAAACACGCCGACGGGATGGGGATCGACAAACCGGAGCTGAAGATCGCGCGGATGGGCGTCCCCAACGCCTTCGCCGTCGGCCGGAAGGGCGCCGGCATCGTGGTGGTCTCCGAGGAACTCCTCCAGCTGCTGGACCGCGACGAACTCGAGGGGGTGCTCGCCCATGAGCTCGCCCACATCGCTAACCGCGACGTGGTCACGATGCAACTGGGGCAGGGGATCGCCTCGATCGTCGGGATCGTGGCGCAGTTCGCGGTGCTGCTCACCGGCGACAACGACATCGCGGACTTCTTCCTCGCGATCGTCGTCGGGAACGTCGTCCAGTTCGTCGTGATGATCTTCGTGCTCGCGATCTCGCGGTACCGGGAGTACGTCGCCGACGCCGACGCGAAACGGGCGATCGGCGGCGGCGACCCCCTCGCCCGTGCGCTGGAGAAGATCAGCCAGGGCAACCAGCGCGCCGCCGCCTCGTCGGGGAGCGCCCAACGCGGCCGGGGTGACCGCCGTCGCGAGTCGAACGTCGACCAGCAGGTCAGCGCGCTCTGTATCTCCAGCCCCGACACCGGGTTCCTCCAGCGGATCGTCTCGACGCACCCGCCGATGGAGAAGCGCATCGAGCGCCTCCGCTCGTGATCCGGGAACTCCTCGCCGTCGGCCTCGGCGCGGTGCTGGGCATCGTCCTCCTCGTCGCCCCAGGGACGGCGATTCGCCTCTCCGTGTTCGGCGGACCGACCCGGCGCCGCCGTGGCGACTACGGGACGGACGAGCCGGTTCCGGACCAGTGGCGGTGGCTCGCTCGCGCCCTCGGGCTCGCGTGTCTGGCGATCGCGGCGTGGATCGGCTACCGGACGTTCGTGTGAACGGCGTCGGGTGAAAAGATCGGCTGCGGCGCGCTTCTACAGCACCTTCGTCACTGGACGGCTGCCAATTGCCGTCTACAGCACCTTCGTCGCTGGACGGCTGCCCGTCCCCGTCACAGCACCTTCGTCCCCGGCTCGGCGTCCTCCTTCGTCGTCAACAGGTCGGCCTGGTCGCCCGCCGCGAGCACCATCCCGTTGGACTCGACGCCGAACAGCTCCGCCTTCTCCAGGTTGGCGAGGACGATCACCTTCTCGCCGGCCAGCTCCTCGACGTCGTGGAGCTGTTTCAGTCCGGCGACGATCTGTCGGGTCTCGACGCCGATGTCGACCGACAGTCGCACCAGTTTGTCCGCACCCTCGACGCCCTCGGCCGACTCGATGCGGCCGACGCGGATATCCAGGCTCTCGAAGGTGTCGAAGTCGATACGCTCGTCGATCAGGGGTTCGAGGTCGCTCTCGTCCATCTCGGGGTCCTCAGTCTCGTCTTCGTCGTCCGCGGTCGCTTCGGCGATCTTCTCCTCCAGCGCCGCGTCCAGTTCGTCGACGCGGTCGTCCTCGATCTTCTCGAACAGTTCGTCGGGCTCGTCGAACGCGCCCGGTTCGGTGTGGACCGCGTCGGTCTCGGCGGCGTGCACGTCGGCGTCGATGCCGAGTTGGGCCCAGACCGTCTCGGCCTTCCCCGGACAGGTGGGTTCGAGCAGCACCGCGACGGCGGTCGCGACCTGCAGGCAGTCGCGGATGACCTGTGCCTGCTCGTCGCTGCCGTCTTCAAGCTGCCACGGCTCGTGCTGCTGGATGTACTCGTTGCCGAACTGCGCGAGTTCGACCGCGGCGTCGCCGGCGTTGCGCACGTCGTAGTCGCGGACGGCGGCCTCGAACTGCTCGACGGCGTCGTCGATGCGCGCCCGCACCTCGTCGCTCACGTCGGCGTCGGGCGTGCCGTCGAAGTTCCGCGCGGCGAACAGCATCGAGCGGTAGACGAAGTTCCCGACCGTGCCGACCAGTTCCCCGTTGACGCGCTCCTGGAAGCGCTCCCAGGTGAAGTCGAGGTCCTGCTGGAACCCGCCCATCGTGGTGAGGTAGTAGCGCAGGAGGTCGGGGTGGAACCCCTCGTCGAGGTACTCCTCGGCCCAGATCGCGCGGTTCCGGCTGGTCGAGAGCCCCTTGCCGTCGATGGTCACGAAGCCCGTCGCGCAGACGCTGCGGGGTTCGGCGTGATCCGTGGCGTGGAGCATCGCCGGCCAGAAGATCGTGTGGTGCTGGATGATGTCGCGGCCGATCACGTGGACGATCTCGCCGCCGTCGCCGCCGTCGCGGCCCCACACTTCCTCCCAGTCGTACTCGTCGGCGCCGACGCGCTCGGAGTACTGCTTGGTCGAGGAGACGTACTCGATCGGCGCGTCGACCCAGACGTAGAGCACGAGGTCCTCCTCGCCGGGGTAGTCGATCCCCCAGTCCATGTCCCGCGTGATACACCAGTCCTTGAGCCCCTCCTCGATCCACTCGCGGGGTTGGTTCCGGGCGTTGGACGTGCCTTCGACGCGGTCGAGGAACTCGGAGAGGTAGTCCGCGAGTTCGGAGACGGCGAAGTACTTGTGTTCGCGCTCGCGGTACTCCGCGGGGTTGCCCGTCAGCGTCGAGACGGGGTCCTCGATCTCGCCGGGTTCGAGGTGGCGCCCGCAGCCCTCGTCACACTCGTCGCCGCGGGCCTGCTCGCCGCAGTACGGGCAGGTGCCCTCGACGTAGCGGTCGGGGAGCGGCTGGTCCTCCTCGGGATCCCACGCCACGAGGATCTCGTCCTCGTAGACGTAGCCCGCCGCCTCGAGTTTCTCGACGAACTCGCGGGTGATCTCGGTGTTCGTCTCGTCGTGCGTGTGGCCGTAGTTGTCGAACTCGACGTTGAACTTCGGGAACGTCTCGGCGTACTTCTCGTGGTACTCCATCGCGTACTCCTCGGGGGAGACCCCCTCCTTGGCGGAGTTGAGCGCGACGGGGGTGCCGTGCATGTCCGACCCGCAGACGTACGCCGACTGCTGGCCGAGCTTCTTCAGCGAGCGGTTCACCGCGTCCGCGGCGGTGTACCCCCGGAGGTGACCGATGTGGAGGTCGCCGTTCGCGTACGGCAGTCCACACGTCACCACCGCGGGTCCGTCGGTGGGGAACTCCTCGTGGCTCATCTGGTCGTGGATTGATCGATGCGGGCCTAAAGCCCGCCGGTTTCGGTGGTCGCCCCGCGAGGATTGTGACGGCCGAACGGCCCTTATGTGTACGGCGAAAACGCCCGATCATGGAGCGCGCCGACCCGCAGGAAACCGACGACCGGGTCGACGAGTACCTCGACCGGGTGCGGTCGCTGCCGGGGGACAGCGTCGCTGGCGCGTTCGCCCCGCCGACCCCCCACGAGCGCGCGGACCCCGACGACGCCTTCGCCGAGACGTTCATCGCCGACGCCCCCCTCGACGGCCCGCTCGCCGAACTCGACCTCGCCGTGAAGGAGAACCTCGCCGTCGGCGGCGTCACGACGACCTGCGGAACCGACTGCTTCGAGTGGACCCCCGACATCGACGCCATCGCCGTCGAGCGCCTCCGGACCGCGGGCGGCACGATCGTCGGCACCACGGACATGGACCCGTTCGCGTTCGGGACCACAGGCGAACAGAGTGCGCGCGGCCGGACCGAGAACCCCGTCGTCGAGGGGCGCGTCCCCGGCGGTTCGTCCTCGGGCAGCGCCGCGGCCGTCGCCGGCGGGAGCGTCGACGCCGCGCTGGGCACCGACACCGCCGGGAGCGTCAGGATCCCGGCCGCCTTCTGCGGGATCGTCGGCTACAAACCCACCTTCGGGATGGTCCCCGCGGAGGGCGTCGTCCCGCTCTCGCCGTCGAACGACCACGTCGGCGTCCTCGCTCGCACCGTCGAGACGGCCGCACGGGTACTGGAAGCGATCGCCGGACAGGCAGCGACGCGCCCGGATTCGCTGCCCGCGCCCTCGCGACTCTCGTTCGCCGACGACCTCGGTCGCGACCTGGACGACCTCTGTCTCGGCGTCCCCACGGAGTTCATGAAGGCGGCGACGCCGGCCGTCGAGGCCGCGGTCGAGGCGGCGGTGACGAAGTGCGGGATCGGACTCGACGCCGAGGTCAGCTCGGTTACGTTCCCGGAGGCCGGGGCGGCCGTCGACGCCAACGACGCCGGGACCGTGATGGAGTTCGCGGCGCTGCTGGAGCGGGGCAGCCTGCTCGGAACCGGAGCGAGGGCCGACCTCCGGGCGGCGATCCGTCGGGCGAACGAACGACGCGACGCGCTCCCCGACCGCGTGCGAGAACTGGTCGGGACGGGTCGCCGGCTTCGTTCCCGGGCGCCCGACGCGTACGGGCGGACCTGGGACGCGCGCCGACGGACGATCAGGCGCCAGCAGGCGCTGTTCGCCGAGGTCGACGTGCTCGCGATGCCGACGACGCCGATCACCGCGCCCGAATTCGGCGCGGTTCCGGGCGACGACGGGCCGTCGGTGCTCGATACGGTGGCGAACACCGCCCCGTTCAACGCCACCGGCGCGCCCGCGGTGTCGGTCCCCTGCGGCGAGATCGACGGCCGCCCGGTCGGCCTCCAGTTGGTCGGACCGCCGGGAGCGGACGGGTTCCTCCTGCAGATCGCGGAGTCGGTCGAACGGGCGCTGGCTCAGCCCAGCCAGAGCACGAACACGGCGTAGCCCGCGAGCATCGACGCGACGAGCAGGAACACGGCGACGCCGGAGGCGAGCATCCCCGCGGTCGCCCAGAGCGCGTTCTCCAGGGACTGCTCGTGATCGCGGTCGTCGCGGCGCAGTTCCAGAAGGAACACCGTGCCGAACATCCCCAGCAGCACGCCGATCGGGCCGAGCACGAACAGCAGCACCAAGCCGGCGGCGGCCGCCAGCAGCGTCGTCCGGTTGCTCGTCCCGCGCGCCCGCCCGGCGATGGCACCGCCGAACAGGTCGACGACGAGCGCGAGGAGGCCGACGACGGTGAAACTCGCCAGGAGCCACAGCGCCATCCCGTCGCCGTAGAGGTACTCGACGTAGACTCCGGCGAGGGCGAGTAGGCCCGACGGAAGCCCGGGCACCACGCTCGCGACGACGGCGGCGACCAGCAGCGCCAGCGCGACCAGCGCCACGGTGTCGAGCATACCGGCCCGCACGCGCTCGAGCGGGAAGAAGGTAGCTCGCTCGCCCCGGCGGCCTGCGAACACTTATGTGCGTCGCGCGGACTTTTCAACACATGCCCATCGACCCGAACTTCGAGCAGAACCGCGAGAAGGTCGACGAGGAGAACGGCGTGGCGGTCTGGGGGCCGGTCGACCCGCCGGAGGAGCAGGGTATCCACGGCACCCACGTCGCGGTGGACTACGACATCTGCATCGCCGACGGCGCGTGTCTGGAGGACTGCCCGGTCGACGTGTTCACCTGGGTCGACACGCCGGACCACCCGACGAGCGAACTCAAAGTCGAGCCCACCCACGAGGACCAGTGCATCGACTGCATGCTCTGTGTCGACGTCTGCCCGGTCGACGCCATCGACGTCGACCCCGGCCGCGCGGGTCGCATCTGACCTGCCGGCGACGCCGACCGCTGTTCTGCTTCCGGGTCGTTTTCTACGGTAGCCGTCGATCCCCAACCTGATAGAATCGGATAAACAACTATTAGGGTCGTCCCGAAACCTCGTGATAGGAGTTTCCAATGCACACAGTAGTTCTGACGAAAGGCGTTCCCGACTTCCGCGAGGGGCAGGTCGCCTTCGACGAGGACGGCCACCTCGAGCGGGGAGCGACGCCGACGGTGATGAACCCGAACGACAAACACGCCCTCCGGGCGGCGCTGCAGACCAAGGTCCGGAACGGCGGCCACGTCAGCCTGATGAGCATGGGCCCGCCGGGGTTCAAGGAGGTACTGCAGGAGGGGATGGAGTCGGTGTACGCCGACGACGCCTACCTGGTCTCCGACCGGGCGTTCGCCGCCGCGGACACGTGGGCGACGTCGATCGCGCTGACGACTGCCATCGAACGCCTCGACGAACACGTCGCCGAGGGCGGCGTCGACATGGTGTTCGCCGGCTTCAAGACCGCCGACGGCGAGACCGGCCACACCGGCCCCCAGACCTGCTGGGGACTGGACTGGCCGATCCTCACCCACGTCGTCTCGCTGGACATCGACGAGGAGGCGGGGCGGGTCCGCGCCAAGCGCCTCGTCGAGGGCGACATCGAGGAGATCGAGACCGTCGAGGCGCCGCTGCCCTGCTTCGTCGTCGCCGACCCCGAGTTCGAGCCGACCTACCGGAAGGCCGCCCACCGGCTGACCCACAAGGATCTCCGCGAGGAGACCCAGGAGCGGGCGCAGAACCACGAGGAGCACGTCACCGTCTGGGACCACGAGGAGCTCAACCTCGACCCCGACTACGTGGGGCTCGACGGCTCGCCGACGATCGTCTCCTCGGTCGACCCCATCCCGCGGGCGCCGGCCGAGCGCGACGCGACGATGGTCGACCCCGACGACGGCGAGGCGATGCGGGAGCTGGTCGAGGAGATGGTGCCGCTCGCGGGGGGTGAGTGACCGTGGCGCTCGACCCCGACGAGTACACCGTCGACGCCCTGCGCGAGGCGGTGGGCGAGATCGACGACCCCGAGGCGCTGGAGTCGGTCCTGGCGGCCGAGCGCGACGGGCGGAACCGCACGACCGCCGTCGACGCCATCGAGGCGCGTCTCGACGCGATCCGGGACGGGGCGGACGAGAGCGGGTCCGGGGAGGCGACCGACGACCTCCCGTTCGACCCGGGCGAGCACGACGTCTCCGAGATCGGGCCGCTGGTGAACGAGATCGAGGACGTCGACGCGCTGCGGGCGCTGCTCGCGGCCGAGGAGGCCGGCGAGGACCGCACGGCAGTGAAGACGGTCATCGAGTCCCGCGTCGAGAAGTTCGCGGCGGAGGACGAGGCGCCCGACGCCGACGAGCTCGACCTCGCGGAGATGTCCGCCGCCGACGTGGGCAACGCCGTCCAGGACGTCGACGACGGCGACGTCCTGCGGGACATGATCGAGCGTGAGGAGGCCGGCGAGGACCGCGACAGCGTGAAGAGCCTCATCCAGAACCGCATCGACTCCGTGGAGGGCGAGGAGGAGCAGGAGCTCGAACCCGAGGTGCCGCCCGAGGAGAAACACCCCGAGCTCGACCACCCGACGGCGGACAAGCGCCACGTCCGCGCGCTCGAGGACGGGACCTACGGCGACATGTGGGTCTACTGCGAGACCCAGGCGGGCGACCTCGTCGACGTCTCCCGGGAGATGCTGGGCAAGGCCCGGGAGCTGATGGACGGGTACAACGACGAGTACGATGCGGCGGAGAAGGTCGTGGCGGTCCTCGTCGGCGACGACGTGGACGACCTCGCCGAGGACTGCATCGCCTACGGCGCCGACGTGGCGGTGTATCACGAGGACCCCCGGCTCGACCGCTTCAACCACAAGCCCTACGCCGAGGTGTTCTGCGACATGGCGCGCTGGGGCGGCGACCCCGGCGCGGGCAACCCCGAGCCGGCGGACTGGCGCGACTACGACGAACCGCGGTACGTGCTCTTCCCGGCGACGAACAACGGCCGGGACCTCTCCGCGCAGGTGCAGGCCGAACTCGACTCCGGGCTGGCCTCGGACTGCTCGGGGCTGTTCATCGAGGACGCGGTCATCTCCAACCCCGTCAAGACCGGCGGCAGCAACCGCACCTTCGAGCGCGTGCTGCACATGAAGCGGCCCGACTTCTCCGGCTTCGAGTACTCCACCATCCTCTGTCTGGACAACCCCGGCCGGGAGTTCCACCCGCAGGGCGCCTCGGTCATCCCGGGGAGCTTCGACGTGCCCGATCCGGACCCCGAACGCGAGGGCGAAACCGTCGAGCGCGACGTCGCCCTCGAGGACGACTGGTTCCGCGTCGAGGTGACCGAGTACGACCAACTGGAGGGCGGCGTCGACCTCACCGGTCGCGACGTCGTCGTGGCGATGGGCCGGGGCATCGGCGACGACCCGACGCGGGGGATGGAGCTGGCGCTCGACCTCGCGGACTGCTTCGCGGACGCCGACGTGGGCGTCTCCCGGGGGATCGTCACCGGCTCCTACCAGTTCGACGGCCACGTCGAGCAGTACACCGCAGAGGAGCGCCAGATCGGCGAGACCGGCCAGGAGGTCGAGCCCGACCTCTACATCGCGGCGGGCATCTCCGGCGCCATCCAGCACAAGGTCGGGATGGACGACTCCGACACCATCGTCGCCGTCAACACCGACCCCGAGGCCGACATCCGGGAGTTCTCGGACTACTTCGTCGAGGGCGACCTGTTCGAGGTGCTGCCCCGGCTCATCGACGCGCTGGAGAGCGGCGAGATCGACGTGGAGGCGCTTGCGGATGGAGGTGATTCCAGATGAGTGAACCTACCGACGGCGCGAGCGGGGGGGACGGCGAGTACGAACACTACGAGGCGGTCGTCGTCGGCTGCGGGCCGGGCGGCGCGGCCGCGGCGGCGGCGCTCGCCGACGAGGGCGTCGAGACGCTGGTGCTCGAGCGCGGCGTCGACGCCGGAGCGAAGAACGTCTCCGGCGGCCTCATCTACGCCGAGGAGTCCGCGCCCTACACCATCGACGGGCTGTTCCCGGGGTTCCGCGAGGCGGCCACGGAGCGCCCGGTGACCGAGTACCACCTCCACAACGTCGCCGGCTCGCAGGTCAAGAGCTTCGACATCACCGACCTCCACGAGCACGACACCGACTGGTGCGACGCGGTGTTGCGCCGGGAGATGGACTCCTGGCTGGCCGAGCGGGTCCACGAGCGCACCCGCGAGACCGGCGGCGGCCTGCTCACCGAGGTCAAGGTTGACGGCCTGCTCCGGGAGGAAGGCGAGATCGTCGGCGTCACCTGCGAGGAGCTGGACCCGATCCGGGCTGACCTCGTGGTCGCGGCCGACGGCGTCAACTCCGAACTCGCCCGCGACGCCGGCCTGATGGACTGGGAGGAGCCCGAGGAGTGGTTCCAGGGCGTCAAGGCCGTCGTCGACCTGCCCGACGGCGCCGTCCCGGAGCGGTTCGACGTCGAGGGCGGCGAGGGCGTCGCCCACCTGTTCTCGGGCGACCTGTTCGACGGCGTCCGCGGCGGCGGGTTCGTCTACACCAACGAGGACTCGCTCTCGATCGGGTCGGTGTTCCACCTCGACTCCGTGGCGGCCGAGCGGGCCGAACCGCACGAACTGCTCGACGCGCTGTTGACACACCCGTTCCTGGGGCAGTGGCTCGCGGACGAGGAGTACGAGGAGCGGGAGTACTCGGCGAAGCTCGTCCCGGACTCGAAGAAGGCAGCGCTGCAGTCGCCCCACCAGGACCGGCTCGTCGTCGTCGGCGACGCGGCGGGGCAGATGCAGGCCCAAGGCCCCATCATCAAGGGGATGAACCACGCCGTCACCGCCGGCGGGCTCGCGGCCGAGGCGTACGCGCAGGCGAAGGCCCGCGGCGACACGAGCCGGGCGGGCGAGTTCTACGAGCGGAAACTCCACGACGAGGGCGTGATGGAGAAGCTCCGGCCGCGGCGCTACGAGGTCGCCAGCGCGCTCGGCGAGCCCGAGCCGTTCGCGAACCTGACCGACGCCGTGCTCGACTCCGCGGTGGGGCGGTTCGGCGTCCGCCTGCTGGGCGACCGGCTCGAGCGGCTCTACTCCTCGCCCGCGCTGTCGATGATGGTGCCCGACACCCGGACTCCCTACGTCACGCTCCCGACGGTCATCGCCGAGGAGCTCGGGGCCCCCGTCGACGAAACCAACGACGTGGAGCCGCCGAGCCTGGCCGACCGCATCGGCGACCTGACCTACGACACCGACGTGGGGAACCCGCACATCGAGCTGCGGGACGACTCGGCGGCGGCCAGCGGCACCGCGGTCACCGCCTGTCCGGTCAGCGCGGAGGGGTTCGGCGGCGGCTGCTACCGCCGGGAGACCGTCGAATCGAACGGCGAGCGGGAGGAGGTGGTCAGCCTCGACACCCAGCCCTGCATCGAGTGTGGCACCTGCGCGGTCGTCGCGGAGACCGAGTGGGAGCACCCACGCGGCGGCAAGGGCGTCGAGTTCGAGGAGGGCTGAGCAGTGGCGGGCTTCGAGGGGTGTGATGCCGCCGACGCCGACGGCCCCCCGCCGTCGCGATACGCCGAGCGCATCGAGCGGCTGGCGCGGGAGGCGCGCACGGCCCGGGCGGCGTGGGGCGACGGCGAGGTCGTCGACGACCCCAACGAACAGCGCGCGCTCGAAGCCGCCCGCGACGGACTCGGCCCCGTCGTCGCCTGCTACGTCGAGGCGCGGACTGGCGACGACCCGCCGCGGTTCTCGGCGCGCGAGCACCGGCTGCTCCGGCGGGCGACCCGGGACTGGCTGGAGTGTTTCGCCCGGTGCCACGGCGTGGATCACGACTCCGACGCGACGGTCCGGAGCGCCGCCGAGGTGCTGCTCGAGACCCACGACGTCGTCGCCGTCGCGGAGCTGTTGACGGGGGTTTCGGGGGAGTAGCGGCCGAACAACGCTTATGTAGTGTCACGCGTTAGCAAAAGCCATGGAACTCACCGAACAGCTCACCTTCGACGACCCCGACCGGGAGGACCTGTACAACTACGTGGAGCGCCACGGCCGGGTGACCGAGGCGGAGGTCCGGCGCGGGCTCAACCTCGACCCGAGCGCGTTCGGTCACCACCTGACCGTCCTCAGGCGCCAGGGGTACGTCCGTAAGGTGGGCGACGAGCTCCAGATCGCCCACACCGTCGACGAGCAGGAGGAGCACGCGGTCGACGGCGACGCCGTGACCGTCCGCACGGCCGAGGAGGACGACCGCGAGGCGCTCGTGGCGGTCGTCGACTCCGTCGCCAGCGAGGGGAGCTACATCGAGGCCGAGACCGTCGCCGCCGCGCTGGACTACGACGAGGCGGTCATCCGGCACAACGACGTGATGTCCCGGCTGTTCTTCGTCGCGGAGGTCGGCGACGACGTCGTCGGTTGGGTCCACCTCGACCTCCCCGAGGCGGAGAAGCTGGCCCACACCGCCCAGCTCACGGTCGGGCTCCGCCCCGACTATCGGGGGCGTGGGCTCGGTCAACTGCTGCTTGACCGGGGGGTGCGCTGGGCGCGCGAACACGGCTACGAGAAGCTCTACAACTCCGTGCCGTCGAGCAACGAGCGCGCCATCAGCTTCCTCGAGGACCACGGCTGGGAGATCGAGGCGGTCCGGAAGGACCACTACCGCATCGAGGACGAGTACGTCGACGAGGTGATGATGGCCGTCGATCCGCGGGCGGTCGGCGACTGACTACCCCCACTCGTCGGCGTCGGTGAGCGGTTCCGCCACGACGCCGTCCTGCTGGACCAGCACGCGCCCGTGGGCGGCACAGACCGGTCGGTCCGCCGCCCAGGGAACGTAGACGACGACGGCCGCCTCGCGGTCGCAGTCGTCCTCGGTACAGGTCGGCACAGTCGATCCGTGGGCTCGTCCGGTCTTCTGTCTACCGGAGATGGGTCAGGACCGACGGCGTTCCGCGAGCGCGACCACCACGTAGAGCAAGCCGATCAGCCGCGTCCCCGTGTACACCCACGGCCGCCACTCGATCGTCGACGCGTCACGGTAGGCCGCTTTCGTGCCGTAGTCCACGTAGGCACGCGGCCGGAGGAAGGCGAGGAGGCCGACGGCGCCGAGGAGCTTCCTGAACCGCGAGTACGAGCGGTCGCTGCGCCAGCATGACGAGGAAGAGCAGGCCTTCGAGGCGCGCGCCCGGAACCACCCACGAGCGCAGTTCGCTCGCCCCAGAATCCTCGAGCGCCACCTGCTCGGCGGCGGCGATCAGCCGCCGTGGCGCGACCAGTTCGGCCGCACAGATCGCGCTGTACAGTTTGCGGAGCATGCGTACAGGTTGGGCAGCCATCACGATGAATCTACGGCACCGCTCAGTTCGGCCAGTACTCGCGGTGTGCCTTCGCCGCCTCGGTGCCGTAGACCTCGACGAGCGGCTCACAGGCGTCGCCGAAGGCGCGCATCGTCATCCGGGTCGATACCCTGTCGAGATCCTCGGCGACGGCGTCCCACTCGCGGTTCTGGAGCACTTTCTCGACGAGCAGCCGTTCCTGACTCGGGTCCAACCCGGCGTCGCCCACGATTAGCTCCCGCAGCGCGAGTTCGGTGAAGGCCGCCGGCGCGGCGTGGTAGCTCCCCATCCCGTTGGCGGCGTCGACGACGACCCGCCAGTCGCGCTCCGAGAGGCTCGGCTCCGCCGGCACCGCGCCGTCGTCGACCGCCCGGAGCGCCCGCCGGATCACGTCCGGATCGACGCCCGAGAGCGGGCCCGCCAGCACGCCCGGCGCGCGCTCCCGGAACCAGCGAGCGTGCCGGGCGGCGAGTTCGGCGCCGTCGTCGGTGAGCGGGCGCACCATCAGCGCGGAGTGCTCGCCGCTGGCGTCGTTCTTCGTCGTGGAGAGGTGGACGGTCCGGTAGCCGTTCCCGCGCCAGAAGTCGAGCAGTTCCGGAGTGGCGCCGTAGCCGACGCCGAAGTAGTCGACCTGCTCGCCCCGCAGGTCGGCGTCGCGGCCGTCGTTGCTCCGGAACTCGTCTTCGACCTCGGAGAGGAGCAGGGAGCCGAGTCCGTCGGAGCGGACCGCGTGGTGGGTCGCGATGCGCATCACGCGGTAGCCGACCGGCTCGCCACCGCCGCGATCGCGGAGTTGGCTGGTGAACACGTCCGGGAGCATGTTCCCGCGAACGCGCTCGCCGCGGTAGACGCGCTCCCGAGTTTCCTCGCTCAGCCCGCCCTCGCGAGCCAGGAGGGCGACGCTGACGACTCGCCCCTCGTGCAACAGCGCGCGACAGGTGAGGTTCGGCGCGTCGAGCAGTCGTGCGAGGTCGTCGGGTTCGGTTCGATAATGCGCGAGGACGAGCAGTCCGAACGCCTCACGGAGCAGGTGTTCGTCGGCGAGCAGTCGCTCGCGCGTGAGTTTCTCGTAGGTGACCGTCTCGGGGATGGCGTCGGCGACCAACTGATCGACGGGCGGGCGGGCGTCGAGCAGCAGCGCGCGGAACGCCCAGGACTCCACGGGATCGCCGGCCGCGTAGCGGATCGGCTCGTCGAGGCGGACGTCGATCACCTCGCGCTCCGAGTCGACGAGGCTCCTGCGGAACCGCACGTCGAAGCTCCGGCCGGCGCCCTCGTAGCCGTGAACCGTGGTGCAGAACGCGACCGGCGGACCGTCGAGGAACCGTTCGAGCAGCGAGACCGGGAGCGCCGCGGCCTCGTCGACGACCACCGCGTCCGGGTCCTCCGGGAGGTCGGCGGCTTCTGGGGGGCGAGCGAACCTGACGCAGCCACCCGAGTCGGCGTCGATGCGGTCGTCCGAACCGGCAGCGAGTTCCTCGGCGTCCTCGAGTCGCTCCCGAGCGCGAGCGAAGACCTCGTCGGCGCCGCGGCGGTCCGGCGCGGTCACGAGCACGTCCCGCCCCTCGCGGGCGAGCGCGCCCGCCGCGAGGCCGGCGGCGCTCGACTTCCCGCGGCCGCGGTCGGCCTCGACGACGACTCCGGGAGGACCTTCCGCGGTGTCGTGCCGGAGTGCCTCCAGTTCGTGCACCGCCTCGGCCTGGTCGACGGTTCTGCAGGCACGATAGGTATCGTCCCTGAACCGTGCGTCCGCCGGCGGTTCCGGCGTCTCCCGCGGCCGGGCGGGCCACGGGTCGGTCAACCCGTCGTCGCGGACCTCGACCGCGTCGCCCTCCGGGTCGTCGTAGCCGTTGTCCACTTCACAGATCGCGATTCCCGGATGCGTTCGGAGCGTCTCCACGAGTCGATCCCGGAAGTTCCCGGTCACGTCGTCGACGCCGAAGGGGGGGACGGCGAGACTCTCGTCGAACGCGTCGCGGCGCTGGCCCCAAGTGTCGAGGTCGGGCGCGAGCAGGACGTAGAGGCCGCCGCCGTCGACGGCGCCGACGGTGCGGCCGACGGCGTTGGGCGAGCACTCGTCGTGGCCGTCGACGACGATCGCCCGCTGCGTTCGGCCGAGGAGTTCGCGGGACTGGCGCGGACCGACGTGTTCGAACGGCCAGTCCTCGGCGGCGGAGACCGCGGTACAGTCGCGGATCGGGAGGTCCGCGGCCTCGATGGCGTCGACGGCGGCTCGGCGGGTCGCGTCGGGCGGGCCCGAGAGCACGAGCGCGCGGCGCTCGTTCGCCCGCTCGGCCTCCGTCCGGAGGTCGGCCGCGAGCGAGGAGAGGGTCATGGGGCGCGATTCGCCCGCCGGCGGTTTGCCCGTTTCGGCTCCCCTGTCGGGCGCTGACACGGTCCCGGCAGTTTGAACACGCTTTTACGTGGGGCTGGCGAATCGAGGATCGAAGCCTGTCCGGGGTTGATGATACTCCCCACCGTCAGGGACGCAGTTCCGGTGGGGCAGTCGAGCCCGCAGGCAGGACCGAGGTACTACAACAATGCCAGTTTACGTCGACTACGAGACCCCCGCCGACCTCGCCGACCGCGCGCTCGACGCGCTCGAGGTCGCCCGGGACACCGGCACCGTGAAGAAAGGAACCAACGAGACGACCAAGGCCGTCGAGCGCGGGAACGCGGAGCTCGTGTTCGTCGCCGAGGACGTCCAGCCCGAGGAGATCGTCATGCACCTGCCCGAACTCGCCGAGGAGAAGGGCATCGCGGTCGTCTTCGTCGAGACTCAGGACGACCTGGGTCACGCTGCCGGCCTCGAGGTCGGCAGCGCCGCCGCCGCCATCGTGGACGCCGGCGACGCCGAGGACGACGTGGAGGACATCTCCGAGAAGGTCGAGGAACTCCGATAACCTATGAGCGCAGAAGAGGAGAGCGGCACGGAATCGACGCCGGCCGAGGTGATCGAGATCGTCGGCAAGACCGGCATGCACGGCGAAGCCATGCAGGTCAAGTGCCGCATTCAGGACGGCTCGAACCAGGGTCGAATCATCACGCGGAACGTGCTGGGTCCCGTCCGCGAGGGCGACATCCTCCAGCTGCGGGAGACCCAGCGTGACGCCGACTCCATCGGAGGTGCCTGATGCCCCAGAACCGAACCTGTGACTACTGCGGCGACGACGTCGAGCCCGGCACGGGCACGATGTTCGTCCGCACGAACGGTAGCGTGATCCACTACTGCTCGGCGAAGTGCGAGAAGAACGCCGACCTCGGGCGCGAGCCCCGGGACCTGGAGTGGACCGAAGAGGGCGGCGACCACGGCGTCGAGCCCGAGGAGACCGAACCCGAGGAGGAGGCGACCGAGGACGCCGACGAGGAAGCGGAATCCGAGGAGGCCGAGGCTGAGGACGTCGAGGCGTCCGAGGAAGCCGAGGCTGAGGACGTCGAGGCGTCCGAGGAAGACGCCGAGGAGTCCGAATCCACGGACGAGGAAGCGGCGGCCGACGACGAGGAGGACGAGGAATGAGCGAGCGCGAGCGAACCTTCGTCATGGTCAAGCCCGACGGCGTCCAGCGCGGCCTGATCGGCGAGATCGTCTCGCGCTTCGAGGACCGCGGCCTGAAGCTGGTCGGCGGCAAGTTCATGCGGATCGACCGGGACCTCGCCGAGGAGCACTACGGCGAGCACGCCGACAAGCCGTTCTTCGAGGGCCTCGTGGAGTTCATCACGTCCGGCCCCGTCTTCGCGATGGTCTGGGAGGGCGCCGACGCCACCCGACAGGTCCGGAGCATGGTCGGCGAGACCGACCCCGCCGAGTCCCCCGCGGGCACGATCCGCGGTGACCTCGGCCTGGACCTCGGTCGCAACGTCATCCACGCCTCGGATCACGAGGATCCGGGCTCGAACGAGCGCGAGATCGACCTGTTCTTCGACGACGAGGAACTGATCGACTACGATCGCGTCGACGAAGGCTGGCTCTACGAGTAGCGCTCCGTCTTCTCCACGTTTCGCCGAACGGCGAGCCGCCGCGCCGCAACCGCAAACGCCTCCCGTTCGCGGCCCGTCGCTCCACCCGTATGCTCCTGAGAGCCCTCACGTTCGTCACCGGAATCGCCGGCGCCGCCGGCCCCGAGAAACTGCTCGACGTCTGCGCCCGCTCGATGCTCGCGGGCTACGAGAACCCCGAGGACCTCGAACCGAGCGAGTGGTACGTCGACGCCACGCGCTACGCGGGCCTGCTGCTCGCCGTCGCCGCCCTGATCGCGCCGTTCCTCCCGACGCCCAGCGAGGGCGACGACGAAGAGGTCGAAGACGGCCCGGTCGTCGACGTGATCGAGTCGAGCGACGACTGAGCTACCCCTCGAAGGGTCGCTCCTCGCCGCGCACGCTGTCGACGATCACGTCCCCGCCGGGACGGTCGGCCAGCCAGAACAGCTTGTAGGCCTCGACGACGTTCGCGAACTCGATCTCGGGCGCGTCGGCGAGGATCGACCCCCGAAGCGTCCACTGGAACGCCGCCTCTCGCGCTTTTTCGTCCGCCTGATCCGGCGAGAGCTCGCCGGGCAGTACCAGCACGTCCTTGACGTGTCGCTCCTCGACCTCGGGGAGCGTGTCGGCCCGGACCGCGAGCCGCCGCGAGCGGTCGACGCTGATCACCCGGCGGTCGGTGCGCGGCGCGAGCAGCGGCCGATCCACCTCGATCTCGGCCTCGTACACCCGGAACGGGTACGCCACGGCACCGACGCGGCCGTCCGACTCGACCGAATCCCGCGAGATCCCCGGTTCGATGACCGGGAGGTCGACCGCCTCGTGGCGGTCGCCGACGAGCGGGTGGTCGGCGGGCGGGAGCGGGTCGGCACCCAGTTCCCCCGGCTCCGGCTCAGTCATCGTCCGCCCAGTACCCCGAGGCGGCGACGTGGGCGCGGATGTTGTCGGTCTCGGTGAGCACCTTCGGCGAGGTGTCCGTCGCCTCGCCGCCGTCGGCGCGGGTCCCCGTGTCGACGTCACCAGAACGCGAAGCGTTCTGGTTGGCAGACGAGAGCCTTCGGCTCTCGTCGACGTCGTCAGACTGCGTCTGACTGGCAGACGAGACGCTCCGCGTCTCGTCGACGCCGCCGTCGGCGACGTAGTCGGGCGTCCCCGCCGAGCCCTCCGAGTCGACGATGGCCGAGAGCGGCTTGTCGAAGATGTCGAAGTGCTCGTCGACGTTCTCCGGCGGCTCGGTCAGCAGCGACACCGTGACGAGCGTGATCACCGAGAGGATGAACGCCGGGAACAGGCCGTACACCGTCACGAGCCCGTACCAGAACGCGGCGGACTCGGGCGGCATCGCGCCGAGCCAGCCCAGCACCGTCGAGAGCTGGGTCCACAGCACCATCGTCGCCGTGCCGACGATCATACTGGCGAGCGAGCCCGCCGCCGTGACGCGCTTCCACCAGAGCGTCGCGATCACGGTCGGGCCGATGGCGGCGCCGAGCCCGCCCCACGCGTAGTCGAGGACGAGCGTGTAGATCGGCGTGTCCTGGGCGATGAAGGCGAACGCGACGCTCGCGGCGCCGAGCCCGAAGGTGACGTAGCGGGAGTAGCGAACCAGCTCCTCCTGGGTCGCGTCGCGGTCGAGGAAGCCGTGGTAGACGTCCTCGACGACCGCGCTCGTCGCCACGAGCAGCTGGGAGTCGGCGCTGGACATCATCGCCGCCAGCGCGGCCGCGAGCACGATGCCGGCGACGACGCTCGGCAGCAGGTCGAGCGTGAGCCGGGGCATCGCGTTGTCGGGGTCCGCGAGCGCGCCGTCGCCGAACATCGCGATGGCGTACAGCCCGACGAGCGCGGCGCCGACGTACGCGACGAACATGAACAGCTGTGCGACCATCGCCGCGAGGCGGACGTTCCGCACCTTGTCGATCCCCATGAACCGCACCATGATGTGGGGGTTCCCGGGGACGCCCAGCCCGATCGCGGCGTAGCTGATGACGCCGAAGACGGCGGCCCAGCCGGCCATCCCGGCGGTGATGCTGGTCGCGGAGTCGCCCGCCGCGGCCGCCACCGCCTCGAACGGCAGCCCCATCTCCGTGAACGCGAGCACCGGGAGGATGATGAACGCGATCAGGATGATCGCGCCCTGGAAGTAGTCCGACCACGCGACGGCGAAGTAGCCGCCGAGGAACGTGTAGCCGATGACGATGACCCCGCCGGCGATGATGCCGATCCAGGGCTCGATCCCGGTCAGCACCTGCAGCAGCGTCCCGGCGGCGACGATCTGGGCGCCGACGTAGCCGCCCTCGAACAGCATGAGCACGAGCGCCGAGACGGCCTTCACCCGCCCGGTGTCGTCACCCAGTCGCGTCTCGAAGAACGTCGGCAGCGTCACCGAGCGGACGATCTCGGTGTACTTGCGGAGGCGCTTGGCGATCCCGGCCCACGCGAACAGGTCGGCCGGGATCATCCCCAGCCCGTTGAGGAACGCCATGATCCCCGTCCCGTAGGCGTCGGCGGGGACCCCCAGCGTGAGCCAGCCGCTCATCTCGGAGGCGCGCTCGGAGAACCCCGTCACCACCGGCCCGATCTCGCGGCCGCCGATGACGTAGTCGCCGACGGAGTCCATGAACCGGGAGGCCCACAGGCCGATCCCGACGAGGACGACGAGGTAGAGCGCGAAGGTGGCGAGGACCCAGATCCCCGCGGCGCCCGCGATGCCGCCGGTGCCCTGCATCGGCACGAGCGCGCCGCTATGCATGCTCCCCCTCCTCGTACTGTTTCCGGAGCGCGCGTTCGCGCCGCCCCTCCCAGACGTAGTACACGATCAACATCACGAAGAAGATCGCGTACGGTCCGACGACCCCGAGCCAGTCGAGTGTACTCATCGCGGCCATGCTCGTAGGGCCGTTCGCCAATCTACCGTATAGATGTTTGGAGCGAGATCGACGAAAGGTCCGGCGTCCTCAGTCGTCGGCGGGCGGCGTCGAGACCGGCACCTCGATCTCGCCGGCGTCGAGTTCGGCCTCCACCTCTCGGGCCGCAGTCACGAGGTTCTCGGTCTTCTGATAGGCGGCCTCGCGGGGCAGCAGCTTCAGCCCGCAGTCCGGCGAGACGGTGAGTTTCTCGGGCGGCACCACCTTCAGCCCCTGCCGGATGTTCTCCTTGATCTCCGCGACGCTCTCGACCTCGGCGGCGTGGGCGTCGACGACCCCCAGCGCGAGGTCGGGCGCGAACTCGCCGTCGGCGAACGTCTCGATCTGCTCGTAGTCGTCGTTACAGAGTTCGAGGTCGACCTCGTCGACGGGGAACTCGTTGAGTTCGGGGTAGATCCGGGAGTAGTCGCCGTAGCAGACGTGGACGCCCACCCGGACCTCGTCGGGCACGCCGTCGACGATGCGCTCCAGACAGCCACCGACGATGGCGTGGTCGTCCGGCGTCGTCGCCAGCGCGGGCTCGTCGATCTGGATGTAGCGCGCGCCCGCCTCGACGAGTTTCTCGATCTCCTCGTTCACCAGGTCCGCGAGGTCGTAGGCGAGCGCCTCGCTGTCGCCGTAGTGCTCGTCGAACGCCCAGTTCGCGAGCGTGTAGGGGCCCGTGATCGGGACCTTGACCGGGCGCTCCGCGACGGAATCGGTGAACTCGAACTCGTCGACCAGCCACGGCTCGTCGTACTCAACCTCCTCGACGACGCTCGGCTTGTCGAAGTAGTTGTGGCCCCACACCTTCACGGGGCCGTTGAACTCGTAGCCGTCGATGCGCTCGGCGAAGAACTCCACCATCTCGTTGCGGCGCATCTCGCCGTCGACGACGGTGTCGAGGCCGGTTCGCTCGTGCTCCTCGGTGATGAGGCGGGCGGCGTCGTCGTGTGCCTCCTCGAGGTCGTCCTCGTCGAACGCGGAGTCGGAATCCGCGGCGAGGTCGTCGGCCCGGTTGAGCCACGTCGGCTTGGGGTAGGAGCCGACGACGCTGGTCAGCAGGAAGTGCTCGTGCTCGTGGTCGTCGGGGCGGAACTGCTCGCGATTGGTGGCGTCGCGGGCCATCAGGCGCTCACCTCCGTCTCCGGCGCGAGATCAACCCCGTCGGCCAACACGGAGAGCTTCTCCCGGTAGGTCGAGACGGGCAGGTACGCGAGTTCGGTGTTGGGCGTCGCGTAGACGGTGTCGAACGTCTGGCTCGGGACCTGTTCGGTCACCCAGTCGATGCGCTCGGCGACGGTCTCGGGGCTCTCGACGGCGGTGTTCTGGCCGTCGACGAGCCCCAGCGAGACGTCGTCTTTCGTGCCGAACTCGGTGACGTTGTAGAGGTGGGCGTCGCGGTCGCCGGCGACGAAGTCGAAGCCGAACGCGTCGAAGTCGGCGTCCATCAGGTGCGCGTAGGTCTTCTCCGCGTGGGCACCCCAGTAGCTCTGGAGCACCACGTCGGCGTCGGTCGCGGCCGCGACCGTGTCGACGGCGTCGCTGACGCGCTCGTTCGCGTCGTCCTCCGGCGAATCCGTCACCAGCGAGGGGTCGAGCAGGAACAGCGTCTCGTGGGGCGGGAGCGCCTCGACCTCGGCGGCGAGGAACTCGGCAATCGCGGCGAGGAAATCAGCCTCGTCGCCGTAGTGCTCGTCGGTCGCGAGTTCCGCGAGCGTGTAGGGACCCGGGAGAACCGCCTGCAGGGAGTCGCCCTCGTTCAGCAGGCCCGTGGCGGCGTCGAGTTCGGCGGCCACGTCGCCGTCGGGCGTCAACTCGTCGACGACCCGCGGGTCGCGGTAGAAGTTGTTGTTGTCGTAGTAGCGCACGATGCCGCCGGTCTCGACGCCCTCGTGGACCGCCAGCGGGTGCGCGAGCCAGTCGTCCCAGCGGCCCTGCCCCTCGACGACGCGGTCGAGGCCGGCCTCGCGCTGGTCGTCGATCAGGTCCTCGCGGACGCGCTCGTAGGCCGCCCGGACCTCCGGCCCCTCGCTGCCGTCGACGAGGTCCGCCTTCTGATGGCCTTTCAGGTTCGAGAGTTCGTCTTTCGCCCAGTCCGGGAGCGGGTACAGTCCCAGGGTGGTCGCGACTCGGTCGGTCATGGGCGTCGTAGCGGATGCAGGAGCTTAATAATTACTACTCTCGTGGATTCCTATCAGTAATCCCCACCGCGGCCGGCCGGAAGTGACAGGCGACGGTCCGGCCGTCGCCGCCGGGTCGGGGCTCGCCGCCGGCATCGCGCTCGGTGAGTGCCGGGTCCTCGGCGACACAGCGCGCGGCGTCCTCGTCGTCGAGGCGCTCCCTGAGGTGACACCGGGGGTGGAACCGACAGCCGGCCGGCGGCTCCGAGGGGTCAGGTGGGGAGCCCGGCAGGCGGATCCGGTCGTCCGGGTCCGGCGCCGCGCACACTCGCGGCACGCTCGACAGCAGCGCCTCCGTGTAGGGGTGGGCCGGGTCGTCGAGCACGTCGCCGAGGTCGCCGAGCTCCACGAACTCGCCGAGGTACATCACCGCCACGCGGTCGGCGACCTGCCGGACGACGCTCACGTCGTGGGAGATCAGGAGGTAGGTCAGGCCGCGCTCGGCCTGCAGGTCCCGGAGCAGTTCCAGAATCCCCGCGCGGACGCTCACGTCCAGCGCCGAGACGGGTTCGTCGAGGACGAGGAGGTCGGGTTCGAGCGCGAGCGCCCGCGCGATGCCCACGCGCTGGCGCTGGCCGCCGGAGAGTTCGTGCGGGAACGCGTCGTAGTGGCGGTCGGGATCGAGCCCGACCGTTTCGAGCAACTCCCGCACGTATCCCGCGCGGTCGTCCTCGCGCTCCCCGTGGATCACCAGCGGTTCGGCGACGATCCGACCGACGCTCATGCGCTCGTTCAGCGTCGAGAACGGGTCCTGGAACACCATCTGGACCCGGCGGCGGAACGCCTTGTCGACGCCGCCGGCGAGCGACCCCAACACGCCGCCCGACTGCGTGCCGGCGAGCGGTTCCCCCTCGAACAGCACCTCGCCCGCGGTGGGTTCGTCCAGCCCGATCACCGTCTCCGCGAGCGTCGACTTCCCGCAGCCCGATTCGCCGACGACGGCGAGGGTCTCGCCGGCCTGGAGGTCGAAGCTCACGCCGTCGACGGCCCGAACCGCCCCCCTCTTCCGCTTGAGGATCCCCGAGCGGACCGGATAGTGGCGTTTCAGGTCCCGGACCGAGAGCAGGGGGTCGCTCATCGTTCACCCCGCTCCGCCCCGTCGGCCGGCTCGATCCACTCGACGGCTTCGCGGTCGAACGCGTCGCCGCCGGGGTGGGCGTCGGTGTAACCGTGGCAGGTCGCCTCGTGGCGCTCGGCGTCCTCACCGCCGTCCTCGAAGCTGACCGTCGGCGGCGCCGCGCCGTCACAGACTCCCGCCTCCGCGGCGGGACAGCGCGGGTGGAACCGACAGCCGGCGGGCGGATCGTCGAGGCTCGGCGGCGAGCCGCCGATGGGTTCGAGATCCTTTCGCACGTCCACGTCGGGGACGCTCCGGAGGAACGCCCCCGTGTAGGGGTGCCGCGGCGAGTCGAGCAGTTGCTTCCGGCTGCCGCGCTCGACGATCCGGCCGGCGTACATCACCATGATCCGTTCACAGAGCTGGGAGACCACGCCGAGGTCGTGGCTGATCAGCAGCAGCGACATGTCTCGCTCGGCGACGAGGTCGCGGAACAGGTCGACGATGCCGGCCTGGACGCTCACGTCCAGCCCCGTCGTCGGCTCGTCGGCGATCAGCAGGTCCGGCTCGCCCGCCAACGCCATCGCGATACCCGCCCGTTGGGCCATCCCGCCGGAGTACTCGTGGGGGTAGTCGTCGAACCGGCCCGCGGGGTCGCCGATGCCGACCTCCTCGAGCAGGTCGATCGCCTCGGTGCGGGCGTCCCGCTTCGAGAGGTCGCGGTTCGCCCGGACCGCCTCGACGATCTGTCTCCCGACCGTCTCGATCGGGTCGAACGCCGCCTCGGCGTTCTGGAACACCATCCCGATCCCCGAGCCCCGGACCGCGCGGAGTTCGCGCGGCTTGGCGCCGACCAGTTCCTCGCCGCGCCACTCCACGGAGCCCGCGACCTCGCCGTCGTCGATCAGGCCGACGAGCGAGCGCACGGAGACGGACTTGCCGGCGCCCGACTCGCCGACGATGCCCAGCGTCTCGCCCGCCCGGAGGTCGTAGCTGATGCCGTCGACGGCGACGAGTGGGTCACGGCGACCGAACTGGGTGCGGAGGTTCTCGACTCGGAGGAGGGGTTCACTCATGCTGGATCACCTGTTGGGGTCGGTTCGGGGGTCCAGCACGTCGCGCAGGCCGTCCCCGAGGAGGTTGAACCCGAGGACGGCGATCACGATCGCCACCCCCGGGAAGACGCTGTACCACCACTCGCCGCTGTCGACGTACCCCTTGCCGACCCGGAGGATCGACCCCCAGGAGGGCGTCGGCGAGGGGACGCCGACGCCGAGGAAGGAGAGCGAGGACTCGAGCACGATCGCCAGCGCGGCCGTCACCGTCGCCTGCACGAGGATCGCCGAGAGGCAGAACGGCAGCACGTGGACGAGGACGATCCGGGCGTGGGAGGCGCCGAGCGAGCGCGCGACACGGACGTGTTCCTCCTCGACGACCGAGACCGCGCTGCCGCGGGTGACGCGGGCGAACTGTGGGACGTAGACGATCCCGAGGGCGACGACGATGTTGGTCAGCGACTGGCCGAACACCGCGACGAGGGTCAGGCCGAGCAGGATCGCGGGGAACGCGAAGACGCTGTCCATCAGGCGCATCAGCACGTCGTCGACGCGGCCGCCGACGTACCCCGCGACCAGCCCGATCGGGACGCCGACGGCGCCGGCCACCAGCGGCGTCGCCACGGCGACCTGCAGCGCGATCCGGGCGCCGAAGAGCACTCGCGAGAACAGGTCCCGGCCGTAGCGGTCGGTGCCGAACGGGTGGGCGGGACTCGGGCCCTGCAGCCGCGCGGGCACGTCGACGGCCGCGGGGTCGTACGGCGCCAGCACCGGCGCCAGCAACGCGAGCAGCACGAACCCGGCGGTCACGACGAGGCCGCCCATCGCGAGCCGGTTCCGGCGGAACCGTCGCACGAACGTCCGGGTGCGGCGGGCCAGCGGGGACTGCGGCCGCTCCGGCGCCGCGGTCGTCCCGTCGGCGTCGGACTCGGTCGCGTCGCTCATCGCTCACCCCCCAGTTTCGGGTTCAGGTAGAAGTACGCGCCGTCGACGACGATGTTCACCGCGACGAAGAACGTGGTGTAGACGAGCACCACGCCCTGGAGCATGATGTAGTCGCGGCTCTGGATCGCGTCGATCAGGAGCCGCCCCATCCCGGGGATCGAGAACACCGTCTCGACGACGATCGACCCCCCGAGCAGGTAGCCGAACTGCATCCCGATCACGGTGACGACCGGGATGAACGCGTTCTTGGTCGCGTGAGTCAGCACCCGTAGCTCGCCGACGCCCTTCATCCGGACGGCGTTCAGGTACTCACGGCGCAGTTCCTCCAGCAGTTCCGAGCGCAGCATCCGGGTCACGACGGCGGCCATCGCGGTCCCCAAGGTGATCCCCGGGAGGAGCAGGTACCGGATCCCCGCGACGGGGTCCTCGAGCGGCGAGACGTAGCCCGCGACGGGGAGCCAGTCGAGGGTGACCCCGAACAGCAACAGGAGCACGACGCCCAGCCAGAAGTTCGGGACTGAGACGCCCAGCAGACCGAAGCCGAGGCCGACGCCGTCGAGCCACTCCCCCCGGTTGGTCGCGCTCAGCAGGCCCGCGGGGATCGCGATCGTGAGCGAGACCAGAAAGCCCGCGGCCGTGAGAAACAGCGTCGTCGGGAGCCGCGAGGCGATCGCCGCGCTCACTTCGCGGTCGTCGACGTAGGAGCGGCCGAGGTCGCCCCGGACGGCGTCGGCGACGTAGTCGACGTACTGCACGGGTAGGGGCTCGTCCAGGCCGAGTTCCGCGCGGACCGCGGCCAGCTGGGCCGGCGGGGCGTCGGCGCCGAGCATCACGATCGCGGGATCGCCGGGGACGAGCCTGATCAGCCCGAAGATCGCGACCGAGACCAGCGCCAGCACCGGCAGCGCCCAGAGCAGCCGCCGGATCAGGAACGCCTGGAGCCGTGACACCATTGCCGTGCGTTCTCAGTCCTCCGTCCACATCGTCCAGAACCGCGTGTAGGGTAGCAGCCACGGCTGCACGCCGTACACGTCCGCGCGCAGCCCCGCGAGCCCGTCGGCGCGCGCGACCGAGATCCACGGACAGTGCTCGTTGACCAGTTTCTCGAACTCGCTGTAGATCTCGACGCGTTCGTCCCGGTCGGTCTCGCTGCGGCCCTGTTCGAGGAGTTCGTACATGCGCTGGGCGTCGGGCTGGTCCTCCCCGTAGTGGTTGAACTGCGTGCCCTCCGGGTGGATGAAGCCGTAGTAGTGCCGGTCCGGGTCGATCTTGAACGGGACCGAGAAGGCCATCGCGCCGAAGTTGCCGCCGACGAAGTCCGAGAGCTGGGTCCCCCACTCCAGCACCTCGGTCTCGGCGTCGATGCCCGCCTGGGCGAGCTGGGCGACCAGTAGCTCCGCGGTGGTCTCCATCAGCCCGTAGCGCGTGTTGGTCTTGATCGTCAGCGTCTCGCTCTCGAGGGGGTTGCCGGCGTCGTCGAGGATCTGGCGGGCGCGCTCGGGGTCGTGGGTGCGCCGGCTGTCGCCGAGGTCGTAGTGCCAGACGCTCTCCTCGGCGTAGGGCTGCCACGCCGGCTGGCCGTAGCCCGAGACGGCTGCGTCGACGATCGCGCCGCGGTCCATCGCGTGGGCGACGGCGCGCCGGACCGCCGGGTCGTCCCACGGTGGCTCGCTACAGTTGATGTGGAGCTGGCCCCACTCCGTGCCGCGCTGGCGGGAGAGTTTAGTCTCCGCGTCGTTCCGCACCACGTCGGCGTCGCTGCCGCCGACCCCCCGGACCATGTCGACGTCGCCGCCGCGCAGCGCCGAGACCCGGGAGTCCGCGTCGGGGATCGGCGTGATCTCGACGGCGTCGAGCAGCGGCACGTCGTCCGCGCGGTAGTCGTCGAACGCCGTCAGCGTGAGGTGGTCGCCGGGTTCGTGCTCGTCGAACTGGAACGGGCCGGTTCCCACGGGTTCCTGGAACTCGCCGAGGTCGCCGCCCTGCTCCTCGACGGCCTCCTCGGGGACGATCACCCACGGGACGCGACCGAGGAAGTTGAAGAAGGGTGCGAACGTCTCCGCGAGCGTGAACGTCACCTCGTACTCGCCGGTGGCCTCGACGGCCTCGACGGCGGCGAGGTCCGAGCCCATCGCGCCGTCCTGGTTCATGCGCTCGAAGGAGTAGACCACGTCTTCGGCGGTCATCCCGCGGTCGACCGGCGGGTGGAAGCGCGCGTCCTCCGTCAGCGTGAACGTGTAGGTGCGGCCGTCCTCGCCGATCTCCCAGTCGGTCGCCAGCCGGCCGGCCGGCGCGCCGTCCTCGAAAGTGATCAGCGTCTCGCAGACGTTGAACACGACCACCCACGAGACCACGCTCTCGGTACGGTGGGGGTCCAGCCCCGTGAGTTCGGACTCGAAGCCGACACGGAGGGTGCCCCCCGGCTGTGGGCCACCCTCCGGCGTCGATACGTCGGTCGAACTGCTCGGCGGCGCCGTCGTCGATGTGGGGTCAGTCGGCGTCCCGTCGCCAGTACAGCCGGCCATCGCCGCCGCGGCCGCGCCGCCGACCGCCGAGAGGAAGGTGCGCCGATCGGTCGCGGAGTCCTCAGCCATCGTTACCGGAGGCAACACCGCGGAGGGTAAAGCTTCCGCGGTAGCCCCACGACGGCGGCGACGGCGGCCCTACGGGTGGAAGACCCAGCCCAGGGCCACCGCGGCGAGCAGGAGCAGGGAGAGCAGGTACAGCACCATGCGCTTCGAGATCGGTGGGCTCCCCCCGTCGACGAACACGACGGGGGAGGGCACGCGCCCGAGCAGCAACGATCGGAACCATCCGTCGAAGGGGCCGATCATCAGCTGTCACCCCCGGCCAGCCCGTCCAGCGAAACGCCGACGCTGGCGGTGGCTGTCCCGTTCGGCGTGGCCGTCGCCGTCCCGTTCGACGTCGGCGTCGCGGTTTCGGTCGGCGTCGCTGTTTCGGTCGGCGTCGGCGCCGGTGTTGCAGTCTCGGTGGGCGTCGGCGTCGCTGTTTCGGTCGGTGTCGCGGTCCGGGTGGGCGCGGGCGTCGCCGTCGGGGTTGGCGTGTCGGTCCCGTTCGGCGTGGACGCGGGGGTCGAAGTGTCCGTTCCGTCCGGCGTCGGAGTCGGTGCCGCCGTCGGCGTCGGCGTTCCGTTCGGTACCGCAGTCCCGTTCGCCGACGCCGGCTCGGTTCCGCCGAGGCTCTCGGTGGCGAGGGGCTGATTGCCGGCTGAGCCGTTGGTGTAGAACGTCCCCGTCACGGTCTCGCTGGCGGTCAGGAGCGCGACCGTCTCGGCGCCGATCCCGCTGCCCAGGACGACGATCAGCAGGCAGACCACCACGAGCACCCCGGCACGGTGGGTCCGGGTCATCGTTCCTCCTCCGGCGTCGTGCCGCCGTCGCTTGCCGCGGTCGGACGGTCGGGCACGGCCGAGTCTCGCGTCCCCGACGCTTGGGACCGCTCGCGGAGCCGGGCGGAGATGAACACGCCGGCGAGCAGCGCGAACGCCGTGCCGAACCCGACGGCGATGCCGATCGAGAGCGCCGACTCCCGTTGGAGGGCGACGAAGCCCAGGTAGGGCAGGACCGCCGCGAGCACGCCCAGCGTGAGCAGCATGTCCGTGGAGGATATCGCCACGGCCTCGGTCGACGCGTCCCGCTCTGCGGTCGTCCGAACCGGCGCCGGCGATTCCCGCTCCGTGGCCTGCCCGTCCCCGTGGCGCCTGCGTCGCAGGTACGACCCGACTTCCGTGACCAGCAGCGCGCCGAAGGGGAGGACGACCAGCAGCGCGAACCCCGTTCTGGTGCCGACGAACTGGATCACGTAGCCGATGTAGGGGATGGTGAGTACGACCGAGCCGACGAGCGCCGACGCGGGCACCGGCCGCTGGTCGGCGTCCTCGTTGGCGTCACCCTTTGTGTAGAACACGCGCTCGTCGCCGGTGTCGTCCACCTCGATGACGCGGTGGGTCACCGTCGCGCCCTCGTCGCTCCGGGAGTAGGTGACCACGTCGTCGACGGCGATCGCCCCGGGCGGCACCGACTCGACGACCACCACGTCGCCCGCGGATATCGCCGGCTCCATGCTGCCGCTCAGGACGACGAAGCTCGCGTCCGCGCCGACGACGCCGGGCACCGCGTACACCACGAACGGTGCCACCACGGCGAGCAACAGGAGGACGCCGAGGACGTTCAGCACCCGCCGGAGCGTCACGCGCTGGGCGCTCCCAGACCCGTCGGCGTCCCGGGGTTCGGACGGCACCTGGTCGTCGGGCGGGGCATCGGCGGGATCAGATCCCTCCGCGGTGGCCGTCGTGTCGGTTCGTTCGTCGGTGGTGTCGTCTGTCTCAGTCATCGGTCTCCTCCCCCGTCCCGTCGGCGCAGACGGAGACAGTGATGTTGCTGATCGCCGGGCGATCGTCGTCGGGTTGGCTCAGCGGGTCGTCCTTGTACGCCCCGTGGGCGGCGTACACCTGCCCGGGCGTCGACGACGACGGCGGGTCGAACGTGTAGCGGGCGACCCGCGCGTCGGGGTCCGACGGCTTGAGATCGGGGTCCGGCCGCCCGCCGCCCACCGCGACCGCACAGATCCGCAGGTCGTCGGCGGGGTCACCGTCCCGGAGCAGTCGGAAGCCGGCGCCGACGGTCTCCGGGGGCTGGCCCTCGTCGGTGACCGACAGGACCTCGATCGCGTACTCGTGACCGTCGTCCCGGTACTGCTCGTTCGGGGCGTCCGTGAAGGCGTACGACTCGCCGACGGTCAGCTGGTCGCCCTGGACGTCGATCTTGCCGAGGTCGACACACGCGGGACAGTCCGGCTCCTCGGGGCAGGGTTCGGTCCCGGCGAACGGGTCGGTCACGGCTGACTCCGGCTGGTGGCGGCACTGCTCGGCGTAGAACTCGAAGGCGAGCGTCGTCGACGACGCGGGGATCGTCACGTCAGCGGGGAGCTCCCACCCGAGGTCGAGACAGAGCGACTGGCCGGTGGGAACACACGGGGACGATCCCTCGAGCCGCCGGCCGTCGACGAGCGAACGCCGGAGGTCGGCGAGCGAACCCTCGAACAGCGTGGACTCGGCCTCGCCGTCGCAGTCAGCGTCGAGCCCGAGCGTCACCTCGAGCGCCCGGGCGAACGCGTCGCCGACGGGGGGACAGGTGGTCCGGACCCACAGCCTGACGGGGTTGCCGTCGGGGGCGACCGAGAGCGTCGTCGAGCCGCTCTCGCCGGGGTCGACTGCGAGGTCGAACGCGATGCCGTCCGGGGTGGCGAGACAGTCCGGGCAGTCGACGGTCAGCGACACGTCACCCGCCGTGATCGTCCCGCCCATGGCCTCCGAATCCGAGAGCAACGCCGCCCCGGCGCCGCCGCCGAACGCGCTCGCGGCGCCGAGCGTGCCCAGTCCCGCGAGCAACTGCCGGCGCGTGGGGACCCCTGGGGGGCGGTTGTCGGTCATTCCGAACACCCCTCGGCGTGGAACGCCAGTTCGAAGGTAGTCGACGCCCGTTGCCACTCGTTGGTCTCGGTCGCGGGGAACTTCCAGCCGAACCCGAGACAGAGCTCCTCGTCCGGGGCGAGGCAGTCCGGGTTCAGCGACAGGCCCTCGTCGCCGTAGGCCTCCCCGAACGCCGCGAGCGACATCGTCACGTCCCCGGCCACGTCGTCGGGGCGGTCGGCGCCGTCGCAAGCGCCGATGCCGAAGACCCCCGTGTCGTAACCGAGGCGGACCGAGACCGCCGTCGCGAGCGAGCCCCGGACGACGGGGACGACGCGGACCTGCACCGGCTCGTCACCCTCGACCGCGAGCCGGATGCTCGCGGTGCCGTAGTCCCCCGGCAACACGTTCGACGCCGAGAACAGCGGGCCCGCGGCGTCGTCGACGAACTCGGGGCCCTCGCCGCTCGTGGCGACCCGCTCGCCGTTGTACCTGCTCTCCCACGCGACCCGGAGCCGGGGGTCCGCGGTGTCCGTACCGTCCACCTGCGCCGGGACGCGAGCGTAGGTGTAGTGGGTGTACTCGCGGGGGTCCCGCGTGACGCGGTCGGCGACGCCGACGGCGCCGCCGAACGCACCCGCACCGACCAGGCCGGCGCTGGCGAGGACGCGGCGGCGGTTGAGCTCGGGTGTATCAGGACGGGTCATCGGTATGGGTCGTCCTCAACGGCACGCAGGGACCGAATCGGGATATGAATGCGCTCCCTACCGGGTGCGCGCCGTGGGGCGGTCGGTCGGACACGAGCGATCTCGGACATGGTCGGTTTCCCCTCCGGGAACCCCACCGGCGGAGTCGAACCGCCGTACACCATGTGGGGGGCCGAGGTCGGCGCCTCGACGCGTTTTCAACGCTTACTGGAGTGTCGCATCGAGACCGTTCTCGCTCGCGGTCCAGTTGTCGCTGGAGGAGTACGGACCGCCTGTCGGGATGGCAACCGACGGCTGTTCCCCGCCCGCACCGGCGAAGAACCCGAAGACGAAGTCGTCGCTGCTCGCTTCGAGCAGCGAGCGCGGGACACAGATGGCCGCCTGGTTCCCCATCTTGACCGCGGTGAACCCCGGCGGGAGCGCGGACCAGCCGGCCGCGGCGTCTTTCTCCCACTCCGGGACGCTCTGATCGACCGCCGAGTAGTGGAACCCGTCGTTGCCGTCGACGTTCCACGCGACCTGGAAGTCGTAGGTGCCGTCCGCGTCGGCGTCGAACGGGAGCGAGAAGTTGGTGTTCGCGAAGCCAGGGTCGGCCAGACTGTACTGGCTGTCGTCGGGTTCGTCGAACGTGACGCCGTAGACGACGCACTTCTCGCCGTAGGTCACGTCGACCTGGGCGACGCCGTCGGGGATGGGCTGAGTGATCCCGTCGGGGTTGTCGTACTCCGCGGAGTAGGACTCGTCGATGCAGGGGTTGGTCGTGCCGTCGTTGTGGCGGGCCTGCTGGGCGTAGAACGAGAAGTCGAACGTCACCGAGTCCGTCTGGATCTCGTTGCCCACGTCGGTCGGGACCGCCCACTCGAAGCAGACGCAGGTCTCAGCGGCGTTGACCTCCTCCTCCACGAACGGCTGCTCGACGCCCTCGAAGGTGGGCCGGTTCGCGACCCCGGCGTCGGCGTCGCCGTCGCCGGCCAGCGGCACGCCCGTCGCGAGGGCCGCCATCACGTCCGCGAGGGAGCCGGAGGCGATCTCGTCGCCGATCACGGTTTCGCCGTCCTCGTTCTCGGAACAGTACGAGACCGTGACCTGCATCGCGTCGGCGAGCTGGCCCTCCTCGGGGATCGTCTCGTACATCCCTTCGAGCGTCTCCTGCTCGGGTTCGGTCGTCCCGTTCTGGGCGTTCCCGGTCAGCCCGCCGCACATCCACATGTACGCCGGGTTGTCGACGACGGAGAAACAGAGCTCCCCCCAGCCGGAGTCGCCGGGTTTGAGGTCCTCCACTTCGATCCGGAGGGGCTCGCCCTCCTCCTCGCCGCCGACGACGCCGCCGTTGATGTACGTGCCGTCGGGCGTGCTGTACTGGGCGTAGTCGCCCTGGTCCTCCTCGTAGTCGACGTGGACGAACAGGTCGAGCTCGCCGGCGGTCAGGCTGTTGTCGGTGAACGATTCCTCGTCGCTGAAGTACGCTGTCGTCCCGAGTCCGGCGCCCGCGCTCGCGAGACCGATGGCGCCGACGCCACCGAGCATCTTGCGGCGGGAGAGTCTGATCGGGTTGTCGTCAGTCATCGTTGGTCATCCCCTGGCGGGGAAGCTCCGCCGCCGGAGTCGAACCGGCGCTGGGCCCGGGCCTCGTGGCCCCGCCCACGGAGCGTGGTCGTCGACGGGCTGTGCAGCTCTACGAGGTGTTGTTCCCGTTGGGCGTCGCCGTGCCGTTCGGCGTCGCCGTGCCGTTCGGCGTCGCCGTGCCGTTCGGCGTCGCCGTGCCGTTACCCGTCACCGTCTCGTTGTACGGGTTCGTCGGGTTCTCGTTGTGCCGCGACTGTTCGGCGTAGAGATCGATGTCGAACATCACCGAGTCCGTCTGGATCTCGTTGCCCACGTCGGCGGGGACCTCCCACTCGAAGCCGAGACACTGGGTCATCCCGCCGGCGAACGGCTCGCGCGCCTCGTTGGCGCGGTTGCCGTCGAGGGGGATCCCGTCCTCCAGCGCCGCCATCGTCTCGGCGAGCGAGCCCTCGAAGATGACCGTCTCGCCGACGATCGTCTCCGCGATCTGGCTGAATGCCTGATTGATCGCCTGGTTGGTCGTCGACCCGAAGACGTGCGCGTCGTCCGGGTCGCTGGCGATTTCGTTGAGGGTTTGGGTCTGTGCACCACCGACACCGAGCGCGAAGATCTCCGTCCCGGCGTTCTTGGCCGCGGTCGCGGCGGAAGCCGGATCCTGTCCCTCGTTGTTTCGGCCGTCAGTCAGAACGACCATGACCGGGTCCTCGTCCGGTCCGCAGTTCGCGAGTTCGGCTTGCCCAGCCGCGATCCCCTCCCCGATTGCGGTGCTGCCACCGTCAGCGGGAAGCGTGTCGATGGCGCCCTGGACGGCCGAGAGGTCGTCGGTGAGCGTTTGGACCGTGTTCGCGCCCGAGTCGTACCCGTCGCCGCTGAAGAACGTCACGCCGACGCGGCTGCCGGCGGGTGCCTCGCTGAGGATGCGGTCCGCCAGCTCTTTCGCGCCCTCGATGGCCTCGTCGTTTCGGCTGCCTGACATCGAACCCGACGCGTCCAGTACGAGCTGGACACAGGGTGGCTCGCCCTCGCCACCGGGCTCGTAGACGTTGTTACAGTTCTCGTCGTACCACATCGTCACGTCCACGGCATCGGCGAGCTGGCCGTGATCGGGGATCGTCTCGAACTCCTCCGACAGCGTCTCGTTCTCCGGCTCGGTGGTTCCGTTCTGAGCGTTCTCGGTCAGCTCGCCGCCCATCCACACCCACGAAGCGTTGTCACAGATGTGGAGGCTGATAGTGACCTCCCCGCTGTCCCCCGGCTTGACGTCCTCGAGATTGAACACGGGGATCTCGTCGCCGTTGATGAGGTTGTGCTCCGGATCACACAGGTCCCAGTCCTGCACTGCCCCGGACCAGTCACCGGGGTAATCACCCGCACCGGGAACCTCGCCGGTGAGGTAGACCCCGTCTTCGATTTCCTCGACGTCGAAGTCGGGGTACATCTCGTCGATCTCGTCGAGCCGCCCCGGCCCGCCCGCGTACGTCGACTTGTAGTCGAGTTTGAGGTCGAGCTCCCCCGCAGTCAGGGAGTTATCGGTGAACGATTCCTCGTCGCTGAAGTAGGCCGTGGTGCCGAGCCCCGCGCCCGCGGAGGCGAGGCCGACGCCGCCGAGCCCGCCCAGCACTTTGCGCCGTGACAGTCGGATCGGGTTGTCGTCGTCGGTCATGGTTGCTCCCGAACGTCGGGTGCCCCCTGCCGGGACTGGCCCTCGCTCGGTTGGTGACACCCTATCACGGGAGGAGGATAGTTACGAGCGAGCATGTCACAGTCAAACGGGAGAATCGCCAGCAGTCGGCCGGGAAGCCGTCAGCATCGAACCCGCGGTTCGATCGAGTAAGCTGCAGTTACGGGCCGCGCCCGGACGAGAAGGACGTGCGTACGAGTTTCGTGTGAATCACTACCGTGTCATTATACCACACTCTGCGGGCGAAAAACCGCACCCGGCAACACGATCGGGTCGGTTCCTCCCCTCCACGTCGGCGACAACGTGGTACGTGACTCATAACCACGGTGGTCCGAGCAAACCCTCGGAGTATCCCAGCCATGCAGCTCAGACGGAACACGCTACCGGAGTCAGAGATCTACGAAGTACTGGCGAACCGGCGCCGACGGGCGACGATCCAACAATTGAGCGATGGCGTGTACCCGACGACGATCGAGCTCCACGAACTCTCGGAGGCCGTCGCCGCCGCCGAGGCCGGCACCTCGCCGCCACCCCGGGCGCTTCGGGAGAGCGTGTACAGCTCGCTCCACCAGACCCACCTGCCGAAGCTGGAGGAACTGGGCGTGGTGCGGTACGATCGCGAGACCGCCGAAGTGTCGCTCCAGCCACGCGCCCGCGACGTGAACGTTTACATGTCGGTGGCGACGCCGTACGGGATCACGTGGGACGAGTACTACCGGGCGCTGGCGGCGGTGACGCTGACGCTGGTGGTGACCTCGCTCGCCGGGGTCCCGCTCGTCTCGGCCGTGGACCCGCTGCTCTGGGCGAGCGGGTCGCTCTTCGTGCTCGCGGCCTCCGTCACCGCCCAGCTCTGGGGGGCGCGGTGGTACCTCGTGGAAACGTTCCGGGGATGGGTCGACCGCCTACGACGGCCGCTCGGTCGGCGCTGAGCCGACTCACTCCGCCGCGAGGAGGTCCGGCGGGGCGTCGACCTCGAACAGTCTGGCGCCACAGGAGTCGCAAGTCGCGGCGACAACGTCGCGGCTCGAACAGCAGGACTCGACCACCTCGGTCCGGAGCGACACCTGCCCCCCGCATGCCGGACACTCCTCCACGAACAGCCGGAGCGCGCCGAGGAGCTCCGCCCGCACCGCCAGCGGGCGCCGCTCCCACTCCGGATCGAACGCCGGGAGCGTCGCCGCCGCCGCGGCGTCGGCCACGCAGGCCGGCCGGGACTCCCAGGACGCGATCCGTTCCGGGCCGTCGTACGCCACCAGCATCCCGGGGTAGGACTCGAACTCGATGCTTCCGGGGGGGACGCCGGCGAAGTCGCCGATGGTCGCGCGGACCGCGTCTTCGTCGTTCCAGTGGGCGTCGATGCGCTCGCGCCACGCGGCCGCGAACGCGGAGTCAAGCATCACGTCGTCGGCAGCGGGATCGTCGACGAGCACGCCCATCGACACCAGTGTTTCCCGGGGGTCGACGGCCGCAGGCGGACGCTCGGGCTCCTTCCCGAACCAGTCCAGCAGCCACGCCGGGAAGTACCGGCGGGTCAGCCTCGGCGTCCCCGGGACGAGGTAGCCACGGAGGTAGATCACGGCCAGCGAGACGGCGGCGACCGTGGCCGCCGCGGGGCCCGCCACGCCCGTGGCCGGAACCCACCGTGTCGCCGCCGCGCCGACCCCTGCGGTCAACACGGCCGCGATACCGAGGTTCGACAGCGTGCACGGCCAGCAGCGGTTCGGGCCGGTGTACTCGGGGTCTTTGAGCGATGCGACGCCGGTCGCCTGCTCGATGCGGCTCACCGAGTTCATACCCATGCCCGGGGGCGTAGTCGCCGTAGTTATCGGCCGCCTACCGGTCGATCGAGAGTTCGATCAGTCGGCGCACGAGCACGACCAGCCCGTTGTGGCGGGCGGTGCCGATCACCGCCCGCTCCTCCCCCCGTGGGAGGACAGTACTGACCAGTACGCAGGAGCCGTCGGCGAGTAGCAGCGTCCCGATAGCCGCGCCGTCCGCGTCGGCGCCGGCGCCAGCCCAGTCGAACGCCGAGACCGACACCTCCACGCGGGGCGCGTGCTCGCGGACACGACGCTCGGCGCGGTCCGTCGGGACCCTGACCACGACGTCCGGGCCGTCGACACCGCCGAGGGGGCTCAGGAAGTCCTCGGTCACGCGGTCCTCGTGGCCGGCGATCACGACGACCCGGTCGTCGGCGTCGGCGATCATCCGATCGACGCGGCTCCGGATGGCCTCCTTCCCGACGAGCGACCAGACCTCCTGTGCCTCCGAGACCGGGTCGGGCCGCCCGTCCCGGCTTCGATCGAGCGCTTCCGTCAGCCGGTCGATCCGGTTCTCGTACTGGGACCGGAGCGTCGACACCGCCTCGTCGGTCCTGACTGCCCGAAACCGCCGCGGGCTCGCGTGTTGGACCTCCGCGAGCCCGCGCGCCTCGAGTACGCGAACGGAGTCGTACACCCGGGTTTTGGGGACGTCGGCGATCGCCGCGACCTCCTTTGCAGTCCCGGCCGAAATCTGCGAGAGCGCGACGAAACATCTCGCCTCGTACTCCTTCAGTCCTAACTGCTGCAGGAGTTCGACCGCGTCCTCAACCGGGTCCTGGATGTCCATGGTCGAACCACACCGATACTGTAGCCTATGGCCACGAGTAGATAAGTATTGGTGCCTTGATACGTTTTTTCGACAACAGTCCGTCGCTAAAGCACTGTTTCACCCGAATCATCAAAAACAATATCAGGGTGAAATTCAGTGCAATTGATAACAAAGAACACGATACGGCATCATGTGAATCATACTATACAAGATTCGAACGGTCGCACCGGCGCTCCGACAGCGTCCCTTCGCAGTCGGGTCTGTCGGGTGATAACGCTGGGTCCACCGGCCGTCACACGGTGGTACGGCGAGTAGGAGGATGGCACAACTCACACAGGTTGAGGAGGCGGCCGATCGCACAGCCGAACTGCCAACGAGCTCCGAACACTGTCCGGAGACGCCGACACAGTCGTTCTCGCGGGATCGCGTGTTCGAACTGCTCTCGAACCGGCGGCGACGGCTCGTGCTGTACTACCTGCGGAACGAGGAGGACGAAGCGACGGTGCGCGAACTCGCCTCGGAGATCGCGGCGTGGGAGAACGGCGTCGAGGAGGCCGCCGTGACCTACAAGCAGCGAAAACGAGTGTACACCTCGCTGTACCAGTCCCACCTGCCGAAGATGGACGAGTACGGGGTCGTCGAGTACGAGCAGAACCGGGGGGAGGTCCGGCTCACCGAGGAGGGGGAGACGCTCGACGCGTACCTCGAGGTCGTCAGCGGGAACGACCTGCCCTGGAGCGACTACTTCCTCGGGCTCTCGCTGCTGTCGTTCGCGTTCCTGATCGCGGTCACCGTCGAACTCCCTCCGTTCGCCCCCCTGTCGCCGAGCGTCGCCGGCCTGCTCGTCGGCGCCGCCTTCGGTCTCTCGGCACTGGTCCACATGGTCCGGACACACCGGAGTCGGGTCCTCTCCTGACTCCTACCGGTCCCGCACGACGAGCACCGGCGCGACGGCGCCCTCGGCGACGCGCTCGGAGGGGTCGCCGAACAGCGAGGAGAGCAGCCCGGGGCCGCCCTCGCCCATCACGATCACGTCGAACTCGCCCGAGCGGTCGACGACCGCCCGGACGGGAGAGTCGACGTCGGTGACCTCGGTCCGGATACGCTCCGCGGCGAGGCCGCGACCGGTGAGGGTCTCACGAACACGGTCGACGGCCGCCTGCGTATCGAACTCGTCGATGTCGAGCCCCCAGAGCGTCACTGACCCGCCGCGACCGACGAGCAGCGTCGCCACGAGGTCGGCCAGCCGGTCGCCGTCGATCGCGCCACGGATCGGCACGACGACCTCCTCGACATCGCCGACGGGGTTGGGGAGCAGAACGGCCGTCGCCGCCGCATCGGCGGCGACACGGTCGACGGTCGCGTCGCGGTCGTGAGTGAACGCGACGCGGGTCTCGACCTCACCGCCCAGCTCGCGGAACGCGGTGGCGATCTCGTCGATGGCTGACCGTGCCCGGTCCTCGAACTGCAGGCTCGCCTGTTCGGTCGACGTCTGGTCGGGCAGGACGTGGTAGCCAAGCAGCACCACCTCGGCGGGGGCGAGGAACTCGACGAGCGACTCCGAGATCGACTCGCCTTCGAGCACTTCGATCGGGACGAGCACTTTCGGCGGCTCTCGGATCGCGAGTGGTTCCCCCTCGACGGTCAGGTCCGGCATGTATTCGTTCTCGGACATTTACAGCACCCCCTTGAGTTTGACGTCGGCCGCGTAGTACTTGTACCACCCGGCGGCGCCGAGCATGATGGCGACGCCAACGATCTGCGATTCGCGTTGCATGAACGCGATGAGCCCGAAACTCGCGAGGGCGCCGACGCCGGCGACGAGTCGATGGGCCGGAACCCGGAAGTCCGGATCGTACCACTCGGGCTCGTCGCGACGCATCACGATCAGCGCCACGCACATCAGCCCGTACATGATCAGGTGGAGGAACGAGGCCACCTCCGCGAGCACTTCGACCTCGCCGAGGGCGATCAGCACCAGCACGGGCCCACCGGCCATCGACAGCGCGACGTGGGGCGTGCCGTACTGGAGGTTCACGCGGCTCGCGACCGTCGGCAGTAGCGCGTCCTTGCTCACCGCGAACACAGCCCGCGAGGTGGAGAGGATCGACGCGTTCGCGCTCGACACCGTCGCGAGCAGCCCGCCGAGCAGGATGGCCAACGCGCCGGCGTCGCCGAAGAAGGCCCGCGCCACCTCGACGATCGCCGTCTCGCCGAACCCCGCGAGGGGACCGCTCCCGAACGCGCTGGTCGCGACGAAGATGGTGGCCACGTAGAGCACGGCCACGGTCAGGACCGAGCCGACCATCGCCAGCGGCAGGTTCCGACCGGGGTTCTTGATGTCGCCGGCGACCGTCGCCACCTGCGCGAAGCCGAGGTAGGAGGTGAACACCAGCGCCGCGGTCGTGAACATCGGCATCGGCCCGAACGGCATGAACTGCTCGGGCGTGCTCTCCGTGCCGAACACCCCCAACACGTCGAGGCTGCCGTAGCTCAGGAACAGCACGAGGATGGTCAACAGCAGCCCGACGACGTAGTTCTGGAGTTTCGCCGCGTTCTCGGTCCCCACGAGGTTGAGCGCGGTGAGGGCGACGCCGAACACCAGCGCCAGCGCGTCGACGATCGGGAGCCCGGCGAGGTTCACGCCGCCCTCCGAGAGCAGCGCGGCGGCGTAGTTGCCGAAGCTGACGAGGTAGAACGCGGTCGCGAACACCAGCCCCAGCCAGATGCTGATGCCGACCACGGCGCCCGGCAGCGTCCCGAGCGCACGCGAGATGTAGTAGTACCCCCCGCCGGATTTCGGCATCGCCGTCGCGAGTTCGGAGGCGGGCAGCGCGACCAGCAGCGCGATGACCGCGCCGATGGCGAACGAGCCCGCGGCCGCCGGTCCCGCGCGCCCGGCCGCGAGCCCCGGGAACACGAAGATGCCCGCGCCGATCATCGTCCCGATACCGATGGAGAGCCCGCCGACGAGGCCGATCGAGCGTTCGAGCTCCGACCCCTCCTCGGTGACGCTGGCCGATCCGTCTTCCACCGTCGCCGACGCCGATTCGGGCGTCTCGCCGGTTCTGTTCGTCCCACCGGCCTCGTTGGTCGTACCCATGCCTACTCGTGTCACTCGGGAAGGGCGACAGATAAATTACCGGCACGCCGGCCCCCCCGAGAGGCGGCTTATTCCGACCGGGTCACGAACCACCAGTCGTACGCTTCCATTCCCTCCGTCGCCTCGGCCTCGGCCGTCCGTGCCTCTGCCTCGTCGACGGTCCCGGGCGGGGAGAGGAGAACGCGGTCACCGAAGGCCTCGTTCTCGGGCCAGTCGGCGGGGACGGCGACGCCTTCCTCCTGGTCACTCCGTTGGAGGGCACGCAGCGATCGAAGGATCTCGTCGATGTTCCGCCCGATCTCCATCGGGTACGTCAACACCAGTCTGACGGTCCCCGACGGATCGACCACGAAGACGCTCCGGACCGTCGCGGTGCCCGCGCCCGGGTGGATCATCCCGAGCGATCGGGCGACGGTACCCTGATCGTCGGCGATGATCGGGAAACTGATGTCGACCCCGAGGTTCTCGCCGATCCACTCGGTCCACTTGATGTGTGAGTGGACGCGGTCCACTGACAGGCCGAGCAGTTCGGCGTCGAGTTTCTCGAACTCCTCCCGGCGCTGTTCGAAGGCGACGAACTCGGAGGTACACACCGGCGTGAAGTCTCCCGGGTGGCTGAAGAGCACCAGCCACGACCCCTCGTAGTCGTCCGGGAGGGACACCTCGCCGCGGCTTGTCTCGACCGTGAGGTCGGGGAACTCGTCGCCGATTCCCGGTGCCGTGACGCCGTCGGCCGCCGTCTCCGATCGCTCGCTCATCACGGCTAGTCTTCGGGGCTGCCGGCGTTAAACGACGAGCCTACGAGCTGTTTTCTCGCTTCCGAAAGATGGTTTCCCGAAACGCGACACTGTTTTCGTAAACCGATGGGGCGTGGCTCAGTCCTCGCCGAGGTCGGCCCGCCCCAGAGCCCGCGCGGCCGCGACCAGCCGCCCCAGCGCGCGCCGTACGTCGGCGTCGAAGAGCGCCCGAACGAGCCCGAGGACGCCGACCGGTTCGGGGTCCTCTCGCGCGAACCCCTCGACGGTGGCGTCGAGGGCGGCGGTGACCTTCGGGTCGCCGAGCGTCTCCACGGTCGCAACCATGTTGCCGGCGTTCCGGCCGAGCTGGTACATGTCGACGTCTCGCTCGCCGTGCACGTCCGTAAACCCCGCGACGGCCATCCGGAACTCCCGGATCACGTCCCGGTTGTCCCGTGCGACCGCCTGCAACTCCGGTACGAGCTCGGTCGCGAGGTCGTGCGTCGCGTCGAGGAGGTCGAGCAGCTCCGCCAGCGTGTCGGCGTTGTCCCCGAGGCGCTCGAGGAGGATCAGCGTCGCCTCGTCCTCGAGCGATCCGCGGAGTCGCTCGACCGTCTCCCGGTTCTCCCGGACGGCCACGAGCAGTTCGGGAACGAGGTCGTCCGTGAGGTCCTTCGACACCGCGAGGACGTCGAGGAGTTCGACGAGCGTGTCGGTCTCGTCGCCGACTTTTCTGAGGAGCGTCAGCGTCTCCTCCCGCTCGAAGGCCACCCGGAGCTCGGCGAGGGGCTCCCGGTTCTCGTGGACGGCCTCACGGAGCTCTGGCGTGAGGTCGCCAGCGAGGTCCTCCGCCGTCAGCAGGAGCCGGAGCAGCTCGGCCAGTTCCGCGTCGTTCTCCTCGACGACGCGTGCGAGTTCGCTGTCGTCCTCGAGGGACACCGTCGTGTCGGCAGTGTGGTCATCGCTCGCCATTGTTAGGGGAGGGGGTCGTACCCGCGGAGCCACGCGTTCCAGTAGACGCTCGGGAGGACGTTGACGTCCAGTATCCAGTTCGCCCGGCTCTCGACCGGCGCCGAGATGCTGTCCTCGTAGTCGAACTCGGCGATCATCGCCTTCCCCTTCTTCGTCAGCAGGGGGCAGGCGGCGTAGCCGTGGTAGGCGGCGGTCATCCGACCGTCGTTCATGTGGGCGACGAGGTTGTCGACGACGACGTGGGCCTGCTTCCGGGCCGCGGCCGCGGTCTTCGCGTTCGGCGTGTCGCCGGCGTCACCGATCCCGAAGACGTCGGGGTACTCGGTGTGTTGCATCGTGTTCTCGTCGACGGTGACGTACTCGCCGCCGTGTTCGTCGTCGCCCTCGGTCAGCGGCGAGCCCTCGGTCAGCGCCGGCTGGCCGTACTGCGGCGGGACGGGCGCGTAGAAGTCGTACTCCTGGGTTTCACCCTCCTCCGAGTGGATCTCCTGGGCCTCGTAGTCGACCTCCTCGACGGTGAAGCCGCCGCGGAACTCGATGTCCCGGTCCGCCCAGATCTCCTCCAGTTTCTCGCGGTACGGGGAGACGCCGAAGACGGCGTCGCCGGGCTTGGTCATCACCACGTCGACGTCGTCGCGGATCCCCTGCCGCCGGAAGTAGTCCTCGGCGAGCATCGTCATCTTCAGCGGCGCGCCCCCGCACTTGAACGGCGTGTCCGGGACGGTGACGACGAACGTGCCGCCGTCGAACGCTGCCAGTTCCTCCCGCATCTCCATCGCCGCCTCGTAGTAGTAGAACGGGAAGACCGAGTCGGTTTCCTTCCACCCGTCCATCATCCCCGGCGTCGACTCGGCGGCGAGTCGGTTGCCCAGGCCGGCGATCAGGTAGTCGTAGGAGAGGCTCTCCTCCGCCAGGTCGACGGTCTTCGCGTCGGGATCGACGCCGGTTACCTCGTCCTCGATGAACTCGACGCCCGGGCGCATGATCTCCCGGACGTCACGGAACTGGTCTTCCGGTTCCATGTACCCGAACGGCAACAGGTAGAACGACGGTTGATACGCGTGTTCCGTACTCTTGTCGACGACGGTGATCCGTGTGTCGTCGTCGAGGCGGCGATCGAGCATGTTCGCGCTCATCGCGCCCCCGACTCCCGCACCGAGCACCACTATGTGATCCATACCGGCTCCAGATACACCGTAAGAACGTCTGTCTCCTTCGGAAAAGACAATATCTCGCGATCCGGCGGTCGATCCGGTGGATAGCCACAAAAACTTCCGGGAGCCGCCCGTCCGCGACCGGGCTCAGTTCCGGTCCTGCTCGGGGGACTCGACGGGAGCGTCGACCAGGTTCCCCCACTCGCTCCAGGAGCCGTCGTAGTTCCGGACGTGCGGGTAGCCGAGGAGTTCCGAGAGCGCGAACCACACGAGTGCGGACCGTTCGCCGACGTTACAGTAGAGGATGATCTCCTCGTCCCCGTCGACGCCGGCCTCGACGAAGGGGTGTTCGAGCGCCTCCCGGTGCTCGAACCGACCGCTCTCCTGGACGACGCTCGTCCACTCGACGTTGACCGTCCGCGGGATGTGTCCGGACGCTCGAGCGGGGACGCTCGTCTCCCCACGGTACTCCTCGGGCGACCGGACGTCGACGAGCGTGACGTCCGTCGAGAGCGCGTCCTGGACGTCGTCACGGTACGCCCGGATCTGATCGTTCGGGGGCTGGACGTCGTACTCGACGGGGGTGACCTCCGGCTCCCGCCCGGTCGTCCGGTAGTCGTTCGCCGTCCAGTACTGCTTCCCGCCGTCGAGGAGGCGAACGTCGCGGTGCCGGTAGTGTTTCAGCACCCAGTAGACGAACGCGGCGAACTCGTTGACCCCGTCGCTATAGAGGACGACCGTGCTGTCGCCCGCGATGCCCCGCTCGCCGAGGATCGAGGCGAGGCGTTCCCCGTCGGGAACGGTTCGGCCACCGGCGTCGCTGAAGTCTCGTTGCGGGTCGAGTTCCACCGCACCCGGGATGTGACCTTCGTCGTACGTCCCCGACACTTCGACGAGGCGAAACTCGGGGTCGTCGTCCTCGAACGCCGACAGCATGTCCCGGACGGCGTCCGGGCTTACGAGTAGCCGTTCGGGGTATCCCGTCCGGTCGTCGCCCATCGACCGGGTCCGGATGCTGTAACAGGTCTGTCGGCCGTCGTGAATGGCGGGCGCACTCTCGACTAGCCCCGCCTCCTGGAGTTTCTCCAACCCGTACCGGGCCGTCCGCGACCCCAATAGGGTCCTTTCAGTGATCCCCTTCAGGGTCATCGACCCCTCCCGAGTCAACTCCTTGTAGATGAACTTGGAGCTGGGCGGCAGGTCCTCGAGCACGTCCTCGGCATCGGAGAATTTCATTTGATGAACAATATTGCGCCACGGAGTAATAAAGACGTTGTTGAACTGGTGACTGCGCACTACGCACGCGGATAAAGGTGATTGTGGTGTCTCGGGGCGGCTCACGACACGAGAGTAGCGGAGATATTTTCGGTGGTGACGGAGCCCGATCGTGCTTGTGACACATTATCCTCACCGCTCGAACGGTTATACGTGTGCTTATCGTGCAATACACCGACGATGGTCGAGACAATCACGGCAGAACAGTTGCGCGACATGATCGACGCGGACGAGGAGTTCGTCCTCTTCGACACACGATCGCCCGACAGTTTCGAGGACTGGCATATCGCCGAGGCGCGAAACGTGGAGTACTCCGGCGACGACGACGAACTCGTCGGCGACTTCGACCCCGACGTAATCGGCGACGACGACACCGTCGTGACGATCTGTGCCACGGGGAGTTCCGCCGGCAAGTTCGCCGCGTACCTCGAAGAGGAGGGCTACGCGGACGAGGCCAAATCCGTCGAGGGCGGCATGGAAGCGTGGAGCATGGTGTACGACGAGGTGCCCATCGCCACCGAGAACGACGACCTCGTCGTCGTCCAGCTCCAGCGGCGGTCGAAGGGCTGTCTCGGCTACCTCGTCGGCTCGAAGCGGGCCGGCGAGGCCGCGCTCGTCGACGTGACCCGTGCGACCGACGAGTTCCTCGACGCCGCCGCGAAGCGGGGGCTGGAAGTCACCAAGATCCTCGACACCCACATTCACGCGGACCACATCTCGGGCGGCCGGCGTCTCGCCGACCGACTGGGCGTGCCGTACCACCTCGGCGCACCCGCCGAGACGCGGGAGCCCGAGTTCGAGTTCGACCCCATCGAGCCGAACGACACCGTCGAACTCGGCGACGTGGAGATCAAGGCGGTCCACACGCCCGGACACACGACGGGCATGACCTCCTACCTCGTCGACGACGAGGCCCTGCTCACGGGCGACACCCTGTTCGTCGAGTCCATCGGCCGCACCGAGCTCCAGTTCGCCGACGCGGACGCTCGAGACGGCGCCCGCATCCAGTACGAGACACTCCACCGGACGATCATGACCGAGCCGAACGACGTGAAGATCCTGCCCGGCCACTTCTCGGTCACGGACGACGGCGAGTACGTCGACGTGACGCCGGGCCAGCCGATGTTCTCCACGGTCGGCTACCTCTGGGAGAACAACGAGATCCTTCGGCTACCCGAGGACGAGTTCGTCGAGCACATGTTCGAGAACCTCCCCTCGAAGCCGCCGAACTACGAACAGGTCATCGCGACCAACGCCGGCGAGTACGAACCCGCCGACGCCGACGAGGAGACCGAACTCGAACTCGGCCCGAACCGCTGTGCGGCTACCGCTGAGAGCACCGTCGCCGACGACTAACTCCCGTTTCCCGATTACGCGGGTTCCCGAACGCGTCCATCGGTTTTCGAGAACGTTTCTGCCGACATCTCCGCGCGTTCAGCGGCTCGGTCAGGTCCGGGATCCGGACGAGTCGAGCCTCGATGGTCACTCGACTACCTCGGATGGTCGGTACGTCGACGATCTGACAGCGTGCTCAGTCCGGATCCCGGTCGCCGACCGTCCGACACGGCACGAATCGAGTCGGAACCAGTCCCTCATCTCGACGGAGGCGGTCCCCGTCTCGAAGCCCGACAGTCACACCGACCGGGTCGCCGGGGCCATCAGCGGCACGGAATCCGCGTCGACCCGGCCTCGCGCCGGGTGGTTTCGCTTGGTCCGTGACAAGGCCCGACAGCACAGGAACGCCGGCGCAATGAAGTTGTCCTACGACAACCCGGCCGATTAGTTCACGGGTGCCCTAACTCCAGGGGTGAGACGGCTTCTGAACCGGGACGGGGGTATCGACGGAACAGCGTACCGGAACCGCACGAGGGGAGGGTCGACGTACGTCAACTCGCCGAATCATGAGTAGCCGTGACGTCGAATCCGACGAGTCGTATCCCGTCGATAGACTCCTCGACGCGCTCAGCGACGAAACCAGCCGAAGGATCCTGTCCACGCTCACGGAGCCGACAGCCGCCGCTGAGTTGGCCGACGATTGCGACATCCCGAGCTCGACGGTGTACCGGAAGCTCGACGTACTCACCCGTGCAGAACTGATCGAAGAACGAGTCATCCTCAAGCCGGGATACGGACGGTGCAGCGTCTACGAGCGAAACATCGAGCGCGTGGCGATCGCCGTCGAGGACGGGGGTTTCTCGGTTGCCGTCGACCGACCGTCGGACGAGTGCGACGGGGGACAGGTAGCGATGGATGACTGACAGCGCTCCCACAGTGACGTCCCGATGAGGGTACGGGCGGAATCCGGGCCCTCCGGGTCGGCAGCCAGTTGTCGGGGGCGGAACGGTGATACCGGCCGAAAGCGTACTCGGGCACCACGGGAACCGAACCGTCGGTGATCCGACCTCGACGGCGACACTCGACCGACGACATGTACGAGTTCAGTTTCACGCTCAGGTACGAACCCGGCTGTCGTGAGTACTCGGACCTCTTCATCGAGCACGGATCGCTCCGATCGGAAACCCTCTATGCGTGTCTCGATCCCTCGGAGATGTGGGCGCTGGAGCTACTGACCGGAGATCCCGAGGTGCTGGCCGCGATCGACGACCGGCTGCTCGACGACTCGATCGAGCGATACTCGATCACGGATCGGCGTTGTGACGGGGACCGACGGACGAGCCTGCTGGAGGAAAAGCGGCGACAGCGAACGACGTTCACCTATCTCTCCGACGTGACACGCTGTGACGCGGTCCCGCTTATTGCGGCGACTTTCTTCTCGGCGGGGGCGCTGTTCAGACAGACCCGGAGCGGCCGGAGCGCGACGTGGGACATCCTCGTCCAGGACGACGAGAACGTTGGCCTCCTCTACGACGCGGTAGGCGGGCGGCTCACGGACTGCGCCACGTTCTCGTTCAACCACTTGCGGGAGGTCGATCAGTGGGAGAGCCGCCTCCTCCACCCGAACGAGATCCGTGCCGAACAGCAGGAGGTTCTCAGGGCAGCGGTGGACCGTGGCTACTTCGAGACGCCACGCGAGGTCACCCTCGACGAACTCGCCACCGACCTCGACCTCCCCCGGTCGACGGTCTCGTACCGGCTTCGCCGCGCAACCGCTGAACTCGCGAAATCCTTCGTCGACCGCGACAGGTAATCCGCCCCTGCGTTCGCTGTTCCCCTAAGCGCCGTTTCGGCGGGGTGGCTGACCGGGAAGTGGCGGAAGTCCGGACAGCAGAACGGACGGACTAATCAGTGTTCGGCGACCGGGGAAGGGAGACGGTGCCACGATAGCCATGTTTCAAGCACTCGTCGATGAACCCCGTCAATTGGCTGGCAGCCCCCGGTTCCAGGTCCACGAACGCGCCTTCCGATCCGTTCCACGGCATGTTCAGGAGCACTGCGTCGTCGCGCACTTGGAGTGTCGCGTACCGCTCGCCGATCTCGTCGGAAAGCCCGCTCGGGCCGAGTCCCGTTTTGACGCCCCCGTAAATCTTCTCCGTCTGCTGCCGGGCACTCCGTCTGTCGAGGTCGTCACGCAGGTACACGATCTCCCAGGATTCCTCGTCGTAGACGGCGACTGTACGGAGGTAGCTTCCAGCACGCCGTTCGAGATACGACACCAGTTGCTCAGTCATGAACCCAGGGTGACCGCGAAGCGTGTCTTAACGTGAAATATACTCCCTGCGAGCGTGCCGTAATCGCCTTCGTTATGCGGGAGGGCTACCCGCCCGCTCCCGATGCTTTCAGTGTCACCCAGGGCCCGATCCGGGAGACCGTACTCCTGAAAAGTAATCACGAGATTGTTATCGTTATGCTAACAGATGGGGAGTGGGGATGGTCAGTAAGGAAGTTTATACGACGACAGCATCACCAGTCGTAAACCGGATCTCCCGTGCTTTTGTGGGGGCTTTCCAGCCCGCCCCCAGCACGCTCGTACCACGGACCGATTTGCGAACCGATCTTGAACGTTGGTACCGGCGATTCGAACCGTGCTCCGCCGGTTTGCGCGTCCGTAGCGAACGTGTCCCAGCCGTGGGCGTTGACGATGGTCCGAACGACGGAACACGGACGGGAATGCACCACCACTTCGGCGATTGCTCGGTCGGAACCGCCACGTAAGCCGATACTCCCTGGTCGAACACCTCCGTTTCACGGGTAATCAGGGGGGCCTCCTAACAAGTTAGTTATAGGATGTGTAGATAGCTACTCGTCGACGGTTTCGCGGGGGATCGTTCTCTCACCATCCGTCCGGCAGAGGACGTCGGCGTCAGTCCTCCTTCTCGTCGATCAACAGCGTGTTCAGTACCAGGGTGGAGATCCCGCGCCGGAGGCGTTCGGTTACGGCCTGATCCGAGATGTCGAACGTACTTGCGAGCTCCTGAGTCGAGATCTGGCGCGGGAGCGAATAGTAGCCGGTCTCCACGGCGTAGGTGAGCGTTTCACGCTGGGGGCCCGTCAATCCGTACCAGGGGCCGGCATCGGGTTTCGTGAGATTGTAGATGCGCTCGATGGACACTTCGATGTCCTCCTCGAGATAGTAGTCCTGGAACGTCGAGAGCGCCGCGTGTGTCGGGAACCTGAGTTCGAGCCCCCACGTGTCGGCAGTTGCGGTTGCGCCCAGCAGCGCCGCGTCAAGATCAAGAATCCGTCGTAACAGCGAGCTATCGGACGGCTCCCAATTCAGTGCGTACAACGATTCGTCGTCGTGTGTATTGACGAGGTTGATCTCGTTCACCGACGGGTGTTCGCGGACGGAGCGCTCGAACGTCTCCCGTGCGTCGTTCCGGATCCGAACGAACGGTGTGGGCTTCCCGCCCAGCGGCACCATCGTTTCGAGTGTGAGTTGGGTCGCTCCTTTGACCCGGAGGATCCGTCCTAGCTCGAACGCCGCAGATGGAATAGTTAGCTCGACGATGACACTCATTAGATAGTCGTTTGTTCTGTCGCACCTCCGTTAAAGACTTGGTAGAGCCTGTCTTCCCGGCTATTTCTGGACATGGTGTGCCATGCTTTTCGGTAGTGTTTCCCGTGCGGGGGCGTACTCTATCGTGTGGAGGCACACGACTGCGGCCTCCACTGTTTGTGTGACGGATCACACAGTCCCAGTAGCGTCGTTCCGCAGTCGAGTGTGGCTCCCACCATGACAATCGACTTCACTTCCGACGGCGAGATGTCGAGTACAGAAGACTTCGAGGAGGCGCTCAGCCGGGTGCTTCTCTCCGCTCTCGAAAACGACATCGACCCGCGAGGTACGTGGGAGTATCGTACCGACGGGACGGCGTCGGATATGGAGATCATGGTTGTCGAGCTGGCGGATTGACGCTCGGATACCCGCACCGGCGGGGCTAGTTTCAACCCCCTGGTAGACCATCCCGAAAGGGTTCTAGAACGGGGGCGGATATCCGCGTATGACGGACACTCTCGGTTCTTCAGGTTCGCCGAACGATCGGTCCGGATCGGGAGGAACTGTCGCTCGTCAGCTCATTGAAAACGCTTCTACCCACGCGATCTTCATGCTCGATCCCGGCGGAAATATCGTCACGTGGCCTGCCCCGGCGAAAGCGCTCTACGGACACGAGGCGGAGGAGGTCCTCGACCAGCACGTGGGAGTGTTGTTCGCCGACGAGGAGGGTGGGGAGTCCGACTCGCTCTCCGAGGAGTTCTTCGAAGGGCCGAAGGCGGAGACGATGGAGTTCGAACACTGGCACCGACGGGCGGACGAATCCGTCTTTTGGGGAACGCTGACGTTGTCGCCCCTGTGGAACGAGCCGGGTCACGGATACGCGGCGATCAGTCGGGACACGACGACGACGAAGGAGTACGAGCGGATGCTGGAACGACAGAACGACCGCCTCAAGGAGTTCACCGACATCCTCGCGCACGACCTCCGAAACCCGTTGAACGTTATCGAGGGGAACCTGGCTCTGTACCAGGAGACCGGCGACGGGGAGCATCTCGAGACGATCAGCGAGACGACCGACAGGATGGCACGGCTCGTCGAGGATCTGCTCCGTGTGGCACGACAGGGCAACGTCGTCAGCGACCCGGAGCCGACTGACATCGGGAACGTCATCGAAACGGCCTGGCAGAGCCTCCCCACCGACTCCCGCGCGACCCTCGACTACGAGACCGTCGGAGCGGTAAGCAGTGATCCCGACAGGCTCCGTGAGTTGTTCGAGAACCTCTTCCGAAACGCCGTGGAGCACGGGGGGGACGACGTGGGAGTTCGTGTCGGCCCGCTCGAAACCGGGTTCTATGTCGAGGACGACGGACCGGGGATCACCAGCGAACACAGAGGGGAGGTCTTCGATCACGGGTTCACCACGAGGGAGGACGGTCACGGGTACGGGCTCTCGGTCGTCCGGACCATCGTCAACGCCCACGGCTGGGACATCGTCGCTACGGACGCGCAAACCGGCGGTGCACGGTTCGAAATCACCGGTATCGACTTCCTCAGTTGATTCTCGACGATTGTTAGCAAGGGGGACGCGACGAGTGCGCGTTCGGACGAGCCGATTCCGAAGGAGTGGGAGGGGCGGGTTTCGATCACGTCTACACCGTTTCCGGTTCACTCGTGGCTGGCGGGAGCGGACCAGACGAGCGAGTTATTTTCTCTACCTCTTGAATCTCCTTGCCTACCAAGCAACACCTACTGGTACCTACACTTATTATACTCTCTTGACTTCCAGCACACTTGTCAGAGGCGGTTGGAAGTCCATCCCTCTCCCCCCTCGTTTTTGGCAGTGGTGTTCATCCTCGCCGCCGTCGCTGGGGCGGGCGTCTTCTTCATGACGCAGGCCGAAATGGACGTCTCCGCTTCCAGTGCGCCGCTCCTTTCCGCCATTCTCGAGTGGGCAACGTAAGGCTGGGGCTACGTTTTCGCCGCGCTCGTGTTCGGTCGTGGGTCCATCTGGGGGATCAGGAAGGCTCGAATTGCGAGGGCTGCTCGCGAGACTGGCCATGACCCACAGACGGTCGGACAGATGGCCGACGAGATCCGTACGACCGACGGCACCAACCGGGCGATCATCTTCGGCGACGACGACACCGAGACCGCCCGGGAGCGGATCCGGGAGGCGTTCAACGGGAACGACGATCGGATCTCCTTCGGCGGCGACGATCGTGGCGACGCGGACGTCGACGACGTCGAGGCCGGCAACGGATCAGGGGCGATGAACCTCCCCGCCCCGACGGACGGCGACCCGGAGTCAGAGGCTGACGACGACGCAGACGACGCCAGCAACGCCGAGCGGTTCAAGCTCTGGCGGTGGATCTCGCGACCGGACTCCGGACGGACGACGTGATCTGGAAGCTGTTGGTGCCGACGGCGATCGTGTTCGTCCTCGAGCTCATCCTCGTTCGGTTCTGGGTGCAGTGGTGGCTTTACCCGTCGCTGCTGGCCGGTGCGCTGCTGGTCGGCGTCGGCGTCTATCGCGGTGACCAGTGGCTCCGCCAGCGGCGCCTACGGAGTCTCCGGCAGGATCGCGGCGGCGAGACGTGGGAGGAGATCGCGGTGTTGGTGAAGACCGTCGACGCCGGGGAATGACCTGCCATATGGGCTTTCTCGCCGGTCGCACCTACGCGTCGACGGACCGCGAAGAACTGATCGACACGCTCGCGACCCGGGCGCTCGAACGCGCCTACGGTTACCACCCCTCACCAGCGATCGAGGAACACTACGCCTGGTGCCTCGACCGCTACATCCAGAACTTCGCCGGCTGGCGGGAGAACATGGAGAAGCCGCAGGTGATGGACCAGCTCGTGAACGAAGTGCTCGACTCCGAGGACGGGATGCTCCCGAAGGAGGTCCTGGCCCAGCGCGTCGTCGAGCACGATCGACGGCATGTCTGGATGAGGGCTCCGGTACGTGGGGATGGGCTATGACCCGGACCTCGTCGCCGAGTGCTACGACGAGCTCGTGCCGAACACGCTCGTCGAACACGAGTTCACCATCAGCGCGCCCGACGCGGAGCGCGAGGTGACGGCCGTCCGCGCCCGGACGGAGACGCTGCCGCCGGACGTGGCGAAACTCCGGGCCAGCTTCTCCGATCGCTTCCCGATCCGGCAGATACCCGACCGCTACGACCTCCCGGCCGTCGAGCCGGACGAATCGGCTCGCGGGTTCCGACGTCCGAATAACGAATAGTAATCGCCGGACAAAATCAAAGTCGCGTGACGCGTAGATTCGTTCTCATTTCTCCCTTTAGGACAACTCAATCACGGAAATCCGCAGGTGGGTCTACGTAGAAATATCCTGCTCAAGGAGGGAGAACTGCCCATCCCGAAGGTCAACGAATACGAAGTTTCCTAGGTCGGTCGACCCATTCGGTACTTCATTGATCCCAAGCAGCACGTTACCGTTTTGGGAAAAGGAGGCGTACAACGAATCCCCTGCAGAGAGGGACTGACCGAGAGTGGCACTGCCGAATTGGTTCGAAGAGAGGTTGACGGTGGTATCACTCGGCACTTCGCCATTCACTAATTCCATCCTGACAGCCTTGTTATCGTCAGTAACACCGACGTTGAATTGGGCGCCGTTCTCCTGAGCGGTCGTAGCCCACGACGGTTCCTCAACAGTCGACTCACCTACCTTTCCAGTAGTGACCGTTGCCCGCTGTTGCACAGTCCGATCATCCCGTTCGATGGTAATATCATAGGTAAGGTCGTTGAGGTAGCCGGCTTCTGTCACAGAGATCGTTGCATCAAACGCAGACACTTTGTCTCCGGGAAGCAACCGTAGCAGATTCTCTTCGCTCTCAACTCCAGATGCTTCGTATACGACTGCCTCGACAGGAGCATCCTCCGCGATTGATTTTGCTTCGCTCCACTGGCCCCCTGCGAGAAGTTGTTCGACGTCTGGAAGACGAAGAATCTGTTGTGGGCTAGGTGCGTGGTTGTCGATTCGATATCGTTGTTCGAATCCGGTGTCCATCTCAACATACCCGACACCTTTGTTAGCCGGCGACCAGAGTCGTTCTGTCAGGTTACTTCCTTCCTCAACCCGGAGAATCCCGCTAGAGCTGTACGTGTTAGTGAACACGACGGATGAGGTGTAATCGTCGCGATCGGTAGCTTGTTCAATAGAGACAGTAGCGGAACCTCCATTGATTATCGACGAACGGTGAGTACTGAAAAGCTGTGTCGGGGTAATCCCGTCCTGACTGGCGCCATCAGGGTATGGGAAATTCTCAACCGTCGTTGGCTCTTCCGTAGGAGTCTCGGTTTCTGTTTCCGTTTCAGTCGGGGTAGGAGTGTCCGTCTCAGTAGCTGTGTCCGTTGCTGTCTCTGTAGGTGTGTTCGTTCCCCCACTACCGGAGCAACCTGCAAGAATAGTACTTGTAGTGATAGCACTACCTAAGAATAGCCGTCTCGACATGTCGGTCTTCTCTGTCATGCAAGGTGGCCGACAGTCTCCTGATATAAATAATCACTAAACTCTCCTCAGATATCCGCAGACTCGCTACGAATCAACATCCATTGATGTATTCGACTAGTCAGTAATCAAATATAATAAGATATCATATATTACTCCAGAAACCTCCGATGAATCCCCAATTACACTTAGCAAAACGAAAGCTGGGCCACGAGCCGCAGGCTGATTGAGAATCGCGATTCGAACAACTCGGAGATCGAAGTCAACGAAAATCCATGAGCAACAGCTACGACGCCATTCAGACCCGCGATCGAACCGATACAGCGACCGCTGCCGAGAACCTACTGAAGGAGCGCGTCGAACACCAGCTCTACCAGGAGAACCTCGAGATCGAGGCCGAGGTCCGGTCGCTCGTCAGCGACGCCGAGGCCGCGCTGGTCGGTCAGAGTGACGACGATCCAGAGAAGCTGCTCTCGCGGGCCCACTGGATGCTCTGGCTCGATCCCGATCGAACGGACGTCCTTCGGGGCGACGAGCTCCCGAACTGGGCGGCCAGCCAGTTCACGCGTATTCACCGCCTCCGCACCCGCGGGCGCCGTCCCGATCCAGAGGACGAGTACCCGGTCCTGCTCGAAGTCGCGAAGGCACAGGGCTACATCTCGGCGGCGACGGACAAGACCGACTACGCGCCGATCACGCTCGAGCACATCGACAAGAAGGGGTTCAGTTCGCTGGTCGACGAGGACGAAGTGCTCCCGATCGGCCGGAAGCGGATGCGGAAGGACTCCACCGCGAGCATCGAGTACATGAGCGCAGCCATCCCGCACGAAGCCTGCGACCACATCCTCACGACGGCGTCGCCGCGGCAGGGAAAGGACTCGACGAACGCCCGCATTTGTGGCAACCTCAAAGACCAGCACGGCTACAAGTGGGTGAGCATCCTCGACGACGGCCGCAACGAGCTCCCGATGATCGCGATCCCCAACGACGAGGACGCGATCCGACGGAGCCTCGAACGGTTGAGCCAGGAGCCGAAGGCCTACGACACGCGGGTGTACGTCCCCGCGATACCGGGCGTGCCCGATCGGCTGCCATCGAACTTCCGGTCGTTCACGATCGGCGTCGACACGCTCACGCCGGAGATCATCCTTCGACTGGCAGGGAAGACACCCGCCAACGGCTCGACCGAGCGCCGGATCAACCGCGTGCTCGAGGCCGCTCAATCGGGGACCGGAACGGTCGATCAGCTCGTCGAGGAGCTCCAGGAGATGGCCGGCGAGATGGAGGCGACGGTCACGATGGAGAAACCCGACGACGACAGCCTCCGGGACATTAGCTACCGGATCGAGGAAGACGAGACTCTCCAGCGAGCGGCCAACACGCTGGCCCAGTACGCCGGCGACGGCCTGATCGAGGACGTGGGTGCCGACACGAACATCGACATGGCGGAGGTGCTGAAAGCGCAGGATCGGGTGGCTGCGCTCAACTGCAACTTCCTCGACGACGGCCACGGCGCGCTGCATTACGTGATCATGGACCTCTGGATGCAGCTCATCTGGCAGGCCGCCGACGAACACAAGAACGTCCTCTCGAACGAGGACGAGGGCATCAAGACGCTGAAAGAGAGCATCAACATCGACGACGTGGGGCGTGACGGGAAGAGTGGCGCCGAGGTCATCAAGGGCTTCGATCCTGGCCAAGGGCTGATCCACACGCCGAGTTGGAAGCGCTGGCCCGTGGAGTTCGGCGGCGCCCGCTGCGGGCTCTCCGACACGGACCGCGGCTGGCTCGATCGCTACGGGGGTCTATAGTGCGCGCGTAGTTGGCGGGGTCGCATCTCAGTGTCAGTCCTGATCCTAATGAAAGGCCAGAATCTCGCCAGTAGAGTGGGGTATCGTCCCTGTTTGTCGGTGTCGATGGTGGGAAAAGACGCCGAGGAGTGGGTTCGAGTCGATGAGCTGTATCGAGATCGTCAGCGCCAGCATCATCACGATCATCCTGGCCGCGCCATCCTCGAGGAGCTATGCGTGAGTAACTGAGAGTAGAAAGTCGGCCAGCGGTAAGTGCAGGGATTCACTTATCGGTGGAGGAAGCGTATTGTTCAGTATGCCTGAAGAAGTCCTGTTCAAATCAGAGAGTAACCAGACCCGAGAAGAAATCGCATCGTATCTCCGAAGCGTCGCTGATAAGCTTGAACAAGGTGGAGCAGCGGGAAAAGCCGATAGTCGAATTCGGGCGTTTCAGAGGATCTAATGCGGTTCGAATTACAAAATCTTCTTCCCGCAGTTTCTCTTTCGTTCCCGGATCGGTGAACGAGAGTATAGACGCGTCGGTGCCACGAACACTAATTCAAACGGAACCGTTCGACGAGTAGGGCATCCTCGATAATTTCGTCCACAAGGCAGTGTACTGCTGGAATTTGATACTCGATCGATGCCTCTCGATGACGGCGTTCAGTAGCCCAGTAGAGAACACGAATCGCGTCCTTCATTCGAAAGCTGTAGTTAGTACGTTGGAATCATTCGTCGTGCGTCGGCATCAACGGTACCTGCCCATCGTAACCGCCGCTTGTCTAGTTAATCGAGGAACGATCGAAGAAGGATACCGAGTCCGAAGACGAGAGCCACGGATTCGGCAACGTGAACTTGGGTGAGCGTCAGTTCGGTGAACTGGTAGAGAAATCCTTCGATGAGGACGCCGACTGTGATGAATCCGAATCCGAGCGTGGCGTCGCGGAGGTATCGGGTCTGTTGCTGCCGGTAGGCCCGGAAACTGATTGCGGTGGTCGCGAGACCGACGCCAAGGAGCAGGACGCGAACAGCGATCAATGCAAGTTCCCAGTGGCCAGTCATGGAGACTCCCCTTCGTTCGCTTGTTGTGGCAGTTGACCGTACAGCGAGTACAGAATGATGAGCATCCCGAATGCGACGATAGCAGTCTGGATAGTTCCAGAGAGGAATATCGACAAGCCCAACACATCGAACAGGACACCCTCAATGACAGATCCGATACTGATGAACAGGAACCCGATAGCGACGTACAGCATCGGCTCGCTGCCGTACGTTCGATACCCCTTGTAGGCCTTGTACGTTATCAGCAGCCCTAATCCGACCGTGATGAGTTTCGCGATGACGAGTTCGATGTGCATGGTTGAATCAACTCTCCCGGATGTCGCTCCAGATGCGTGAGAACCGCTGAGCGGCGTCCTCACGCACGTGAATGCTGACGTCTATGGTTCCATCGTCGATATCTACGTCGAGATGGTCGATGTTCGCCTCGTAGACGCTGTGGTGGCTCCCATCTGCTTCGATCCGTGTCCCTTCAACGAGCAAGTCGTTGGCAATCATGTCCTCAACTCGGCGATAAATGGTCGATAGAGCAACATCGCACTCCGTGCTGAGTTCCTTCGCTGACCTGGATTTATCACTCGTCGCGGCCAGAATCTGCCGGACTCGTTCTTTACCGAGAAGCTCTAACAGTTCGTCAGAGCGGTCGTTTTTGGACACGGCGGTTCCTCGCAATAGATGATGATTACTCCAATCTACTTAAAGAGGGGACCGTTTTGCGTCCCGTGCAAAACAGCAATCCACCCATTCTCCCTGCCCCCCTATCCTGAATTAGAAGGTGACTGATGACATGACAAACGACTCCCTGCACACACGGCGACGCCTGCTCAGCATAACTGGAACCGTGGCAGCCGTTGGGCTGGCTGGCTGCTCGGCCAGCCAGGCGGACACTGAAGAGGAGCCCACGGCGACGGAGGCACACTCTGAGACGGATAGCCACGACGAAACGGAGGGGGGCCACAGCGAGACGGATGGGCACGATGAAACGGAGGGCGGACACAACGACGAAGAAGCGGGTCACGGTGATGACAGCCACCATGAGGAGGAGATCGGTGAGCCGACGGAAACGGCACAGGTGGACATGATCACGAAGGACGGGACGTACCACTTCACCCCGCACGTGGCGCGAGTCAAGGTCGGCGGGACGGTGACCTTCCACAACGAAAGTGGGAGCCACTCTGCAACGGCCTACCACCCAGACAACGATCAACCGCAGCTCGTCCCCGACGGCGCCGCCTCCTGGGACAGCAGCATCCTCTCTGAGGAAGGCGCGACGTTCGAACACACCTTCGAAACTGAAGGGGTCTACCACTACTACTGTACGCCCCACGAAACCGTCGGGATGATCGGAAGCATCATCGTCGGTGAACCGGAAGCCCACGGGCAACCAGCGCTTGAGGAGCCGCCACAGGACATGCCCGACAGCGTCCGCGAGAAGATTACGGAACTCAACGAGATGTGTAACAGCGCGCTCGGCCACGGGCACTAATCCAAGGACGGCACCATTTTTCGAGACCGCGGGAATGGTTAAGTAGTTTATATTCCCCCGTTTCCCTGATATGAGTGGCCACGGGAACGAAACTCAAACTGAAGCGTTTGAGGTCAAAGCCGAGCGCGAAGGACCATCGGAAGGGCCCGGTGAATTGAGTATCGAGTTCGAACTCGAATGGGGCGAGAACGAGGATAAGGGAAACGGCGGGAGCGGCCAGTTAAAATCGAGTGATAAATTCGCAGATCCACTTAGCAGGAGATTCGAGACAGGTTGCCCGAAAACTATACCGTGTGAATAGTTCTATGACACTCTCAACTGACTCGTTAGAAGCCTCGATTACGACGCTTGTAGAAGACGGTGAGACCGAGTACACAGAGGCCAATTCCCCACCAAAGGTCATCCCCGGGCAGTAGTGTAAGGATAATTGTCACAATACCTGATGACAGAAGCGACCATCCAAGCGTTGTCTGGGATGACATAGTGGTCATAGCGGGGGAAAGCGGTTAAATCACATGGGGTTTTGAGACGTACGCAATCCCACTTAGCGGCTGTTTCATTCTCTTGTAGGCTGGGAAAAGTGGGGGTTTCTCATCGCAACCGGCTTCCGGGAAGAATCGGAAGTTCAACGCTCGATCAGCTCCGATGACACCCCAAAACCGGGTCAATTTCGACCGTTCTCGGCGGAGATTCTTCCGGGATGTCGGCAAAGGGGAAGCTATCCAGGATGACCGAAGAGTACAAGGACCAGAACGGCCGCCGGGTCTGGCTGAGTCGTGACGAGGTCGATGCGCTGCTCGAGGTCGTCGACGACCCACTGCGGAAGGTCGCGTTTCGACTTGCCGCCGAGTGTGGGCTCCGGAGGCACGAAATCGTCGCAGTCACACCCGATCACGTCGTCGACGGTGGTGAGGCGGGACAAATGCTTGTCGTCCCCGAGGGGAAAGGCGAGAAGTATCGTGAGGTTCCCATACCTGATTCGCTCGCAGATCTCGTCGACGCCGCAGCGAGTTTCGGTGGCGTCGACGCCGGCGAGGTCCTCGTCGACCGTTCGACGCGAGCGCTTCGGAACTGGATCGAGGCAGCTCGAGGAAAGTTGGTCGATGGAACTGGCGAGGATCGTTGGCGGTATCTGACGTTCCACGGTCTCCGGCGGACATGGGCCGGGCAGCTGGCCAACGCCGATGTCGACGAGACGATCGCACTTCGATGGGGCGGGTGGAACGATCTCGATACGTTTTCCGAACCATTACCGCGGTGAAGCGACTGAGAGGGCGCAGGCACGGGAACGCAGGAAGGTCGATTGGCTGTAGACGAGTCGGCAGCGACGGAACTGATCTCCTTCTCACGCCGCTTGTGCTCCTCTTCGTCGAACGCTCCAATGGACATTGGAAACGCCCCTGTATGGGAATAACCGCTGAACGAATACGTGAGTGTCAGCGAGAAAAGGGTACGAACGTGGGAAAATATCTAAGCCATCGTAGGCTGTGCTACGTTCGCTGGCTTCCCAAACCGGCAATCGACTTCCGCTCTCGAATCGGCACGGACGGCTCACGTCTGTCACGGAGAACGCGTCACCGCTCGCGCCTATTCGGCGGCGTCGGTGCCTTCGAGTCGGCGACCGAGGGCCGTCAAAAGGTCGTCCGGTCGACTGCTCGCGGGAAGCGACTTCGTCTCCCCGTCGACGAGTTCCATCCGGAGCGTTCCGTCCCCCTCCGTGACGGACCTGACGTCTTCGTACGGAATCCGCTCCGTCTGGTCCCCCACCGTCCAGGTCCTGCTGAGCAGGTTCATCGAACCGTCGTGGTGGACTGTCAGCGCCGACTCACCGAGGGTCACGACGGCGAGGTCGTAGCGCTTCGAACAGTCGAAGCCGACCACGGAGTCGGAACCGACCGCTAGCGGGTGTATAGTGGACGTATCGTCCAGGTCGAGTTCATCCGCCACGGCGCGACGGACGCTCCTGATTCCGTCGGCGAACGCATCCCCACTGTGTCGGTTCACGGCCCGCACCCCGGCGACAGCTATTCCCAGACCGGCGACCAGCACGCCGATTCCCAGTACAGTCCGGTCGGCCGCGAATAGGAAATTGCCGCCTAACATTACCACGAGAATGGCGGCCCAGGGCCACTGCCAGCCAACGGACCACACCCGTGTAACTGTCCCGACGTCGATCGTTCCCTCCTCAGACACGGGTTGTGCCTCCGGAACCACGCCACTCGTCGTCCACTGTCACGCGAGTCGGTTCGTCAGGAGTGTCCTTCCGTCTCGCTTTCGAACCGTGCTCGCTCGTAGTTACGTCCGGCCAACGGCTCGTCCGGAATCCGCGGGGACGGCATGGACTGGGGACTCGGCCGCATCGAGTGCTCGCTGACGCCTGATGCGTTCGGCCGCCTCCACGATCGTCTCGAGCGCGAAATTCGACCGGCACGAGCGATTCTTCCGCCGACAACGTCTCGGGCGGGTTACGGAATCGAATTCCATTGGACCTGCCGGGGAAGTCTTGGTCGCTGGTCGCCTCACCACGCTCGGGTTCTGTCATCGAACGGATCACGCTACGCGTTGGAGCGATAAAACATCATTGCATCAAATGCACAATACTCCTGTTGGTCACCCGTTCCCCAGGAAACGGATAGACGGAATTGCGTCCCGGGTCGCCCGGACAACTGGGTTCGAGAGCCGGCTGTCCGGTGGGCCATTCTCGAACGCGCTCGCCCGTATCCACGCGCGTCGGGTTCGGCCGTGTGGGTACATCGCCGCAGGCTCCGACCTCGAAACCCGGGTGTAGGTCGACTACTCCCAGCCAAATCCCGGCAAACTCGCGAGCCGGGTTACCAACTAATACTGAAACCCGGTCGGCTGGTGTACTAACTGCCGGCCTCATCGAGTCATGGCACCGAAAGACCTCATCCCGCCGCCGATACAGACACCTTAGAGTTAGTCGGAACTACGGAAAAGACCGAACCCGCTCAAAGATGCGCAGCCCGAAATGTGCTGAGACAAGAGGCAGCGTCGTCAGTACGATGAGTGCGTAGACGAACGTCAATACCTCGCTAAGGGGGACACCTTCAGGGGAAACACCGTCAAGCACTCCGAACCCGAAGCCAAGTCCTGATAGAAGGGCAAGCAATACCGAATATCGAAGGTTGAAGACCAGCCTTCCGGTGCTATTGTACCTCTGGTAGACCTCTTGTGGGCCGTCGTACATATTGACAGCCGCAATCCGGCTCGCTGATTCGTATGTGAGATAGCCGGCTACAACAGACATGAGAAGTAATACGACTCAACCGGCCATGTACCGACTCGTCCAGATTTCTTGCTGGAAGTTCGGGTTAAGGCTGGTGATGAACCCACCGGCGGTGATGTATATTCCAATAAGAACCATGTCAAGTCTGAGTAGCCGGAAGGCGCTGTCAGCCACAAACTCGGCGTTTTCACTAATCTGCTCAAGACTTGAAGATGAGGTTTCCTCGGAAGGCACTATTCGTCACCAGACTGTCAATCAACAAGTAACTACTGCCGAAGCGCCGTTGGGAACAATACTCTCGTCAATATCGGAGGGGCCGAAATCCGCCCAAAGTATGGCACTCACCAGTAGTTTCTACTTGTAGCCGAATCGTGGCACGGCGACGTCATCGGACAAGACCGTGACCCGAACGTCTGAACTGAAACCGGGCTTCTCGGGAAAACCCACGGACGGCGATACGACCGTCTACTTGGGCTAGAAACGTTGAGGAAGTGGGTTGGGGCGGATTTGAACCGCCGGCCTCCTCCATGTCAAGGAGGTGTCATAACCGGACTAGACTACCAACCCGACGGGGCTTACCTCGCAACCAAAGATACCCCGCGGCCTTAGTTGAACCTTTCGAAAGTCGGCTCCGGCGGGGGATTGAGCGCCGCTTCCGTGTGTCGCCGTCTCGCGACAGCCTTAAGTCGATGAACAAATTTGTACACTATACACCCAATCCGTACATTCGGATCCTCACCCATGCAGGAACTCATCCGACGCGTGACAGACGGCGAGGACCTGAGCGTCGACGAGGCCCGCGAGGCCGCGACGCTGGTCTTCGAGGAGGCGACGGAGGCACAGATCGGCGCGCTGCTGTCCGCGCTCCGGGCCAAAGGCGAGACGGAGGCCGAGATCGCCGGCTTCGCCCAGGGGATGCGCGACGCCGCGCGCACGATCGACCCCGACGGCGCGCCGCTCGTCGACACCTGCGGCACCGGCGGCGACGACTACAGCACGATCAACGTCTCGACGACCAGCGCCATCGTCGCCGCCGGCGCGGGCGTCGCCGTCGCCAAGCACGGCAACTACTCGGTCTCCTCCTCCTCGGGGAGCGCCGACGTGCTCGAAGTTGCGGGCGCCGACGTGGAGGCCGAACCGCCGGCCGTCGAGGCCGCGATCGAGCGCGACGACATCGGCTTCATGCTCGCGCCCGTGTTCCACCCCGCGATGAAGGCCGTCATCGGCCCGCGGAAGGAGCTCGGGATGCGGACGATCTTCAACGTGCTCGGGCCGCTGACCAACCCCGCGGGCGCCGACGCGCAGGTGCTCGGCGTCTACAGCGAGGAGCTGGTCCCGCTGATCGCGAACGCGCTGACCCACATGCCCGTCGACCACGCGCTGGTCGTCCACGGCGACGGGATGGACGAGATTGCGCTCCACGGGCCCACCACGGTCGCGGAGGTCGAGGGGGAGGAGGTCACCGAGTACACGATCACCCCCGAGGATCTCGGGCTCGACAGCGCGCCCGTCGACGCCATCGCCGGCGGCACGCCCGAGGAGAACGCCGCGGACCTCCGCGGGGTCGTCACCGGCGACGTGACCGGCCCCAAACGCGACGTGATCCTCGCCAACGCCGGCGCCGCCATCTACGTCGCCGGGCTCGCCGACGACCTCCGCGACGGGGTCGAGCGGGCCGCACAGGCCATCGACGGCGGCGACGCCGCCGCGAAGTTCGACGCGCTCTGTGGGGAGCGGGTCGAGGCCGAGTGATGGTCCGGACGAAGCTCTGTGGGCTGGGAACCGAGGCGGACGTTCACGCCGCGGTCGACGCCGGCGCCGACGCGCTGGGGTTCATCACGGACGTTGGCGTCGACACCCCCAGAGAGGTGTCCCCCGACCGCGCCCGCGAACTGGCCACGAGCGTACCGCCGTTCGTCACGACCGTCGCCGTCACCATCCCCGAGAGCGTCGACGATGCCGTCGACGTGGCTGCCCGCGTCGACACGGACGCGCTCCAGGTCCACGGCGATTTCGCCCCCGACGAGGTCCGAGCGATCCGCGAGCGTGCGGGGGTCGACGTGATCGTCGCCCTCGGCGCCGACGAACCCGAGCGCGCCCGCGACCTCGACGGCGTCGCCGACGCACTCCTCGTCGACTCGCTGACCGAGGAGGGCGCCGGCGGCACGGGCGAGACCCACGACTGGGCCGCGACCCGCGAACTTCGCCACGAACTCTCGACGCCGCTGGTGCTCGCCGGGGGACTGACCCCCGGGAACGTCCACGAGGCCGTCGGGACGGTCGAGCCCTTCGCCGTCGACGTGGCCAGCGGCGTCGAGCGCGCCGACGAACCGGGGCGGAAGGACCACGACGCCCTGCGCGCGTTCGTCCGGGAGGCCACCCGGACGGCCCACACGGGGACTGCCTGATGCCGGCGTTCGACCACTCCCGGAGCGAGTTCGAGGGACTCCTCGCCGACGCCGACGGACCCGCAGTCGCGCGGCTCACGGCGACGCTCGACGTGGACACCGAGCCCCTGTCGGCCTACGCCGCGCTCTCCGAGCGGAGCGACCACACGTTCCTGCTCGAGAGCGCCGAGAAAGTGGCTTCCAGCGACCCCGCGGGCGCGTTCGCCCCCGCGGACGGCCACAGCGATCCGGCTGCCGGCGACGGCGAGGCCGACCGCCACGCGCGCTTCTCCTTCGTCGGCTACGACCCCGAGGCGTTGGTCTCGGTCTACCCCGAACGAACCGAAGTCGAAAGGTTCGGCCCCGCGGCGCGCTTCCTCGACGACATCGACGCCGAAGCGGGCGAGGAGGTGGGCGCCTGCGGCACGGAACTCGACGACCCGGACACGCTCGACCGCCTGCGACTCGCGCTCCCGGGGGTCGAGCGCGTCGGCTTCGAAGCGGGCGACCGCCAGCGCCTCGACGGTGGCCTCGTCGGTTTCCTCGCCTACGACGCCGTCTACGACCTCCACCTCGCCGAAGTGGGTGTCGAGCGGCCCGACCCGGTCGTCCCGGACGCGCAGTTCGTGCTCACGACCCGGACGCTCGCGTTCGACGACCGCGAGGGGACCGTGGAACTGGTGGTCACTCCGATCGTCGCCGAAGCAGACGACGCCGGTGCGGTCTACGACCGACTGGTCGCCGAAGCCGAGTCCGTTACCGCCGACCTCGCGGCCGCGACGCCGCCGGAGACGGGCGGGTTCGATCGCGAGCGCGAGAGTGCGGGCGCCCGCGAGGACTACGAGGGGGCCGTCGCCGAGATGCAGGAGCACGTCCTCGACGGCGACGTGTACCAGGGCGTCGTCTCCCGCAGCCACGAGATCGAGGGCGATCTCGACGCGCTGGGGCTCTACGAGTCGCTGCGCGAGGTGAACCCCTCGCCGTACATGTACCTGCTCTCCTTCGGCGACCGCTCGGTCGTCGGCGCCAGTCCCGAGACGCTGGTCTCGGTCACGGGCGAACGCGTCGTCTCGAACCCCATCGCGGGCACCTGCGCCCGCGGCGCCAGCCCCGTCGAGGACCGCCGCCTCGCGGGCGAACTGCTGGCCGACGACAAGGAGCGCGCCGAGCACACGATGCTGGTCGACCTCGCCAGGAACGACGTGCGCCAAGTCTCCCGGCAGGGCAGCGTGCGCGTCGAGGAGTTCATGAACGTGCTCAAGTACAGCCACGTCCAGCACATCGAGTCGACCGTCACCGGGCGGCTCGCGCCTGATTTCGACGGCTTCGACGCCACGCGGGCGGCGTTCCCCGCCGGGACGCTCACGGGCGCACCGAAAGTCCGGGCGATGGAGCTCCTCGACGAGCTCGAAGTCGAGCCGCGCGGCGTCTACGGCGGCGGCGTCGGCTACTTCTCGTGGACCGGCGACGCCGACACGGCGATCGTGATTCGGACCGCGACCGTCGAACACGGCGACGGCGACGAGCCGGACGCGGTTCGGGTCCGCGCTGGCGCGGGCGTCGTCGCCGACAGCGACCCCGAAAGCGAGTACGAGGAGACCGAACAGAAGGTCCGCGGCGTGCTGGACGCGCTGGAGCGGATCGAGGGAGGTGACGTATGAGCACCCCGAGTACCGACGAGGCCGAGGCGCCGACGGTCCTGTTCGTCGACAACTTCGACTCGTTCACGTACAACCTCGTGGAGTACGTCGGCGAGGGTGCGCCCGGCGCGAACGTGGAGGTCCTGCGAAACACGGCCTCGATCGACGACGTGCGGGAGATCGGCCCCGACGCCGTCGTCATCAGCCCCGGCCCGGGCCACCCGGAGAACGAGCGCGACGTGGGGCTGACGATGGACGTGCTCCGCGAGGTCAGCCCCGAGGTTCCAACGCTCGGGGTCTGCCTCGGCCTCGAAGCCGCCGTCTACGAGTACGGCGGCGAAGTGGGCCACGCCCCGCGACCGATCCACGGGAAGGCGTTCCCGGTCGAACACGACGGCGAGGGCGTCTACGCCGGCCTCGAACAGGGGTTCCAGGCCGGACGGTACCACTCGCTGGTCGCCACCGAGGTCCCCGACGAGTTCGAGGTGACGGCGACGACCGTCGACGTCCCCGAGAACGGCGACGACGAGGCGGCAGAACTGGTGATGGGCGTCCGCCACCGCGAGCACCCCATCGAGTGCGTGCAGTTCCACCCCGAGTCGGTGCTGACCGCGGTGGGTCACGACGTGATCGGCAACTTCCTCGACGGCGCGCTGGAGTGACGACGGCGGGGTCAGCCCAGGAACGTCGTCACGATCCAGAGCGCACCGAGTATCACCGACGCGATCAGCACGAGCTTCCAGGCGATACTGAGGACCACCCGACCGACGACGATGACGACGGCGATGACGAGCAGCAACACCAGTGCCTGTCCGATCGGCCCCTCCGGGATCGGGAGTTGGAGTAACGCCAGCGACAGCGCAGGCAGTGTGTTAGACATGCACGGAGATGGATCTCGCGGGGGCATAACTCTGGGGGCCGAGTTCACGTAGGATGGCGTGACCAGCCCCTGCGTGCGCTGACCACAACCGCGCGGGGTACGAGGCGGAAGCGTGACGACCCCCGCGCGGAGCGATCCGTCACCTGTTCGCCGACGAACAGCGGCGCCTACGCGACGTCCTCGTAGCGTGGCTGTTCGCGATCGCCGGGGAAGTCGTCGACGGGGACGGTGGTTTGGTCGCCGCTTTCCATCTCCTTGATCGTCACCTCGTCGTTCGCGAGGTCCTGCTCGCCGACGATCACGACGGTCTCGGCGTTGATCGAGTCGGCGTAGCCCATCTGGGCGCCGAAGCTCCGGTCGGACACGTCGGTCTCGACGACGTTCCCCCCCGCCCGGAGCTCCCGGGCGATCCGGGCGGCGACTTCGCGGGTGTCGCCGACCGTGAGGACGTAGTAGTCAGTCGAGATCTCCTCGTCGGGGAAGACGCCCGCCTCCTGGAGCAGCAGCGGCAGCGTCGAGTTCATCACGCCCGGCGCGACGCCCACGGCGGGGGTGGGCTTGCCGCCGAAGGACTCGATCAGGTCGTCGTAGCGGCCGCCGCCGAAGATGGCCCGGGAGACGCGGTCCTCGGTGTCGAAGCACTCGAAGACGACGCCGGTGTAGTAGTCGAGCCCCCGCGCCGTCCGGAGGGAGACCTCACAGTGCTCCCGGACGCCGAAGTCCTCGGTCGCGTCGAGCACCGCCTGCAGGTTCTCGACGGCGGCGGTGAGTTTCGGCCGGTCGACCTCGGCCAGCAGCGCGTCCAGGTCCCCGTTCCCGGCCGCGAGCAGGTCGTCGAACGCCTCGGCGTCCTCGATGGAGAGGCCGGCGTCGGCCAGCAGCCCGAGGTACTCGGCACGGTCGACCTTCTCGCTCTTGTCGACCGCCCGGATCGCCGCCTGCACGTCGACGTCCTCGTCGAAGGAACGCAGGAGTTCGCCGAGGATGTCCCGGTGGGAGACCCGGAACTCGAACTCCGAGGCGGGCAGGCCGAGTTCGGTCAGCATGTCGCCCGCGAAGGCGAGGATCTCCGCGTCGGCCTCGGGCGCCTCGGAGCCGAAGATGTCGACGTTCGTCTGGTAGAACTCCCGGAAGCGGCCCTGCTGGACCTGCTCGTAGCGCCAGAACGGACGCGTCGAGAACCACTTGATCGGCTTCGAGAGCGCCTGCTGTTTGGCGACGACCATCCGCGCGACCGTCGGCGTCAGTTCGGGGGTGAGCGACACCTCCCGACCACCCTTGTCGGTGAAGTTGTACAGTTCGTCGACGATCCCCTCGCCGGACTTGTCGACGTACATCTGGACGTCCTCCAGCGCGGGCGTGGCGATCTCCCGGAACCCGTAGCGGCGAGCAACCCCCTCGGTCGTGTCGATGACCGCGCGCCTGGCGGCCATCTCGTCGGGGTAGAAGTCCTTGAACCCCTTCAGCCGGTCGTACATGACCCAGCGTTCCGGGCGCCGGCGCTTGAATCCTGTGTTAGGCCAGTCCGCGGACGATCGTCTGATCGTGCTCGGGGAACACGGTCGCGACGGCCTCCTCGCCGCCGCGCTCGCGGATGAGCTCCCGGAGCTCGCCCTCGTAGTCGGCGCGGGCGATCTCCTCGCTCGGCCCGGTCTCCACGTCGAGTTCCCGTTCGACCAGTCGGTCGACGGCGCCGCGGCCGAACCCCGCCAGCGGCGAGAGGTAGTCGATCCCGTGGCGGTCCTCGAGGCTCTGGGCGGTCGCGCGTGAGACGGTCGGAACGCGGTCGTCACGACGGGTGCCGTCGGCGACGGCGACCACGTCGCGTTCGGCGACGACTTCGAGCGCGTGCTCGTGGACGCGCTGGATCCCGTTGCGGGGGTAACCGTCCTCGAGCATGCGGTCGACGGCCTCCTCGGCGACCTCGCGGTCGAGTTCGACCGTGTCGAAGGGGAACCCCAGCGCGTCGGCGGCGCTGCGGGCGTTCTCGAACTCCTCGGTGACGCCGAAGTGGGCGGTCACGAGCGTCACGTCGTAGAAGCGATCGAGCGTCAGCGCCGCGAGCGAGGAGTCCTTGCCGCCGCTGTAGAGAAGCGCCAGTTCCATCAGCGCCGGCGGATGTCGAAGCTCTTCTCGTCGGGCTTCAGCTCGCGGAGGATCTCCTTCATCCGGTCCTCGTCGATCTTCCCCTGGAGGCGCCCGCTCTGGGCCAGCGCGGTCACCTGCTGTTTGACCTTCTCCGCGAACTCGGGCTTGCTCATCTCGACGGCGTTGAGCCGCTGACGGGCGTCGTCGGTGAGGTACTGCTTCAGCAGCGCGTCCTGCTGGGCCTTCGCGCGCTCCTGTTGCTCCTGTGCGGCCTGCTGGGCCTCCTCGTCGCCGGCCTGGTCCTGTAGCTCTTCGAGTCGCTCCTGGCGAAGCTGTTCGATCCGGTCCTCGTCGGGGTTACCACTCATGGGCGTGTATTACTGCTCTCCGCGCAAAACGGTTGCGGCGTCCTCAGGCGTACTTCTGGAGCTCCGGCCGGTCGAGGTCCTCGAGCGTCTCGCCCGCGACGGTGTCGAGCAGGCTCTGGCCCTCGTCGGTCACGCGTCGACCCTCACCCTTGGCCGTCTCCACGAGGCCCTCCTCCTCGAGCTGCTGGAGCGCGACCCGGATGATCTTCCGGGAGCCGCCGGTGTGTTCGTTGCCGGAGACGCGGTAACGCGTCGTCCCCTTCTTCGAGCCGCCGTACTCCGTCGCGAGTCGCTCGACGCCGACGGGACCGCGGATCGCCACCTTCCGCAGGAGGCTGGCCGTACGGACCTGCCAGAAGTCCTCCTGCTGGGGCGGGAGTTCACGGTCGACGCCGGTCTTGGTGAACTCCACCCAGTCGGGTTCCTCGATGCGGCCGTCGAGCTCCTCGGCGAGGGCCTCGAGGAGGTCCTCTGCCGGAACGTCGTAGAGGGTTACCATAGGGAGGAATTCTTTCCTGTTCCGGATAAACCCATCGTATCGGTGTCCACGCGGCGTGTCAGGCGCCGGCACGGGCGCCCGCCCCGACGGTCCCCATCACCACGCCGCCGATCGCGATCGGCACCCAGAACACCGCGCCGCGGTAGATCACCACCGCCGCGAGCGCGACCGACTCCGTCACCGCCGGCAGCGGCGCCGCCACGAGCAGGAAGACGAGCACCGCCTCGATCCCGCCGGCGCCGCCGGGCAGCGGCGTCATCCCCGCGATGGCGCCGATGGGGACGACGAACATCACCACCGGCAGGCTCACCGGGACGCCGATGGCCTGGAACGCCAGCCAGAGCCCCGACATCTGGAGGAACCAGCCCAGCGCGGAGAACCCCAGCGCGAGCGCGAGCCCCCGCGGGCTGGTCGCGACCCGTTCGATGGCCGCGAAGAAGTGGCCGACGCGGCGCTCGATGGCGTCCCGTCCCGGGTCGGTCGCGCGCGGAACGTACTCGCCGGCGACCCGCGAGACGCGGGCAGCGGCGGTCACGACGGCCGCCTGGACGCGCTCGTGGTTCCGCCACGCGAAGGCGAGGGCGCCGACGACCGCGACGGTGAGGCCGACGACGACGACCGCCGCGGACTCCAGCCGCGTGTTGAACGTCGTCTCGGTCGCGAAGTAGCCCATTCCCAGCAGCGCCAGCGTGATCGAGGGGACGAAGTTGAGCGTGTCGACGCTCGCGATGGCGGCCAGTCCGGTGCCGTACTCGGTGTCTGTCACCTCGGAGATCAGCAGCGCGGTGACGGGTTCGCCCCCGGCCTGTCCGAAGGGGGTGACGTTGTTGTTGAACGTCGCGCCCGCGAACACGAGGAACGTCTTGAGCGGTGAGACGGCCGTTCCGAGCACGTCGAGGACGATGTGCAGCGCCATCCCCCACGCGAACAGCCAGCCGACGGTGACCACGACGACCAGCCCCACGGTCGAGGTGTCGGCGTCGCGGAGGGTTCGGAGCAGGTCGCCGACGCCAACGAAGTAGAGCAACACCGCGAGCACGGTGATCGCCGCGACGAAGCCAACCAGGGTCGTCTTGAGCTGGTCGGTTTCCATGCGTCTGGAAACTCCCGGCGCGCGTTTCAAGCCTCCGATGACGGCCATCGACGCCGGCCCTTTATCGGCGCTCACGACCACCCGGGCGTATGGACGAGCGAAGCGCGCTGGCGATGCTGTCGACCGCCCTCCCCGGCGCCGGCGACGACGCCGCGGTCGTCGGCGACCTCGCGATCACGACCGACATGCTCCACGAGCGCTCCGACTTCCCCGCGGGAACGACCCGCGAGACCGCCGGCTGGCGGGCGGTCGGCGCGTCGCTCTCCGATCTCGCGGCGATGGGCGCCGACGCGACCTGTGCGGTCGCGGTCTACGCCGCCCCCGCGTTCGAGGAGGCCGAACTCTCGGCGTTCGTCCGGGGCGCGAGCGAGGTCTGCGAGCGCGTCGACGCCGAGTACGTCGGCGGTGATCTGGACGAGCACACGGAGTTCACGACCGCCACGACCGCCGTCGGCCACGTCGAGGACCCGATCTACCGGGACGGCGCGGCCCCGGGAGACGCGGTCTGCGTGACGGGCGAACTCGGCCGGACGGCGGCCGGGCTCCGGAAGTTCGCAGCGGACGACGCCGAAGCCGGGAACGACCTGTTCCGGTTCACGCCCCGCGTCGCCGCCGGCCGCGCGCTCCGGGGGCACACGAGCGCCATGATGGACTCCAGCGACGGGCTCGCGCGCTCGCTCCACCAGTTGGCCGAAGCGAGCGACTGCGGGTTCGAGATCGAGTGGGACCGGCTCCCGGTCCACCCGGCCGTCGACGCCGTCGCCGACGACGAGGCCGACCGCCGGGAGTGTGCCGCCCACGTCGGCGAGGACTTCGAACTCGTGTTCACGACGCCCGATCCCGCCGCCGCGGTGGCGGCCGTCGAGGCGACCGGCACCGACGCGACGGTGATCGGCGAGGCGACCGAGAGCGGCGTGGTCGCGGACGGCGATGCGCTACCGGACCGAGGGTACACGCACGGCGAGCACTGAGGTTCGGGGAGTGATCGGCGGCCGCCGGCTCAGACGGTCGCGATCTCGATCGGGACCGGGAGGAAACAGAGCGCCCCGAGCCCGAACGTCAGCGCGGCCACGAGGGTGCGCTTCCAGCCCAGCGGCGTCTCGTCGACGGGGTCCGCGGAGCCGCCGAAGGAGACGAGCAGGGTGATGAACCCCCAGAGGATCCAGAGGCCGACCGAGTTCTGCATCCCCATGTCGCGGACGTACCAGAGGTAGCCCGCGAGCGCGAACAGGGCGCCGGGGACCAGCGCCGCGACGGTCTCCTGGCGCCGACCCAGCAGCGCCCGCGTGATGTGGCCGCCGTCGAGTTGGCCGACCGGGAGCAGGTTCAAGACGGTGAAGAACATCCCGATCCAGCCGCCCATCACGACGGGGTGAACCGCCTTCGTGGGGTCGCCGTAGGTGGTCGGCTGCCCCAGCAGGTCGGCGATCAGGGTCAGCAGTGGTGGATTGTGGAAGATGATCGCCTCACCGCTTCCCGCCAGCACGCGCTGGGGGACCGACATCGGGTCCAGCGAGACGCCGATGGCGGTGACGACGACCGTCGCGAACAGCCCAGCCAGCGGGCCGGCGGCACCGATGTCCAACAGCGCCTCGCGGTCGGGGATCCGGCTCCGCATCCGGATCACCGCGCCCATCGTGCCGAAGGGGATGTAGAACGGGATCACGTAGGGGAGGCTCACGTCGACGCCGTGCCGGCGCCCGGCGACGTAGTGGCCCATCTCGTGGGTCAACAGCACGCCCAGCACCGCGGCGGTGAACGGCCACGCCTCCAGCACGCGGAGCGGGTTCTCGGCGATCGCCGAGAGCGGGATGTAGTACCAGACGGTCGCGCCCACGAACATCGTCGACACGATCGTCGCGAACAGCAGCGCGACGTTGGTGGTGGGGTTCGTCTCGGAAGTCGTAGATGCGCCGAAGGGGCGAGCGATCAGTACGTCGTTGCCCGCCTCGTCGACCGAGAACCGGAGGTCGTACCCCGCCGCCTCGAAGGCGGGCCGCAGCTCCTCGGCGAGCCGGGAGCGCGGGACCAGTGACTCGCCGTGGTAGCGGATCCGCTCGCCGTCTCGTCGGACCGCCGTCAGGTGGAACCACGTCTCGAGCGCCTCCGGGCGGGGGACCTCCTCGGACCCGGACCTATCTGCCATCAATCGCGATTACCGACGCTCGCGCATAAGGCTTGGTACGGGAGAAGAGGGAACCGAACGGAGGGCGTTCGGCGACTGTCAGTGGGGACCGCCGGCGTCGCGTCGCCCGGCGGCGTGGGTATCGAGACTGTACGGATCGGTCAGGCCGTCTCGACGCGCCACGTGGTCGCGCTCGTGTACGACCACTTCTCGACCTCGAGGTCGGAGGCGGCGTCGCTGAGCTTCACCATCAGCGCGCCGATCTCCTTGGGCGAGAGGTCGACGTCGTCGGCGATGAACTTCGACTTGAAGTACATCTCGCCGTCCTCGGCCTTCTCGCGGAGGTAGCGCGTGAGGCGCTCCTCTTTCGAGAGATCGTCGGTCGCGGTCACGCCGTCGGTGGAGGGATTCCGGGTTGCGCTCATTGGTGTTCGCCTCACTCAGGCCCACGACCTTTGGGGGGATATAAATTCCAGACCGTCCGCCGGAATTCGAACCGTTTCAGACGGATTGAGGCGTGAAATCGGCGTGAAACGTATCGTTAACGAGCGCATGAAAATCGCCGAGACGTTTTACAAACAGTTTTGAGCCGGTAATATCGTCCTATCCCCGGGCGGGAGAGGGATCCAGGTCCGAGCGTCGAAACCGGGGCGCAAGCGCGCTCGGTGCCCCGGGGCGGCCTCACGCGCGGTCGTGGACCCAGAACTCCTCGTCCTCAGTCGTCTCCTTCTTGAACAGCGGCACCTCGTCTTTCAGCCGGTCGATCCCGTCCTCGACCGTCCGGAACGCCTCGCGGCGGTGGCCCGCAAGCACGACGACGAACACGATGTCCTCGCCGTCGACGACGACGCCGGTCCGGTGGTGGAAGAGCACCTCGAAGACGCCCTCGCGCTCCTCGAGTTCGGCGGCGATGTCGGCCATCCGCTGCTCGGCGACGCCCTCGTACTTCTCGAACTTGAGGTGGGTCGTGCGGCTGTCGTCCTCGGCGTCCTTCGCCCGCACCCGTCCGGTGAACGTCGCGATGGCGCCCGAACGCTCCGCGAGCGGCGACCGTTTGGCTTCCGCGACGAGCGCCTCCAGGGTGACGTAGGGGTCGAGTTCGGCGAGTTCGGCGGCGAGGTCGCCGGGATCGAGGTCGCTCGCGTCGGCGACTCGCCGGAGCACGTCGCCCGGTACCTCCGCGTCGCCGATCACGACCGTCGGGAGCCGGAGTTTGGAGAACCCGGAGATCACGGCGTAGTCGTACTCGGCCGCGAGATCGGCGAGCAGGTTCGCGAAGGAGCGATCGTCGCCCGAGCCAGTCCAGTCGCCGTTCTCGCTCAGTTCGAACCGGCCGTCGGCGTCGTTCGGGGCGTCGTCGACCGACTCGGTTCGGCCGACGGTGGCGACCCGGCCGTCGAGACGGGCGGCGACCGCGTCCCGAACCTCGGCGGCGCCGGGACCGACGATGGAGAGACTCTGCATACCTGTGAGGCGGAGGGGGACGGGCTTAGGCCTTTTCTCGCGGCGACGCCCGACCACCGCCCTTAAGAGCGCCACCGCCGGAACCTCACCTAATGCGAGTCGTCGTCTCTATCGGGGGTAGCGTGCTCGCGCCCGGGCTCGACCCCGAGCGCGTCGAAGGGTTCGCCGACGCCCTGCAGACGCTCTCGTCGGAGGGCTGTGAGCTGGGCGCGGTCGTCGGCGGGGGGACCGTCGCGAGACAGTACATCGGCGCCGCCCGCGAGTTGGCGGCCAACGAGTTCCAACTCGACGAGTTGGGGATCGGCGTCACGCGGCTCAACGCCCGGCTGCTCATCGCGGCGATGGGGCACGGCGTCCAGCGGACGCCCGCGACCAGTTACGACGAGGCGGGCGAAGCCATCCGGCGGGGCGACACGACCGTCATGGGCGGGATCACGCCCGGCCAGACCACCGACGCCGTCGCCGCAGCGCTCGCCGAGTACGTCGACGCCGAACTGCTGGTGTTCGCGACCAGCGCCGACGGCGTCTACAGCGCCGACCCCGAGGAGGACGACGACGCCGAACAGTACGGCCAGCTCACCCCCAGCGAACTGGTCGAAGTGATCGCGCCGATGGAGCGTGGCGCCGGCGCCTCCGCCCCGGTCGACCTGCTGGCGGCGAAACTCATCCAGCGCTCCTCGCTGCGCACGATCGTCCTCGACGGCACCGACCCCCAGGCCGTCGTCGACGCCGTCCTGCGCGGCGACCACACCGGCACCGACATCGTCCCCACCGGCGAGACGGACGTACCCACCTACTGGACCCAGCATGAGTAGCGAACGGACCCCCGACCAGGACGCCGACGCCGTCGGCCCTTCCTCCGGGCCGACCGCCGGCAGCGACGCCGGCGAGGGCGGCGGCGAGGACGAGTTCCACGCGTTCTGGGCCGACGCGGTCGCCGACGAGATCGAGGCCCGCGACCCCGACGATCCGATCGTGATCAAGGGCGGCGTCTCCCCCTCGGGGATCCCCCACCTTGGTCACTTCAACGAGATCATCCGGGGCCACTTCGTCGCCGAAGTGCTCCGCGAGCGCGGGCACGAGGTCCGGCAGGTGTTCACCTCCGACGACCGCGACCCGCTGCGGAAACTCCCGCGACGGCTCGCCGACGCCGACTGGAACGTCGTCGAACTCGGCGCGGTCGACGCCGGCGCGCTGGGGAAGAACCTCGGCAAGCCCTACACCGCGATTCCGGATCCCTTCGGCGACTGCCACGAGTCCTACGGCGAACACTTCGCGGACCTCCTTTCGCAGGCTGCCGACATGGTCGACGTGCCCGTCGAAGTGCTTTCGAACACCGAACTCTACGAGACCGGCGAGTTCGAGCCCGAGATCAGGACGATCCTCGAGAACGTCGACACGGCGCGGGAGGTGCTCTCGGCGTACCAGGACTCCGTCGACGAGACCTACTCCCCGTTCCGCGTCGTCTGCGAGGAGTGTGGCATCGTCACCACCGAGGTGGCCGTCACGGATCTGGACGCGGGGCTCGTCGAGTACGAGTGTACGGGGATCACCGCGGGCGATCGCGAGATCGAGGGCTGTGGCCACCACGGCGAGGCGACGCTGCGGGATGGCAAGCTCTCCTGGCGCTTCGAGTGGCCCGCGCAGTGGAGCCTGCTCGGCGTCGACTTCGAGCCGTTCGGCAAGGATCACGCCGAGGGCTCGTGGCCCTCCGGCGAGGACATCGCCCGGAACGTCCTCGGGATCGAGCCCCCGGTGCCGATGACCTACGAGTGGTTCACGCTCAACGGCGAGCCGCTCTCCTCCTCCGAGGGGAACGTCGTCACCGTCCCGGAGGTGCTCGACCTGCTCGAACCCGAGGTGCTGCGGTACTTCTTCGCGCTCGACCCGAACAAGGCCCGGGACTTCGACATCTCCCGGCTCGACCAACTGGTCGACGACTTCGACCGCTTCGAGCGGGCCTACTTCGGCGATGTCGACGACGAGGAACTGACGCGGTTCGCCGAGCGGGCGTACCCGTTCGTGGTGGAGGAGGTGCGCGAGGACCGCATCCGCCTGCCCTACACGTTCGCGGCGGTGCTGGGGATGGTCGAGGACCGCGACCTGCGCGTCCGGATGGCCCGCAACGAGGGCCACATCCCCGAGGACGCCGACGACGACGCCGTCGAGAACGCGCTCGAGCGTGTCGAGAAGGCCCGCTCCTGGGCCGAGCGGTGTGACAACGCCTACAACTACCGGCTCCAGCCCGACCTGCCGGACGTGGACCTCGACGACGACGAGGCGGCGGCGCTCGACGACCTCGCCGACTTCGTCGCCGCGGGCCACGGCGGCGAGGCGATTCAGGGCGAGATCTACGAACTCGCCGAGGCCCACGGCCTGGGGACCAGCGACCTGTTCGCCGCGGGTTACCGCCTGTTCTTCGACAAGACGCAGGGCCCGCGCCTCGGCGAGTTCCTCGGCGAACTCGACCGGTCGTTCGTGGTCGAGCGGCTCCGTCGCGAGGGCTGATCGACGCCCCGGGACCCGAACGCATTTGCCCGGGCGGACCGGACTCTCGAGCAGATGATCGACGGGCTGCTTCAGGCTGTTCCCGCTTTCGGCCCGCTAACCTGGGTGTTGATCGGCGTCACCGCCTACACGCTCGTGGCGTACTGGCTCGACGGCCGGGGCTATATCCCCGACTCGATCAGCCTCTCGGGGCCGATCACGACGATTCACACCAAGCGCGGCCGGGCGTTTCTGAACTGGCTCGCCGGCCCCAAGCGGTTCTGGCGGGCCTGGACCAACGTCGGGCTCGGCGTGACGCTGGTGATCATGGTCGGGATGTTCGTCCTGCTGCTCCAACAGGGGCGCTCGATCCTCCAGAACCCGCCGGCGCCGACGCCGGTGAACGAGCCCGCGAACGTGCTGGTGATCCCCGGCGTCAACGACTTCCTCCCGCTGTCGGTCGCCCCCGAGATCCTCGCCGGGCTGCTGATCGGCCTCGTCGTCCACGAGGGCGGCCACGGCCTGCTCTGTCGGGTCGGGAACATCGACATCGATTCGATGGGGCTAGTCACGCTGGGGTTCCTCCCCATCGGCGCGTTCGTCGAACCCGACGAGGAGAGCCAGCGGACGGCCAACCGCGGCGCCCGCGCCCGGATGTTCGCCGCCGGCGTCACGAACAACTACGCGATCACGATCCTCGCTTTCGCCCTGCTGCTCGGGCCGGTCGTCGGCTCGATCGGCGTCGCCTCCGGCGCCGCGATCGGGGGGGTCCCACCCGGTTCCCCAGCCGACGACGCCGGCATCGAGCCCGGGGACCGGATCGTGATGGCCGGCGACCGGGAGATCGGGAACGCCAGCGAACTCGACGCCTACCTCGCGACGAGCACCGCGGGCGAGGTGACGATCCGACTGGGCGACGGCACCGAGACGACCGTCGAGCGGTCGCTGCTCGTCACCAGACTCCACGGCGGGTCGCCGTTCGACCGCGAGGGCGCGGCGGGGATCGACGTGAACGACACGATCACCGCCGTCAACGGCACGGAGGTCCGCACCGAGCGCGGCTTCCGCGAGGCGATCGGGAACCGGACGGTCGTCGAACTCCGGACCGACGACGGGCGGACGACGACCGCGCCGATGGGTGTGATCGTGCGAGCGACCTCGCCCGACCTTCCGGGCGTCGGCGGCTCGGCCGAGGACCACCCGCTCAACGCCTCCGGCTTCCCGGCGCAGGACTCCTTCACCGTGCTCAGCATCGCCGGCGAGTCGACGCACACGCCCGCCGACGTGACCGCCGCCCTCGACGGCCGTGAGGCGGGCGAGCCGATCGAGGTCGTGGCCGTCGTCGACGGCGAGCGCCGGACCGAGACGGTGACCCTCGCCGCTGACTACCGCGAGGGCGAGGCCGGCGGCTACCTCGGCATCTCGCCGCTCGCGAGCTACGGCGGGATCCAGACGAGCAGTCTCGGCGTCGACAGCTACCCGGCCGCCGAGTTCCTCGGGCTGTTGACCGGTGGCGGCGAGACGGCGATCGGCGGGGGGTCGCTTATCGGGGCGACGCTGGTGATCCTGCTGCTCCCCTTCATCGGCGCCGTCGGCGGCGCCCAGTACAACTTCGCGGGCTTCGTCGCGGTCAACCGGAACTTCTACGAGGTGACCGGGCCGCTCGAACCGCTCGGTGGCGGGGTGTTCCTGCTCGCGAACCTGCTGTTCTGGACCGGGTGGATCAACCTCAACCTCGCCTTCTTCAACTGCATCCCCGGCTACCCGCTCGACGGCGGGCGGATCCTCCGGGCCTGCGTCGAGGCGGTGGTCTCGCGGCTCCCGATCGAGGACAAACACGCCGCCACGCGGGCGGTGACGACGAGCGTGGGGCTGGCGATGCTGGCCTCGCTGCTGCTCGTGGTGTTCGGGCCGCAACTGCTCAACTGAGCTGAGAACCGTCCTTTTCGGTGGCGCGGGCGTCGACGCTAGTTGGGGTCCTCCTCGACGTTCATCCGCTCGTAGAACTCCTCGGGGGTGTCCTCGATGCGCTCGAAGTCGTCGAAGTAGTACTCGTGGTGGCGGACCACCTGCTCGCAGATCCACCGGGAGAACGTCTCGTCGAAGCGCCAGTGTTCCGCGGGCTGTTCCACGTCGAAGCGTTCGTCGGTGGCGAAGGCGACGTAGACGTGGTAGAACCCGAGGATCACGTCGGCGAACTCCCGGGCCTTGGCGCCAGTCTCGACGCGCTTCTCCGCGAGTTCCTCCTCGCCCTCGGGGGTGAGCTCGAAGTACTTCCGGTCGGGCTCGTCCTCGCGTTCGATCCGCTCGGCCCAACCGTTGTCCTCGAACTTGTAGAGGATCGGGTACACCGATCCGTAGGAGGGCTCCCAGTGTCCGCCGCTGATGTCGCCGATCTCCTTGAGGATCTCGTAGCCGTAACGGGGTTTCTCCTCGAGGAGTTCGAGCACGATGTACGAGATGAGGCCTTTCGGGGGGCCGCTCTTCCGCATCGTTCAGCGTACCGTGGAGGCTCTTCGAAAGGGTTTCGGTTCGAGAGTCGGCGCTTCAGCGTCGCACGCGGCCGTCCGTGCGACGCGTGGCGGGCGCTCGGCCGCGCCCACGCGTGCAAGCGCGCTAACACGCAACGCCCAAGCCCCCCGGTTCCCAACGGCATGTATGACCGAGCCACCGCAGACCGAAGAGGGATGGTTCGTCCTCCACGACTTCCGTGACGTGGACTGGGACGCCTGGCGCGACGCCCCCGAGCGGGAGCGGGAGCGCACGATCTCCGAGGGCGTCGACTACCTCCAGAACCACGAGGACGTCGTCGACGCCGAGGAGGGCACCTCGGCGGTGTTCAGCGTCGTCGGCGACAAGGCCGACCTGCTGATCCTGCATCTCCGGCCCAGCCTCGACCACCTCTCGACGGCCGAGCGCCGGTTCGAGCGCACGGCGCTGGGCGAGGTGACCGAGCAGGCTACCGCCTACGTCTCGGTGACCGAAGTCTCGGGCTACGTCTCCGACGCCTACTTCTCGGAGGACGAGGAGGAGGTCGACGAGGGGCTGAAGCAGTACATCGAGGGGAAGATCAAGCCCGAGCTGCCCGACGACGAGTACGTCTGCTTCTACCCGATGGACAAGCGCCGCGGCGAGGAGGTCAACTGGTACGACCTGCCGTTCGACGAGCGCGCGGACCTGATGGCCGGCCACGGCGAGACCGCCCGGAAGTGGGGCGGGAAGGTCGACCAGATCATCTCCTCCTCGCTCGGCCTCGACGACTGGGAGTGGGGCGTGACCCTGTTCGCGGGCAACGCGACCGACATCAAGGACATCGTCTACGAGCTCCGCTTCGACGACGCCACCTCGAAGTACGGCGAGTTCGGCTCCTTCTTCGTCGGCCGGCGGTTCCCGCCCGCCGACCTGGGCGCGTACCTGCGCGGCGAGACGGTGCCGACCAGCGACACCGAGGGCCACCACCACGCCGAGAGCGATGAGGGCCACAACCATGGCGATGGCGAACACGGCGATGGCGACGGCCATCACGACCACGGCGACGGCGAAGACGACGCCGACGAGGGTGACATCCGGGGCGAACTCGAGGACCTCGACATCTACGCCGGCCAGCCCCACGGCGAGGACGTGTACGCGACGGTGCTCTACAGCGATGCCGACGCCGACGAGGTCGCCGACGAGGTCGACGGCCTCCGGGGCAACTTCGAGCACTACGACACCCACGTCAAGACCGCCGTCTACGAGGGCACCTACACCGACCGCGTCGCGGTCGTGAGCATCTGGGACACCGCCAGCGCCGCCGAGACCGCGGCGGGGTTCCTCTCGGACCTGCCGGGCGTCGTCTCCCGGGCCGGCGAGGAGTCCGGCTTCGGCACGATGGGGATGTTCTACACCGTCAAGCCCGACTACCACGAGGAGTTCGTCGAGAAGTTCGACACGGTCGGCGACCTGCTCGACGACATGGAGGGCCACATGGAGACGGACCTGATGATGAACCGCGCGGACGAGAACGACATGTTCATCGCGAGCCAGTGGGTCTCCCAGGAGGACGCGATGGAGTTCTTCCGCTCGGACGCGTTCCGTGACACCGTCCAGTGGGGACGGGACGTGCTTGCGGACCGGCCGCGACACGTGTTCCTGGCCTGAACAACCGACAGGGCGGTTTTTCGTCGTTTCCGCGTGCCGTCGCCGGGTCGGGCGTCCCCACGGACGCCCCCGCCCGACGGGTTTTGCACGGCATGTGAACACCCGAACCCATATGCCCGCGCCACTCCAGTCTCCGTGCATGACTAAACGGCACGCCTCGCTCCCGCCGGACACCGAGGCAGGAGTGGACGCCTTCATCGAGGAGGTCGACGAGCGGCTCGCTTCCGACGAGGAGACGTGCGACGTGGTGCAGGACGTGCTGGTCGACCTGTTCGGCGACCGCGACGCCTACGAACGCTGGCAGGAGGGCGGCGACGTGACCCCGGCCGAGCGCGTCCGCCTGCAGGGGTACGACCCGTGTAACGCGACCCTCGAGTCGGAGTACTACGCCGAGAAGGACGAGGACCGCTTCCAGCGCTCGAAACACCTCCAGTGGCTCTGGCGGCAGTTCGACGCGACGCCGATGGCCGACAACGTCGAGTTCGCACTGCGGTTCCGGGGGATGCTCGCCGACCACCTGTTCGAGGAGTGTGGCGACGACTGCCGCTTCTTCAAGGGGATCACGTTCACCTACGGCCACAACATCCGCGTCGGCGACAACGTGGTGGTCCACGACGACGTACACCTCGACGACCGCGGCGCCCTCGAGATCGGCGACCGCGTCTCGATTTCGGACTCCGCGCAGGTCCTGAGCCACGACCACGACATCGTCGACCAGACCGAGGTGGAGAACTACCGGACGATCGTCGAGGACGACGTTCGCCTCACGTACGACACGATGGTCCGCGCGGGCTCGAAGCTCGGCGAGAACTCCGTCGTCGGCGCGAAAGCCATCGTCGACGGCGACGTGCCGGCCCACCACGTCGCGGTCGGGCAGCCGGCGAAGTCGGTGCGCATCAAGCCGGGGTGGGAGGACGTGGCCGAACCGATGGAAGACCGACTCGAACGCAACAAGGAGCAGCGTCGGATCGAGTACGACCTCCCCGACGATCTGGAGGTCTTCGACGAGTTCCAGCGGGACCTGAACCCGCCGGGCGGCGACGACAGCTAAAGCCGGATGTACGCCCAGCCGTTCGTCTGTAGTCGCGTCAGTTCCCCGACGCCGGAGGAGACGAACTCGACGCCATCGCCGAAATCAGCCTCGCCAGCATCGGCGCCCTGCGCAGCGTTCGAACAGAACTTCACGGTCGCGCCCATCTCCACCAGCGCGTCGCTCGTCTCCTGAAGGTCCCCCGCCGCGGCGTCGATGACCGCGGGCCGGTCGACGACGACCGTGACGGCGTCGACGTCGAGGGTCTCGTCGTCGAGGAGGTTCCGGACTTTCGGCTCGGCGACGCGGTAGGCGTCGACGTCGGAGACGTGGTAGACGGTATTCATATGCGGAGTTCGACAGTCGAGAACAAGAAAGCGCGGTGAGCAGAAATGCGCCGTCCGGGAGTCTCGCGAGCGAGGCCGAAGGCCGAGCGAGTGAGACTACGGAGGGCGCACGACTGACCGCAGGGAAGGAGTGCGCCGTCCGGGAATTGAACCCGGGCCGGTAGCTTGGGAAGCTACTGTCCTACCACTGGACCAACGGCGCTCGTATCCGACAGAACGCCAGCCTCCGGTAAGTCGGTTTCGGAATCCGCCACCCCCGCCGCGTCGACGCCGCCGGAACCGGACGCGCGTCCACCGGCCCCGGGTCGAGCCGTGGCTATTTGCCGGCGGCGGCAGAACCACCGCATATGTCCGAAGACGTTCTGACCGAGAACGCGCCGCTCGACCTCCGGTTCTCGGAGGAAGAACTCGAAACCGCCCGCGGGGAGATCGTCTCGTTCATCGAGGACACCGTCGACGCCGCCGGCGCCGAGGGGGCCGTGCTGGGGCTCTCCGGGGGCATCGACTCCACGCTCACCGCCTACCTCGCCGTCGAGGCACTGGGTGAGGAGGGGCTCCACGGGCTCACCATGCCCGCCCGCGTCAGCGACGACGAGCTGATGAGCGACGCCGAGGCGGTCGCCCAGTCGCTGGGGATCCCGTACGACGTGATCGAGATCGAGCCCATCGCCGAGCAGTTCGACAAGGCGTTCCCGGAGGGCGTCGACGACCGGACCGCGGCGGGTAACGTCCGCGTCCGCACCCGGGCGGTGATGAACTACTACGTCGCCAACGTCGAGAACCGGATCGTGCTGGGGACCGGCAACCGCAGCGAGGCGATGACCGGCTACTTTACGAAGTACGGCGACCAGGCCGTCGACTGCAACCCCATCGGCGACCTCTACAAACAGCAGGTCCGCCAACTCGCGGCTCACGTCGGCGTGCCCCACGAGCTGGTGATGCAGACCCCGACCGCCGAGATGTGGGCGGGCCAGACCGACGAGGAGGAGATGGGGCTGAACTACGACCACCTCGACGCCGTGCTGGCGCTGCACGTCGACGGCCCGCTGTCGAAGGCCGCGACGGTCCGCTACGTCGACGGCGTCAGCGAGGACCACGTCGATCGCGTGGTCGAACTGGTCGACGGAAGCGCGCACAAGCGCACGATGCCGCCGTCGCCGGGGCTCTCGCTCAGCGAGTGAACCAGTGACCGCGGCCCGGTTTCGCTACCGGACCGGGTTCTCCGGCCCACGGCCGAGGTACTCCGAGGCGAACGCGTGGACGGCCTCGGCGTCGTAGTCCTCCAGGACGAGTCGGTGGGTCCACGCCGTCACCACGTAGTCGCCGCGGGGATCGTCGTTGGGGTTCGGGGCGACGACGACGCTCTGCCAGGTTCCCTGGTAGTTCGAGCCCCACGCTCGCAAGCTGGCCTCCTCCTCGTCGGTCAGGTTCGCCGGGTCGTAGTAGATCACGACCGCGCCGTGTTCCAGCGTGTGGACGAGCTCCTCCAGCTGCGGCGTCTCGGTGTAGAAGCCGGCCGCGACCGTCCCGGCCCAGTGGGTCCCCGAGAGCGGCGGCACGCGTTCGTAGTCGACCGCCCCCGACTGGTGCTCGGCGCCGTTGCTCTCGAACGTCTCGACCTGCGAGATCCACTCGTCGTCGCCGCGCTCGTCGAGCGGGTCGTCCTCCATGCCCGTCGGCTCCGCGTCGACGCCCTCGACGCCGCTCCCGCCGCTCAGGAAGAAAAACCAGATGGCGACGACGAGCACGAACAGCACCGCGACGCCGGAGAGCAGCCCCGCGATCGGGACGCTCTCCTCGTCGTCCTGCGCTGACTCGACCCGGCGCTGGTCTATCGGCCCGAGTTCCCCGGCGTGCTCGTCGCCGAGATGTTCGAGGTAGGCCTCCTCGTCGTCGAAGGCCGCCCCACAGTACTCACACTCGACCATACCCCACCACCGAACTGGTCGCCCATAACCCTTCGCTATCGGGTGGTCGGGGCGAGCGGACGGGCTGACAGTGTTGTCCGTCGTTGCTGGCGCTTTGGTGGGCTTTCCAAAGGCCTTTGACTTCGCCGCGGCTTCCGTTACACGATGGACGACGCCGCCGTGGCCCGCCGCTCGGCCCGGAACGCGCTGGGGGAGATCGAGCCCGATCCCCTCCGTGAGACGCTCGACCAGCGGCTGGCAACGGCGTCGATGGCGCCGGGCGCGCTGACGCTCGCGACCGCTCGCGCGTTCGACGCCGGGACCGACGTGGCCGCACTCGGCGAACTGGCAGCCGGCGTACAGCTGATCTACGAGGGGCTCTCGCTAACCCGCCAGTTGGCACACGACGAGCCGTGGGCGACCGACCCCGACGCCGACATCGAGGCCGACCTCTCGGTCGTCGCGGCCGACGTGCTCGTCTCGCGAGGGTTCTCGCTGTTGGCCCGCACGCCGGCCGCCGATCGCGCGGTCGAGACCGTCCGGACTTTCGGCCGCGACCAGACGGCCCGCGAGACCGCCGAGGAGACCGGCCCGATCGACCGGAACCTCGAGGTCGACGTGTTCGAACTCGCGGTCGTCGCCGGCGCCGCTGCCGTCGACGCCACGCCCTCGGAGGAACTGCTGGCGTTCACGGGCGATCTCGCCCGCTCCTACGAGGGGGCGCTCCCGGCGGCGGCGGAGCTGCTGGGCGGGTCGACGGCGGACCGTCTCGCCGGCTACGCCGACAGCGTCGTCGAACCGGAGGCGGCACGGGGCACGGGAACGGATGCCTGACGCCGGGGCGAATCGAAACCACTAAAGACGAAACCGCGGTAGGAGAAGACGCGCGCCTGGGTAGCTTAGCGGTAAAGCGCGTCCTTGGTAAGGACGAGACCCCGGATTCAAATTCCGGCCTAGGCTTCAGCGGCCTTACAGGCTCTCTCGGCTGATTTCGCCCTTCTCAGGAGAGCCAAACGATGTCCAATAACGTACGAAAACGCTACAACCCGACAGCCGCGCCGTCTTGCGATTCGATAAAGTGTCATGGCACACAGACAAATCGAGGTGTGCGCGGGTGACCAACCAGCCCGATCCGCTGGACAACCTCCCCGCCGGTGATGGCACCCCTCAGGACAGCCTTCCATCGGCTCCGGAACCAGTGGAACTCGATTTCCCGCTCATTAGTGAACGATCACGCGAAGACCTCGAAGCATACGGGCTCAACATGGTCGACGACTACCGCGACTTCAAACAGGAGGTACTTTCGTGGCTCGGCTCGTACGGGAAACACCCAGAGAAAGGCCAGGGCCTCGCACAGAGTACCCTTCAGTCGACGCACTACAAGCTCGAAATCGTATTCAGGTGGCTCTGGGAAGACGAAGACGCCTACACGACAGAGTTTACTCCCGACCACGCTGACCGCTTTATCCGCCTCCTCAACCGCTCAGATGGGATGGCTGATTCAAGCGTACTTCACTACGGGAAAGCTGTCCAGCGGCTATTCAAGTACCAGAACCACATCCACGGAACGGATTACGACTGGGAACCGAAGCCGGAACTGAGTCAAGCAACCGGGGATGAACGCGACTATCTTCGCCGAACCGCGTTCAAGCCACTCTATCAGGCGGCGCTGGAATACAACTCGATCAAGAGCTACCATAGCGATATGTCCTCTGAGGAGCGTGACCGGCTGAAGACGTTCGTCTCTCAGCGACTCGGTGTACCAAAGTCAGAGGTCGGCCCTGAGCAATTCAAACAGGCCAACTCTTGGAAAGAACCGTCGATCATCGCTGTAACGCTTGATACTGGACTCCGTCCCATCGAAGTAGGCCGAGCTACCACAGACTGGGTTAACCTTGAGAACAACGAGCTCAACATCCCCAAGGACGAGTCCACAAAGAACGAAGCTCACTGGAACTGTTCGATCAAGGGACGCACAGCAAGAGTACTTGAACGATGGTTAGAAGAACGAGCAACGTACGACAAGTACAGTGGTCGGGACGAGCTCTGGCTCACGAAGCAAGGGACTACGTACAGTTCGAAGTCATGTAACTACCTACTGAGTCGGCTCGTCGACGACGGTGATCTTCCTATCCCAGATCACAAAGACATAACGTGGTACGCGATTCGTCACGGGGTTGCGACATACTGGGCGAATCACATCGGTCCGCACCACGCGAAGGAGCAACTTCGCCACAAGAGCGTCACGACGACGATGAAGTATCTTCACTCAGACGCGGAAACGCGGAACGACGCCGCTGAACAAATCTGGTGACGCTCACTTCGAAAGGGTGAGTAACGGGCTACCACAGCCCGGCCGGAGCCTCTGGGTGATTCCTTTCGCGTCTCTTGTGAGCCGTTTTTCCCGTCGATTGAAGTGTTGTGGATCAGAACGGGCGGTATAGGTTTCTATGGTACAACGGCCCCCTGTCTGTTGGCGAGACTACGACGGCCCGGAGTGGGGTGGTGTCGAGTGGTCTCCGTGGATGGACTTGGACGCTGATACTCTCGCTACCGCCCCTGATGCCCCTGGACTCTATCGAGTACGGCACCAGAACCGAGAAGGACTCAGTTACATCGGCGAGTCAGGAGACACACAGCATCGTATTCGGGCGCTGGCAAGGCGTGTCCACGATTCGGAGATGCCGTTCCGCGATCCGCATACCGCCGCTCCCTGTCTGTGGGCGATTCGTGATGATGATGGCCCAGGGTTCGAACTCTCTTACACGACGCCGGAATATGCGGCTGACGATCAGCAACGCAAGGGTTTGGAAGCCGCGCTCATCGCGTCGTATCGCTTGGAAGCTGGAGAAAGTCCGCCGGCTAACTTCGGGCGAATCATCTCCGGCTATCAGCAATCCTCGTACCGAAGCGGTGGCGTGCGCGGTGGATCATTAAACAACGGGGAGAATGAACCAAATGCCGAGCTTGGACGTTCTCCCGAACCGTGGGTCAATTTCGAGACTGTAACCGATCCGAACTGGATGGCAAGCGATTGGTCGGAGCCGTATCGGTTGGCTGACCGCCTCGATGCTGATCCGTCTGATGTTGGCCTCTACCGGATATGGTATGAGGGAGATGCACCACCGCTTGCGTATATTGGTGAGAGTTCAAACATCAGTAGGCGTCTCTACAAGCACGAAAGTACCTACGGGGGCGATGCACTCTTTTCATACTCATCACGGACCGATCTTGACGCATCTCACAAGCGTGGGGAGGTCGAATGTGATCTAATCGGCGCTCACTACATAGCTCATGGGTGTCCGCCACGAACACAGTTCGGATACACTAACCAGATCGAAATCAGTTAGGGAAATTACGGCTCGAATAGTACGCTGAAGGCGGTTGCGGGCCGTAGTAGGTTTTAGGAAAAAGTGAGGAAAGACTTCGCTAAGAAGGTGATTGCTCATCGGGGGGATGGTGTTATTTTATCAGATGCCAAGTTCCTCGCGGATGTCGGCGGCGGAGAGGATACCACTCTCAGCAAAAAAGTCCTGAATCCCCGGCCCGCTGGCATCGCCCGGACCAAGGCTAAACATCGGATCACGCAATCGATTCTCAAGTAGAGCCAGAAGTGCGTCGGCTTCGACAAGTCTGACTTCCTGAATGTCCGTCGTAATCTTGAGAGTCCGAACCGCTTCTTGGCTTTCATCAGAGATCGTACCTGAGATGACCGCGAAATAGATATTACGGAAACCCTGATTCCGTAGTGTCGGAACCTCTCTGTTGATGTAGTCCTGAAATTGTCTTTCGTCTCCGGTGTTAATGCTGTACCCATTGCGACGGACTTTCGCATCGTAGATGATTGCGTAGTTGTGCATCCGGTCTTTGGCAACACCGTCGGGGTTGCGGCCCATCCCCTGGCCGAGTTCCTCAACCTCGAATCCGATCATTCGGAGGCACTTCGCCAGACGATTCTCGAATAGTGTTTCAACGGCATTACCTGTCTCCTCGGCAAGTTCCTCCATCTCCTCGGTGTTGTCCGCAAGGTCTGGGAGAATCGACACAATCGGCGGTGTGTAGCTATCTGGGAGGGTTTGGTGTGTTGTCTCCCCCGACTCATCATCGTCATCTTCGTCGAACTCGTCGCGCTGTTGCCAGTACCAGAAGACATGCTCAACGGTCCACAGATGTACGTCTCTCCCTGTGTAGTCAGCCAACGATTCTCGCATCTCTTCGTTTAATTCCCAGAACTCAGCATAGCTATCAGCGAGGTCGTCTTTCGGCTCCCAGAGTGCAAGATCAGAGAGCGCGTTCACCATCGACGTGTAATAGATAGGGTATCGGTCAGGGTCGTGAATTTGCCAGAAGTACGAGAGAAAGTACGGGATTGACCCGGGTCGAGGTGCCTTTCTGAGGTCATCCACCTCATTGCGAAGCCGCTCGACGAACCCTTCCAAGGTACGAATTTTCTCTTTAGCCGCACTTTCGTCTTCTGGTGGTTGGATGAGGTTACGAAGAAGATCAGCAAGCTCGTCCCGCCGACCTTCGCCAGCGGAACTATAGAGCATATTGAAGAACATCATCCCGTTCATACCTTTGAATCCCCAGTATGGGAATCGCTTGTTTTGCCCATCAATCTCCGACTTGAACTCACCCAGCGCCATATTCTCATTAAGGAACTCGTCGATAAGCTCCCGGAGACGTGGGAGTCGATCACGTCGGCGCTCATCGGCCGTCTCCATATCGACAATATCACCCTGGCTATCTTGCATCCGGTATTCGTTTTCCTCGAATGCATCCCAGACGCGAGTTAGCTGTTGATTGTCAGCGAGAGCCATCTTACTTAGCTATCAGACCACGTATTGAAGGTAGTTGTCCCTTGACATCCGACGACCGAAATCACATTTTTCGCCAATTGTATCAATTAGTAAAGGTTTATTATCTTATATGTCCTATCTTTACTTGGGAATACCCGTGACTGACAAGTCCAGCGATCAACTTCGCTTCGGCGAAGATGGAGAGTTAGAGGAAAGCGAGGAGGGCGAACAGGCAACAAAGAATGTAGGGGATGATGGTGATCCCACTGGACGGTTTCAGACCGATGCCCGATACAATATCTTTGACGTGAGTTCGTTGCTACAAAAATCAGTGAGGCGGTCAGACAAAGAAGCCTCGGCGTGGGCCGCCTGGGAGCTCGTTAGGTCGGGATACGACAATATGTTCTGGAAGCGGATTCTAACGATAGCGACCGAAGACACCAGTATTGAGAGCGACGTGACCTCACAGGTCCGATCTCTCTATCAACTCGGAACGGGACAAGTAGATGTCGTCGACAGTTGGTCCGCTGAGAACGAGCGGGGACGTGTCTGTGCCCTCAGAGCGGCCGTAGTATGTGCCCAGGCACAATCCAGCCGACTATGTGACTATCTCAATAACACCTTCGAGCGAATTGCTGAGGAGCGTGTCACCGCCGCTGAAGAAGGCCGTGAGCCACGATACGATTTCCCCGTTGGCGAACTCAATCCGGATGGTCAACACGATGTTGCCTTCGATATGCACACGTCGATTGGCTCGGGAAAAAATCGCGGCTACGGCCATTTTTTGATCCATTCGTCACGGACTGATTCGATGAGTGATCTCGAACGGCGGTACAAGAGCATCAATATGGAACTTGTGGGGCAAGCCGACGATACCAGCGCGGAGTTCACCCACGAGGAATTTGATCACGCACTCAGCACAGTCGACTTCGATGATCCGTGGGAGGAGCCGAACCTCGAACAGGAGACACTCGACTCCAAGTGACGTTGTCCCCCAAACTTCGACGCCCCTAAACGCCCCGGTAAAGGCCTTTGACACCCCCCGACCAATTTTACAAAGACCCGCTGAAACTCAAAATGTAGGGAGGTTCGCCGCTATCGTGGTACTGGACGATACGGGTGATGGCATGTCAGCTCGGATTAGTGAGCTGATTGGTGGCGACGAGACCACAAACTTACGTACATCTCATTACCAATGTTCTACGATCTGAATCGATTATTCGACATATCCAGCCGTACGCCGTCTGTCATTGTATAGACGATATATATCCCAGAATCGTCAGTTCTGGTTTTGTATTGAGTGGTATCGAACTACTCGTATATCCTCGAACAGGTGGTTTGTATCTCGATGAAAGTAACTCAGAGAAACCAGTAACCTGATATATCACCATACAGAAACTTTTTGAACGGGTATTGCATAATGTTATGCAAGGAAGATGATCCAGAAGACAATCAACATCCAAACTTCGCACAAAAAATTCATAGACGGAAGTGCCTTGTCGCTCTCCCGAGCCGTCCGACAACACATTGAGGCAATCAACAACGATGAACGAGAGATGCCGTCAGAAGACGCACGGCGAAGTCCAGAAAATGACTATGTCCGAACCACCATCGTCATCGACGATATTCACCAGATGTTCCTCGAACGGACTGACGCGAAGCTCTCTCACCTCGCTGATGACGCTATAGGCTATCACGTCGAACGCGAACGGAAGCTTACTGAGCTGGACGAGTAACTCTGGATGTCGAGAATTGAACAGACCCCAACCTCCGCCAAAGTGGACGCCCTTCAGGAGTGGCGAAACAAGTCTTACAACACCATCAAGGATGCCATCAACCAAGGCGGAAATCACCTCCTTCCTATTCTGATGACGCTCGGCAAGACGTGGAGTGCGGGCAACCTCCCGGCTGACGACGACGTCGACTATCCCCTCACCGTGTTCACGAAGCAAATCGACACCCGTGAACAGATCGAGGAGTACGCCATTGAGGCCGGTCTCGAACCTGAAAATATCAAGCGGCTTCCCGTCTTCAATCGTTGGTGCCCTACCGCCAAGGGTGAGCACGACGGCAAGGAAGTCTCCGGGATGGACCTGAAGTGGTCCGAACTGATGGCGGAACTTCAACGCCAGCTCGTTCCCCCGAGCATCATCCACGAGTTTATGGGCGACAAGATTCCGTGCCAGCACGATGGCAAGTGTGAATACTCGGCCGCGTGCGACTTCGACGCTGAGGACTACGAGCTCCTAATCGGTCACCCAGTCCACGCCAACATCTTGAGCTATGTCGAAGAACGTGCTGTGCTGTTCGACGAGGATGCTGGCGGGGCCTTCGAGTACACTGTCAGCCAGAGCGTCTACACGGCGGCTATCTCTACGTTCCTTGAGCACCACTCGGACATCGACGCTGGGTCAAAGAATGACCTGATCCGTGCCGACGATGAACAGCGAGAGGAATGGATTGAGATCATTATGGATCGTGAGCTCCTGGTCGATCCGGACATCGGCTACTCGAATCAGGGCGGTCGTGCCGATTCTCCACTCCTCACGCTGGCTGTGCTCAACGGTAAGCCCGTCGAGAACGATGAAGTGACGGACACAGGGCTTCGCCGTACGGAGATTGGAAAGAAGGTACTCCTCCACGACGAGGGCAAAGACAGGGACGAACCATCGGTCACCATCCGGAACCCTCCCGAAGCCCTCACGAGTGCGTGGGCGGCCATCGCTATGGACGGAACACCAACCCCGGAAATCTGGGAGGGTCGCCTCGGACGTGAGCTCGACTACGACGAGGACTTTATGACCGACGAAGAACGTGCTGAGTTCGTTCGTGATACCCTCGGCTACAAGATCACCCAACTTACCGAGGAAACAACGGCGTTCTCAGCGAAGGCGAAAAATGTCTCTCGATGGAAGTTCAACGGCTACCTCCACGAAATTAGTGAGCACCACGACCGGATGGTCCCGACTATCACAAGTCTCCAGGCTAAGAAAAGCATCATCCACGGCAAATACGTGGACAACAAAGAACTTCACCTCGGGAAAGTGCGTTCCCACAGCGAACTCGAGGATGAAACGCTCCTTGCGGTACTCGGCTCGCTCCACCCTGGCAACCGTGCCATCCAACAGCTCGCGGCCTTGGACGGCTACGCCATTGAAAGCAACGGCAAGTACGGTGTTGACAAGAGCTACGGCGAGATTGGCGACCGGTACTACCACCATATGGTTCACAGCGAAGTCGCACAGGCCATCTTCCGTGCTGGTCGGAAGGACGACATCGCTGGGGCGGACATCTACGTCTACACAGCGTGCATTCCCGACTGGATTCCCCGTAAAGTCGTGAGTAAGCGACCACAGAAGTGGAGTGACAAGATCGAGGAAACAAAGAGAGTCCTCAAGAACAACGAATCAGTCTCCAAGGCTGAAATTCAAGAGAAAACCGGTAACGGTGAACGTACTGTCCGGAAGCATCTCTACACCCTTCGGGACCTGAATGCTGTCGACAGCATAACCGGATTCAACGGGAAGAAAGAGTGGTTCGATACAGGTATCGACACCCTCAATCCCCACGGCCATTTTCGAATCCACCCCGAAAACTAACCACAAATCCGGAGTCATCAACAGACCAACCGCTGAATGCCATCAACCCTGAGTGCCCGGGAAACGGTCCTTCGGACTATTTTATGTGGTGAGTTAACAATATCTCTATACTTGGCAAGGTGGCATATTAACGAATTAGTAAGGCGACTTGCCACATAGAGCATTAGTGTTAACGCGTATCACGGTTTGGAATACAGTCCGAGTTACTCACACATCTCAGATATACCATCAAACAAGGACATAAAAGAAAAACTGGCCGTAGTATCTTGATTCATTAGTTACAGAAAGTAAACACTTAACACCTATCCCCGCGTATATCTAAACACGGAAAACCCCAGCTACAGCTTCAAACAACTGGTTTGAGGAGAAAAATCGGTGTAGTAGCACCGATTCTGTGGGTTACCCGTGGAGACGAGAACCCAATGTCAGATAGCGACAGCTACGGAATAAGCGCATCGGCACCGAACCACCCTGAAGCGAGACACGTCGACGCTCACCTCGTGATCGACAAAAGCGAGTGGGTACCTGGAAAGCATCCTGACCCTTCGCGCCGACATGAGTGTCAGACCGAGTACTTGGAGCGATACCTCCGCTGTATCGAGTGCGGCGTCGAGGTTCTGAGCAAGCGTGATCTTCCAGTCGAGTGTGACGGTGATCGGCGATGAACATTCTCGACGCCCAGATTGACTGGCGGGAAGACGTCGGAAATGATCCCCGGCTGGAAGTCCTCGTTGACGAAACTCCAGAACGGTCTGAGCTCCGGTTCGAGCACGAAGACAGTCTGTGGACAGCCATCGATAACGGGTACGTCGAATACTTCGCCTGGAGCGGTGACGGCAATGACGGCGGCTTCTCCGGTCGGTCGTTCGAGATTACGACCGTCGACGGTGAACAGGTCACGCTCGAAGGGCCGTGGAGTTCCCGGGCTGGCTGTGTGAACAAGCGACGGTTCGGGCCGGTCGTCGACGTACGAATGGCGACTGACCCCAGCGTACTGGAAAAAGGCTACACGTTCCGAACCGGCACCCTGACGCTGTCGGCGGCGAAGCAAGCAATCGATCTCGCCGACGAGGATGTTCACTTCAAGCGGGTCGAGAAGTTCGACAGCAACGAGCCCTACTGGGTGCCCGTCCAGGACGACAGAGGTGATGTCTGATGTCTTCGGAATCAGTCCAGCCTGACATCGGGCCACGGACTCTCCGGGCCGCCACGGAACATATGACCGTCATCGAGGAGGCACAATCACTGTTCTCTGTCACAACTCAGAGTGGTTCCGAGTATACCGTCGACCTTCGAGAACCCGCGTGTACGTGTCCGGACTTCGAGTACCGTGAGTCTGTTTCCGAGTGTAAGCACATCCGACGTGTACGGATAGAGGTCGGTCAGGTTGACGTCGAGACGCTTGAGACAGAGCTCATCGAGGCGGCGGACAATCTCGAATCGAATGCCGCCGAGCTTGAAACTCAGGCTCAAGAACTCACGGATACCGCCCACGAGCTTCGGGATGCCCTGGACCGGATAGTGGAGGTGGCCCGATGAGCCCCGATACCCAGGGGTTGACCCGAAGAAAGACCTCTTCGGCGACTTCATCTGGCCTGTCAGCCGAGGATACGTTAAGCGACCACGACAGTCAATCGATTTATCGAGGCCAGCGAGACAGGACCGCCCCAGTTGGTGAAGAATGTACTGTCACTGTCGATGGCGAGCCGTTGGACTGTCGGTACGACTTACTGTCGGCGAGCCCGGCTGGTTTCGAGTGGAACTACGGGGGTAGCGGTCCCGCCCAACTCGCTATTGCGCTTCTCGCTCACGCATTCAACGATCACTTCGCGGTAACTCACTACCAACGGTTCAAACGCAACGTTGTCGCGGAACTCCCAGAGAACGGCTGGACACTGAGCAAGAGCGAGATTGAACGATTCGCTGAAGGCGCGGAGGTGTTGGATTGATGGACGCCATCTCGGAGATGCTGGGCAATCTGGGCGTTCCATCGGTTGCGGAGATGAACGTCAACGAGAACTACACGATTACGGTGGACGGATTCGAAGACTTGACTATTGAGAAGATCGGGGATGGTCGTCTCAGTGTCGGGCACTACTACACGCAACGTGGCGACCTGATGAGCGATCCCGAAGTTGTGTTCATGATCGACGACGACGAGTGGCGGGCGGTTAGGTACACACAGCACCCGCTGGCCCACGAGCACGACGAATCAGGTCTGGACCTGAGTGAGTTCCTCTCGACGTGGGGCAAGAACCTCAGGAGACAGGGGTTCGTCGACGCCGCCAACAGGAGGGTTGCTGATGACTGATCTCTCTGGTCGAACGCGGCGTAACGTACTGGCCGTAGCCGGCTCAACAATCCTGTTTGCGGGCTGTACATCGGAAACAACGGATGAGCAAAGTCCCGACGAGGTTGTGAACGCGTGGCTGGAGGAACACGAGTCGACTGAACAAGAGGCGGTTGATCAGTACGTGTCGGGCAACGACGCCCTTGAGGCGAGCGACTATTCGCGGGCAATGATGCACTTCGAGCGAGCCACGAACAGTTACGAGTCGCTTGAGGAAGCTCTTGACAGCGAGCTCGAAAGCTACGAAAACGGCACCGAGACATGGGAGTTGTTCAGCACACTCGGACAGTACTATAGCTTCATTCGGAGAGCTTCGACGTGGCGATACAGTGCGGCCTACGAGCGGGCTGTCAACGACGACCCTGTCGCCTCCGAAGAAGCGTTGGCAACGAGTGACGACCGGTTTGAGCGAGCCGAGGAACTGAAGCAAGAATTTCGAGAGATGATGGATAGCTAATCTCTGAGCTGAATGCCATCAAACACGGCTTAACGTTAGTATCTCTATTTAGGAAAGCCTGATCCCGAATAACTTCTCCGGAAAGATGATACGTCCCGTTGCGGTTCTTTAGATATGTCCTCTTGGGAAGCAATTGATGATCGTTCTTATCTCGACTCTATCTCGGTAACTGTTGTTGAAGCGGTTCATCACAATGATGAGAAGTTAGATTGGCGACTTACTGTAGAAGATAGCTCTGGGAAACAGTTTGAGCTGGAAATCTGGAACAAGCATAACCCGCTGACAGAATGGGTGGAAGGAGCGGAATACGTGATCCGGGAGGGGTATGGACAGACGTGGGACAATGGTCGGAAAAAGAAGTTACATAGCTCTGACAAATGGGGCGCGGACCGCGTGGATTCCACTCCGGATTGTCGTCTGATGGTTATGGGCGATAGCCACGTTGGACGAAAGAAACACCCCAGCAAGCCCCATCAATCGATTGACTGTGCTGGAAAATTCGAACAGGCAATTGAGGTTGCCATAGCCCACGACGCCGATTCCATACTTCATACTGGAGACGTGTTTCACGATTACGCTACCGAGGAGGATTGCAATACTGTTGATGCGGCGTTCCAGCGGATGCAAGATGCCGGTATTGATTTCTACTATATCTTGGGAAATCACGAGTGCGATCGTGGGACTCGTCTCCTCAAACGATGGGAACGTCAAGGCGTTGCAACTCACCTCGATATGGAGGGCTCAGACATTACAGATGACCTGAAAGTCTATGGTTACGATCACCGGCCCGGATCGAAATTCTCGGTTGAGGAGATGGACGTGCCAACTTTACTGATGAGTTCGGTTTCGATCCTCGTGCTACACCAGACACTTGTCCCGTTCCGCTCCGGTGCGGATGTAGACTTAGACGAAATTAACAGCAAGCCGTTCGGTGGTTTCGACTACGTAGTGTCTGGACACCTTCACGATCCAGAGCGGCCGAACTGGGACGATGGTGAGTTCCTTTACGCTGGTTCGACAGAAGACATTAGCACTAACACCGACGCTTCGGACCCTTCTGTCTGGTTTCTAACCGTCGAAAGTGGGGCGGTCGACACCCTCAGGCGGAAACTGTAGAACGGAACGACGGCATACCGCTGATATGCCATCAACAGAAGAAAAGAGTGGAGATCTCAGGATGATGGGGCTTCACTGATGCCGTAACTCAGTAGATTAGTAGCCAGTAGCTCATACCAGGTGACTACTAAACCCGCTTCTCTTATTACCACCAATGGTTATGACAGAATAGTGGTTGACCTGAAGATCGCCAACGTCTCAGGTATGATCACATACCGGCAAGAGCTGGATCTTGCGGCCTTAGCGGAAACGTTCTCTGAACGCGAGGATGTCACCAGTGTAACGTACGAACCATCGCAAAACCACTGGCTTCAAACTCGGTTTCCGCCTGATAATACATATGTCGCATTCTATCGATCTGGCCGTTGTTCTATTACAGGATGTGGCTCAATAGAAGAATTCAACAATAAAACTGAGCAAATAAATGGAGTGATGCGTGATATTCTGAAGTTCGATTACAAACCAGCGACCGAGATCAACAACATCGTAGCTACGACCGACTTCGGCTCACCAATACCGCTGGAACTTCTTACTCTTGAGTTGGGGATGAATACCGCGGAATACGAGCCGGAACAGTTCCCCGCGTTGGTGTACCGTGGCTCCGATCATATTATTCTCGTATTTGCGAGTGGGAAGTTACTTTGTACAGGGGTTACTGATCTTGATGCCGCTTCTGAGGCTTTCGCAAACATCACTTCACAAATTCATACTGTCATCTAGAGGTATACCGAATGAAAGGAATTGTAGAGTGCTTTCCGATAGCTACTTGTTCGGACCTGTAAGCTGATACCGTAAGTACAGGCAACAGAGTGGTGACTGTATGTACGCCAGAGTAGAGGGTGAATAGGCTATCACCGATATATTGAATGAATGATGACTATCAGGATGTCACCAAGGGAAGATTCTCATCGGTTTTCCCCACCCGACAAATGTGGTCAATTGCCTCTCCGCCTTAGAGTTTCACCACCAAACTATATCAGCCGTCCACTCAACTGGTGTAAACATGTCTTCAGGTTTCCTCCAATCTCGCGATGGTCGTCCTTGGTCTTACGATAGGACGGACGCCGAATTTGAGTTCTATCAAGGCGAAGGATCCAGTGCGTTAGAGATTGTCGTCGTCGATCACGGCGAACGGCCGAACAAGGATTTCCTCCAGCGAACCTACACCGACCGGCGAGGCGGTCGGGTCAACCCGATTCTCGTGGTCGCGCTATACGATGACAAGGTCGGCCTGTGTGGGCCAAGCGGCGAAGACCCGCCCGTGTTTCGTGACGTCGACCGCGGCCAAGCTGAGCGCGTCTGTGACGCCGCTCTGAAAAAGCCAGATCGACACGTCGCTCAGTCGTTCCTTTCTAACACGCTCCCACAGCTTGACGAGGAACTTGCGGGCCTACGGAACCAAGGCCTCTTATCGACGCACGAACTCAGGGTTGGTGTCCCCGAACGCGACGATTGGGACGATGCTACTGAACGCGCTCAACAGGCACTCACGGACGACCCGCGAGACTTGGTGAAGGGGCTGAATTACGAGATAGACCGGCTTACCGACCAGAGCTACGTCCTCAAGGATACCAGTGACGGCCACGAGCGGGCCGTGGCTATGTTCCTCCAGGAAGACGAGTCATTCGACCGCAAACAAGATCGGTTCGTCAACAAGTCGCCGGTAGCGTACGCACTCAATGAGGCCGATAAGCGAAATCTGGACTACGTCATCGGGAGTAGCGGTGACACGCTTCGTCTCTATACGACGAACCCGGAGGCTGGCTTCGGCTCACGCGGTCGGACTGACACGTACGTCGAGGTGAACACGAACCTCCTGGCCGACGAGAAGGCGGCGTACCTCTGGCTGTTGTTCTCGGCGAATGCCCTCCGCGACGACGGTGCCCTTCATCAGATTATGGAGGACTCGAAGGAGTACGCCGCTGACCTCGGTGGGCGTCTCCGGAATCGCATCTACGACGACGTTATTCCCGACCTCGCCGAGGCTATCGCCGAGGCACGCGACATCAACGACCCGACGAAAGAGGAACTCGACCAGACTTACGAGATGGCGCTCTTTCTCCTCTACCGTCTCTTGTTCATCGCTTACGCCGAAGACGAGGAGTTTCTTCCCCGCCGGCGGAACGGTCGCTACGACCAACACTCGCTGAAACAGAAGGCCCACGATCTCCACGAATTCGTTCAGGAGGGCGGAGAGTTTGACGACTCATTCTACGACCACTGGGACGATGTGATGCGGCTCTCGCGTGCTATCCACCACGGTCACGAGGAAATGGGACTCCCCGCCTACGAGGGGCGGATTCTCTCCGAAGATGAGGATGTCTCCGAAGCGGGTGCGCGGCTTTCGGACACCCGATTGAACAACGCCGAGTTTGGCCCAGTGCTATTCCGATTACTCATTGACGAGACTGAAGATGGGTACCAAGGACCGGTCGATTTCCGGAACATTGGCGTCCGAGAGTTCGGTGTCATCTACGAGGGTCTCCTCGAATCAGAGCTCTCTGTTGCGGAACAGCCGTTGACGACTGACGAGAAAGGACACTACAAGCCGGTCGATAGTGGTGGTCAGCAAACGCTCGGGGAAGACGATGAGAACGTTGTAGTTGAGAAGGGTGAAGTATACCTCCACGGCCAGTCCGGTGAGCGGAAGGCTACTGGCACCTACTACACAAAGACGAGGTTCGTCGAGCATCTCTTGGATAATTCGCTTGAGCCCGCACTTGACGATCACATTGAACGCATCGACCGGCTACGTGAGGAGGAGGGTGAGAACGCCGCCGCGGAGGCTTTCTTCGATATTCGTGTCTCGGACATCGCAATGGGGTCGGGGCATTTCCTGGTTGGAGCGGTGGATCGGATTGAAACGAGACTCAGAGCATACCTTACTGAAAACCAACTCACGCCAGTCGAAAAAGAACTCGACAATCTCAGAGATGCCGCGGAAGATGCATTTGAAAATGAGGAATACACCCCCAATATCGAGCGAGGGCAACTTCTCCGCCGTCAGGTTGCTCGACGCTGTGTTTACGGTGCGGACCTAAATCCACTTGCCACAGAGTTGGCTCGTCTTTCAATTTGGGTTCACACGTTTGTCCCCGGTCTCCCGTTGACCTTCCTCGATTACAATCTCGTGACTGGTGATTCACTGTCGGGAATTGGCACACTGGGAGAAGTGACAGATATTCTTGACGTAGAACAATCCTCACTGGGTATGTTCGCTGGAGGTCAGAGTGTAATGAACGAGATTCGAGAAGACATTTCTCGTCTCGGAAACTTTGCTGACGCCAGTGCTGAACAGGTGCAAGAAGCCCGAGAAACCCGGGCCGAGATCGAGGAGAAATTAGAGGAAGTTAGGGCACGATTCGATGTACTGGCCGCATCCCGAATTGATGAAAGTATAGATACTGAACCGGTTTCGGACACCAGTATACAGATTAGAAAAACGGATGCTTATAAGCAAGCTCAAAAAGTACTGGAGTCGACGAGTCCACTCCATTTTCCCACAGCATTTCCTGAAGTTTTTGACACCGAAAACCCAGGATTTGATGTTGTTGTTGGAAACCCGCCATGGGAAAAAGCAAAGCTGGAGAGGCACGAGTTTTGGGCAAGGCATTACCCCGGACTCCGTGGTCTTTCCTCAACTAAACGCGAGGAGCGTATTGATGAACTCGAAAGTGAGCGCCCAGATCTCGTAGAGGAGCTGAAAAGCGAGAAATTAGAGGAGGAGAAACGTGCTAAGATGCTTACTGAGGGTCCTTATCCAGGCATCGGCGGTGGCGATCCAGATATGTATGTGGCGTTTTGTTGGCGGTTTTGGCATCTCGTTTCCAAGAAGGGACATGTCGGCGTAGTTCTACCGAGAAGTGCGTTTGTTGGCCCCGCAACAGAGCAATTCAGGAAGAAAATCCTCGAAGAGTCAGTTGTGAAAGATATCACGTTCTTAGTTAATAATCAAAATTGGATATTCTCTGAAGTCCATCCACAATATACAATCGCCCTTACTAGTTTCAAGAAGGAAACGCCTTCAGATGATACGCCGCTACCGCTTAGAGGGCCATTTCCGAGCATAGAGGCCTTCGAGAAAGGTGTGAATGAGGAGCCTCACTACTTCGACCAATCCCGGGCAAAACACTGGACAGATAGTTCTTCTTTCCCTCTATTACCCGCTGTCCCAGAAACAGGAGAAGTGTTTGGAGTAATGGCGCGGCATCCACGTCTGGATTCCGATGGTGAGTGGAATGTTGTTCCAAACACCGAGCTCCACTCAACTCAAGATAAGAAAAAAGACGATGGCACCCAACTGATGCATTTCACTGACGATCCCGCTGATAGTTATTGGCCAATTTTCAAAGGAGGGTCATTCAATATTTGGGAGCCGGATACAGGTGTTAGGTACGGGTGGGCGGATCCAGATGTTATGATCGATTACGTACAGGAGAAAAGAGAAAACTCATATCAATACGCTGGATCCCGCTCTCCATTCTCTGATATGCCGGAAGAATGGGTGAATGACAGGAATACGCTTTCCTGTTTTGAACCTCGACTTACCTTCCGAGATGTAGCCCGAAGTACAGATACAAGAACATGTATACCCTCACTCCTCCCGCCAGAGGTATTCTTAGTGGAGATGGCACCATATTTCATCTGGCCCAGTGGGGATGAGAGAGATGAAGCGTATCTACTTGGTATAATGAGTTCAATTCCATTCGATTGGTATGTCCGAAGGTTCGTTGAGACACACCTGAAATATCATATCCTAAATGCCCTCCCGGTCCCTCGCCCAGGGCGCAATGATGAGCTCCGCCAACGTGTTACTGAACTCTCCGGCCGACTTGCCGCCGTCGATGATCGTTACGAGGACTGGGCGGATACAGTTGATGTCGAATACGGCCCACTTGACGAAGAAACGAAACAGGAGAAAATCTACGAGCTGGATGCTGTAGTCGCACACCTCTATGGGCTGACTCGCGAGCACGTTGAGGTCATCTTTGAGACCTTCCATAACGGATGGGATTATGAGGAACGATTAGAACGCGTTCTCGATTACTACGCGAGTTGGGCGGATAGACTGGACCTCGATCACACCGACCGTGAGGAAGAACAAGCGGCTGGCACCAGAAACGATGACTGAACAGCCGCAAGTCGTCGACAACCGAGACGGCAATACGCTTGCCGCCGCAATCAACGCCTATCTCTCGGACTTGGATGATCGGCTGGCTAACGACCCCAACCTCGACATTGTCACCGGCTACTTCAACCCAAGAGGGTACTTTTCAGTCGCTGAGGGGCTGGAACACGTCGATCAGGTCCATCTCCTCATCGGGGCTCAACCCGATCAGGAAGGCAAGGAACGCTGGCGACAACCTGAGGAACCACGAGGGGAAGCGTATGAACGCAAGCGTATCGAGGAAGCACTCCAGACGCTGGATCAGAATCTCGAACGTGACCGAGACTTGCTTGGTTTCTCGCGGGATGTCGACCAAGGACTTCAGGAACTCGTGGATTTCCTCCGGAGCGACCGCGTTGAGGTGCGCCGCCACGAGGATAGCTTCGTCCACGGGAAGGCATACTTGTTCTCGGACAGCCAGGGAGCGATTGCTGGGTCATCGAACTTCACCGGCGCGGGACTGAACTCGAATCTGGAGCTGAACCTCGGCACTTACGACCCTCACGTAACCGAACGCATCAACGACTGGTTCGAAGACCTCTGGGAAGAAAGCGAACCGTTCGACCTCGCCAGTCTCTACGAGGAACGATTCGAGCCCTACGATCCACACCTAATCTACCTCCGGGTGCTCTACGAACGGTACGGTGATGAACTGGAGGAGGAACGAGAGGACGACGGGGGTGCGATCAACCTCACCAATTTCCAACAGGACAGCGTCAGGAGAGCAAATCGGTTCCTCGACAAGCACAACGGCGTCATCATTGCCGATGAGGTCGGACTCGGGAAGACGTATATCGGGGGCAAGCTCCTCGAACAGTACGTCCAGGAGAACCGACAGCGTGCACTCGTCGTCGCACCGGCGTATCTCAGGGACGGGATGTGGACACAGAAGCCAGCCGAGTGGGGTGTGCAATTTGAGACGGTATCCTACGCTGAACTCCGGAACGACAGCCAACTCGGTGGGGACGCCAACAATCTCAGTCTTCCCGTCGACGAGTATCAGTTGGTCGTTATTGACGAGGCTCATGCGTTCCGCAACCCTGGCACCCAGCAATCCCACGCACTCCGGACGCTCCTCCGGGGAGATCCGCCAAAGGACGTTGTTATGCTCACGGCCACGCCGGTCAACAACTCACTGTGGGACCTGTACTACCTCCTGAATTATTTCATCCGGAACGACGCTACCTTTGCCAACGAGGGTATCCGGTCGCTTCGAGACCAGTTCAAGCAAGCCCAGGCGGAGGACCCGTCGGATCTCAGTCCAGATATGCTGTTTGACATTCTCGACCAGACGACGGTACGCCGGACTCGGCGGTTCATCAAGAACCACTATGAGAACGCGACGATGCCTGATGGCGACGGCGGCGAAGTGCGGATTAATTTCCCGGATCCGAAGCCCAAGCGTGTCGACTACACGTTCACAGAGACGTTTGGTGACGACTATTTCCTCGACGTCGCGGAAGGGCTGGCGGCTGGGGACAGGGACGAAGCTGAGCTCACGCTGGCCCGTTACCGACCGTCCTACTACTTAGAGGGCGAGGAGGACGCATCTGAACTTTCCTTGGTCGGGCTGTTGCGGACGGGGCTCCTGAAACGGTTCGAGTCGTCAAGCTACGCTTTCAAGAACACCCTCGACGGGATGATCTCGCAAAATCGCATCGCGCTCCAACTTATGGACGAGGGCTACTTCCCGGAGACGAATGCGATTGATGAGTGGGTTGAGACGGACAGCGATGAAGGGATGGAGGAGCTGTTGGATGACGCGACCGACGGAAATATCTCGCTGGCGGCGGCGGATGCTGATCCCGCCGAGCTTCGGGCTGATCTTGAGCACGACATCGAGATACTGGAGCGATGGCGCGACGGAGCCCAGGCGGTCAGCCGAGAAGATGACGAGAAACTCTATGCGCTCCGTGATACGCTTGAGGACATCGTTGAGACAGCGAGAGAGGACGCTGAGGCGCGACAGATTTCGGATGAGGATGTTGAGGCGGCCTTCCGCCAGAACCGCAAGGTGCTATTGTTCTCCTACTACGAGGACACCGTCGATTGGATTTACGAGTACCTGGAGTCCATCGTCAGCGAGGACGAAGACTTGTCGTGTTACGAGGGCCGCATTGCCGCTGTGTCCGGCGACGGCTCGAAGTACGGCGTCACACGAGAGGAAGCTGTCCACGGATTTGCACCGAACTCAGGTGACGCCCCACCGGATGCCACGGACGAGTTTGATATTCTGATTGCGACGGACGTCCTGGGTCAGGGGGTCAACCTCCAAGAGGCGCGAAACGTCATCAACTACGACCTCCCGTGGAACCCGATGCGCGTCGTTCAGCGGAACGGACGTATCGACCGCGTTAATTCCCCGCACTCGGAAATCTATCCATTCTCGTTCTTCCCCGAGGATCGACTGGACGATCTTCTTGAGCTCGAACACCGGGTTCGGGAGAAACTCACCCAGGCGGCCCGCTCAATCGGCGTGAGTGGGGGCGTTATACCGGATATGGATACCCTCAATCAGAACTTCGCGGAGAAGGTCGAAGAAATAGACTCGATCCAGCGGGAGGAATCGGATTTCTACGAACAAGGCGGGGCTGAAGCGGCGGCGTATTCCGGGGAGGAATATCGCCAGGAACTCCGCGAGGGACTGGAGGACCGTGAGGATCAGATCACGTCACTTCCGTGGGCCGCTGGGTCTGGATTCCGCGGTGAAGACCCGGGCTATTTCTTCTGTGCTCGGGTCGGGGACGAGGTCTTCATGCGGTTCGTCCCACACGAGATGGATGGGGACGACGAACTGGTTCAGGACACTCTGACCTGTCTGAAGCGCATCGAATGCTCTCGTGATACTGAACGGGCTCTCCCAGATGGAATGCGAGACCAAATCTACGAAGCGTGGGAGACGGCACAGGAGGACATCTATCGTCAGTGGCAAGAGCAAACGGACCCGTTGAACGTCCAGCCTGACATCCGCCGACTGTTCCGTGAGGTGGGCCAACATCTCCGTGACCACTGGCCGGATGATATGACCCAGGACGAGCTTCAAGAGACTGTGGAGGCTGTAGAGGCTCCGTGGGGTCGCAAGTACGAACGTGAGCTTCGAGAAATCTACGAGGACGAGTCTCTCGGCCCTATCGAAAAGTCACGGGAGCTGGTCGACAAGGTAGAGGAATTGGGGCTACAGCCGTTCGAGGCTCCTGATCCACTCCCACCGATTGAGGAAGACGAGGTGAAGTTGGTCTGTTGGATGATTGTGGCTCCCGAGGAAGATCAAGACGATCAGAACGACCGACCCGGGCTGATGTCACAGGTGACGTTCGATACTACGTAGTCAGACCAGGGATGTGACTTAGAATGGTGCTGAAGATGCCATCAACCGTTGTGGACCTACTACGCTACAGCACTCCCAATATTACCGTATATTATCCAAATCTGATAGAGCATAGGGGGTGTAGTGTAACCTCACCTGTGTAATAAGGAATAAATGTTGGCGCACACGGGGTACTGTTAATGACTATCAATATTCATGGGATCGCTTACTCACCGGTTGGAAACGACATAGATGAAGAATGGCTACAAAGTTCGCGCGATGTTACAATCGGTGATGGCATCTTAGATATTTTTCGAGAATACCTAACTACGATTATAAACAAGCGAGACACCCAAAAAGTCGGAATTGGACACTTCGATGACGACGAGAACGATGGGGGAATACAGCACTGGCTGGACGAAATCAAGGAGATGGAATTAGACTTAGAGGAAGACTCCGAGAATTATGATCGGTTTGAGGAGCTTTCGCTGAAATTAGCTAACCGTCTGAAAGGAGAGATGGATGCTCGATCTTCTGATGGAGTGCTTTTCACGATTCTTGCTGAACGAGGTGGTGAACAATTCGTTGGACTTCTCAAGCTCGATCTTAATGATGAGCAACGCTCCGTTTTAGAAGAAGACACAAACGAGCTCAAATACGAAGAACTCAATCGAGCACTTCCTGAGGCTGAGAGTCTACAGAAGGGCGGCACTTATCCAGTTTTTCAGTCCGAGAAATTTGGGCTCACTGGTGACGTGAAGTTCCTCCAGGAAGACGCTCCATCCGAATACTTTGAGGACTTCTTGGGATGTCTAACAAGTAGCGCGAGTTTGGATCAGATGAAAACGATCATCAATGGGCTGAGTGATCTAAAAGAGGAAAAGACAGGGGCTGGTCTCCGTCCAGACGAGATACGAGAGTTTGAGAGCGTAATTACGAGCGTGGGTGATGATATTGCGACTAACGAGGATGTACACGAAGGGGCTCGTCGTATATTAGGTGAGGACTATGAGGAACAGGAGGTAGAAGATATGCTCTATGAACAGAATGAGGCTAATGTCCGTATCGATCCAGATTACTCTCCAAAATCTGTCGTCTTATCGCTCGACGATGATATAGAGGTTTCCGCTCCTATCAGTGCTCTTTCTGAAGATCGACTTGTGATAGAGGAGCCAAACGCCGAGGACGGTCAATGGACCGTTAGAATACACGCTTCATCATTAGATCGGTCAGTACAGAAGTAACTGAGAAAGATGGAGGAGTTAGCAAATGCTGTTTCGAGGGTAGTCGATTTAGGAGATGATTCAGAGGGAGAGGACAGTCAATCATATTCGATTGAAATCGAGGAGCCATCTCTTGAGGAGATTGAGGATTTTGTCGAGGCGGTGATCCACCTATCAGAGTATATTGAAACTGGTCGTCTTACAGTCCATATTGACGGGGAATCTGATGGCTATCAAATCCAGTACAATCCTTCTGAGGATACTATTGTTGCCGAACAAGTAGATGGTGAGCAATACGATCCTGGAGGACTATATCCGAGCGATCCAGACCTCGCGGACTCACTTCAGGAGCTAACTCTTGGTACAATCTCTGGCGTAGAGGAGATATTTAGCGTGTTGAACGATGTGTACGAGAATCAACAGTACTTCGAGATCAGTACCTCATACAATCTTAGAAAATCGAATATCGAGGCATGTATCGCCGAGAGTGCAACGATCGATGTCGCTCCAACGGTTTTCTTTTCGTTAGACCGGTTGATTAACGAGGTCAACAGCCAGCCACCAGAGGCTTTTCGGCAAAAATATCTTGATGAGAGTCCTCGCTGTGTGTTTTCAATTCTGGAGACCGAGATTGTCCAGTTCTCCTCAGCAATTGGAATTTCGAGTATTGCCTCAACAGAGGAAGTCCTCTCTCAGATGGAGCAAAGTGAACTCGAATGGGAGGAGAAAACCCAAGAGATCGCAACTACCGCACTCATAGAAAACGTCGGAGCATACCTCCCACCATCTGTTTTCCAACTCCAGTCTGTTACGAATGATTCGGAGCCTCGGTTAAATTCGCTTTTCCACCGCCATCAACTACTGTTTTCTCTCTTAGCGATAGCAAGTAATTCACGACATATACGAGAAGGCGAGTGGAACATCCTTATTCAGGGTAAACAATTCGTAGAAGGTCATCTTTCATTCCCCGATGCAACCAGTGTTGAGATAGACGAGACAGACTCTATCGAGTTATCAGATGGGTTGGTTGACTCTGTGGTCTCACTCTACGATTGGGTATATTCTGAAGGTCGTTCAGAAAACCGAGCTGATATACTACGAAATGTTGTGACTCTGTACGCTCGATCTTTGTCGGAAGTAATAGAAGATGCTCAGGTCATAGAAAGTTCCGCAAGGTCGAATCTTCGATATTATCGCCGAGAATCTGTAGATGATTTCGTGGACTTTCGTCAAGAGATGATTGAGGGCGCTATTCAGACTCAAAGCCAACTCTCAGAACTCCGCTCCGAATTAATGAGTGGCCTATCCAGAGACCTATTCCGAACATTCGGTTTTATTATTGTCATTTCAGCGGGATTAGTGATTCGGGTAAACGAAGTTTTGGGCGAGAATGCTATATTTGCTATCTCCTCTGTGATTGTGGGAGGATACACTGTAATAACGCATCGTAGAATCAAGGGTATAGAAAAACAGTATGTTGTTCAAACAGAAAACCACAAAAATTTGGAAACGTTCTACGATCGATTCTTTGACGAAGATGAGTTACAGAATTTCGGCGTGAAATTGAATGAGGAATCTCCTACCTGGTTAGATAATTGTATCCTTCCGGATCAGGGGAATGACGAGATGACGCGGCGGTTCCGACGTGATCTTGCGATGTACTATCTCTTGCTCGGCGGTATGGGGATATTAGCGGTTATTCTACTTCTTGCGCTACTTTTCCCTTGATCAAGGAACCGCTGAATGCCATCACCCCCGATATAGCAACAGATGGTTCTCGCTGGACCTCCGACTCCATATTCGTGTACGTACATAGGGGCTTGTGTATATGTACATACAGAAAACCGGGTCACAGTAGATATTTAGCGAGTGAGCGGGTAGGGGAACTCCTGAATGTCTACGTCTGTGGAAATACCGCCTCGGCTGGTCAGAACGGTGTATCGGAAGGCCAGTGAGCGGAACCAGTCATTTGAGGAACGAGAGGACTGGGACAACAGTGCCAGAACGTGGGGTGTAGACCCGGAAGACCGGCACGCAATTGGACTATTGGGTGAGATGGCGTTCGCTATTTACGCTGATCTGGAAATCGATACGGAACTTGTACGATGGTCAGATGGAGGCGTTGATTTCGAGGTTTCTATCGATGGCATTGAGCGGACGGTCGATGTGAAAACCAGCCGAAAAGAGCCGTATGCCTTACCGGTGAAGGAGTGGCGTGTTGATTCGGAGTATTATATTCTCGCCCACTTGGAGGGTGCGTTGGAAGCTCCGTTAGAAGATGTCACGGTGAATCTCGTAGGGACGGCAACGAAGGAGATGGTACTTAATGCGGAGCGGAAGAAGTCGAATTTTGACCATTACAACTACGAAGTACCGGTTTCATCGCTGAATCCGATCCCAGATAGCACATCTATTGTCAGTAAGTAGTAGTGAATCCAGTAGGGGATATTTGTACCCTTGTCACGGGGTGTTAATATGGCGCGGCTACACCAGTATGGCTCTAATTCATCTAAGAATGGATATCATCTGAAAGGGTGGACGAAACACTCCGGTAATACAACGCTCCAAGTACGCTATCCGTGCGAGCTCCTATTTGATTGGATGGATTTGGAGCCAGGAGACAGGATACCCTCGGATTTGATTACTTCTCTCCTTGGAGCAAATCTTCTCTACACTATTGGTGATGGCACGGCAATTGATGAAGAACCGGAGTGGACGCCCTCACTGGATACAATCAGCGAGGACTTGACGGATGGACAGCGTGAGCGGCTTCTCGGCTTCATCCGAGAATATGATGGTCCGAGATATAAATTCATCAAACAACTCCAATCAGAAGTTGATACTGGAGAAGGGATTTCGGGGGATGCAAGATTATCCTCGCATACCTCAGATCAACAAAATTGGTACGCCTGTATTGACTCTACATCCCGTGGGGCGGATGAATCATTACATCAAATTGCAAATCAGGTATTTGATTCCCGACCACTTACCGAGGAGGCGAGATCGATAATCCAAAAGTGGAACACTGATTCAAGCTTGGAGAAGCTCGCTGAGGCACCACATATTGAGTCTTCTGTACGTCTATTCCACAATTATGTTGGTACAGTAAACTCTCTGTGGGTAGAAGATGATGCACTGGTTTATCTTGTATCGCTTCCAGACACAGATAGAAAGGACTCAGAAGCGAGATTCTTTGTCAACCATTTCCCGAAAGATGTTTTAGACGACGGAACCGAGAGGTTTGAATCTGTTTTCAAAATAATTGTTCCTGACGACAATACTGAACGGTTACCTGTTGTAAATGAGAATGAAACCGTTCTTCACCAGATCATTATAGCGGATGGAGAAGCTTTGTATTGGTCTGTGGGGTTATTGGAGGGCTCTTTCCGCTCAAATGAGATAGAAAAGGCCGAGTTTGGTACTTATTTAGAAGTGATATTTGATGTCACATCCCAGTTGGTGGAGTCCCTGATTGGTGAGACAATCGGTGAATCAAGTGATGATATTGAAATCGAATTTGACACAGAATCCCCCAAATAACAGGTGTGTTATGCCTGGTAATAGATTCTCAGGGCGTGATAGAACTACTCTCCTCGCGATAAGTAGCGGTTGAGTATTTCTCAGCTCTCTCCACAATCGTCTCAGCCAGTTCTTCCCACCGCTCATCGTCCACATCGCTCTCTATTTCTGAAAGGGCATTCGCCAAGCTTTCCGGATCAATATCCGCCCAGTCGAACAGCTCAGATACACTAAATCGATCTTGGAGCTCGTCGTAGTGCTTTATGATTAAGTCCTTCTCGTGTTCGTTGATGTCGGGCGTGATGACATTGAACGGGAGGACAGCCAGGAGTTCCGAAATGCCTACGTCACTGACAACGCGATCTGAGACGACTTCTGATAGGTCCTCACTTGCACCGGTCTTCAGAAACATCAGTGCCTCGTGGGTCCCCGATAGGTGCTCGTCGACGGCTTCGTGTTCAGGGTAGATTGATAGTCTCGAAAGTTCGAGTGGCATCGCGGCAACAAACGCATCTGGGTGTTCATCGAGGATTTCCTCAGGAACCATCGGCTTCAGTGCTTCCTCTAAGAAGCGGTCGGCACTCCCGTAGTCGTGCTCTGGGTAGATCATATAGACTCGCATATACTCCGCGGCATCTGGAAATCCATTTTCGGGATATTTGGTGCCGATACGCAAGTGCGGGAACCGGTCTATAGCTTCCTCGAAGGCATCATTGTAGTGCATTCTTCGGGAGAAAACCAGATACTTCGTAGCACCATCCCCCATCTGTTCCATCTCGTCTTTGATTCGCTCAGCGGTCTCTCGATTGACGGTCTCGGTATCGATCTTCCCACGGGCGATTAGACGACCCAGTGTTTTCCTGAGTTCTGTGGAACGCTCACGGTCATTGAATAGAACAATTGCGAGCTGGTCAGTAGTTCCGTACTCCGTAGCGAACTCTAAGGCCAAGTCTCGGGGGTTCTCTGGCTCGTGATTGAATAGCGCGCTGATTTCCGCCTGTTCTATTTGTCCATACTCTATTTTATCGTATGCGCCCAGTAGCTCGATGGTTCGCTTATCGAGGGAACCGAGATTGAAATTCGACAACAGCGACGCAATCTGTGTCTTCAATCTGGCTTGCTCGATAGGCTGACTACTTGAGTCTACTTCGCGTGACAGGAGGAGGATAAGGAGAATTTCTTGCTTATAGCCGGGGAGCTCTTCGAAATGCTCTCGGATATAATTCTCATAGACTCTTTCCAGTGTGGGCTCCTCTTCGTCTTCGGCGAGGGTGTCAATTATTTTGTCTTGTTCGATTATTTCGATACCAATCTCAGATAGCCGATTATTCACACGACTCACGAGTTCGGAGATGCGCTTTCGGTGGGCTTGCTGGTCACGCCTCCGCTTGTAGATGTCTTCTACTCGATGGGCCGTGGGGATGCTCACAGCCGCGATGAGGGCGATCAAGGCTGTTGCTTCAAGCGGGAGGGTTAGTAATCGCGTGACGAAAACCAGCACCCCAATAAGAGCGTAGAGAGCAAACAAAACGACATCTCGCTGGTTCATCTTGTTTATCAGTTGTTCAGTTATCCAGGGATATATTACTTGGCTGTATGCTCGTGAGACGGTACCTGTTCCTGTGCTGAGGAGGTTCCGTTTTTCCGCAAGTGCTTGCTAAGCTTCGAACTAATCAAGACCGCTCGATGCCATCAATTTCAGTGGCCTTAGCTGGTTCTGTAGGTTGTCTTTCGGAACGTGCTCCTGTGACTCCCGAGAATGTATCATCGCTTATTTATAGGCTCGTGTAGTGATTTCGGGATGAGAAGGACCGGAAACGGTCGAGAACCAGCAATAGTAGCCTTGAAGCGTCCGATTTGGTCCGGTATCGACCAGGACCTTGGTAAGGACGAGAGCCCGGGTTCAAATCCCGGCCTAGGCTCTCTACGAGGAAGTCGCGACGGACAGCCAGCCGTTGGCTGGGCCGGCCAGGAGTCCGTCGGTGACGGATGGGGACGTGACGAAACGCCTTTTTCGGGGCGCTCCACGCCTCCGGTATGAGCGTTGCAACCACCGTCTCCACGGTTTTCGCACCGGAGCTGTTCGTGCTCGTCGCGACGCTGTCGCTCGTGGGGTACGAACGCCGTATCGATCCCGCACTGGGCCCGCTGGCTCGCCGAGTCGGCGTCGTCGCCGGCGCGTGGGTGCTCGCGTTCGCCGTCTACCAGGGCGGGCCACAGGTGGTCGGCACGGGCGTCCCGGGCGGCGAGGACTTCTACGCGGCGCTCGGGCTGATCGTCGCCTTCGGCGCCATCGCGCTCGCGTGGCGTCGCCTGAACTGGGGGTCGCTGGTGCCGCCGTACGCCGCGTTGCTCGTCGTCACCTCGGTGCTCCACCTCGTCGTCGTCCCGCTGTGGGACGCCTCGAATCACGTCATTTACGCCGCCGTCCCCGCGGGCGCACTGGTGGCCGCCGACCGGCGGTTCGCGCCGCTGCTCGCCGTGCCGCTGGTGCTCGTCTGGAGTCGGGTCACCACCGGCGCCCACACCGTCGACGAAGCCGTGGGCGGACTGCTCGTCGCCGGCGTCGTCCTCGGGGGCGCGTTCGCGCTCGACCGACTGCCGTCGTCGACAACGAACGGGGTCGACCCGCTCTGAGTCACTCCTCCAGTCGCTGGACCTCGCTCGTCCGGCCCGTCCCCTCGGCGTCGCCGGTGTTCTCGGTGCCCGCCGGCTCGAACAGCACCACCTCCGCCAGCCCGTCGGCGACCGGGCGGTGTTCGACGCCCGCGGGGACGACGCCGAGCTCGCCGTCGGTGAGTTGCTCGTCGGGCTCGCCCCGGAGTTCGATCGTCAGGTCGCCGTCGATCACCCAGAACAGCTCGTCGGCTTCGGGGTGGCTGTGCCAGACGAACTCCCCCTCGAGTTTGGCGACTTTCAGCTCCTGACCGTTGAGCGAGGCGACCAGCCGCGGCGCCCAGCGCTCCTCGAACGCCGCGAAGGCGTCGTCGAGATCGACAGTCTGCATAGTGGAAGGAGGAACCACCGAGCGAAAAACGCGTCGCCGAGCGGGCAGCGGCGGTCGGCGGGGATCAACGGAGGTCCGTGAGCAGCGATCCCGGGATCCGGTCGAGCAGTGCCGGCGGGAGCCGATCGACCACCCGTTCGGCCCAGCCGATCAACGGCCGACGGACCGCCGCGTAGCCAACTCCGACGGCGACGGCGCCGAGGACGGCGGTCTCGACGTGACCGTCGTAGACGAGGACGCCCGGCACCGCCAGCGCGAGCGTGGCGACGGCGTCCTCCGGCGCCCCGTCGTAGCGGATCCACCGGCGCGGCCGCCACCAGCGACCGTGGTAGTGGCTGTAGACCGCGCGCTCGCCGGTCGCCTCCCACGGCCGGAGTTCGAGCCCGCCGCCCGCGGCGTCACTCACCGCGTGCAGCGCCGCGGCCGCCAGGAACAGCGCGGCGCCGACGCTCCAGGCGCTCGGAGCCACCAGCGCGACGACGCCGGCCACCGCGGCCGCAAGCGAGTAGTACACGGGGAAGTGCAGCGTCCGGCGGTGCTGCCCCGGCATGTCGAGATCCGGGAACACCCCACCCGAGAACCCCGCGGTGGCGGCGACGACGGCGAACTCCGGCGCGACGAACGCGACCGGAACCGCCAGCAGCAGCCCCGCCAGCGCGTGGGTAGTGACCATCATCTCCCGAGAGTAGGCACTCGGCGCTCATAACGCTCACGCCGGGGAAAACGACGACGCCCGCGGCCGTCACCGGGGGAGGTGGGGAGCGGTCGACGGCAGGGGTCGTCCCTCAGGAGCCGTGTCGGGCGCACCGTACAGGCTGGTGTACGCCCACCGAAACCCAGCGATCGGATCGACTTAAAGCCGCGTCAGACGAACGCCTGCCCCCATCAGTCCCGCCGCGGCGACGGCCAGCAGGGCGCAGCGACCCGCAACACCGATACCGCACGCGACCGGATCGGGAACCGATGGCTGAACGCTGGGAGTCCCTGTTCGACCGGGCCGCAACGTACGAGGTGGACGTGACAGCAGTTCGCGACGCGCTCGCGGAGGTCAGGGGTGAGTGACGCCGACGCCTCGCCGGCCCGGATCGTCGCCGACAGCGACGTGCTCGCGGCGGACCTGCTGGTCGGCGGCGCCGCCCGGGAGTGTCTGGACCACGTCCGGCGCCACTCGTGGCTCACACTCGTCGCGAGCGACCCGCTCCTCGACGACGCCGAAGCGGTGATCGGCCGCCTCGCGGACCCCGAACTCGCGGCAGACTGGCGCGAGCGGATCGCGGAACGCCGGGAGTCGGTCGACCACCCGGCGGGCGACCACCCCGCGCTGGCGTCGGCGCTCCACGGCGGCGCGATGCACGTGCTCTCCTTCGACGACCGGCTCACGGGGGCGAAAGGGAACACGATGGTCCGCGACCGCGTGGAGACCGCGGTTCGGACGCCCGACGCCTTCGCAGCGCTGTTCGATCCCGCGACGCTCTATCCGGAAGTGGTCGGCGGCGAGTACCCCGGGCCGGACCGGGACCCGCGGGCGTGAGGCAGGACCCTCGCGCTACCGACTACCGCTCGGCGAACCACTCCGCGAACTTGGCCAGCGCTCGCCCGCGGTGGGAGATGGCGTTCTTCTCGGCCTCGTCCATCTCGGCGAACGTCGTCCCCTCGTGCTCGAAGATCGGGTCGAAGCCGAACCCGCCCTCGCCGCGGGGTTCGACCAGCGTCCCGCGCACGCGGCCCTCGAACAGTTTCACCGGAAGCGCCTCGCGCTCGTCGTCGGCCTCGGGGTCCGCGCCCGCGGCGGCAGCGGCGACGCGGTCGTCCACGTCGACGGGGTCCGGCGACGCGTCGAACCCCTCGCCGTCGCAGTACGCGAGCACACAGCGGAACGAGGCCGCGCGGTCGTCCTCCTCGCGGGCGAGTTCCCACGTGCGCTCGACGCCGATGGTGTCCTCGGCGTAGGAGGAGTACGGGCCGGGGAACCCGTCCAGCGCGCGGACGAACAGGCCGGCGTCGTCGACGAGGGCGGGCTCGCCGGCGTGGCGGTACGCCTCGCGCGCGCCACGAGCGGCGATCGTGCCCAGGTCGTCGCTCTGGATCTCGGTGTAGTCGTAGTCGAGTTGGGAGACGGCGGCGTCGAGGTACTCCTCGGCCTCGCGGACCTTCCCGGGGTTGGTGGTGACGTAGCGCAGCATCTACCCGATCCTCGGCGCGGCTCGGAAAAGGGTTCGCGGTTCCGCGTCGAACGTTCGCCTCGATCGGTGCCGCGACGCTCAGTCGTCGTCGACGATGACTTCGACCGGCTCCTCCCCCTCGTCCTCGGTCTCCTGATCCTTCTGGCTCTCCTGCCAGAGCAGGCCGACGACGACGAGCCCCACCACCCAGGAGCGCCAGTTCGCGAGGTTGAGCGTGTAGCCGACGCCGAACGGTTTCTCCACCAGCATCCCTTCGTCGGGCTGCCAGTACGCCGAGAGCATCCGGCCGATGCTCGGTTGCTCGAAGTTGTACGGGACGCCGAAGAGCTCGCCCGACTGAGGCTTGCCGCTCTCGTTGTCTGCCATGGGTAACCGGTGGGCGGGCGGCGATAAATCGTTTTGGTACGCTACTGGTACCGGCCGCGTCCCCGAACCTCCGCCAGCCGCTCCAGCACCGTCTCGTCGCCGACGGCGGCGTAGCCGTCCTCGAACGCCCGACAGATGGCCGCCGAGTCGGTCGCCGTCCCCGCGACGGAGCCCTCGAACACGTGGAGGTCCATCGCGTGGTCCTCCGGGTGACCGGAGTGGTAGCCCAGCCCGAAGTCGACGAGGAACAGCCGGTCGCCGACGCGGACGTTCTTCGTGGTCGGATCGCCGTGGACCAGCCCCCGACCGTGCAGGCGCGCCAAGTGCTGGCCGAGGGTCCGCGCGTGATCGGTCGTGAGCGCGTCCGCGAGGTCGCTGTCGCCGACGTGCTGGATTCGGAGGGTGGCCTCGGGCACGTCCACGTCGTGGACCAGCGGCGTCGGCACGCCCGCTTTACGCGCCTCGTTGAACAGGCGCGCCTCCAGGACGGTTCGGTCCCGCCGGAGTTTCGCGTCGAGGTCCGGGTGGCGGTACCCCTTCGGGATCCGGCGCTTCACGATCACGCCGTCCTGCACGTCGACGACGGCCTCGGCGCCGCGCCGGGGGTCGGACAGCCCCGACATCGAAGTTCCCGGGGTCACACCGTGGCCCACGGCCACGGACTCGTTCGCACGCCAGGTCACGGGCACCTCGTCGGGACGGAAGTCCGGGTCGATGGCGCTGTCCGCGATGGCGATCGTGTCGCCCGCGGCGGCCATCTTCGCGCCGAGGACGGCGATCATCCCGGCGTTGTCCCGCAGGAATCGCGGCTCGGGCGCGTAGAACTCGGCGCCGCGCTGCTCGCACATCGCCGCGAGCATCTCCCGCAGGCGGGCGTTCTGCCCGACGCCGCCGCCGAGGACGAGTTCGTCGCTGCCCGTCAGCGAGAGCGCGCGCTCGCTGACCTCCGTCAGCATCGCGAAGACGTGCTCCTGCAGCGAGAAACAGACGTCCTCGACCGGCGTGCCGTCGTCGGAGCGGTGCGCCGACGGGCCTCCACTCGCTTCGCTCGCGGAGACGTCGTCGACGGCGTCCTTCGCGGCGCTCATCAGCCCCGAGAAGGAGAAGTCCATTCCCTTGACCACGTACGGGAGGTCGACGTACTCGCCGTCCTTCGCGGCCTCCTCGACTTTCGGCCCGCCGGGGTGGGTCCAGCCGAGGTGGCGGGTGAACTTGTCGATCGCGTTGCCGACGCCGGTGTCCATCGTCTCACCCAGCACGCGGTACCGGCCGTCGTGGAACCCCAGCAGGTGGGCGTTGGCGCCGGAGGCGTTGAGACAGACCGGCGAGTCGAAGCCGGACTCGTGGCGCCCGATCTCGAGGTGGGCGACCATGTGGTTGACGCCGACCAGCGGCACGTCGAGCGTGCCGGCGAGCGCGCGCGCGGCGGTGCCGGCGACGCGCAGACAGGGGCCCAGTCCCGGGCCCTTCGAGAACGCGACGACGTCGATGTCGCCGTCGGCGCGAGCGAGCGCCGTCTCGATCACCCGCGGGACCGCGTCGCCCATGTGCTCGGCGGCCTCGCGCGGGTGAATGCCGCCGCTCTCGGGTTCGTAGGCGTCGGACTCGATGAAGGTCTCGTCGGTCTCGGTGTCGTGGACGGCGGCGCTCGCACACCACGCCGTCCCCTCGACACCCAGAACGCGCATCCGGCGTTACTCGCCGTCGGCGGCCGCTTCCTCGGCCTCCGCGTCGGCCTCGATCTTGTTCCGCTCGAGCATGTGGTCCTGCTCCACGTCGCGGGCGTCATCGGGCGACTCGTACACCTTCGCGTCGCCGATCGTCTTCCGCATGCCGAACTTGGTGTCGAGCTTGCGGACGACGACCTCCGCGGAGTCCTTGTCGAGCTTCGCCGCGAGGCTGTCGCGGACCTGCAGGCGCGAGGGCGTGGCCTCGTCGTGGGTGAGCTCGAAGCGGACGTCGGTACGGTGCAACATCGGGTTCTCCTCCTCGTCGACGATTTCGATCTCCATGGTCAGTTGCCCGAAGATGCGCCGGAAAACGGCAAAAGGATTTCGAAGGGCTACTGTCGGAGTTCGCGACTCGAACGGTCGACGCTACACGCCCAACGCCGCCAGCGCCGCGTCCGCGTCGCCGTCGAAGCGGACGAGCAGGTCCCGCATCGTCGCCCGGTTTTCCTCGGTCACGTCGATCAACACCATCCCCTCGCCGGGCTGGCCGTAGACGACGCTCCCGCCCAGCGGCGCCGCCAGCACCGCGGGCAGCGTCGCGAGGTCCTCCTCGCCCTCGACGAGCAACAGGGTGTTCGCCTCGGCGTCGACGGCCTCGCGGAGCGAGAGAAGTAGCTCCCGGGACAGCTCGGCGGGCTCGTTCACCACCTCGATCCGGTGGTGCTCGGCGTCTTCGAGCGCGAGACGGATCTCCTCGGTGACGGTCTCGCGTTCGGTCCGTCCGTCGACGACGGCGACGTGGGGCTCGTGGCCCGCCTCTCGGAGGTGGTAGGTGACGACGTCGCCGACGGCGACGATGGGGCGGCCGGCCGCGGAGAGTAGCGACTCGGCGTCGGTGAAAAGCGGCCCGAACGGCTCCTTGAACTCCGACCGAAGCTCGGGCGGCAGCGTGAGCACCTTAGCGGACCTTCAGCGCGTAGCTCCCCGGCTCGGTGACCTCCATCTCGTCGGCCACGGCGCTCTCCTCGGGGTGGTTGATGATCACGTAGCCCGCCCAGTCCTCGGTCAGGCTGGAGGAGCCACAGTAGTCACAGCTCTGGCTGTCGGGATCGTTGACGTAGTGGCACTCCCGACACGCCAGTCGCGGGTCGGCCATCTACGCTTCCTCCTCCTGTCGTCCCTCGTACTCCTCGGCGAGCCACTCGTGCTTGCCGAGCCCCGGCTGCTTGGCCGTCAGGCCGATCTTGGAGTCCCGGGGGTTGCGCTCGTCGATGCTCTTGGTGACGATGCGGACGCGCACCGCGTCGTCGACGCCGAGCGTGCGGTTGGAGTCCGAGGACGCCAGCTGCTGGTTCTCGCCGTCGTAGGCGAGGTATTCGTTGGAGATCTGGGAGACGTGGAGCAGCCCGTCGATCGGGCCGATCCCGACGAAGGCGCCGAACTCGACGACCTCGACGACCGTCCCGTCGACGACCTCCTGCATGTCCGGGTCGTAGGTGATGGCGTCGAACTCCGTCTCGTAGTAGACGCCCGGTCGGTTCGGCAGCACGGCGCCGTCGCCGATGTCGTGGACGTCGACGACGCTCACGACGCTGCCCACGTCCTCGTCCATCCGTCCCTCCAGTTTGTCCTGGAGCAGAGCTCGTACCCGCTCCTCCGTCACGTCGGCCAGGTTCCGCGGCGGCACCTCGACCGTGTCCTTGAGTCGTACCCGTTTGTACATGCTAGGTTTCAGTTATCGCCAGTGTGTTCCGCCCCCTTAAACCGATTACGTCAACGCCCGCGTCGAGCAGGCGGTGGCGCAGCGGGCGGTCGTTGGTCACCACGTACACCTCGCCCTCGGCCGCTTCCGCGACCGCGACGACGGCGTCGTCGGCGTACGATTCGTCCGTCTCCACGACCCGGCAGCGCTCGGCCAGGTCGCGGCCGACTGCGGCGGCGGTGCCCTCCGCCCCGTTGCCGTCCCGGAGCTTCTCCAGCTCCGCGACGACCGCTCGGGGGGTGACGGCCTCGTACGCCCCGAGCAGCCGGTCGAGCTCGTCGAACACACGCACGTCGAGTTCGACCGGCATCATCAGGGCGTTGGTGTCGAGCACCGCCGTCGCGCTCATTCCTTCAGCGTACCGATGCCGATGAGCCGCCAGCGTGCGCCCACGCGGCGGTTGATCGCGATCTTCGCCCCCGGCTCCGCACAGACGGGGCGTTTGAGCGACACCTCACACTCGCCCCCGCGGGCGCTGGTGACGGCGCCGACGGTCGTGGCGGTGCCGACGGTGAGCATCAGCGGCTCGCCCGTCGAGATCTCCTCGACGTCCTCCTCGTCCTCGCCGACGACGCGGTCGAGGAGTTCGACGTCCATCTCGAACTCCTCGAGCGTCGGGGGCAGCGTGCCGGGTTCGCCGGCGACCTGCCCCGCGAGCGCGTCGCCCTTCGTGTAGGACGGGTCGAGCCCCGTCCCCACGCCGAGCAGGCCGCCGGGATTCGCCTCGGAGACGGGGTTGCCGCCGGCCTGGATCGACCGAACGGTGGTCTCCATGGGCTGCCACTCGCTCTGGCCGCCCTCCTCGACCTCACGGCCGGGTCGGAGTTCGATCTCGTCGTCCTCCGAGAGGGTGCCCTGCACGAGCGACCCGCCGACGACGCCGCCGAGCAGCGAGTCGGCGGTCGTCCCCGGCTTGTTGATGTCGAAACTCCGCGCGACGAACATCCGGGAGTCGGCGGTCGGGTCCCGATCCGGCGTCGGGATCTCTCGCTCCAGCGCGTCGATCAGCAGGTCGACGTTGACCTCCTGCTGGGCGCTGATCGGGACGATGGGCGCGTCCTCCGCGACCGTGCCCTCGACGAACTCCTGGATCTGGCGGTAGTTGTCCTGCGCCCGTTCGCGGTCGACCAGGTCGACCTTGTTCTGGGCGATGACGACGTTCTCGATGCCGATGATGTCCAGCGCCATGAGGTGCTCCTCGGTCTGGGCCTGGGGCACGTCCTCGGTGGCGCTCACGACGAGCACCGCGCCGTCCATGATCGCCGCGCCAGCGAGCATCGTCGCCATCAGCGTCTCGTGGCCCGGGGCGTCGACGAACGACACCTCGCGGACGACCTCGGTGTCCACGTCGTGCTCGTCACAGTGCTCCTCGACGGTGTAACACTCGGGCTCCTCCTCCTCGGGACACCGACGCAGCGTCGCGTCGGCGTAGCCGAGACGGATGGAGATCCCGCGCTTCATCTCCTCGCTGTGCTTGTCGGTCCACGAACCACTCAGCGCCTGCACGAGTGTGGTCTTCCCGTGGTCGACGTGACCGACCAGTCCGATGTTCACCTCCGGTTGTGTTGGGTTCTCCGTCACCATATGACCTCCTGAGAGGAATTCTATGCTAAATTCGCCCCGAGCGACTGATAAAGGTGCTGTTCTCTCGGCCTCGTGGCGCCCGCGTCGGTCGGAGAGACGGGCTTTTGTCCGCTGCCCACCCACGGCCGCCCGTGGAGGTCGCGTTCGAACTCGCGCTGTCGGCCCACCTCGAAGCCGCGACCGACTGGGTCCTCGCCCGCCAACTCGGCGCCGCCGTCGAGCGCCCCGGCGCCCGCGTGATGGATATCGTCGGGGTCGCCCCGACCGCGGCAGTCACTGAGCGCGCCGCCATCACGGGCGAGACCATCCCGCCGCTGGCCGTCGAGAGCGGCGCCGGCGTCGGCGAGGCGGTACCCGTCGCCGACGCGCTCGACTGCGGGCCCGAACGCGCCGAAGCCGTCGCCGAACGCGCCGCCGAGATCGGGTTCTTCGAGCGCGGGCGCCGCGGCGGCCGCACGTACGTCCGCCGGACGGCGCGCTACCCCGACTGGGTCGGGAAGCTCGTCGGGATCGAGAACAAACCCGACCTCGGGCGGCCGGGCGACCTCGACTTCCAGCTCCGGTTCGACGCCGCGCTCGCGCTGTTCGACGAGGTCTGGCTCGCGACGGAGAGCTACGTCACCGGCGCGCACTTGAACCGCATCCCCGACTCGGTGGGCGTCTGGCGGTTCGACCCCGAGACGGGCGAACGCGAGACGGTCCGGGCGGCGTCGACGCTCGCCGCCGACGACCCCGGTGTCGAACTCCGCGCCGAGGAGCCGCTCCGGACCGACGTGAGCCTCGTGAGCGCCGACGCGAAGGCGCGCCAGCGCCGCCGGATCGCGGAGCGCGCGTGGGGGAAGGGCTGGCGCCCCGCCGAGTTCCCCGGCTGCGCGAACTGTTCGGCGACTGAGGACGCGGTCCCGTACTGTGCGTTCCACGGCCGCCCTGTCGCGCCGTCGATGGACTGCGGGAGCGACTGTCCGGGGTACGAGGCCGGGGAGGAACCGGCGGTCGATCCCCGGCGACTTCGCGACGAGCGGACAGCGTGGGTCCGCGATCCCGCGGGCGTCGCCAGCGAGCAGTCCGGGTTGGATCAGTTCTAGCGGCCGTCGACGGCTTCCGCCTCGAACACCTCGGCGGGGTCGGCGCTATCGACGACCGACCCGTCGGGAGCGGCGAGGTGAGTGTGTTTGAACCCGGTCGAGTACTTCAACCCGTAGCCGGCGGCGCGGTCGGCGCCGACGTGTGCGGCCCAGACGAGCGCGACCCACGTCGCCGCCGGGACGTCCAGCCCGATCCCGGCCGCCCCGAGCGCCGTCGGGCCGACGTAGGCGTGGAACGCGTTGTAGACGCGGCTCCCGAGGCCGTCGCCGGCGAGGTACCCCAGCATCGAGAGGTCGGGCGCCAGCGCGAGGACGAGGAACAGCCACAGCGGCCCGTCGACCGCGAAGTACGCTGCCGTGGCCGCGAGGAAAACGGCGACACCCTCCAGTCTGAGGACGGTTCTGGGCTCCATGCACGCTAGAGGGTCCACGAGGAGAAATAGCCGTAGTGACACGACTGCACACGGCCCGCTTCAGGCGCGGCTCAGAGGTCGTACACTTCGCCGTCGACGGCCAGCGGCTCCTCGAACGCCTCGTCCGGCGGGTAGAAGTGCGCGAGGTGGACCAGTCGCGTCTCGTCGGCGTCGAGGTCCTCGCCGAGCCGGATCGCGCCCTCGCGGGTCATGTGCTTGGTGCCGAAAGTCATCGGGACGTCCTCGTCGTCGAAGTCCGAGCCGCCCATGGGGTGTTTCGGCGCCAGCGACGCCGGGACGATGGCGTCGGCGAGCAGGAGGTCGGGGTCGCGGAGGGCGTCGCGGCTCTCCTGCGGGATGTCGTAGCTGGTGTCGCCAGAGAGCGAGAGCTTCGCCCCCGTCTCGGGGTCCTCGACGACCAGCCCGTAGCACGCCATCGGCGGGTGTTCGACCGGGACGAGCGTGAGGTCGAAGCCGCAGGCCGAGAAGGTGGCGAGGGGGGCCTGCCCGACCACCTCGACCACGTCGAGGTAGTCGTAGCGCTCCCGGACCGAGTCGGCGACGCTCTCGCCGGTGAAGGGGTCGACCTCGCTGGCGGCGTGGACCGGCAGGTCGTCGAGCAGGCGGTAGAAGTTCCCCAGCCCGTCGAGGTGGTCGAAGTGGATGTGGGTGATGACGGCGGCGTCGGGCAGGTCGGCGCCCGTTTCCTGGAACTGGTGACGGAGATCCGGCGAGGCGTCGATCAGCAGACTCTCGCCGGTGCGCTCGTTCTCGACGTGGACCGAGAACCGCGAGCGTTCGACGCCGCGCTCCCGGGCGCGCTCGCAGGTGGCACAGTCACAGCCGACCGTCGGGGTGCCGGTGGTGTCGCCGGTGCCGAGGAGGGTGACGCGCATTCAGTTCGGGAGGGGAGGGCGGAGGACTTAGTGGTCCGGGTCCGACGCTGACGGTTCAGCCGTCCGCGTGTGAGAGGACGAACTCCTTGAGCAGTTTGCCCGCCAGCGCGGCGGCCTGGCCGTCGTCGCGGTCGTTCACCTCAACAGCGTCGAAGCCGACCGCGTGGGGCGCGACCTGTCGAACCACGTCGCGCATCTCCCGCGCGGAGAGGCCGAACGGCTCCATCGTCCCGGTGCCGGGCGCGACGGAGGGGTCGGCGCCGTCGACGTCGACCGAGAGGTAGACCGACTCGTCGTTGAAGTCGGGCGACCAGTCGGTCACCTCCTCGGGGGGGACGACCGTCACGTCGTCGCGGTCGGCGCGCTCCCACTCGGCTTCTGAGCCAGTGCGAGCGCCGAGGACGATTGCGCGGTCGGCGGTGCCGCCGACCGTCGAGAGTGATTCATCGTCGGGATCGCCGTCGAGCGCACGGCGGGTGACTGCGGCGTGGCTCCACGGGTTGCCGTCGTACTCGTCACGGAGGTCGAGGTGGGCGTCGAGGACGACCAGGGTGTCGGGGTCGGTCGCGCGGACGCCCGCCGCGGTGACCGTGTGCTCACCGCCGAGGAGCAGCGGCGTCACGTCGTCGCGGCGGAGATCGGCGAGGCTGCCGCCGAGGAACTCGAGGTAGTCGACCGCGTCGTCCCACGCCCGCACGTCGCCGGCGTCGTGGACGGCGCAGTCGGAGAAGTGGTGGTCGGTGCGGCGGTCGTAGTCGTCGAACGTTCGGGCGAATCGCCGGATCCGTTCCGGGCCGAACCGGGTTCCCGGCTGGAACGTCGTCGAGACGTCGAGGGGGGCACCGACCACCGCGTAGTCGGCGTCCGCTCGCTCGGCGACGGCGCCGGGGAACCCCATCACTCGATCTTCCGCTGACCCTCGTACTCGAGGTACTCGATCTCGTCGTCCGGTTCGAGCTCCTCGTCCTCGGGGACGCGCATCGTGAACGTCTCGTAGGTGTCGAGGTCCATGATCTGCGCGTCGTTGCCCTCGACGGAGACGACCTGCCCGCCCTTCCGCTCCACGATCGGGACCCAGACCTTCGCGTCGACCGGCTGGGAGAGGCTCCGCTTCTTCCCGTCGAAGACGCCCTCGCCCTCGATCCGGGCCTTCGCACTGCCGTGCTTGCCCGGCTTGGCAGTGCTATAGTGGTTGATCTCGCAGGGGGATTCCTCCATCATCACGTAGCTCCCCTCCTGCAGTTCACGCACCTGCTTCTGCTCTTTCGCCATGCGTGAAAGTTCCCGGGTGAAGGGTATAAACCGTTTGGAACGGGCCGAGAGCCCGCGACCGTCCGGGATTCGGTCGACGCGCTACTTCAGCGAGACGGATCGGTCGTGCAGTTCCCGGAACCGCGCGAGCGTCTCCGAGGAGACGACCTCGTCGACGAGGCCGGTGACGTGCCGGAGTCGGCGGCCGCGAGCGCGGGTGACGAAGTGTGAGAGCAGCCGGTAGAGCTTCGCCTCCTCGACGTACATCAGCATCGTCCCGAGCCCCTCGACGACGACCCAGCCGGTTCCCTCCGCGAGGTAGCGCTCGCCCCGCGAGAACTGGATGCTGATCCCCGTGAGGTCCGACGGCGAGACGCGCTCGGCGATCCAACAGGGGCCCTCGTACTGCACCGGCGACGCCGAAACCGGAACGATCCCCACGTCGTTCGGGTCGCCGCCGGCCTCGCGAACCGCCCGCTCGACGCGCTCTGGCGAGGCGACGGTCACCACGAGCAGGTTCTCGAGCGCTTCCGGCGGGAGGTGGGCGATCGGCGAGTCACGGTTCGAGAGGGTGGCCAGCGCCGCCTCACCCGGCTGGAGGTCGAGTGGGCACTCGTCGCGTGGCTGCTGTTCGCTACTCGCCATCGTCACCCTCCGTGGCGCCGGCGAACCCCTGCTCGCTCGGGGACGGCGCGTCCCCCGTTTCCCCGCCGAACCCTGAGGACGCCGGCGCGTCGTCGGCGTCGAACGACGACCCGCCGACGCGGACGAACTCCCGGGCGAACAGCCAGACGGAGGCGGCGAAGCAGAGACAGGAGAACAGATACGTCCCCTCGGACGCCGTCGTCATCCCGAGGCCCTCCTCGAGCACCGAGCCGGCGGTGAACACGAGCACCGACGCCGCCAACAGGGAGACGGCGTCGGTGTACAGCAGCGTCCGGGCGTAGGCGACGACGGGGTAGAGGATCGCCAGCGAGACGACGACGAGGACGGCGGTCTGGGCCGCGAGTACGTGGACGCTCATTGGGCCCTCCGGCCGCTCAGTAGCAGGATCCCCTGTGCGGCTGTCCACGCGATCAGCGCGACGGCGACGCTACCCAGCAGTCTGCTGGCGTCGGCGCCCATCGACGGTTCGACGAGTTTGATCGCGGCGATGGCGAGATACGCGAGCGTGATCGGTACCAGCGGCCGGACGACGCGCCCGAACGGCGCGTCCCGAAAACCGCGGGCGGCGATGACGGCGATCGGCAGCGTCGCCGCGAGGACGACGACCTGTCCCAGCTGAAACAGCTCCGCGAGGGATGGCACGTTCACGGCCTCGGGAGTGACCGAGTTAGCCTTTTTGTTCGTTGCCCGGCTCGCCGAGGTGGCCGGGATGGCAAGACATTACTTCCCGCCACCAACACTCCCACCATGGTCACACGGCGACCACCGCTGTACGAGGTCCACGAGGACCGCGGCGCGGGGTTCACCGACTTCGGCGGCTGGGAGATGCCCGTGGAGTTCGACTCCATCCGGGCCGAACACACCGCCGTCCGCGAGGCCGCCGGGATCTTCGACGTGTCTCACATGGGCGAGATCCGCGTCGAGGGCCCCGACGCCGAGACCCTGATGCAACGCCTGACGACCAACGACATCGCCTCGATGGATCCGGGCGACGCCCAGTACGCCTGCATCACCGACGAGGACGGGGTCATCCACGACGACACGATGACCTACCGCCTCCCCGGGGGCGACTACCTGTTCGTCCCCAACGCGGGCCACGACGAGGAGGCCGAGCAGCGGTGGGTCGACTACCGCGACGGGCACGACCTCGACGCCGAGGTCAGCAACGAGACCGCGGACTGGGCGATGTTCGCGGTCCAGGGGCCCGACGCGGTCGGACTCGCCGCCGACGCCGTCGACGCCCTCGGCGCGCCGCTGGGCGAGGAGAGCGACGACCTCGCCGACCTCTCGCGGTTCACCGCCACCCGGGCGACCGTCGCCGGCGTCGACTGTCTGGTGGCCCGCACGGGCTACACCGGCGAGGACGGCGTGGAGATCCTCTGTGACGCCGAGGACGCCGAGGTCGTCTGGGGGGCGTTCGACTGCCAGCCCTGCGGGCTCGGCGCCCGGGACACCCTCCGGATGGAGCAGGGGCTGCTCCTGTCCGGACAGGACTTCCACCCCGAGGAGAACCCCCGGACGCCGTACGAGGCCGGGGTCGGCTTCACCGTCGACCTCGACACCGAGTTCGTCGGCCGGGACGCGCTGGCGGCCCAGCAGGAGGCGGGCGTCGACGAGACCTTCATCGGCCTCACGCTGCAGGAGCGCGGCGTCGCCCGCCACGGCTACGAGATCACCCACGACGGCGAAACGGTGGGTGAAGTAACCAGCGGGACGATGAGCCCCACGCTCGACGAGGCGATCGCGCTGGGCTACCTCCCGACCGAACTGGCCGAGGACGGCACCGAGGTCGCCGTCGTCATCCGCGGCGAGGAGAAACGAGCGGAAGTTACCACACCCCCCTTCATCGACCAATGAGCTTCGACGTACCCGACGACCGGAAGTATCTCGAATCGCACGAGTGGGCGACCACCGACCAACCGACCCGCATCGGCATCTCCGACTTCGCGCAGGACGAACTCGGCGACGTGGTGTTCGTGGAACTGCCCGACGAGGGCGACACCATCAGCCACGACGAGCCGTTCGGTGTCGTCGAGTCGATCAAGGCCGTCTCAGACCTCTACGCCCCGGTTTCGGGCGAGATTGTCGCCGTGAACGAGGCCCTGCACGACCAGCCCGAACTGGTCAACGAGGACCCCTACGGCGACGGCTGGCTGCTCGAGATCGAAGTCAGCGACGACTCGGAGTTCGAGGAGCTGATGGACGCCGACGAGTACGAAGCACAGATCGTCTGAGACGGCAGTTCGTCGTTTCCCGTCGTCACCGATCGCCCGCCGACAGTCTACACGACCCTGCACAGCCACCCCCACTAACGCGCCGGAGTCGGCACGTCTTTGTCCCCGAAGTCCCTCCTCTCGAACCATGAGCCACGGCAGTCCTCACCAGGGAGGGAACGGGAGCCCGTACGCCCCCCACACCGACGCCGAGACGGCCGCGATGCTCGACGCCGTCGGCGTCGACGACGAGGCGGCCCTGTTCGACATCCCCGAGCCAGTCGCCTTCGACGGCGAGTTCAGCATCGAACCCCGGAGCGAGCAGGAGCTCCGCCGGGAGTTCTCGAACCTGCTCGCCGAGAACGACGACCTGACGGAGTTCCTCGGTCGCGGGCACTACGAGCACTACGTGCCGAGCGTCGTCGACAGCCTCTCGCAGCGTTCGGAGTTCCTCACCTCCTACACCCAGTACCAGCCCGAGATCACGCAGGGGTTCCTGCAGGCGCTGTTCGAGTACCAGTCGATGCTGGTCGAACTCACCGGCCTCGAGATCGCCAACTGCTCGATGTACGACGCCGCGACCGCGCTGGGCGAGGCCGCATTGCTCGCCGAGCGCGTGCGCAGCGTCGACGGCGATGTCGTGCTCGTCCCGGACATCCTGCGCGAGGGGAAGCGCTCGGTGCTCGAGAACTACGTCGACGGCGCCGACCTCCGCGTGGAGAGCTACCCCACCGAGGGGGGGACCGCCGACGTGGACGCGATCGACGACGCAGTGGGCGAGGACACGCTGTTCGTCTACGCCGAGACGCCGACGGTCCGGGGCTGTATCGAGCCCAACCTCGCCGAGATCGGCGGGATCGCCGACGAGTCGGGCGCGCTGTTCTGTCTGGGTTCGGATCCCGTCGCGCTCTCGATCCTCGAAGAGCCGGCCAGCGTCGGTGCCGACGTGGTCGTCGGCGAGGCGGGCGTCCTCGGCCTCCCCGCGGCCTACGGCATGGGCCTGGGGATGTTCGCCTGCAAGGAGGAGTTCCTTCGGCAGGTGCCGGGCCGCCTCGTCGGCGCCAGCGAGGACGCCGACGGCACGCGAGCGTACACGCTGACGCTGCAGACCCGCGAACAGCACATCCGCAAGCAGCGCGCGACCTCGAACATCTGCACCAACCAGGCGTGGGTCGCGCTCCGGGCGGCGATGCACGCCGCCTCCCTCGGCGCCGACGGGCTCGTCGACCTCGCGGAGGACTGCGTGACCCTCGCCCGTGACCTCGCGAGCGACCTGGACGACATCACCGGTCTGCGTGCGCCCGTCGACGACCGCCACCACTTCCGGGAGTTCGTCGTGGGTACCGATCAGCCCGCGGCCGCGATCGCCGACGACCTCGAGGAGGAGGGGTTCGCCGTCCACGTGATCGGTGACCATCGCCTGCAGGTCTGTATCACCGACGCCAACGCCCACGCGGCGGACGACCTCGTCGCCGCGTTCGAGGAGGTGGCAGCATGAGCGGAAACGGACCGACGGAGAACGGACGCGAGCCGGGGCGCACCTACGACCAGGCGACCTACGCGGTGGGCGACGACGAGAACGAGCCGCTGCTGACCGAGAAGCGCAGCGACACCGTCGAGCCCGGCGACGCGCTCCCCGACGACCTGACCCGGGACGACCTCACGCTCCCGAACCCCGAGGAGCCGGAGGTCGCGCGCCACTACACCCGGCTCTCCCAGATGAACTGGAGCATCGAGTCCGGCCCCTACCCGCTGGGCTCGTGCACGATGAAGTACAACCCGCCGGTGACCGAGGACGTGGCCGCCGACCCGAACGCGGCGGTCCACCCCGACCGCTCCGCGGACTCGATCCAGGGGACGCTCGGCCTGCTCGCGGGGCTGCAGGACTACCTCGCCCGCATCGGCGGCATGGACGCCGTCTCGCTCCAGCCGCCGGCCGGCGCCGCCGGCGAGTTCACCGGGATCGCCGTCGCCCGCGCCTACCACCGCGCCAACGGCGACGACCGGAGCGAGGTGCTGATCCCGAGTTCCGCCCACGGGACGAACTTCGCGACGGCGGCGCTCGCGGGCTACGACGTGGTCGAACTCCCCTCCGCGGAGGACGGCCGCGTCGACATGGAGGCGCTTGAGGCCGCGGTCTCCGAGGACACGGCGGCGCTGATGCTCACCAACCCCAACACCGTCGGCCTGTTCGAGCGCGACATCGAGGCCGTCGCCGACGTGGTCCACGACGCCGGCGGCCTGCTCTACTACGACGGCGCGAACCTCAACGCCCTGCTGGGCCGCGCTCGCCCGGGCGACATGGGGTTCGACATCATGCACTACAACGTCCACAAGACGTTCGCGACGCCCCACGGCGGCGGCGGGCCGGGCGCCGGCCCCGTCGGCGTCGTCGACGAGCTGGCGCCGTACCTCCCCAACCCGCGCGTCGAGGAGACCGACTCGGGCTACGAACTGGTCGAGAGCGACGAGGCGATCGAGAACGTCCACGGGTTCCAGGGCAACTGGCTGGTGCTCGTGAAGGCGTACGCCTACATCGCCCGCCTCGGCGACGCGGGGCTGCGCGACGCCAGCGCGAAGGCGGTGCTCAACGCGAACTACCTCGCCGAGCAGATCGACCTCGACGTGCCCTACGGGCCGTTCCACCACGAGTTCGCGGCGACGGCGGGCGACGCCGCGGCCGCCGACGTGGCAAAGCGCATGCTCGACTTCGGCGTCCACCCGCCGACGACGAACTGGCCGGAGATGGTGCCCGAGGCGATGCTGACCGAACCGACCGAGATCGAGAGCAAGCAGTCGCTGGACGACCTCGCGGCGGCGTTCGACGCCGCGCTGGGGTCGAGCGAGGAGGAGCGCCACGAGGCGCCGAGTCGGACGACCGCGAAGCGCATCGACCAGACGACCGCCGCGCGGGACCCGCGGCTCTCGTGGCAGTCGCTGGACGAGGAGTAACGAAGGAAGCGCGTTTTCTAGGCCGGCTGCGCGGTACTGATGCCGTTCACCCGGATGAAGCCGTAGTCGCACTCCCCGCAGCGCCACTTCGTCTTCTCGCCGAGGTGGAGGTTCATCGACGCGACCTTCCAGAACGTCCGTGTCTCGCCACACTCCGGACACTCGTGTTCGGCTTCGAGGGTCATACCCGCAGAGTTCGGTCGTGGGCGTGTTGAAGATGTCGTTTCGGCGGGGCGCGGCGTCGGCGTCCCGAACACCGTCGTAACAAGCTACTTCCCCCGTCCAACCCAAACGACGCCCATGTCCGTCACCCTGTACGCACTGGATGGCTGTCCGTGGTGTGAGAAGGTCCACGACGCCCTCGAGGACCACGAGGTCGAGTACGACACGGTCTGGGTCGACGCGCTCCACTCCGAGCGCGACGAGGTCGCCCGCGTGAGCAACCAGCGCGCGGTGCCCGTCCTCGTCGACGACGACCGCGGGGTCACGATGGCCGAGAGCGCGAACATCGTCGAGTACGTGGAGGAGACCCTGGCGTGACGGTCTACACCGGCCGCGGCGACGAGGGGCAGACCGACCTCGGCAACGCCGAACGCGTCTCGAAGACCAGCCCGCGGATCGAGGCCTACGGCACCGTCGACGAGGCCAACGCGCTCGTCGGCCGCGTGCGCCCCACGGGCCACGAGGACGTGGATCGCCAGCTCGAACAGATCCAGAACTGCCTCCACGTCGTGCAGGCGGAGTTCGCCAACCCCGACACCGGCGAGGACGACCCCCAGATCGGCCCCGAGGACATCGACCAACTCGAGGACTGGATGGACGAGGCCGACGGGGAACTCGACCCGCTCACCTCCTTCATCCTCCCCGGCGGCGGCGACGCCGGCGCGCGCCTGCACCAGGCCCGCGCGGTCACCCGTCGCGCGGAGCGCCGCGCGGTCGCGCTCGCGGAGACCGAGGGCGAGACGGTCAACGCCGAGGCGATCCGGTACCTGAACCGGCTCTCGGACTACCTCTTCACCGCCGCACGCCTCGTGAACCAGCGCGAGGAGGTCCCCGAGGAGTCGCCGACGTACTGAGTCGGCCTCAAGGCTTTTGACCTCTCGAGAGCAACATAGAGGTATGGCGAGTCACTTCGAGGACGCACGGTACTACATGGGTCGCGCGGTCGACCACGCGAAAGCCGGTATCAAGGAGGAGGTAGAGCCGCTGGAGGAGCGGGTCCGCGAGCTCACCGGCCGAGAGAAGGAGCCCGAACCGAGCCGGCTGGAGAAGCTCCAGGCCGACCTGAAGGAGCTGGAAGAACGCGCCGAGGGCGAGGCCCGGGAGGCGGTCCAGAACGCCCGCGAACGGGTGACCGCCTACCGGGAGCAGCGCCAGGACTGAGACAGTACGCTTAAGTCCGGCCTCGCGTAACTTTCACTCGAAGGGTCGGTGGTCTAGTCCGGTTATGACGGCTCCTTCACACGGAGCAGGCCCCAAGTTCAAATCTTGGCCGACCCACTTCCTCGCGCCCCGGCGGCCGATCGTCGAACAGCAGTGACCGTCGGCGCCATCATCGAGTTCAACTACTTCGCCGCCCTCCGACACCAACGGGCAGCGCTCTCACGCGGGTGAACACGGCCGAAACTATATCTTTCCGGTCGCCAAATAGCGCTGACATGACTCCCCGAGTCGGCCGTTTCGAGTCCTCCACGACAGCACGGTCCAGTCGCTCACACCCACCGAGGGCACGCCGATGACGCTGTACGCCATCCAGGACATCGACGACGCCATCGCCGCCACGCGGTCCTTTCTCTGGCCGTTCGATCTCGGCCGGTGGGTGAAACTCGCCGTCGTCGCCTTCTTCCTCGGCGGGACCGGCGGCGTCAACCCCTTCCAGTTCAGCGGGAGCCCCCAGGGGACGACGCCGATGGAGCCCGGAGCGTCGCCGAACGTCTCCGCGGTGATCGACGCCATCAGCACGACCGAGTGGCTGCTCATCGGCGCCATCGTCGGCACGGTCGTCCTGCTCGGCCTCGCCTTCGCGTTCGTCGGCGCGGTGATGGAGTTCGTGTTCGTCGAGTCGCTCCGGCGCGAGCGGGTGGCGATCCGCGAGTACTGGCGCGGCTGGTGGTGGCAAGGGGGCCGGCTGTTCGGCTTCCGGCTCGTGGTCGGCCTGCTCTCGCTGTTGCTGGCCGGCGGGCCGATCGCCGCCGCGGCCTGGCCGCTGCTGAGCGGGACCGGCACCCTCTCAGTCCCCGTCCTGTTGCTCGCGATCGGCGTCGCGGTGGTGGTCGCGATCGCGGGCGGGCTCGTCAACGGGTTCACGACGCAGTTCGTCGTCCCGGTGATGATCGCGGAGAACCGGAACGTCCTCGCGGCGTGGCGGCGGTTCTGGCCAACGCTGACCGGGCAGTGGAAGCAGTACCTCGCCTACGTCGTCCTCCGGTTCGTGCTCGCGATCGCGGTCGCGGTGGTCGTCGGGGTGGTCTCCGCGGTCGGCGCGCTGGTGCTCGCGATCCCGTTCGTGATCGTCGGCCTGATCGGCGCCGCGTCGCTCGGGGTCTCCCAGCTCGTCGGCTGGGGGGTCATCCTGTTCGCCGTCGCGCTGTTCGTGCTGGCGATGCTCGTGCTCTCGCTGCTGGTCGCCGTCCCGGTCCAGACCTACCTGCGCTACTACGCGCTACTCGTGCTGGGCGACACCGAGGCGGCGTTCGACCTCGTCGCCGAACGGCGGCAGTCGATCCGGGCGTAACCTACGCCACCGCCGTCCCCACCACCGAGAGCGACTCGTCGACGGTGACAGTGAGTTCGTCGCCGTCGACCTCGTAGGTGACGCTCGCCCGGACGGGGTCGCGGCGGTCGAACTGTGCTCGATCGGGGTCCAGCGCCGCGAACCGCCAGATCGGCACCTGCGGAACGTCGACGCCGCGCTCGTAGTGGAACGAAACGACTGCGGGGTGCTCCGCGAGCGCCGTCCCGAGGTCCACGACGATCCCCTCGCCGCAGCGGTCGCAGTCGAAGCGGCACGTCGGCACCTGTGCCACCCAGTCCGGAACCTCGTCCGTCGCGCCGTCGGCGTCGATGGTGTCGGCGACCGGGAGCACGGTCGCCCGTACCCGCCCGTCGCAGAGCGGACAGAACCCGTCCCGACTGCTGCGGACGAACTGCCGGCCGTAGCGTGCGGCCACGCGGGGGAGCTCGTCGACGTCGTAGCCGGCGAGGGCGCCCGGCGGGACCCAGAAGTGGGAGACGTGGGGACAGTCGCTGCACGCGATCGTGGCAGCCCCTTCCTCGTAGGTGAACTGGAGCGGCGAGCCACAGCGCGGACAGCGATCGTCAACGTCGATCGCTCCCACGTCGAGGGTTTTGGTGTACGCGCCGCCCAACAGCGCCCCCACCAGTTGGGCGCCCGCGGTCGTGAGCCGGTAGCCGTCGTCGGTCTCGGCGACGAACTGTCCGTCGAACGTTCCGAGGTGGTAGTTGAACTGCCCCGAGTCCCGCATCCCAACGGCCTCCCGGAGTTCCGAGAACGTCGCTTCCCGGCCGTCGGCCCGCCAGAGCGCCCGGAGGATCTCGATACGGGTCTCGTCCGAGAGCACACCGAACGCGGCGTCGGCGTCGACGGCCTCGACGATCTCGGGATCGTCCATGCTCGGAGCTACGCGAGGGAGGTCATGTAAGTTCTGTTTCAGAAGGGGCGTTCTGCTAAGAGTTTTTACATCATCGCCCGACCACGGAACCGTGACGGACGAGACGGACGTGCTGGAGGAACTCGCCAGCCTACCGACGCTGGCACATCCGACGGCATCACCCGACGGCGAACGGATCGCACTGTACTACGACATCACTGGCCGGAACCAGCTCCACGTGCTGGACGTGGAGTCCGGGTCGCTCACCCGGTGGAGCGACGGTGAAGTCCCCCGGGCGGTCAAGGAGTCGCCCCACTGGAGCGCCGACGGCGAGCGCGTCTACTTCCACAAGGACGACGACGGCGACGAACAGCACGATCTCCACAGCATCACCGCCGACGGCGAGACCGAGGCGGTGGTCACGCTCGACGGCCAGACCACGCTGTTCGACGTGGGCGACGACGGCGACACGCTCGCGATCGGGTCGACGGCCGCGGGCCAGCAGAACCTCTACGTCCACCGTCGCTCGACGGGCGAAACCGAGCGCATCACCGACCACGAGCGCGCCGCCCATAGCGGCGTCCTCCCGCCGGCCTGCGACCGCGTGGCGTACGCGAGCAACGAGCGCGACGACTCGGGCAACCAGGACACCTACTTCGTCGGCGTCGACGGCACCGACCAGCGACGACTCGACGTGGGCGAGCCAGGGGCCGAGACCGTCCCCGTCGACTGGGGACCCGACGGCCGTCGACTCCTGCTGAGCGACACCAGCACCGGCCTGAACCGCTGTGGCGTCTACGACACCACGCACGACGAGGTCAGGTGGCTGGGCGACGGCGACTCCCAGGAACGACCCGTGGCGTTCACGCCCGACGGCGACCGCGTACTCGCCGTCAGGACCAGAGCGGCCGCGGACGCAAGCGTGGTCTACGACCTCGAAACCGGCGAGCGCCGCGAACTCGGGGTGCCCGAAGGGGTGAGCCCGTTCGTCCGCTTCGGGAACCCGGTGCTCGACGACCGACGAGTGCTCGTCCTCCACACCACGCCCACGCGGCGCCTGGAGCTGCTGTGCTACGACCTCGAAACCGACGAGTACGAGACCTTGATCGAGGCGGAGTACGGCGACCTCGACCCCGACCGGTTCCGCGACGCCGAGTTCTTCACGGTCGAGTCCGACGGCGTCGCCGAGACGCCCGCCCGGGCCATCGACCTCTCGCCCGCGACCGAACTCGACATCGAGTGCCTGCTGTACGACTCCGGCGAACGCCCCTCCCCGCTGATCGTCAACCCCCACGGCGGCCCCCCGGTCCAAGAGAAGCGGTCGTTCGACCTCTACACCCAGTTCCTGCTGACGCGTGGCTACAGCGTCCTCCAGATGAACTACCGGGGGTCGGCCGGCCGCGGCCGGGCGTTCCGCGAGGAACTCTACGGCGACTGGGGCGGCGCCGAACAGGCCGACGTGGCCCGCACAGCGGAGCACGTCATCGAGACGCGCGACTGGATCGACGAGGACCGTATCGGCGTCTACGGCGGCTCCTACGGCGGCTACTCGGCGTACTGGCAGCTGGTCCAGTACCCCGACCTCTACGACGCCGGGATCGCCTTCGTCGGCGTCTCCGACCTCGCGGACATGTACGAGAACACGATGCCCCACTTCAAAACGGGGCTGATGGAACGGTACCTCGGTACGCCCGATGAGAACCCCGAACGCTACGATGCGCGGTCGCCGGTCACCCACGCCGAGAACCTCGACGCGCCGCTGCTGATCGTCCACGGCGTGAACGACCGGCGCGTCCCCGTCTCGCAGGCCCGGATCATGCGGGACCGACTGACTGAACTGGGCTACCAACCCGGCGAAGACGGCGACTTCGAGTACCACGAACTCGGGGCGGAGGGCCACGGCTCCTCGGACATCGACCAGAAGAAGCGGACGTTCCGGCTGCTCGGGGAGTTCCTCGACCGCCGGCTGGGCCGACCGGTCGCTGCCAGTGGGCGCGGCGACAAACAGTAAAGGGGAGCGGTACCAACTCCCGGACATGTACGACCATATCCTCGTCGGCGTCGACGGGAGCGACGAGTCGAACCGTGCGGCGCGGTACGCGCTCGAACTCGCCGCACGCGTCGACGCCGCAGTGACCGCGGTCCACGTCGTCGAACAGGGGGCGCTCGACCTCACGCGCGGGTCGAGCGAGGCCAGCGAACTCCGCGAGGAGCGGGCGGCGGTGCTCGCGGCGATCGACGAGATCGCTGACGAGGTCGGCCACCCCGCCGACGGCGAACTGCTCGAGGGCAACCCCGCGAAACGGCTCACGGCCCACGCGGACGAGGCGGACGCGGACCTGATCGTGCTCGGCCGCCAGGGGCTGTCGGGCGTGAAGCGGCGCCTGCTCGGTGGCACGACTGAACAGGTGCTGCACCGCAGCGAGGTGCCGGTGTTCGTGGTCCCCGACGAGGCCGGGCCGTTCGCGGCCGACAGACTGCTCGTCCCGACCGACGGGAGCGAGAACGCCGGGCTGGCGCTCCCCCACGCCGCCGAACTCGCCCGGATCGACGGCGGCAGCGTCGACCTGCTGAACGTGATCGACCTCGCGGCCGCCGGCGGGGCGTTCGACGCCGGCGGCCTCGACGCCGAGTTCGTCGAACGGCTCGAGAACCGTGGGCAGGCGGCCGTCGAGGACGCCGCCGACGAGATCAGGGGCCACAACCCCGACGTCGAGATCCGGACCGCCGTCGAGCGCGCCAAGCCCTCGAGCAGCGTGGCCGCCAGCATCCGTGCGTACGTCGAGGACGAGGGCGTCGACGCGGTCGTGATGAGCTCGCACGGCCGTAGCGATCTCCGACGGACGCTGCTGGGCAGCGTCGCGTCGAGCGTGCTCCGCCGCGTCGACGTGCCGGTGCTGGTGGCGGTCCGCGGGGAGCGCTGATCGCCCTCGGTCCCGACGACCGCTATCCGTTCTCGACGCCCGTGATCTCGAACCTGGCGCCGCCCGCATCGCTCTCGGTCACCGAGACGTCCCAGCCGTGGGCGTCGGCGACGCTGCTGACGATGTTCAGCCCGAGGCCGCTCCCCTCGGAGCTGGTCGAGTAGCCGGGGTCGAACACCGACCCGCGTTCGTCGGTCGGAATCCCCGGCCCGTCGTCGGCGACGTAGAACCCGTCCGGGAGCGTCCCGACGGTCACGTCCGGCGCGCCCCGCCCCGCGGCGTCATCGGACTGGTCGCCAGTCGAACCGTGTTCGCCGGCGTCACCAGACTGCGGCTGGTCGCCGGTGGAGCCATGCTCCATGGCGTTCCGGAACAGGTTCTCGAACAGCTGGCGGAGCTGATCGCGGTCGGCCTCGATCCGTCCCTCGACGTCGACGGTCAGCGAGGCCGCGCCCGTCTCGACGGTCCCCCACGCTTCCGTGGCGACCGCCGCCACGTCGACCGGTTCGAACGCCATCGCGTCCTCGCCTTGGCGGGCGATGGTGAGCAGGTCGTCGATCAGCGTTTCCATCCGATCGAGCGCGCGCTGGATGTCCGGAACGTGCTCGCTGTCGACGTCCTCGGCGAGCAGCTCGATCCGCCCTTGGGCGACCTGCAGCGGGTTCCGGAGGTCGTGGCTCACGACGCTCGAGAACTCCTCCAGGCGCTCGTTCTTCCGGACCAGCTCCTCCTCGCGGGCCTTCCGCTCGGTGATGTCCCGGTCGATGGCGACGAACCGCTCCTCGCCGGCGATCTCCAGCCGGATCAGGTGGATCTCGACCGGGAACGTCGAGCCGTCGGCGCGCTCGAGCCGTCCCTCGAACCGCCGCGGCGTGTCGATCGGGAGCTCCCGCCAGAAATCCCGAGCGCGGTCGGGGTCGGCGTTCACGTCGAGGTCCCAGACCGTCATCCCCAACAGCTCCTCGCGGTCGTACCCCAGCTTCGCGCAGGCCTGCCGGTTCGCGTCGACGATCCGTCCCTCGGCGTCGTGGATCACGACGATGTCCGGCGTGAGCTCGAACACCGCCTCGATACGGTCGCGTCGGTCGGTCTCCTGGCTGACGCAGACGTGGCCGCCGTCGGGCATCCGCGTCAGCACCAGTCGCTGCGGGAGGCGCTCGCCGTCGCTCGCGAGCCCCGTGGAGACGCCGCGCCAGGAGCCCGCCACGGAGAGTTCGGGCAACACCTCCCCGTGGAACCGGTCGATCTCGTCGTCGGGGTAGAGCTGCTCCCAGTGCTCGCCGACCAGGGCGTCGCGGTCGTAGCCGTGCATCGACGCGTAGGCCTCGTTGACGTACCGGAGGATCCCCTCGGCGTCGACGATGCCGATCCCCTCGTCGATCGAGTCGAGGGCGAGATAGCCCCGCCGGGCCTCCTGCTCGGCCCAGTGTTTCGCCACGAGCTGCTCGACCGCGTTCGCGAGCACCAGACACGACTCGCGGCCCCCCTTCTGGACGTACTCGTCGACGCCCCTCGAGATGGCGCGGCTCGCGACCTCCTCGCTCCCCGCGGCGGTGAACAGCACGAACGGGATCTCCATCCCCGCGTCCCTGACCCGTTCGAGCAGTTCGAGCCCCGACAGCGACGGCATCTCGAAGTCGCTGACGATGCAGTCGAACGCGCCGTCCCGCAACGTCCCGACCGCCGTCCGCGGGTCGGTCACCGTCGTCGTCCGAGCGTCGGGAAGCTCCGCATCGAGGAACCTCGCCGTCATCGCCGCGAATTGCTCGTCGTCGTCGACGACGAGCACGTCGATCCGGCGGTCACCCGTCGCGAACGGAACGAGATCGTTCAGCGGGTGCGTCGCCATGAAACGACGTTAGACTCGGGAGGGATATAGATCACTCTCCCGCGTCACTGACCCGCTTCGCCGACGCCCCCGATCACCCGAGGCCAGCGACGCTCACCGACTGCCGACGGCGTCGCCGAGACCGCCACCGGACCCGAACCCTTCTTGCGCTTCCCGCCCTCACCAAGCACCATGACCCGCGTCTGCTGGCGCTGCGACGCCCGAACCGACGACCACCGCCGGGTGCGGTGCGACTGCGGCGAGCCGCTCTGGCTCGAGACCGATCCCGATGCAGCGCCCGACTCGTTCCCGACCTGCGTCGAGTCCATGTGGGACGTGCTGCCGCTGCTGGGCGTCGACTCCCCCAGCCCCGGCAACGGGCTGCCCGCCGCCGCGGGCGGAACTCCGCTCGTCCGAACTGAATCGCTGGACACCGACGGCGTCGCCGTCCACGTGAAACCGGAGGGGCTGAACCCGACGGGGAGCTTCAAGGACCGCGGGACGGCGTTCGGGATCGCCGCCGCGCTCGAACGCGGCGAGGACCGCGTCGGCACCGTCTCCCACGGCAACATGGCCGAGAGCGTCGCCGCGGGCGCCGCCGCGGCCGGGATGGACTGCACCGTGCTCGTCCCGGCCGACATCGCCGACGAGCGACTCGCCGCCATCGCGCGCCACGGCCCGCGACTGGTCCGCGTCGACGGCGACTACGGCCGACTCTACCACGAGGCGCTCGAGGTGGGCCGAGAGGCGGGCGTGCGCTTCCTGAACAGCGACGCCCCGTGGCGGGTGGCCGGCCAGGCGACGACGGCGCTCGAGGTGCTGGTCCAACTGGACGACGCGCCGGACGCGCTCGTACTCCCGGTCAGCAGCGGCGGCCACGCCAGCGGGACGTGGCAGGCGGTCCGAGCGCTGACGGGGGCCGGCCTGCTCGACTCGCCGCCGAAACTCTGCTTCGTGCAGGCGGCCGCCTGCGCGCCCATCGCGGAGGCGTACGCACGCGGCGACGACGAGGTGACACCGGTCGAGGGCGGGGAGACGATCGCGTACTCGATCGCCAACGCCGACCCGCCGAGCGGGAGCCGGGCGCTCGCCGCCGCGCGGGCGACCGACGGCGCCGTCGTCGCCGTCGACGACGCGGCCATCGAGCGCGCCGGGGAGCGGTTCGCCGGCGCGGGGCTGGCGGTGGAACCCGCCTCCGCGACGACGCTGGCGGCGCTGGAGCCCCTCCGGGACGCCCGCGTCCTCGATCGCGGCGACACAGCTGTGCTGGTCGCGACCGGGCGCGGCTTCGGCGACCCCGACGCCGCGATCGAGACCGAGCACGTCGAGCTGGCGGCGGTCGGCTCGCTGTTCGCGTGAGACGAATCGGGGGGCCTACTTTAAAGCCCGGAGCACACAAGCCAAAGGACTACCCCGACACCGAACGAACGTTTCGATGTCCACCGGCGCACCAGCGTCGGATGGGCCGCCTCTGACAGCGGGGTGTGGATCCCTTCCCGTCCACCCCCGTTTTCCACGCCACATAACCTTAGTAACAGGCCGTCGAAGCGACGCCCGTGAGCCTCATCGCCGAACTCCGCCTGACCGACGCACAGCTGGTGATGTGGCCGTCGGTACAGGCAGCCCCCGGGATGACCCTCGAGCGGGAGTGGGCCACCGCGGCCGATCGGGCGTCCGATCCCGTCCTGTTCGTCTGGGCCTCGGACGGCGATTTCGAGGCGTTCGAAGCCGCGTTCCCCGACGACCCGACGATCGCCGAGTACGAGTGCATCGACAGCGGCGAGGACCGGCGGCTCTACCGCGTGGTCGTCAATCGGGACGAAACGACGAACCCCGGCCCGATCGACCGGCAGACCGGCGCCTCACGGCTCTCCATTGAGACGAGCGTCGAGGGCGCGGTGCTGAAGGTGCGGCTCCCGGACCGCGAGGCGCTGACGGAGTACATCCGCCTCCTCCGGGAGAACGGGTTCAGCGTCGACCTCCTGCGAGCCCACCCCGCGAACGACGAGCACGGACAGGAGTACGACCTCTCGGAGAAACAGACCGAAGCGCTGCAGGAAGCGCTGCGGGCGGGCTACTTCGAAGTGCCCCGGAAGGCCGACCTCGAGACGCTGTCCGACCGGTTCGACATCTCCGAGCAGGCGCTCTCGGAGCGACTCCGGCGGGGCGTCTCGTCGGTGCTCGCGGCGACGGTCGGCGAACGGGGTGAGCCGACCAGCGGGATCGGCGAGAACGCGACCGCCGCCATCGACGGCGGGACCGGCGACGGCGACGACAGGTAGCGCGTTAGAGGAAGCTCTCGACGTTGTCGGCGACCTCCTCGGGAGTGTCGCCGACGGGGACGCCCGCGTCGTTGAGCGCGTCGATCTTGCTCTCGGCGGTCCCGGTGCCGCTGCCGGAGACGATGGCGCCGGCGTGACCCATCCGCTTGCCCGGCGGCGCCGTGCGGCCGGCGATGAAGCCGGCGACGGGCGTCTCCATGTTCTCCGCGATGTACGCGGCGGCCTGCTCCTCGTCCTCGCCGCCGATCTCGCCGCACATCACGACGGCCGCGGTCTCGGGGTCCTGCTCGAACAGTTCGAGCGCGTCGACGAACGAGGTGCCGATGATGGGGTCGCCGCCGATGCCGACGGCGGTGCTCTGCCCGATGCCGCGCTGGGTGAGGCTGTCCACGACCTGGTAGGTCAGCGTGCCGGAGCGGGAGACCAGCCCCACCTTCCCTTCCGAGAAGATGTTGCCCGGCAGGATGCCGAGTTTGGCTTCGCCGGGGGTGATGATGCCCGGACAGTTCGGCCCGATCAGGCGGGTGTCGACCTCCGAGAGGCGCTTGTTCACCTTCGCCATGTCCTGGGTGGGGACGCCCTCGGTGATCGCCACCGCGAGGTCCAGCGGCGCGTCGAGCGCCTCGAAGATGGCGTCGCCCGCGAACGCCGGCGGCACGAAGATCACGGAGGCGTCGGCGTCCTCCTCGATCGCCGCCTCCTCGACGGTGTCGTACACCGGCACGCCCGCGGCCTCCTGGCCGCCCTTGCCGGGGACGGCGCCGGCGACCACGTTGGTGCCGTACTCGATCATCTGCTCGGCGTGGAAGTTGCCCTCCCCGCCGGTGATGCCCTGTACCACGACTCGGGTGTCGTCGTCGACGAGAATGCTCATTGGTTCACCTCCTCGGCGTCAGCGACCGCACGCTGGACCGCCGACTCCAGCGTCTTCTCCACCGTCACGAGGTCGGTGTTCAGGATCTCCATCCCCTCCTCGGCGTTGGTGCCCGCGAGCCGGACCGTCACCGGCTTCGGGATCTCGTCGAACTGCTCCAGCGCCTCGTTGATCCCCTTCGCGACCTCGTCGCCGCGGGTGATCCCGCCGAAGATGTTGAACACGACCGAATCGACGTTCTCGTCGGAGAACACCATGTCGAGCGCGTTGGTTACGCGCTCGGCCTTGGCGCCGCCGCCGATGTCGAGGAAGTTGGCGGGCTGGCCGCCGTAGTAGTCCACGAGGTCGAGCGTCGTCATCACCAGCCCCGCGCCGTTGCCGATGATGCCGACGTTGCCCGACAGACGGACGTAGTCGAAGCCGTACTCGCCGGCCTTGCGCTCGAGGTCGTTCTGGTAGGCGTCCTCCTCCATCTCGGCCAGCTCGGGCTGGCGGAACAGCGCGTCGTCGTCGATGTTCATCACCGCGTCCGCGGCGATCACGTCGTCGTCGGCCGTGATCATCACGGGGTTGACCTCGATCTCGGAGGCGTCGGAGTCCTCGTAGAGCTCGAACAGCGTCCGCAGGATCGACGCCACGTCGCCGGCGAACTGCTGCTCGACGCCGGCCTCGTAGACGACCTTCCGGGACTCGTAGGGGTGCATGCCGAACGCGGGGTCGACGTGCTCGCGGGCGATCGCCTCGGGACTCTCCTCGGCGACCTCCTCGATGTCGACGCCGCCCTCGGTGGAGACCATCGCGACCGGCTCGCCGGCCGCGCGGTCCATCGTGACGCCCACGTAGAGTTCGTCAACGAAGTCGACGCCCTCCTCCACGAGCACGCGCTCAACGGTGTAGCCCTTCAGGTCCATGCCGAGGATCGACTCGGCGGCCTCGCGGGCCTCGTCCTCGCTCGTGACGATCTCGATGCCGCCGGCCTTCCCGCGGCCGCCGACGTGGACCTGTGCCTTGATCGCGGCGGGGTAGCCGATCTCCCCGACCGCCTCGACGACCTCCTCGACCGACGAGGCGAGTCGCGACGCCGGAACGGGAATCCCGGCCTCGGCGAACACCTCCTTCGCCTGGTATTCGTGTAGTTTCATCGCCTAAAGGAACTGGGGACCGTGGGGCGCATAATCCCGTCGGTACGCGCTGGCGTGGGAGCGCGACACGTACCCGACTGCCGGAATCGACGGCCCCTTGTGGCGGGCGTCGAACGACTCGACGATGGCAGACGCCCTCGCCGCGCCGCCGGTGGTGTACGCGCTCGCGCTCGTGCCGGCGCTCCTGTGGGGATTCTCGCCGGTGCTCTCGAAGCGCGGGATGGCGGCGGGCGGGACCTCGCTGCAGGCGTCGCTGGTGGTCGTGATCGTCGACAGCACGCTCTACCTGCTCGCGCTAGCGGCCCTGCAGGGCGGCGACGCGTTCGCCGGGCTGACGCCCGAGACGTTCGGGGTGTTCATCCTGGCCGGCGTCGTCGGCACCGCGCTGGGGCGGCTGGCGACGTTCGTCGGCGTCGACCGCGTGGGCGCGAGCGTGAACAGCGCCGGCATCTCCGCCCGGCCGCTGTTCGCGACGCTGCTCGCGGTCGGCTTCCTCGGCGAGCCGGCGGCGCTCACCACCGCCGTCGGCGTCGTCGTCCTCGTCGTGGGCCTCGCCGCGCTCGCGCTGGCGAAAGGCGGCGACATCGGCGGTTGGGAGTCCTACGAACTCCTCTTTCCCGTCGGCGCCGCGGTCTGTTTCGCGATCGGCAACGTGCTGCGGCGCTACGGGCTGACCAGTTCGGCCGTGAGTTCGCTGGAGGCGGTCGCGCTCAACGAACTGGCCGCGCTGGCGGTGCTCGCCGGCTACGCGGTCGCCCGGGGGCGGGTGAGCGAGCTCCGTAACTCCCCCCTGGAGACCTGGAAGTACTTCGCCGGCAGCGGCACCGTCACCGCGGTCGCGCTGCTCTCGCTGTTCGCGGCCTTTGGCCACCCCGAGGGGACCGTCGCCGTCGTCGACCCGCTGGCGGCGACGGCGCCGCTTTTCACCACCGTGTTCGCGTACTTCCTGCTCGGCGACCTGGAGCGGGTGACCCGCGGCGTCGTCGCCGGCGCGGCGCTGGTCGTCCTCGGCGTCGCACTCGTGACCGCGGGGCCGGCGCTGCTTCCCTGACGGTCGCGCCGGGGACGAATGAGCGATCCGACGACCACGAATTAATGTCGGCGCGGCCCGTAGCCGGGCCATGGCCAAGTACTCGACCGGCGGCGCCGGCGGCGGCGACGACGGGGACGCCTGCGAACTCTGTGGCACCGAGTCCGCCTCGCTGCGGAAGGCGAACGTGGCGGGAGCGGAGCTGCTGGTCTGTTCGGACTGCGAGCCCATGGGCGCGAACCGGAGCAAGGACGAGAAGAAACGCGAGCAGGAGCGCGGCGCCCGCGGCGAGCCCGAGAACCGCAAGAAGAAGGCGGCTCAGAACACCGCGAAGCTGATGGACTCGAGCCAGCCCGACACCGAGTGGGTCGAGGAGACCGACTACGACGACGACAGCCTCCCCTACCTCGTCTCGGGCTACGGCGACGTCGTCACCGAAGCGCGGCAGGACGCCGGGCTCACGACCGACGAACTGGCCGCGGAGTTGGAGTTCGACGAGGACGACCTGCTCGCCGTCGAGGACGGGCGCGCCATCCGCGCCGACGTGAGTGGGAGCGTGATCGCCAAGCTCGAGGACCGGTTCGGGATCGAACTCGCGGAGTGAACCGTTCACGGCGCGTGATCGTCGCCGACGCCGGTCGGCGGCCTTGAGCCCATGCCGTAACCGTGTCGCCGTTCACGGCGCGTGAGCGTCGCCGACGCCGGTCGACGACCCCGAGCCCATGCCGTGACCGTGTCGCCGACCCGGAGCGATCACGGGGATAGCCGGAGCCCGCGGATTTTTGCGGGGCGGGCCACTTCCAGCGAGCATGGAGACGCTCGCCCCGGACAACCCCGAGACGCTATCCTTCGACACGACGGTCGCGGCCGTCGACGGCCGCGAGGTGCTCCTCCACGAGACGTACTTCTACCCGGAGGGCGGCGGCCAGCCCGCCGACCGCGGCGTGATCGACGATATCGAGGCGACGGACGTACAGAAGTCCGCCGACGGCGTCGTGCACACGCTGGCCGAAGAACCCGGCTTCGAGAAGGGCGACACGGTCCACTGCGTCGTCGACGCCGCGTTCCGCGCCTACTGCAAGCGGGCCCACACCGCCAGCCACGTGCTGTTCGGCGCCGGCCGGCGCGTGCTGGACGGCGTGGGTTACGCCGGCTTCGACATCGGCGAGGAGACCGTCCGCGTCGACTTCACCGCCGACACCGAGATCACCGACGAGCGCATGGTCGAGATGGAGCGACTGGCCAACCGTGCGGTCTGGGACTCCCTGCCCGTGACGTGGGCGTACGAGGACACCCAGACCGCCCGTGAGCGCGAGGAGGTGGCGTTCAACACGAAGACCGAGGAGGGCGCGATGGCCGACGCCGACGAGGTGCGCGTCGTCACCGTCGAGGGCTGGGACGTGGCGGCCTGTGGCGGCACCCACGTCTCGAACACGCAGGAGATCGGCCCGATCAGCGTCCTCGAGCGCTCGAACCCCGGCGAGGGCGCGACCCGCGTGGAGTTCGCGGTCGGCCCGACCGCGATCGACGCCGCCGCCGACCGCCACGCGGCCGCCCGCGAGGCGGCGACCGACCTCGACGTGGCGCCGCCGGACATCCCCGACGCCGTCGATCGACTGACCGACGAGCGCGACGGCCTCCGCGACGAGGTCGCCGACCTGAAGTCCGAACTCCTCTCCGTCCGGCTCGACGACCTCGACCCGGTCGACCGCGACGGCGGGCGCTGGCTGGTCGGGGCGATCGAGGGCGCCACGCCCAACGACCTGCAGGGCGAACTCGAGGCGTACGTCGGCGACGGGATCGACGGCGTCGCGGTCACGGGAACCTCGGGCGAGACGTTCGTCGTCGTCGCGACCGACGGCGACGCCGACGCCAACGCGGTCGTCCAGGACGTGACCGGCGAGTTCGGCGGCGGCGGCGGCGGCAGCCCCACGTTCGCACAGGGCGGCGGTATCCCGGTGCCGCCGCTGGAGGTCGTCGGCTACCTCCGGAACGACGACTGACGCCGCCCGGGCCCGGCGAGTCGGACCGCTTTTGCGCCGCCCGGCCCACGAGGGACGTATGCACCTGCAGAGCGACTCCGCGCTGACCGACGAGCAGCGCGCCATCCGGGACGCCGTCGAGGAGTTCGCCCTCGAGGAGCTCCGGCCCGAGGCCCAGGAACTCGACGACGCGGAGGCGTTCCCCGAGGACGCGTGGGACGACCTCGCCGAGTTGGACCTGACCGGCCTGACCGTCCCGACGGAGTGCGGCGGCTTCGACGCCGACAAGACCACCTACTCGGTCGTGAACGAGGCCGTCGCGTACGGCCACCTCGCGGTGGCGACCGCGCTCTCCGTCCACTGCCTCGCGACCTCCTGCATCGCCGAGTTCGGCAGCGACGAGGTGAAGGAGGAGTGGCTGCCGGAGATGGTCGACGGGCGCCCCGTCGGCGCGTTCTGTCTCTCCGAACCCGGCGCCGGCTCCAACCCCGCGGAGATGACGACCCGCGCCGAGGAGACCGAGGACGGCTACCGCATCACCGGGGAGAAGCAGTGGATCACCAACGGCCAGCGCGCCGGGGTGTACATCGTCTTCGCGAAGACGGACCCCGAGGACCGCGGCTCCATCACCCAGTTCCTCGTTCCCGCGGACTACGACGGCGTGGAGGTCGGGAAGAAGGAGCACAAACTCGGCCTGCGCGCCAGCGACACGACGGGGATGACGTTCGACGGCGTCGAGATCCCCGAGAAGTACCGCCTCACCCCGGAGGGCGAGGGGCTCTCCGCGGCGTTCAAGATCCTCACCGGCGGCCGACTCGGCATCGCCTCGCAGGCCGTCGGCGTCGCGCAGGCGGCGCTGGACGAGGCGATCGCCTACGCCGGCGAGCGCGAACAGTTCGGCAAGTCCATCGGCGACATCGGCTCGATCCGACAGAAGGTCGCCGACATGGCCACGCAGGTGGCGGCCTCCCGCCTGCTCTGTCGGGAGGCCGCCCGGCAGGCCGACGCCGGCGAGGACTCCCGCGTGATCGCGTCGATGGCGAAGTACTTCGCCAGCGAGGCGGCGGTGGACGTGACCAACGAGGCGGTCCAGATCCACGGCGGCTACGGCTACATGAGCGAGTTCGACGTGGAGCGGTTCTACCGCGACGCGAAGATCACGACCATCTACGAGGGGACCAGCGAGATCCAGAAGACGATCATCGCGCGGGACCTGTTGGACTGAAACCGCCTACGCCTCGCGGCGACCGGCGCTCACCGTTACCGTCCCGAACAGGTACGTCTCGCTCTCGACGGCGTCCATCGAGCCGTCGAGCGCGCGGCGCGACGCCGCCGTTCGCTCGGCCAGTTGGTCGAGGGCGTTCGCTCCCTCGGCATCGAACAGTTCGGTGTTCACCTGCGTGAACCCCCACAGCGCCGCGTTCGCCGCCCGGTTCCCCCGCGGCGCGAAGCCGGCGACGACGACGCTGTCGGCGATCTCGCACCACTCGCTCACCACCGCGTACGGATCCGGGAACAGCGAGGTGACGAAGGTGGCGAGCACGGCGTCGGCCGCGGCGACGGGGGGCGTCGTCGCGTCGCCCTGTACGAGCGAGACGTTCTCCCAGCCGCGGCGCGAGACGAGCGCCTGCGCGCGGTCCAGCATTCGGCCCGTCACGTCGACGCCGACGACGCGACCCGTCGGTCCGACCGCCTCGCGGAGCGCCGCGAGGTTCGGGCCGGGGCCGCAGCCGAACTCGACGACCGTGTCGCCGGGCGCGAGGTCGAGCGCGTCGACACAGCCGGGCCGGACGCCGCCGACGCCCCTCGTCGCCCGCGCGAACCAGTCGTAGAGCCGCGCCCAGCGGCGGTAGCCGTCCCGGATCCGGCGGCGGTGGGCGGTGTCGCTCATCCGCCCGCGTCGCGTACCGCCGCCGGCGGCGTCTTCGGCCACCACTGCTCGGGACTCCCCCGCGCGACCGTCGAGTAGCACTGCTCGGACCCCGAGCAGCCCCGCGGCCGCCGGTAGTCGATACCCCGATCCGCGAGATACGTCACGTAGCCGTCGTCGACGCGGTCCAGTTTCTCGTGGCAGACCCAGCGCTTCCCGCAGCGCCCGGCGCCGACGTTGCGGTACGGGCAGGTGAACGTCGTGCACTCGCGGTCCCCCTCGACGGCGGTGTCGTCGATGCGGACGCCGACGGAGCGGTAGGCCAGCCGGAGCCGCCGGACGACCGAAGCAGGCGACGAGGCGCCGAGGAACAGCACGTGAGCCACCACGTAGCCGAAATCGTGCAGCGCGCGCTCGAATAGTGTGAGTTCGTCGGGGTCGTCCGCGAGAAGCGCCCGCAGGTCGGCGTACCACTCCGCGACCGCGGCGACCTCGTCCAGCGTGTCGGCGGCCGCGGCGAGTTCGGCCCGGCGGTCGGGCAGCGGCGCCGCGCCGTCGGTCAGCCGGTACGACGGGACCGCCTCGACGTGTTCGAGCACCCGTTCCCGGAGCACGTCGCCGTCGGCGTACGACCCGGCGAGTCGCCGGAGTTCGGGGTGCCACTCGTCGGCCATCCTGCCGTAGGCGCCGTCGAGCAGGTCGTCGGCCGCGGCGAACCGGTCGCTCTCGGGCGGCGTCGGGAACCGATCGACGACGCGCCGCAGCGTCTCGGGGGATGGCCCCGCCATACGCGGGGATACGGCGGACCCCCTCTTGAAACTGCCTGCGAGCCTGACAGTTCGACCGGGTGCTTTTCTCCGTCGACCGCGTCGTTCGACCATGCACCAGCCCGTCGTCTACGACCTCGACGGCACGCTCGTCTCCCTCCCGGTCGACTGGGGCGCCGCACGCGACGACCTCGCCGCCGACCTCCGCAGCGTCGGCCTCGATCCGGGCGGGCGGGACCTCTGGGAGCTGCTCGAACTCGCGGAACGGGCCGACCATCGCGACCGCTTCGAGGCCGTCGTCGGCGACCACGAGCGCGAGGCCGCCCGCGAGGCGCCCGAGCTGGCGCTGGCCGACGAACTCCGCGCCCACGACGGCCCGATCGGCGTCTGCTCGCTCAACAGCGAGGCGGCCTGCCGGATCGCGCTCGACCGGCACGGCCTCGAGGCCGACGCGGTCGTCGGTCGGGACACGGTCGGGAGCTACAAGCCCGACCCCGAACCGCTGCGCTCGGCGCTCTCGGCGATGGGTGTCGAGGGCGAGAACGCGGTGTTCGTCGGCGACTCCGAGCGCGACCGGGTGACCGCCGAGCGGGCCGGCGTGCGGTTCCGGTGGGTCGAGTAGCTACTCGTCGTCCTGGTCCCGCCAGCGCGCGTAGAGATAGACACAGAGCCCCGTCAGCACCCACACTGGCGCGCCGACCCGGATCGCGAACGACGCGCGGGCGGGCCAGCTCGGCAGCGTCACCTGCGTCGACAGCAGCGCCACCAGCGGCGCGCCGACGACGATCGTGAGCACGAACGTCACCTGCATCACCCAGCCGAAGTCGACGCCGTCGGGGTCGGTGGTGGCGACGTGTTCGGGCATCAGAACCGGTCGAGGAACGACTCCACGGCGTCGTTGAACGCCCCGGGCTGTTCCAGCATCGCTAGGTGGGCGGCGTCGTCGACGGTCACCACCTCGCTATCGGGGATCGACCCCGCCAGCGCCTCGTGGTAGTGTGGCGGCGTGAGCTTGTCGTGCTCGCCCACCACCGCGAGCATCGGGACGTCGATCTCGTCCAATCGCTCCCGAACGTCGAACTCGTGGCAGGTCCGGAAGTCCCGCGCCGTGGTCTCCCGGCCCGTGTCACGCATCGCGGCCTCACTGATCCCCACCAACTCTTCGTTCGGGTCGTGGAACAGCCGATCCGGCCCGTGGAGGAACTCGATCGCGCGGTCGAAGTCCGAATCGAGCCAGACCAGCAGGTCGTCCAGTACGGGCAGCCGGGCGCCGGCGCCCGTGAGCACGAGGCCGTCGATCGCCAGATCCCGGTCCAGCGCGACGGTCAGCGCGACGGCGGCGCCGAGTGAGTTGCCACAGAGCACGCGGGCGCCCGTCTCCTCGGCGACGGCGACCGCGTCGTCGGCGTAGCCCGAGAGCGCCTCGTAGCCGGCCTGTGCCGCCAGTGACCCGCTCTCGCCGTGGTCGCTCAGGTCCATCGCCGTCACCGGCGTCCGATCGGCCAGCCGCGACTGGGACTTCCAGACCCCCGCCGCCCCGCCGCTGCCGTGGATACAGAGCAGCCCCGGCCCCGCCTCGGTCCGCGCCGAGCGGCGGTACGCGGTTCCCCGACCGTGGTGCGAAACCCGCTTCATACCTAGTCGTCTCCCGCGCCCAGCATAAAGCCGCGGGACATGGGGACCCGGCACGCGGACGGACAGTCGACGCCCGATCAGGAAACGTGGGGCCGGGAGCGACGCAATAACGGCCTGAACCGCTACCCCATCCGTAATCACGAGGGACGCTTCAGTCGGGCGGTTTGCTGCCGACAGGTCTAAATACTCTCGCCGATTACTTGGAGTTAGCTAATGACCACTCACCAACGCAGTATCAGTGACGAGCAGTTCGGTCGCGTCTACGAGTACGACGACAGCCTCGTGGTCGCGTTCGATCTCGCCGACGCGGAGGGGGAGGTCGCCGTCGACACCGTCGGCGAGACCGCCATCGTCGTCGTCGAAGGGGCCGACGGCACGTCCACGGAGACCGAGTTCGAACTTCCGGGCGAGGCCCGGGAGAGCACCGTGAACAACGGCGTGCTGACCGTGGAGGTGGAGGCATGAAGCTCACCGTCAAGCCGCTGAAGCAGAAGGACGCCGGGCGCCGCCTCGCCGCGGTCGACCGCGTCGCCGCCGACGAGATGGACCTCTCCGGCGGGGACTTCATCCGCATCGAGGGCAACCAGGGCGCCGCGATCGCCCGCGTCTGGCCCGGCTACCCCGAGGACGACGGCACCGGCGTCGTGCGGATCGACGGCCGGCTCCGACAGGAAGCGAGCGTCGGCATCGACGACCGCGTCGAGGTCGAACCCGCGGACGTGAACCCCGCCGAGAGCGTCACCGTCGCCCTCCCCCAGAACATGGGGATCCGCGGCGACATCGGCAGCCTCGTGCGCAAGGAGCTCTCGGGACAGCCCGTCACCACCGGGCAGGACGTCCAGCTCCCCCTCGGGTTCGGCCTGATGGGCGGCCAGGGGCAGGCGGTGCCCCTGAAGATCGCCGAGACCGAGCCCAGCGGGACGGTCGTGATCACCGACTCGACCGACGTCGAGATCAGCCAACAGCCCGCCGAGCAGATCCGCGAGGACCGCAGCGCCGCGGCCGGAGCCGGCAGCCCCGGCTCCGCCGAGGGCCCCGACGTGACCTACGAGGACATCGGCGGCCTCGACGACGAGCTCGAACAGGTCCGGGAGATGATCGAGCTCCCGATGCGCCACCCCGAGCTGTTCGGCCGCCTGGGCATCGAACCGCCCAAGGGCGTCCTGCTGCACGGCCCGCCCGGCACCGGGAAGACGCTGATCGCCAAGGCCGTGGCCAACGAGATCGACGCCTCGTTCCACACCATCTCGGGCCCCGAGATCATGTCGAAGTACTACGGCGAGTCCGAGGAGCAGCTCCGCGAGGTGTTCGAGGAGGCCCAGGAGGAGAGCCCGGCGATCATCTTCATGGACGAACTCGACTCCATCGCCCCCGCGCGTGACGAGGCGGGCGGCGACGTGGAGCGCCGCGTCGTGGCCCAGCTGCTCAGCCTGATGGACGGGCTGGAGGAGCGCGGCGAGGTCGTGGTCATCGGCGCCACCAACCGCGTCGACGCCATCGACTCCGCGCTGCGCCGTGGCGGCCGCTTCGACCGCGAGATCGAGGTCGGCGTCCCGGACACGAACGGCCGCAAGGAGATCCTGCAGGTCCACACGCGCAACATGCCGCTGACCGACGACGTGGACATCGAGGAGCTCGCGGAGAACACCCACGGGTTCGTCGGCGCGGATCTCGAGTCGCTGGCCAAGGAGTCGGCGATGATCGCGCTCCGGCGCTTCCGCCCCGAACTCGACCTCGAGGAGGACGAGATCGACGCCGAGACGCTCGAACGCCTCGACGTGACGGAGAAGGACTTCCGCGAGGCGCTGCGGGGCATCGAGCCCAGCGCGCTCCGGGAGGTGTTCGTCGAGGTCCCCGACGTGACCTGGGAGGACGTCGGCGGCCTCGAAGGCACGAAGGAGCGCCTGCGCGAGACGATCCAGTGGCCGCTCGACTACCCCGAGGTGTTCGAGCAGATGGACGTCGACAGCGCGAAGGGCGTGCTGCTGTACGGTCCGCCGGGCACCGGGAAGACGCTGCTCGCGAAGGCCGTCGCCAACGAGGCCGAGAGCAACTTCATCTCGGTGAAGGGGCCGGAGCTGCTGGACAAGTACGTGGGCGAGTCCGAGAAGGGCGTCCGCGAGATCTTCAGCAAGGCCCGCGAGAACGCGCCGACGGTGGTGTTCTTCGACGAGATCGACGCCATCGCGACCGAGCGCGGCAAGAACTCCGGCGACTCCGGCGTGGGCGAGCGCGTCGTCTCCCAGCTCCTCACCGAGCTCGACGGGCTCGAGGAGCTGGAGGACGTGGTCGTCGTCGCCACCACGAACCGCCCGGACCTGATCGACAGCGCGCTGATCCGACCCGGCCGGCTGGACCGCCACGTCCACGTGCCCGTGCCCGACGAGGACGCGCGCCGCGCGATCCTCGACGTGCACACGAAGCACAAGCCGCTGGCCGACGACGTCGACCTCGACGAGATCGCGGCCGAGACCGACGGCTACGTCGGCGCCGACCTCGAGGCGCTGGCCCGCGAGGCGTCGATGAACGCCACCCGGGAGTTCATCAACAGCGTCGATCCCGAGGAGGCCGCCGAGAGCGTGGGCAACGTCCGCGTGACGATGGCCCACTTCGAGGACGCCCTCGACGAGGTGGTCCCCTCGGTGACCGAGGAGACCAAGGAGCAGTACCGGGAGATCGAAGAGCGGTTCCAGAAGGCCGAGGTCGAGACCGAGGAGGAGCCCCCGGCGCCGACGTTCCAGTAACGTCGTTCGCGGGCAGCGTTTTCGCGGTTTTTCGAAGTCGACGGCGAGGAGCTACGCGTCCGGCAGGTCGTACTCGACGCCAGTGAGGTCCGCCGAGACGGCCCACAGTCGATCGGCGGTCTCCTCGTCGGACGACGCCGCGCTCGACTCCTGAACCGCCGGCGCGCCACGCATGTTCAGTAGGCCACCTGGGCCGACGTACTCGCCGCCGGAGATCCCGTCTTCGACCGCAGCGTACAGCATCGGGAGCGCACCCTGCGTCGCCGACTGTCCCAACACGGCGTTGGTGGCCTTCATCGCCAGCAGTCGCAGGGTCGATCCCGCCTCCTCGGGCCCGCGAGTCTGGAGGTTCGTGTCGGCGTAGCCGGGGTGGCAGCCGACGCTGGTGACGGTCGCACCTGCCGCGTCGAGCCGGCGGTCCAGTTCGTAGGCGAACAGCAGGTTCGCCAGCTTGCTCTGGGCGTAGGCGCCCCACTTGTCGTAGGCCGCCTCGTGCTGGAGGTCGGCGAAGTCGATCGTTCCTTGCTCGTGGACGCCGCTGCTCTGGGTAACCACGCGGGTCTCGCCGTCGGTCGCCCGGAGGTCGTCGAGCAGGTGGCCCGTGAGCGCGAAGTGGCCCAAGTGGTTGATGCCGAACTGGCGCTCGAACCCGTCGGCGGTCTCGCCGCGGGGGACCGCCATCACGCCGGCGTTGTTGCAGAGGACGTGCAGGTCGTCGAAGTTCGCCGCGAAGGTCTCGGCGAAGCTCGCGACCGAATCCAGATCCGCGAGGTCGAGTTCCATCACGGTCAGCGAGCCCGCGTCGGGCGCCGACGCCCAGGCGGGGCCGTCGGCGAGGGTCGCCCGGATCTCCTCGGCCGCCGCCCGGCCCCGGTCGAGGCTTCGACAGGCCAGCACCACGTCGGCGCCGTGGCCCGCGAACGCCGCGGTTGCCTCGTAGCCGAGCCCGCTGTTCGCGCCGGTGACGACGACGGTCCGGCCGCGCTGTGCGGGCATCGACGAACGGTCACAGCTCATGGCTGAACGATCGGTCAGGATCCGGGTAACGGTTGGGGTGGCGGCCCGCCGCCGATTTTCAGCATCGATACCGACGGCGCACGAACTATGGGTTCGCCGGCTGACTGGGCGTTCATGACCGCGATCCGGACCGACGACCTGCGCAAGTCCTACGGCGACGTGGCTGCGCTCGCGGGGCTCTCGCTCTCGATCGACTCGGGCGAACTGTACGGGCTGCTCGGCCCCAACGGCGCCGGCAAGACGACCGCCATGGAGGTGTTGACCGGCCAGATCGTCGCCGACTCGGGGTCGGCAACAGTACTCGGCGTCGACCCCGAGATCGACCCCCTGGGCGTCCGCGAGCGCGTCGGGATCCTCCCCGAGAAGGAGTCGCCGCCCAGCTTCTCGACGCCGCGGGAGTACTTCCAGTTCGTCGGCGCCGTCCGGGGGATGGCCGACGACGCGGTGGACGCGCGAACCGAGACGTGGGCCGACCGCCTCTCCTTCACCGAGAAGCTCGACACGCTCTCGACGGATCTCTCGCGGGGCCAGCAGCAGAAGACGATGATCGCCGGCGCGTTCCTCCACGAGCCCGAGGTGGTGTTCATCGACGAACCGCTCGCCAACCTCGATCCGATCGTCCAGGAGCGCGTCAAGCGATTCCTGCGGCGCTACCGCGAGGCAGGCAACACCGTCGTCGTCTCCACCCACAACGTCGAGGTCGCCGCCGAACTCTGCTCGCGGGTGGGGATCGTCAACGCCGGCGAACTGGTCGCGGAGGTCGAGCCCGCGGAACTGGGCGCCGACGAGACGCTGCTCGACGCCTTCGTCGAGAACGTCGACGCCGGGGAGGAGTGGGAGCGCGATGAGTGAGACGGAGCCGCCCGCCGGCGACGCCGCTGACACCCCCACACAGTGGGAGCGCGACGAGGTGGTGTTCCGCGAGATGCTGCGCGAGGAGTGGCGCCTCCACAGCGAACTGCTCGGCGGCGGCCGCTTCGGCGCGTTCCCGCTGCTGATCGTCGCGCTGGTCGCCGGCACGGTCTGGCTACTGGACTTTTCGGGCACCGATCCCGGTGCCGTCGTCGCCGGCCTCCACGCCCTGGCGTTCGTCTTCGGCCTCCACACCGGCTCGATCGGCTTCGTCGGCCGCGACGCGGTGGCGAACGTGCTGGGCGAGACGACGCTGATCGTCTTCTCCGCTCGAACGCTGCCGCTCTCGCAGGGCCGTCTGCTGGGGATCTTCGTCCTCAAGGACGTGTGCTACTACGCCGCGCTGTTCCTGCTCCCGATGGCGGTCGGCGTCGCGCCCGCGGCGCTTTCCGGCGCCGGGATCGGCCTCGCGGCGATCCCGCTGCTCTGGGCCACGCTGACCGCGACGTTCGTACTCGGCATCGGCCTCACCATCGCCGGCGTGGGACTCTCGGCGACGGGCGCCCCTAGCCGCCTGCTGGTGGTCGCCCTCGCTGGCGGCGTCGGTGCCGCGTGGTACGCCGGCGTGCCGGTGCTCGCCTACACGCCCTACGGCCTCTACCTGAACCCCGGGGTCACGAGCGCCGGCGCCGCCGCCGTGCTGATCCTCGGCTCCTACGCTGTCGGCGCGGCGACGTTCGACCCACAGGTCCAGTCCGCGGACCGCTCCGTCGGCCCGGACTTCCGCCGCTGGCTCGCCCGCGTCGACGACCCCGTGGCCACGAAGACCCTGCTCGACGTCCACCGCAGTTCCGGCGGCTTCGGGAAGGTGCTGTTCTCCGCCGCGGTGCTGCTCGGCGTCACCGCGGGGCTCGTCGACCTCGCGGCGGACATCACCGGCGTCGCGCCCTCGGTCGGGATCTCCTTCGGCGCGGTGCTGGGGCTGACTGGGTTCACGACGTACAACTGGCTCACCACGAACGACGACGTGGGGAGCTACCTCGCCCAGCCCCTCGACGCCGCGTCCGTGTTCCACGGGAAGCTCCGGGCGTTCCTGCTGCTCGGGCCCGCGGTGGGGCTAGCGTTCTACGCCGTCGGCGTCCTCTGGCGTGGGACGCCGCCGGGCGAGGCCGTCGTCGGCGCCGTCGTGCTCGTCGGCGTCGCCTGCTACGTGTTCGGGCTGACGATCTACCTCGCCGGCATGTCGCCCAACGAGTTCCTGTTCGACACCGGGCTGTACGCCGCCTTCGGCGCCGCGATTGCGGTGCCGCTGGTGCCGATTCTGGTGGTCGCGTTCGCGTTCGCGCCGGTGTCGGCCGGACTGTTGGCGGCGCTCGGTGCAGGTGGGGTGGTGTTGGGGGGTGTCGGGATGGGCCTCTATCGGCGCTCCCTCGGGAAGTGGGACGCGCATCACCGGGAGTAGAGAGAAATCCCCGCTCCCGCGTTTCACACCCCTTTTTGCGACGCCGGGCAGTACGATCCGGTAATGGACGAGGATCTCCGCGAGCGGGTCGAACGGGAGGCCGAGAAGCACGCCCTGTTCAACGCGCTCGAACACGGCAGCGACGCCGAGGTCGGCCCGATAATGGGGCCGCTCATGGGCGAGAACCCCGACTTCCGCCAGCACGGCGACGAGATCGCGGGCGTCGTCGCCCCGGTCGTCTCGCGAGTCAACGGGATGGACGCCGAGGAGCAGGAGGCACGCCTGCAGGAACTCGACGCCGACCTCTACGAGGAACTGATGGCCGAGGAGGAGGAGGACGACCAGCTCCTCCCGGACCTCCCGAACGCCGAGGAGTACGACGAGATCCGGATGCGCGCGGCGCCGAACCCCAACGGCCCGTGGCACCTGGGCCACGCCCGGATGCCGGCGGTGATGGGCACCTACACCGAGGAGGTGTACGACGGCCACTTCATCGTGCGGTTCGACGACACCGACCCCGAGACCAAGCGGCCGGACCTCGACGCCTACGACGCCATCCTCGACGACATCGACTACCTCGGGTTCACGCCCGACGAGGTGCTGAAAGCCTCCGACCGCGTCGAGACGTACTACGAGCACGCCCGGAACCTCATCGACGAGGGCGGCGCCTACACCTGCTCCTGCTCGGGCGAGACGTTCTCGAACCTCAAGAACGAAGCCGAGGCCTGCCCGCACCGGGACAAGGACGTCGAGACGGTCCACGGGGAGTTCGACGACATGGTCGCCGGCGAGTACAGTTCCGGCGAGATGGTCCTCCGAGTCAAGACCGACATCGAGCACAAGAACCCCGCGCTGCGTGACTGGGTCGCGTTCCGGATGGTCGACACGCCACACCCGCGCGAGGAGGCCGAACAGTACCGCTGCTGGCCGATGCTCGACTTCCAGTCCGGCATCGACGACCACCTCACCGGCGTCACGCACATCATCCGCGGGATCGACCTGCAGGACTCCGCGAAGCGCCAGCGGTTCGTCTACGACTACTTCGGCTGGGAGTACCCCGAAGTCCTGCACTGGGGCCACGTCCAGATCGACGCCTACGACGTGAAGATGAGCACGTCGACCATCATCGGGAAGATCGAGAACGGCGAGCTCTCGGGCTGGGACGACCCCCGCGCGCCGACGATCGCCTCCGTGCGCCGCCGCGGGATTCGGGGCCAAGCGCTCGTCGACGCGATGCTCGAACTCGGGCTCTCGACCTCCGACGTGGACCTGGCGATGTCGGCGGTGTACGCGAACAACCGCGAGATCGTCGACGACGACGCCGACCGACGGTTCTTCGTCCGCGACGGCGTCGAACTCCCGGTCGCTGGCGGCCCCGACGTGGCAAACCCGCCGCTGCACCCCGACCACGAGGACCGCGGCGACCGCGACATCCCGGTCGGCGACGCCGTGCTCGTCGAGGAGCAGGACCTGCCCGCGGAGGGCGGGAAGGTCTGGCTCAAGGGGTTCGGCCCCGTGAAGCGCACCGCCGACGGCCTCGAGTACACCGACGACGACCTCGCGGTCGTGAAAAGCGGCGACGTGGACGTGATCCACTGGGTGCCGGCCGCCGAGAGCGTTCCCGTGCGCCTGCGGACGATGAACGGCGACGAGACCGGCCACGCGGAGCCGGGCTACGCCGACTACGGCGCCGACGAGATGCTGCAGTTCGAGCGCGTCGGCTTCGTGCGGGTCGACGAGCAGGTCGCCGACGGGGAGTCGGTGGCGTACTACGCCCACCCGTAGTCGGCATCGACGGCCGGGTCGACCGACTGCACCGAGCCCGCGTCAGGACGCGATGAGGACGACGGCCACGATCGCCAGCCCGATGCCGGCGACGTTCGCCGTGCTGAGGTCGGCCTCGAAGTAGAGGACGCCGACGACCACGGGGACGACGAAGTACAGTGCGGCGATCGCCGACACGATCGCGACGCTCCCCCGCTCGAGCGCGGCGTAGAAGCTGATGCTCCCGATCGCGAGAAAGGCCCCCGACAGCAACGCGAACGCCACGTCCGTCCCGGTGCCGCTGATCGGCCGGCGTACCGAGAGCACGTAGCCGCCGACGAGCGTCAGGCTCGCCACGTACGAGAGGAAGACGGCGTTCACGGCCGACAGCGACCGGGTCGCGACGCCCGCAGCCACCGCCCAGCCGCCGAACAACACCAGCGCACCGAACGCGAGCACGGTCCCGAGGTTGAGCACGTCGATGGAAGCCGAACGGGACGGAGAAACGCTTCGTTCTCGACTGACGGGAGGTCGGAGTGGCCCGAGAGACAGAGTTAACCACGGGTTCTCCCTTGTGGCGGTATGGCACGGACGGACCGGTCACGGAACATCCCGCACTGGTACGCAGGCGACGACGACGCCGACGTGCTCTCGCTCACGTCGGGCGAGGGGGCACGCGTCACCGACGACGCCGGGGACGAGTACCTGGACTTCATGGCACAGCTCTACTGCGTCAACGCCGGTCACTCCTGTGCGCCGATCGTCGACGCGATGACCCAGCAGGCCCGCGAGATCCCCTACGTCTCCTCCTCGAAAACCACCCCGGCCCGCGACGAGCTCGCGGCGCGGCTGGCCGACCGCGCGCCGGGCAGCCTGAACGACGTGTTCTTCTCCATCTCCGGCAGCGAGGCCAACGAGTCGGCGATCCAGATCGCCCGCGAGTACCAGGACGCGTCGACGGTGTTGACGCGCTGGCGCTCCTACCACGGCTCGACGTACGCCGCCGGCGGGCTCTCGGGTGATCCAGAGACCCGATCGGTGGTCGAGCGCCACGCCGCCACCACCGGCGTCGGGAAGTTCCTGCCGCCGATGGTCCACAACTCCCCCTTCGACGGCGACACGCCCGATGAGATCGGTCAGCAGGCCGCCGACCACCTGGAGTTCGTGATCAAAAACGAGGGGCCCGACTCCGTCGCGGCCGTGCTCACCGAACCCGTCGCCGGCACCTCCGGCGCCTACCCGGCGCCGCCGGGCTACTTCGAGCGAGTGCGGGAGATCTGCGACGAGTACGACGTGCTCCTGATCGCCGACGAGGTGATCTCGGGGTTCGGCCGGTGTGGCGACTGGTTCGGGATCGGGACCGAGGGCGTCGAGCCGGACATGATCACCTTCGCGAAGGGCGTCACGAGCGCGTACGCGCCGCTTGCGGGGGTGCTCGCCGACGAGGAGATCGCCGCCGAGATCCGCGCGGACGGCCACCCGCTGGGGCAGACGTTCGCCGGCCACCCCGTGGCCTGCGCCGCGGGCAACGCCGCGATGGACGCCTACGCCGACGGCCTGATCGAGAACTGTCGGGAGCTGGCGCCGTACCTGGAGCAACGGCTCCGCGAGCTCGAAGCGCGCTACGGGGCGGTGGCCGACGTGCACGGCCGCGGCCTCCTCTGGTCGGTCGAGTTCGGCGACCCGGAAACCGGCGAGCCGTTCGTCGATCCGCGGGTCGAGCGCGACGCCGACAACCCCGTCGAGGACGTGCGCGAGGTCGCGACAGACCACGGCGTGCTGTTCGGCTCCGGCCGGCCGGACACGCAGGTGCTCTGCTCGCCGCCGCTGTGTATCGACCGCGCCGATATCGATGAGGCCGTCGACGCGCTGGCGACGGGGATCGAGGCGACGTTCTGAGCGCGGCGGCGCGCGGGGCAAGCCGTACGCCGTCGGTTACTCGTGAAACTCTCGGCAGAGTCTCCGAACCCGTGACACGGAGGTCACCGCGGTCGTTCGCCGAGATTATTCGTGCGAACCGCGGCGAAGTCTCCGTGCCGACGACACGAGGTCGTCGGCTGGTCGTGCGCCGCGGTTCACTCGTGCGCCGCGTCCCACTCGTCCGGCTTCTTCGCGTTCCCGCAGACGTTGCACTCGATCCGGCCCATCGGGTCCACCGCGTTGTCGGTCGTCTCGCAGTTCCCACAGAAGTAGCCCCAGCGCTCCTCGCCCGCCTCGGAGACGTAGGCGACGAAGAAGATCCCCTTCGACCCCTTCTCGCCGTCGGTGGAGTCGACGTACACGGTCTCGCCCTCCGCCGTCCGGATGGCCTCCAGTTGCATGGCCGATCCAAGGCGGTGGGGGGTGAAGAACGTACGGCTCCCCGGGTCGCTACCGCGTCGCCCGCTTCCACTCGGCGAGGCCGAGGCGCTCCCCGTCCAGGTCGTCCGCCGGCGTTTCCGTCGCCGCCCAGCGGAACAGCCCGACCACGTCCTCGGGGTCGCGGCCCCGTCCGCCCGTGAGGTCGCTGTCGACGACGCCGGGGTCGACGACGCCGACGGGGTGGTCGATCTCGACGGCGAACTGCCGGGCGACCGCCTCCGCCGCGGCCTTCGAGACCGCGTAGCCGCCGTAGCCCGGCTCGGCGTCCGCAGCGACCGACCCCGAGGGGACGAGCACCCGCGCGTCGGCGGCGAGGTGGGGGAGTGCCTCCTTGATCGCGACGAAGACGCCGCGGGCGTTGGTCCGGAACTGGTCGTCGAAGGCGGCGTAGCTCTCCTCGGCCAACTGCTGCTCGCCGGGAGCGCCGTGGAACACCGCCGCACAGGGGACCACGAGGTCGATTTCGTCCCCGACTTTCGCCGCGCGCTCCATCAGGAACTCCACGTCGAACTCGTCGCGAGCGTCGACGCGCATGGTCTCGACGCCGTCGGACTCGTCGAAGCGCCCCTCGTCGTGGTGGACGCCCGCGAGCACTGTCGCCCCGTCGGCGGCGAACGCCTCGACCAGCGCGCCGCCGATCGCCCCGCCGGCGCCGGTGACGACGACTGTGGTGTTCTCCATACGGACAGGTGGGCCGACGGCGACTTAGCGGTGTCCGTTGCGGCGGGTGAAGCACGACCTACCAGAACGATTAAGTGAACGGTGACGTACCCTGGAGCGTACATGTCACGCACCCTTCGCGTGTCCGGCTACGTCGCATTGACGATCCAGATGATCTGGGGGATCATCCAGTCGTACATGATCTCGCCGATGGGGCCGGGACTCCCGGCGGTCTCTGTCGGCGGCCACGCCCACTTCGGGATCCTGTCGATCCTCGCCGTCGTGACCGGGTTCGCCATCGAGCGGACGGCGCTCTCCGGAACCCGCCGACAGGTCGCCGTCTGGGGGTTCATCGCCGGCCAGTGGCTGCTGCCCGCGACGGTGCTGATGGAGGCCGTCTTCCCGCCGGCGCTGCTCACGGCGTACCTCTGGGGCCTGTTGCTGACGATCTCGATGGCGCTGCTGGCGTGGGGAACGGCCACCGCCGACGAGTCGGTCGCGACCCCCTGACGCTCTGCCAGCGTCGCCCGTTTTAAGCCCCACGCCCCCCTGTTCAGCGCATGGACGTTTCCCCGGACCTCGCTTCCCTCGCCGGCCGCGATATCGTCGTCATCGGCGGCGGCGTCGGCGGGCTCTCGACGGCCTGCTACCTCGCCGACGCGGGCGCCGACGTGACCCTGCTCGAACGCAACGAGCAGTTGGGCGGCCGCGCGAGCGTGATGGAGCGCGACGGGTTCCGGTTCGACATGGGCCCGTCGTGGTACCTGATGCCCGACGTGTTCGAGCGGTTCTTCGGCCACTTCGACCGCGACGTGCGCGACTACTACGAACTGAACCGGCTCGACCCCCACTACCGGATCCAGTGGAAGGACGGCGACTCGATGGATCTCGCGCCCGACATCGAGACGAACGTCGAGCGCTTCGAGGCGTACGAGGAGGGTGCCGGCGACGCGCTCCGGGACTACCTCGACGAGTCCGAGTACACCTACGAGGTCGGGATGGAGCACTTCGTCTACGAGGACCGGCCCCGACTCAGGGACTACCTCGACCCCGACGTGGGGAAGCAGGCCCGCGGGCTCGCCCTCCTCGGGTCGATGCAGGACCACGTCGAGGAGTACTTCGACCACCCGAAGCTCCAGCAGGTGATGCAGTACACCCTCGTCTTCCTCGGGGGGTCGCCCCACAACACGCCGGCGCTGTACAACCTCATGAGCCACGTCGACTTCGAGTTGGGCGTCTACTACCCCGAGGGCGGCCTCGCGGCCGTCATCGACGGCCTCGTCGACCTCGGGGAGGAACTCGGCGTGGAGTACCGTGCCGGCGCCGACGTCCAGCAGATCCACGGCCAGCGCGGCGGCTTCAAGGTCGACTACGACGCCGCCGACCCCGCCGACTTCGCCCCGAGCGATCGCCACGAGGACTGGCGCGTCGGTTCGGGCGGCTACGAACTCGCCGATCTCGTCGTCAGCGACGCCGACTACGCCCACACCGAGCAGGAGCTCCTCCCCGAGCGCAAACGGCAGTACGGCGAGGAGTACTGGGACTCGCGCACCTACGCCCCCTCGGCGTTCCTCCTCTACATGGGCGTCGAGGGCGACCTGCCGGAACTGGCCCACCACACGCTCGTCCTGCCGACCGAGTGGGACCAGCACTTCGAGACGATCTTCGACGAGCCGGCCTGGCCCGACGACCCGGCGTACTACCTCTGTGCCCCCTCGAAGACCGACGACTCCGTCGCCCCCGAGGGCCACTCGAACCTCTTCGCGCTCGTCCCGATCGCCCCCGGCCTCGACGACGACGAGGAGACCCGCGAGGCGTACAGAGAGACCGTGCTCGACGACATCGCCGACAACACCGGCACCGACCTGCGGGACCGCATCGTCGTCGAGGAGACGTTCTCGGTCTCGGAGTTCGGCGCGCGGTACAACAGCGTGCAGGGCTCGGCACTCGGCCTCGCACACACCCTGAAACAGACCGCGCTGCTCCGGCCCTCCCACGCCTCCAGCGAGGTGCCGGGGCTGTACTTCACCGGCTCCTACACCACCCCCGGGATCGGCGTCCCGATGTGCCTGATCAGCGGCCAACTGACCGCCGAGTCGGTCGCCGACCGCGAAGCCTGATGCTGCGCTACCTGCTGACGCTCTCGCGCCCGCGGTTCTGGCTCTACACCGCCGGGCCCGTCCTCGTCGGCGTCGCCTACGCCGCCGACTCGGTCGGCGCCCTGCTCGCCCCCCTCTCAGCCGTCCTCTTCCTCTACTTCCTGCTCCCGGCGAACGTCTACCTCTACGGGGTCAACGACCGGTTCGACCGCGAGATCGACGCCGAGAACCCGAAGAAATCGGGCGAGGGAAGCCCGGAGGCGCGCTGGCGCGACTCGCCGGCGGTCACGGCCGTCGTCGCCGCCGCGGGGCTGCTCGGGCTGGCGCTGTTCCCGCTCACGCCGCGGGTCGCGTGGCCCTACCTCGCCGGCTTCCTCGCGCTCGCGACCGCCTACAGCGCGCCGCCGCTGCGGTTCAAGGCCCGCCCGCTGCTGGACTCGCTCTCGAACGGGCTCTACCTCCTCCCGGGCGCGGCCGCCTACGCCGCGATCGCGGGGACGCACCCGCCCGCGGAAGCGCTCGTGGGCGGCTGGCTCTGGACGATGGGGATGCACACCTACTCCGCGATCCCGGACATCGAGCCCGACCGCGCGGCCGGAATCGAGACCACGGCGACCCTGCTGGGCGAGACGCGGACCTACCTCTACTGCGGGGGCTGCTGGACGCTCGCCGCGGTCGCCTTCGGCCTGCTCGACCCCCGGCTCGGCGCGCTGCTCGCGGTCTACCCCCTGCTCCTGCTCGCGACCGTCGGCGCCGGCGTCGACGTGGATCGCGCGTACTGGTGGTTCCCGGTCGTCAACGGCGTCGTGGGGATGGTGATGACCGTCGGCGGCCTGCTCCGCCTCGTGGGGGTGCCCGCGTGAGCGTCGCCGCGTGGCTGCCCGACGACCCCGCGGATCGCCGGTCGTGGGAAGCGGCCCTGGAGCGACTCATCCGCGAGAACCGCTTCACCATCGCGGTCGTGTTCCCCGCGGTCGGCGCGCTCTCGCTGGTCGCCAGCGCGGAGGGCTGGCTCCCCGAGCCGCTGGCGTTCAACCCGCTGCTCGTGCTGACCGGCGTGCTGGTGATGCGCTCGCCGCTCGTCGTCGGCGTCCTCCCCGTGGTCGACCGCCGGGCGGCGCTGGGCGTCGCCGCGCTGGCGGCGTACTCCTACGCCATCGAGATCGGCGGCGTCACTACGGGCTGGCCCTACGGCTTCTTCGAGTACGGGGTCTCGCTCGGGCCGATGCTCGGCGGCGTCCCGCTGGCGCTCCCCGTGTTCTTCCTCCCCATCGTCGCGAACGCCTACCTGCTCTGTCTGCTCCTGCTCGGCACCCTCGCCGACCGCGCGCTGCCGCGCCTGCTCTCGGTCATCGCGCTCGTGCTGGCGATGGACGTGGTGCTCGATCCCGGCGCCGTCGCGCTGGGGTTCTGGTCCTACGCGGGCGGCGGCGCGTTCTACGGCGTCCCGCTGTCGAACTACGCGGGCTGGGTGCTCTCGGCGACAGTCGCGGTAGTGGTCCTCGACGCCACGTTCGACCGGGCCGCGCTGGGTGCGCGGCTGGAGGCCTGCGAGTTCGCGCTCGACGACATGGTGAGCTTCGTCCTGCTCTGGGGCGGCGTCAACGCCATCTACGGCAACTGGCTCCCCGCCGTCGTCGCCGCCGGCATCGGCGTCGGCCTGCTCCGGACCGACCGGTTCGACGCGGGGATGCTGCCGTGGGTGGCGGACACCCGTCGGTAGCTTGAACAGTCGGCCCGCCGAGGCTGGAGCCACCGTCGATGGAGCATCCCCACCCCGAGATCGCCCGCGGCGAGCGCTACGAACAGGCCGACATCGAGGCGCTGTTCGACACCGGCTTCGGCTACCGGGTCTCGGGCATCAACGTCCGGAACGACGACGAGGGCGACCGCTACGTTCTGCTGTTCGCCCGCGAGGACGGACCGTACGACGACGACGTCTCCGACGGGACGTTCACCTACGTCGGCGAGGGGCTGCCCGACAAGGGCGACCAGTCGCCCGACTCGCTGGGGAACGCGGCGCTGATCGGGGCCGAGCGCGAGCCCGTTCCGATCTACTTCTTCTACACGGCCGGCGACGACCCGGGCTGGGAGTACCGCGGACAGGTCACCGTCGAGGGCCACGAGATGGTCGCCGACCCGGACGGCGAGCGCGAGGTGTTGGAGTTCGAGATGCGCCACGTCGACGGTTCCGAAACCGGGACGGGCGTCGACGCCCCCGAACCGCCGCCGCCACCGTTCGAAACCGACGACACCGCGGGTCGGACCGTCACCCGGACCCGGGCCGGGGTGCGCGTCTCGGAGTCGTTCAAGCAGTCGGTGTACGATCGCTTCGACGGGCGCTGTGCGGTCACCGAGATCGACCACCGGAGCCTGCTCACGGTCTCGCACGTCCTCCCGCGGAGCGAGCGCCCCGACGTCGCCGAGGACCCCGGCAACGCGCTCCTGCTGAACTGGACCCACCACTTCGCGTTCGACGCCGCGCTCTGGACGTTCGACGAGGCCGGGCGACTCTGGGTGAACCCCGAGTACGATCCCGACGACCGCTGGATGCGGGAGAGCCTCCGGGCGCGCCACGGCGAGCGCCTCGATCGACTCCGGGAAGCGGGCGTCGCCGACGAGTACCTCGCGAGCAGAAACGAGTCGCTGGACTGGTGGCCGCCGAACTGAGAAGCCGGCTCAGGGAACCGGCAGCCGCCCGGTCGCCCGTTGGAGCCGGTGGTCGGTCTCGTCGCTCGGGACCGCGCTGACGGAGCGGAACACGGCGAGTGGGTCGGGGTTGCGCCACCACGCCAGCCGGGCCCGGGCGGCGAGCCAGAGCTTCCGCGGCGTCGACAGCGAGGGCGTCGCCGACACCACGTCGTAGTCGCGATCGCGGATCAGTCGGTGGTGGTCGGCGTAGAGGATCGCCGCCAGCAGCACCGGGAACTGGCAGTCCTTCGGGAGTAGCTCGATGCCGGCGACGCCGTCCCGGTAGAGCGCCTCCGCCCGGGTGAGCTCGGCCCGTACCGCGTCGGCGACGTTCTCGTCGAACTCCAGGCGGGCGATCTGCTCGTGGCTGGCGCCGTGGGCCTCAAGCGTCTCCGCGGGGAGGTAGATCCGGTCGCGCTCGATCACGTCCTCGCGCACGTCGCGGACGAAGTTGGTCAGCTGGAACGCCTCGCCCAGCGCCGTCGCCGCGGGGAGCGCCGCCTCGGCGCGGTCCGGCGCCATCACGGCGGTCATCATCCGCCCGACGGCGGCCGCGGAGCCGTCCATGTACTCGCGGAGCTCCCCGTATGTCTCGTAGCGTGCCTTCTCCACGTCGGTCGCCATCGCGTCGACGAACGTGTTCACGTCCGACTCGGGGATGTCGTGGCGCTCGCGGATCTCCGCGAACGCTGCGAGCACGGGGTCGTCGGTCGGTTCCTGGCCCAGCGCCGCGCGCCGGAACGACTCCAGGCGCTCGGTCCGCTCCTCGGGGTCGAGGTCGTTGTCGCCGTCGACGACCTCGTCGGCGACGCGGAAGAAGGCGTACAGCACGTACGTCGGGTGACGCACGCGCTCCGGAAGGAAGCGCGTCGCGACGTAGAACGTCTTGCCAGTCTCGCGGTGGATCCGTTTACTTCGGGCGAGCTGTCGTTGTTCGACCATGGAGATGCGGTGACCCTCGCCGGCCGCGGCCCGCGCCGTCGACGCCGAGCGAAAAGTCAGTGCCGTACCGGCAGTTGGACCCGGAGTGCCTTAACTGTGCGGTGCGGTGACATCGATTGAACCGATCTCGCGGTCGGTAGAACCCGTCGCGCGGTCAGTAGAACGTGTCCGCACAGTCGAAGACGACGCCGTGCTGGGGGCAGACGTACTCGCAGTGGCGGTGGACCATCGTCTCGCCGCAGTGGGGACAGGGTCGCCCCGGCGCCGTGACCTCCTGCTCCGGATCGCTCACACCCGGCAGTCGAGCCCCCGGCGAGAAAGCAGTTACGGGGGACCGAACGTGCCACTGGGGGAACGCTTTCCCTCGCGGAGCCCCACTTCGACCGTATGAACCGCCCGAGCAGCGCGCAGTTGGTCGAAGCCGGGGTCGGCGTCCTCGCCGGGGTCGCCGCCGTCGCCGGCTCCCTGCTGGCCGCCGGCGACAGCCCGGCGTTCGTCGGCGCCGGCGCGGCCGCGCTCGTCCGCGACGCGGCCCCCGCGTTCGTCGCCGTCAACGTCAGATCGCTCGGGGAGCTGGCCCAGCCGCTGCTCGTGGCCACGACCGGCGTCCTGCTGCTCGGCGCCTACGCGGCGCTGACAGGGCTCGCGGGGCGATACGTCGAGGGCACGCGCAATCGAGCGCTCGCGACGCTCGGGCTCGTCGGCGGGCTCACGCTGGTGCTCTCCGGCAGCCTCCTCGGCGCGCTGGGCGCCGGCATCGCGGGCGCGCTCGCCGTCGCCGCCGCGAACGCCACGCTGGACCTGGGCCGGCCGACCGGCCGCGAGACGCCGCCGGGGCGCCGTCGCCTGCTCCAGGCCGGCGGCGCGGCCGTCGCCGCGCTGGCGGCGAGTGCGATCCGCCTCCGCGAGCCGGCGTCGACGGAGGGCACGGCCCGCGAACCGCCGGACCCCGGCGCCGCCGAGCTGCTGTCGGCCGCCGACGAACGCTCGCTCTCGCTGCCCGACGCCGATCCGCTCGTCTCGGACGGGTTCTACACCGTCGACATCGCCTCGGTCGACCCGAAACTCGGGCCGGGCGACTGGGACCTCACCGTCACCGGCGAGGTGCCCGAAGAGCGGACGTTCACGCTCTCGGAGCTTCAGGAGTTCGACGCCGAGCGCCGCTTCGTCACGCTGCGCTGTGTGAGCGACCCGCTGAACGGGACGAAGATCGACACCGCGCTCTGGGACGGCGTCCCCGTCTCGACGGTGCTCGACGAGGCGGGCGCCCCCGAGAGCTGCTGTGTCACGCTCCACGGCGCCGACGACTACTTCGTCTCGTTCCCCCGCGAGGCGCTGGACGGCGGCCTGCTGGCGTGGGGGATGAACGGCCGGCCGCTCCCGCGGGGCCACGGCGCGCCGCTGCGCACGCTCGTCCCCGGCCACTGGGGCGAGACCAACGCCAAGTGGCTCACCGACATCGAGATCCGGACCGAGCCCGAGGACGGCTACTGGGAGCAGCGGGGCTGGGAGGGCACCGGCGAGGTGAAAACCGTCGCCAAACTCCACAGCACCACCGTCGAGGGCAGCACGGTCCGGGTCGGCGGGCACGCCTACGCCGGGACCGACGGGATCAGCGCCGTCGAGGTGTCGACCGACGGCGGCGACAGCTGGACCGAGGCGACGCTGTCGGAGCCGCTGCCGGGCGCGGTGCCGCTCGACGCCGAGGAGCCCGAACCGGACGGCGAGGCCGCCGACGCGTGGCGGATGTGGGAACACGAGTACGAGGCGAGCAGCGACCACGAGGTGGTGGTCCGAGCCATCGACGGCAACGGGGATCGACAGAGCGAGGCGCAGGCCGGCACTCGCCCCTCGGGAGCGACCGGGTGGGTCCGGAAGTCGATCGAGCCGTAACGCCCGGGAATATCGCGGGGGAACGACAGGTTCGAAAAACTCGTCGTTGCGTGAGAGTTATCCCCACACGGGTTAATTTAGGGACGATGAAGCAGTCCGAATCACTCGGACTCCTCCTGGATCACACCCAGGACAAGATCGCCCTCCTCGACGCCGACGGGACGTTCACGTACGCCAACCAGGCGGCTGAGCGGATCCTCGGCTTCGAGCCGTGTGAGCTGATCGGCGAGAACGCCTTCGAGTACATCCACCCCGCGGACGTCGACGAGGCCCGTGCGGCGTTCGACCGCGCGATCGAGCGCGACACGCTCGTCGAGGAGACCGTCGAGTACCGCCACCGGACCAGCGACGGGGGCTGGGTCTGGCTGGAGAGCCGGATGTACAACCTCGTCGACGACCGACTCGACGGCTACGTCGTCAGCTCCCGCGACGTGACCGACCGTGTGGAGGCCGAGCGCGAACGGATGGAGACCGCCACGCGCCTGGAGGAGATCGCCACGGTCTCCCCGGACGTGCTCTGGATGGTCGACGCCGAGTGGTCCGAGGTGCTGTTCGTCAACGCCGCCTTCGAGACGGTGTACGGGATGGATACCGAGACGTACCGGGCCGACCCCAGCACGTTCCTCGACACGGTCCACCCGGACGACCGCGACGATGTTCGGGACGCGATGGCCCGCCTCTCGGCCGGCGAGTCGGTGGAGATCGAGTACCGCGTCAACCCCGAGGAGGCGTACGAACGGTGGGTCTGGGTGCAGGGGGAGCCGATCGTTCGGGACGGCGAGGTGGTCCGGATCACGGGGTTCACCAGGGACGTGACCGAACGGCGCCGCCGCGAGCGCCAGCTGGTCGTGATGGACAACCTCCTCAGACACAACCTCCGGAACGATCTCAACGTCATCCTCGGTCAGGCCGACCTCATCGACGGCGAGCAGTCGGGGCCGTCCGAACACACCGAGACCATCCGTCGGGTCGGGAAGCAGCTCCTCGAGACCGCGGAGAAGGAACGCGAGGTGATCGACCTGATCACCGGCCAGCAGACCAGTGAACCGATCGACCTCCGCCGCGTCGTCGAGGAGAGCGTCGAGTGCGTCCGCGACCGGCACGCCGAGTGCGTGATCGAGGTCGAGTCGCTCGAACCGACCGTCGTCGTCAGCCGCCCCGAGTTGGAACTGGCGGTGACGGAACTGCTGGAGAACGCGATCCGGCACAGCGACGACGACCAGCCACGGGTGACGGTCACGCTGCGCCACGCGGGCGGGAACGCCGAACTCGTCGTCGAGGACGACCACACGCCGATCCCGTCGTACGAGTCCGACGTGCTCACGGGCGACCACGACATGACGAGCGTCTACCACAGCAGCGGCCTGGGGTTCTGGCTCGTCTACTGGGCCGTGGAGCTGTCGAACGGCACCGTCTCGGTCGAGGCCGGCGAGGAACGCGGGAACCGGATCACGGTCTCGCTGCCGCGGGCCGAGGAGTAGTACCGCGAGAAGGGGAACTGCGCTAGCTCAGCACTCCGACCAGCCGCAGGACTCGCAGGTCTTGCAGCCCTCGGAGTAGTAGAGGCTCATCGAGCCACACTCCGGACACTCCGGGCTCTCGCCGGAGGCGATCAGGTCGCCCGTGGCGTCCTCCGACGCCGCCTCCTCGGCGTCGGGCTCGGCGTCGACGTCGATCGCCGTCGGCTCGGAGGGCGGCTCGGTCGTCGCCCCGCCGTCGGTGGAGGCGTCGGCCGCCTCGTCGTCGAGTTCGTCGATCGTCTGCTGCTGGGGGATCCCCTTGTCGATCTCGCCGTCGAGGTACCGGCGCATCGCCGTCCCGATGGCGTCCGGGATCGACTGGATCTGCTCGCCCTTGTCCCACGCCACCTTCGGGCTGCGGATGCCCTGCAGTTCGCTGGCGATCTCCTCGGGGTCGACGCCCGAGCGCAGCGAGGTGGAGATGGTCTTGGCGAGCGCCTCGGTGAAGGAAGCGGTGAAGCCGCCGGAGTTGCCGATGTTGGCGAACAGCTCGAACGGCTCGCCGGTGTTCGGGTCCTCGTTGATGTTGACGTAGAGCTTCCCGTAGCCGGTGTCGATGCGCTGGGTCACGCCGTGGAGCACGTCCGGACGCGGGCGCTTGCGGCCGAGGGGCGTGTCGTCGCCGTCGGCCTCCGCGAGCAGGCTCTCGACCTGCGTGTCGAGTGCGGCCTGCACGTCCTCGTTGTCGAGGAAGCCCTCGATGCCGCCGAAGACCTCGGTGATCTGCTCGACCAGCAGCTCCGCGGCCTCGTCCTCGTCGGCGAACTCGGTGTTGTCCGCGCGAGTGGTGAGCACCTGCTTCGAGCGAGTGCCGTCGCGGTAGTAGGTGACGCCCTTGCCGCCGTTGTCGTAGACGAACTCGAACGCCTCCTTGGCGTCCTCGAGGCTGGCGTCGTTGGGCGCGTTGACCGTCTTCGAGATGGCGGAGTCGACGCCCGCCTGCGCCGCACACTGGATCGAGGCGTGCTGCTTGGCGTCCAAGTCGCCGGTGACCACGAACAGTTCGCCCAGCGCGGTCGGGACCGTCTCCAGCCCCTCGACGCCGTCGAACTCGTTGTTGGCCATCTGCTCCTGGGCCTCCTCCTTGACCGCCTCGACGTCGAGGTCGTTGTCCTCCAGCGCACGGAGGAAGTAGTCGTCGAACTCGACGAGCATCTCGTCGCCCTGCACGTCGCCGGAGACGTTCTTGTAGTAGGCGACGTTGTAGATGGGCTCACAGCCACCCGTCGTGTTGCCGATCATCGACGTGGTGCCCGTCGGCGCGATGGTCGTCGTGTTGTGGTTGCGCAGCGGGTAGCCGTCTTCCCACTCCTGTGGGTCCTCGCCCGTGTGGTGCTCGAACCAGTCGGGGTAGGACGTCGGGTCGGCGTACTTCGAGTCGCCCCAGTCAGAGAAGACGCCGCGCTCCTCGGCGAGTTCGTGGCTGGCGTCCTTCGACCCGTGGTTGATGTGGGTCATCAGCTGGCGGGCGATCTCGTCGGCGTCGTCGGTGCCGTAGCGGACGCCCAGCTGGATGTAGAGCTGGGCCAGCCCCATGACGCCGAGGCCGATCTTGCGCATCTCCCGGACCTTCTGCTCGATCTCGTCGACCGGGAAGTCCGACATCGTGACCACGTTCTCGAGGAAGCGCGTGCCGTACGCGATGCGGTGGTCGAAGTCCTCCCAGTTCATCGCCTCGTCGAGGAACGCCGAGACGGCGTCCTCGTGGCTGTCGTACTCGTCGGCGTGCTCGTCGGCCCAGACGCGCCAGTCCGGCGCGTCCTGCGCGGCGAGCGTCGAGAGGTTGATGTGGCCGAGGTTACAGGCCTCGTACTCCTCCAGTGGCTGCTCCCCGCAGGGGTTCGTCGCGAGGATGCGGTGGTCCGGGTGCTCCTCCACGTCGAAGGAGTGGCGCTTGTTCACGCGCTCGAGGTAGATGACGCCCGGTTCGCCGTTCTCGTGGGCGCCCTCGATGAGCTGCTCCCAGAGCAGCTCCGCGGGCACGGAGAGCTCCTCGCCGACCTCGACGTGCTCGCCGAGTCCGAACATGTCGTAGAGCTCCTTCGTCTCCGGCGTGGCGATGTGGGGCTCCTCCGTCCGGGGGTTGGTGAAGGTGAACTCCTCGTCGTTCTTGAGCGCCTCCATGAAGTCGTCGGTGACGCCGACGGAGATGTTGAAGTTCGAGAGGTGGCCCTCGACGGCGTTCCGGAGGTGCTCGGGGACGCGACCCTCGTCGTCGATGAGTTCGCGGGCCTCCTCCAGCGCGTCCGCGAAGGAGTTGTGCGTGAAGTCGTCGGGGTCGTTGAGCCGCAGCGTGTTCGCGAGGCTCACGTCCTTGTTCTTGGCGTGGATGAACTGGATCACGTCCGGGTGCGAGACGCGCATGACGCCCATCTGGGCACCGCGGCGTGCGCCGCCCTGCGCGATGGTCTCGCACATCTGGTCGAACGTCCGCATGAACGTGATGGGCCCGGAGGCGATGCCGCCGGTCGAGCCCACGGAGTCGCCGTAGGGTCGGAGCTTCCAGAACGCGTAGCCCATGCCGCCGCCGGACTGGAACACTTCGGCGGCCTCCTTGGCCGTCTGGTGGATGTCGGTGATGTCATCGGCGGGCGAGTCGACGAAACAGGCAGAGAGCTGCTGGAGTTCGTCGCCGGCGTTCATCAGCGTCGGCGAGTTCGGCATGAAGGAGAGATCCGTCATCAGCGTCTCGAACTCCTGACGCGTCTCGCGGACGGCGTCGGCGAGCTCCGCGTCGAGTTCGGGGACGACGGTGTCGTAGGCGAACTTGTTGACGTTGTGTTCGGTGAGGACGGTCTCGGTGTCGGCGTCGGCGTCGAACCCCTTGCCGAACACTTCCGCGGCGAGTTCGTCGCGGCGCGGGTGGTCGGGCTTGAGCTGGTCGGGCGTGACCGTCACCTCGACGTCGCGCTTCTCGGCCTCGTAGACGGCCTCGGCCAGCGCGATGTTCTTGGCGACGCGGGCGAACAGCTCCTCCTGGTCCTCGGTGACCTCGCCGTCGGCGTTCTTCCGGAGGTAGCGGGCCGGCAGGATGTTCTCGTAGGCGTTGTCGGTGAGTCGGTCCTCGAGCGTCTCCCCGTCGGTGCGCTTGATCGGCAGGGTTAGCTCGTCGGCGCCGAGATCGGGCGTGCTCACTGCGCGCTCACCTCGAACGCGGCGCCCTGTGGCCGAACTCGACTCTCGTTGGTGGGGTGTAGATCGGACATCTGTGACGGAGAAGTTCTATCTAGTGGGGCCGCATTAACGGTTTGGATCCCGGTCGGCTTGGAGTAGTACAAGCCAGTTTGTTCTCTGTGGGTGCTGTTGCTGGGCATAGTGTGAGGCGTGTGGCCGCCGTCGCGGCACTCGTGTGGGATTACGAGAGGGGCGGATATAACGTTGGTCGAACCGGAGTGAAAGTGATTCAGCGCCGACTCGATCGCGGGGCATCGGGGGTGTTTCGACTCGAACAGGAGGGGTGTTCGCCCGGGATTCGGCCCCCTCCAGCCGGGGCGGTCGGCACCGTTTTGATCCGTGGTCAGAAAACCCGGGACGTGAACGTCGACGGACGACCCCCAGTTACGACGAGCAGTCGGTAGATGCGCGCGTTCAGACTGGCCTACGACGGCCGAGCGTTCTACGGGTTCCAGCGCCAGCCGGACGTCCCCACCGTCGAGGGGGCGCTGCTCGAGACGCTCGAGGCCGGCGGCGTCGTCGACGACGGCGAGACACCGCCGGGGTACGCCGCCGCGGGGCGGACCGACGCCGGCGTCTCCGCGGTGGCCCAGACGGTCGCGTTCGGGGCGCCCGACTGGTGCACCCCGGCCGCGCTCAACGGTCGGCTGCCGGGGTCGATCCGGGCGTGGGCGGCCGCCGCCGTGCCCGACGAGTTCCACGCGACGCACTCGGCCAGCCGCCGCACCTACACCTACCACCTCCACGCCCCTGACGCCGACGACGCCGCGGCGAGCGAGGCCGCGAACAGACTCGCCGGCGAGCACGACTTCCACAACCTCACCAGCGACGAGCGGGGGACCGTCCGCAACGTGACCCTCCGGGTCAAGCGCGACGGGGAGTTCCTCGTCGTCACCGTCTCGGCGGGCGGGTTCCCCCGCGAGTTCGTCCGCCGACTGGTCGGCGTCCTCACCGAGGTCGCCGTCGACGGCCAGTCGCTCGCGCGGGTCGACGAGGTGCTGAGCGACGAGTCACTCCAGGGCGGGACGGGCGTGCCGCGGATGCCGCCCGAGCCGCTGGTGTTGACGGGCGTGACCTACCCCGACGTGGAGTTCTCCGTCGACGAGGAGGCCGTCGAGAGCGCCCACGGCGTGTTCGGTCAGCGGCGCGTGAGCGCGCTGGAGCGCGTTCGCGTCGCGGAGACGGTCCTTTCAGGCCTCGGGGAGTGAGTCGCGATCTCGGCAGTTCACGGGGTCCGCTCCGCGACGACGGCACGGAGGCCGTCGCCGGTCGCTCCCCGTGACTGGCTTCGCGCGCCGTGGTTGGTTACACAACCACGGCATTACGCTCCGCAGCCGCGCGACGGAGCGCGCGGCAGGTCGCAAGCCGTGGTTGGTTCTACTCCCACCCTTCGGGCCACAACGACGCCGCCTTCATCCCCGTCTCGAACTCCAGTTCCCGGAACGCCTCGGCCAGCTCCTCCTCCTCCAGTCGGTCCGCGTCCATCGACGCCAGTTCATCGACCAGCAGCGCGGTCAGGACGCCGTGTTCCCGGAGGTTCCGCTCGTCGACCTTGTCCCGGGTGTCGGCGTGGGTGTGCCCCCAGCCGCGCCCCCGCTCGCCGCTGTCGCTGTGGAGTTGGACCGAGGGCACGCCCGCGCGGACGAACGGCCACTGGTCGCTGAAGGGGTGGGGATCCGACTCCACCTCGATGGGGTGGTTCGCGCGCTCGCTCACGCGCTCGACCGCCGCGGCCGTCGACTCGGAGGTGTGCGTCAGCGCGATCAGGTCCCGGAACCGGCCGCCGCCGTCGACGTTCACCACCGCGGCCACGTCGTCGAAGTCGACCGACTCGGCGAGGTGTTCGGCGCCGAGCAGGCCCACCTCCTCGCAGCCGACGGCGACGACGCGCACGCCGCGGTCGAGGTCGGCCTCGGCCTCGCCCAGCACGCGGGCGGCGGTGAGCACCGTGGCGACCCCGCAGCCGTTGTCCAGCGCGCCCTCCGCGATGTCGTGGCCGTCGTAGTGCGCGAGCAGGAGCAGTTCCTCCTCGGTCTCGGGGCCGAGTCGGCCCTGGACGTTCTGACTCCGACCCGCCGTCGTCTCGGCCTCGACGGTCAGCCGCACGCGGGTGTCGTCCGCCGCGAACTCGGTGAGCCACGCGCCGGTCTCCTTGCTCACGCCCACCGCGGGCGCCTCGGCCTCGCGGCCGAACGTGAGCGATCCCGTCGGCGGCAGTTGGCCGGGGACGTGGTTGACGAAGACGAACGCCGCGGCGCCCTGGCCGACCGCGTAGCCGAACTTCTCCATCCGGTGGATGAACCGCCCGCCCTCCGGCGTCGTCGTCGAGGCGACGACGATCTTCCCCTCGACGTCGAGTTCGTCGATCTCCTCGGGCGTGCCGTAGCCGGCGTCGACGAGTTCGCCCTCCACCTCGCCGGCCGGTGAGTACGGAAGCGCGACCGTCTCGAACTCCCGCTCGACCGGCGATCGGACGCGGAGCGAGGAGTCCCCGCGGTGCCAGGCCTGCATCTCGAAGGGGTCCTGCGCGACGTCCTCGACCCCGGCGTCGCGGAACGCGTCGGCGACGATCGCGGCGGCCCGCGCCTCCCCTTCGCTGCCGCCCATCCGGCTCCCGATGGCCGTCAGGTCGGTCAGGAACGCCCCCGGCGTCTCGTCGGTCCACGTGCGCCCGATCGCGGCGTCGAATCCGTCCATGTTCCGGCGTGTGTGAGGGCGGTCCAAAGGCGTTCCGGGGCGCCGATGGTTGCCGACGACGACGCCCCGAACGGTGCCGGCAAATACGGCCGTCTCCTGCGGTCTCGCGGGTGTGAGTGCGAAGACTTACCACCGAATCCGACACTACGCCATCACGATGAGCACTGTCCCCGAGCGCGAGGATATCGACGAGGAGTACAAGTGGGATCTGGCATCCATCTTCCCCGACGAGGAGACGTGGCAGGAGGCCTACGACGACGTGGAGGAGCGCGTCGACGACCTGCGCGACTACGAGGGCCGCGCGACCGAGAGCGCCGAGACGCTCGTCGAACTCCTCGAGCAGTACGAGACCGTGATGCGCGACGTGGCGAAAGTCGCGGCCTACGCCCGCCTGCGGTCGGCTGAGGACACCCGGAACCAGGAGTACCAAGCGATCTCGGCCAAGGCTGAGTCGCTGCAGTCCGAGGCCTCCAGCGCGACCAGTTACCTCGAGCCCGAGCTCCAGGAACTCGACTGGGAGGAGGTCGAGGCGCTGATGGCTGAGGAGCCCGAACTCGAGGAGTACGAGCACTTCTTCGACGACGCGCTGCGGATGAAGCCCCACACGCGCTCGGCGGAGGTCGAGGAGCTGCTAGCCGACCTCTCGGAGATCACCAACGCGCCCTCCGACATCTACGGGATGCTCTCGAACGCCGACCTCACGTTCCCCACCGTCGAGAAGCCCGACGGCGAGGAGGTCGAGATCACCCAGAGCAACTTCACGAAGCTCCAGAAACACGAGAACCGTGAGTTCCGCCGCGAGACCTACGAGCAGTACTACGAGACCTGGGACGACTACCGCAACAGCGTCGGCACCTCGCTGCAGAACTCCGTGAAGAAAGACGTGAAGCTGGCGGAGGCGCGCAACTACGACACCGCCCGCGAGGCCGCCCTCGACGACACCAACGTCCCGACCGCGGTGTACGACAACCTGGTCGACACCGTCCACGACAACCTCGACTCCCTCCAGCGCCACGCCGACCTCAAGCGGCAGGCGCTGGGCGTCGACGAACTCGGGATGCACGACGTCTACATGTCCCTGACAGGCGAGGAGGGCCCCGACGTGACCTACGAGCAGGCCAAGGAGTGGGTCGTCGAGGCCGTCGCGCCGCTGGGCGAGGAGTACCAGGCCCGGATGGAGCAGGGCCTGGAGAGCCGTTGGGTCGACGTGTACGAGAACCGCGGGAAGCGCTCGGGCGCGTTCTCCTCGGGGACGTACGACACCCAGCCGTTCATCCTGATGAACTACCAGGACGACGTGAGTTCGATGTACACGCTGGCCCACGAGCTCGGCCACTCGATGCACTCCGAACTCGCGGCCGAGGAACAGCCCTGGCAGTACTCCAGCTACGAGATCTTCGTCGCCGAGGTCGCGAGCACGGTCAACGAGACCCTCCTGACCCACTACCTGCTGGAGAACGTCGACGACGACGAGATCCGGGCCCACGCGCTCGACCAGTACCTCGAACGGTTCCGCTCGACGCTGTTCCGCCAGACGATGTTCGCTGACTTCGAGCAGCGCGTCCACGAGCGCGCCGAGAACGGCCAGCCGCTCACCCCCGACGCGTTCGACGAGGTGTACGGCGGCCTGAAGGAGGAGTTCTACGCCAACGCCGACGTGGACGACCTGATCGCCAAGGAGTGGATGCGCATCCCCCACTTCTACTACAACTTCTACGTCTACCAGTACTCCACGGGCATCTCGGCGGCGGTCGCCATCGTCGAGAAGATCCGCGAGGAGGGCGAGTCCGCGGCCGCCGACTACCGCGCCGCCCTCGAAGCCGGCGGCAGCGAGTACCCCATGGACGTGCTCGAGATCGCGGGCATCGACATGACCAGCCCCGAGCCGATCGAGTCCGCGCTCTCGGTGTACGACGATCGGCTGGACGACGCCGCGGCGCTGCTGGACCTGGAGTAACGCGCCGAACTCGGGTCGCCGTCCCCGGGCGCTCGAACGCGTCCGTGGGGATTCCCCGACCCAAAGGCACATTTACGCCTACCCCTAAACCCGTACAGAGAGATGTCACGCAGTCCTTCCCTTCCCGACCGTCCCCGACTCGACCTGGATCCCGAGATGTCCCAGGCCGAGCGACTGGAGGCGATCCGGGAACACTTCGAGCGGCTCGTTCAGGTCAACGAGGAGCTGGACGAGCGCCTCCGGGACGCCGAGGGGCGTAAGGAGGAGCTCAGCGACGAGGTCGACCAGCTCAAACGACGCAACGAGACGCTGAAGACGTCCTCGCTCTACCTGGCGACCGTCGAGGAGCTCACCGAGGACGGCGTCGTGATCAAGCAGCACGGCAACAACCAGGAGGTCCTCACCGAACTGTCCCCCGCCCTCGAAGGGGAGGTCGAGGCGGGCGATCGCGTCGCTATCAACGACTCCTTCTCGGTTCAGCAGCTGCTCGACGACGAGACCGACGCCCGGGCGCAGGCGATGGAGGTCGAGGCGTCGCCGGACGTGACCTACGCCGACATCGGCGGCATCGACGACCAGATCCGCGAGGTGCGCGAGGCCGTCGAGGACCCGCTGATCAACGCCGAGACGTTCCGCGAGGTCGGCGTCGAACCCCCGAGCGGCGTGCTGCTCCACGGCCCGCCCGGCACCGGGAAGACGATGCTCGCGAAGGCCGTCGCCAACGAGACCGACGCGACGTTCATCAAGATGGCCGGCTCCGAACTCGTCCGGAAGTTCATCGGCGAGGGCGCCCGGCTCGTCCGCGATCTGTTCGAACTGGCCAACGAGCGCGAGCCCGCCGTCATCTTCATCGACGAGATCGACGCCGTCGCGACCACGCGGACGGACTCGAAGACCTCCGGCGACGCCGAGGTCCAGCGGACGATGATGCAGCTGCTCTCGGAGATGGACGGCTTCGACGACCGCGGCGAGGTGCGCATCATGGCCGCCACCAACCGCTTCGACATGCTCGACGAGGCGATTCTCCGACCGGGCCGCTTCGACCGCCTCATCGAGGTGCCCAAGCCCGACGTGGAGGGCCGCCGCCGGATCCTCGAGATCCACGCCGCCGAACTCAACCTCGGCCACGACGTTGACTTCGACGACCTCGCCGAGGAGCTGGAGGGGTACTCCGGCGCCGACATCGCCGCGCTCACGACCGAGGCCGGCATGTTCGCGATCCGCGACGAGCGCGAGGAGGTCCGGATGGACGACTTCCGGGACGCCCACGAGAAGATCGAACAGGCCTCCGGCGAGGGGCCGACGACCGGTCCCGTCGCGTTCCAGTAGCGGCGGATGAGCCGGTCGGGCCCGGACGACGGCGGGATGCCGATCACGGGCAGTCGGCCGGCCCGCGGGCTGGCGGCCGCAGCGCTGCTCGCCTTTCTCGGCGTCCTCGGCTTCTACCTCGACCAGCCGGGCTACACGCATACGCGGCTGGCGCTGTTTCTCGCGCTCGGCGGCGCGGCCACGCTCGGCACCGCCGGCGCCGTGCTCGGGCGGGCCGCGATCGCGGCCGTCGGCGCGCTGCTACTCGCGCTGCTCGGCGTCTGGCAGGCGGCGCTCTGGATCTTCGTGCTCCCGGTGGCGGGCGTCCTTGCCGCCGCGAGCCTACTGATCGCGCTGGACGAGCGCACGGTCCAGGAGCGCTAGCGCGGTCGATCGCACCACAAAACGTTTCTCGGCGCCGACGCCAGCGTCGGGCATGGTCCCCGGAATCGTCCCCGACCTCCTGCTGGGGCTGCTGGCCCTGGCTGCGTTCGACGCCGTCGCCCTCCTCCCGGTACTGCTCTCCAGTGCGGTCCGACGGCTGGGCCGCCGGTGGCCGACCGGGTCGCTGGGCGCGAACTACCTCCTCGCCACGACGGCGTTCGCTACCACCCACCTGACGGCGATCATGGCCGCCGTCGCGCTCCACGGGGGGAGCCTCGAGCAGGACGTACTCCGGTGGGTCGCCGGCATCACGCTCGCGAACGCGCTGCTGTGGTGGCTCGCCGTTGCGGTCGTGCTCCCGATGCGCGGCGTCTGGGAGCCGAAAACCGAAGGCGAGTACGACGGCCGTATCGCGCTGACGGTCGGGCTCGTGGGCTACGCCGTCGCGACCGGCGTGGCGCTGCTGGTCATCGTCGTCGTCGCCATCGCGTTCTACGCCCCCTGGTAGCCTGCGCCGCCGGAAAGCACTTACAGGCTCCGGCACCGCCCTCCCCATGGACCCGATCGCCCTCCTGCTTCTCGGCGGCGTCTGGCTGTTCGACGTGGCCGCGCTCTCGCCGCTGCTACTGTTCGACGCGACGAAGCGGCTGCTCGCCGACCGACCCACGGGCAATCTCGTCGCGAACCACGTCCTCGCGGCGACGGGCTACGCCGTCGTCCACGTGCTCGTCGCGTTCGCCCCCGGAATCGCGACCGGCAACGTCGGCTTCGGGTGGCTGGCGGCCGCGACGCTCGGCCTGCTCGGCAGTTCGTGGATCGCCCTCGCCGTCGTCGTGCCGCTGCTCGGCTGGTGGGATCCCGGGGAACGGGACGGCTGGGACGGTCGGCTCGCGCTCGGGGCGGTCGCCGTCGGCTACGTCGGCTTCGTCGCCGCGGCCGTGGTGTTCGCGGCGCTCGGGCTGCTTGCAGTGTTCGCGCGCTACCCCGGCTGACTCCGTAGCCCCTTTCTCGGCGCGGCACCGATCTCTCCCGTGAGCAGCACCATCCACGTCGTGGGCGGCGCCGGCACGGCGCCCACCGAGAAGGCCGCCTACGACGCCGCCCTCGCCGACGCGAACCTCCACAACTACAACCTCGTCCCCGTCTCCTCGGTCGTCCCCGCCGACGCCGAGGTGGTCCGGGTCGAGGAAGCGCCCGACCTCGGCCCCGCGGGCAACCGCCTCAACGTCGTGCAGGCGGAAGCCAGCACGGTCGGCCCCGAAACCGTCGCCGCCGGGATCGGCTGGGCGACCGGGCCCGGGGCGGGGCTGTTCTACGAGGCCGACGCCGAGTCCGAGTCCGACGTCCGCGACCGACTCGAAACCGGCCTCGACGCCGGCCGAGCGCTCCGGGACTGGACGTTCGACCACGAGGAGACGCTGATCGAGCGCGCCGAGGCCGCGCCCGGCGAGCACACCTGCGTCGTCGTGCTGGCGACCTACGGCGAGAGCGAGCCGATCTGCTGAGCCGTTTTCGACCCCGGAGCGCCCCTCCGCGTCCCAGAAAGGTGAAAACGGTTGGCCCGTAGGGCTAAGCCATGGAGTGGACCCCCGTATTCGCGTACCTCCTCGTGGCCGCGGCGTTCACCGCGCTCGGCGCGCCGATCGCCGCGGCGCTGTTCCGGCATCTCCCCCGGAACGGCGCCGCCTTCGCCCTCCCGACCGCGCTGGTGCCCTTCGCGATCGCCGTCTTCTGGATCGGCCAACTCACGTTCGGCGTCCACACGCTGCTGCTCGGGGTCGGGATCATCCTCGCCGGCGCCGCCGTCGCGTACCGGAACGGCGCTCGCCCCGACTGGCAGTCGGTAGCGGCGATGTACGGCGTGTTCGTCGTCGGCTTCCTGATCATGCTCGCGTTCCGCGCGGCCGACCCGGCGATCACGCCCCAGGCCGGCGAGCAGTTCCTCCACTTCGCGCTGGTCAACACGCTCGAACGCGCCGAGAGCCTCCCGCCGGAGGACATGTGGTTCGCCGGGGAGCCGCTGCGGTACTACTACGGCACCCAACTCCAGGTCGCCAGCCTCGCGATGCTGACGGGGACGGCGATGCGCTACGGCTTCAACCTCGGCATCGCGACGTTCTACGGCATGCTGTTCGTCGTCGCCTACGGCGTCGGCAGCGCCGTGGTCGGGCGCCGGGGGTACTCCCCCCGGCTCGGCGGCGCCGCGGGCGCCTTCTTCGTCGCGCTCGGCGGCGCGGCGACGACGGCCGTCAGGCTCGCGACGCCGTACCTCCCCGAGTCGGTCCGCGGCGTCGTCGAGCGGGCCGCGTTCGGCTTCGTCGCCCAGCGCTTCGAGGGCGGCGATCTCGCGTCGACGGTCGAGAACCTCTCCCAGCCGCTCGACTGGGGCTGGTGGTACACTCGCTACGTGATCCCCGGGACGATCCAGGAGGTGCCGCTGTACTCCTTCGTCAAGGCCGACCTCCACGGCCACACGTTCGCGAACCCCTACGTGCTCTTCGCCGGCGCGCTGGCGCTGGCGTACTACGCGACCCCGGAAGCCGAGCGGAAGCGCCGCCTCGCGCTCGTCTTCGGCGGGCTCGGCGCCGTCGCCGGCCTGTTCGGCTTCATGAACACGTGGTCGCTCCCGACCGCCGCGGGGCTGGCGGCGCTGGCCGTCGGCGCCGCCGACGCCCACCCGGCGACGCTCCTGCCCGATTCACTCGCCGACCGCCTGCGACCCGCCTCGGCGCCCGAAAACCGCGGGGAGTGGCTCGCCCACGAACTCTGGCGGGTCGTGCTGGCGGCAGTCGCCGGCGGCGTGGTGCTGCTGATCGGGATCGCGATCGCCTCGCCGTTCCTGATCTTCGGCCACGTGCCGAGCAACGAGGGGGTCGGCTTCTTCCCGCCCCGGAGCCCGCTGCCCGCGTTCCTCGTCATGTACGGCGCCCTGATGACCGCCTTCGCCGCCCACGTCGCGACCCGCGGCTGGCCGGCGGTCGACGACCTCCCGGCGCCGTGGCTCGGCGTCGCCGGGCTGCTCGTCCTCGGCGCCTTCGGGGCGGCGCTGCTCGTCGAGAACCTCGCCGTGCTGGCGCTGCTGGGGACGCTGATCGTCGCCGGCTGGCTGCTCGTGCGGTCGGGGCGGGCGGGCTTCGGGACGGTACTGCTGGTCGCCGGGGCGGGGCTGCTGGCCGCGCTCGAACTGGCCCACGCGCGCCTCCCGCTGATCGACAACCCGCGCTGGAACACGTCGCTGAAGGTGGGCGTGCAGGCGTGGACGCTCGGCGCCGCCGGCGCGGCCGCCGCGTCGGTCGCCCTGCTCCACCGCCACGGCGGTCGACTGGCGTCGCAGGTCGAGGCGCTGGGCGCCGACGCGACGCCGTCGCCCGACACCGAGGCCGCGCTGACCTCGGCGCTCACCGTCGCGCTGGTCGTCGGCGTCGTCCTCACCACCGCGGTGTTCCCGGTGATGATGTTCGCCGCCGAGGTCGGCGGGCCCGTCGAGGGCGGGCACTACGACCCCTCGCTCGACGGGACGAAGGCGGTCCAGAACTTCCACGCCAACGAGTACGAGGCGCTGCAGTGGCTCGCGGACCGACAGGGCCGGCCGACGATCGTCGAGGTGCCGGGCGGCTCCTACGGCTGGACGAGCCCGGCGTCGACGTTCTCGGGGCTCCCGACCGTCGTCGGCTGGGACCACCAGGCCGAGTACCGGGGCATGGACGCCTACGAGCGCCGGGTGCGACACGTCGACACCATCTACGCCGGCGACTGGGACCGCGCCGCGGAGTTGCTCGCCCGCTACGACGTGACCTACGTCTACGTCGGGCCGAACGAGAAGGAGTTGTACGGCGACGCGATGCGGTCGTTCGACCGTGACGCGTTCTCGGTCGCGTTCCGGGAGGACGCGGTGACGATCTACGAGGTCGACCAGTCGGCGCTCCCGGACGACTCGGACGACGGATCCTGATCCCGTCGGCGACACGGTCGCCCGAATCGAGCGCGTTCCCCCGCCGGTGACTTTATCAGTGGATACCGCCAAGCAACGACGACATGAACGGGACTGATTACGCCGGGGCCCCGGGGATAATGGGGGGGTCGTCGAACAACGTCGAACTCTCGCCGGACGAGAAGCGAGGACTGCGTCGCGCCGTCGCGGGGATCGTCTCCCGCACCGAGTCCTACCTGCCCGAGGGGTACATCGTCGGTTCCGAACTCACCTACGGCTCGAACGGGCCGGAGGCGACCGTCGCGGTCCGCCCGCCGGCCGGGCACCCCGTGAGCGCGGGGTTCCAGCCCGACGCCGAGGACATCAAGGCGGGGCTCGACGACGCCGACCGCGACGAGGTGGCGAAGGGGCTCGCGGCCAGCGCCGCCGCACAGGTGATGCACGCGATGGGCGACGATCCGGTCCCGGTCGCTCGATAGCCGAGTAACGGTTTCTGCGGTTCTGCGTTCTCCGACCGGTAACCGACCAGCGACCGCTTCGGCGTCGGCGCCGTCGCTGTATCGACGACCGCGTAGAAGACAGCGGCCGGCGCTGGGTTTTACACAGCCGCGGCGTGGGCTCTGTCGCCGGGGCACGGAGGCCGTCGCGGGTCGCGAGCCGTGATCGGTGTCACTTCCCCCAGAACGGGTCCCGCTTCCGCATCTTCTCCAGGTACGCGTTCAGCGCCTCGCGCTCGTCGGCCGGGATCTCCTCTTTCAGCTCCTGCTCCAGGATCTTCGCGTGTTTCTCCGGCAGGTCGATCCAGAGTTCGTCGCCCTCCTCGATGTCCCGCCCCACCGTCGGCCCGTCGATGGCGACGCTGACCCGGCTGCCGGCGCGGGCCTCGTCCACGTCGTCGCCCTGTTCCTGCATCCCCGAGAGTTCGCCCACCCGGGTCGACTCGCCGTCCTCGAACTTCGCGACCCGGCGGTTGTTCTCGATCGTGCCGGCGAGGATCTCGACGCCGACGACCGCGGGGTTGTTCTGCCGGAACGTGTGGTCCTCCAGGATCCGGAAGCGGGCAGGGCGGTGGATCTTGTCCAGCACGGTCTCCTGCTGTTCGCGCTCGCGCTCCTCGACGAACGACTCGTAGTCCTCGACCAACTGGTAGATCACGTCGTCGTTGAACAGCTTCACGCCCTGCTGGTCGAGTTCCCGCTCGGCGTCGGGGAGCACGTCCACGTTGAAGCCGAGGATCACGCGGTGCTCGGCCTCGTTGGCGGTGCTCGCGACCGCCACGTCACGCGGCGCCACGTCGCCGACCTCCGCCCGCAGGATGGGGATCTCGGACTCCCGGAGCGCGTTGGCCATCGCCTCCAGGCTCCCCAACGTGTCGGCCTTGACGACGACGCCCTCGTCCTCGGTGTCGACCTCGATCTCGGAGAGCTCCGCCTCGACCTCCTCGATCACGTCCTCCAGCGGCCGCCCGCGGACCACGCGGACCGGCGCGCCGGCCATCGCGTCGTCGAGGTTCGGCGCCGCGAGCTTCACGCCCGAGGCGGCCTGCACGGCGTCGAGGCGCTCGAACTCCGCCTCCGTGCGGATCTCCGAGAGCGCCCGCGGGCGCAGGAGCGCGCGGACCTCCGTGACGATCGGGCCCTCGACGCCGCCGACGACGATGCGGTCGCCCTCCTCCACGGTGCCGTCGTAGAGCACCACGTCCAGCGTGGCACCGAACCCCTTCTCGTCCTTCACTTCGAGGACGGTCCCCTTCCCGGGACCCGCGAGGTCGACCTCCATCTCCTCCTTCATGTAGCGCTGGGAGAGCCCCATCAGCACCGCGAGCAGGTCGGGGATCCCCTCGCCGGTCATCGCCGAGACCGGGACGACGCCGATGTTGTTCTGGAAGTTCTGGACCCGCCAGTAGAGGTCCGCCGAGAACCCCCCGTCCGAGAGCTGGCCGATGATCTCGTAGAGGTTCTCGTCCAGCCGCTCCCGGGCGCGGTCGGTCTGGGCCTCGTAGGTCTCCTGGACCGGCGCCTTGGGGTTGGGGTTCCAGCCCGGCGTCGTGTCGATCTTGTTCGCGGCGACGACGAAGGGCGTCCCCGTGCGCTGGAGGATGTCCAGCGCCTCCTCGGTCTGGGGCTGGAACCCGTCGTTCACGTCGACGACGAGGACGGCGATGTCCGCGAGCGCGCCCCCGCGGGCCCGCAGCGTCGAGAACGAGTGGTGGCCGGGCGTGTCGATGAAGAGCAGGCCCGGGAGGTCGAAGTCGTCGGCCACCACGAGCTCGCCGGCCATCGACGACACGGTGTCCAGCGGGACGGCGGTGGCGCCGATGTGCTGCGTGATGGCGCCGGCCTCGCCCTCGCTGACGGCCGAGCCGCGGATCTTGTCGAGCAAACTCGTCTTCCCGTGGTCGACGTGGCCGAGCACGGCGACGATGGGTGTCCGGAGCGATCCGGGGTCGGCGCTGGCGTCGGCGTTGTTGGCGTCAGGCATCGAAAATCACCGAGAGAACGTCTCTTGGTTTCATCGAATCGCGGACGCCAGTTACCTGTTTCGACTCTCCACGGCGTGATCGGTCGTCGACCCCACCCGCCGCCGACGTCGGCCCCGTGGCGTTTATCACACTACGGCCTGTGTTGGGCCGTATGGCCGACATACTCGCCGAGAACCTCTCGGGGAAGGCAGTCATGGGCTCGGACGGCACCGAGCTCGGCATGCTGTACAACATCACGATGGACCTCAAGACCGGCGAACTCCACGACCTGCTGGTCTCGCCCAACGAGGACACCCCGCGTGGCAAGATCAACTTCGAGCGCGACGAGGGCGGCCGGTTCCGGGTTCCCGTCTCCCGGGTGCAGGCCGTGAAGGACTACATCGTCATCCAGCGATAGATGCAGGTCCTCGACACGTCGGCGTTCATCCACGAGTACCACACCGACGAGGAGCAGGTCTCGATCCCGCTCGTCAAGGAGGAACTCGAGGGCGGGAACGAGTACCGCTTCGACGCGATGGAGGGCGCCGGGATGGAGCTCCACCTCCCGGCCGACGAGACCGTCGACCGCGTGCGCCGGGCCGCCGGCGAGACCGGCGACGCCGACGAGCTCTCCGACACCGACACGCGCCTGCTCGCGACCGCGTTCGAACTCGACGCGACGCTCGTGACCGACGACTACGCGATGCAGAACGTCGCCGAGAAGCTCGACGTCGACGTCCAGGTGATCGCCCGCGACGGGATCGAGGAGGAGCGCGACTGGAAGTTCCAGTGTGCGGGCTGTGGCCGCGAGTTCGACGACGACCGCGAGCGCTGCCCGATCTGTGGCAGCGACCTCTCGCGGAAGAACCCCGCCTGATTCTCAGCCGAACGTTACGTACTGGATCGCGTAGATGACCGCGTTGTAGCCGCCGTGGGCCACCATCGGCACGACCAGGTTCCCCGTCCGCTCGTACAGATACCCCAGTAGCGTCCCGAGCAGGAAGGAGAGCACCACGTACGCCAGCGCGCCGCTGCCGCCGCCGATGTAGTGCAGCGACCCGAACAGCGCGCTCGCGCCGACGATACCGGGCCACGGGCCCCAAGCCCGCTTCAGGAGCCCCTGGATCCCGCCGCGCACCAGTAGCTCCTCCGCGGGCCCGACCACGAACAGCGAGACGGGAACCATCAGGAGGAAGTACGCGGCCTCTCGCCCGGAGGGGTCGACCGCGGGGTTCTGGGAGGGCGACACGTCGAACTGCGAGAACGCCGTGATCAGCGCGATCTGGCCGAGGTAGAGCACGACGACGGCGCCCACCGCGATCGCCGCCTGCCGGCGGTCGGGCCGCCCCCACGAGAGCAGCTCCCGGTCGCCCGCGGCGGCGACGAACAGCCCGACCGGCGCCACCAGCCCCGCGAACTGCGCGACCGTGTTGGCGATCTCGTAGGCGGTCGTCCCCTCGGCGACGCCCAGCGCCGGCGCGGCGCCGGCCCACACCGAGACGCCGACGCTGCCGCCGACGATCGCCGCGACGAACAGCACCAGCGCCTGGAACGTCCGGAGGGCCTTCGACCCCATCGTCGAGGGCTGTGCGGGCTGGCTCATTACCGGAGCCAGCGGGTCGGGCGGCAAAGCGGTGACGGTCGCGGGCGTCGAGGCCCCGACCCGGCACGACCCAAGCCGCTACTCCACGACCAGCCGGTCCTTCCCGCGGACCGCCTCGGCCTCCTCGAACTCGCCGCCGCCGAGCAGGCCGCGGGCGGCCCTTTTGCCCCACTCGACCGCGGGCTGGGTGAACGTCGAGAGGTCCGCGAGTTCGCCGTAGCAGACGCAGGCGGCCTCCATGCCGAACAGCAGTTCGCCCAGGCCGCGCTCGTCGACGCGGTCGATCTCGAGGCGGACGTTCGGGCAGTCCGCGGCCGTGAGGCTCGCCTCGGTCGCCTCGAACTCCGCGTCGAGCAAGGTGCCGAGCGACTGGCCGCCGAGGTAGGAGAGCCCCTCCAGATCGGTCTCCGGGACGTCGCGGTCCGCGCGTTCGGTCGGCCGGACGAGCGTCACCAGCTTGTCCCGCGGCCCGGCGCGGTAGAGTTGGAGCTGTGAGTGCTGGTCGGTCGCGCCGAGCGCGCGGGCCGGGGTCTGTCCCTGCCCGTCCTTCCCGAGACTCTCGGCCCAGAGTTGCGCGAACCACTCGGCGAACGTCTCCAGGGACTCGGCGTAGGGCATGAACGCGTTCGTGACGGCGCCGCGCTCGGCGAGCGCGTAGGTCGTCGCCCCGTAAGCGTAGGCGGGCGAGTCGTACAGCGACCCCGCCAGCCGCTCGCGCTCGTCGGCGGCGCCGGCGAGCACGGCGTCGACGTCGTGACCCTGGATCGCCGCGACCGCGAGGCCGACCGTCGAGAGCACCGAGAACCGGCCGGGGACACCCGCCGGCACGTCGAGCGCCGGCAGGTCGTGCTTCTCGGCAAGGTTCCGGAGGTTCCCCTCCGGCCCAGTGGTCACGAACGTCCGTTCGGTCCAGTTGACGCCCGCCGAGTCCATCGCTTCGCGAACCACGAGGAAGTTCGAGAGCGTCTCGGCGGTCGTCCCGGAGTTCGAGACGACGTTCACGGCGGTTCGCGAGAGATCGAGGCCGTCGAGCAGCCGGGAGGTGTGCTCGGGGTCGACGTTGTCGAGGAAGTAGGCGTCCACGTCGCTCTCCAGCGCGTTCGCGAGCGTCGCGGCGCCGAGGGCGCTGCCGCCGATGCCGACCGTGAGGACCGCCGCGCTGTCGGCGAAGGGGGCGACCGCAGTCCTGATTCGGTCGGGGTCGGCCGTCTCTGGCAGGTTGAGCGCGGCGTAGCCGAACTCGTCGTCGGCCATCCCGGCCGCGATCCGCTCGTGGGCCGCGGCCACGTCGGCGTCCAGTTCGTCGAGGGCGTCGCGGGTCAGGGCCGGCTCCCCGCCCAGCGCGTTGCCGATGTCGGTGCGCATAGCCGACGAGGGGGGCGGCACCCGGAAGTAGCTTCTGAGAGCGCGACGCCCGTCGACGCGCCGCCGCGGCGCACGCCGTCGGAGTTATGTCCTCCCGGGCGAACGAACGACTGTGTTCGACACCCTAGTCATCGCCACCGACGGCTCCGCGAGCGTCCGGCGTGCCGTCGACGTGGCGCTGGATTTCGCCGAGCGGTTCGACGCCGACGTGCACGCGCTGTTCGTCGTCGACGAGGGGGAGGTGGAGTCCTCCCCCGAGAGCATCCGGGCGGAGCTCCGCGAGGGGCTCCGCGACGACGGCGAGGACGCCGTCGCCGACGTGGCCACGCGCGCCGAGCAGCCAGTCACCACGGCGGTCCGCGAGGGCCGGCCGGCCGCGACCATCTCCGACTACGCCCGCGAGGTCGACGCCGACGTGGTCGCGACCGGGACCCGGGGGCGCCACGGCGAGAACCGCTACCTGATCGGCGGCGTCGCCGAGAGCGTCGTGCGGCGCTGTCCGGTGCCGGTGCTGACCGTCCGACAGCTGGAGGGGGAGGCCGAGGGAGCCGACGACACGGGCGGCGGCGAGGCGACCGCGTAGCCCGTTCCACGGCGCTTATACCCCGGCTCGCCGACTCTCGGGTATGGACGACGAACTCATCGAGGTCGACGACCTCTCGCTGCACCGCCGCTCGCTGCTGCCCGGGAAGGGCTTTTTCTACCCCGACTCGCTGGAGGAGGACCGCACCGAGGAGCGCGTCGCCGAGGCCGTCGACGGCGCCGAGGCGGTCGTGATCACCGACTCCGACGCCGACGGGCTGGGCTGTGTCGCGCTCGTCCGCGAGGCTCGCGACGCCGCCCTCGACGTGGCCACCTTCGAGGAGGCGCTGGCCGAGGAGATGGCCGACGGGGAACCCGAGGCTGACGAGGAGCCGGCGGACGAGGGGGAGGACGACGAGCCCGAACCCCACGAGCGCTCGACGGTCGCGCTCGTCGCGTCCGGTCCCGGCGACATCGAGGAGTCGCTCGAACTCGTCGCGGCGTACGCCGAAGTCGGGACCGACGTCTTCGTCTGCGACATCTGCCCGGACAGCTACGAGTACATCGCCGAGGACCTCGAGACGCTCGTCGACCTCGGCGGGGAAGTCCGGTGGTTCGACCACCACCAGTGGGGCGCGGACCTGGAACGGAGCGTTCGCGACGCCGGCGTCGACCTCGTGATCGGCGACAGCGAGGAGGAGTGCACGACCGACGTGGCGCTGCGCTCGCTCGACTACGAGTTCGACGAGCGCTACGCCGAACTCGCCGAGGTCACCCGGGACCACGACCTCTGGCTCAAGCGGGACGCCCGCAGCGACGACCTCGCGGACTACGCCTACTGGAGCGGGCCCGAGGAGTACGCGACGATCGTCGGCGAGTACGGCGCCGCGCTCCCGGAGACGGTGCTCGACTACGTCGCTCACCGCCGGGTGGAGAAGGAACAGCGCATCGAGGCCGCGGTCTCGCGGGCGAACCGCCGGCAGATCGGCGACTGGACCGTCGGCTTCACCTACGGGCGCTGCTCGCAGAACGAGGTCGCCGAGGCACTGCGAAAGGACGGCTGCGACGCCGCGGTGATCGTCAAACCCTCCGGGAGCGCGTCGATCCGCGGCTCGGAGGGGTTCGAGCGCTGCCACGAGGTCGCCGGCCAGGTCAACGGCGGCGGCCACCCGAAGGCCGCTGGCTGTAAGCCGGACATCTACGACGACATGCTGGACATGGCCCAGCACTGGACCAGCGAGGGGCGGACCGCGCGGACCGTGATCCGCCGGGCGTTCGAGGAGCTAGTGGAGGAGTAGGGCGGATACGACTCTCGATGGCTCCCGTTCGAAAACGGCGGAGAGGGTGTCCGGTTCTCAGGCGCCAGCCGTCACCAGCACGTACAGCAGCAGGACGGCCGTGCTGGCGAGGAGGAGGTGCCCCACGGCGCCGAGGACGGCCGGGATCCCGGCGAGGACACGCTCCACTGGCGTCAACGGTTCTCCGAAGAACTCCTCTTCGAGGGTTGTGAGAGCCATCGTGCCTCTACCTCAATGTAGGCGCCGACGGGAAAAGTCAGTCCCGCCGATTCCGCGGAACTGGGAACGGGCGGGGGGTTACTCCCCGGAGCGACTCCCGACCACCCACTTCTCGGAGTACGACTCCCCGCAGGCACACTTCGCGTAGGCGTGGATCACGTCGCCGTCGGCGTACAGCCCGCCGACATCGGGGTTCTCGGCCTCCGTGAACGCGAACACGTACTGGACCTGATGCTCGTCACCGTCGCCGGCTGGACACTCGCCGCCGGCGAGGTCGGCGTCGACGCTGCCGCCCTCGCCCATCGCTTCTTTCGCGAACTCCATCGCGTCCTGCCCGGTGCCGGCGCTGAACAGCTTCCGCCCCTGCTCGCCCGGGCGCACGAGCACGACGCCGCCGTCGACCGCCTCGCCGGCGTCTGCCAGTTTCCCCGCCTCGTCCAGCTGGTCCTCCGCGAGGAACAGCGCCACGTCCTCCAGGCGCTCGCCCGCGAGGAACTCCGAGAGTTTGCTCATACGGGCTGGAGGCGCTTCTCCGGGAAAAAGCGACCGCGTTGGCGCGGCATCGGGGTCAGCCGTCGGAGTCGACGCCGTCCAGATCGCTCGCGATGTCCTGCAGCGACCCGCCGGGGCCGCTGGTGTCGCGGTAGAACGTCCGCTCGCCCGGCAGCCGCAGGCCGTAGCGTTCGCCGGGTTCGATCTCGTCGATCTCGACGGGGTCGCCCGGCTCGCGTCCCTCGTCCCGCAGCCACTCGACCAGTCGGTTCTCGGCACGGCCCGGGTCGCGCGCCTCGCTTTTGAGGTCGTAAGCGCCTCGGAGCAGGAACCCCGAGCGGTCCTCGCGAACCTCGGCGTGGTACTCGTCGCCGGCGATCACGAGCCGGACGAACGAGCCCGGTTCGAGGGCCAGATCGGCAGGCAGGTGCAGACAGGGCCGGCGCGTGCCGCCGCTGCGGGCCACCTCGGCCCGCTCGGTGTGAACGCTGGCGTGGTCGCTGGGGATTCGGTCGGACATCGAGAAGCGAGCGGGAACTTACTCGGCGTCTTCGTCGTCGCCCTCGCCGAAGGCGGCGGCGACGTCCTCGTCGCCGAGGACCATGGCGTTGACCTGCGCGCTCTCCTCGCTGAACTCGGCGCCACGGACCGTGACGCGTCGGCGCTCGCCGTCCTTCTCGGGGTGGTAGCCGACGCCGCCCTCGAGCAGCAGTTGCTTGAGGTCGGAGCCGGCGACGTCCTCCCGCATCGGTCGGCCGGCGGCGTCCGAGCCGCCCGTGAGCTTCAGGGTCGACTCCGAGAGCCCGACGACGTCGCCGTCGACCTCCTCGCCCAGCGATCGACCGAGGAACCGGTTGGCGTCCTGTCCGTCGACCTCAGTCTGATACGTGTTGCCCGTGTCGGGATCCGACACGACGAGCTTGAGTTCGGCCATACCCGAGAACTCTCGGCCGCGGCTGAAAAACACGTCGAAACCGCCTGTTCCGGCAGGGGTGGACCGAACGCGGCGTTACTCCCCACCGGGCAACAGCGCCGCGGGCTGCCGTTGCACGAACAGCACGCGCTCGCTGTCGTCGAGCGGTCGAACGTAGAGCCGGCTCTCCCCGGCCGCCTCGATGCGCTGGACCGTCTCGACCGCCTCGTCGGCACGGTAGTAGATGGGGATCAGCACCGCCCGCCCGGCGTCCGCGGCCTTCATCACGATCACCGCGAACACGACGCCGTTGGCCTGGGCGTTGTACGCCTCGTACTCGTCGAACGCGGCGCCGTCGACGGCTTCCTGTACCTCGGAGAACTCGTTGCCCGGCACGAGCACGTCGAACCCCGTGCGGTCGTCCTCGTAGCCGTCCTCGGTCTCCAGCCGCGGCAGCGGCGTCACCGCGCCGGGGTGGACCTCGACGGTCTCCCAGCCGTCGTCCCGCAGCTCGGCCGCGGTGGCCTCCATGTCCTCGATGGTGTCGTCCCAGAGGTCGGTCATGCCCTGCAGCGGATGTCCGGGGTCCATGCCCGCCTCTCGGCCCGTCAGGGGTGAAAAGCGTTCGCTTGCGGGACGCCAACGCTAAACCCACGCCGGCCCCAACCTCGGCCCATGAGCGACGACGCCAGCCTCTCCGATTTCGCGGGCCGGGACGGCGACGAGGCCGGGGACGGCTCGACCGTTGACGACCCCACCGACGACGCGCCGGCGACGCCGACGTACACCTACACGTCGACGCCCGACGGCGCCGCGTGTGCGGCCTGCGGCGAGAGCGTCGAGACGCGCTGGCGGGCCGGCGAGGGCGGCGCCGCCGACGAGACCGATCTCGACCCGGACGCGCTGGTCTGTCCGGACTGCAAGGAGTGGTGAGCGCGCGGCCCTGATCTCTCACACACGACCACGGCATCGGCTCCGTCAACGCGACCTCCGTGTCGCGGCGGGTCACGCGCCCCGACCGGCTAGCGTTCGAACCCGGCCGCTAGCGTCTCCTCGCTGACGCTGAGCACCGTCGGCCGCCCGTGCGGGCAGGCGAACGGCTGCTCGCACTGCCCCAACCGCTCGACGAGCGCCTGCGCGTCGTCGGCGTCCAGCGCGTCGCCGGCCTTCAACGACGGGTGGCAGGCCAGCGCAGCGAGCGCGTCGTCGCGGGCGTCGGCCGGATCGTCGCCGCCGGCCAGCGTCGCGAGGGTCTCCCGGAACGCCCCGGCGTCGGCCGGCAACCCCATCGGCGCCGGCACCGCCGAGAGCTTCACCGTCGTGCCGCCGAACGGGTCGGCGTCGAACCCCAGCGCCGCGAGGTCGTCGGCGTGTGACTCGACGACCGCAGCCTCGCCGGGCGAGAGCGAGACCGTCTCCGGCGGCGAGAGGTCGGCCCGTTCGATCGCTTCGCCCGCGACCGCGGCCTGCAGGCGCTCGTAGTTCACGCGCTCGTGGGCGGCGTGCTGGTCGATGACGAGCAGCTCGTCGCCCTCCGCACAGAGGACGTACGTCTCCCGGAACTGCCCGACAACGTCGGCCTCGGCAAGCGCGGAGTCGCCCGCTTTGGGCGCGAGCGACTCGTCCAGCCCCATCGCCACCTCGCCCGAGCGGCGGAGGTCGGCAGTGGTGAGCGCGTCGCTCACGCCCGTCTCGACCGCCGCCTCGACGGCGTCGCGGACCGAGAGCGCGACCTCGGCCTTCGCGGGGTGGACGTTCGCGTCGACGCTCTCGGGCGGCAGCGAGACCGAGACGGCCGCGACGGGGTGCCGGCCATCGGGTAGTAGCGTGCCGTAGCCGCGCTCGGTCGCGCGGCGGATCCCCTCGTCGACGACGGGCCGGTCGTTGATCGCGGTTCGGAGGTGCGAGCGGTCCGAGCGCGTCGTCGAGGGGTAGACGAGGACGCCGTCGACGTGGATCGTCGCCCCGTCGAACTCGCCGGCCGAGAGCGCCGTCTCGTGGGAGAACGTCGTCGACCGCGCGGCGACGTGGCGGTCGTACACCGCCGCCAGCGCGTCGGCGTACGCGCCGCTGCCGGGCGTCTCGAACACCTCGCGGCCGTCGTGGACGAGCGAGAACGACACGTCCGGACGCGTGAGCGCGTAGCGCGCGACCAGCGAGGAGACCGTCGCGAACTCCGCGCCCGCGCCGCCCAGCGACTCGCGCCGTGCCGGGCGGTCCGCGAACAGGTCCCGGACTGTCACCGTCGTCCCGCGCGCCCGGCCGGCGTCGGTGACCTGTACCTCGCCGTCGTCCACGACGAGCCGCGTTCCGTGTTCGCTGCCGTCGCTGGTGACCAGTTCGAGCCGGCCCGCCTCGGCGATGCTGGGCAGCGCCTCGCCCCGGAAGCCGAGGCTGGTCGTCGCCGGCAGCTCGTCGGCGTCCCGGAGTTTGCTGGTCGCGTGGCGCTCGACCGCCCGTTCGGCGTCCCGACGGCTCATCCCGTGGCCGTTGTCGGCGACGCGGAGCCGTTCGGTGCCGTCGCCGTCGACCTCGACCCGGATCGAGTCGGCGCCCGCGTCGAGCGCGTTGTCCAGCAGTTCGCCCACGACCCGTGCGGGCCGGGTGATCACCTCGCCGGCGGCGATCCGGTCGACCGTCGCCTCGTCGAGGCGCTCGACCGTCGGGGAGTCCGCCGACCCGTCGCTCATCGCTCCGTGACGCGATCCTGGAGCTCCTGCAGCCGGTTCAGTGCCTCCAGCGGCGTCGTTCTCGCGAGGTCGAGCCCCCGGAGTTCGGCCGCGATCGCCTGGAGTTCGGCCGCCCCGTCCGGCTCGGTCCCCGGGAGCGTCTGCTGACCCGGGGGTGGCGAGGCGTCGGCGTCCGTCCCGGCCGCGTCGACGCCGGCGCCGTCGGTCGCAGCCTGTGTAGCGGACGGTGCCGGATCGGTCGTGGCCTCGTCCTCGCTCTCGACCAACGCTCGCGAGCGCTCGACGACGGCGTCGGGGACGCCCGCCATCCGCGCGACCTCGACGCCGTAGGAGGAGGAGGACGGCCCCTCGTCGACGCGGTGGAGGAACGTCACGTCGTCGCCGTCCCGGATCGCGGTGAAGTGCAAGTTGAACACGCCGTCGCGCTCGTCGGCCAGCGCAGTCAGGTCGTGGTAGTGGGTCGCGAACATCGTGCGGGCGCCGACCTCGTCGTGGAGGAACTCCGTGGCCGCGCGGGCGATCGCGAGGCCGTCGGCCGTCGAGGTCCCGCGGCCCACCTCGTCGAGGAGGACGAGGGAGTCCTCGGTGGCGTCGTGGAGGATGTCCGTGAGTTCGCTCATCTCGCGCATGAACGTCGACTGGCCGCCCGCGATGTCGTCGCTGGCGCCGACGCGGGTGAACACCCGGTCCAACACGGGGAGGCTCGCGGAGTCGGCGGGCACGAACCCGCCAGCCTGCGCGAGGACGCTGATCAGCCCGACCTGGCGCATGTACGTCGATTTCCCGCTCATGTTGGGGCCGGTGACGAGGGCGACGCTCCCGGCCGGCAGCTCGGCGTCGTTGGGGACGAACTCGTCCTGGGCCCGCGCGACGACGGGGTGGCGCCCGGCCTCGATCTCGAGCGGCTGGTCGCCGTCGTGGAACGCCGGCCGGGAGAACTCCGGCCCCACGGCGACCGTGGCGAGCGAGAGCAGCGCGTCGAGGGTCGCGAGCGCGTCGGCGAGCCCCTGCAACCGGTCGGCGGCGTCGGCGACCTCGGCTCGGACCTCACAGAAGATTTCGTACTCCAGCGCGTCGGCGCGCTCGGCGGCGCCGAGGATCTCGTCCTCGCGCCGGCGGAGTTCGGGGGTGACGAAGCGCTCGGAGTTCTTCAGCGTCTGGCGCCGGCGGTACTCCTCGGGGACCGAATCGAGGTGGCTGTCGGTCACCTCGATGTAGTAGCCGTGGACCTGGTTGTGCCCGACTTCGAGGTTGTCGATGCCGGTTCGCTCGCGCTCCTTGGCTTCGAGGTCGGCGACCCACGCCCGGCCCTCGCGCTCGGTGCGCCGCACCTCGTCGAGTTCGTCGTCAAAGCCGTCGCGGATCACCCCGCCCTCGGTGATCTCCTGGGGCGGGTCCTCGGCGATCGCGTTCTCGATGAGTTCTCGCGTTGCTCCGAGCTCGTCGAGGTCGTCGCGGAGGCGCCCGAGGCGGTCGGCCTCGGCGTCCGCGAGCGCTTCCTTCAGCTCGGGGACGATCGCGAGCGTCCCCGCGACCGAGCGCAGGTCGCGGGCGTTCGCCCGTTCGCGCGAGACCCGCGAGACGAGGCGTTCGAGGTCGTAGGCGGCGCTCAGTTCGTCCCGGAGCTCCTCGCGAAGCAGCGTCCGGGTCGCGAGTTCGTCGACGGCGTCGAGGCGGGCCTCGGTCGCGCGGCGATCGACCAGCGGCCGGCGGAGCCACGACGCCAGCCGGCGGCGTCCCAGCGCACAGACGGTCTCGTTGATCGTCTCGAACAGCGTGTCGCTCTCGCGCTCGCCCCCCGCGCGGTTCTCGAACAGTTCGAGGCTCCGGAGCGCGGCGGCGTCGAGCCGCAGGCAGTCCGCGGCGTCGTAGCGCTGCACCCGCGAGACGTACTCGAGCGCGCCGTCGTCGCCCTGGGTGTACTCGGCGTAGGCCAGCAGGCCGCCGACGGCGCGGGCTTCGACGGTCGCGAACCGGTCCGGGTCGGCGTAGGCGTCGAGCGTCTCCCGGGCTCGATCGACGGCGAAGGCGTCGTCGTCCCAGTCGGTGATCGGGCAGTCGGCGTCGGGTTCCGGTGCGCCGGGGCCCGCGAGCAGTTCCGCGGGCCCGACGCGGGCGACCTCCTCGCGCACGCTGGCACGGTCGGGCGCGGCGGCGACGCGACACTCGCCAGTGGACACGTCGACGCTCGCGACGGCGAACTCGCCGTCGTCGGTCCCCCCGTCGCCGCCGACGACCGCCGCGACGTACGTCGAGTCCGGCGAGAGCAGTTCGTCGTCGACGACGGTGCCGGACGTGACGATCCGGGTGACCGCGCGCTCGACGATCCCGTTGGTCTCGCTGGGGTCCTCGACCTGATCGGCGATCGCGATCCGGTGGCCGGCGTCGAGCAGGCGCTCGACGTACTCCGCGGCGTTGTCGACGGGGATCCCCGCCGCGGTGTAGGTTCCCGTCGAGTCCTCGCGCTCGATCATCGTGAGCTCGCAGATCCGGGCGACCTCCTCGGCGATCTCACAGAACGTCTTGTAGAAGTCCCCCACCCGGAACAGCACGAGTGCGTCGTCGTGCTCCCGGCAGCGGTCGACGTACTGCTGGAGCATCGGCGTCAGCTCGTCCCGGCGCTCGTCGAGCTCCGAGGGGGGCCCGGTGACCGCAGACATGGCCGAAGGAGGGAGGCCGAGGCGGAAGAGCGTTACGCGCTCAGCTGACGAACTGCAGCAGTTCGTCGCGTTTGGCGTCGCGGAACCGCTTGGCCAGCGCCGCCTCCAGCGGCTCGATCGAGCCGGTTTTGGCCGTGATCGGACAGATCGTCTCCCGGTACTGCTGCCACGGCGGGAACAGCCCGAGTCGATCGCAGAGGTCGTCCAGCCGCTCGTCTCGGTCGTCCACCTTGTCCATCTTGTTCACCGCGACGATCGGGTCGATTCCCACGTCCTGCAGGAAGTGGAACATCTCCACGTCGTGGGGGATGTCGCCGTTGCCGCGGTGGCGGTCGATGATGTCGATCACGGCCTTGCCGTCGACGACCAGCACGCCCGCGAGGATGTTCTCGGCGTTCTCCTCGACGTAGCGCACCACGTCGGTCTTGATCTGCTCGCGTTTCCCCTCCTCGACGCCGGACATGAAGCCGAACCCGGGGAGGTCGGTGAACATGAAGTCCGGGCCGGCCCAGTCGTAGTGGTTCGGCTGGCGAGTCACCCCGGGTTTCCCCCCGGTGTCGAAGCTGTGACCCGTCAGCTCCCGCATCAGGGTCGATTTCCCGACGTTCGACCGGCCGACGAGGACGACCTCGTCCCCGCGGTCCGGCCGGTTCTCGAAGGACATGGCCGTGGGTAACCGGTTGGCGGGGTTAACCCTCACGGGTCGGGGCATGAATCGTATACGGCGATAGCGAACTGCGTCGATCGACGCCACCGCCGCCTATTTGCCCGGCCGCCGAGAGGCACACCCGTGCGACTCGTACAGGTGATGATCCCCACCGGGAAGCGCGAGGCCGTGCTCTCGGTGCTGGACGAGAACGGGATCGACTATGCGCTCTCGGACGAGGTCAGCGGCCGGCGCTACACGGCGCTGGTCTCGTTCCCGCTGCCGACCAACGCCGTCGAGCCGGTACTCGACCAGCTCCGGGAGGAGACCGGGATCGACCGCGACGCCTACACGGTCGTGCTCGACGCCGAGACGGTCGTCTCGGAGCGCTACGAACAACTGGAGAAGGAGTGGACCGAGGGCGAGGAGGGCGAGCGCATCGCCCGGGACGAACTGGTCAGCCGGGCGTCCGACCTGGCGCCCGACTGGGTCCCCTTCCTCGCGATGACCGCGATCAGCGCCGTTGTCGCGACCGCCGGGCTGTTGATCGACTCGCCCGCGGTCGTCGTCGGTTCGATGGTGATCGCCCCGCTGATCGGGCCGGCGATGGCCACCAGCGTCGGGTCCGTCGTCGACGACCGGGAGCTGTTCGTCCGCGGGATCAAGCTGCAGTTGGTCGGTGCGGTGCTCGCCGTCGGGAGCGCCGCGGCGTTCGCGGGGCTGCTACGTTTCGGCAACGTCGTCCCGTTGGGCGTGGCCGAGGTGTTCGCGATCGGCGAGGTGCGCGAGCGGCTCTCGCCGGGCGTTCCGTCGCTGGTGGTCGCGCTCGCGGCCGGGTTCGCGGGCGCGCTCTCGCTCTCCTCCGGGGTCTCCTCGGCGCTGGTCGGCGTGATGATCGCCGCGGCGCTGGTCCCCCCGACCGCGGTCGTCGGCATCGGGATCGCGTGGGGGCGGCCGGAGGCGATCGTCGGCTCGGCGGTGCTGGTGGCGGTGAACTTCCTCTCCATCAACCTGGTCGCGCTGGCGACGTTCTGGTACCAAGGGTACCAGCCAGAGGAGTGGTTCAACGTCGGCGACGCCCGGAAGGACACGATCAAGCGCATCGGCGCGCTCGCGGTCACGGTGCTCGTGCTCTCCTCCGTGCTCGCGGGCGCGACGTACGCCTCCATGGAGCGTGCGGCGTTCGCGGATCAGGCCCGCGAGGAGACCGAGTCGCTGCTCGCCGGGGAGCCCTCGCTCTCGCTGGTCAGTTTCGACGTCGAACACGGCTCCGCCTTCCCGTTCCGGAGCCCCGAGCGGGTGATGGTGACGGTCGGCTACCCGCCGGGGACGGAGCCCCCGGCGCTGGCCGATCGACTGGCCGAGCGGATCGGCGCCATCGACAACGGGCGTTTCGGGTTAGGTAGCGGGGAGGGGGTCACCGTGTCGGTTCGCTACGCCGCCGTGGAGACTGCGGGCGACGGCGCGGGGGCCGGCGACGACGCGGCTCAGGCGTTCCGGGAGGGCGGGATGTCCGGCGTCCAGTCGACGGCCTCGACCACCGTGTCGAGCACCTCGTCGACGTTCTCGCCCTCGGTCACGCTCATGTAGGCGTCGGCGTCCACGTCCGTCGACACGTCGGACTTGTTGCAGACGGTGACCATCGGCGCGTCGAACTGCGAAGCGAGTTCCGCGCGGAGTTCGAGTTGGGCGTCGAGCGGGTAGCCACACTGGCCGGAGGCGTCGACGACGAACAGCACGGCGTCGGCGAGGTGGCGCAGCGCGGAGACGGCCTGCTTCTCGATGTCGTTGCGGTCCTCCTCCGGGCGGTCGAGCAGCCCCGGGGTGTCGACGATCTGGTAGCGGACCCGGTCGCGCTCGAAGTGGCCGACGTGGACCGCCGTCGTCGTGAACGGGTAGGACTCGATCGCGTTGCGCGCGTTGGTGACCTCGTTGACGAAGGAGGACTTCCCCACGTTGGGGTAGCCCGCGACGACGATCGCCGGCTCGTCCGGCCGGATGTCCGGCAGCGTCTTGAGCTCGTCCCGGGCCTCGCCGACGGCCAGCAGGTCGTCCTCGATCTCGTCCATGATGTCGGCCATCCGGGCGAACGCCTGCTTGCGGTGCTTCCGTGCGGTGTCGGTGTCGCTGTTCCGGATCTTCGAGGCGTACTCGTCGCGGAGGTCCTCGATCTGGTTGCCGGCCCAGGTCACCTCACTCAGCGCCTGTCGGAGGCGGTCAACGTCGACGATGGCGTCGGCGAGCTCGTAGTAGAACGGGTCGACGTAGTCGAAGTCCGGCCACGCGGTCGCGACGTTCTGGAGGTTGTCCGAGAGGATGTTCCCGGCGGTGCGCAGCATGGCCTCTTGGGCCTCGTAGGGCTCCTTGGCGCGTCCGGTCCGGGCGGCCCGGGAGAACGCCTTGTCGAGGAGCTCCTCCGACCGTGGGGTGGTCGGGAGATCTTCGAAGGTCATCGATTACGGGAGTGTAGCCGCCCAGCGCGTAAAAACGCGTCCGTTCGGGGAACGGCCGGTGACAAGGGGGAGCCGGCCGGCCAGCGACGCCGGAACTACGACCGCGGCGGGAGCTCCTGCCCCCCCAGGCCGGCCAGCCCGCCGCTGGTCTGGGAGATGTTGAACGCCATCACCAGATCAGTCTGGGAGAGCAGGCCGACGAGGTTCCCCTCGACGTCGGTGACCGGGAGCCGTCCGGTTCGGTGGGACTGCATCGCGTCGAAGGCGTCCAGCACCTCGCTGTCGGGGTCGAGCGTGGGCACGTCGTATTTCATCACGTCCTCGACGAGGTAGGCGTCGCGCTCGACTTCCGGCACCGACTGGGTGTCCTCCAGCGTCACCATCCCGACGAACTCCCCGTTCCGCATGACGGGGTAGCCGACGTGGCGCTCGCGCAGCATGCGCTGGATGAGTTCGGCGATCGTGGTCTCCTCGTCGACGGTCCGGAGCTCCGCGGCGGGCGTCATGATCTCCCGGACGGTCACGCCCTCGAACGCCGCCTTCAGGACGGAGCGCTGGGCCTCGCTCGAGGCGCCCATGTAGATGAAGAAGGCGACCGCGAGCAGGATCAGGTCGAACCCGAGCAGCCCGACGAAGCCGAGCAGGATCGCGAACCCCTTGCCCACCGCCGTCGCGATCTGGGTGGCACGGGCGTGCGAGCGGTTCCGCGCGAGCAGCGCGCGCAGCACGCGCCCGCCGTCCATCGGGAACCCCGGCAGCATGTTGAACACCGCCAGCATGACGTTCACCAGCGCGAGGTAGCCGAACACGAACTGCACGGCCGGGAGCTCGGCCGGGATCGAGGTGAACACGGCGTAGGAGACCACCCCCACCGCGACGCTCACGATCGGGCCGGCGACGGCGACGGTGAACTCCTGTTTCCAGTCCTCGGGCATCTCGGTGAACTGGGCGACGCCGCCGAGCAGCCAGAGCTTGATCGAGTCGATCTCGAAGCCGTAGCGCATCGCGACCAGCGAGTGGCCGAGTTCGTGCAGGAGCACGCCGACGAACAGGCCGATCGCCGACGCCGCCCCGATGAGCCACGGCGTGTTCCCCTGGGTCAACGGCGCCGCCCCCGGCACGGTAGAGGGCAGTATGCCGAGGACGTCGACCCAGAACCCGACCTGCGAGCCGATCACCCACGCGAACAGCGGCAGCACCAACAGGAACGTCACGTCGATCTTGATCGGGATCCCGTAGATCCGCCCGATCTGGAAGCTCGCCATAGTTACCGGTAGTGGGCCACCGAAGGTAAATCGACTGGTGGGCTACCCTCATGAGGGCACGAAAACGGTGTTCTCTATCGTCGAATGGAGTTTATCGGTCCAAATACTCCTGCTGGATCGCCACGACCTCCCCGGAGTCCTCGCACTCGCTGTAGCGTCGTAGCGGCTCCTCGTTGAGTTCGAGGAACGTCTCGCCCCAGGTGAACTTCGAGAGGATCTGCTCGGCCTGCGGTTTCTCGCCCAGGATCACCAGCGCGCCGGCGAACGCCTCGACGGTCGTCAACTGCATCGGCTTCCCGAAGTTCACTGGGTTGGCGGCGACGAGGTAGGGGAGCGCGCGGTGGTCGCCGTCGATGGTGAACTGCTTCTCGCCGGCGGACTCCCAGGAGCAGTCGAGCGCGACCAGTGCGTGCGCGGCGGCGTCGCGGTCCGCGGGCGAGAGCGCACGTTCGGCGTGGGGGTTGAGCACGACTCCGTAGGGTGTCGCGCGGTCCGATCGGTGGAGCTCCGCGAGGTCGAACCGCGCGAGCTTCCGGGCGGTGCACTTCTCGGGGTCGTCGTCGCCCTCGTACCGGACGTGCAGGTCCACACCCGAACTGCGCGCCGGAGCGACAAATGCTCCCCGACCCTTCTTGGGGCCGCTCCCCCGACGTGGCGTATGAGCCACACCGAGCTGGTCGAGCGCTACTACGAGGCCATCGACGCGATGGACGCCGACGGCCTCGGGGCCGTACTCGCGCCCGAGTTCCGCCACGACCGGGGCGACCGGACCATCGAGGGCCGCGACCGGTTCGTCGAGTTCATGGTGGAGGACCGACCGCGAACCGACACCGTCCACGCCGTTGACACGCTGTTCCGCCCGGAGGGCGACGACGACGAGGTCGCCGCCCACGGCCGGCTGTTCGCCGACGACGGCGAGGAGCTGTTCGCGTTCGTGGATCTGTTCACCGTCGCGGAGGGGGAGATCGTGGACCTGCGGACGTTTACGAAATGAGCCGCGGCTCTACGAAGTGAAACGCGGCGCATGAGCGGCGGCGCCACACCGAACCGACGCCGCGCCTCGACGAAGGGGACCTCAACACGAGAGCATCGACGGCCACCGGAGCGCCGTGACCCGTATCGCGAGTCTCGACAGAGAACCACCGTAACCTGCGGTCGGGCGCTGTAAGACGACCGTAAGACGCGTACCCCGCCACTCGCGGGTCACTCCGCTCACCGCTCGCTTCGAGGTAGTTTGCCTCCGCTCCGTCGCCAAGCTCCCTCGCGGAGTTTTCCCACCTCGCTACTCGTCGCCGACGGCGCTCTCACCGACCGGCTCCCGCCCTTCGATGACTTCCTGGCCGCCCATGTAGGGCTGCAGCACCTCGGGCACGTCGACGGTGCCGTCCTCGTTCTGGTAGTACTCCAGGATCGCCACCACCACCCGCGGGACGGCGACGCCCGAGCCGTTGAGCGTGTGGAGGTATTCGGCGCTCTCGTGCTGCTCGGGGCGGTACTGGATCCCGGCACGCCGGGCCTGGAACTCCCGGAAGTTCGACACCGACGAGACTTCGAGCCACCGGCCGCCCTGCTCGGGGCCCTCCGCCATGTCGTCGCCGGGCGCCCAGACCTCGATGTCGTACTTCTTGGCCTGCGTGAAGCCCAGATCGCCCGTGCACATCTCGAGGATGCGGTACGGCAGGCCCAGCGCCTGCAGCACCGACTCGGCCTCCGAGACGAGCCCCTCGAAGCGCTCCTCGCTCTCCTCGGGTCGGACGAAGTTGACCAGTTCGACCTTGTTGAACTGGTGGACCCGGACGATCCCCCGGGTCTCGGTGCCGTGCTCGCCGGCCTCCTGCCGGAAGTTCGGCGAGTACGCCTGGTACTTCAGCGGCAGGTCGTCGTCGAGCAGGATCTCGTCGCGGTGGAGGTTCGTGACGGGGACTTCCGCGGTCGGGAGCAGCCACAGGTCGTCGTCGTCGTACGGTTCGTCGTGGCTGCCCTCGACCCGGTAGGCGTCCTCGGTGAACTTCGGGAACTGGCCGGTGCCCTCCATCGACCGGCTGTTCACCGGGATCGGGGGGAACACGTCGGTGTACCCCTGTTCGCGGTGGGTCTCGAGGAAGAACTGGATCAGCGCGTGCTCGAGGCGGGCGCCCTCGCCCTTTGCGAAGTAGTAGCCGCCGCCGCTGACCTTCGCGCCGCGCTCGAAGTCGAGGATGTCGAGCTCCTCGCCGAGGTCGTAGTGGGGCGTCACCTCGTCGGGGAGGTCACGCAGGTCGTCGAATCCCTCGCGTCGGCGCTCGACGTTCTCGCTCTCGTCGGCGCCCCGCGGGACGTCGTCGTCGGGGAGCATCGGGAGCCGCATCATGCGCTCGTCGAGGTCGGCTTCGAGTTCGTCGGCGCGCTCCTCGACCTCCTGGAGGCGTTCCTTGAGTTCGCTCGAGCGCTCGATGGCCTCCTCGGCCGCCTCCTCCTTCCCGTCGCGTTTGAGTTCGCCGATCTTCCGGCTGACCTCGTTGCGCTCGTGGCGGAGGTCGTCGCCCTCGGCCTTGAGGTCGCGCCACTCGTCGTAGATCTCGAGGACCTCGTCGAGGTCCACGTCGTCGACGCCCTTCGCGTCGAGCGCGTCCCGGACGCGCTCCGGTTCCTCTCGGAGGGTCTGTCGGCTGATCATGGGCGGGCTTCTCGGTGATTCGGGAAAACCGTGTCGGGTCCGTGGGAGGAGGTTGCAGTCGCCGTTCCCGGGGGTGTGCCGGGTTGCTGCCGCTGGACCAGTCCGGAGCGATCACGGGCACGCCACGAACCAACTCCGTCAGTCCTGGCCCGCGAAGAACATCTCCAGCCCGTTTCGGGTGATCCGCACGTCGATGGTCCCGGTGCCGGTCACGTCGAGGGTCTCGATCGCCTCGTACGGGCCGGTGACGACGTGGACCCGGGTCGGGATGGGCTCCGCACCCTCCTCGGGCGAGGGGGCCACGTCCGGCACCAACTGGCGGGAGCCGGGCGGGACCGTCCCCTCGAAGTCCGGGTCCGGCGGGTCGTCGGCGTCGTACTCGGCGACCGGCGTCGCCGTCGCGGTCACGTCGCGCGCGCCGCCGCTGCGGTTCTCGATGGCCATCTCGACCGCGTCGTTGGTCAGCGACGTACAGCCGGCGAGTGCGACGGCGACCGGGAGGGGCAGGAACGAACGGCGGGAAAGCGCCATCACCGAACGTCGTGGTTCAGCGGACAAAAACGTCGCGCCACCGGTGCGGCGGCGAGCCGTCTCGCTACTCCTCGGGGTGGGCCCACTTCATCGCCTCGCGGACCGACTCCTTCCGGCCGATGAAGGTGACGCGGTCGCCCCGTTGGAGCGTGAAGTCGGCCTCGGGAACGAACGTCTCCTCCTCCCGGGAGACCAGCCCGATCAGGCAGCCCTCGGGGAGTTGCGGGCCGAGTTCCTTGATGGACTGGCCGATCAGCGGGTCGGCGGTGACCTCGATCTCCTGGACGTCGCCGGACTCGCCGATCCCCTGCATCCAGCTCGCCATCGACGGGCGCTCGATGTAGTCGTCCATGGCCTGTGCGGTGGCCATCGCGGGGGCGATGGTGCGGACCCCCAGCTCCTCGAAGGCGTCGACGTTCTCGGGGTTGTTCGTCCGGGCGATCACGCGATCCGGCGAGAACTTCGACTGGGAGAGCTGGGAGATCAGCAGGTTCGCGTCGTCGTCGCCGGTCGCGGCGACGATGATCTTGGCGTTGTCCGCGCCCGCGGACTTGAGTACCTCGGTGTCGGAGCCGTCGCCGTGATGGACGGCGAACCCGGCGTTTCGGGCCTCCTCGATCCGCTCCTGTTCTTTCTCCACGATGACGACGTTCTCGCCTCGGTCTTCGAGGCGGGTCGCGAGCTCGCGCCCGACCGACCCGCCCCCGACGATGATGACTCGCATGGGTATGACGTTGAGTTTCTCCGCGATCTGGCGGGCCAGCCCCGCCTCGAACACGACTGTCAGCAGGATGGTCAGGAAGACGGTTCCGACCAGCACGTCGGCGGCCGCCGGCATCCCGACCGCATCGCTCCGCAGTTCGATGGCGAACAGCGTCGCCACGGACGCGGGGATGATCCCGCGCGGGCCGACGAAGCTCATGAACAGCTTCTCCTCCTGGGTGAAACGGTCGCCCGCACTGGAGACGAACACCAGTAGCGGCCGCAGGACGAGCGCGACGACGACCACGACGCCGACCCCCGCCACCCCGAGTTCGAGCAGTGCCGAGAACTTGAGCAGGGCGGCGAGCGTGATGAACACGAAGGAGAGCACGATCAGCGTCACGTCGCCTTTGAACGCCGCGATCTCGTCCTCGTACGGCACGTCGGCGTTGCCGAGGAGGATGCCCGCGACGGCGACGGCGGCGACGCCGGCCTCGCTGGCGAGGTAGTTCGCGGCCGCGTAGGCGACGAGCGCCCCCGCGAGCACGAGCAGGCGCGCGTTCCGCGGCGCGTTGCCGGGCGAGAGGTCGACGTACTGGAGCGCGTAGTACAGCAGTCCGGCGACGGCGATGCCGACCAGCAGCCCGTAGCCGAGCCGCTCGGCGAACAGCGTGACGAGCGCGCTCGGACCCGACGCCCCGGTCGTGATGACCTCGAAGATCACGACCGCGGTGATGGCGGCGGTCACGTCGTTGACGATCCCCTCGGTGTCGAGCGCGATCCCGACCCGGTCCCGGACCGGGACCACGTCGAGGATGGGGGCGATAACGGTCGGCCCGGTCGCGATCAGCAGCGAACCGACGAGGAACGAGACGAGCCAGCCGACGCCGAGCAGGTAGTGAACGGCGAGCCCGGTCCCCACCAGCGCGATCAGGGCGCCGACGGTCACCAGCCGGAACGCGGTCTTCGGCGCCTCCCGGATCTCGTCGATCCGGAGGTGGAACGCGCCCTCGAAGACGATGATCGCGACCGAGAGCCCGACGATGGCCGACAGCGCCGGCGTCCCGAAGGATTCGGGGTTGAGCAGCCCGGTCACTTCCGGGCCGAGCAGGATGCCCGCCGCGATCAGGAACACGATGCTCGGGATCTGGAAGCGGTCCGAGAGCACCTGTGCGATCACGCCGATACCGATGACGCCCGCAACGACCGCGATCAGCACGGCTGCCTCGTTCCCGGCCATCTACGGCACCCCGCCTTCGACGACGCTGTTCGCCCTCACGTTCGAACGAAGCGGGGGGTGCGGTTTAAACGTGGCTACCGCGGTCGATTACTCGTAGAGGTCTTCGACCTCGTCGCTCCAGCGATCCAGGATCTTCCGGCGTTTCTTCTTCATCGTCGGCGTCAGCAGGTCGTTCTCGGGAGTGAACTCCTCGGGCACGAGTCGGAACTGCTTGATCTGCTCGTGGCTCTCGAAGCTCTCGTTGATCGCCTCGACCTCCGCCTGGATCCGGTCGCGCACGCGGTCGTCGTGGCAGAGTTCGTCGTCGTCCGCGGGGAGGTCGAGCCCCTCGCGCTCGCCCCAGGCCCGGACCGCGTCGAACGCCGGGACGATCAGCGCGCCGACGAACTTCCGGGCGTCGCCGACGACCATCGCCTGCTCGATCAGTTCGTTGTCGGCGAAGGCGTCCTCGATGGGCCCCGGCGGCACCATCTTTCCCGTCGAGAGCTTCAGCAGCTGTTTCGCCCGCTCGCGGAACGCGATGTAGCCGTCGGGGCGGATCTCGACCACGTCGCCGGTCCGGAACCACGGCTCGCCGCCGTCCTCCGCCTCCTCGAACGCGTCGGCGGTCTCGTCGGGCTTCTCCCAGTAGCCGTCGGTGACGTTTGGGCCGCGCACGAGCAGTTCGCCGGTCTCGCCCTCGATCTCGTCGCCCATCACGCCGATGGACTCGTCGAGGTCCGTCTCCACGTCGACGACCGGCGGACCGATCGTGCCGGGCTTGGGGTCCTCGATGGGATTGACGCTCAGCACCGGCGCCGTCTCCGTGAGGCCGTACCCCTCGAGGATGGGAATCCCCATCCCGTGGAACAGCCGGCAGAGGTCCTCCGAGAGGCTGCCGCCGCCGGAGACGAAGAAGTCGACGTTGTCCCCGAGCGCCTCGCGGACGCTCGAGTACACGAGCTTGTCGCCGACGTCGTGTTTCAGCGAGAGCAGCGTGCCGGGGTCGTCGGTCCGCTCGTACTCGCGGGCCACGTCGACGGCCCACTCGAAGATCCGCTGTTTGAGCGGCGACTCGCTGGCCTGCTCGCGCACCGCGGCGTAGAGCTTCTCGTACACGCGCGGCACGCTCGTGAACGTCGTCGGCTCGACGAGCTTGAAGTCCTCCCGCAGCGTGTCCGGGCTCTCGGCGTAAGCGATGGTCGCCCCGGCCGCGAACATCAGGAAGTGACCGGAGAGCCGCTCGAACACGTGCGCCAGCGGGAGGAAGGAGAGTGCGACGGTGTCGGTGTCGGTCGTCGGCATGTCGGGATCGCGGTCGGGCCGGGGGCCGAACCGCCGGAAACACTGGTTCACGTTCGACCGGAAGTTGTGGTGGGTGAGTTTCACGCCCTTCGGCTGGCCGGTGGTGCCGGAGGTGTAGACGAGGCTCGCGAGGTCGTCGGGATCGCGCTCGTCGAGCCAGCCCTCGTAGGCATCCTCGTCGAACGCCTCGGCGCCGCGGTCGTGGAGCTGGCCCAGCGTGAACACGTCGTCGCGGTCCCGGATCGCCGCCGCGGCGCCGCTGCCGTCGGCGGGTTGGTCGATCACGACGACGAAGGAGAGGTCGAGGTCGTCCTCGACGTTCAACACCTTGTGCAGCAGGTCGCCGTTCTCGACGACGACGCCGTCGGCGCCGGCGTCGCCCAGCAGGTACTCGGTCTGGCGCTCCGAGGAGCCGCTGTAGACGGTGTTGACGACGCCGCCCGCCGCGAGCACGCCGAAGTCCGCCTGGGCCCACTCCATCCGGGTGTCGGCGAACAGCCCCACGCGGTCGCCGGCCTCGACGCCGAGGTCGCGGAAGCCGGCCGCGAGGTTCCTGACGATCGCTTGGGTCTCCTCGTAGCGCAGGTCGGCGAAATCGCCCGCGGGCGCCTCGGGGATCACGCCCTCGGCGACCAGCGAGCGGTCGTAGATCCCCCCCTTGTAGCGCTGGGCCACCTCCGCGGCGTTACGCTCGGCGCTGGCCTCGAACATCGCCGGCAGCGTGTCGTCGTCGATCACGGGGTGGTCGAACCCCCGCTCGGCCTCGCGAATATCCATACCGCCGGTATCCGTCGGCAGCGACCATAAAGTTCCGTACACGTCGGGGGTGTTGCTCGGGGTTGATCCGGCGAGCGTCGATGCCGATTCGGCAACGTGGCGCCAGTTGTTCGAGGTTGTTTCTCGATCGGCGGGGTAGCGGGGAAAACGACCGACTGAAGCGGTTTCGGCGGCCGTCTCAAGAGCCGCTTGAGGCGGTGTCAGACCGGGGCTGTTGGTTCGTGGGTGGTTCTCAGGCCGGGTCGGAGACATTTCGGGTCGCTTACTGGTTCGGTCTGAATCGTGTCAGTCGCCTCAATACTACTTACAAAGGGGGGTATGTGGTAGATGAAGCGTTCCCGGAAGACCGGGGGCGCGAGGTACTACGACAATGGATCGACGAAAGTTCATCGCTGGTCTGGGATCGCTCACCGCTGCTGGCGCAGCGGGCATTGGTACGGGCGCGTTCACGAGTGTGCAGGCGAACCGTGGCCTGACAGTTGACACAGCAGACGACTCGAACGCCTTCCTCGCTATCGAGGCAATGAGCGGGGATAACGCGGACGACTACGTCGAAGATGGCGGAAATGGCACAGTCACGCTTGACTTCACCAATACCGACAGTCCTGGTTCTGGAGGCGGTGTGAACCGAGACTCGACTACGATCTTTGACGACCTGCTCAAGATCACTAACCAAGGAACCAACACCGTCATCGTTGGCCACCGACAGAGCTTCGGACCGGCGAAAGGTGCACTCTACCACGAAGACGACGATGTCTCGCAGTTGGGTGATATTGCCGGCGACTACGGAACCCCCGACAACGACGGTATCACTAACCTCGATACCGCCGCTGCGAAGAACCTCCCCGTGCTTGAGCCGGGTGAATCGCTGGAGAACGTCGGCTTCTTCGTGACGCCGGATGCGGACGCCAGCGAAGACTTCGTCAACGGGACGATTACCTTCACTGCGGGAGACCAGCCGAGCGACATCGGACTGTAGGGAGGATTACCCCATATGCAACGGCGTAGACTCCTAACCGGCCTCGGAGCGCTCGTCGGCGGCGGGAGCCTTGCAGTTAGCACTGGCGCGTTCTCCAGTGTGAGTGCTGAACGCTCCGTTAGCGTCGGTCTCGCCGATGACGCCTACGCATTCCTTCGAATGAGTCCGATATCGGATGACGGGCTCGGGGGCGAGACGGGTCGGTCATCGACCAACGGAGAAGTGGTCGAGTTTGAGATTCCCGGGGACGATGAGGGCGAGAACGCCGATGCTCAGGGCGTCGGTGTCGACTCAGTCTACGAGTTCCACGACCTCCTCGAAATCTCGAACCACGGGACCCAGACAGTGGAAGTGTACAGCACCTACGGCGGCGGCGCGCTCAACGATCTCGCGCTCGTCGGCCATAATGGTGTCCTTAGAGACGAACCCCCGATCCTCAACGTTGGAGACAGTATCAGCGTAGGGCTCTACATCGACACCCACGGTTCAAGCATTGGTGAGTTCGACGAGACGCTGACCATCATCGCCGATCAGCCCGACGACTAACCCACCCCGCCCGCTCGGCGGTTCGACTCCGCCGGTGGATTTCCAGCGAGGGGGTCAGTATGAAACGACGCACTTTGCTCACGGCGTCGGATCACTCGTAGCGACGAGCGCCGTCGCCGTCGGAACGGGTGCGTTCACCAGCGTCTCGGCGGACCGCAGTCTCACCATCAAAACCGCCGCCGACGCGAACGCGTTCCTCGCAATAACCGCTGTTCCAGGGAGCGGCAACGCCGCCTACGTTGAATCAGAAACCGGAGTCCTTTCGACCGATCTCTCAGACAGCAACCACGACCTGCTCGGCAACGGCGTGAACCTCGGCGCCGTAACAACTGTCGCTGACTTGTTCCGGATCGAGAACTAGGGGACCCAGCTGGTGTACATCTGGCTAGCGAGGACGGTGGTCGGAACGGGAGTAAACAGCACGCGTTCTACGTCGGGTCGTGGAGCGACGACGCGACGGCGATCAGTCTCGCGAACTCCAAAGGCGACTTCGGCGCCCTGAAGGGTGACGGCCGACAGTGTCAGCCGCAGTACGACGCAGGTGTCGACACCGCCGCGGTCGAACTCGGCGTCGGTGACTATATCGACATTGCGCTCGTCGTCGACACGCCAGAGGGCAGCGCTGGGAGCCGCGTGCTCAAAGACGGACAAGGGCCGATCATTCACGCTACCGCTGAACAGTCGTCGCTTGCCAACGTGCTGACACCGGCTGTCTCTCCTGAGTGATCCCTACCTACACTTTCTGCTGCAAATACGCCATCCAACCGTATTCGACTACTTTTTCCCTTCCTTTTCCCGAAAGGTAGAAATCGAAGTGTGTACCGTGTACCACCGATGGGCAACCGTCGTCGATGACCGGCAGTTACCAACGGAATAGGAGAAGTAGCGATACTCCGACATATACGGGTTTCAGGGGGAGTCTGATAGCATAATCGAATCTGGTAGCCGTTACTCATTGCTTATCAACAGTACCCATACCCTGTAGGACAAAGCGACAGGACCGCATTGAATCCTGTCAGCTAACTCAATACTACTTACCACCGGGAGTATGTGGTAGATGAAGCGTTCCCGAAGGAGCTCGGGGGCGCGAGGTACTACAACAATGGAACGACGAAAGTTCATCGCTGGTCTGGGATCGATTACTGCCGCCGGTGCGGCAGGCATTGGGACGGGGGCGTTCTCCGCAACGAGCGCAGAGCGTAGCCTCTCCGTTGAGGTTGCAGACGACGCGAGTGCATACCTCAGTTTCGGCACGGATCTCGGTAACTCGCCGGACAACAACTACGAGTACGCGTCGATCAACGACGACGAGCTCGAGATCAAGTTCGGCTCGAACGATGCAGGCGGGCAGGGTGTCAATCCGAACTCGACTAACCACTTCGACGACGTGTTCTCGATTACGAACCAGGGCACCGAGCCGGTCGAGATCTGGTTCACGCTGAGCGACGATCTAGACGAATACGTGGATGTCTACCCCATCGCGGGGAATTTCGGCCGCGAGACGAGCCTCGTCGGCGAATCGAATGCGTTCAGCGCTTCCTGGGCGACCGGTGTGGGTAGCGGACTGCGTATCGGCCTCACGATCGACCTCTCGGACGCCGATGATGTCGATGAGGGTGACGTTCTGGACGGGACGATGACTGTCCACGCGGAGTCCATCTAGGACGTATTTTCGTTCCACTTCATTCTCTGCCGAACTCGGTTTTGAGAGATACTCAGAGTTCAACTACTCTTCCCCCTCCCCCAGATACGCCAAAACCCCCCGAGCGTTAAGCCGCGCCTCCGCCTCGGCCTTACGCTGGCCCCAGACCTCGGCACCCGCCATCTCGTCGGCGTGAGCCACGAAGTGTTCGATCACCGCGTCGTCGTCACCCAACTCCGCCCGCTTCCGTCGAACCGCCTCGACCCACTCCATCAGCGTGCGCTTGTAGCCGTTCAGGAACGCCTCGTCGAACGCCCGCGGGCCGAAGTGCGAGAACGCCAGGATCTCCGGTTCGAGGTCCACAATGGTCGACACGTCCCGGCGAGCCTGATCCAGGTCGAACTGCGGCGGCGGCGTCGTCTCCCGGATCGAGTCCACCGCCGGGACGTACAGCCCCGCGGCGTCGCCGGTGAACACGATCCCCGCGTCGGCGTCGTGGAACACGTGCTGGTGGGGCGCGTGCCCCGGCGCCTCGTGAGCGACGAGGGTGCGGTCGCCGAGATCCACTTCGTCGCCGTCCGCGAGGCGGGTCACGCGCTCCTCCGGGATCGGCTCGGGTTCGGCGTAGTACTGCCACTGGTCGCCGACGGCGTCTTTGGTGCCGGCGACGAGTCGGTCGGGCTCGATCAGGTGTCGCGCGCCGCGCTCGTGGATGTATGCCTGCGCGTCCGGGTGGGCCGCGAGCAGGTGGCCGGCGCCGCCGGCGTGATCGAGGTGGACGTGGGTGAGGATCACCGCGTCCAGTTCGTCGATGCCGAGTTCGTCCAGCGCGTCGGCGATCCGCTCGTAGTCGCCGCCGGTGCCGGAGTCGACGACGGCGGTGCGCTCGCCGTCGATGACGTACACCGAGCCGTACTCGGGCACGTCGTACATCCCGGTGTCGACGTAGTGGACGTTCTCGGTTCCCGTGACTGCCTGAACGTCGCCGATGGCCATACGTTGGTGGCCGGTGGGACGGGAGAAAACGATTCTGGTGACGATCACTGATGGCCGGTTCGGTGATTGGTGACTGGAACGGCAACCGCGACGGCGACAATAGCTCGACCGTTGGCAACTGAGACAGCAACCGCGACGGCAACAGCAGGTCGTTCGTAGCACACTTGCGACCGCAGGGCGCCGGGCACGAAGCCCGGCGCGGCACCGAGTCCCCACCCCTCCCCCCGCGTCGGCGACAGGTCGCCGACGCGAGGCGTCCACCGCCACCGAACCGCGGTCGCTGTCGGCGTGAAGCGCGAGTCCCTCCGTGGACGAGCAGGCACGAGGGACGACTGACCGAGCGCTAGCGAGGGAAGAAGTCGGCTGGGGAGGTCTGTGGGCTGTGCGGAGCCGTGCGGTCGCAAGGTGCCAAGCATCGAGCTGCTGTTGCTGTTCGCCGTCGCGGTCGAACGATACTCAACAAAGAAAACCGAAAATCGCCGGGAAAAGCCCTACTCCATCAGGAACTCGATCGCGGCGCCCTGCCCGAAGCCGACACAGAGCGTCGCCAGCCCCCGCGAATCGCCGCGCTTCTCCATCTCGTGCAGCAGCGTCACGGGCAGCCGCGCCCCGCTCGCGCCGAGGGGGTGACCGATCGCGATCGCGCCGCCGTTGACGTTGAACTTGTCGTCCGGGATCCCGAGTTCGCGCTGGGCGTACACACACTGGGAGGCGAAGGCCTCGTTGAGTTCCACGAGGTCGTAGTCCTCGATCTCCGTCCCGGCCCGCTCCAGCAGCCCCTCAGTCGCCGGCACGGGCCCGATCCCCATCACCGTCGGATCGACGCCCGCGACCTCGTTCGTGCCGATCTCGGCCATGATCTCGAGGTCGTTCTCCTCGGCGAACGCCTTCGAGGTGACCATCACCAGCGACGCCCCGTCGGAGATCTGGCTGGAGTTGCCCGCGGTCACGGTCCCGTCGCCGGTGAACACGGGCGAGAGGTCCGCCAGCTTCTCCGCGGTCGTGCCCGGGCGGATCCCCTCGTCCTCCTCGACGACGCCGTCGTCGGTCTCGATCGGGACGATCTCGTCGTCGAAGCGCCCCGACTCCGTGGCTTCGGTCGCGCGCTGCTGGCTGCGAGCGGCGTACTCGTCCTGCTTCTCCCGGCTCACGTCGTACTCCTCGGCGACCTTCTCGGCGGTCATCCCCATCTGGAGCTGGAAGACGTTGTACTGCTCGCCGAGTTCGGGGTGGAGGTACTCGTAGGAGTCGCCGTCCATCGGCACGCGGCTCATGTTCTCGACGCCGCCGGCGACGATGCAGTCGCGGTTGCCGGCGGCGACGGCGTCGGCGGCGGAGATGATCGCCTGCATCGAGGAGGCACACCAGCGGTTGATGCTGGTCGCCGGCGTCCCCTCGCCGAGCGGGGAGAGCAGCGCGATCACGCGGGCGACGTTGTTGTCCTGCTCGCCGCGCTGCTGGGCGACGCCCCACATCAGGTCCTCGACCTGCTCGGGGTCGACGCCGGTGGTCTCCAGCGCGTCCTCGATCAGCGGGACCGAGAGGTCCTCGCTTCTGGTCTCCGCGAAGACGCCGTCCTCCTTGCCCTGCGGGGTCCGGCGCGCGTGTACGACGACAGGTGTCGACATACCTCGGGCTGGGTTCGGGACGGGCATAAATCCGACCGAACGCGACGTGCGTGGTCGAGGGTTTCCGCCCCCGACGGAGAAAGTACTTACAGCGCCGCGTAGACGCCCTCGAACGTGTCCCGCCCCGCTCGCTGGATGCGCCGTCGGCCGACCGCGGCCGTGCTGGCGCTGACCGCGCTCGCCCTCCTCCTCCGGCTGGTCGCGCTGGGCGACCGAACCATGCACTGGGACGAGGCCCGCGTCGCCTACTGGACGCTGCGGTACGTCCGCGGCGCCGGCTTCGCCTACCGGCCGATCATCCACGGGCCGTTCGTCCCGCTGGTCGTCGCCCCGCTGTTCGAACACCTCGGCCCGACGGCGTTCACCGCCCGGCTCCCCGTCACCGTCATCGGCGGCCTCGCGCCGCTGTCGGCGCTGCTGTTCCGCCGGCCCGGCGAGTCGTCGACGACCGCCACCGACCGCGCTCGGTTCCCCCACGTCGGCCTCTCGAACGCCGAGACCGTGGCGCTCGCCGCGCTGCTGGCGGTCACGCCCGGCCTCGTCTACTACTCGCGGTTCATGCGCTCGGACGTACCGCTCGCCGTCTTCGCCCTGTTCGCGCTGGGCTTCGCGGTCCGGGCGCTCGCGACCGAGCGTCGACGCCACGTCGTCGCCGCCGGCCTCCTCGCCGGGCTCGCGGTCCCGACGAAGGAGAACGTGCTGCTGTACGCCGCCTGCGCGGTCGGCACGGCGGCGGTCGCGGTCGGCTGGCCCGCGGTCGTTCCCCTGCTCCCGTGGCACGACGAGAGCGCGCCGCGAACTGCGGCGACGGCGGCGCTCCGTAGTTCGCTCGCCCGAACGCGAGCCGTCGCCGCCCGCCACCTCCCGGCGGTTCCGTTGGCGCTGCTCGCCGCGCTCGTCCCGATCGTCTTCTTCCTCGCCCCTCGCGGGCCCGCGGGCGACCCTTCCCTCAGCGCCGCGTTGGCGGGTGACGTCGGCTGGGTCGCGCTGATCGAGCGCGCCACCGTCGGCACGTGGGAGACGTTCAGTTCGAGCCTCTGGACCGGCGGTCGGAGCCACTCCTACCCGATCTACGCAGGGAAGCTCTGGGGCTACCTGCTCGTGGGCGCGCTCCCCGTCGCCGTCGGCGCCGGCTACGCGTTCGTCCGGGAGCTCCGCTCGCCGTCGCGGCCGCTGGTCGTCCCGCTGGTCGCGTGGGGCGCCGCGTCGATGCTCGGCTACCCGCTGGCGACGGACATCCCCGCGCCGTGGATCTCGATCCACCTCGCGGTGCCGCTGCTCGTCCCCGCCGCCGTCGGGTGGGTCGCGCTCGTTCGCGGACGGGCGTGGGAGTTCGGTTTCGACCTCCCGGACGCCGACGCCCGCCGGCGGTACGCCCGCTACGCGCTCGCCGCGCTGGTGGTGCTCTCGGCGGTGCAGGTGCCGCTGGTGCTGGCTGTCTCCTCGATCACGCCGCCGCTGTACGTGAACGTGCTCGCACAGTCGGCCCAGCCGTCCGACGATCTGTCGCCGATGCGGGCGACCGTCGACGCCGCCGCCGACGACGGCGTGCTGTTCTACGGCGAGGAGTACTACCTGCCCAACGAGTCCATCGACACGGCGCCCCCCGGCGAGGGCGAGAACTGGCTCGGGTGGTGGCTGAACCGCCTGCCGATGGCGTGGTACGTCGAGCGCGCCGACGCGCCGTCGTCGTACGCCCGCGGCGCCGACGCGCTGGACGATCGGGCGTCGATCCCGCCGGTCGTGTTCGCCGACCCCAGCGAGGCCGAGGCGGCGGCGGCGGTGCTGGGAGAACGGGGCTACGAGCGGACGCGCTACGACCTCGGGCTCTACCACGAGCAGGCGGTCGTGATGTTCGTCGACGAGTCCCGACTGGACCGTGGCGGAACGAACAGGTCCGTCCACTCCCGATCAGTGGTGGGGGTCCGACGCGCTTAACCGACTGGGGCGGCAACATTATCGGGATGAGCGACCCCGCCGTCGACGTCGTAGAGTTCCTGTTGACTGCACACACGTACACCGAGGAGGACGACCTCGACGAGGACGACCTCCCGCCCCGCTACCGGCAGGTGTTCTGGTCCGACGGGTCGATCGAGCGCCCGCTGACGGTCACGCAGGACCGCGCGCGCACCGCCACCAGCGTCGATCACCCGTGGGACGCCGTCTCGGATCTGCTCTTCACCCAGCGGACGGAGTTCTCCGGCGAGATCTCGCTGACCCAGCCCGACATGGCGCTCGAGTGGTACCTCGATCACGGCGACGAGGACCGCCTCGCCGCCAACCCGACGCTGGCCTACGCCGCCGAGAACGCCGGCGACGTCGACGTCGACGTCAGTCGCGAGGCGGCCCGCGAGGACAACCAGCCCATCCAGGCCGACCGCGTCTGGATCGACTCCCTGCTCGACGAGTACTTCGACGAGGACGACGACGCCGAGATGCTCGACCTCGTCCACATCCTCGCGCCCGAGGAGATCGAGACGACCCTCGACGATCTGGTGCTCACGAACGACCAGAACGACGAGGTCGAGAAGATCGTCACCGCGATCGAGAACCGCGACTACCTCGCCAGCATCGGCCTGAGCGAGATCGGGAAGATCCTCTTCGTCGGCCCGCCCGGCACCGGGAAGACCACCATCTCCCGGGGGCTGGCCCACGAGCTGGGGCTCCCGTTCGTCGAGGTGAAGCTCTCGATGGTGACCAGCCAGTACCTCGGCGAGACGGCCAAGAACGTCGAGAAGACGTTCGAGGTCGCCAAGCGGCTCTCGCCGTGTATCCTGTTCATCGACGAGTTCGACTCCGTCGCCAAGACCCGGAAGTCCGACGAGCACGCCGCGCTCAAGCGCGCGGTCAACACCCTCCTCAAGAGCATCGACGACATCTCGCTGGTGCGCGACGAGGTGCTCACGGTGGCCGCGACCAACCACCCCGACCAGCTCGACGCCGCCGCCTGGCGGCGCTTCGACGAGGTCGTGAACTTCCCCAAGCCCGACCGCCAGATGCGCGCGGACATCCTCCGCATCGTCACGCGGGACATGCAGATGGCGGAGTTCGACCCCGAGGCCATCGCCGAGGAGACCGAGGGACTCACCGGCTCCGACCTCCGGATGGTGCTGCGGGAGGCAGTGCTCCAAGCGCTCACCGAGGGCCGCCGCGAACTCACCCAGGACGACGTGATGAACGCCGTCCAGGGGTTCGAGGAGCGGGACAACCTCAAGAACATGGACATGATCGACGGCGAGGGTGCCGCGATCGCCGGCGACGGCGGGCAGGAGCACGAGCACGGCCACAGCCACGGCGATCACGACCACTGACGCCGGCTCCTCTCGACAGCAGCCCCACTGACGCCACTGCTTCTCGGCATCAGGGCCGCTGACGCCGACTCGCCTCGACGGCGGGCGCCCTGGCGACGGTCCCGCTTCAGCGTTCGACCGGCCGCCAGACCGCCACAGCGGCGACGGCCAACGCTGTCACGGTCCAGCCGGCGAGCCCGATCACGCTGACCAGCGGGTGGGCCGTCGCGACCCCCGGATCCGTCGCGATCGCGGGGCGGATCGCCAGTTCGAGCACGAGCCCGCGGAACGCGCTGGCGGGCGCCAGTCCGACCAGCACGCCGATCAGGTCGCCGACGAACCCCGTCGTGAGCAGCGCCACGAGCGCGAGGTCGGCGACGAAGGCCACGACCACGACGACGCCGACGCCCGCCGCCAGCGCCTCGCGATCGGTCCGGGCGAGCGCTGAGCCCGCGAGCACGAACGCGACCGTCGCGAGGGCGTACCAGCCGGCGAAGAGCACGAACCGGCCGTAGATCAGCGGCGTGTCCCCGGCCGAGTGCGTCGCCAGGAACGACGACGGTTCCGGGGCGCCGAGGCTCGCGACGACGCCGGCGGCCGACAGCGCCGCGACGACGACGACGAAGGCGGGGAGCGCGCGGCCGACGAACACCCCGAAAACGTACTCGAGCCGCGAGACCGAGTACGTCCGGAGGATCGCCAGCGTGCCGCGCTCGTCGTCGCCCCGGATCGACTGGAAGGCGACGGCGAAGGCGAGCACCGGGACGAGCAGTTCGACCGGCAGCAGCAGGTCGTACGTCAGCGAGACGTAGCCGCCGGGCGAGCCCATCGAGGCGCCGCCGAGCCCGACTACGACGATCGCGAACACCGCCGCGACCGCAAGCAGCGCCCGGTTCCGCAGCAGCGTCCGGACCTCCCGACTCGCGACGGCGACGACGGGGCGAGCCCGCATCACTTCCCACCCCCGTCGGTCGGCGCGTCGATGTCGACCGCCTCCCGGCCGCGACCTGCGACTGCAGCCGAGAACACGTCGCGGAGGCGCTCCTCACCGGCCTGTTCGAGCAGCGCCGCGGGCGAGCCGTCGAGGACGAACTCGCCGTTGGCGATCAGGACCACTCGATCGGCGTACCGCGAGACGGCCTCGAGGTCGTGGCTGGTCGTGAGCACGAGCCGGTCGTCGGCGGCCATCGCCGCCGCGGCCTCGAAGATGTGGTCGGCGATGTCCGGGTCGAGCCCGCTCGTCGGCTCGTCGAGGACGACGACCGGGGGGTCGCCGATCAGCGCCTGTGCGAGCCCCAGCAGCCGCGCCATCCCGCCGGAGAGCTCGTCGACGCGCCGGTCGGCGGCGCCGCCCAGTCCAACGCGGGCGAGGATCGCGTCAGTGTCGACCTCGCCCTCGACCAGCGAGCCGTAGAACTCGACGACCTCGCGGACGGTGAAGCCGGGCCGGAACCGCGGCGACTGCGGCAGGTACGCGACGGTCCGGCCGGCCGTCGTCGGCCGCGTGACAGTCCCGGCGTCGAGGGGTCGCAGGCCGGCGAGCAGTTCGAGGGCCGTGGTCTTCCCGGAGCCGTTCGCCCCGACCAGCGCGACGAACGTCCCGCCGTCGAGTGCGAGGCTCGCGTCGTCGAGGATCGTCACCTCGCCGAAGGAGAACGAGGCGTCCTCGAACTCGAGCACGGGGTCGCTCATCCCGCCACCTCCGTCGTGTTCCCCGGCTCGCGCAGCGTTTCGAGCGTCTCCGGGCGGGCAGGGGTGGTCCGCGGCGCCACGTCGACGACGCCGGTCGCACGCAGGCCCGGGACGGTCTCCTGGACCGTCCGGACGAGGTCGACCGCCGGCGAGCGCGCGAGCGTCCACGCGCCGGGGGTCGTCCGGACGCGCGCGTCGACCGAGCCGGTCGGCCGGAACGCGCGTTCGTAGTGGCCGTCGGCGTCGGTGTCGGTGCCCGGGACCGGCCCCCAGTAGTTGCCCCGGTCGCCGACGGTCCAGACGCGCAGCGGGCCGATGCTGGCCGTCGCCGCCTGGTCGTTGCCGACGATGTCGTTGGCGGTCAGGAGGTTGGTCGCGAGCGCGTCGCCGGCACGGAGCCCCACGTCGTTGCCGACGACGGTGTTGTGGGTGTACAGCGACTGCGAGCTGTAGACGTTGAACCCCCGGCCGTTGTCGGCGACGACGTTCGACGCGAAGTACGACCGCGAGCCCGCGGTGGAGATGCCGACGCGAGAGTCACGCACGTCGTTGCCGACGAGGAGGTTGCCCGAGGGCCGCGTCATCAGGAAGATGCCGGCGTTCGAGTCCCGGGCGGTGTTGTTCCGCAGCAGCGAGTCGGAGGTGTACATCTCGTGGATCCCGAAGCGGTGGTCGGTGAACTCGTTGTCCCGGACGACGATCCCGTCGGCGCGGTGGGTGTAGATCCCGTCGCGGCCGCCGGCGAACCGGCTCCGTTCGACGACGATCGGCTCGTACATCGCGACCAGCCCCATGAACCCCTCCTGGGTGCCGCCGGAAACCGCGACCGCCGACTCGCGGATCACCGCGCCCCGGCTGTCGAGCGTGACGATGCCGGAGGCCGGCGTCTCGACCGAGACGTGCTCGACGAGCGAGCGCTCGGCGTCGAGCAGCCGGACCGCGGCGTCGCCCCGACCGTAGGCGAGCTCGACGTTCTTCGACCAGTTCAGCCCCTCGATCTCCGAGGTGTTGAGCATGCTGCGACGGCTCCCCACGTCGCCGACGCCGTCGATCCGGAGGTCCCGCAGGGTGGTTCGGGGCGCCGCGATCGTGAGCACGGTCCCGTTGCCGTCGCCCCGGATCGTCGTCGCGTTCCCGGCGCCGGCGATCGTCAGCGACTTGTTCACGACCAGGCCGTCCGTACGGTACGTGCCCGGCGGGAGTTCGACAGTCGTGTTCGGCGGGGCGGCCGCGACGGCCGCGTCGAGGCTCTCGGCGTCCTCGCCGACGACGATCGAGGTGGATCGCTCGCGGTCGGTCGTCGCGGCGACGGACTGGTTCGCCCACGCCGAGCGGTTCTCGACCGCGCCCCGGAGCGCCGACGCGGAGGCCGGATCGCGGGCCGTGACCCGCTCGGTGACCGCCTCCCACGGGACGACCTCCCCGCCGTAGGCGTCGGCGAACGCGGCCGCGGCGTCGCGGTCGGAGAACGGGACCGCGACGGGACCGCTCGGCAGCCGGGCGCGGCTGTCGACGACGACGACGGTCTCCTCGGCGGGGGCGAAGCCCACCTCCCCGTCGGCGGTCAGGTACCCGTCCTCGGTGAGCGAGGCGTTGGCGCCCGCGTAGTCCGAGACGAACGCCGCGACGGGCTGGCCGAAGCGCTGTTCGTGGCCGGTGCGGCCCTGCTCGGCGACGTAGGAGCCCACGCTGTTGAAGCCGACCACGTACTTGTAGGCCGAGTAGTACACCTCCACCCGGGGGATCGAGAACCCTCGGGCTTCGGTCTGCCGAACCGTCTCGTCGGTGAGGCCGAGGGTGAACGTGTCCTCGAACGGCACGGGCTCGACGTCGTCGGTCGCGCCGACGGGGACGACGAGCGTGGCGCTCAGGACCACCACGGCGACGACGAACACCGCGGCGAACGCGGTCAGCGGGAGGGTTCGGCCGACCATCTCACCGCCCGAGCGTCGAGAGGAGTTCGGGGGTGACCTCGTCGAAGGTGACGATATCGCCGCCGTGTTCGGCCTGGAACGACTCGGCGTCCCCCTCGTCGGCGAAGCCGATCAGGTCCTCCCCCATCGCGCCGACGACCGACGAACCGGCGACGAACGTGACCGTGGTGGCGTCGACGAACGATTCGGCGCCGTAGTGCGTCGAGATGACCTGCTGGTCCCCGTCGGTCCGGATCTCGTAGTCGACCACGGAGTAGTCGGTCACGTAGAACGCCTCGCGCGACCAGTCCTCGTGTTCGAAGTCGAACTGGAACGCCTCCCACGTGCTGTCGAACCGGGCGGGGTTGTCGTGACCGCCCGGGCGCTGGTCGGCGTAGAAGACCTCCGCGGTCGGGCCGGGGTGTTGGGAGATGACCATGCCGCACACGTCGCAGGTGGCGTCCTCGGGCAGCGTCACCGCCGCGGGCGCGTCGCCGTCGCCGCCGAGACAACCGGCGAGGCCGACGGTGAGTCCGACCGACGCCGCGATGGCGTGGCGGCGGGTACAACTCGCGTCGGTCGACGCCGCGGACGAGTGGTCACCGTGATCGTGTTCGTGGGGAGTCATGGGGGGGCAGTCGCGACGCCTCCACATGGCGACGCCGCTTCGTGTACGTGAACGTACGTGCCACCGGCGCAAAGGGGTATTGGTGCGGGAGTCGAACGCCGCCCCGAGCCGGGGGGTACAAACCGTCCGCGCCCCACCCCCCGGCCATGGACCGCGCCGACTTCGTCGACCGACTCGACGAGGAGCTCCGCACCGACGACTACGCCGACGTGGACGCGAGCCCCAACGGCCTGCAGGTCGGGCGCCGGGAGGGCGAGGTGGAGACCGTCGCGTTCGCCGTCGACGCCGCCGAGGCGACCATCGAGGCGGCCCTCGACGCCGGCGCCGACGCGCTGGTCACCCACCACGGCCTCGTCTGGGGCGGGCTTGACCGCGTGACCGGCCGCGAGTACGAGCGGCTCGAGCCGCTCGTCTCGAACGACCTCCCGTTGTACGTCTCCCACCTGCCGCTGGACGGCCACCCGACGCTCGGGAACGCGGCCGGGATCGCCGACCTGCTCGACCTCCACGCGCAGGAACCGTTCGGCGAGGTCGGCCCGGAGACGGTGGGCCTGCTGGGCGAGCGCGACGACCCGATCCGACCCGGCGCCCTCTCGGAGCTCCTGGCCGACGAGCTCGAAACGGGGGGCGAGGGCGTGCAGACGCTCGCGTTCGGGCCCGAGGAGATCGAGCGCGTCGCCGTTCTGACGGGCAGCGGCGCCGACTGGTTGGACGAGGCCGTCGACGCCGGCGTCGACGTGCTGATCACGGGTGAAGGGAAACAGCAGGCCTACCACGAGGCCCGCGAAGCCGGCATCAACGTGCTGCTGGCGGGCCACTACGCGACGGAGACCTTCGGCGTGCGCTCGCTCCAGGCGTTGGCCGAGGAGTGGGGGTTGGACACCGTCTTCGTCGACCACCCGACGGGGCTCTGAGTCGACGGGGGCACCCGCGTATCGGGTCCTTCAAGCCCGCACCGACACGAGACGGGAGCATGAGCGAGGACGCCGACCACGAGGAGGAGACCGAACGCCGGGAGTTCCAGCACGACCCCATCGGCCACGCCTCCGTCAGCGCGGGGATGAGCGTGGGCGAGCTGGTCGAGCAGTACGGCGACGCCGGCATCGGCGCCGCCGCAGTCCACGAGGCCGCCGACGTGTACACCGAGATGCTCGAGGACGACGACTGCGCCGTGTTCCTCTCGCTGGCGGGGGCGATGGTGCCCGCCGGGATGCGGGAGGTCGTCGCCGGCCTGATCCGGGAGGGCCACGTCGACGCGCTGGTCACCACCGGCGCGAACCTGACCCACGACGCGATCGAGGCCATCGGCGGCAAACACCACCACGGCAGCGTCCACGGGCACGGCGAGGGCGACCATGGCGGCGACGGCGAACACGGCCACGACGAGGACCACGCCTCGGGGTCGGGCACGCGCGACCACGACGAGCGCCTGCGCGAGGAGGGCGTCGACCGCATCTACAACGTCTACCTGCCCCAGGAGCACTTCGCGCTGTTCGAGGAGCACCTTCGCGAGCACGTGTTCCCGCCGCTGGAGGAGGAGGGGATCGTCAGCATCGAGCGGTTCACCCGCGAACTCGGCCGCGCGAACAGCGAGGTGAACGCCGACGAGGGGATCGACGAGGGGCCGGGCATCGCGGCCGCGGCCTACGAGAACGACGTGCCGATCTACTGCCCCGCGGTACAGGACTCCGTGCTGGGGCTGCAGGCGTGGGTGTACTCCCAGACCTCCGAGTTCTCGCTGGACGCGCTGGCGGACATGACCGGCCTGACCGATCGCGCCTTCGAGTCCGAACGCGCGGGCTGTCTGCTGGTCGGCGGCGGCGTGCCGAAGAACTTCACTCTCCAGACGATGCTCGTGACCCCGGGCGCGTACGACTACGGCGTCCAGATCACCATGGACCCCGAGGCGACCGGCGGGCTCTCGGGGGCGACGCTGGACGAGGCCCGGTCGTGGGGCAAGTTCGAACCCGACGCGCGCAACGCGACGATCGTCGGCGACGCGACCGTGTTCCTGCCGATGCTGGTCGCGAACGCCCTCGAGAAACTGGGCGAGTAGATGGACGCCGCGACCCGGGCGGCCGTCGAGGCGTGGGCCGACGCGTCGATCGTCGACGCCGCCGAACTCGACGGCGGCGAGGTCGGCAGCGTCCACCGCGTCGACCTCGGGGACGACCGACGGGTCGTCGCCAAGACCGCCGAGGCCGACCTCCGGATCGAGGCGCGGATGCTCCGCCACCTCGCCGAGCACGGCCTCGCGGTGCCCGCGGTCCACCACGCCGCCGAGGACCTGCTCGTGATCGCGTACGTCGACGGCGAGTCGAGGATCACCCCCGCTGTCGAGCGCGACCTCGCGGACCGACTCGCCGCGCTGCACGCGAACTCTGCGCCGACCTTTGGCTTCCCGTTCGACACGCTCACCGGGGAGCTCGACCTGCCGAACCCCCGCGAGGCGGACTGGTCGACGTTCTTCGGCGAACACCGACTCGGCTACATGGCCGACCGCGCCGAGAAGGAGGGCCTGCTCCCGGCAAACGGCGCGGAGCGCGTCGACGCACTCGTCGACGACCTGCCGGCGCTGCTCGATCACGACCCGGAGCCGTCGCTGATCCACGGCGACGTGTGGCGAGCCAACCTGCTCACCGACGGCGAGTCGGTGCGGACGTTCCTGGATCCGGCCTGCTACTACGCCGACCCGGAGGTCGAACTGGCCTACGTCGACTGGACCGACACGGGCGGGGAAGCGTTCTTCGAGCGCTACCGGGCGCGTGCCGGGATCCCCCACGGCGCCGCGAGTCGGCGACCGGTCTACCGGCTGCTGCCGCTGTTGGTGCACCTGCGCCACTTCGGTTCGGAGTACCTCGATCCGGTTCGGGAAACGCTGGCGGAACTGGGGTACTAGCGCGTCCAGAACGACGACGTGAAGATCACGAGCACCGAGAGGACCTCCAGTCGACCGATCCACATCAGGAACACCATGTACAGCTTCGCGGCGTCGGAGAACGGGAGGAAGCTGTTCATCGGGCCGACGGGGCCGAAGCCCGGCCCGACGTTGCCCAGCGTCGCGATGGCGACGCTCATCGCCTCCAGCCCCGAGAGCGAGAGGCCGGTCCGGACGCTGTCGAGGTAGAGCAGCATCGTCGAGACGGCGAACAGCACCACGAACACCGTCACGAACACGAACACCTCGCGGATCGTGTCCTCGTCGACGACCTCGTCGTTCAGTCGAACCGGCCTGACGGCTTCGGGGTGGGCGGCGACGAACAGCGAGCGGCCGGCCGCCCGCTTCGCGATCACCCAGCGCACGATCTTGATCGAGCCGGCCGCCGAGCCCGCGGAGCCGCCGAGGAAGTACGCGAACAGCAGGATCGTCTGCGCGGAGGCGTCCCACGTGTTGACGTCCATGCTCGCGTAGCCGGTGGTGGTGACGATCGCGACCACCTGGAAGAGCCCCTGCCGGAGCGCGTTCTCGACGTTCCCCGCGATCGCGTCGACGTTCGACGGCGTCTCGGCGATCCCGACGCCGGCGAACAGGAGCGCCGAGACGACCGCGCCGAACCCTGCGACGACGAGCAGGTACGCCCGGAACTCGGCGTTGTCGGTCAGGTGGCGGGGGTCGCCCCGGAAGACGTGCCAGAACAGCGCGAAGTTGGTCCCCGCGATCAGCATGAACGGCATCATCGCCCACTGGATCGCCGGCGCGAACGCCTCGGTGCTGCGAGCTTCGGGCGAGAACCCGCCCGTCGGGAGCGTGGTGAGCGCGTGGGCGACGGCGTTGTAGAGGCCCATGTTCGGCGCGACGTCGGCGACGCCGAGCCCGAAGTAGACCAGCGCCGCGAGCAGGGTGAACCCCGCGTAGATCCCCCAGAGCGCGCGGGCGGTCTCCTGGATCCGGGGGGTGAGTTTGTCGAGTGAGAGCCCCGGCGCCTCCTGGTCCATCACCTGCGCGCCGCCGACGGACATCTCGGGCAGGATCGCCACCATCAGGACGAGGATCCCCATGCCGCCGAGCCACTGGGTGAGCTGTCGCCACAGCAGCATCGCGTGGCCGTGGCGCTCGACGGAGATCTCGCCCAGCACGGTCGCGCCGGTGGTCGTGAACCCGCTCATGCTCTCGAACAGCGCGTTGATCGGCCCGGCGACCGTCCCGGTGCCGGCGACGAGGTACGGGACGGTGCCCGCGAGCGGGACGACCAGCCACGCGAGGCTCACCAGCAGGAACGCCTCGCGCCGGCCCAGTTCGTCCTCGCGGCCGAGGAACTCGAACAGCAGGCCCACCCCGAGCATCACCGCGCTCGTGGCGACGAAGGGCACGGGGCTCTCACCGTAGTAGAACGCGGCCAGCAGCGGGACCAGCGGGGTGATGCCGAGGTACTTCAGGACACGGCCGACGAAGCCGACGCTCACCCGGTAATCGACGTGCATGTTTCGGAGTGAAACCATCGAGTGGGCGGCTCAGTGGGCGGGCTCAGTTCGTGCCGGAGCCAGGAGCGAGGGCGATCTCCTCGATCCGGGCCTGTTCGTCCGCGATACGTCGGAGTTCGACCGCCATCCCCTCGGCGTCGCCGTCGCTCTCGACCTGGGCCATGCGGTCGGCGGTGCTGGCGAGCAGCGCCGCCGCCTCGGCGACCGTCTCCCGCTCCCCCTCATCGAGCCGGGTGACGATCTCGGAGTAGCATCGTTCGGTTGGCTCTTCGGTGCTCATACCCGCCGTTCTCGGGGTGGGACTATCAAACCCCGCCGTGCCGGGTCAGGCGACCGATCGCCGTGGCGAGACGCGGCGCTCGCCAACTCGCAGTTCGAGAAGCGTCGAGGGAGGGATGTTGAACCACGGTCGTTCCGCTCTCTCCGTTCGCTTCACTCCCTGATTCAAACCCCTCGGCACGGCTTCGAGTCGACAGGGCCGGCGTCGCGCTGCGACGAGACGCGGCGCTCGCCGGCTTACAGTTCGAGAAGTGCCGAGGGAGGGATGTTGAACCACGCCCGGACTCGCTTCGCTCGTCCGGTCTCGTTCAAATCCCTCGACCCGGCTCCGGTTCGGCACGGTCGACGACGCGCCGCGATCAAACGCGGCGCTGGTCGACGTTGTACTTCAGAAGCGCCGAGGGAGGGATTTGAACCCTCGAGTCCGTGAGGACAGTAGATTTCGAATCTACCGCCTTGGCCAGGCTAGGCTACCTCGGCTCATCCGATCGTGGGACGTGCTCCGGTTAATCGGTTACGGTTCAGCGCAGCGCGTTCACCAGCGCGACGGCGCCGACCACCAGCAGGAACACCGACGCGATAGGCTGGCCCCCGGCCGCGGCGAGATACACCGCGTAGCCGACGGCGACGGCGAGACTGCCGACGAGCACCGACGAGACGACGTGGACGACCTCGCCCCGCATCGTGTCGGTCTCCTTCCCCAGCTGCTCGCCCACCGAGACGGCGTTGCTGGCGGCGTCCCACGCGAGCACCCCCGTCAGGGCGCCGACGAGCACCAGCAGCGGCGGCGCGCCCGTATACCCCACGTACAGCGCGCCGAGCAACAGGATCCCGCCGCCGTTGGTGATCAATCGACGCGACGCGACTGCGAGCCCGGCGAGCAGCACGACCAGCCCCAGCCCCGAGATGGCGCCGCCGGCCGTCGCGACCACGGCCGTCGTCGCGACCGAGAGCAGCGCGAACCCGGCCGCGACGGCGATGCCGAAGCGGGACGGCTCGCGGGTGATTTCGGTCATCGAGACCACCTCCGACCGCGCCGGCAGTCGGTCTCGTGGGGTCGAAGAGCGCAGGTCATCGGGACCACCTCCGGGTCGCCCGGGCGAGTTCGACCGCGAGCGGGCGCTCGCCCCAGTCGATCACCCGGATCCCGTGACTCCGGAGCCGGCGGAGCCGCGTGTCGCGTTCGAGCCGGGCGAGCCGGTGGGGCGCTGCGTCGTCGACCGTCGGGTCGGGGCTGATCAGCGTGAGTTGGTGGCCGTAGGCGTCCAGTCGCTCCGCGACCGTCGCGATGTAGTCGTCGGTGACGGGGCTGAACAGCACGATCTGGGCGTCCGCGGGCAGTCGGCGCCGGAGCCGGCGCAGCGCGATCGAGGGGTAGAACGGCTCCTCGGAGGGGGACACCGAGAAGGCCGGGTGATCCGCGAGCAGGCGCCGGGCCGTCGCGCGGTGCCGCTCGCCCGTCGCGGGCGCGAGCCAGCACGCTTCGGGGCCGTAGCTGGCGATCCCGACCCGGTCGCCCGTCGAGAGCAGCGCCGAGAACGCCTCGCCCGCGGCGTCGACGCTGCGCTCGACGGCGTTGGGCGTCTCCTCGTCCGGCGCGCGGTAGGCCGCCTCGCGGGAGTCGATCAGCAGCACTACCGTCGCCGCCCGCTCCTCCCGGAACGAGACCGTCGAGAGCTCGCCGCTGCGGGCGTAGCGGTTCCAGTCCACCCGGGAGAGCGGGTCGCCCCGTCGGTACTCACGAGTCGAGTGGAACTCCAGCCCCGAGCCCGCCACGTCGGTCGCGACCCGGCCGGAGTACGGCGTCGTCAGCCCGCGCAGCGGCAGGTCGCTGCTGGCTTCGAGGGTTGGGAGACAGCGCAGCGTCGTCCCGCTGTCTACCTCGACGGTGCGCTCCCGCGAGCCGCTGGCGTTGCGAACCACCGCCGTCAGCGGCTCCCACTCGTGGCTGCCACGCGTCGCCGTCACCGTGTAACTGAACGTCGCCCGCTTGCCCGGGCGGAGCGCGGTCCCCAACCGGGCGGTGCCCTCAGTGACCGAGAGCCCCGGGGGGACGCCGTCGATCAGCCGCAGGTCCGGCAGGGTCGCCGAGCCGGTGTTCTCGACGGTGACGGTCACCGTCACCTCCGAATCCGGGGCCGGCGAGGTTTCGGAGAGGTCGCGATCGACGGTGAGGTCGGCCGCCGGCGCGTCGCCGAACCGGGCGTAGGCCGCGAAGCCGACGCCCACAAGCGCGACGAGGAACAGGCCGGGGCGCTGGAACGGCAGGCCGAGGGCGAACGCCGCGAACGCCAGCGCGCCGATCCCCGCCCAGTGTTCCGTGTCGACGGCGTCGACGTAGCTCATCGCTCACCCCCGTGGGCGACGAGGTCGTCGACGACCCGAACCGTCCGATCGAACGCCGCCTCGTACTGCGAGAACGGCGCCGTCGCGAGCAGGCGTGCCCGCTCGGCCGGGTGGAGTCGGACCGCCTCGCCCAGGAACCACGCCGCGACCGGGTCGTCGGTCCACTCGCCCGTCCGGAGTCGCTCGCGTGCCTCCGCCTCGCTGCAGTCGGCGGCGTCGGCGACGCCCGCGACGGCGACCTCCGCGATCCGCTCGCGGAGCTGCTCGCGTGGGCGGTCACCCCGGCGGGAGGAGCGACGCGCGAACCGTAGCGTCTCGGTCAGGTCGTCGCCCGGCGTCGGCGCCTCGTAGCGGCGCTCGGGGTCGCCGGTCTCCTCCTCCCGGAGCGCCGTTCGGCGGCGGGAGAGGGCAGTCGTGACGGACTGGACGCCGGCCGCGACCGCGATCAGGAGCACGAACACCCAGCTCGCGGGGATCAGGCCGGCGAACTCCTGCCGGAAGGAGACGAACAGCCCCACGAGCACGGCGACCGCGCCGAAGGCGGCGAGCCGGCGCCTCATTCCTCGGCCTCCGCGTAGCTCTCCTCGATCCGGCGCAGCGCCGCCGTCGCCCGCTGTTCGCGGTCCGCGGTCACCTCACGGTTCCCGTACCGGACTTCCTCGAACAGGTCGGTGAGTTCGTTCACGTCGTCGGGGGCCATCCCGGCGTCGACGGCCGCCGTCGCGAACTCAGCGGGCGTCGAGGACTCCGGATGCTCGACCGCGAGGTGTTCGGTCATCTCGGCCCACGCCCGGAACACCTCGTTGTCGAAGGCGTCGCCGGTCTCGATGCGGTCGGCCGCCTCGCCCGCGACACGGCCGACCGCGGCGATGTCGGTCTCCTCGTCGTCGGCGTCGCGTTCGCGGTCCACCTGCGAGGCGACGACGTCGTCGGCGGAGGCGACGTAGAGCAGCACGATCGCCGCGAGCACCAGCACGCCGAGCACGATCACGAGCAGGACCGACGGCTGGCTGGTCGCCGTCTCCGCGGCGGCGCCGAGGCTGCCGCCGCCAGTCTCGTTGGCGGTGCTCGTCCGGTTCGTCGGCTGGGCCGGCGAAATCCCCTCCTGGATGGTCTGACAGCCCGCGAGCGCGAACCACATCAGGTAGACGATCGGGCCGTAGAGTAACCCCGTCAAGACCCCCATTCCCAGCGATCCCGTACGCCACCAGACGTAGCCCCCGAGCGCGGCGACGCTCCCGGCGATCAGCAGTTTCGCCGGCAGCGTCTGGAGGACGCTCATACAGGCACCGCTGATCTCGCCGGTCCACTGCATCCCCCCGCCGCCGCCGACACTCGAGTTGCTTGCGGCGTCGCTCCCGTCACCGCTCCCGAGCCCGCCGCCGCTCCCGTCGCCGAAGCCGGATCCGGCGTCGGCCGCGGCGGGGTTCTCGAGCGTGGCGCCCGCGGCGCCGATCGCGAGGAGGGCGAGGAGGGCGAGGACGACTGCGACCGCGGTGTCCCGCTGCACGACGTGTGCTAATCACAACCGAGGTATAGTGGTTTCGTTGACGATTCGTGCCGCCACCGGGGCGTTTGATGCCCCACGCGTCCCGAGTCCACGTATGGCCACCATCGGAGTCGTCGGCGCCGGCGCCGCGGCAGCCGCGGCGACGTTCGTCGTCGACGAGGCGCTCCCGAACGCCGACGTGACCGTCCTGGAGAAGTCCGGCGGGCTCTGTGGCCGCGCGGCCACCCGCCGCCACGGCGACCTGACCTACGACTACGGGGCGAACTACGTCAAGTCGGATAGCGAACGTGTCTCGGACCTGTTGACTCAACAGCTCGACGACGACGGGATCGTCGACATCGCGGAACGGGTGTACACCTTCGACGAAGGCGGCGAGGTGACGCCGGGGCGGGAGCCGGACGGCCACAAGTGGTCCTACCGGGCGGGACTGACACAGATCGCCAAGCGACTGTTCAGTCGGACCGACGCCGAGATCCACCGGCGGACCCGAGTGGAGACCCTCCGGCGCGATCCGGCCGCGGCGACGTGGACGCTCGTCGACGACGACGGGGAGGCGTGGGGGCCGTTCGACGCCGTCGTGTTGAACCCGCCAGCGCCACAGACGGCCGAACTGCTCCGCGAATCCGCGTGGGACTCGCCGGTGAAAGCCCCCCTCGTCGACGCCGTCGCTGACGTGCCCTACCGCACGATCTGGACGGCCGTGTTGCACTACCCCTTCGAACTGCACCTGCCCTACTACGCGTTGGTCAACGCCGACAAGGAACACGAGGTTGGGTGGATCTCCCGCGAGGAGTGCAAGCCCGGCCACGTGCCCGACGGCGAGTCGCTGCTGGTGGTGCAGGCCAACCACGAGTGGTCCGTCGAGCACTACGACGACCACCCCGAAGCGAACGTCGACGCGCTCGCCGCGCACGCCGCCGGGATCGTCGGCGACGACCGACTGACCGACCCGGACTGGACCGACCACCAGGGCTGGCGCTACGCGCTGACGAAGGGTGGCGCGCTCGGTGGGCCGCTGGATTCGGCCGCGAGCGAGGGGCTCTACTGCACCGGTGACTGGGTCGCCGGCGAGGCGCGAGTCCACGCCGCGCTGGAGAACGGGCTCGAAGTCGGCGAGAAGATGGCGTTCGGGCTCTAGAACGTGAGTATCTCGATGCCGTCGGTGTCGTAGGTGGTCATCGCCGCCAGTCGATCCGAAACGGCCTCGAGCCCGACCTCCCGGCCGACGAGCGCGCCCGGGTCGAGCGTCCCGTCGTCGACCATCGCCAGCAGTTCGTCGAACCGCGCGGGCGGCATCCCCCGGGAGCCGAGCCAGTCGATCTCCCAGCGGGTCATCCAGTCGGTCGGGAGCGGGATCTCCCCCCTCTCGGCGTCGGTCGTGAGCCCCACCTGGACGTGCGTCCCCCGCGAGCGCAGGCAGCGCACCGAGTTGCGGGCGGTCTCGGCACGGCCGAGCGCGTCGACGCTGACCGCGGCGCCGCCGTCGGTGAGATCTTGGATTTCCTCGACCACGTCGGCCTCGCTGCCGTCGACGACCTCGCTCGCGCCCACGTCCGCCGCCCGCGCGAGCGCGTCGTCGTTCACGTCGACGGCGATGGGTCGAGCCCCGAGCGCGTCGGCGATCTGGATCGCCGAGAGTCCCACCCCGCCGCAGCCGTGGACCGCGACCCAGTCGCCGCCGCCCACGTCGGCGCGGTGGGCGAGCGCGTGGAACGCGGTCATGTACCGACAGCCGACGGCGGCCACGTCGCGGAAGCTCACTCCCGCAGGGAGGGTCTGGAGGTTGTGGTCGGCGTGGGGCACGCCCACTTTCTCGGCGAACGCGCCGGGCACATCGCGCTCGAACCCCAGCGCGTGGCCGTCCTCGCAGGTGTTGCCGTGGCCGGTCCGGCACTCCCCGCAGACCCCGCAGCCGAGGCTGAACGGGACGACGACGCGGTCGCCCTCGCTGAATCGGTCCACGTCATCGCCGATCCCGATGACCCGACCCGCCGGCTCGTGGCCCAACACGTAGTCGAGCGGCACCTGGTCGTCGGCCCACTCGCCGTGGCCCTGCCAGGCGTGCCAGTCGCTCCGACAGATGCCGCAGGCCTCGACGGCGACGACGGCGCCGTCGGGGTCCGGTTCGGGGTCGGGTACCTCGGTCACGTCGAGCGGTTCGCCGTACTCGCGGAGGACTGCGGCGCGCATTTGGCCCGGGGTTGGGGTGGGGTGTGGGTATGGTTGTCGGTGGGGGCGGTCACCGCCTGGGGCGACTCGCGCAGCGGTGTCGCGCCAGCCGTCGCTCCCGGGTCGGGACCGTCGTTCGACGCCGCCCGAGAGCAGGACCGGCGTATCACCGCCAAACCCGGCCGTTACTCGGATTAATCGGGGTTAACCGCGGCCAAGGCGGCTCCAGCGTTTCCCCCGTTGAAGTGGGTCAAGGCGCGTCTTCCGAGTGAGATGAACCCGGAACGCATCGGTCTCGGCGGCGGGGCGGTGGTGCTCGTCGTGACCGCGGTCGCGACGGTGGCCCCGTGGCTCACCCTCGGTCTGATCGACTGGGGCGGCCTGTTCGAGCTCCTGGTCGCCGGGACGACGCTGCTGTTCTCGGCGACCGCGCTGACGTGGGTCGTCCTGACCTACGTCATCGGCGCGGGCTACGAGTCGCCCGCGCCCGTCCACGGCGCCGACGACATCCACGTCCGGATCCTGACCGTCGACGCCGAATCGGTGGTGCAGAAGACGGTCGACTCCCTGCCCGCCGACTTCGACGACGTGCACGTGATCGCCGAGGAGTCCATCGACGTTGCCGGCGCCGACGTCCACGTCGTTCCCGACGAGTTCGAGGCCGAGGCCGTCCGGAAGGGGCGCGCGATCGAGTGGGCCCGGCAGCGACTCGGGACCGACCGGGAGTTCGTACTCTACCTCGACGAGGACAGCCTGCTGGAGTCCTTCGAGGGGCTGCCGGACGCCGACGTGGTCCAACTCCGCGAGCGCCCGCGCCGGACCGACTCGGTGCTCTCCTACCTCGGCGACGTGTACCGGATGGGCGTCCAGATCGAGCAGCGGGCGTTCGCACGGCTCTCGGTTCCGCTGTTCGCGTGGGGCGGCGGCATCGCCGTCCGGCGCGAGGTCGAGGACGAGGTGACGTGGAACCGCGAGACGCTCGTCGAGGACACGGCGTTCGTCTGGGCGGCCGCCCAGCAGCTCCCCGACTTCACGTTCGAACTCGCGACGGCGACGTGTGCCAACGAGGCGCCGCCGTCGCTTAGCGAGATCACCCAGCAGCGACGCCGCTGGGCCGCGGGCAACGTCCGCGCCGCCGCCGAACTGCCGCCCGGCTACCAGCTGCTGACCCGCGTCCGGAACTACGCGTGGGCGCTCTCGCCGATCGTCACGCTGGTCGTCCTCCCGCTGGCGATACTGGGCGTCGGCGTCGCCGCGACCGACGCCGTAACCCTGCTCTCGATCTCGCTGGGGCTGCTGACGGCGTTCTGGTACCTCCGCGGCGTGGCCTACTATGGCGAGGGGAAGCTGACGTGGGCGGCGGCCGTGCCGCTGGCGCCGGTCGTGACGCTCGTCCACTCGATGGGGACGATCGCCGGCATCCTCGACCCGCCCGAGGACTTCCGGGTGACCGAGAAGGTGGGCGACGCCTAAGCAGGCTGATCGGTCGGTTTCGGTGCCCCGGCCGGCCCTCCGGACACTCCTTTCGGAGAATGTTCGAATAAACCAAATCCTTATGTCGGAGAACGAGCCAACGCTGGCCAACTGGTATGTCCGCGCCATCGACAGGTTTCGACCGCGTGCCGGCGCCGACGCCGCCGCAGGACGCCGACGCGTGGTACGCGCCCGAGACGCTCGCCCAATACGAGAGCGCCCCCGGCGTCGTCGCCACCGTCTCCCGGCGCGACGCCGCCGAACACGGCGAGGGAGCGACCGAGTTCGCCTACGACGCTCGCGAACCGCCGCTCTCACCGAGCGAGTGTGCGATCCTCGACCGGGTTCGCGAACACTTCGCCGACACACAGCGCCGGCGTCCCCTCACTCGGCAGGGCGCCGTCGAACGTGCCGAGTCGGGGTTCTCGCCGAAGTACGAGCGTACGCTCGACCGCCTGCTCTCGGGCGGCCCGGGTGCGCGGCGACGGCTGAACTACCACGCACTCCGGGAGCTGCGCCTCCTGGGCGACGCGACACCGCTGGCGCTGGACGACGACGTGGGCGTCGCCGACAGCGAGGCCGCCGCCGACGGGAAGCTGGTCGTCCACACGACCGACTTCGCCCCCGCAGTGACCGATCTCGACGCCGACAGCGAGTTCGTCGACCGCGTCGCCGCCGAGCGGCTGCGGCGCTACGAGGTCGCGTTCGCGGGCTACCCGGTCCCGGTGGTCGTCTACCGCGACGGGTTGCTGGGGAGCGATCGGTTCGCGACGCGCTACGCCGTTTTGGAGCCCGACCTCTTGCCGGGCGACGAGGAACTCATCGCGGAGTGTAAGAAACGCGTCTGGGAGGCGAGCACCGAGGACGTGATCGGCGACGGCACCGACCGGCGCGCGTTCGTCGCCGAGCGCGCCCGCCGGCTGCTCTCCCGCCGACTGACGGGGCGGAACACCCGGGAGTGGCTGGCCTCAGCCCGATATCGGGTTCGCTCGGCGCTCGCGGATCTGGGTGTCGGGATCCCGCCCGTCGACGACCGCTACGCCGAGGACCGGCTGGACGACCTCGTCTACCACGTCCTCCGGGATTACGTCGGCGAGGGGCCGCTGACGGTGCCGATCCGTGACCCGAACCTCGAGGACATCGAGGCCAACCGCGTCGGCGAGCGCGTGAAAGTCGTACCGCGCAGCGACATCGCCGACGGCGCCCGGGTGCCGACGAACCTGGCGTTCGACGCCGAGAGCTCCTTCGTCAACGTCGTCACCCAGCTCGCGGCGGGCGACGGCGTCGAACTCGACGCCTCGAACCCCAGTGCGAAGGTCAACCTCGACCCGCCGGGCATCGAGGAGACGGTTCGCTGTGCGGTCGCGCTCCCGGTCATCAGCGAGGGCGGCCCGTACGTCTCCATCCGGAAGCAGGCCGCCGAGGCGATGACGCCGGTCGATCTGCTCCGGAGGGGCACGCTCTCTGTCGACCTCGTGGCGTTGCTGTGGCTCTGCTACGAGCATCAGGGTGTGGTGCTGTTCTCCGGGCCGACCGGGGTCGGGAAGACGACGCTGATGAACGCCCACATGCCCTTTGTCCCCTTCGACGACCGCCCGGTCTCCATCGACGAGGGGAGCCGTGAGGTCAGACTCCCCCACGAGACCGGCGTTTCCCTGACGACGCGGGATCACGAGAGCGAGTACAAGCGCGTGACGATGGCGGACCTCATGACCGAGTCCAACTACCTCAACCCCGATACCGAGGTCATCGCGGAGATCAACACGCCCGGGAGCTTCGAGACGTTCGCCGAGACGGTGAACACGGGCCACGGCGTCGTCGGCACCACCCACGCCGAGGACGTCCGGACGCTCGTGAACCGCGTCGTCGAGCAGGACGTTCCGGCCTACCTCCTCGAGGAGATCGACCTCGTCGTCTTCCCGCACCACTCCAACGGCGAGCGCTACGTGGCCCGCGCGGTGGAGTTCCTCTCGCCCGAACAGGCCGAGCGGCTCCCGCCCGGCGCGGGCGAGGTGATCGAGAAGGGCGACACCACGATCCACTGCAACGAGGTGTTCAGCCGGGACGTCGACGGCTCGTTCTCGCTTGCCGGCCCGTCCGACCCGGCGACCCCCGACGAGCGCGGCTTCCGGCTGTTCCACCGGATCGCGGCCGCGACGGACCGCTCGGCCGACGCCGTCGAGGGGGAGTTCCGTCGCAAACGGCGCTACGTCGAGTTCCTGGACGACGAGGGGGTGACCGAGTTCGACGCCCTGTTCGACCTGCTCGCGAACCTCCGAACCGACGAGGCCGCGACCGTCGAGCGCCTCCAGCGCACCGCGGTCGCCGACGGCGGCGACGACGGGCCGCGGGAGGGTGAGCGATGAGTCTCGAACGAGGCGCCCGAACCGGCGAGACGGGGACGCGAGACGCCGGCCCCCGACTCTCGGTGCTCGACCGGACGCTGTACACGCTGTTCGCGAGCGAGGCCGACGCCGCGCGCCACAGCGCACACCGCGAACAGTACCGCGGGACGGATCTGGGGATCGGCTTCGACGTGTACGTCGCGCGACTCCACGGGCTGGCGTGGGTGACGGCAGTGCTCGTGGTCGTCCCCACGCTCGCGATCGCGCTGGCGGCGCCGTCCGGCGCGTACGACGGGGTTGCGCGCCTGCTCGCCCGCGTCGCACCCGTGGGTGTGGCGCCGCGCCCGCCCCGCCTAGTCGTCGGCATCGTCGTCGGTAGTGCGGTCGGGTTCGTCACCCGGCGGGCAGTGGTCGCGCTCGGCGGTCGCTACCTCGGCTGGCTGGCGAGCGCCCGGCAGGCCGACATCGAGCGCACGCTCCCCGGCGCGGCCCGGTACCTCCACGCGCTCTCCTCGGGCGCCGACGGCCCGCGGGCGATGCTGCGAAAAGTCGCCGAGAACGACGCCTACGGCGAGACCGCCGTCGCGGCGCGGAAGGTGCTCAACACCGCCGCGCTCACCGGAAGCCTGAACGAGGGACTGCGCCGGGTCGCCCGCGACACGCCGTCGAGAGACACGCTCGCGCCGTTCCTGCTGAAGTTCCGCGAGCACAGCGAGCAGGGCGGCGACGCGCTGGCGAACTACCTCGACCTGGAGGCGCGGATGCTCGGCCACCAGCGCTCCCAGGCCCAGCGGCGCAACGAGGGCTTCCTCGAACTGATCGCGGAGCTGTTCGTCGTGCTGCTGGTGATGCCGGCGCTGCTGGTGGTCGTGCTCACCGTGATGAGCGTGCTCGCGCCGGGGCTCTCGCGGCCGGTCTCGACGCCGCTGGGCTCGATCACCCTGCGTGCGGTGCTGATCTACGGCGCCGCCGGGTTCGTACTGCTCGTCGGCGCCGGCGCGGCGTCGACGGTCGGCCACCTCCGCCCGACCGAGCGACAGGTGACCTACGGCCGCCCCGAGAGCGCAGTCGAGACCATCCGTTCGACGCCGACGAACCCCGCCAGTGCCAGCGTCGTGCTCGCGCCGCTCGCCGCCGTCGGGGTCAGTGCGGGCCACGTCGCCGGGATCCACCCCCTGGCCGCCCTGCTCGCGGGCTACGTGGCGTGGGGCGTGCCGGTCGGCACCGTCGCCCTCCGACGCGCGCGGATCGACGACGCGAAAGACCGGGAGATCCAGGAGTTCGTCCACGTCGTCTCGGGCCACGTCGGGCTCGGCCGCCCCTTCGGCGAAGCCGTCGCGCGAGTCGCCGAGGACGTGGACCTCGGCCCGCTCGGGCCGGACGTGGCGTCGCTGGCGTTCGACCTCTCGCTGTCGGACAGTCCGAACGGGACCGACCGCCGCACCGCAGCGCTCTCCCGGTTCGTCGATCGCGTCGGGACGCCGCTCGCGGCCCAGACGATGGGGCTGGTGACGGGCGCGCTCAACGCCGGCAGCGACACCGAGGCCGTGTTCGAGACGCTTCAGACCGAAGTGGGCCAGCTCTACCACGAGAAACGCGCGCTGCGGAGCGACCTCGCGGTGTACGTCGCGGTGGGCTGGGTGACCGCGCTGCTGGTCGTCGGGATCGTCGTCGCTGTCGACCTCTACGTCCTCGACGGGTTCGCACAGCTGTCGGCGATGCCGGGCTCCGCGGGGTTCGCGCTCGACCCCGACGCGATCCGGCCGGAGCGGGAGCGCTTCCGCTTCGCCGTCGTGGCCGTCGCCACCGCGATCGCCGCGGGCTGGTTCGCGGGGATGGCCAGCCGCGGTCCCTACGACGCGCTACTGCACTCCAGCCTGCTCGGCGCGCTCGCGGCCGCGGTGTTCGCGGGGGTGGGGCTGGCGTGAGCGAGAACGGACCGGAAGGGCGCGCGCAGTCCCACGTCGTCGGCGTCGCGCTCCTGTTGGCCATCACGACGGTCTCGATGGGCGCGCTCACGGCGGGGGTCGGCACCGTGATCGAGAGCAACGCCGCGGCCGTTGACACCGACCGCGTCGCCGACTCGCTGGCCGCGATCGAGCCCTCGGAGTCGACGGGGATCCACCGCCACGAACTCGCGTTCGGCGAGGGACGCCTGACGGTCGAACCGCGCACGGTCCGCGTGCTCGACGACGACGGCGTCGTGGCCGAACACCGGGCGAACGCGCTCGTGTTCGAGGCCGGCGATCGCCGGGTCACGTTCCTCGCCGGCGGCGTCGCCCGCGGCAGCGGGAACGCGTCGGTACTGGACGAGGCGCCGCCGATCGCGACCGGGGACGGGTTACTGCTCCTCGGGCTACCCGTGCTGAGAACCGGCGACACCGTCTCGGTCGGTGGGGAGGGCGTTACGGCGACGCTGCGGACCGACACGAGCCACGACCGGCGAGCGCTCGGTGAGGGCGCGTACCGCCTCGCGATCGAGACCGCGACCCCCGGCGCGTGGGCGGACTACTTCGCCGAGGGGAACGCCAGCGTGCGCCGTCGGACGTTCGACGGCGACACGTACCCGAGCGTCGTCGCACGGTTCCCCGGCGAGCGGACGGGATACCTGGTGCTCCACGAGACGGAACTGGAGGTGGAGACGTGAGCCGCGATCTCGGCGGTGACGACCGCGCGCTCACCCCGGCGGTCGGGAAGGCGCTCGAGGTCGGCGTCGTCGTGCTGTTCGTCGGCGTGCTCACGACCGCGCTCTACGGCGGCGCGGTCCCGGACTACCGCGACGCGGTCGGCGGGGAAGTCGGCGACCGCGCCGTCGTCGCTGCGGCCGAGCGCGTCGAGAACGCCGTTCCGCCGAGCGCGAGAGCCGTTCGGACGGTCCATCGCGTCGATCTGCCGCGGTCGATCCGGGGCGAGAACTACGATATCGTCGTCGAGAACCGGACGCTGGTACTCGATCATCCGTCGTCGGCCGTCGACGCCAGCGCCCGCCTCGCACTCCCGAAACGCGTCGACCGCGTCGACGGCGCGTGGCGGAGCAGCGACGACGCGGTGGTGCTGGTGACCGACACCGCGGACGGACTGCACGTCGAACTCACCGCGCGCGAGGAGCTCGGAGGGGAGCGATGAACGGCACGCGGGCGCAGGCGAACCTGCTCTCGCTGGCGGTCGCGCTGACCGCGCTGGTGTCGGCCGCGACGCTGGGGCTGGTGGTCGCCGACGGCGCGCTGGCTGGTGCCGACCGGGACCCGGGCGACCGCCGCGTCGCCGGCGTCGCCGCCGAACGGTTGGTGAGCGCCGAGGCCACGACGGTTCGGGAGAACGTCCTCGACGGCGAAGCGGTCGCGGAGCTTTCGCCCGCCGCGCTCGACTCGCTGGCGCCGCCGACCGCGAACCGATCCGTGCGAGTTCAACTCGGCGGCGAGACGCTGGTCGAACGCGGCGACCCCACAGGCGCGACTGTCGAGCGCGTGGTGCTCGTCGCCGAGCGAACCACACGCTCGCGGTCAGTGGCCGTCGACAACGGCGACGACCTCACGCTCCCCCGTCGGACCGACCGCGTGGAACTGACCTTCGCCGCCGGATCGACCGTCGAGACGGTCCGGGTGAACGGGCGGATCGTGCTCCACGACCCCGGCGGCCTCGCCGGCCAGTTCGTCGTCGAGCCCTCGCGGGACGAGACGACGACGCTCGGCTTCGAGGGCGGCACCGCACAGGTCGGGATCGAGTCGACGCCGTTGCGAACTGAGAAGGCGACGCTCCGGGTGACCGTCGATGACTGATCGCGGCCAGCTCTCGCTCACGATGGTCGAGGCGGGGGTGGGGGTGCTCCTCCTGTTCGCGGCGACCGCGACCTTCGCGCTCGGTCTCCCCGCCGCCGGCGTCGACGAGGCCCAACTCGACCGGTACGCCGACGACGCCGGGACGGTGCTCTCCCGCGAGCCGCCGCGTCACGACGGGCTGACTCGGCTCTCGGAGGTGACTCGATCGGCGAGCGCGTTCGAACGCGAGCGCGACGCCCTGGCTCACCGCATCGAGCGGATCCTGCCGGGGAACCTCATGTACAGGGTGCTGACGCCACACGGTGCGGTGGGGTTCCAGCGACCGACCGACGTGCCGACCGGCCGGGCGACGGTGCCCACCGTCGGCGGCCGAGTCACGATCTGGGTGTGGTACGTGTGAGCCGCGAGAACCGGGGGCAGATGGTGCTCGCCGCGGCGGCGGTGCTCGCGCTCGCGCTGGTTCCGCTCGGGTTCGCGTACCTCCAACTGGGCTACCACGGGGACGTGGCGGCGTCGACCGAGCCCGAGACGCCCGGAAGCGAGACGGTCCGGCTGCTCGAACGGGCGGTGTACGACGCCGGCGGCGAGGTGACGGGCCATCCGTGGGCGGGACGCGACGGCGCGGTTCGGCTCGTAAACGCGTCGCTCACGGATCGAGAGCGGAATATCGAGACCGCACAGGTCGAGCGCGGCGTCGCCGTCCGGATCGAGCGCAACGGCAGCGCCGCGAGCGCGTGGGCGGCGGCGAACTGTCCCGCCGGGCCGGGGCGGCTGTTCGGCGACTGCGAAGCGATCGGCGGGATCGTGGTGCAGGAACGGGCCGACGAGACCCACCTGCTCGCGGTGGCGTACGACCTCCGGGTCGTCGACGACCGCGGCGAGACGGCGCTGACGGTGGTCGTTCGAGCGGACGGCGGGTGATGGGGTGTCGCTACCGTCACAGCACCTAAGCACCACGGCGACCTCTCGGTCGTATGGACGTTCTCGTCACGGGCGCCACCGGTTTCGTCGGGCAACGGCTGGTTCCGGCGCTGCTGGACGCCGGACACGACGTGTCCGTACTCGTCAGGGACCGAACGGGGTACGACCCGCCGGACGGCGTCACCGTGTTCGAGGGCGACGTGCTCGAACCTGCGGGACTCGCGGACGCGCTGGCCGGCGTCGACGCCGCCTACTACCTCATCCACGCGATGGGCGGCGGTCACGGCTTCGAGGAACGCGACAGACGGGGCGCACACAACTTCGCCAACGCGGCCGAACGGGCCGGCGTCGAGCGAGTGGTCTACCTCAGCGGCCTCGGGGTCGACAGCGACGACCTCTCGGCCCACCTCCGCTCGCGCCGGGAGGTCGAGACGGTGCTCGGCCGCGGCGCGCACGACCTGACCGTACTCCGTGCGGCCGTGATCATCGGCGAGGGGAGCGCGAGCTTCCGGATCGTCCGGCAGCTCAGCTCCCGGCTCCCGGTGATGACCACGCCGCGCTGGGTCTCGACGCGGGTCCAGCCCATCGCGATCGCCGACGTGATCGCGTATCTGGTGGGGGTCCTCGACGCCCCCGAGACGGCCGGCGACACGTTCGAGATCGGCGGCCCGGAGGTGCTGACCTACCGCGAGATGCTCGCGACGGTCGGGGAGATCCTCACGGGACGAGAGCCGATCATCATCCCGATTCCCGTCCTCACGCCGCGGCTCTCGGCGTACTGGGTCGACCTCGTCACCGACGTGCCGGCCGGGGTGGCCTACCCCCTGATCGACGGGATGGCGACGGACGTGGTGGTGACCGACGACCGCATTCGGTCGCTAGTGCCGGTCGAACTCACGCCGTTCGAGACGGCCGTCGAGCGGGCGATCGGGGGAGAGGCGGCCGCCCCGGGCGGTCGCTGATGGCGCCACAGTACGGGGAGACGTGGGTGTACGAGAGCCTCATCGGTGCGGTGCCGGGACTCGACCTCTCGGACCGGGCCGCGCTGGTCACTCAGTTCGTCGTGTTCGAGGCGATCGTCCTCGTCGTGGCCGGGGTCTACGACCGCTGGACCGCGGTGCCGGCCGCCACCGCAGCCATCGCCGTCGCCGTCGCGGGGAGTTGGCTGATGCTGACGTTCAGTCGGACGGTCCGCCAGCTTCAGCCACCCGAGGGGTACCGTCGGTTGCTGTTCGGCTCCAGCATCGAACTGGCGCTCAGCGTGCTCGCGTTCGTGCTGTTCGTCACCTACCTGTTCGTCGTCGACCCGGGTGACGGCGGGTCGCTGCTGACCGACCTGCTGGGGTCGGAGCCGCCCGTGGTGGCGGTCGTACTGCTGCTGTTGATCAGCTGGGACGTGATCTACCGCATCGGCGCCTGCTGGTGGGCGACGGTGGTGGGGTTCTGGCGTGCGATCCGGTACGGCTTCGACGCGGGGACCACCCGGAAGCTCACCCGACTGGACACGCTCAACGTCCTGTTCGCCGGCGTGCAGGTGATGCTGGTCCCGTTCGTGCTCGATCACCCGGTGCTCGTGGCCGCGGTGGTCGGCCATCTGGTCGCCGTCGTCGTCGTCGCCGTCGCGACGGTCGTGCTCCAGCGGCGTGCCGTCGTCGAAAGTAGGTGAAAACAGGCTGCAGCGGGTTCAGAACTCGTCGTCGTCGATCTCGTCGACGACGCCCGTAGTCTCGCGCTCGGTCTCGGCGGCTTCCTTGCGCTCGGTCTCGGCGGGTTTCGCGTGCTCGGCCTCGCCGAGTTCTTCGAGGATCGCCTCGCGGGCGGCCTGTGGGTCCTCGTACTCGTCGTCGAGACGATCGAGCACGCTTCCGAGCGACTCCCCCTCGCCGACGACTTCGTCCGGGGCGTCCCGGAGCTCCGCCCGGATTTCGGCGGAGTGGACCGGGAACTTCACGTCGTCGACGGCCTCCTCGAACTCCTCCAGGATCTCGGCCTGGCGCTCGTGGCGCTCGCGCTGGCGGCGCTTCGCCTTCTCGTCTGCGGGAATATCGTCGGCCATGCGAGGAGTTCGGGGGCCGACGGACAAGGGAGTGGCGGCCAGCGTGACCGGGAGCGCCGGATCAGTTCACTTTCCGCGCGAACACGAGGTTGCCCGAGACGTTGTTGACACGGGCGCGGACGGTCTCGCCCTCCTCGGCGCCGGTGACGAACATGGTGTAGTCGCCGCGCTTGGCGACGCCGTCGCCCTTCCGGCCGGTGTCGGTGATCTCGACCTCGTAGGTCTCGCCCTCCTCGATCTCGGTGGAGGTCTGCTGGCTGCTGGAGGTGGACTGTTTGGAGACCGGGCGGAACGCCCCACAGGCCTCACACCGCAGCATCATCGTGCCGTCCTCGTTGACCAGCCGGGTGTCGGGCAGGCCACACTCCGAACAGCGGACGAACTCCTCGATGTAGCTGTCGATGGCCGCCTGGAACTCCTTCGCGGAGAAGCTCCCGTTGTAGCGCGAGCGGCCCTCGCCGAGCTGGCCGGCGGTGCCGAGTTCGCCCTGGATCTCGCGGTGGAGGTGTTCGGCGTCCCGCGAGAGCGCGTCGGCGATCTCCTTCAGGTTGGTGAGTCGGGTGAACGCCCCGTCTTTCTGTACTTCCGGGTCGGGGACGCTGAGACGGTCGTCGCTCCCCCCGAGTTCGGGCACGTTCTCGAGTGCCCGGTCGAGTTGCTCCTCGTACTCCATACCCGTAGTAATCGGCGCAGGGGGTTTATGGCTTCCGAGGGGACGCTATCGTTCTTTTACGCGTGCGCGAGCGCGACGGATGCACGCGCTGGGGAAACTACTTAACGCGTCCCTGTCAACCTCGGGCCATGAGCAAGATCACCTTCCGCGCCGACGACGCGCTCGTCGAGCAGTTGGACGTGCTCGACGCCTCGAAGAGCGAGGTGATGCGCGAGGCGCTACGGGAGTTCCTCGACCGGCACCCCGAGGTGGGGAACGGGCGGGAGGTGGCGGCGACACCGGAGGTGCGCGTCGACGACGAGCCCGGAACGCCGGAGCTCACCGTCAACATCAGCTTCGACGGCGCCGCGCCGACAGCCGTCGACGGGGCGGCGCGTCGGACTGCCGACGACGAGACGAGGGGCGAAGAGGAGAACGTGTGTAAACAGTGCGGAGAGAGCTTGGAACCCGGACACTCGTTCTGTCCGAACTGCGGCGAGGAGCGTGAACGCCGGGCTCACTGCGAGTGTGGGGAGGAGATCCAGGCGGACTGGACGTTCTGTCCGGGGTGTGGGCGCCGCAACCCGAACTCCGACGTGTTCGATCGCCCGTAGTCGCTGTCCGACGGATGTGTCTTACATTCCGGTGAAATCGGCGGTAGCTTTTTAATGGATAGCTACGTTGGTAGGTACGCGTAAGACGGTCGTCTTACAGCGCCGGACGGGGCGGGGACCCCGGCCGGACGGGACTGTGGACGACGGCTCGCGCCGGTTCGTCTTACCGGGGGAAACCAACAATGGAGCGTGTCACACTGCGAATACCGCGACAACAGGTGGAAGAGGTCGAACAGATGGTCGAGACCGGGGAGTTCCCGAACCGGAGCGAGGCGATCCGGTCGGCCGTCCGCGAAATGATCAACGAGAGCGACGCGTCCGAGGGGACGAGTCGCGATCGCAGCTGGGCCAAGGTGTAATACATGCAGGACATCGTTCAAGACGCACTCGACAACGCGGAGGCCGAGCAGCGGTCGATGGAGGACGTCGAAAGCGACGACGACGAGTTCGGGGACCCCCGAATCGTCATCGTCGGCGCCGGCGGCGCCGGTAACAACACGGTCAACCGGCTCTACAACATCGGCGTCGACGGCGCCGAGACGGTCGCGATCAACACGGACAAACAGCACCTCAAGATGATCGAGGCCGACACGAAGATCCTCGTCGGCAAATCCCTCACGCAGGGGCTCGGTGCGGGTGGCGACCCCGAGATGGGCGAGCGCGCCACCGAGATGGCCCAGGGGACGATCAAGGAGGTGCTGGGCGACGCGGACCTGGTGTTCGTGACCGCCGGGATGGGCGGCGGTACCGGCACCGGCGCGGCGCCGGTCGTCTCCAACATCGCCAAAGAGCAGGGCGCCATCGTCGTCGGGATGGTCTCGACGCCGTTCAACGTCGAGCGCGCCCGCACGGTCAAGGCCGAGGAGGGGCTGGAGAAGCTCCGCGAGGAGGCCGACTCGATCATCGTCCTTGACAACAACCGACTGCTCGACTACGTGCCCAACCTCCCGATCGGGAAGGCGTTCTCGGTGATGGACCAGATCATCGCCGAGACCGTCAAGGGTATCTCCGAGACCATCACGCAGCCGTCGCTGATCAACCTGGACTACGCGGACATGTCCACGATCATGAATCAGGGCGGCGTCGCCGTGATGCTCGTCGGCGAGACGCAGGACTCCAACAAGACCGAAGAGGTGGTCAACGACGCGATGAACCACCCGCTGCTGGACGTGGACTACCGCGGTGCCACCGGCGGCCTCGTCCACATCACCGGCGGTCCCGACCTCACGCTGAAAGAGGCTGAGGGGATCGCCGACAACATCACCGAGCGACTGGAAGCCAGCGCCAACGTCATCTGGGGCGCCCGGATCCAGGACGAGTACAAGGGCAAGGTGCGAGTCATGGCCATCATGACCGGCGTCCAGTCCGCACAGGTGCTCGGCTCGAGCACCCAGAAGCAGGCCAACGAGTCCCGGCGCGCGCTCGGGGACGACGACCTCGAGGACGTCGACTTCGACGCCAAGAGCAACGCCCAGACCGCGACCCAGCGCGGCGGTGCGGCGCGCGACGGCGGCGGGCACGAGCCCGACGACAGGGACAGCAACGTCGACGTCATCCGCTAACGCGGGTCCGTTCTCCCGTTTTTCACGACCGGCCAGCGCGAGCGCTACCCTCGCGAGCCGTCGTTCCGACTACTCCCCCACCAGTTCGAGCACCGCGTCCACGTCGGCGCCGACCGGTTCGGGGTCGTCGCCCGCCGCGGTCGCCGCGTCGGGATCCTTCAGCAGGTGGCCGGTCGTCAGACAGACCACGCGCTCGTCGGCGTCGACGACGCCCCGGTCGCGGAGTTCCCGCAGACCGGCGATCGAGGCCGCGGAGGCTGGTTCGACGCCGATCCCCTCCCGAGCGAGGTCGCGCTGGGCCTCGGTGATCGCCGCGTCGTCGACGGCGACGGCGGTGCCCCCGGTCTCTCGGACGCCCGGGAGCGCTTTCGGGGCGTTTACGGGCTCGCCGATCCGGATCGCGGTCGCGAGCGTCTCGACGGTCTCCCAGCGCTCGACCGTCTCCGCCCCGTTCTCGATCGCCTCGACGAAGGGCGCGGCGCCGGCGGCCTGCACGCCGGTGAGTTTCGGCACGTCCTCGCGGGGGAGCGCGCCCGCCTGGACGAGTTCGCGGAAACACTTGTACAGCGCCGCGGTGTTGCCGGCGTTCCCGACCGGGAGCACGATGCGGTCGGGGAACCCACCCTCCTCGTCACGGAACTGTTCGAGGATCTCGAGGCCGATCGTCTTCTGGCCCTCCAGGCGGAACGGGTTGAGCGAGTTGAGCAGGTACGCCTCGCCCCGGTTGGCGAGCTCCTGGACGAGGTCGAGGCAGTCGTCGAAGTTGCCGTCGACCTCGAGGATGCGGGCGTCGTGGAGCGCGGCCTGGGCGACCTTGCCGGCGGCGACCTTGCCCGCGGGCAGGAGGACGAGCGTCTCGAGGCCGGCGCGGGCGCCGTAGGCCGCGAGCGCGGCGGAGGTGTTGCCCGTCGACGCGCAGGCGAGGCGGTCGACGCCCACCGCGGCGGCGGCGCCGACGCCGACGGTCATCCCGCGGTCCTTGAAGCTCCCGGTGGGGTTCATCCCCTCGTGTTTGACGCGCAGGCGGTCGACCCCGAGTTCGTCCTCGAGCCGGGGAACCTCGTAGAGCGGCGTGTCGCCCTCGGGGAGACTGACGCCGCAGGGGTCGGCGGCGCCCTGTCGGCCGCCGTCGCCGGCCGGTTCGTCGAGGTCGAGTGGGCCGGTTCGGCCGGTTTCGAACGGCAGCGCGGCGGCGTAGCGCCAGACGCCGCGGCCGTCGAACGCGTCCCAGTCGGGGAGGTCGGCGTAGCGGACTTCGAGCAGGCCGCCGCAGTCGTCGCAGGCGTAGCGCACCGCCGCGAACGGCGGGTACGTCTCGCCGCAGTCGATACAGGCCAGCCAGCAGTCGGCGTCGACGCCGTCGGGCCGGGCCGGCGCCGGGGCGTCGAGCGAGAGCGCGTCGGTCATCGACCGTGGCTGGGGGCGCGGGGGAGAAAAGTGGGCCGCCGTTCGTCGTCGACGGCCCGTCGCTCGTGGCGCGCCGTCGCGGGCGAGCCGAACGGGGGCGTACGACCGGCATCACCGCCGTGCGGTACGTGCACAGGGACTACGTGGACTTATGTGTCGTCGCGCCGTTCGCTCCACCAAGATGGAGGAGAGCATCGCGGGCTTCAAGCAGCGTGGCTCGTGGGGCGACATCGTCGAACACGGCGAACGGATCACCCGCGCGCTCCGGGAGGCCGGTGTCGAGGGCGAGGCGTTCGAGGCGTGGGACGAGTGGCGTCCCAAGGCCCACGAGCGACTCGGCGAGGACGTCGAGGAGAAGACCTCGGAGCAGGCGAGCATCAACGAGGGGCCCGGCGAGCGGGAAGGGAAAGGCCCCGAGGAGGACATCAAGTCGGCGGGCGAGAAGCTGACCGAGTCCTACGAGAAGGTCGAGAAGGGCGACAACGACGGCGCGCTGCAGCGCTGGCAGGACTCGATCGACTACGCGACCCGCGCCGCGGACTCCGCGGGCCGGAAGGCGATCCGGACCGTCGAGGACACCGTCTACCGGAAGGTGATGACCCAGCTCGCGCCGTACTACTTCGACAACGAGCTCATCAGCGCCAACATCCAGCGGAGCTCCCGGGGCGGCGAGACCGAGTTCGTCTTCGAGGTCAACGTCAACGACGACGAGCTGAAAGCGGAGGTCAGCGACCGGCTGGCCGAGTACGACGACGAGGTCGACCGCTGGCACGTCGACATCGAGAAGCAGGTCGAGACCGCCGAGGCCGTCGAGGGAGCGGAGTTCTCCTCGCCCGACAACGAGGGCAGCTCCAAGTCGACGCGGAACTGAACCGCTGCCCGACCGCAATCGCTTTGGTCGTTCTCCCGACAGCACGTAGCCCGTGACCGACTGGATCGAGCGCGGTGCGTCCGTCGCCGTCGAGACCGTCCTCCGCGAGTGGATCGAGCGGGAGGCCCGGAAGGAGCAGTATCCCGACGCCGACCCGACCGACTGGGACCGCGAACGACTCCGTCGAGAACTGACCGACACCTACGGAGAGCCGGCAGAGCCGGTCGTCGACGGCCGACTCGACTGGCGTGCAGTCGAACTGACCGGCGGCGAACTCGGCGAACTCGGCACGTTTCCGGAACCCGCGTGGGACCACCTCGCCGGCGACGGCACCGTCGCGGGCGCGGTCACCCGTCTGGACGATCCCGTGGTCGTCGACGACTTCCCGGACGCCGCCGAAAAGATCGCGTGGTTCGCCGAGCACGCCGACGAGGAGTTCGGTGCCGCGGTCGCGTGGCAGCAGACCGACGAGTGGCCGCCGGTACTGCTCGACGGGAACCACCGGGCCTGTGGTGCCCACCGTGCCGCCCGCGAGGGCGAAGGGGTCACACTCGAACTGCATCTGGGGTACGAGTCACTCCCCTGAGCGCGTGGATGGACAGCGTTTTACGTCGAGCGAGGGAACTCACGGCCACTATGGGGAAGAAGTCGAAAGCACAGAAGAAGCGACTCGGGAAGAAGGAGCGACAGAACTCCCGCGTGCCCGCGTGGGTGATGATGAAGACGGACATGGAAGTCACCCGCAACCCGAAGCGGCGTAACTGGCGGCGGTCTAACATCGACGAGTAATGAGCGCGAGTGATTTCGAGGAGCGGGTCGTCACCGTCCCGCTGCGAGACGCCAAGAACGCGCCCAAGCAGGAGCGGGCCGACGCCGCGATGGCGATCGTCACCGAGCACCTCGCGACCCAGTTCTCCGTCGATGAGGACGAGGTCCGTCTGGACCCGGCCGTCAACGAGACCGTCTGGGAGCGCGGCCGTAGCAAGCCCCCGAGCTCGATTCGGGTTCGCGCCGCGCGCTTCGACGAGGACGGCGAGACGGTCGTCGAGGCGGAGCCGGCGGAGTAACACGCTGTGTTCCGCGCGGCTTTCGCCGGCTCCTCGTACGTCGGGGTGTTCGCGCGAGCGACCGAGGACTGTCTGCTGATCCGCCCCGACGCCGAGGAGGACGTCATCGAGGGGATGAGCGACGAGCTCGGCGTCGACGCCCTGCCGACCACCGTCGCCGGTTCCAACACCGTCGGCGCGCTCTCGGTCGGGAACGAGAACGGCCTGCTGGTCTCCGGGCGGGTCACCGAACGCGAGCACGAGCGCATCGAGTCGGCGACCGAGCGGCCCGTCTACGGGCTGCCCGGCCGGATCAACGCCGCCGGCAACGTCGTGCTCGCGAACGACAGCGGCGCCTACGTCCACCCGGACCTGACCGACGAGCAGGTCGACGCGGTCGCGGAGGCGCTCTCGGTCCCGGTCGAGCGCGGCTCGCTCGGCGACGTGGACACGGTGGGCACCGCCGCGGTGGCGACGAACGAGGGCGTGCTCTGTCAGCCCGGCGCCCGCGAGCCCGAACTGGAGGTCGTCGAGGACCTGCTCGACGTGTACGCCGACGTGGGGACGATCAACTACGGCGCCCCGCTGGTCGGCTCGGGGCTGGTCGCGAACGACGCGGGCTACGTCGTCGGCCGCGACACCACCGGACCCGAACTCGGGCGTATCGAGGACACGCTGGGCTACCTGGACTGAGCCGAAGCCACGTCGACGAGAGCAAAGCTCTCGTCTGCCAGCCGGACGTAGTCCGACAACGGCGAGTGACCGGAGTGACCGCCGTGTCACTCCCGCGGCGCTCGATGCCGTGGCTGTGGTGAGCCCGGGAGTACCCTTTCGGAAGCTACTTCCCGCTCGCCCGGCCATTCTCGGGTATGAGTCAGTTTACTGTGAGCGGTACGTTCGAGGCCCGGGACGGTCGCCAGGCCTTCGAGCGGAGCGTCGACGCGGAGAACGAATCGGTCGCCCAGGAGCACGTGCTCTCGCAGTTCGGCGCCGAGCACAACCTCGCACGCACCGAGATCGAGATCTCGGAGGTGACCGCCGCATGATGGGTGGTGGCCAGCAGCAGCAGCAGCAGCTGCAGCAGCTCTCCCAGGAGCTCGAGGAGCTCGACGTCGAGATCGAGGAGAAGGAAGCCGAGATCGAGGAGTTCCAGGCGGAGAAGGAGGGCGTCGACGACGCCATCGAGGCGATCGAGACGCTCGACTCCGGCTCCACGGTCCAGGTCCCCCTCGGCGGCGGCGCGTACCTCCGCGCGGAGGTTCAGGACATCGACGAGATCATCGTCGACCTCGGCGGCGGCTACGCGGCCGAGCAGGACAGTACCGACGCCATCGACGCCCTGAAGTCGAAGAAGGAGTCCCTCGACGACCGCATCAGCGAGGTTCGCTCGGAGATCGCCGACCTCGAGCAGGAGAGCCAGGAGCTCGAACAGCGCGCCCAGCAGATGCAACAGCAGATGCAGCAACAGCAGATGCAGCAGATGCAGCAGCAGGCGGAAGACGACCAGTAAGGCCCCATGTTCGACGGACTGAAGGATAAGCTCGGCTCGTTCCGCGAGGACGTCGAGGAGGAAGTCGAGGAGAAGGAGGCCGAAGCCGCCGCCGAGGCGGAAGCGGCAGCCGACGACGAAGACGAGTCCTCGACGCCCGCCGCGGCGCCCGACCGCAAGCCGAGCGAGGAGACGGACGACGACGGCGGTCCCGGCCGCCTACGCCAGGCCGCCGCCCTCGCGACCGGGCGGGTCATCATCGAGGAGGAAGACCTCGAGGAGCCGCTCTGGTCGCTGGAGATGGCGCTACTCGAGAGCGACGTGGAGATGAGCGTCGCCGAGGAAATCCTCGACTCAGTCCGGGAGCGACTGATCGGCGAGAGCCGTAAACAGGTCGACACGACCGCCGAACTGGTCGAGGACGCGCTCCACGACGCGCTGGTTGACGTGATCTCCGTCGGCCAGTTCGACTTCGAGCGGCGCATCGCCGAGGCCGACAAGCCCGTGACGATCGTGTTCACGGGCGTCAACGGCGTCGGCAAGACCACCTCCATCGCCAAGATGAGCGAGTGGCTGGGCGAGCGCGGCTACAGCTCGGTGCTGGCCAACGGCGACACCTACCGCGCCGGCGCCAGCGAGCAGATCAGCGAGCACGCCGAGAACGTCGGCCGGAAGGTGATCGCCCACGAGCAGGGGGGTGACCCCGCCGCGGTCATCTACGACGGCGTCGAGTACGCCGAGGCCAACGACGTGGACGTGGTGCTCGGCGACACCGCCGGTCGCCTGCACACCTCCAACGACCTGATGACCCAGTTGGAGAAGATCCACCGCGTGGTCGACCCCGAGATGACGCTGTTCGTCGACGAGGCAGTCGCCGGGCAGGACGCGGTCGAGCGCGCCAAGGAATTCGACGACGCCGCCGAGATCGACGGCGCGATCCTGACGAAGGCCGACGCCGACTCCTCGGGCGGCGCGGCGATCTCCATCGCCCACGTCACGGGCAGGCCCGTGCTCTTCCTCGGCACCGGGCAGGGGTACGAGGACCTCCAGGAGTTCGACCCCGAGGCGCTGGTCGCGGAGCTGCTCGCCGACGAGGAGTAGCCCCGGGTCCCGTCCTCAGTTCTCGCAGGCCGTACACGCGATCAGTTCGTCCTCGCGACGCACGAGTACCCCGTTGCCAAGCGGCGCGACCAGCGACACGTCGTCGAGCCGCCAGCGCTCGCTGCCGTCCCCGAGTTCGAGCGCCCGAGTCGCCTCGCCGTTCGACGCGAGCACGGCGTCGCCGACGACGGCGGGGCGACCGACCCCGTCGAAGTCGACCGACCAGCCGAGGTCGCCCGTCTCCGGATCGAGCCGGTGGATCGCCGCGCCGTCGGCGACGACCGGGCCCGCCCCGGTTCCCGCGGGCGATCGGAACGTCCGCCGATCCGCCGGCGTCGGCGTCGACCACTGCCGTTCCCCGGTTTCGGCGTCGAACGCGAGTAGTTCGTACGGTGTCGGAACGAGTAGCAGCGAGCCGGTTCGCACGGGCGCCCGGGTCGCGCGCGGGCCCGCGATCGACCAGTTGACCTCCCCATGGGACCGGTTCAGCGCGTAGATCCCGCGGTCGCTCGAACTGGTGACGGCGACGTAGGCCCGCCGGTCGTCGACGGCCGGCGAGAACGACACCGCGCCGCCCTCGACCTCGTCGCCGAACTCGCGGCGCCAGCGCTCCCCCCCGCCCGTCACCTCGTAGGCGAACGCGCCGTCGGCGTCGCCGCCGAACAGCGTCGTCCCGGCGGCCCGGGGGGTGGCCGGGGCGTCGCCGAGCGCGTATCGACCGGCCCCCGTGCCGTTGCCGAGTAGCCGTAGCTCCGCGCCGTCGTCGGTCGCGGAGACGACCGCGGTGGAGCCGGCGACGGCGACGGGCGGACTGGCGATCCGCTCGGGGACGGTAACCCGCGTTCCCGTACTCCCGTCCCCGAGGTCGTACTCGGTGTAGAGGCCCGTCTCGGCGATCCGGGCGAGGCCGACGATCCGGTCGCCGTCGACGACCGCGCCCGCGAAGGCGAGCAGGTCGGCGTCGGGGACGATCGGCGTGCGCCAGCGGTCGCCGACGCGGCCGGGGACCGAGCCGTCGGGGACGGCGGCGGTGTTCCCCGGATCGCCGCCCGGCTGGGGCCAGTCGATCCCCGCGGGCTCGGTCGGCGTGCAGTCGCTGCCGGTACAGCCCGCGAAACCGACCGCCGCGCCGGCGCCGATCGTCGCGAGCAGTTCGCGTCGGGAGGGCATTCGGTCGGGGTTGGCGGCGGGCACACTTGGGAACTCCGACGCAGGGTGGAGGTTTTCACGTCGGGGGCCCAATCCGCCCCCATGCCCACCGTCGTCGCGTTCGAGACCGAAGGCGGCGCCGTCGTCGCCGCCGACCGCCTCGTCGTCAGCAACGACACCGTCAGCAGCAAGCACGCCGAGCGGATCGCCGCGTTCGGCGACTGCGGCGGCGCGGCCGTCGGCGACCCCGACGAGTTCCGGCGCGAACTCGACGGGAAGCGCCGGGGCTACGAGGTCGACCACGGCGGGAACCCGGGGATCGAGCCGTTCACGCGGCTGGCTACCGAGGTCGCCGGGGCGGTCGGAACCGACGCCGCCGTGCTCGCCCGCGACGCCGACGGCCGGGCGCAGGTTCGGGCGGTGTACGCCGACGGGAGCGTCATCGACGACTCGCCGGTCGCGCTGGGGACGGGTGCGGAGCTGGCGTTCGGCCGGCTGGAGGCCGGCGTTCCCGCAGCCCTCGACGAGGCCGAGACGTTCGCCAGGGAGCTGATCGACGGCGTCGCCGAGCGCGACACGCGCACGGGCGAGGACGCCGACGTGTGGACGCTCGCTGACGCGTAGCGACGGGGAAGCCGACGCGGCTCCGTTCGGACGGACAAGCGTTTATGGATCGGCCGTCAAGGGAGGGGTAAGATGGTACTCGACAATCTCGGGAGCTCTCTGCGGGGCACGATGGACAAGCTCCGCGGGAAGTCCCGCCTGGACGAGGACGACGTCCAGGAGATCGTCAAGGAGATCCAGCGCTCGCTGCTGCAGGCCGACGTCGAAGTCGACCTGGTGATGGATCTCTCCTCCAACATCGAGGAGCGCGCGCTGAACGAGGAGCCGCCGGGCGGCACCTCCGCGCGGGACCACATCCTCAAGATCGTCTACGAGGAGATGGTCGAGGTCGTCGGCGACTCCACCGAGATCCCCCTCGAACCCCAGACGATCATGCTCGCCGGCCTCCAGGGGTCGGGGAAGACGACGACCGCCGCCAAGATCGCCTGGTGGTTCGCGAAGAAGGGGCTGCGCCCGGCGGTCATCCAGACCGACACGTTCCGGCCGGGCTCCTACCAGCAGGCCAAGCAGATGGCCGAGAACGCCGAGGTGCAGTTCTACGGCGACCCCGACGCCGAGGACCCCGTCAAGATCGCCCGCGACGGCCTCGAAGCGACGGAGGACGCCGACGTGCGCATCGTCGACACCGCGGGTCGACACGCGCTGGAGACCGAACTCATCGACGAGATCGAGGAGATCGAGCGCACGGTCGACCCCGACCGCAACCTGCTGGTGCTCGACGCCGCCATCGGGCAGGGCGCCAAGGAGCAGGCCCGGGAGTTCGACGACGCGATCGGCATCGACGGCGTCACGATCACCAAACTCGACGGGACCGCGAAGGGTGGGGGCGCCCTGACCGCGGTCAACGAGACCGACTCCTCCATCGCCTTCCTCGGGACCGGCGAGACCGTCCAGGACATCGAGCGCTTCGAGCCCGACGGGTTCATCTCCCGGCTGCTCGGGATGGGCGACCTCAAACAGCTCTCCGAGCGCGTCGAGCGCGCGATGCAGGAGACCGGCGACGAGGAGGACGACTGGGAGCCCGAGGACATGCTGGAGGGGAACTTCACCCTGAAGGACATGCAGCGCCAGATGGACGCGATGAACAAGATGGGGCCGCTCGACCAGGTGATGGACATGATCCCCGGGATGGGCGGCGGGATGATGGACCAGCTCCCCGACGACGCGATGGACGTGACCCAGGACCGGATGCGCAACTTCGAGGTCATCATGGACTCGATGACCGACGAGGAACTGGAGAACCCCCGCTCCATCGGCGCCCAGCAGGTCCGGCGCATCGCCCGCGGCTCCGGCACCGACGAGGAGACGGTCCAGGAACTGCTCCAGCAGCACAAGATGATGGACCAGACCCTGAACCAGTTCCAGGGGATGGGCGACGGCGACATGCAGCGGATGATGAAGAAGATGCAGGGCGGCGACGGCGGCGGCGGGATGGGCGGCATGGGGCCGTTCGGATAGGTAGAGACTCGCCGCATCCGCGCGCTTTTTCCCCGCGGCCGGGGTAGCGCCGACGGGATGGAGCTTCGCCGCCTCGCGCGCTACGACGCGCTGATTCTCACCTCGCTGCTGTGGTTCATGGCGAAGTTCGTGCGCTACCTGTTCCCGCCGCTGTTCGAACCGTTCCAGGCCGCCTTCGGCGTCTCGAACACCGCGGCCGGGCTGGCGTTCTCGGCGCTGATGACCCTCTACGCGCTGATGCAGTTCCCCTCCGGCGTGATCGCCGACCGGCAGGGGCCGGTCCGGGTGATCGCCGGCGGCGCCGTCGTCGCCGCCGTCGGCTCGCTCGCGCTCGTGGTGCCGGTCCCGCTGCCGGACCTCTCGCTTCCGGCCGGCCCCGTCAGGTCGGTGCCGGGCGAGTTCCTCGCGATCGTCGGCGGGATGTTACTGATCGGCGTGGGGACCGGCGCCCACAAGACCGTCGCCGTGCGCCTGCTCGCGGCCGTCCACCGGGATCGCACGGGGCGGGCGCTGGGGGTGCTCGACACGGTCGCCGCCTTCGGCGGCGTCGTCGCGCCCCTCGCGGTCACCTACGCGCTGCCGGACTGGCGCGGCCTCTTCCTCGCCAGCGCGCTGATCGTCGCCGCGCTGACGGTGCTGTTCGTCCGCCGGACTCCCAGACACCTCGAGGACGAGGGAACGACGGCGCCGTCGGGCGACGGCGGGATCGACGGGTCGGTGGCGGGCTACCTGCAGCTGATGACGGTCCCGAGAGTCGGACTGTTCGTCGGCGTCACCGTCGCGTTCGCGTTCGCGTACAACGGCGTGGTGGCGTTCCTCCCGCTCTACCTGACCGAGGCCGCCGAACTGGAGCCGGGCGTCGCGAACACGCTCTACTCCGGGCTGTTCGTCGTCTCGTTGATCCAGTTGGGCACGGGCGAACTCACCGACCGCGTGGGGCGACTGCCGATGCTCTTCGTCACCGTCGGCGCCGCCGTCGCCGGCGCGGCGCTGCTGCTCTCGGTGCAGGGCGTCGTCGCCGTCGCCGCCGCCGTCGTGGTGTTCGGCCTCGGCGCCCACGGGTTCCGGCCGGTCCGGAGCGCGTTCCTGATGTCGCTGCTGCCCGACGACGCCGCCGGCGGGGGACTGGGCGTGGTGCGGACCGTGCTGATGACCGCCGGCGCCGTCGCCCCGGGCGTGACCGGCTACCTGATCGACACGCGGGGGTACGACGCCGCCTTCGCGACGCTCGGGGGCGGGCTCGTGGTCGCGCTCGCCCTGCTCGGCGCGATCGCGGTGATGCGCGGCGAGGAGTAGCGCCGGCGGAGCTTTTTCACCCGCGGCGTCGTGTCTCCGGTCGATGACCCTCCTCGCTGTCGCCCGCGAGGCCTACGAGGCGGCGCTACCCGCACTGGTCGTGAGCCTCGTCGGCGGCCTGCTAGCGGGGCTTGTCCTCGGCGGGATGCAGGCCGAACTCCGGGCGGTACCGGGGCTGTTGGTGCTCGTCCCGGCGCTGCTGGCGACGCGGGGGAACGTCTACGGCAGCCTCGGCGCACGGCTCTCGACCGGGCTCCACCAGGGGTTGGTCGAACCGCGCGTCGACCTCGGGAACCGACGGCTGCGCGGGGCGATGGCCGCCGCGCTGGCAAACGGGCTGCTCGCCAGCGTCGTCGCCGCCGTCGCGGTGTTCCTGATCCTCACTGCGCTGGGCGACGACGTGGCACCGGTGGCGACGCTGGTCGCGATCAGCCTCGTCACCGGGCTGCTCTCGGGCGTCGCGCTGACCGCGGTGGTGGTGGTCGTCGTGTTCGCGGGCTACCGCCGCGGGCGTGACCCCGACACGCTGGTCGGCCCCGTGGTGACGACGACCGGCGACGTGTTCGGCCTCGCCTTCCTGCTGCTGGCGGTGCGGCTGGTGCTCGCCGCCGGGGGTGGCGCGTGACGACCGAGTGGTCGGTCCGGGCGATCACCCGGGCGATGCTGCCCGTGTTGCTCGTGCTGACGATGGTCGAAGTCGGGTCGGGGCTGGTGCTGGGCGCGTTCGAGGCCGACCTCTACCGCTACCCGACGCTGCTGGTGCTCGTCCCCGTCACCATCGGCACGGCGGGCAACCTCGGGAGCGTCCTCGCCTCGCGGCTCTCGACGGCCTTCCACCTCGGGACGCTCTCCTTCTCGCCGACCGACGAGATGCTCGCGGGCAACGCCGTCGCCACCGTCGCGCTCGCGGGGACGCTGTTCCCGGCCGTCGGCGCCGGCGCGTGGGCGCTGCGCTCGCTGCTCGGCGGGGCTCGGTTGGCCGTGGGGACGGTCGTCTGGATCTCGCTCGCCAGCGGCGTGACGCTGGCGGTGCTCGCGGTGGCAGTCACGCTCGTCGCGACCTACGGCGCGTACCGCTACGGGCTGGATCCCGACGACGTGGTGATCCCGGTCGTCACGAACACCTGCGACGTGCTCGGCGTCGTGGTGTTGCTCGCGGTCGTCGAACTCACGCTCTGACCGGTAACAGCGCGTCCGTGCCAACCAACAGCAGTACCGCGGCGAGCACGATCGCCCCCTCGATCGGCGTCGAGAGCAGGCCCAGCGCGACGATGAGCGTCGTCGCACACGCCGGCGCGTGCTCGTACCCCGTCGCCAGCATCCCGCCGGTCGTCAGCGCGACCGAGACGATCGCGCTGGCGCCGAGGCGGAACATCCCGGGCGAGAACGCCGGTAACGGCTCGATCACGACCAGGCCGGGCGATATCAGGTGCGTGGCCAGCAGCCCCGCGACGACGCCGACCGCGTGGCCGCCGAGGACGTTCCGCGGCCGACTGGCCGGCGCGTCGGGCGCCGTCGCCAGCAGGTACGCGGAGGGGCCGAGACTCGGGAACAGGAACGGGCTCCCGGTCAATACGGCGGCGACGCCGGTCGCCGCGAGCAGCGCGCCGGCGCGGGCGCCGGCCTCGACCGACCCGTCCATCGGTTCACCGCTCGTCGGGGTCGACCGGGCGCCCCTCCTCGGTCGGCGGGGCGACGTGGTCGACGAACGACTCCACGTCGGGTTCGCGCACGTCGACGCGGACCCGGATGTCGCCGAGTTCGTCCGCGGAGCCGACCGCGAAGTTGACCACGCCCTCGAAGGCGGGCTGTTTCTTCAGTGAGAACGCGAACCCCTCCCCGTCCATCCCGTTGAGGAACTCCCGGCGGGCGGTGTCGAGGATCTCCTGTTCGTGGAGCACGTCCGAGAAGGCGTCCAGGGAGTGGCTCTCGGCGACGAACCGGTCGGGTTCGCGCCGGAACTCGGCGTCGGGGAAGAGGTTGGTGACGGCGTCCTCGACGCGGTCGGCGACCTCGGTGCCCTGTACCGGCGCCTCGATGGTCACGTCGACGCTGTAGATCATCGCTGTTCACCCCGGGTGACGTCGCCGGACTGCGTCCGGCTGCCGGCCGAGTCCCGCTCGTCGATCGCGGCCGCACCCCGCTCGAGCACTGCCTCGACCTGCTCCCGGAACGCCTCCAGCGTGTCGTCGTTCTCGATGGTGAGGTCGGCGGCGTCCATCACCTCGCCCATCCCGAAGCCGAGTTCGCGCTCCTCGCGCTCGCGGAGCTTCTCGCGGTCGAGGTCGGTCGCCTCGCGCCCGCGATCGCCCAGCCGCTTCGCCCGCAGGTCGAAGGGGGCCTCGATGGAGAGCAGGAGGAAGTCCTCGCCGAAGGCGTCGACGAAGCGCTCGACCTCCGCCATCGAGCGCAGGCCGTCGACGAGCACGACGGGTTCGCCGTCCTGCCCCTCGGCGGCGTCCCGGACCATCGGGATACAGCGGTCGGCGATGGCGGTCTCGCCCTCCTCCTCGCGGAGCTGCTTGGCGATCTCGCCGTGGTGTTCGCTCGGGTCGAGCCCGCGGCGGCGGGTCTCCTCCCGGATCACGTCGCCCATCGTCACGACCGGGATGCCCGCCTCCTGGGCGACCGTGGCGGCTTCGCCCTTGCCGCTGCCCGGTAGCCCGACGGTGCCGATGATTCGCATTCGGGTCGAGGTTCTCGGCTATCGGGGTTAAGGGCTACGGGACGAACCCGACCGTTTTTGCGCTCGGAGGCAGATTGTCCGGTGAGGGCGCGTAGCTCAGTTGGACAGAGCGTCGGACTTCTAACCCCGGCGGTCCCGCGGGGGGAGCCATCCGGTGGTCGTGGGTTCGAATCCCACCGTGCCCGTACGACCGTCGAGCGACAGCGAGACGCGAACGAAGTGAGCGCCTCGGGAAGCGAGCGGCGAAGCCGCGAGCAGCGGGACGTGTCGTTCGACGCACACAGCGGATTCCGTGGTTCGAATCCCACCTATCCCTTCTGTCGCCGCCACCCACACCTACTTCTCACTCCTTTGCTAACTCACCCCATGGTCGACACCACCAGCTCCGTCGCGTGGGCCGCCAAGCCGTACCCCGAAATCGCCGAGATCGCCGACCGCGAGGGATCGGTCCTGATCGTCCCCGTCGGCGCCCTCGAACAGCACGGCCACCACCTCCCGACCGGCACCGACACGGTCCTCGTCGACGCCGTCGCCACCGCCGGCGCCGAGCGCGTTTCCGACGAGGTTCCCGTGCTGACGACGCCGCCGCTGTGGCTGGGCCACTCGCCGCACCACCTCCCCTTCGGCGGCACCGTCAGCGCCGAGTTCGACACGCTCAGCGACACGCTCTCCGAGATCGCCGACAGCGCACTGGGGAACGCGTTCGACACGGTGCTCTTCCTGAACGGCCACGGGGGCAACCGCCCGCTGATCGCGGCGGCGACCCAGCGCGTCGGCGCCGAACAGCCGGATACGGAAGTGCTAGGGCTGACGTACTTCGAACTCGGCGAGTACTTCCTCGACGACGTACGGGAGAGCGACCTCGGGGGGATGGCTCACGGCGGCGAGTTGGAGACCTCGATGATGCTCCACCTGCACCCGGAACTCGTCGACGAGGAGCGCATGCAGGCGACCGAGTGGGAGACCGAGTACGAACAGGCGCCCGGAGACCTACTGGGCTCCGGGCCGCTGAACGTCACCCTCGACGTGGCCGAGTGGTCCGACTCCGGGGCGATGGGCGACGTGAGCGCCGTCAGTGCGGCGAAGGGGGAAGCGATGTTCGAGGGGTTCGTCGACGAGCTCGAGGCGCTGCTCCGGACGGTTCACGAGTGAAAGCGTGTGCCCTGGACGGGCACTGCACCAGATCGAACACAGCGGGGCCGGAAGGACCCGCCGGCCTGCCTCTGACAACCCGACGGACCAGTCGGGTGGTTGAGAGGAGGCGCGGGACTCACAAATAAATACCGGGCCGAGCGCAGCGGAAGTGCAGAAAGGTTCGGGGAGTCGTCGCGCGATCGGGGAACCGATCCGACCCCGGTCGGACAGCGGTGCAGTGGTGGGAACGGCGGGGACCGATCTTACATGGCGCCGCCCATGCCACCCATGCCGCCCATGCCGCCCATGCCGCCGCCGCCCGGCGGCATCTCGTCGCCGCCGTCGTCGTCGCCGACCTGACCGCCGGCGAGGTCGCCCGCGGCGATCACGTCGTCGATGCGCAGGATCATCGTCGCCGCCTCGGTGGCGGATTCGACGGCCTGGGTCTTCACTCGGAGGGGCTCGACGACGCCCTCCTCCTCCATGTCGACGACCTCGCCCGTGTAGGCGTTGAGGCCGGAGGTGAAGTCACCGCCGTCGTGGCTGGCGCGCAGGTCGACCAGCGAGTCGATCGGGTCGAGACCCGCGTTCTCGGCGAGCGTGCGCGGGATGACTTCCAGCGCGTCGGCGAAGGCCTCGACGGCCAGTTGCTCGCGGCCGCCGACGGAGTCGGCGAACTGGCGGAGCTGGAGCGCGAGTTCGACCTCGGGCGCGCCGCCGCCGGGCAGCACCTGCCCGTCGAGCAGCGTCGTGCCCACGACGCCGATGGAGTCGTCAATGGCGCGCTCGAGCTCGTCGACCACGTGGTCGGTCCCGCCGCGGAGCACCAGCGTGACCGAGCGGGCCTCCTCGACGTCCTCGACGAAGATGCGCTCGTCGCCGCCGATGTCCTTCTGGGCGACGCTGCCGGCGAAGCCGAGGTCATCCTCCTCGATGTCCTCGAGCGCGGAGACGGCCGTCGCGCCGGTGGATCGGGCGAGCCCCTTCAGGTCGTCGTTCTTGGCACGACGGACCGCGAGGATGCCCTCCTGTGCGAGGTAGTGCTGGGCGATGTCGTCGATGCCGTCGCCGACGAACACCACGTCGGCGCCAACGTCGACGAGGTGGTCGACCATCTCGCGGAGCTGCTCCTCCTCCTGCTCCATGAACTGCTGGAGCTGGTCGGGGTCGGTGACGTTGACCTCGGCGTCGATCTCGGTCTCCTTGACCTCGATGGCGCCGTCGAACAGCGCGACGTCCGCGTCCTCGACGGCGTAGGGCATGTTCTCGTTGACGCGCTCCTTGTCGACGATGACGCCCTCGATCAGCTCGGAGTTCTCGATGGAGCCGCCGACGACCTTCTCGATGGAGACGTTGTCCGTGTCGATGCCGGTGTCGTCCTGCACCGCGAGGACGGCGTCGACGACGAGCTCGGCCAGCTGGTCCTTGGCCGTCTCGGCGCCCTTGCCGGTCATCGCCGTCTCGGCGATCTTGGTCAGCGTGTCGTAGTCGTCCGCGGTGACCTCGATGGCCTCCTCGTTGAGGATCTCCTTGGCCTTCTCGGCGGCCGCGCGGTAGCCCTGCGCGATCGTGGTCGGGTGCACGTCGGACTCGACGAGCTCCTCGGCCTGGTCGAGGAGTTCACCGCCGACGACGACGGCCGTCGTGGTGCCGTCGCCGACCTCCTCCTCCTGGGTCTCGGAGACTTCGACGATCATGTTGGCCGCGGGGTGATCGATGTCCATCTCCTTGAGAATGGTCACGCCGTCGTTCGTGACGACGACGCCGCCCGAGGAGTCGACGAGCATCTTGTCCATGCCTTTGGGTCCGAGCGTGGTGCGGACCGACTCGGCGACGGCCTTCCCGGCCGTGATGTTCATCTCCTGGGCGTCCTGCCCGGAGGTTCGCTGGCTGTCCTCGGAAAGTACGATCATGGGCTGGTTACCCATGCGCTGTCGCTGACTCATGTTCACCGATAGATTGTCCGTGGTTCTATAAAGATGTTGTGGTCACCCCGTGAGAGACCGCCGCACGTAACCGATTCAGCGGTTTGCTAACGTGTATCACGCGGTTGTTTAAGTAACCTGCTGAGGCCCCGCGCTTCGACCGAAGGACCAGCGGTCGCCGGGTCGACGCGGTCGTCGGCGCCGCTCGATCGTTCCTCGCACACGCGCGAAGGACGGGGTCGCGCTTTGCCGAGTGAGAACGGGGAGAGAAACGCGGAGGGGAGAAACCGTCGTCGCACGGGACTGTCTACACGATCGCGGCATCGGTTCCGACGAGCGATACGGCGGTCGCTCGCGGGCACGCGCCGCGATCGGGCTTAGTCGTCCGCGGGTGCTTCCTCGGAGCCGGCGTCGTCGTCGACGTCGGCGTCCTCGACGTAGTACTCCTCGATGAGGTCCTCGCCGATACGGTTGAGCTCCGTCTTCGGTAGCAGCGAGATGAGCTCCCAGCCGATATCGAGCGTCCGGTCGATGTCGCGGTTGGTTCGGAACCCCTGATCGACGAACTCGGACTCGAAGCGGTCGGCGAAGTCGAGGTACTTGTTGTCGGTCTCGGAAAGCGCCTCGCGACCGACGATGTTCACGAGGTCGCGCAGGTCCTCACCCTGTGCGTACGCCGCGAACAGCTGGTCCTTGAGGTCGCCGTGGTCCTCGCGGGTGAGCCCCTCGCCGATCCCGTCGTCCATCAGCCGGGAGAGGCTGGGCAGGACGTTGACCGGCGGCTCCATTCCCTTGCTGTCGAGGTCGCGGTCCATCACGATCTGCCCCTCGGTGATGTACCCCGTCAGGTCCGGGATCGGGTGGGTGTCGTCCTCGCCGGGCATGGTGAGGATCGGGATCTGGGTCACCGAGCCCTCGCGGCCGTCGATGCGGCCGGCCCGCTCGTAGAGCTGGGCCAGGTCGGTGTACATGTACCCGGGGTAGCCACGCCGACCGGGGACCTCCTCCCGCGCGGCACCGATCTGCCGGAGCGCCTCGCAGTAGTTGGTCATGTCCGTCAGGATCGTCAGGACGTGGTACCCCTTCTCGAAGGCGAGGTACTCGGCGGTGGTCAGCGCCATCCGCGGCGTGACCGTCCGCTCGACCGCCGGGTCGTCGGCGAGGTTCATGAACACGACCGAGCGCTCCAGCGCGCCGGTGCGCTCGAAGTCGTCCATGAACTCGTTCGCCTCCTCCTGGGTGATCCCCATGGCGCCGAACACCACGGCGAACTCCGACTCCTCGCCGGCCTCGTCCTCCTCGGGGACGGTCGCCTGCCGGGCGATCTGGAGCGCGAGCTCGCTGTGGGGCAGCCCCGAGGCGGAGAAGATCGGGAGCTTCTGGCCCCGGACCAGCGTGTTCATGCCGTCGATGGCGGAGACGCCGGTCTGGATGAACTCCTCGGGGTACTCCCGGGAGACGGGGTTGATCGCCTCGCCGACGATGTCGTGTCGCTCGTCGGGGACGATGTCGGGACCGCCGTCGATGGGGTTGCCCGAGCCGTCGAGCACCCGCCCGAGGAGGTCCTCGGTGACGGGCATCTTCAGCGTCTCGCCCGTGAACCGCACGGACGCGTTGCGGTCGATACCGCTCGTGCCCTCGAACACCTGGATCGCGACGAGATCGTCGGCGGACTCGAGCACCTGCCCACGGAGCGTGTCCCCGTCGGCAGTCTCGATCTCGACCATCTCGTCGTACCCGATGGACTCGTCGACCTCCGCGAAGACGAGCGGGCCCGAAATCTCGGTGATTGTTTTGTACTCTTTCATCAGTAGAGCTCGCGAAGCTGGGTTTCGATCTCCTCTTTCAGCTCCTCGACGTGTTCGTCGACCTCGTCGTCGGGAGTGGTTGCGATGCGGTTGAGCTTCGGCGCGGCGTCGATGGCGGTGATCTCGTCGATCGGGACGCCGGCTTCGAGCGCCTCGAACGCCTCGTCGTCGAACGTCTTGATCGCGCCCAGCATCTTGAACGTCTTCTCGGGCGGACAGTACTGGTCCACCTCGATGAAGGCGTTCTGCTGGAGCCAGCCCTCACGGATGTAGCGGGCGACCTCCAGCGTGAGTCGCTGGTCGTCGGGCAGGGCGTCCTCCCCGACGAGCTGAACGATCTCCTGGAGTTCGCCCTCCTCGTCGAGGATGTCGACGGCCCACTGTCGCCGGTCGGGCCACTCGGCCGAGACGTTCTCCTCGAACCACTCGTCGAGCTGATCCCGGTACAGCGAGTAGGAGTCGTCCCAGTTGATCGCCGGGAAGTGCCGGCGCTCGGCCAGGTCGGCATCGAGCGCCCAGAACGTCTTGACGATACGCAGCGTGTTCTGGGTCACCGGCTCCGAGAAGTCACCGCCCGGCGGCGAGACGGCGCCGATCACCGAGATCGACCCCTCGCTGCCGTTGATGTTCTCGAAGTAGCCGGCTCGCTCGTAGAACTGGGAGAGGCGCGCGGCCAGGTAGGCCGGGTACCCCTCCTCGCCGGGCATCTCCTCCAGTCGGGAGGAGATCTCGCGCATGGCCTCGGCCCACCGGGAGGTGGAGTCGGCCATCAGCGCCACGTCGTACCCCATGTCGCGGTAGAACTCCCCGATGGTGATCCCGGTGTACACACAGGACTCCCGTGCGGCCACCGGCATGTTCGAGGTGTTCGCGATGAGCGTCGTCCGCTCCATCAGCGGGTTCCCGGTCTGGGGGTCGGGGAGTTCCGGGAAGTCCTCGATGACCTCGGTCATCTCGTTGCCACGCTCGCCACAGCCGATGTAGACGACGATGTCGGCGTCGGCGAACTTCGCGAGGCTCTGCTGGGTGACGGTCTTCCCGGAACCGAACGGCCCCGGAATCGCCGCCGTCCCGCCCTTCGCGAGCGGGAACAGGCCGTCGAGGATGCGCTGGCCGGAGATCAGCGGCTCGGTCGGGGTCTGCTTCTCCTCCACCGGGCGGGCCTCACGCACCGGCCACTCCTGGTGCATCTGGATCTCCTCGCCGTTTGCGAGTTCGACGACCGTCTCCTCGACGGTGAACTCGCCGGCCTCGACGGCGGCGACCTCGCCGCCCTCGTAGTCCGGCGGGACCATGACCTTGTGGTCGATGGTCTGGGTCTCGGGGACCTCGCCGACGATGTCGCTGGGTTCGACGGTGTCGCCTTCCTCGACGGTGGGCTCGAACTCCCACGTCTGCTCCATGTCGATCCCGGGGGCGTCGACCCCGCGGTCGAGGAACGGCGACCCCATCTTCTCCTCCAGCACGTCCAGCGGGCGCTGGACGCCGTCGTAGATGGAGTCCAGCATCCCCGGACCCAGGTCGACCGTCAGCGGCTCGCCCGTGTTGACGACGGGTTCGCCGGGGCCGACCCCCGAGGTCTCCTCGTACACTTGGACCGTCGTGACGTTGCCCTCGATCTCGATAACCTCGCCCATCAGTCCTTCGTCGCCCACGTAGACGACGTCGTTCATCCGGGCGTCGAGGTCGACGGCGGTCACGACCGGACCACTCACGCTCTCGATCTGGCCGCGGTCTTCCGCGGCGACGTCTGTTGCCTGACTCATTATTAGTCCTCGTCGTCCATCAGGTCGATCCCGATGGCTCGTTTGATCTGGTCGCGCAGTCCGCCGCTGCCGGCGCCACCGCCGAGCGTCACGAGCGTCGGTTCGACGCTCGTCTCGACGTCCTCGCGGGTCCCCCGCGAGAGGTAGTCGAGGTCGTCGTCGTGCATCACGATGATGCCCACGTCGTCGTCGGTCATCGTCGACGCGACGGCGTCGTCGAGCCGATCCGCCTTCTCCTCGTCGGGGACGTCCTCGAACTTCCGGACGCCGGCGAGGCGGAACCCGGTCGTGAACTCCGGGCTCCCGATCACGGCGATCTCCTGACTCATTCTACCACCAGTTCCGCCCGAATCTCCTCGGGGTCGAGCCCCGCCTGCGTGCCTCGGGCGATGGCACGGATGTTGTCTACCTCACGCTCCTTCGCGAGCACGAACGCGATCACCGGACACACCGACATCGGGTGGGCGTGACCGGCGTTGCGGGCGTGCTCGACCAGCGCGGCGTCGATGGCGTGCTCGAAGCCGATGAGGCTGTCCGCTTCGGCCATCTCGTCCAGCGCGCCGGCGAGTTCGTCGCCGTAGCGGCTCTCGCGGATGTGCTCGACCAGCTGGTCGCGGTTCCGGGAGAGCGTCGAGAGCTCCTCGGGGGTGAACAGCGTGCCGCCCTCGATGAAGTACTCGGCCGGGTCGACCTCCGCGCCGCTCCGTGCGAGTCGCAGCGCGTTGCGCACGTTGCGGAAGTCGATCTCGGCCTGCAGGTACTCGGCGTAGGCCGACTCCGGCCCCGCGCCGCTGGCGCTTGTCACGCCCTCGAACAGGTTCTCGTAGTACGCCCGGTCGATGGCGTTCTCCAGCGGGACGAGCATGCCGGACTCGTCGTACTCCTCGGCGGCCGCGGCGAGCGGGTCGCCGAAGATGGTGCCGTCGAGCAGGTCGACGATCGCGTCGACGCTCTCCGCCTCGACCAGTTGGTCGAGCAGCGCGTCGTCGAACTCGCCGGCACGGATGAGGTCGTCCTCGACCGCCTCGGGGTCGGTTCCGGCGTAGACGCCGCGGACGGCGGTCTTGACGTTCCACGCGTCGAACTTCCGCAGGTAGCGGGCGACCTGCTCGTAGAGGCGGCCGTTCGCCCACGCGAGCAGTTCGTCGAACGTCTCGGCCAGTCCCGCGTTCAGGGCGTACTCGATCAGGTCGACGCCCGAGAACCGCGATCCCAGCCGGTTGATCGGTCCTTGATAGGTCGATTCCTCCATGTAGCGGGAGATCTCGTCGGGGCTCATCCGCAGCAGCTTCCGGTAGTCCTCCTCGTCGAACAGCGTCGCACGCCGGGCGCTCACGCGAGCGTTGACGTACTCCGGGTTGGAACTGCCGGTTGCGCTCATTCTTCGAAGAGGCGTTCGCTGATGCGTTTGAGCTCCTCGTCCCAGACCTCCGCGATCACGGAGTCGAAGGTGTTGTCCACGCTGACGCGGGAGCTCTCGCTCTCGACGACGACGCCGCCGAGGCAGTCCTCGGTGCCGGCGAGCGACCAGCCCTCGTACTCCGAGAGCAGGTCCGTCAGCATCGCTTCGTCCGACTCGCGGCCGTAGACTTCGACGTCCGCGTCGTCGTCGAACTCCTCGGCGGCCGCATCCAGCAGCGAACGGGTCAGCTCCTCGCGGCGCTCGCCGTCGATCTCGGCGACGCGCTCCTCGAGCTGTTCGCGGACCCGCTCCAGCACGTCACGACGGGCTTCCAGGCGCTTCTGTTTGGCCGTGAGCTTCGCGCTCGACAGCGCCTGTTCGCGCTCCTCGTCGATCTGTGTCTGGACTTCCTGCTCGCGCTGCTCGACGATCTCCTCGGCGTCGGCCTCCGCCTCCGAGATGATCTCCTCTACCCGGCTCTCGCCCGCTTCGCGTATCTCCTCGGCACGCGCGCGGGCTTCGTCTCGAACGTCCTCGACGACGGTTTCCAAGCTCATGAGCGGAAAGGGAGAGGAAAGTTACGCCAGGATCATGGCGACCAGCGCGAAGATCAGGATCGTCTCCGGCAGGACCGTCAGGATCAGGGCCTGCACGAAGAGATCGTCGTCTTCGGCGACGGCGCCGACGGCGGCGGACCCGATCCCACGCTCGGCGTACCCGGCACCGAGACCGGCGAGACCGACCGCGAGGGCCGCCATACCCGTCGAGGTGATGGCCGGACCACTTGCGTCCTGCAGTACGAGGCTTGCGACTTGGAGTGCGTTTTCGAACATAGGGGTATCCACTCGGATTCGTAGTCGGTCGTCTCCGAACAGGCGTAGTTGGCCCCACGACGGTCATAAACCTTCCCAAAGGCGCCGAAGAGAGCGTGCGAGACCGGCACACACGTGGGGAGAGAATCGGGACGGCGTCGTCGCTCACCGGGACTGATCGAAGCGCGAAGGAAAAACCGAGCGGCCCGCTACTCCTCGCGGCTGTGGACGCGCTCGTAGCCGAACGGCTCGTACTCGCGGCCGCCGCCGTCGAAGAACTTCGAGAAGAACTCGTAGTACTCGAGACGCACCGCCTGCAGGCCGGCGCTGGTGACACCCAGCGCGAGCACCAGCATGTGGCCGAGCACGAGCACGAGGATCCCGCCGAGCAGCGAGGCGACCCCGCCGTGCATCAGGCCGCCGAACAGCACCTCGGTCACCTCGTGACCGTGGTACATGTCGCCGACCTCGTAGGCCTTGCCGGTCATGAAGTGCCACGACGCCTCCTCGCCCTCGCCGGTGACGGCGACGCCGAAGAAGAACAGGTTGACCGCGAAGGCCATCCCCGCCTTCGCCAGCAGCACCGCCGCCAGTCGGGCGTAGGAGAGCACGTTCACCAGCGCGTCGAAGATCTCGACGACCTCGGCGGGCGCGCCGAGGAACAGCAGCACGGCTCCCAGCAGGAACAGGCCGATCCCGGCCTGCCCGACGATCACGGGGAAGCCGCTGAAGCCGAGTTCGAAGGCGGCCTCGGGGCCGCTATCGAACACCGTGAAGATGAACCCGGGCTTCGAGCCCTGGAACCACTTGCTAGCGATGAAGATCCAGAGGCCGTTCATGGCGAAGATCCACGAGAGCTTCTCCGTGACCGCCTCCTCGAGCCCGTGGAACTGGAGCTCCTCGAAGAAGCCCAGCACGTAGCCGAGGTTGAGGTGGACCAGCGCGGCCATGGCGCTCACCAGGATCCACGCGGGCACCCAGTAGCTGTACTCGGGGATGAGCCCCTTGTGCAGCGGTGCGTGACCACCCCAGACGACCTCGCTGACGGTGTGGAGGCCGAATATCTCGCCGTAGAGGAAACCGAACACGACCGTCGCCAGCCCCGCCGCGATCGTCACGCCGCCCATGCTCTTGAAGCCGGGACTGTCGTACTGCGTGTAGAGGAAGCCGCCGATGGCGGTGTACACGAGCCCGTAACCGACGTCGCCGATCATGAACCCGAAGAACACCGGGAACGTCAGGAACAGCAGGGCCGTCGGGTCGAACTCCTTGTAGTTGGGCCGACCGATCGCCTCGACCAGCACCTCGAAGGGCTGGACCAGCCCGTTGTTGTCCTGCACGACCGGCGGTTGGTCCGAGCCGATCGTGGTGCCGCCGTCGGCGACGGCTTCGCCCTGCTCGTGGACGGCCTCGCCGTCGGACTTGAACGCGGCGCGTTCGACCTCCTCGACCTCGATCCGGTCGCCGAGCGCCTCCTTCAGCGCGGCGTTGACTCGCTCGTACTCCTCGGTCGGGATCCATCCCTCCGCGACGAACGTGTTCTTCGTCGTGGCGAAGGAGAGCGGCGCCTCGGCCTTCTGAACCTGAATCGAGAGGTGCTCCTCGGCGGCCAGCAGGAACTCGGCGTGCTCGCGCTCGAACTCGGCGATTTCGGCCTCGACCTCCTCGATCTCGGACTCGATGCGGTCCTTCTCGCTCTCGAGTTCGCGGACGTAGGACTCGGGCGCGACCTCGGCGTCGGGCACGTCGATGCCCGTGAACGCGGCGCCGACGAGCGCCTCGTCGAGCACGTCCTCGGCGTGCTCGCTGGGGTAGACGAACACCGCGAGCACGTCGTCGCCGGTGAAGATCTCGTACTGGCGGACGCCGTCGGCCTCGAGCAGTTCGTGCTCGACGGAGTCCGCGTCGCCCCGCCCGACCGCGACTTCGAGGCTGTCGTAGCCCGAGAGCAGGTTCATGTCGATCCCGAGGTCGACGAACGGCCGTGCGGCGTCGAGCCGCTCCTCGACACCCCGGAGCTCGTTCCGGAGCGCGTCGCGCTCGTCGTCGAGCTCGTTCACGCGGTCCTGGATCTCGGGGAGCGTCGTGGCCAGTTCCTCCTCGGAGATGGAGCGGTCGGTCTCGACCGACTCGGCGTCGATGTCGAGCATGCTCTTGATCGAGCGGACGGTCACGAGCTTCTCGGAGGCCTGTTCGGCTTCGGCCTCCGGATCGCCCGGCTCGAACCCGTCCCACGAGCCGTCGTACTCGGAGACGTCGAGGACGTTGGCGTCGTGGACGACCTCGATAGCCGACCCCATCACCCGCTTGGAGCCGGCCACCGAGAGCTTGCTCATCCGTTTAGGCCTGAGCATGCACCGCCTCCTCGAACTGGTCGACCGCGTACTCCACGGCCTCCTCGACGTTCTCTTCGGCCGCCTCGGTCAGGGCTTCGCGCTCTTTCTCGCCCTCCTCGAGGATCTCCGCTTTCTCCCGCTCGATCTCCTCGCGGGCCTCCGCGAGGCGCTCTTCTTCGAGTTCGTCGGCCTCCCGTTCGGCCGTCTCACGGATCTCGGTGGCCTCGTCCCGGGCCTCGGCGATCCGCTCCTCCTTCTCCCGGCGAGCCTCCTCGATGATCTCGTCGGCGTCGGCCTCCGCCTCCTTGATCCGATCAAGAACTTCCGGTCTGGGCATTAGCTGATCAGTTCGTGGTTTTTCCGGGCCGTATAAGGTGTTTGCGAAAGCGAGCGGTGGATCAGGCCGGTTCCGGGGCGTCGAACGGTTCGCGGTCGACAGGTGGTCACCGCGGCGAAGCGGTCCGGTCACCGACTGGTCACCGCGAGCGAGGGCGACGCCCGAGCGAGCGGGCCGACGAGCGACCGACGGCAGCGAGGAAGGCTTTTGCCAGGGCCCTCCGGGGCCCGCAGCAAAAGGTTCTACTCGAACTCCTCGATCAGCGCCGGCACCACGTCGAACAGGTCGCCGACGATCCCGTAGTCCGCGATGTCGAAGATCGGCGCGTTCGGGTCGGTGTTGATCGCGATGATCGTCTCCGCGCCCTTCATCCCGGCGACGTGCTGGACCGCGCCGGAGATCCCGATCGCGAGGTACACGTCCGGCGTCACCTGCTTCCCGGACTGCCCGACCTGTCGGTTCTTCGGCAGCCAGCCGTTGTCGACGATCGGCCGCGACGAGGACAGCGTCGCCCCGGTCGCGTCACACAGGTCACGGATCAGGTCGAGGTTCTCCTCCTCCTCGATCCCGCGGCCGATCGAGACCAGGAAGTCGGCCTCGGAGATGTCCACGTCGCCGCTGCCGACCTCCTCGTACCCCTGCACTCGGGCGCCGTCGTCGACCGAGTCGGCGTCGAACTCGAACGCCTCGAGCGACGCCTCGCCGGCCCCGCTCGCCGCCGGCCACTCGCCGCTCCGGATGCTGACGACGAACTGGTCGCCGGCCACGTCGACGGTGGTCTCCACCTTCGAGCCGTACATCTCGCGGGTGACGGTCAGCCCGTCGTCGTACGCGACGTCGACGGCGTCGCTCGCGTAGGGCAGCCCCAGCGAGTCGGCGACTGCGGGGGCGTAGTCCAGCCCGTTGACCGAGTTCGGGAGCAGCAGTGCGGCCGGGTCGAGCTCGGCGTGGAGTGCCTCGGTCGCGGCCGCGTACGTGTCGTGGTCGAACTCCTCGCCGGCCTCGACAGTGTGGATGGCGTCGACCGCCGGCGTGTTCAGCGACTCCGCGAACGCCTCGACGGAGCCGGAGATCACGGCGACGTGGAGGTCGCCCCCGAGCGCGTCGGCCAGTTCGCGGCCCGCGGTGATCCCCTCGTAGCTCACGTCGCGCAGGTCGCCGCGGCGGTGTTCCGCGACGAACAGCACGTCGCTCATTCGCCGACCACCCCCTTGTCCCGCAGGACGTTGGCCAACTCCGTGGCGGTCTCCTCGGCGCCGCCCTCGAAGATGGTCGCGTCGGACTCGCTCTCGGGTTCGTACATGTCGGTCAGTTCGAGCGCGCCGTCGACGGTTTCGGCGTCGAGGCCGAGGTCGCTCAGGTCGTGGGGCGCGATCTCCTTCTGCTGGGCCTGTCGGATCCCGCGGAGGCTGGCGTAGCGGGGCTCGTTGATCCCGGTCTGGATCGATAGCACGGCCGGGAGGTCGACCTCGGTGATCTCCTCGACGCCGCCCTCGAGTTCGCGCCGAACCGTGGCGACGTCGTCGCCCGCCGCGTAGTCGAGGTCGTTGACGACCGCCGCCCACTGGTAGCCCACGCGGTTGGCCAGCGCGACGCCGGTGGCGCCGAGGGCGTCGTCGGCGGCCTGCACGCCCGTCAGCACCAGATCGGGCTCTTCCTCGGCGACCACCTGCTCGAACACGCTCGCCTTCGCGTTCACGTCGAGCAGGGTCTGGTCGGCGATGGCGTCGTCCCAGACACGGACCGCGCGGTCGGCCCCCTTCGCCAGCGCCATCCGGATGGTTTCCTCGCTGCGCTCGGGGCCGATGGTGGCGGCGACGACTTCGACGTCCTCGTCGGCGGCCTCGGCGATCTGGACCGCCGCCTCCACGGCGTAGTCGTCCCACTCGTTGAGGTCGTACTCGAGGTACCGATCGTCGATGGATAGCCCGTCGATCTCGAAGTCGTCCTCGACGGCTGCCACCTCCTTGACGGTTACCAGAACCTTCATCGGCACGAAATTCCCGTGGCTGGGGGTAAATCCTTTCGCTATGCCTTCACGCGGATGAGCCCGCGAAGGGACCCTACTCCTCGCCCTCGTCGTCGGGGAGCGAGATGACGTTCTCCCGACCCAGTCGGAGCTTCTCGACGCGACCCTCCTCGGCCATCCGGGAGAGCAGCTGAGAGACTTTCGCGTCCGACCAGTCGGTCTCCGCGACGATATCCGCCTGCCGCATCCGGCCACCGTTGGCCTCGACCAGCGCCTCGACGCGCTCCTCGTCCGAGAGGAGTTCGGGGTCGACGCCACCCTCGTCCTCGTCGGACTCGTCCGCGTCGGTAACCGGGGGCTCCGTCGGCGACGAGTCGTCGCCGTCCGCGGCGATCGGCTCGTCACCGCGCCAGCGCCACACTGCCAGCACGAGTACGACCAGGAACAGCAGGCCGAGCAGCGCCGCGGCGAGCGCGTCGACCCCCTCGTCGGGGTCGACGGGACCGTCGGGCGACTCGCCCGGGCTCTCCTCGGCGGCGTAGGTGACCGAGAACTCCTCGGGATCGAACGACTCGGGGCCGGTGACGACCAGCGAGTCGTTCTCCTGTCGGGCCTCGATGCTGCGCTGGATCTCGTAGCCCGGCGGCGTTCGGATCCGGACCTCCTGGCCGGACTCCAGGGAACGGAGCCACGTCCCGTCCTCGGTCAGCAGCGCGTCGCTGAGCTCGTAGCCGTCCCCGGTGGGGTCGAGGAAGTTCGTCCACTGGAAGTGGAGCACCAGCGTGCCGGAAGCGTTGCCCACGGTGTAGTCACGCTCGACGCCCGTGATCGACATCTCCCGATCGGCCGCCGTCGACGCCGCCCCGGCGGCCGACTCGAAGAAGGCGATCCCCGGTGAGGCCGCCGCCTCACCGTCCTCGAACTCCTCGGCAAACGTCCGGAACCCCGCCCGTTCGTCCTCGGTGTCGAACGGGATCGTCGTCCGGACCGTCCAGTCCGCGTCGCCGTCGGCCCGGAGGTCAACGTCGAACGTCGTCGTCGCTGCAGCGACGTCGGGCGACTCCTGGGCCACCCCTACGCCCGAGAGTGCGCTGACTAACAGGAGGGCGACGACGACGTACCGCATGTTCCCAGCGTGACAGCGCCCGGGCAAAACGCTTTCTATCACCCCTCCGGGGCGCTCCGGCGAGTTTTAAGGGAGAGGCCCCGGTAGGTATCGCTGATGAGGTCCCTCGCGATCATCGCCGCACTCGCCCTCTCCCTGGCTCTCGCCGTGCCGGCGGGTATCGGCGCGGCCGGCGCCCCGCCGGCGGCGCCGACGGACAGCCTCCAGACCCGCGACACCGTCGCCACGACCACGCCGGCACAGGTTGAGGGAGAGTTCAACCGGAGCAACCAGACCCGGGTGCTCGTGGTGCCCGACGGTGCCGTCCAGCGGAGCGAAGTCGACGGCGCGACGCTGAACCTGGGTCCGGCGGCGGAGTTCAACGGCAACGTCACCGCCGTCGAGGTCGAGACCGCCGCAGTAGTCGAGTACATCCGCGCGGCCGAGGACGAGAGCGAACGCAGTCGTCGCATCATCCAGGCGTCCTCGACCGTCGAGACCGAGATCATCACGCTACGCGACCGCCAGGAGGAGGCCATCCGCGCGTTCAACGCCGGCGAACTGACCGCCGAGGAGTTCGTGATCGAGCTGGCGACCGTCTCCGCGAAAGCCGACGCGCTCGAGGCCCGGATGGTCAGACTCACGGAACTCGCCGACGGGATCGACGGGTTCAGCCTCTCCCGGCCGACCGAGATCCGGTACGAGCTCCGCACGTTCGGCGGGCCCGTCCGTGAGCGCGCGGTCGACGCGGTTCGGGGCGTCGACGACCCGACACAGTTCTTCGTGACCACCGGCCCCGAGGGGTACGAACTGGCGACCGTCGACGACGGCTACTACCACCGCGAGGCGTTCCGCGGTGCAGTCAAGTCCGGGGACAACGGTGCGACGATGGAGCCGAGCGAGGCAGTCAACGTGACCCGGGAGAGCTACCCCGATATCTTCCGGTACGGGGATCCCTCGGCGACGACCTCCGGGACGACCAACATCGTCACGGTCTCCGGGGGCGGCCGCTCGCTGACCGCGTTCGTCGACAGCGGCTCCGAGCGCGTGTTCAAGGAGTATCAGCGCTTCTCGCTCGAACAGTACCGGTCGGACTCGGTCGCGTCGAACACGATCAACGGGATCAACGTCAGCGTGAACCGCACCTACCCCGGCGGGCCGCTGCGGATCACCGTCACCGACGCCGAGTCGGGCGAGCCGATCGACCTCGCGGTCACGCTGAGTCAGGGCCAGGCCGAACGCACCGAGATCGGCCGAACCGGCGACGACGGCACGATCTGGGCGGTCTCCCCGCGGGGGAGCTACACCGTCCTCGCGGTCGGCGACGAGACGACGGCGGCCTACGTCGAGACGAACGCGACCGAGCCGCCGGAGATCGAAGGCTGACCGAGAGTTGAAGTAGGGGAGCGCGACCAACCCCGGCGTGCTCCCCACCGACGCCATCCCCGCACCGACCGACTCGGACCGCGCCGTCTCCCCGGCGCTCGGCGCGGTGGTTCTCGTCGGGATCACCGTCGCTGTCGCCGTCGTTCTCGGCACCGTCCTGTTCGGCCAAGCCGCCGCACTCGGGGTCTCACCGCCGACGGCGTCGTTCGACGTGGCGGCCGAGGGCGACCGCATCACGCTCTCCCACGAGGGCGGCGACGCCGTCGACGTGCACGCGCTCCGGGTCGAGATCAGCGTGAACGGCGAGCCGCTCGCCCACCAGCCGCCGGTGCCGTTCTTCGCCGCCGAGGGGTTCCACGGCGGCCCGGGGGGCGCGTTCAACCCCGAGACCGACGACGAGTGGACCGTCGGGGAGACGACGACGCTCCGGGTCGCGGGGACGAACGAGCCCGCCCCCGAGGCGGGCGCGCGGCTGACGGTCGACCTGCTCTACGGCGACCACCGGTTCGCGTCGCTCTCGACGCGCATCGACGAGTGAGGGGGGGCGGGGACTCGCGAGGCTACTCCTCGGGGACGGTTGCGATCGTGACGATCGCCCGCGGGCTCCCGGGGTTTGCCTGCATCACGACGTGCTCGCGCTCGGGGAAGCCGGCCTCGCTGAACATCCGGTCGGCCTCGTCCGCGTCGTAGAACAGCATGATGGCGTCGGCGATCCTGTGGAACAGGCTGTTGCTCGGCTCGTCGGGACCCACGATGAGGACGGTGCCGCCCGGCTTGGTGACGCGGCGGGCCTCCTCGATGGCGTCGACGGGGTTGGGCCAGTACTCGATCGACCCGGAGGACCAGTAGTGGTCGAAGCTGTCGGCGGCGAAGGGGAGGCGCTCGGCGTCGCCGCGGTAGAACTTCACCCGGTCGGTCTTCCCGAACTTCGCCCAGGCTTTCTCCAGTTGGTGGACGCTCTGGTCGAGCCCGTGTACGTCGTCGGTGTACTGGAGCAGCCCCTCGGTGCCGAAGCCGGTGCCACAGCCCACGTCGAGCACGCGGTCGCCCCCTTCGATCCCGGTCCGGGAAAGCGCCTCGTCGCGCATCTCCTCGTTCCAGACCAGCGGGTTGACGGTGTCGTACACCCGCGAGAGATACTTGTAGAAGGTGCGAGCCCGCGCTTTGTCCTCCAGAACTCCCATTGGCGGCGCTTCGGGCGCGCGGGGCATAATGCTGCGGTTTTTCGAGAGGGGCGAGACCGGCGGCTATCGTCACGTACTTGGGTGAACCGCCCCGATACGACGGTAATGGAGACGCTCGACCGCCGGGTGGAACTCGTCGACGAGCGCCTGTCGACGCTCGTCGAGTCCGTGGAGCCACCCGCGCTGGCCGAGCGACTGTCACACGTCACGCTCTCTGGGGGGAAGCGCGTCCGGCCCGCCGTCACGCTGCTGGCCTGCGAGGCCGCCGGCGGCGACCCCGAGGACGCCGTCGACTTCGCCGTCGGGATCGAACTGGTCCACAACGCCTCGCTGGTCGTCGACGACATCATCGACCGCTCGGAGCTCCGGCGAGGCAACCCCAGCGCGTGGGCGGAGTACGGCTACGGCCCGGCCATCGTCGCCAGCGACGGCCTGCTGGGCGAGGCGTTCGCGCTCTTTTCGGCGAACGAGCACGCGATGACCGTGGTCGCCGAGGCGATGGTCGAACTCGGCGAGGGCGAGGCGACCGAACTGGTCGCCGAGCCCGAGAACGAGGCCGAGTACATGGAGCTCGCCCGGCGGAAGACGGGCGCGCTGTTCCGTGCCGCCGCCGAGGTCGGCGCCATCGCCGCCGGCGCCGACGGGTTCACGGTCGAGTCGATGGGCGAGTACGCCGAGCGCGTCGGCGTCGCGTTCCAGATGCGCGACGACGTGTTGGACGCCACCGCCGACGCCGCGGACTTGGGTAAGCCCGCCGGCCAGGACGAGGAGATGGACCGCCCGTCGCTGATCCAGGTGACCGACCTCACCGCCGAGGAGGCCGACAGGCGGGCGACGGCGGAGTCCGACCGCGCGCTCGACGCGCTGGCGACCGCGACCGTCGAGAACGGCGAAGCCCGGGAGTACCTCGAACAGCTGGCGGAGTACGTCGTCAGCCGGGAGCGGTAGGGGACCGCCCCGCGCCGCCGGTCAGGCCGCCTCCGCGCTCGCCGGGAACCGGTTCTCCGCGATGGCGAACGTGAGCGTACTCAGCACGCCGAGCAGCGTCCCGGCCGTCAGCGCGAGCGCGAGGTCAGTCATCGCCATCGCCCCCTCGCCGGGGAGGAAGAAGCCCGAGACCGCGTCGAGGACGATGCTGATCGCGAGCACGTAGAAGGGGGCGTTGAGGTAGCGCCAGCGGAACGCGCCGTCGAGGTACTCGTCGGTGACCTGCCCGAGGCTGGAGGTCACCCCGGCCGCGGCGACCCAGCTCACCGCGGCGTGGACGAAGACGGCGGTCTGGGTCGGCAGCGACAGGTTCGATGCGTCGGCGGTCACCGCCTGGTACCCCTGCCAGCCGCCGATGGCGACCAGCGCGGCGGCGACGACGTAGGTGATCAGCGTCACCCGGCCGGCGTACAGCAGTTGGCGGGCGTCCTCCGCGGCGTCGTCGATGGCCTCCTCCAGCCCGAGCCCGCGGAACAGCGTGTAGAGGCCGAGGGCGCCGGAGAGCACACCCAGCACGGAGACGCCCGCCACGTCGAACGCGTTGGCGATCAGCACCATCGGGTAGACGAGCAGGAGGACGCCGAGCGGGACCAGCAGGGTGCCGCGGGTCTCCTTGTCGCCCAGCACCTGCTTGATCGTGTAGTAGATCGACTCCAAGTCCTGGGCCTGTCGGACGACGACCCGTCGCAGGCCGTCGATGGGCACGCGGGAGCGGATCACCGGGAGGACCGACTCGTCCTGTGCGCCGTCGGTGATGACGATCGCACGCACGTTCTCGCCGGTCGAGAGCGCCGCGAGCACGGTGTCGACCTCCTCACCCACGGCACGGTTGGCCTTCACGTCGCTGCCGTCGACGCCCGTGACGGCGGCGACCGCGACCTCCTCGTCCTCGCGTTCGAGCTGGTCGCGGGTGTGGATCGCCTGGAACAGCACGTTCACGTCGGAGTCCTCGGGATCGGCGGTCGCGAGCCGCGTGGCGGCGTCCTCGACGTTCTCCCGGCCCAGCACGGGCGTGGAGATCCCGGTCTTGCGACCGAGGTCGTCGTCGAGGTCGACTGCGAGGACCAACAGCATTAGTCGTGTGTAGACAGCGGGGGCATATCTGTTTTCGGGGGTCGATCAGTCATCGGCCCGCCGAAGCGCGGCCACGAGCGTCCCGGCCAGCGCCGCCACGGCAGCGACGGTACCGAATCCGGATCCGGTCGTCGTTGACGCCGCAGTCGTCTGCGTGGGAGTCGGCGTCGAAATAGTCCGCTCCGTTGCTGTCGGCGTCGAAGTTCGTGTCGCAGTCGAGGCCGGCGTCGGCGTCTGCGCGTCGGAGAACACGAGTGCCCAGCCGTCGGCCGAGAGGTTCGCGCCGCCGCCGAGCAGATACTCGCCCGCGGACACCTCGGCCAGCGTGTGAATCTCCGCCGGGTTCTCCGTTTCGACCCGATAGGAGTGGTGCCACTGGAGTTCGCCCTCGGCGTCCGCCTTGGCGAGCGTAAAGTCACCCTCATCGACCAGCGTCGTCCGGAACAGGAACCCGCCGTCGTCGGTCGGCATGATGTCCTCCGCGTACTCGTCCCCGAGCGCGTCGTACTCCCGTGTCCAGTCGATTTCGTACGCGGCGTCGAGTCGTGCGGCGTCCGTACCGCTACAGAGAATAACCCCATCGCCGTCCCGAATACCGGCGGTCAGCACGCCATCAGGCAGGTCGTCCGGCAGCTCAATCTGTCGGGACGCACCGTCGGCGCCGAACTCGCTCAGCCACGGGAACGTCCCGCCGGCGACGACGGCGCCGTCGCCGTTCGGGAGGAGGAAATCGAGTGTCTGTGAGCCGTTGGTGTTGACTTCCCGGTGCCAGCGGTACTGCCCGTCGGCGTCAAAGCTGACCAGCCACGTCCAGAACGCGTTCGGGAGCCACTCGGTGAACCCGGCGACGAAGCCGTCGTCGGTCGAGACGAGTGTCGTCCCGCGTGCGGCGCCGATGTCTCCCGCGTGTTTCCCGGTCGTTCGCAGCGAGAGGTCCGAATCGAGGCGTGCCAGCCACGGGCCGGCAGCGACGGCGTAGCCGTCGTCGGTTCGGACGACATCCGGGGCAGCGTGGGGCTCCTCCGGGAGTTCGGGCGTGACCGTTGCGCGCTGGCGAATCGCGCCGCCGGCGTCGGCGAGCGCGATCCGGACCGGATCGTCCGGGTCGGGGCGGGGCCACTCCCGACCGACCAAAATCCGCCCCCCGCCGTGAGCCTCGGCGGTTCCGGTGACGCGGAGGTTCTCGTACGTCCGGCGCTGGACCACGCCCGGTGGCTCCGGATCGGACTGCGCGCCGACGACCGGGACGCCGGCGAGGCTGGCGGCGGCGAGGCCAGTGGTGAGAAACCGGCGCCGACCCATCGCCGGCGTCGCTCGGTCGGTGGAGGGCTGCGGGACCATACGGGCGGCGTCGGAGCGCCAGCCAATCAACGTTTGGTAAGTGAACGTTCAAGACCGCTGCCAGCGATGTTGATCTATGTGCCGGGACCCCGTCCCCGACCAGCCCTCCATCGACAGCCTCGGATCGCTCTCGTGGACAGTCACGCCCGAGACGAACCGCTGACTTCACCTCCTCTCCTACGGGTTACTGGCGCCGCTTGGGGCCGCCGCCTTGCTACTGTTCGGCGGCGCCGTCGCGCTGTTCGGGCTCGGTGTGCTGGCGATGGGACCGGCGCTCTGGCTACTGCTCGGCGACGCCGGCGACGGCAGGGTGCTCGTGGCGGTGTCCGCCGGATCGTTCTCGATGCTGTTCGCGGCGCCGATGCTCTGGTACGCGCTGAAGGGCTGAGGGGAGAACCATCCGGCCGCGGCGGTCGGCTCCTGTTCCCGCAGCGATATACGGCGCCGAGCCGAACAGTCGCAGTAACTGATACCGATGGGACCCGACACGGACCGCCTCCCGGCGGCAACACGTATCGGCCGAACCGCGCTTCAGGTCGACGACCTCGGGGAGATGACCGCGTTCTACCGGGACGTCGTGGGGTTGGAGCCGCTCTCGGAGTCGTCGTCGCGGGCGGTCCTCGGCGTCGCGGACGCGCCGCTGCTCGTCCTCGACGCGGCCGCCGAGGTGTCGCCTCGACCCCCGCAGAGCGCCGGGCTGTTCCACACCGCCTTCAGGGTGCCCTCGCGCGCGGCGCTGGGCGACGCGCTAGCGCGGATCCAGGACCGCTGGCAGTTGGACGGCGCCTCGGACCACCGCGTCAGCGAGGCGCTGTACCTCGCGGATCCGGAGGACAACGGCGTCGAGGTCTACCGGGACTTCCCGCGTTCGGAGTGGCCCCACACCGACGACGGGCGCGTCGAGATGGGGACGGACCCGCTCGACCTCGACGCCGTGGCGCGCGCCGCCGGGGGAGCGTCGGGGCTCCCGGACGGCACTGACGTGGGGCACGTCCACCTCGAAGTGAGTTCGCTCGACGCGTTCGCCGAGTTCTACGTCGACGCGGTCGGCTTCGAGCGCCAGACGACGATGCGGGACGCGCGGTTCGTCTCCGCCGGCGGCTACCACCACCACCTCGGTGCGAACACGTGGCACCGCCGCTCCGAGCCGGCGTCGGGGACCGGGCTCGCCTGGTTCGAGGTCGTGCTCCCGGACGCCGACGCGTTCGACGCGCTCCGGGACCGACTCGAGGCGAGCCAGTACGGGTCGACCACCGTCGACGGCGCCGTCGCCGTCACGGGCCCGGACGGGATCGAGGTCCGGTTCCGCGCCGAGTCGTGAGGCTGCGCCGGCGTCGGCGTGAGTCCGTGAGACGGCGGCACACGGCCGTATCGTGCGGTTTTTGGGGCTCGGCTGGGTAGCACTGGTAACTGATGATCTCGAAGGGCTGTGAACAGTGCGCCAAGGGCGGCAAGATGGTGATGTTCGTCTACGGCTACTGTGACCAGCGGGACTGTTTCTACTGTCCCCTCGGCGAGAACCGGAAGAACGTCGAGCAGGTGTACGCCAACGAGCGGCCCGTCGAGAGCGACGAGGACGTGATCGCGGAGGCGAAGAAGATGGACGCGCTGGGCTCCTCCATCACCGGGGGCGAGCCCCAGGAGGTGCTCGAACGCACCTGCCACTACATCGAACTGCTGAAGGACGAGTTCGGCGAGGACCACCACATCCACCTCTACACCGGCATCACCGGCGGCCGGGAGAACATGCGCCGGCTCGCGGAGGCCGGACTGGACGAGATCCGCTTCCACCCGCCGCTGGAACTCTGGGGCGACATGCACGGCACCGAGTGGGAGGAGATCCTCTACATCGCCCGCGAGGAGGGGCTGACCCCGGCGTTCGAGATCCCCGGCATCCGGCCCGAACCGGAGTTCATGGAGTTCATCGACGAGGGCGCCGCCGACTTCTGCAACATCAACGAGTTCGAGATGTCCGACGGCAACTACCGCCGGATGCAGGAGGAGGGCTTCGAACGCAAGGAAGGGCACATGAGCGCCGTCGAGGACAGCCGCGGCGACATCCTCGACGTGATGGGCGACCACGAGAAGGTGTACTTCTGCACCTCGGTGTTCAAAGACGCCGCCCAGCACCGTCGGCGGCTGAAGCGCATGGCCCGGAACGTCCGCCGGGAGTTCGACGACGTGACCGACGACGGGACGCTGGTGTACGGCAAGAGCTACGCCGACCCGGCGCGCTTCGAGGAACTCGGCGTGCCCGAGGAGTACTACACGGTGAAGTCCGACCACGTCGAGGTGGCGTGGTGGCTGCTGGAGGAGATGATCGAGGACGGCGACGTCAACGACGGCGAGATCGTCGAACAGTACCCGAACTACGACGGGACCGTGGTCGAGCGGACGCCGCTTGCCTGAGCCGGACTACTGGACACCGATTTCTCACCGCGCGAACGTAGTGAGCGCGGGCCGACGAGCGACCAACGGGAGCGAGGAGCGCTTTTGGTCGGGCCACACAGTCCAAACACCGCACCCACTCCTCGTAAACCGTTAAGTGGTCACCGCCGACACACTCAGCCATGACCGGGGACCCCGACGGCATGCTCTCCTGGGACGAGTCGGTGTTCCGCGACGAGTCCGTCTTCGAGGTCGACTACGTCCCCGAGACGTTCAAACACCGCGAGAGCCAGCTCGAGAGCCTCAAGTACGCGCTCCGGCCGGCCGTCCGGGGCTCCCGCCCGCTCAACACCGTGATCCGCGGCCCGCCCGGCACGGGCAAGACCACGGCGGTCCAGAAGCTGTTCGGCGAACTCGGCGTCGAGGCGCCGAACGTCCGCACCGTCCGGGTCAACTGCCAGGTCGACTCCACCCGGTACGCGGTGTTCTCGCGGCTGTTCCAGAGCGTCTTCGACTACGAACCGCCCTCCTCCGGCGTCTCGTTCAAGAAGCTGTTCGAGCAGGTGACCGACCGGCTCGTCGAGGAGGACGAGGTCCTGATCGTCGCGCTCGACGACGTGAACTATCTGTTCTACGAGAACGAGGCCTCCGACACGATGTACTCCCTCCTCCGGGCCCACGAGACCCACGCCGGCGCGCGGATCGGCGTCGTCGTCGTCTCCTCGGACCTCTCGCTGTCGGTGATGGACGAGCTCGACTCCCGGGTCCAGAGCGTGTTCCGCCCGGAGGACATCTACTTCCCGCCGTACGACGCCCCCGAGATCGTCGACATCCTCCGGGAGCGCGTCGAGCGGGGGTTCCACGAGGGCGTGCTCTCGGCGCCGGAGCTCGACCGCGTCGCCGAACTCACCGCCGAGAGCGGCGACCTCCGGGTCGGGATCGACCTCCTGCGCCGGGCCGGCCTCAACGCCGAGATGCGGGGCTCCCGCACCGTCTCCGAGGAGGACATCGAGGACGCCTACGAGCGCTCGAAGTACGTCCACCTCGCGCGCAGCCTCCGGGAGCTCTCGGAGTCCGAGCGCGCGCTCGTCCGCGTCGTCGCCGAACACGCCGGCGAGCAGGCCGGCGACGTGTACGAGGCCTTCCACCAGGAGACGGACCTCGGCTACACGCGCTACTCGGAGATCGTCAAGAAGCTCGAACAGCTCGGCGTGCTCGAGACCGAGTACGCCGACGTGGAGGGTCGCGGGCGCTCGCGCTCGCTCTCGCTGGCGTACGAGCCCGAAGCGGTGTTGGACCGGCTGGAGTGATGCGCCTCCGGCACGTCACGCTCGCGACCGCCGAGCCCGAAACCCTCCGCCAGTTCTACGCCGAGCGGCTCGGACTCCCCGTGAGCGACACCGCCGAGGGGTTCGTCGTCGCGATCGGCGCATCCGCGGTGGAGTTCCGACCGGCAGCGCCCGACATCGACCCGACCTATCACGTCGCGTTCTCCGTCCCCGGTGGCAGTATCGACCGCGCCGCGGACTGGCTGGGTGCCCGCGCCGACCTGCTGGCCGACGACGGACGGGCGCGCTTTCGCTACGACTCCCTCGACGCCACGGCCGTCTACGCCGCCGACCCCGCGGGGAACGTGCTCGAACTCCTCGCACGCGACGGGCGTTCGAGGCCAGTCGGCCGGAACTCGGCCGACCAGTTCGGTCCCGACTCGCTGCTCGATATCGGCGAGATCGGCATCGTCGTCGACGACGTTCCCGCGGCCGCTGCAGCGCTCACGTCGATGTTCGGGATCGACGGCTCGCCGGCCGAGGGGTTCGCGTACCTCGGCGGCGACGACGGCGCGTTCGTCCTCGCCGCGCCGGGCCGGAACTGGTTCCCGACCGATCGGCCAGCGGTGCCGGCGCCGCTGACGGTCGTCGCAGAAGGTGGCGAGGGGGCCGTCTCGTTCGACGACGGGCGGGTCGCCGTGGTCGGTATCGGAGACTGACAACCTCCGCCCGGACGCCGACGCACCTTTTTCCCCCCGAGTCGAACCCCGCTCCATGAAGCAGACCGGCGGCGGCGAGGACGCGAAGCGGCGCGCGGGCGAGTCGGCGGCCGACATCCCCGAGGGCGGCGACGTGGTCGGCCTCGGGACGGGCAGCACGGCCGCCCACGCCGTCCGCGAACTGGGCGAACGCGTCGACGCCGGCCTCGACGTGCGGGGGATCCCTACCTCCTTCCAGTCCCGCGAACTGGCCCGGGAGGTCGGGATCCCGCTGACCAGCCTCGACGAAACCGACCCCGACGTGGCCATCGACGGCGCCGACGAGGTGGCGGCCGACGGCGCGCTGATCAAGGGCGGCGGCGCCGCCCACGCGCGGGAGAAACTGGTCGACAGCGCCGCCGAGCGGTTCGTCGTCGTCGCCGATCCCACGAAGGAGTCCGAACAGCTCTCACAGCCCGTTCCGGTCGAAGTGCTCCCCGACGCTCGCGTCCCGGTCGCCGACGCCGTCCGGTCGGCCGGCGGCGACCCGACACTGCGGGCCGCCGAGCGGAAGGACGGCCCCGTCGTCACCGACAACGGGAACCTCGTGCTCGACTGCGAGTTCGGCATGATCGGCGACCCGAGCGGGCTCGCGCGGACGCTGTCGGCGACGCCCGGCGTCGTCGAACACGGACTGTTCGTCGACCTCGTCGACGAGGTCCACGTCGGTACCGACGACGGCGTCGACGTGACCCGCTACTGAGCCCGTCGGCAGCGGTCGAGAGTGACGTGTCTGGTCGGCGCTCGTTCGGAAAAAGCGGGAACGGCTACGGCCGGATTTAAAGGTCGCGCGGCTGGACCGTCTTCCGGTCGTTCTCCTCGGCACGGCGGGCGGCGTCCTCGAGCAGCTCCTCGACTTCCTCGTCCAGCGCACCGTAGAAGTCCGACGCGACGTTCTTCTCATCCAGGTACTCCTTGACGGCGGCCTTGACGATAAGGTTGGACATATGCGTCTCCTGCTACTGGACGCCACTTAATAAGATTTCCCAAATCGACCGAAGGGGACACGCCAGGCGCCGATTTCGGGACTTTTACGTGTGGCGACCCGGGGCGAGAGTTCACGGCAACCAGCTCGCCGCCCGTCGCGCAACCGCTGGCGTCGCCGCTCGAGCCGAGATGCAGCCGACAAATGGTGAAGAGAACCGACAGCGTCGGCCCAGTGCCGTTCGTTTCACCTGCGTGTGCCAGGAATACCCACAAACCTATTGACCCGTGGGTGGCGTACCCCCGCGTGCCGGTACCGGTGGATACCGGTGAACCAGATGTCACGTTGTGACCATTGCGGGTCACACGTCTCCGAGCGCTTCGCCCGTGTGTTCGCGGACGAGGAGGGCCGGCTCGACGCCTGTCCCTCGTGCGCTGCGAACGCCGGTATCGCGGAGGTCGCACGGGACCGGACCCGTACCGAAACCCACTGAGGGGGGTATCGTCAGCCAACTGCCTCGATTCCCGGCGTGGTCCGCGGCCGCGCCGGTTCCCCGATCCTCACTTTCGGCCGACCCGGACCGGACCGCTTAGGCGCTCGGCCGTGTTTGTGCCCGCGTGCACTACGTCTACGTCCTCTCGTGTGCCGACGACACGCTGTACACGGGCTACACCACCGACGTAGCCCGGCGCGTCGCGGAACACGACGCCGGCGAGGGCGCGAAGTACACCCGCGGGCGAACGCCGGTGGAGCTGGTCCACGTCGAGTCCTTCGGGACCAGATCGGCGGCGATGTCACGCGAACACGAGATCAAGCAGCTCTCACGGACCGAGAAGGAGCAACTGGTCGCAGAGTCGGCGCAGCCGGAACTGGACGAGTGAGTAGCGGCGCGTCGACCGGCCTCACCAGTCGGGTTCGTCGTCGATTCGCATGAACTCGGGAGCACGCGTGGCGTACGTGCCGACGCGGTAGCCGAGCTTGCAGGTGCGTGCCCGCAGGTCCTCGTCGACGAACGCGTACTCGGCGTCCGACCCGATCTCGTCAGGGCCGGGCTCCCGCGTCCGTGGTTCGAACCGGTCGCTGGCGTTTCGCAGCCCCACCTGCGTCGGCAGCGTCCAGCCGTGGACCCCCCGGACGGTGCTGCGCATGTCGTTGAGCGTGTCCGCGATCGTGCCGCCGCCGGCGGCGACCAGCAGGCCGACGACGGTCTCCTCGTACTCGTCGAAGCCGCAGTAGTCGTGGAAGTTCCGGAACGCCGCGGAGTAGGAGCTGTGGTAGACGGGGGCCCCGAGGATCACGCCGTCGGCCGCGCGAACGCGGGCGAGCAGTTCCTCCGCGTCGCCGGCCTCGGCCGTCGGCCGGTCGGGGTCGTACAGCGGGAGGTCGACCGCCGCGAGGTCGATCAGGTCCGTCTCGACGCCCGCGGTCCCGGCGGCGTCGAGCGCGTACTGGAGGGCGGCCTTGGTGTAACTGCCGTCGCGGAGACTGCCGCTGACGGCCACGACTCGGGTCATTATCCGGGCTATAGCCGAGGCGGTGAAAAGCGAGTCGGAAACGGCCGGCGACGTGACAGCCCCCTTTTTCTTTCCCACCCACCAACCCGGGCGCATGACCGACCCAACCGAAGCCATCCAGTTCGGCACGGACGGCTGGCGGGCGACGCTCGACTCGTTCACCGACGACCGCGTGCGCATCGTCGCACAGGGCGTCGCCGACTACCTCCGCGAGGAGGGCGCCGAGGGACCCGTCGTCGTGGGCTACGACGCCCGGCCCTCATCGCCCGGCTTCGCCGAGAGCGTCGCCGACGTGCTGACCGACAACGGGTTCGACGTGCTCCTGCCCGAGCGCGACGTGCCGACCCCCACCGCGGTCTGGACCGTCGTCGACCGCGACTGCGCCGGCGCCGTCATCCTCTCGGCCTCCCACAACCCCCCGGAGTACAACGGGATCAAGTACTTCCCCGGCGACGGCGCGCCGGCGATGCCCGCGGTCACCGACCGCATCGAGGCGAACCTCCGCGAGCCGGAGGCCCTACCCGAGAGCGAGCGCGGGAGCGTCACCCGCGACGACCTGATCGGCCCGCACTCGGCGGCGGTCGAGGAGCTGGTCGCCTCCTACGGGTTCGCACCGGACGCCGGCAACGGGGGAGCCGGCGTCGGTGGAACCGACGAGGGCGGCGAAGTGGATCTCTCCGGGCTCACCGTCGCCTACGACGCCATGCACGGCTCGGGCCGGGGCGTGACCGACGAGGTGCTCGAAGCCGCGGGCGCGGAGGTTCAGCGCCTGCGCTGTGAGGCGGACCCCGAGTTCGGCGGCGGCGCGCCCGAGCCGTCCGAATCGAACCTCCACGCGCTGGTCGACCGCGTCGTCGACGGCGAGGCCGACATCGGGATCGCCAACGACGGCGACGCCGACCGCATCGCCGTCGCGACGCCCGAGGGCTACCTCGGCGAGAACCGCTTCTTCGCGGCGACGTACGACGCGCTGCTGGGGAGGGCGTCCGGCCCGGCGGTCCGGACCGTCTCGACGACGTTCCTGATCGACCGGATCGCGGAGGCCCACGGCGAGGACGTGATCGAGACCGCGGTCGGGTTCAAGTGGGTCGCCGACGCGATGGGCGAGCACGACGCGCTCATGGCCGGCGAGGAGTCCGGCGGGTTCTCGATCCGCGGCCACGTCCGGGAGAAGGACGGCGTGCTGATGGCGCTGCTGGCCTGCGCCGTCGAGGCCGAGGAGTCCTACGACGACCGCATCTCGCGGCTGGAGACCGAACACGGGGGCATCGTCGCCGACAAGATCAGCCTCGACTGCCCCGACTCGGAGAAGTCGCGCGTGCTCGACGACCTGGAGGACGTGATCCCCGACGAGGTGGCGGGAGTGCCCGTCGAGCGCACCGTCACCGTCGACGGGTTCAAACTGCTCTGTGAGGACGGCTCGTGGCTGCTGGTCCGCCCCTCCGGGACCGAGCCCAAGCTCCGGGTCTACGCCGAGGCGTCGACGGGATCGCGGGTCCAAGCGGTGCTCGACGCCGGGCGGGAGCTGGTCGCGCCGCTGGTCTGACAACCATGCCCCAGAACCCTGACACGCCGGTGACGCTCACCCCCGTCGACAGCGAACGCGAGGCCGAGTGGGTCCGGCGCCTGCTCGCACGATCCGGGCTCCCGACCGAGGACCTCAGCCTCGACGGCGGGCCGGAACCGGCCGGCGGCAACCCGACGCTGTACACCGTCGAGGCCGACGGCGACCGCGTGGGCTGTGTCGGCCTCGAACGCGACGGCGACGCCGGCCTGCTGCGCTCGGCGGCCGTCGCCGAACCACACCGCGGCCGGGGGTACGGTGGCGCCGCGGTCCGCGCGCTCGAAGCGCGAGCCCGCGCCGCCGGCGTCGGGACGCTCTACCTGCTGACGACGACCGCCGCCGAGTTCTTCGCGGGGTTGGGGTACGAGCGAGTGAACCGCGAATCGGTCCCGGAGTCGATCAGGGAGTCGGCGGAGTTCAGCGACCTCTGTCCGTCGTCGGCGACGGTGATGCGCCGGCGGCTCTGAGCGCGGTTACGGCGTCCGGATCCCCCAGAAGCGACTGCCCTCCTGTTCGACCTCGAACCCGAGGTCCTTCCAGAACCCGCGGACGCCGGCCCGGAAGTCCGCGGTGACGGTGCTGCCCTCGTCGAGGACGGCCGCCTCGACCAGCGCCGAGCCGATCCCCTGGCCGCGGCGCTCGCGCCGGACGGCGACGCCCTCGATGTGGCCGTCCCGCAGCACCAGCGCGCCGACGATCCAGTCGCCCTCCTCGGCCAGGAGCAGTTCGCCGTCGGGCGCCGCATCGCGGACGGTCGAGCCGTCGATGTCCAGCAGCGCACCCTGCAGCACGCGCATCGCCGCGACCACGTCGTCGTTGTCGCCCCGCCGGAGGTCGACGGACTCCGGGAGGTCGACGCCGTCCGGGGCCTCCAGCGGGCGCTGGGGCTTCGGTTCGGGGTCCTGTCGGGGCGAGTCTGCGCCCTCGGAGTCCCCGGCGTCGCCCTCGATCGGACCCGCGCTGGCGGTCGGCGGCACGCGGTCGATATCCACGGAGTCGGCGTCGGAGGCGGATCCTTCGTCGGGGTCGACCGCCGCCGCGCGGTCGAGCGCGTCGAGGAGTTCGTCGATCCGCGGGCGGTCACTCCGGGAGTCCCCCCGGTGGGCATACGTCTCGACGGGTTCGTCGCCGCGCAGGTCGAGCACGACCGCCGCGGGCATCCGGCCGATCACGTCGTGGAGTTTCCCCAGCAGGCCGAACCGGGTCGGCTGGTCGAACCGGTCGCCGAGTTCCGTGTCGGGGTCGGCCAGCACCGGGAACGGGAGGTGGTACTGCTTCTGCCACTCCGTGGCCGTCTCGTGGCCCTCGGGCAGCACCGACACCACCTCGGCGTCGCGGGCTTCGAACTCGTCGTAGCGCTTCTTCACGCGGCGGACCTGCTGTCGGCACTCGCTGCAGTAGAAATCGCGGTGGAGCAGCAACACGGCGAACGCCGCGTCGAGCTCCCAGAACGAGAGCGGGTCGGGCCCCGGCCCGACGTTCGGTAGCACGAACCCGCGGTCCATGGTCGCTCGTGGAGCCCGGAGTACAAAACGGCGACGCCCGGAAGCGGCGGATGTGATCGCGAAACCGGGGCTCAGCCGCCGGCGATCAGCCGGAGGACGCGCACGTGGTCGGCGTCGACGGGGGCGTCCTCCGGGACGGGCGAGCCGTCGACCAGCACGGTCACCTCGTGGGGACTGTACCCCAGTTCCCGGACGACCGCGGCGTAGTCGGCGTCGGCGGGGACCGAGACCGTCCGCTCGCCCTCCCCGACCAGTTCGACGGTGACCTCCATGGAGGGCTGTGGGTCGGCCGTGGGTTTGAGGATTCCCTTCGCCGCCCGGCCGTCGCCCGCGCTCGCGGCCGCGTCCGGTCCGTTTATGCCCCGGCCGCGCCCGTCTCTACGTATGAGCGAGGCCGACGCCGAGGGCGAGTCCACGGGGCGGGAGATCTGGATCGAGAAGTACCGGCCCCAGACCCTCGACGACATCCACGGACAGGAGGAGACCATCGAGCGCGTCAAGAGCTACGTCGAGGGCGGCGAGCTCCCGCACATGCTGTTTACGGGCCCGGCGGGCGTCGGGAAGACGACGACGGCGACCGCGATCGCCCGCGAGATCTACGGCGACGACTGGCGCGGCAACTTCCTCGAACTCAACGCCTCCGACGAGCGCGGGATCGACGTGGTCCGGGACCGGATCAAGAACTTCGCGCGCTCGGCGTTCGGCGGCGAGGACTACCGCATCATCTTCCTCGACGAGGCCGACTCCCTCACCAGCGACGCCCAGTCCGCCCTCCGCCGGACGATGGAGCAGTTCTCGGACAACACCCGGTTCATCCTCTCCTGTAACTACTCCTCGAAGATCATCGACCCGATCCAGTCCCGGTGTGCGGTGTTCCGCTACTCGCCGCTCTCGGACGACGCCGTCGCCGCCCAGGTCCGGGAGATCGCCGAGGCGGAGGACATCGAGATCACCGACGAGGGCCTCGACGCGCTCGTCTACGCCGCCAACGGCGACATGCGCCGCGCGATCAACAACCTGCAGGCCGCCGCGACGACCGGCGACGTGGTCGACGAGGAAGCGGTCTACACCGTCACCGCCACCGCCCGGCCCGAAGAAGTGGAGGAGATGGTCGCCGCCGCCGTCGCCGGCGACTTCCCCAAAGCCCGGGCGACGCTGGACATGCTGCTGACCGACGTGGGGATGGCCGGCGGCGACATCGTCGACCAGCTCCACCGCTCGGCGTGGGAGTTCGACCTCGACGACCGCGCGGTCGTGCGCCTGCTCGAACGCCTCGGCGAGGCCGACTACCGGATCGCCGAGGGCGCGAACGAGCAGGTGCAGTTGGAGGCGCTGCTGGCGGCGCTGTCGCTGCAGGACGAAGGGTAGTCGCCGTCGAGAATCCCGCTGACGGCCGTTTTGTCGAAGGACACCGAACACGCACCGCGAGCGAGGGCGGAGTTCCCGCGAACGAAGTGAGCGGGAGCACGGGAGAGCGAAGCTCTCCCGGAGCCCGAGCGAGCGGCCCTTTTTGCTCGAGCTTTTTCGAGGAGCGGTGCGCCCCCGGCGCACCCGACGAAGAAAAGGTCGAGGTCCGAAGTGCTTATTCGGACCGCTCCGAAACGGCGAGTCATGCAGCCGCTTCACGCCCGCTACCCCTTCTTCGACGCCGCCCGGGAGGCCGTCGGGGAGCTGGGCGCCTCGGTGCCCGAACTGGCCGCCTCGGGCGACCCGGCCGTCGAGCGCGGCCGCGAGCGCGTCGAGCGCGCGCTGACCGAGGGCACCACTGCGCCCGCCGAGCCGGGACGGTGGAGCGACGAGGCCGAACTGCTCTCCTACCCCGTCGCGCGGGTGCTCGTCTCACTGCTCTCCGAGGAGAAGGCCGTCGAGAAGTACGCGACCGCCGAGGCGGCGACGGCCGCCGCGCGGTTCGCCGAGGACGTGACCGGCGACGACGACGGCCTCCGCAGCACCACCGACGCCTCGGTGTCGCTCCCGCGGATCCTGGACGAGTTCGACCTCGCGGATTCGGTCCGGGAGGAACGGCTCGCCGGCGCGGACCGCAACCGCAGTTCGGGTGCGACCGACCGCGACTGGTACCGCGTCGGCGTCGAGCAGTACCTGCTGCTCACGGGTGACTGGGGCGAGGGGTGGCGCCTCGTCAACCGCGAACTCGCCGACGGCGAGGTCCGAATCCGGCGCGGCGAACTCTACGGCGCCGACGGCGAGGGCCTGCTCGTCGAAGCGGTCCGCCGGCGCGTCGCGGAGGGGCTCCCGTTCGACCTCGGCGACGACCGCCGGACGGCGCTGGAGGAGGCGCTCGACGACCCGCTGTCGGCGCTCCGGGACCTACTGGGCGAGCGCGTGGCGGTGGGGGGCATCGACGCCGTGCTCCCCTCGCTGTTCCCGGAGTGCATCGACGAACTCCTGACCCGCGCCGAGAGCGAGGAGTTGGACGACACGGAGTCGTTCGCGCTGCTCTCCTTCCTCGCCGCCATCGGGCTCGACGCCGACGGCGCGGCGGCGTTCTGTGCCGAGACGACGCTCGGGGAGCGGCAGGTCCGCTACGCGGTCGAACGGTTGGGGGAGAACCGCGGCGCGCAGTACCCGCCGCCGTCGTGTGAGACGCTGTCGGCGTACGGGATCTGTACGAACCAGAACGGCCACCGCGAGCGCGCGGACCACCCACTGGTGCTCTATCGGGAGCGACTGCGGGAGACGGAGCCGGCGGAACGCGTCGACTGGCGCGAGCGGGAACCGGCTCAGTCCTGACTGGCGAAGTAGAGGCCGAGCGCCCCCATGAGGAGGATGAAGCCGACCAGCGCACCGAGCAGGCCGAGCCCGCCGGTCGAACTGAGACCCCCGTCGGCGCTGAAACTGGTGCCGACGACGATGAACGAGACGATGAACAGCACGACGGCGACGATCGAGAGCACGATCTTCCGCGCCATGCCCTCCTCGATATCCATACCCCGGAGTCGCCCGGCAGCACCCTAAAGCACTTCGATGCGGCTCAGGCGAGCGCGTCGGCGGCCTCGTCGACGCTGAGCGTGCCGTCGGCGACGGCCTGGAGGAGCTTCCGGACCCCATCGCCGTCGTCCGGGTCGCCGTCGGTGTCGCTGGTGGCGGTGCCGCGCTCGGTCGCCTCCTCGAGGGTGACCTTCTCGGTGTCGCCGACGAGTTCGGCCATGTCGGTGCCGTCGGCGAGCGCGGTCTCCTTCTTCACGCGGTAGTTGCCGCCGTCGGTCGTGTAGCAGTCGCCCGGGTGGAAGAAGTACCAGTCCTCGCGGTCGAAGCGGACGCCGATGCGGGGTTTGGCGCCGAAGTTCTGGGCGAAGTAGACCAGCGCTTGGACCTCCTCGCCGGTGAGGTAGATCGGGTCGCCCGCGGAAGATTTCGCCTCGATGGCGTAGAACGCGTCGCCGTTGCCCGCGAGCACGTCCGGGAGTTCGCGCTGGGTCGCGCTCCCGCTGGCGGGCGCGCGCATGACGGCGAAGCCGGCCTCGTCGAGGCGGTTGACGAGTTCGCGCTCGCGCCGGTCGCCTTTCCTGTTCGTGGGCATGGGTTGTGGTGGGATGTGCGGGGGCAAAAGGGGGTCGGTGATGGGTAGGAGACGGAGGAGTGTTCAGCTGTGGGTTTGGCTGCTGGGACGGGTACTGCGACGGCAACAGCATTTCGTTCGTAGGACTCTGGGACCGCAAGGCGCCGGACACAAAGTCCGGCGCTGCTTCCAGTCCCCGCCCCTCCCCCACGCGGGCGCCGACAGCCGGCGCCCGCGAGGCGTCCACCGCGACCGCTGCCGGCGGCGGCGCGAAGCGGTCGCCGCGCTGTCGGCGACCCGAGCGCGAGGGACGACCGAACGTAGTGAGGGAGTCGGTTTGGGAGGATGTGGCCGCGGTGCAGGGTTGTGCGGTCCCAAGAGTCCATGCTCACTGCGCGGTGCCGTTCGCGGTCGCTGTGGTGTTTGAGAAGTCAACCCGTCCAGAAGCAGCTAGCGTCGACGCCAAAACCCCACCCCTCCAGGAAACCGACCCCCAGTCAGCCGATCACGTCCCGTGCTGCCAGGAGTCCATGTACTCGCGCTGCTCGTCGCTGAGACTGTCGAACTCGACGTCCTCGGCAGCCAGTTTCACCTCGGCCACCTCCTTGTCCAGTTCGTCGGGCACCTCGTGGACGCCCGCGTCGTAGGCGTCGCCGTTCTCGACCAGTTCACGGACACAGACCGCCTGAATCCCGAAGGACTGGTCCATCACTTCGACGGGGTGGCCCAGTCCGACCGGCGCGGCGAGGTTGACGAGTCGGCCCTCGGCGAGCACGTTGAGGCGGCGGCCGTCGGCCATCTCGAAGGACTCGACGCCGTCGCGGGCCTCGTAGCGGTCGACCGCGAGGTCGTCGAGGTCGTCGAGGTTGATCTCCACGTCGAAGTGGCCCGCGTTGGCCAGCAGCACCCCGTCCTGCATCGCCTCGAAGTGCTCGCGGGTGATGACGTCCTTGTTCCCGGTGGTCGTGATGAACACGTCGCCCTCCTCGGCGGCCTCGGCCATCGGGAGCACGTCGTAGCCCTCCATGTGGGCTTCCAGCGCCTTGCGGGGTTCGACCTCACAGACGACCACGTTGGCGTCCTGCCCGGCCGCTTTGGAGGCGACGCCCTTGCCGCAGTAGCCGTAGCCGGCGACGACGACGGTCTTGCCGGCCCACGAGAGGTTCGTGGTCATCGCGATCGCCGAGAGCGCCGACTCGCCCGTGCCGTGGACGTTGTCGAACAGGCGCTTCATCGGCGTGTCGTTGACCGCGAACATCGGGTACTTCAGCTCGCCGTCGTCGTCCATCGCGCGCAGGCGGTGGACGCCGGTGGTCGTCTCCTCGGCGCCGCCGACGATGGAGTCGATCAGTTCGGGGTGCTCCTGGTGGATGCGGAACACCATGTCCGCGCCGTCGTCGACCGTGATCGTCGGCTCGTGGTCGATGACGGACTCGATCGCGGCGTAGTAGCCATCGTCGTCGACCCCCCGGACGGCGTAGGAGGTGACGTTGTCGACGGCGTCCAGCGCGACGCTCACGTCGTCGTGGGTCGAGAGCGGGTTACAGCCGGTGACCGCGACCTCGGCGCCGCCGAGCGCGAGCGTCTCGACGAGGATCGCGGTCTTGGCCTCGACGTGCATCGCCATCCCGATCGTCTCGCCTTCGAACGGTTTCTCGGCGGCGAACTCCTCGCGGAGCGACCGGCAGATCGGCATGTGCTGGAGCGCCCAGTCCATCTTCCGGCGACCCTCCTCGCGGAGCGCCTCGGGATCGTCGACGTGCGCGGTAACGCGCTCGTAGGAACTCATGGCTGTGGGTTCAGGGAGTGGGAGCAAAACGGTGTCGAAGGTCCGGCACGGTGACCGTGCCGCCGAACGTACCGCACGGTTCGGAACGGCCCGCGCGGTGACGGTCAACCGCGCGGTACCGAGACAGCGTGGTTCACGCCGTCCATCGCGCGCAGCCGAATGAACGACCACGCCTGGCGTTTTTGCCCTTGGCAACGAATAGCCGCCCATGGTCACAGTTCTCGCCGTTCTCGGCATCCTCGTCGCGGTGTTCGTCGGCTACAACATCGGCGGCTCCTCGACCGGCGTCGCGTTCGGGCCGGCGGTCGGCGGGCGACTCCTCCGGAAGGTCACCGCCGGGGCGCTGTTCACCGTTTTCGCGCTTGTCGGCGCCTGGACCGTCGGCCGGAACGTCATCGACACGATGAGCAGTAGCATCGTCCCGGCGTCGCAGTTCTCACCGGAGGCGAGCGTCGGGGTGCTGTTCTTCACCGGGCTCTCGCTGCTGATTTCGAACCTCTACGGCGTCCCGGCGTCCACGTCGATGACCGCCGTCAGCGCCATCGTCGGCCTGGGGCTGGCGACCGGGAGCCTGAACGCCTCGCTGATGTTCGTCATCGTCTCGGCGTGGATCGTCGCCCCGCTGATCGGCTTCGCCAGCGGCGCCGTCATCGGCCGCTACGTCTACCCGTACCTCGACGCCCGCTTCGCTTTCACCCGACTGGAGCTCCACCTGCTCCAATTCGACCGCTCGGGCCGGGTTCCGGTGCCGCGCGTGAACCGGAACGCCACCCCGCGGGATCTGGTGGGCTCGGCGCTGGTCGTCCTCATCGCCTGCTACATGGCGTTCTCGGCGGGCGCCTCCAACGCCGCCAACGCCGTCGCGCCGCTGGTGGGCGCCAACGGCCCGCTGACCGTCGACCAGGGGGTACTGATCGCGGTGGCCGCTTTCGCGCTCGGGTCGTTCACCATCGCGCGGCGCACGCTCGACACCGTCGGCGACGACATCACCGAGCTGCCGATCCTCGCGGCGCTCATCGTCTCCGCCGTCGGTGGTACCATCATCACGGTGCTGTCGTATCTGGGGATCCCCGCGAGCCTCGCGGTCAGCACCACCTGCTGCATCATCGGTCTCGGCTGGGGCCGGGCGAGTCGCGCGGCGACGCTCGCGGAGTTGGCGAAACCCTCCCCCGGGCCGAAGATGGGGACGGAGCTCTCGACCGGTGCGCTCGCACCGCAAGAGACGGACGAACCCAAGAGCCCGACAGTCGGCGAACTCGCCGAGGGAACGGTCGAACCCGTCGAACCCGAGCGCCCGCCGGAAGTGCCGGGCATCGGCGAGACAGAAGCACAGAGCAAGGAGAGCCTGTTCGACGCCGCCGCCGCGGGCCGCATCGCGGTGCTGTGGGTGCTCACGCCGACCATCGCTGTCGTCTGCTCCTACGCGCTGTTCTCGCTGATACTGTGACCTACTCCGCTCGCGCGACCAGGTCCTCGGCCTGCTCCTGAGCGCGCTCCCGGATCGCCGCCGCGTCGAGCGTCCGAATTTCCCGTTCCTCCATCAGCACCTGTCCGTCACAGACCGTGTGCCGCACGTCCTGCCCGCTCGCCGCGTAGGCGAGGTGGCTCACCAGGTCGTGTGCCGGCGTCAGGTGGGCGGCGTCGAGGTCGACGACCGCCAGATCCGCGTTCGCGCCCGCCTCGATCCGGCCGGAGTCGAAACCCAACGCCGCCGCCGAGCCCTCGGTCGCCATCCGGACCGCCGCACCGGCGGGAACCGCCGCGGCGTCGTCGGCGCCGAGTTTCCCGAGCATCGCGGCGTCGCGGATCTCGTCGAACATGTCCAGATCGTTGTTCGAGGCGGCGCCGTCGGTGCCGAGGCCGACCGTGATACCGGCGTCGAGCATGTCGGCGACCGGGGCGATCCCCGACGCGAGTTTGGCGTTCGAGGCCGGGCAGTGGACCGCCGTGGCGTCCGAGTCCGCGAGACGCTCGACCTCCGCGTCGTCGACGTGGACGCAGTGGGCGAGGAAGTCGCCGTCCTCGAGCAGCCCGACGTCCTCGGCGTAGTCGAGCGGTCGCACCCCGCGCTCGTCGACGATGGGGTCGACCTCGTCTTCGGTCTCGTTGGCGTGGATGTGCACCGGCACCTCGGCCTCGCGAGCGCGCTCGACAGCCTCGCGGAGCAGTTCCTCGTTCACCGTGGTCAGCGAGTGGGGCATCACCGCGGTCGCGATGCGACCGCCGGCGAGCCCGTCGTACTGGTCGGCGAAGTTGACGCTCGTCTTCATGTCCTCGCGGGCGTCGTCCTCGTCCTTCCCGACCGAGACGAAGCCGTGGCCCAGCAGCGCGCGCAGCCCCGAGGCCTCGACGACGCCGGCGACGTGGGGCTCCTCGAAGTACATGTCCGCGAACCCGGTGGTCCCGGTGCGGATCATCTCCACCGCGGCGAGTTCCGTGCCGACCCGGACGTCCTCGGCGGTGAGTTCGGCCTCGACCGGCCAGATGTCCTCCTGCAGCCAGGCGTCGAGCGCCTTGTCGTCGGCGTATCCCCGGAGCAGCGTCATCGCGGCGTGGCCGTGGGCGTTGATCAGCCCCGGGACGACGAGCCCGCCCGCGGCGTCGAGGGTCTCCTCGGCCGTGGCGTCGATCCGGCCCGGCGGGGCGACGCGCTCGATGGTCCCGGTCGACTGGTCGATCAGCACGTCCGACTCGGTGACGGAGTGGTCGGGACGGAGTACGCGGCCGTTCGTGACGTGGAGCGTGGTCATGCCGGAACGGTCGGCAGCGAGGAGGCGTTAACCCGTCGTTCCTCTCCCGAGAAATGCCGCGCGTTCCCGACGTCTACACCGGCGCCGACCCGAGCAACGCGACCAGGCTGAACAGGATCGCGCCGAGGATGACGCTCACCACGAAGTGGATCACCACGACGCCGAGCAGCAGCCGGCGGTCGAGGTCGTGGAGCTGCCGGAAGGCGACGGCGTCGACGACCAGCGCGGCCGCGAGCGCCAGGTACGGCGGGAACTCGAACGTCGCCGCGAGGAAGGCGATGGCCGCGATCGGCGGCCCCACGAGCGCGTGCCGGCGGAGCGACACGTCGCCCAGCAGGTTCCGGGCGGCGACGAACGCGGTCAGCGAGAGGAAGGCGGCGAACAGCACGTACGTCGCGAGGATCGGCACCGTCGTCGACTGCAGCGGGACCTGCAACACGGCGAACCGGGTGCCGGCCGCCAAGGAGAACGGGACGGACACGGCCGCTCAGCCGAGCAGGCCGAGTTCGTCCAGCCGTTCGGTGATCACGTCGACGGCGGCGGCGGCGTCGGCCGGCTCCTTCCCGCCGGTGATGACGAGCTTGCCCGAGCCGAACAGCAGCGCGACCACGTCGGGCTCCTCCAGCCGGTAGACGAGCCCGGGGAACTGCTCGGGTTCGTACTCGATGCTCTCGAGCCCCAGCCCGATCGCGATCGCGTTGAGGTTGAGGCTCTCGCCGAGGTCGGCGCTGGTGACGATGTTCTGGACCGTGATCTCCGGGTCCTCCTCGATGGGGATGCTGAGATCCCGCAGCTTGTCGAAGACGATGTGGAGACTCTCGTGAACGTCGTCGGTCGACTTCGCGCCGGTGCAGACGATCTTCCCCGACCGGAAGATCAGCGCGGCGGATTTGGGCTCCTGCGTGCGGTAGACGAGCCCGGGGAACTGTTCGGGGTCGTAGTCGGCCCCTTCCAGGTCCATGGCGACGCTCTGGAGGTCGAGCTCCTGGCCGATGCCCGTCGAGGCAACGACGTTCTCGATGGTGATCGTCTCCTTGGGATCGGTCATCGCTTTAAGGGTCGGCGGTGAGGTTTAAATAGGTTGGTGGGACCGACGAACCGGAAGCGCCGGCGGTGAGTGGGAGACGGGAGCGGAACGGCAGCCTCTTTCCGACCCCGGACGCACACCCGGGCGTGTACTGTCTCGAACTCGCCGGCGAGGACGACGCCTTCGCGGCCCGGGAGGCCGAAGCCGCGGCCGCCGGCGTCGACCTGCTCGCGCCCGGGCTGGCCCGCGCGGGCCACATCGACCGGGATCGGCTCCGCGGGCTGGCCTACACCCACGCGGCTGACGAACTGCTCGCCCGGACCGAGGCGAGCGTCGACGCCGCCGCGATCGCGCTGGAGGCCGCCGGTATCGACCGCGAGGGGACGGTCGCGGTCCGGGCCCGCGACGTGCGGGGGCTGACGGGCGTGAGCACGCGCGAGGCCGAGCGCCGGCTCGGCGGCGTGCTGGTCGACCGCGGGTTCGAGGTGGATCTCGACGATCCGGACCACGAGCTCCGAGTGCTGTTCTCCGCTGACGGCGGGCTGGGAGACCCGGACAGCGACGCCGCGGCCGCCGAGCAGGGCCAGATCCCCGCGAGCGAGGGCGTCTGCGTGCTGGGCTGGCTCGACTGCGAGTCAGCGCGCGACTTCGGCGAGCGCCAGCCGACCGACCGCCCGTTCTTCCAGCCCGGGAGCATGGCACCGATGGACGCCCGCGCGCTGGCCAACATCGCCGGCGCGGCGCCCGGCCGGCGGATCCTGGACCCCATGTGCGGGACGGGCGGCACGCTGATCGAGGCCGGCCTGGTCGGCGCCGACCTCGTGGGCACCGACGCGCAGTGGAAGATGGTCCGCGGGACGGAGGAGAACCTCGACGCGCTGGTGCCCGCTGACCGCGATTCCGCCGTCGCCCGGGCCGACGCGACCGCGCTCCCGCTTCGGGACGGCGTCGTCGACGGCGTCGTCTTCGACGCGCCCTACGGCCGCCAGTCGAAGATCGCGACCCACCGGCTCGAGGATCTGGTCGAGGGGGCGCTGTCGGAAGCGGCGCGAGTCAGCGACGATGACGCGACCTGCGTGTTGATGGCCGACCGCGACTGGCGCGAGGCAGTGGCGGCGACGGCGTGGCGTGTGACGGACCGCTTCGAACGCCGCGTCCACCGCTCGCTGACGCGGCACGTCCACCTCCTGGAGAAGTCGCGCTGACGGCCGCCTCGCGCCGGCTACTCGTCGGGATCGACGGCGACGACGGTCTCGCCGGCCGTCACGTCCTCGCCCTCGTTCACGCGCAGATCCGCGTGTTCGACGCGCTCGGGCAGGAGCACGTCCGCGCGACTGCCGAAGCTGATGTGGCCGAGCTTGTCCCCGCGATCCAGGTCGTCGCCGCCCTCGACGTAGGGATGGATCCGCCGGGCGAACCAGCCAGCGATCAGCGACACCTCGTACTCGCCGCAGTCGACGTCGACGCGCTCGTTCCGGTCCGAGTCCTTCGAGAACGCCGGCTTGTTCGCGCCGGGCCGGTGGGTGACCGACTCGACGGTCCCCGCCGCCGGCGCGCGGTTGACGTGCACGTCGGTGACGTTCATGAACACGCCGACGCGGATGCGGCCCTCCTCCTCGCGGACGACCGAGACGCTGCCGTCCGCGGGCGCGACGAACCCGGATTCGGGAGGTTCGCGCTGGGGGTCGCGGTGGAACAGGACGGCCGCCAGCCCCAGCGCGACCAGTCCGAGCCCGATCGGGCCCGACACCGGCGTCAGCACGACCCCCGCGAGCAGCGGCGGGAGCCCGTAGCGCAGCGCGCCGGGCGTGAGCCCCCGGACCATTCAGGCCTCCCCCCGGAGCCGGTCGTGGCCCGCGGCCCACGAACTCAGCAGATGGGTCAGGTGGATCGTGTCGTCGCTGGCCTCGGTGAGGTCGAGATCGGCCTCGCCCGCGAGCCGGTGGAGGCGCGCGAGCTTCTCGCCCGAGTAGTCGCTGCGGGCCACACGCAGCAGCTCCTGGAGGAGCTCCTCGCCGTCGTACCCCTCGTCGAGCAGGTCGTCGACGGTCGAGCGCGCCGTCGAGAAGTCGCCCTCGGAGGCGGCCGTCAGCGCCGCCGAGAGCTCGTCGTCGTGGCCCACCTCGTCGAGCACCTCGTAGGCCGCCTGCATCGTCACCTCGTCGTGCTGGGCGGCGGCCGTCTGGGCGCCGAGGACGGCCTTCCGCAGGTCGCCGTCGGCGTAGCCCGCGACGAACTCCAGCCCGTCGGCGTCGTAGTCGACGCCCTCGGCGTCGAGGATCCCCGCGAGCACGCCCTCGATTTCGTCGTGAGAGGGGGCCCGCACGGGGACGGGGAAACAGCGCGACCGGATCGGCGCGATCAGCTTCGAGGGCTGGCGGGTCGCGATCACGAACTGGGTCGTGCGGTGGTGCTGCTCCATCACGCGGCGGAGCGCCTGCTGGAAGTCCTCGCGGATCGTCTCGGCGTTGTCCAACAGGATCGTCTTGAACGTCCCCGAGACCGGCGCGTAGCTCGCGGACTCCTTGAGCACGCGGTTGATCATGTCGCGTTTGGCCATCCGGCTCCGGCCCTCGAGGAACTGCGCGAACCGGGGGTCCTCGCGGATCTCCTTCTTGGTGCGGTCGAAGAAGTCCGCGACGTTGATCTCCACGAGGTCGTTGTCGTCGTCCTCGTGGGCCTCGCGAGCCAGCGCCCGCACGGCGGCGGTCTTGCCCGCCCCGGGCGGCCCCTGGACGACGAGGTTCATCGGCTCGTCGACGGCCCGACGCAGTCGCTCCCGGGTCGCTTCCTGCGGGAGGTCCGCGATCGCGGGCGCGTAGCGCTCGGTCCAGAGCGGTTCGTCCATTACGCGCAGATAGCGCCGCGGGCGGTAAGAAGGGCTCGGTCGGGCGTTCTCCCGGCCAGAAACGCGATCCGGAGTCGCGCTAGCGCGCCGCGAACGTCGGGCCGGCGAGCGCCGCGGTGTCGGTTTCGGTCTCAGTCTCCGTCGCTGTCGCGGTCTCCGTCTCTGTGGCTGTCTCCGTCTCCGCCTCGGTGGACGTGTCGTCCTCGACCGGGAACGTCGCCTCGCCCTCGGCGCCGTCGTGTTCCGCTTCGAGTTCGATCTCCTCGGCGTCGGCCGGGACGGCCACGACGAGCGTCCCGTTCTCGTCGGTCTCGCCGACGGTCTCGCCGTCGAGACTGAGTTCGGCGCCCGAGACGGCGCTGCCGTTCCGGGTCACCGAGACGGTGACGTTCTCGCCGGCGGTCGCGTTCCCGTCGAGCTCGATCGAGAGGTTCGCCGGCGCCGCGGTCTCGGCCTCGTCGCTCTCGTTCGCCGCGTCGTCGTCCGGTTCGATCTCGACCTGGTCGCCCGTGCCGGACTCGCCGGCCACGGGCTTGACGTTGTAGCTGCCGGAGTTGCCCCGCTTCACGACGGTGATGTCGAACACGTAGTCGAGGTCCTCGCCGTCGCCGACGGTGAACTCGCTGTTCAACTGGAGCTTGCTGCTGGGCAGCTTCACGTCGGGATGCTCGCCGTTCGTGAGCGTTCCGTTCACCTCGTCGACGTAGACGAACGTCTTGTCGTACGTGCCGTTGGAGACGTTCAGCACGCCGAGGCTGGTGGCGTTGGCGCCCTGCAGTTCGGTCAGGTCGACGGTGCGGTTGTCGACCGCGTGCTCGATCCACGCGCTCTCGTTCTCGCCGGCGTCGGCGCGGTGGACGCCGACGCGGTCGATCGTGACGTTGAGGTGGTCGAACTCGTCGATGGCGTTCCGCTCGTCGCTGACGTAGAACTCCAGACTGGCGCCGTCGGTCGGCGTCGCGGTCTCGGTGCCGGCCGGCGTCGCGGTTTCAGTGCTCGTCGGCGTCGCGGTCGCATCGTCGCCGTCCGCGCCGTCGCCGCCCTCCTCGGCGCCGCGCTTGGCGCCGGGCTTCTCGCGGATCTCCTGGTCCGTGCCGGACTCGCTGGCGACCGGCTGGATGTTGTAGCTGCCGGAGTTGCCCCGCTTCACGACCGTGATGTCGAAGACGAAGTCGACCTCCTCACCGTCGCCGACGGTGAAGTTCTCGTTGATGTGGAGCTTGCTGCTCGGCAGTTTCACGTCGGTCGTCTCGCCGTTCGTGAGCGTGCCGTCGACCTCGCTCACGTGGATGAACGTCTTGTCGTAGCTCCCGTTGGGCGCCGAGATCGCGCCGAGTTGGCTCGCGTTCGCCCCCTGGAGCTCCGTCAGGTCGACGGTGACGTCGTCGATCTCCTGTTCGACCCACGCGGACTCGTTCGCGGACGCGTTCCCGCCGTCGACGCGGTGGGCCGCGATCGACGTGATCGTGACGTTCAGGTGCTCGAAGTCGTCGATCGCGCTCGGCTGGTCGCTGACGTACATGTTCACCGTCCCCTCACCGCTGCCGCCGTCGCCCGGCGACACGGATCCCGCACAGCCGGCGATCGCGACCATCGCGACCACGAGCGCCGTGACGATCGTCTGTCGTCGCATACCTACCCCTTCTCCCAGACACCGATAAGCTCCGGGGCCACACGTCGAAAAATAAACCCTTGCGCGTCGAGAGGGTCGCGCTGAACCCGCGACGCCGGCGGATCCGGGAGTCGACAGCGGTAAGCCTCCGCCGGAGCCACTCTCCGGTATGACTCTCCGGACGACGTTTCTCGGCACCGGCGGCGCCGTGCCGACGACGCGACGCGCCCCGAGCGCGGTGATGGTGAACCGCGAGGGCGAGCGGTTCCTCTTCGACTGCGGCGAGGGCACCCAGCGACAGATGATGCGGTTCAACACGGGGTTCGACGTGGGCCACGTCTTCCTCAGTCACCTCCACGGCGACCACATCCTCGGCCTCCCCGGCCTGCTCCAGACGTGGGACTTCCAGGACCGAACCGACTCGCTCGCGATCCACGGTCCCCCCGGCTCCCGGCGCCAGCTCCGGGACCTGATCGGCGCCGGCGGCCACGACACGGCGTTCCCGGTCCGGATCCACGAGGTCACGCCGGGCTCCGTCGCGCTCGAGGGCGAGGCGTTCGAGATCCGCGCGTTCGAGACCGAGCACCGCACCACCTCACAAGGGTACGCGCTGATCGAGGACGACCGCAAGGGGCGCTTCAAGCGCGAGAAAGCCGAGGAGGAACTCGGGGTCCCGCCCGGCCCCGCCTACGGCAAACTCCACGCGGGCGAGTCGGTCGAACTGGACGACGGGCGCGTGATCGAGCCCGAGCAGGTCGTCGGCGATCCCCGGCCCGGCCGCTCGCTGGTGTACACCGGCGACACCCGCCCCGTCGACGCGACCGTCGAGGTCGCCGACGAGCCGGACCTGCTGATCCACGACGCGACGTTCGACGACGAGATGGCCGGGCGGGCGCGCTCGACCGGCCACGCCACGGCCCGGGAGGCCGGGAAGATCGCCCAGCGAGCCGGCGCCGAACGGCTGGCGCTGACCCACATCTCCTCGCGCTACCCCGGCGACGCCCGCGGCCACCAGCGCGAGGCGGCGGGCGTGTTCGACGGCGAGTGCTTCGTCGCCGAGGACGGGAAGACCGTCGAGATCCCGTTCCCGGACGACGAATAACCGGTCGCCACCGGCGTCGGATATTTAGCCGGCAAGCGCCAACCCCGGCTGTGAACGCCCCGAGCCCAACCGACGGGCCGGTCTTCGGCGTCGACATCCAGAGCGGCGACGCCCGCGGCGACTCGCCCACTTACGCCCTCGTGATCCTGCGCCCCGACGAGGAGCGGCTGGACCGCGACGCCGTCTCGCGCCGGAAGCTCCGCCGGCTGATCGAGGGGGAGGAGCCCACCCGGCTGGCCGTCGACAACATGTACGAACTCGCGGCCGACAAGAACGCGCTCGTCGGCTTCCTCCGGGGCCTCCCGGCCGGCACCGACCTCGTCCAGGTGACCGGCGCGAACCGGCCCGAACCCCTCTCCCGGGTCGCCTCCCGCTACGGCGTGCCCTACGGCAAGAAACCGATGCAGGAGGCCGAGGCGGCGGCGCGGCTGGCCCACCGGAACGTCGGCCAGCGCGTCACCGCCTTCAGCGACACGACAACCGTGAAGGTCGCCCGCGGGCGCTCGACCGGCAAGGGAGGGTGGAGCCAGGACCGCTACACCCGCCGGATCCACGGCAACGTCCGGAAGGCGGCTCGGGAGGTGGAGTCGGAGCTCGACGACGCGAACCTCGACTACGAGAAGGACGCCACCGAGAAGTACGGCGGGCTCTCGAACGCGATCTTCACCGTCGAGGCGCGCCCGGAGGACATCCCGATCTCCGCGACCCGGAACGGCGACGTGCGCATCGAGATCGAGCGCGAGCGCCGGGACGGCATCGAGTTCGAACCGCTCGTGAAGCGGCGGGACCACGTGATCGTCGGCATCGACCCCGGGACGACCACCGCGGCCGCCGTCGTCGGCATCGACGGCACGGTCCACGACCTCTACTCCTCGCGGACGGGCGACACCGCGGAACTCACCGAGTGGCTGATCGAGCGCGGGCGACCGATGCTGGTCGCCGCCGACGTGACGCCGATGCCCGAGACCGTCGAGAAGTTCCGGCGGAGCTTCGACGCCGCGGGCTGGATCCCCGAGAGCGACCTCCCGGTCGACGAGAAGCTCCACCGCACCCGGGACCACGCCTACGAGAACGACCACGAGCGCGACGCGCTCGCGGCGGCGCTGTACGCCGTCGACGACCACGCGGACCAGTTCGAGCGCATCGCGGCGAAGGTCCCCCCGCAGTTCGACCGCGAGGAGGTGATCGCCCGCGTCGTCTCCGGCGAGGAGTCCGTCGAGGCGGTGCTGCGTGACCTGCGCGACGACGACGGCGGGGAGGCGGACGACGAGGAACACGAGGAGCGCGAGCTCACCGACGAGGAGCAGCGCATCCGCGACCTCGAGGCGCAGGTCGAGCGCCTCAAGAGCCACACCGAGGAGCTGGAAGCCGAACTGGAGGAGAAGGAGAACGAGATCCGGGAGTACGAGCGCGAACTCAGCGACGCCCGCAAGCGGGAGCGCCGCGAGGCCCGCGAGCGCCGGGAGGTCAACCGCCTGGAGCGCCGTGCGGAACGCCTCGAACGCGAGCGCGACGAGGCGATCGCGGAGAACGAACAGCTCCACGACAAGCTCGCCCGGCTCAAGACGCTCTGGAAGATCGACCACTCGGACTTCAGCGACGTGGCGGGCGACCGCGACCTGGTCGCCGTGAAGGTGCTGCCGCAGTTCACCCGCGACGCGATCGAGCGCGCCGACGAGGAGTTCGGCCTCGCGTCCGGCGACGTGGTCTACCTCCGGGACGCGAGCGGCGCCGGCACGTCGACGGCGGAACGGCTGGCCGAGACCGAGCCGCGGCTGGTGCTCAAGAACGGGAACCTCTCGGAGGAGGCCGACGCGGTGCTGTTCGACCACGGGATCCCGGTCGCGCCCGCCGACCCCGTGACGATCCAGGAGATCGACGAACTGGCGGTGGCCCGCGAGAGCGAGGTCGAGGGGGCGATCTCGGACTGGGAGGACCGGGCGGAGGAGCGCCGGCGCGAGCAGACAGAGAGCATGATGGACCGCGTGATCTCGGAACACCGCGCCGACGAGCGGTTGGAGGATCGCGGGACGTAGACTCTCAGGCGCCGTCCGGCTTCGGCGTCGACGGATCGCCGTCCCGGTCAGTCACGGTGATCTCGCCCGAGAGCAACTGCGCTGACGGCGGCGCCAGCGTGATCCCCGCCTCGTCGAAGCGCCGTTTCACCCGCCGGCGGAAGTCCGAGCGGACGGTCACGATGTCGGCGTCCATCGGGTCGCCGATCCAGAACTCCGCCTGGATCGTGATGGCGTTCTCCCCGAGGTCGAGGACGCGCGTGTTCGGCGGCGGGTCGTCGAGTACGGCGTCGCCGTGCTCGGCCGTCTGTCGGAGCTCCAGCAGCGCCCGCTCGGTGTCCTCGTAGTAGGCGACGTAGACCTTCTCAGTGACCCGGTAACGCGTCCGGCCGTAGGGCCGAGTGAGCGCGTTGCTCGTGAGTTCGGTGTTGGGAACCGAGACGGTCTCGTTGTCGCGCGTCCGAACGCGAGTGACGCGGAAGTCGACCGCCTCGACGGTTCCCTCCCCGCCGGGCCACTCGATCCAGTCGCCGACGTTGAAGTCGGGGTCGGCGACCAGGAACATCCCGCTGATGAGCGAGCCGAACACCTGCTGGCCGGAGATGCCGAAGACGAACGTGATCGCGGCGATGACGACCGCCGACTCCGAGAACACGCTCCCGTAGCCGGCGGCGATGACCCCCGTCAGCGTCGCGAACGAGATCACGATAACCCGGAGGTACGTCCGCGTGGCGGTCTCGATGGTGGGGTTGTTGCGGTTGCGTGACCTGACGACGCGACCCACGGCCGGGACGACGGCGAACCGGCCGACGAGATAGATGACCGCGAACCCGACGGTGAACCAGAACAGCTCCGAGAGGACCTGGTCGTACGCCGAAACCACGTCAGGCAGCCAGTTCGGCGGCAGCAGTTGCCCGATCATACCCCGTGTTCGACCGGCAACACGAAAAATCCCGACTGCCGGGCGTCGACGCGGTCGGGACGGTAACACGCATCCAGAAGGCCTAACCTCCCGCTCCGAAATCCCCAACCATGGACGCACACGACCTGATCACCCGCAACGCCGCGGAGGTCGTCACCGAGGCGGAGGTCGAGGAGTTGGCCGAGAACCCCGAGGGCAAGCGCGCCTACGTCGGCTACGAGCCCTCGGGCGTCCTCCACATCGGCCACATGCTGGGCGCGAACAAGCTCATCGACCTGCAGGAGGCGGGGATGGAGGTCGTGATCCTGCTGGCGGACGTCCACGCCTACCTCAACGGAAAGGGGAGCTTCGAGGAGATCCGCGAGACGGCGACGCGGATGCAGGAGCAGTTCGTCGCCTACGGGCTCGACGAGGAGAACACCGAGTTCGTGCTCGGTTCGGAGTTCCAGTTCGACGAGGAGTACGTGCTGGATCTCCACGCGCTCGAACTGGAGACGACGCTCTCCCGTGCGGAGCGGGCGATGAGCGAGATCGGCTCGGGCGACTCGGTGACCGTCTCACAGGCGGTCTACCCGCTGATGCAGGCGCTGGACATCGAGTACCTCGACATCGACCTCGCGATCGGCGGGATGGAGCAGCGGAAGGTCCACATGCTGGCCCGCGACACGCTCCCCAGCATCGACTACGAGTCGCCGACCTGTCTCCACACGCCGCTGATCTCCGAACTCTCGACGGGGATCGGGAAGATGTCCAGCAGTTCCGGCGTCACCATCTCGATGGAGGACTCGCCCGAGGAGATCGCAGAGAAGGTCAACGGCGCGTTCTGTCCGGCCGGCGAGGTCGACCCTGAACCGACCGACGACGGCGAGGAGCGCAACAACCCGGTGCTCGAGATCTTCGAGTACCACGTGTTCCCGCGCTTCGAGGAGGTCGTCGTCGAACGGCCCGAGGAGTACGGCGGCGATCTGGAGTACGACAGCTACGCGGAGCTGGAGGCCGACTTCGCGTCGGGCGAACTCCACCCCGCCGACGCGAAGCCGACGCTGGCGAAGTACCTCGACGAGCTGATCGAGCCGGGGCGGGAGAAGCTGATGGAGCAGCGTCGCTGAGCGTTCCTTTTTCGGCTACACCATTCCGAACTGCCGCATCACGTTCCCGACGAGCGCACGCACCACCAGCGCCAGCCCCGCGAGGACGAACGCGAGGCCGGCGGCGACGATCGGCGCCTGCCACGCGACCAGCGCGATCCCGCCGAGGACGAGCAGCAGCCCGACGACGCCACCGATACCGAGTCGTTCGTACATGCCCCCGACTGCGAGGGGTGCGGTAAAAACGACGGCGGTCCCGGGTTTCACGACGAACCGCGGGTGGGTCCACGGGGACGAGGTTTCTCGCCGGTCCGAAATCCCACAGCGCTTAACCACTCCAGCGTCCAAGGCGGTGCTGATGAGCAACGACGACCTCCCCGAGGGGATCCGGGCCCCCGAGGACGACGAGCTGTTCGCCGAGGTAGTCGAGATGCTCGGCGCGAACCGAGTCCAGGTCCGGTGTGCCGACGGGGAAGAACGCACCGCCCGCATCCCCGGACGGATGCGCAAACGTGACTGGATCCGCGAGGGCGATCTCGTGCTCGTGAGCCCGTGGGACTGGCAGGACGAGAAAGCCGACATCGAACACCGCTACGAGAACCGCGAGGCCGAACAGCTACGGGAGGGCGGGTACGTGACCGGGAACGTCTGACACCGACCGCGGCGGGAGACCGTTGTCGGACGACATCCGACCGTCACCGGGCGAAGCCAGGTTGCCCGAGGGACGGAGTCCCTCGTTGGCAGACGAGAGCTTCGTTCTCGTCGACGTGATCGGCGCGGGCGTTTTCGGCTCACACGATCACGGCATAGGTTTCGTGACCGCCGGTCGGAGCCGGCGGCAGGTCACGCGCCGTGGATCGGCGCGGACCACCCTTTTACGCCGCGACGCCCAAGTCCGAGTGAATGAGCGAGGACTACGGCTTCGTCGACGAGGAGATGGCGGAGCCCGGCGACGAGTTCGAGGAGATCGAGGTCGCCGACACCGAGGCCGACAGCACCGCCCGCAAGCAGGACCGGGAGTTCGACGAGTTCCGGAAGCGGCTGAAGAACGTCGAACGACTCAAAGTCGAACAGGGCGCGTTCGACGACGCGACGCTGGGTGCGCTGTACAAGCTCGTCCAGGACGGGCACGTCGGCGCCTTCGGCGGCCCGCTATCGACGGGCAAGGAGGCGAACGTCTACGAGGCCCGCGGGGAGGCGGGCGACGTCGCGGTCAAGATCTACCGGATCAACGCCTCCGACTTCCGCCAGATGCGGGAGTACCTCGCGGGCGACCCGCGGTTCGAGGGGCTGGAGGACAACAAGAAATCGACCGTCCTGGCCTGGACTCGCAAGGAGTTCGCGAACCTCAAGCGCGCCGAGAAGGCTGGCGTCCGCGTGCCCGAACCCATCGCCGTCCAGCGGAACGTGCTGGTGATGGAGCTGGTCGGCCAGGCCGACGAGCGCCGCGCGCCGCGGCTGGCGGAGGTCGACGTCGAGAACCCCCAGCAGGCCTACGAGGTGGTGCGGGAGTACATGCGCCGGCTCTACGCGGCGGGGCTGGTCCACGGGGACCTCTCGGAGTACAACATGATCGTCCACGAGGGCGAACTCGTGATCATCGACATGGGGCAGGCGGTCACCGTCCACCATCCCAACTCGGAGGAGTTCCTCGAACGCGACTGCAAGAACGTCGCCGCCTTCTTCTCACGGCAGGGGATCGACGTGACCGGCGAGGAGCTGGAGGCGTACGTCACCGAGGCCGAACCCGAGCCGAGCGGCGAGCCCGAGTGAGAGCCGCCGACGAGGAACCCTTACAACTCTGCAGCATCTATATCCCGTCATGCAACACGTAACGGTCCCACAGGACCGCATCGGCGTCCTCATCGGCTCCGGCGGTGAGACGATGCGGGAGATCGAGGAGCGTGCGGGCGTCCGCCTCGATATCGACTCCGAAGACGGGTCGGTGGGCATCGAGACCGTGGGCGACCCCATCGACGCGATGGCCGCACCCGATATCGTGAAGGCCATCGGTCGCGGGTTCAAGCCCGAGACGGCGCTCGAGATGCTGGAGAGCGACCTCCGACGGCTCGACCTCATCGACCTCACCGAACAGACGCGCAACGACAACGACCTGCGTCGCCAGAAGGGCCGCCTCATCGGTGAGGACGGCCGGACCCGTGAGCTGATGGAACAGCTCACCGGCGCGAACGTGGTAATCTACGGCTCGACGCTGGGGATCATCGGCGAGCCCGAGGAGGTCGACGCCGTGCGGCGCGCGGCCGGGATGATCCTCGACGGCGCGCCCCACGGCGCCGTCTACTCGTTCCTCGAGCGCAAGCACAACGAGATGCAGCAGGGTTGGAACGTCCGCGAGCAGACGTAGCCAGTCACGGTGCGTGAGCGAGGGTGACCGCCGTGTCACCCTCACGGAACCGATGCGTGTGTAACCAATCGCCGCGCGTGACCAGCCGTCGTCGCCGATCTCGCGATCAGTTCCCCCGACGAAACCGACCCGCGAGCGGCGACGCCGGCCGGACTAACAACTATTAACCGACTCCGGCCGGAATACTCCCCCAAGAATGGCCAAGGACGTCAAACCGACCCGGAAGAACCTCATGGCGATCGAGGACCGCATCGAACTCTCCGAGCGGGGGCACGACACCCTCGAGCAGAAGCGGGACGGCCTCATCATGGAGTTCATGGACATCCTGGACCAGGCCCAGGACATCCGGAGCGAGGTCGAGGCCGACTACCAGACCGCCCAGCAGAAACTCGACATGGCCCGCGCGATGGAGGGCGACGTCGCGGTGCGGGGCGCCGCCGCCGCGCTGAAGGAGCACCCCGAGATCACCACCCAGTCCAAAAACATCATGGGCGTCGTGGTGCCCCAGATCGAGGCGTCGAAGGTGCGGAAACCGCTCGACGAGCGGGGGTACGGCCTGGTCGGCTCCTCGGCCCGCATCGACGAGACCGCCGACGCCTACGAGGACCTGATCGACTCGATCATCCTCGCGGCCGAGGTCGAGACGGCGATGAAGAAGATGCTCGAGGAGATCGAAACCACCAAGCGCCGCGTGAACGCCCTGGAGTTCAAACTGCTCCCCGAGCTCAAGCAGAACCAGGAGTACATCGAGCAGAAGCTCGAGGAGCAGGAGCGCGAGGAGATCTTCCGGCTCAAGAAGATCAAGGCGAAGAAGGAGGAGGAGGAGGACGAAGAGCAGGAGATCGAGGCCGACGAGCGGGAAGGCGCCACGACCGCCTCCCCGAAAGCCGACTGAACCGTGTCCTGCCCGGCGTGTGGCGAACCGGTCGTCGCGTTCGTCGTCCCGCCGGCGCTCCGTGAGCACGCGCCCGCCGCGGAGAGCGCGATCTGTACGTCCTGTCTACGGACCGTCGCCGCGAGCGACGCCGACGCCGCCGCAGTCGCCCCCGACGACGCCGACTTCTCGCGGATCCACGAGTCGTTCCCGACGGGACGTGGCGGCGCCGCGTTCGCGCTCGTGCTGGGGAAGCTCGACTCGCTGGCGCTGAACCGTCCGGCGATCCAGGAGCTGTGTGACGCGGCCGAGCGGGCGGGCGCCGACGTGCCGCTGGCACTGGAGCGACTCGCCGGCGCGTCGACGCTCGACCCGCCGTACGATGTCGATCGTCGGCGCCAGCAGCTGGCGTCGTTCCGGTAACCCCGACAGTTCGTCGCGAGGGGCGTCGGTGGAGCGCGTCCGCCGGTCAGCGGCCGTCCGACCCGTCGTCGTTCTCCTCGATCCGGATCACGTCGGTCGCCGAGAACGACTCGTCGTCGTGGTAGCGTTTGAGCGCCGCCATCGCGCCGGCGTAGCTGGCGGTCGCGACGAAGACGAACGCGATCGGTGCCCAGAACAGGAGGGTCGTGAGGGTGCTCATGGCCGGCCCGTTGGGCCGGCGACGCCAAAGAGGTGGCCTTAGACGCCCGTCTCGTAGCGCAGGATGCCCGCGATCCCGCCGAAGGCGTTGAGCAGCTGCTCGCCCTTCTCGAAGTCGGTGCTGATGAACTTCGTCTCGGTCCCGCGCTGGTCGGCGATCTGCATCAGGTGGTCGACCACGTCCTCCCGTTCCTGCACCTCGGCGGGCTCGCCGCACTCCGAGCACTCGTGGTCGGACGTGTTGTGCCGGCGCTCGACGGTCTCGTACTCGGTGTGCCCGTTGGGGCACTCGTAGACCACCACGTCCTCGGTCAGGTCCTCCGAGAGCAGCAGGCGGTCGACCGAGCCCATCACGAGGTTCTCCCGGGTGGGGACGAGCCCGTAGGTGGCCTCGTTGCCGGTGTGGAGGTTCTCGAAGAACACCTCCATCTGCTCTTTGTCCTCGACCAGTTCCTGGTCGGCCAGCGCCTCCTGCCCGGCGTCGACGAGGTCGTACAGCCCCGACTCGTCGGTGTAGGCCACGTCGAACTTCCCGAGCACCTTGTCCTGCAGTTCGTGGTGGAGGTAGTCGCCGTCGAGGAACTCGTCTTTCGTCGGCGACGGGCCGCCGACGAGGATGCCGTCGAGCTCGTGGCGCTTGGGCACCATCAGGTCGTCGGCCATCTCCGCGACCTCCTGGTAGAAGTTGTCGATCGCCTCCAGTCGGAGTCGGGCGAACCGCTGGGCGGACTGGCCACCTTTGCGCTGCTTCCCGGGGACGAGCGAGGACGCCGACTTGACCGGCTCGACGCGTTTGCCCTTGAGCCAGCCGACGTTGGCCTCGCGGCGGTCGAGCACGATGAGGCCGAACAGGCCGGAGTCGGCCATCATGTGCTCCAGGGGCTCGATCAAGAAGTCCGAGTCGCAGTGGTAGCGGAACGACTCGACGGGGTCCGGCGGCGACTCGAGCGTCCGGGTGATCATGTCGGTCTGGCCGCCGCCGGCGTCGATGGCGCCGGAGAAGATCACCATCCCGTTCTCCGGCGGGTAGGTGTCGTAGTAGCGCAAGCGGTCCTTGATCGACGTGAGCGCGTCCTGGACGTTGGTCCGGGTCTGCTTGGACTTGATGTTGGCCGCTTCGGAGTGCTCCTGGGTGACGTGGGCGACGACGTCGGAGATCTGGCGGTCCTCGGGGATGTAGATGGTGACGAGCTGTGTTCCTGATCCCTCGTACTCCTCCAGTTCCTCGAGGACCTTCCGGAACTCGTACTTCCGGCGGTCCTCGCTGGCCTCTTCGGCGTCGGTACTCATTACGTCAAGATAGGTGCTATCGCGTGTAAGTACCTGTTGACTGTACGTGCCGCCGTCTCACGCCCGCGGGCGCGCGCCGTCGCCCGATCCCGCCGGCGGCAGGAACCCCGTCGAGACGCGGCCAGTCGACAGTCGAGCGTTGTACCGTCGCCGACGCTCACATCGATTCGGGCGCGGCGACGCCGAGCACGTCGAGCGCGTTCCCGATCGTGTGGGCGGCGGCGGCGACGAGCGCCAGTCGCGCGTCCCGGAGCTCCTCGTTCTCGGCGGTCAGCACGGGGCACTCGCGGTAGAACGCGTTGAACCGCTCGGCGAACGTCCGGGTGTAGGTCGCGACGCGGTGGGGTTCGAGGTCCTCGGCGGCGCCCTCGACGACCGCGGGGAAGCGTGCGATCGTCCGCAGGAGATCGCGCTCCTCGGGCGTCGCGAGCAGGTCGGGGTCGATCCCCTCGGGCACCGACTCGCCGTCGAGAATCCCGCGACAGCGCGCGTGGACGTACTGGACGTACGGCGCCGACTGCGCCTCGAAGTCCAGCGCGCGCTCCCACTCGAAGGTGATCGTCTTGCTCGGCTGCTTGGCGACGATGTCGTAGCGAACCGCGCCGATACCGACCTGTCGAGCGATCCGCTCCACGTCGTCCTCGGTGAGGTCGTCCTCGCGGATGCGGTCGTCCATACGGGACTCGACCTCGGCACGGGCGCGGTCGACCGCCTCGTCGAGCAGGTCGTCGAGGTCGACGCCGGTGCCCTCGCGGGTACTCATTCCCTCGCCGCCGGGGAGGTTCACCCAGGAGTAGAACTGCTGCTCGAGCTTCCCGGTGTCGTGGCCCAGCAGCCCGAGCGTCTGGTTGAGCTGTTCGAACGTGAGCTTGTGGTCCTCGCCGATGACCGTGACCGCGCGGTCGAAGTTGTCGAACTTCCACTCGTGGTGGGCGATGTCCCGAGTCGTGTAGAGCGTCGTCCCGTCGGAGCGCAGGAAGACGAAGTTCTTCTCGATGCCGTGCTCGGAGAGGTCCAACTGCCACGCGTCGTCCTCGTAGACGGCCTCGTCGAGGGCCTGCAGGCGCTCGATCACGTCGTCGGTGGCGCCCGAGCGCATGAACCGCGTCTCCTTGACGAACTCGTCGAACTCGGCGGGGAGCCGGGAGAGCGTCTGGGTCATCCCGTCGAGCACGGCGTCGACGACCTCGGTCACGCGCTCGTAAGTCTCCTCGTCGCCGTCCTCGAGCCCCTGCATGATCGACTCGATCTCGGCCTCCGCTTCCTCGACGGCGGCCTCGTCGGCGTCCTCGAGGTAGCTGTTCCCCTTGCGGTAGTAGCGAACGAGGTCGTAGTCGGGCTTGTCGCGCTCGGGTTCGGGCAGGTCGGCCTCGTCGAACCTCTCGTAGGCCCACGTGAACAGCGCCATCTGACGCCCGGCGTCGTTGACGTAGTAGTGGCGCTCCACGTCGTAGCCGGCGTAGTCGAGCGCGTTCGCGATCGCGTCGCCGATGATGGGGTTGCGCGCGCGGCCGACGTGAACCGGCCCGGTCGGGTTCGCGGAGGTGTGTTCGACGACGACCGACTCCCCCGTGGGCGGGCGCTGGCCGTAGTCGTCGGCACCCGCGGCGTCGAGCGTGTCGGCGTAGTACGCCTCGTTGGGCGCGAAGTTGAGGTAGGGACCCTGCGTGGTGACTTCGCCGAGGTACTCGTAGCCTGCGGGGTCGATCGCCGCGGCCACGTCGGCGGCGACCTCCGGCGGCGGCGCGCCGACCTCGCCCGCGAGCCGGAACGCGACGCTGGAAGCGAGCACCGCGTCGACGCCCTCCGGTGGCTCCTCGATGCCGAGATCGTCGGTCGGGAGGTCACGCGCCGCCAGCGCGGCCGCGACGGCGTCCTCGACCGCCGACCGGAACTCGATGAACATGGGCGACCGTTCCGCCCGATGAATAAAGGGGCTTCCGAAGCGTGAGGGCCCGGAGCCACACGCGACAGACGGTATCTCGATCCCGTGACGCCGGCTGCCGGCCCACAACCGAGGGACGTAGGCGGGGACTCCACATTCGTAACGATTACGGGACGCATCCCATATCCAGTATCGTTAAGCGTCTCGATACGGAAGTGGGGCCTATGCAAGAGACGACGGCGGGCGTCGACGCCGCCGAGGTGGCGGCGCTGAAACGGATCGCGCTCGAGGGGGGCGTCGACGGCGAGCGGAAAGTGTCGTGTGCGGCGCTGGGCGACCGGCTCGACGCGTCGAGTCAGACCGCCTCACGGCGCCTCCAGCGGCTGGAGTCGGCCGACCTGATCGAGCGCGAGGTCGTCGCCGACGGCCAGTGGATCGCGCTGACCGCCGCGGGGAAGTCCCGGCTCCGGGAGGAGTACGCGGACTACCGCCGGCTGTTCGAGGACGACGCCGCGCTCACCCTGTCGGGCGCGGTCACCGCCGGCGCCGGCGAGGGGCGCCACTACATCTCGCTGCCGGGGTACAACCGCCAGTTCGAGGAGCGGCTGGGCTACGACCCGTACCCGGGTACGCTCAACGTCGCGCTCGACGAGGAGAGCACCCGGAACCGGAGCGAACTCGCGGCCGTCGAGGGCGTCCCCATCGACGAGTGGGAGGACGAGGAGCGAACGTACGGCTCCGCGACCTGCTACCCGGCGCGGCTGGAGGCCGACGCCGGGGGCGTCGAACCGGTCCACGTGATCGTCCCCGACCGGACCCACCACGACGAGGACCAGATCGAGATCATCGCCCCGGAGATGCTGCGGGACGAACTAGGACTGGCCGACGACGACGAGGTCCTCGTGGAGATCGAGGAAGCATGAGCTCGACCCGAACCGACCCCGTCGACGCGGTCGAGGCCGCGCGGGCGGCGTTCGCCCGCGGCGAGCCGGTGCTGATCCACGACGCCGCCGACCGCGAGGGCGAGGTGGACATCGTCTACCCCGCGGCGGCGGTCGATCCCGACGCGGTCAGCCGACTCCGCAACGACGCCGGGGGGCTGATCTGCGTGGCGCTCAGCGACGGCGTGGCCGAGACGTGGGAGCTCCCCTTCCTCGCGGACGCGCTCGAGCACCCCGCCGCGGAGGCGGCACATCTGGACTACGACGACCGCTCGTCGTTCTCGCTGCCGGTGAACCACCGCGAGACGTTCACCGGGATCACCGACGACGATCGCGCGCTGACGATCCGTGAACTCGGCGCCGCCGCCGACGCCGCCGACGACGGCGAGTTCGACGCCGACGCGTTCGCGGAGGCGTTCCGCTCCCCCGGCCACGTGACGCTGTTGCGTGGGGCGCCGAACCTGCTGGCGGACCGACGGGGCCACACCGAACTCGGCCTCGCGCTGGCGGCCGCCGCCGACCGCGAGCCGGCGGCGGTCGTCTGCGAGATGGTCGACGGCGAGACCGGCGAGGCGCGGACGCCCGCCGACGCGCGCGCCTACGCCGAACGCGAGGGATTGGTGTACGTCGAGGGTCGGGACCTGCTGACCAGGCTCGGCTAAGTCGCCGTTTCTGCCGATTTTAAGACCCCGCCGAACACATATGCGGGTATGAGCGCCTTCGAGGAGATGGAGCAGGACGGGACGATCTGGATGAACGGCGAGTACGTCGACTGGGAGGACGCCACGATCCACGTGCTCAGTCACGCGATGCACTACGGTACGGGCATCTTCGAGGGCGTCCGCGCCTACGACACCGAGGAGGGGACCGCCATCTTCCGCTGGGAGGAGCACCTCGACCGGTTCTTCGAGTCCGCGAAGCCCTACGACATGGAGATCGACTTCTCCCGCGAGGAGCTGACCGAGGCGACGCTCGAGGTCATCCGACGCAACGACCTCGACTCGGCGTACGTCCGGCCGCTGGCGTACTACGGCTACGACTCGCTGGGCGTCTCGCCCGGCGACTGCCCGACGGACGTGACGGTCGCGGCGTGGCCATGGGGCGCCTACCTCGGCGAGGAGGCGCTACGGAACGGAATCGAGGTGAAGGTCTCCTCCTGGCGCAAGCACGCATCCAGCCAGATCCCGACCAACGCGAAGACCACCGGGCTGTACGTCAACAGCATGCTGGCCGGCGAGGAGGCCCGCCGCAACGGCTTCGAGGAGGCGATCGTCCTGAACAAGGAGGGTAACGTCGCCGAGGGGCCGGGGGAGAACATCTTCCTCGTGCGCGACGACGAACTCTACACGCCCGGCCTGAGCGAGTCGATCCTCGACGGCATCACCCGCGACACGGTGATCACGCTGGCCGAGGAACGCGGCTACGAGGTCCACGACAACGTGAGCATCTCTCGCGGCGAACTCCACACCGCCGACGAGCTGTTCTTCACCGGCAGCGCGGCCGAGGTGACGCCGATCCGGCAGGTCGACAACGTCGAGATCGGGAACGGCGGGCGCGGCCCGATCACCGAGGAGCTCCAGACCGCGTTCTTCGACCTCGTGGAGCGTCGCACCGACGACCACGAGGAGTGGTTCACGTACGTGTAGCGGGACGAGCCACGGAACCCCGCCGCGAACCGCCTCTTTATGCCGTTCGAGTAGTGAGGGAGCACCAACCCGCCCCATGAGCCGGATCGTCAGCCTCGGGAGCATCAACGTCGACAGAGTGGAAAACGTGACCGCCGCGGAACTGGACGAGTTCGAGGCCCGGTACGACTGGTTCCCGGAGCGGGGCGAAACCGTCGAGGTCTCGGGGGTGCCGGCGGCGTTCCCCGAGGAAGCTGACACCGTCTTCCACGGCGGCAAGGGGGCGAACCAGGCCGCGGCCGCGGCGAGCGCGGGCGGCGACACGCGGATGCTCGGGAAGGTGGGGACCGATCACCGGGAGTTCGACGTGCGGGGGCGGCTCGCGGAGCCGGGCGTCGACACGACTGCCGTCGAAACCGACGGGTCGGTGCCGACCGGCACGGCGTACGTGTTCGTCGACGACGACGGCGAGAACCGGATCGTCGTGCGGCCCGGGGCGAACGACGCGATCGACTGGACGTACGTTCGGGACCACTACGGGACGATCGTCGACGCGGACTGTCTCCTCATCCAGAACGAGATCCCGACGGCGCCGGTCTCGAGGCTGCTCTCCGAGCTCTCGACCGAGCCCGACCGGCCGACGGTCGTGCTCGACCCGGCGCCCGCGGAGGGGGCGGCGGCGCTGCTCGACGACGACGCCGTGGACTACGTGACGCCGAACGAGAGCGAGTACGCCGCCCTCGAGTCCGAACTCGACGCGTTCGACGGGGTCGTCGTTCGCAAACGCGGCGGCGACGACGTGATCGTCGACGCCGAGCGGGAGTTCACCGTCTCCCCGCCGACGGTGCCGGTGACCGACACCACCGGCGCGGGCGACGTGCTGAACGGGTTCCTCGGGGCCCGACTCGCCGCCGGCGACCCGCTGCCCGAGGCGGTCGGCGTCGCGACGGTCGCCGCGTCGCTCGCCACGCGGGAGCGAGGCGCCCGGAACGGCGTTCCGACGCTCGCGAGAGTTCGGGAGTTCGCGGACGCGAACGTACACAAGGTGTGAGCCGACCCGCTTCGAAACCCTTACCACCGAATCCGGACTATCCACGTCCAACTCGCTGGTCGACGGGACGCCAGTGGGCACCCGATAGCTCGGGACGAAATGTGGTCGGCCGGGGCTGTTGCCTCGTTCGACTGAATCGCAAGCGCCCGCACAGAACAATGGCACGAAGCTTCTACTCCCACATCAAGGACGCGTGGAAGCAGCCCGGCGACGGCAAGCTCGCCGAGCTGCAGTGGCAGCGAAAACAGGACTGGCGCGAGCAGGGCGCCATCGAGCGAATCGACCGCCCGACCCGACTGGACAAGGCCCGCGAACTGGGCTACAAGGCGAAGCAGGGCATCGTCGTCGTCCGCATTGCCGTCCGCAAGGGCGGCGCGCGCAAGCGCCGACACAAGGCCGGCCGCCGCTCGAAGCGCCAGGGCGTCAACCGCCTCGGCCGCCGGACCTCCATCCAGCGGATCGCCGAGGAGCGCGCGACGCGCAAGTACCCGAACCTCCGGGTCATGAACTCCTACTGGGTCGGCGAGGACGGCTCCCAGAAGTGGTTCGAGGCGATCCTCGTGGACCCCGAACACGCCGCGATCCAGAACGACGACGACCTCAACTGGATCTGCGACGACTCCCAGACCGGTCGCGCGTTCCGCGGCCTCACCAACGCCGGCAAGTCCAACCGCGGGCTTCGCACCCGCGGCAAGGGTGCCGAGAAGGTCCGACCCAGCGTGGCGTCGGGCGACCGCGGCGGGAAGTAAGCCGATCACGGCGCGCGACCAGCAGCCGACCTCGTGTCGGCTGCAGGGAGCCCATGCCGCGATCGTGTAACCGCAAATCGGTTCTCCGTTCTTTCACGTCGCGTCGCGACGGCGCAGCCGAAAACAGCGTCGGCGTCGGCTACTCCCCGACCTTCACCACCTGCTTCCCGACGTTCTCGCCCTCGAACAGCCCGAGGAACGCGTCGGGCGCGTTCTCCAGCCCCTCCGTGACGGTCTCGCGGAACTGGATGTCGCCGGCGGCGACCCACTCCGCCAGGTCCGCGGTGGCCTGCTCGAACCGCGGCGCGAAGTCGCCGACGAGTAACCCCTGCACGCGAGCCCGTGTCTCGATCAGCTTCCCAAGCTTCCGCGGCCCGGTCGGCGTCTCCTCGGCGTTGTACAGCGCGATCTGGCCGCAGACGGCCACGCGGGCGTCGACGTTGAGGTGGGTGAACACCGCGTCCGTGATCGGGCCGCCGACGTTGTCGAAGTAGCCGTCGACGCCCTCGGGCGCCGCGTCGGCGAGCACCGCGACGTAGTCGTCGGTCGCTTCGTAGTTGATGCAGGCGTCGAAACCGAACTCGTCCTCGACGACCTCACACTTCTCGTCGCTGCCGGCGAAGCCGACGACGGTCGCGCCCTGCAGTTTGGCGAGCTGGCCGACCACGGACCCGACTGCGCCCGCGGCGGCACTCACGACTACCGTGTCGCCCGCCCGGGGTTCGAGCACCTCGCGCGTGCCGAAGTAGGCCGTGCGGCCCGGCATGCCGACGACGCCCAGCGCGGTCGAGACCGGGAGCGCGCCCGTCTCGATGCGCTGGAGGTCGGCTGCGTCCGCGAGGTGGTACTCGGCCCACGCCATGTTGCCGACGACGGTGTCGCCGGCGTCGAACTCGGTGCTCGCCTCGTCGACGACCTCGCCGACGGCGGCGCCGCGCAGGGGGTCGCCGACCGCCCACGGGTCCGCGTAGGACTCGCCGGCGTCCATCCGGCCGCGCATGTAGGGGTCGACCGAGAGGTAGCGGATCTTCACGAGAGCTTCGCCGCCCGCGGGGTCGTCGAGGTCGACCTCCCGCAGGTCGAAGGTGTCGTCGTCCGGGACGCCCTCGGGTCGCTGGGCGAGGTGGTAGCGCTTGGTCGTGACCATACCCGGAACTGGGGCGGGGGAGGGAAGCCACCTGCGGCGGCGACACGGCGACGACGGGCCACCGTCCGTGCGCTTAACCCCGGCCGGCCCCCAACACGCCCCATGAGCGACCTCTCACTCGACGCCACCCAACTCGACCGCTACTCCCGGCACATCATCCTCGACGACGTGGGGCCGGAGGGCCAGAAGCGCCTGCTGGAGGGCAGCGCGCTCGTCGTCGGCGCCGGCGGCCTCGGCGCGCCGGTGATCCAGTACCTCGCGGCCGCGGGCGTGGGGCGACTGGGGATCGTCGACGACGACGTCGTCGAGCGCTCGAACCTCCAGCGCCAGGTGATCCACCGTGACGCCGACGTGGGGCGCCCGAAAGCCGAGAGCGCCGAGGAGTTCGTCGCCGACCTCAACCCCGACATCGAGGTGGAGGCGATGGAACGCCGCATCGCCCCCGAGGAGGCCCGCAACCTCGTCGCCGACTACGACGTGGTCGTCGACTGTACCGACAACTTCCCCACGCGGTACATGCTCAACGACGCCTGCCAGATCGAGGGCGTGCCGCTCTGTCACGGCGCGATCTACAAGTTCGAGGGGCAGATCACCACCCTCAGCCCCGACGGGCCCTGCTACCGCTGTCTGTTCCCCGAGGCGCCCGAACCCGGGACGGTGCCGGACTGCGCGACGACGGGCGTGCTGGGCGTGCTCCCCGGCACCGTGGGCTGTCTGCAGGCGACCGAGGCCGTGAAAGTGCTGCTCGGACTGGGAGAGACCCTCACTGGTCGGCTGCTGTTCTACGACGCCCGGGAGCTCTCCTTCGAGACGGTTCCGTACCAGCGGAACCCCGACTGTCCGGTCTGTGGCGACGACGGCATCGACGACCTCGCCGGCGTCGACTACGACGGCGGCTGTGGGGTCGCGAGCGACTGAGACCGCGGGTCGTTTTCGTCGCGAGATCCCGACGCCAGCAGCGACCCGTATCCGAATCGTGTGACACTTACACAAGGTTATTCCACTCAAGAACCTACCGGTCCACCCGTATCGGTTCTACCGTTCGAATACCGTCGAATCAGGGCTATAGACCGTGATATACCTAGCCAAAAGCCTTATATACTTTACTACCCTACCCCGGAGTGAAGACAGCCCGGCGCCCCCGCGTCGGGATCCTTCGGTTCCAATCAATGAGCACCAACACGACCCACCGCGAAACCGAGACCGAGCGGGCAGAGACCGAGCAGGAGCACCACTGCCCCGAGTGCGGTGGCAACCTCGAGACGAACGAGTCGCAGGCCGAGACGGTCTGTGCGGACTGTGGCCTCGTCGTCGACGAAGGCGGCATCGACCGCGGCCCCGAGTGGCGCGCGTTCGACGCCGGCGAGAAGGACGAGAAGTCCCGCGTCGGCGCGCCGACGACGAAGATGATGCACGACGACGGCCTCTCGACCAACATCGGCTGGCAGAACAAGGACGCCTACGGCAACCAGCTCTCGGCCAGTCAGCGCGAGAAGATGCAGCGCCTGCGCACGTGGAACGAGCGGTTCCGGACCCGCGACCACAAGGAGCGCAACCTCAAGCAGGCGCTCGGCGAGATCGACCGGATGGCCTCCGCGCTCGGCCTCCCGGAGAACGTCCGCGAGACGGCGTCGGTGATCTACCGACAGGCGCTCGACAAGGACCTGCTCCCCGGCCGCTCGATTGAGGGGATCGCGACCGCGAGCCTCCACGCCGCGGCCCGGATGGGGAACGTCCCCCGCAGCCTCGACGAGATGAGCGCCGTCTCCCGCGTCGACCAGGCGACGTTCAAGCGCGCCTACCGCTACATCGTGCGCGAGCTGAAGCTGGAGGTCCAGCCCGCGGACCCGCTGGAGTACCTCCCGCGGTTCGCCAGCGACCTCGACCTCGACGACGAGACCGAGCGCCGCGCCCGCGAACTGCTGGAGACCGCCAAGCGCCAGAACGTCCACTCGGGCAAGTCGCCCGTGGGGCTGGCCGCGGCCGCGATCTACGCCGCGGGCGTGCTGACCAACAACGCGCTGACCCAGAGCGAGGTCAGCGAGGTGACCGACATGAGCGAGGTCACCATCCGTAACCGCTACCAGGAGCTGCTCCAGGCCGCGGAGTCCGGCCCGACCCCGAGCGCCGCCTGAGCGGCCGTCGAACTCGACGGTCGGCGGCGATGATCGACGCTGCCGCGACTTTTCCGGCAGAAATCGAAAATCGAACAGCGAGAGCGCCGCCTAGCGGAGGCGGCCGAACAGTTCGTAGTCGTGGTCCGGCGTGTACCGCCGGAACAGCAGGCTGTTCGTCAGCACCGACACCGACGAGAACGCCATCGCGCCCGCGGCGAGCACCGGCTGGAGCAGCCCCAGCGAGGCCAGCGGGATCATCGCCGTGTTGTAGCCCAGCGCCCAGACGAGGTTCTGCTTGATCTTCTGCAGCGTCGCGTCGGAGATCCGGATCGCCTTCACCACGTCGACGGGGTCGTCGCGCATCAGCGTCACGTCGGCGGCCTCGATGGCCACGTCCGTCCCCGAACCGATCGCGGTCCCGACGTAGGCGACCGCGAGCGCGGGCGCGTCGTTGACGCCGTCGCCGACCATCATCGCCTTCCGGCCCTCGTCCTGGATGGCTTCGACGGCGTCGGACTTGTCCGCCGGCAGCACCTCCGCGCGAACGTTCTCGGGGTCGATACCGACCTCTTCGGCGACCGCGCGGGCGGTCCGCTCGTTGTCGCCGGTGAGCATCATCACGTCGACGCCGCGCTCGCGGAGCTGGCTCACGGCCGACTTCGCGCTCTCCTTGACCGTGTCGGCGTCGGCGACGACGCCCGCGAGGTCGCCCTCGTAGGCGACCAGCATCGCCGTCTTCCCCTCGCTCTCGAGTCGCTCCATCGTCTCCGCGGCCGGCTCGGGGTCGACGCCGTTCTCGCGGAGCAGCTTCCGGTTGCCGACCAGCACCTCGCCGCCGTCGACCGTCGCTCGGATGCCGTGGCCGGGGACGTTCTCGAAGCTCTCGGGCGAGCCGACCTCGATCCCCCGAGCTTCGGCGCCGTCGACGATCGCCCGCGCCAGCGGGTGTTCGCTGCCGCTCTCGGCGATCGCCGCGAACCGCAGCACGTCGTCCTCGTCAAGTCGCTCGCGTTCGGTTAACTGGCCGCCGTCCGGCGCCGCGTCGCCGCCGTCGGCGCGTGGGGTCCGGCCGTCGAACACGACCACGTCGGTGAGCTCCATCTCACCCTCGGTGAGCGTCCCGGTCTTGTCGAAGACGACCGTGTCCACGTCCTTCGCGCGTTCGAGGATGTCGCCGCCCTTGAACAGCACGCCGTTCTGGGCGCCGATCGTCGTCCCGACCATCGTCGCCGCGGGCGTCGCGAGCCCCAGCGCGCAGGGACAGGCGATCAGCACCGCCGAGGCGAACACGACGATCGCGAACTCGAACACCGAGACCGCCCCGCCCGCGACCGCCGGGCCGCCGGCGACCAGCCCCCACAGCGGGAGGGCGTTGACGAGCCCCGCGAGCGTCCCGGGGAACAGGTACCAGACCGCGCCCCAGAACACCGCGTTGACGATCACCGCCGGCACGAAGTACGCGGAGATGCGGTCCGCGAGGTTCTGGATGTCGGGCTGGCGGGACTGGGCCTCCTTCACCGTCCGGACGATCTGCTGCAGCGCCGTGTCCGCGCCGACTTTCGTCGCCTCGACGACCAAGACGCCGTTCTCGTTGATGGTCGAGCCGACGACCTCGTCGCCCTCGGTCTTCTCGACGGGGACGGACTCCCCGGTGACCATCGACTCGTCGACCGCGGACTGGCCGTCGACGACCACGCCGTCGGTGGGGATCTGCTCGCCGGGCCGGACCTTCATCCGGTCGCCGACTTCCACGTCCTCGACGGGGATCTCCTCCTCGTTCCCGTCCTCGTCGACGACGGTCGCGGTGTCGGCCTCCATCTCCAGCAGCGTCCGGAGCGCCTCGCCGGCCTGCCCCTTCGAGCGGGCCTCGAGGTAGTTCCCGAGCGTGATGAACACGAGGATCAGCGCCGCGGTGTCGAAGTAGAGACTCCCCGCGATCAGGTCCGCAAGCACCGCGACGGAGTAAGTGTACGCGGTCGTCGACCCGAGCGCGATCAGCACGTCCATGTTGGCGCGCCCGTTCGTGACGAGCGCGTTGTAGGAGTTCCTGTAGAACGGCCGGCCGAGCACGATCTGGACGGGCGTCGCCAGCGCGAACATCACCCAGCCCAGCGGCACGCCCAGCAGCGAGTCGCCGAGCAGGCCGTCGAAGAAGAAGTGCTCGAGCAGGAAGAACAAAAGCGGCACCGACAGCGCGGCGCCGAACAGCGTCAGCCGGAGCTGTTTGCGGATTTCCTCGTTGCGGGCGGCGTCGCGGGCGGACTCGCCCTCGTCGTCGTCGCCGTCCTCGCGGACGGGGGTGTACCCCGCGTCCTCGATGGCGTCGTACATCGCCGAAAGCGAGGCCGCCTCGGGGTTGTAGGTGACCTGTGCCTCGTCGGTCGCGTAGTTCACCTCGGCGTCGACGACGCCGGGGAGGTCCTCGAGCGCCTCCTCGTTGGCCTCCGCGCAGTTCGCACACGACATGTCGGAGATGGCGATCGACGCCGTCTCCGAGACGACGCCGTAGCCGGCGTCCTCGATGGCGTCGTAGATCTCGCCGAGCGATACCTCCTCGGGGTCGTACTCGACGGAGCCCTCGTCGGTGGCGTAGTTGACGCTCGCCTCCTCGACGCCGTCGAGCAGTTCCAGGGCGTCGCCAACCGTCGCCGAACAGTTGGCGCAGGACATGCCCGTGATGTTCAGTTGTACTGTTCGCGTTTCCATGGGTATCTACGTATAGGGGCTCCTCCCTTAGTGCGTTTGCGCCTTCGGAGCGAATGTTTCGTTGGCTTCGAACTTTCGAAACCAAAGCGCGTCCGTGATCGAACTGCGCGGACCGTGCTACGGCGCCCGGCCGACACGGCGACCCCGCGAGCGAAACCGGTATCCCCGCAGGTCGGTTAGCGCCGGCAAATGGACTGTGACCGGTGTGGGTCCGAGGCGGTGATGCACGCCGCCTACTCCGGGGCCCACCTCTGCGAGGAGCACTTCACGCGCTCGGTGGAGAAGCGGGTGCGTCGCCGAGTGCGCGAGGACAGCCTCGTCTCCCGCGAGGCGACGCCGGAGGAGCCCGAGACGTGGGTGATCGGGCTCTCCGGCGGGAAGGACTCGGTCGTCCTCACCGAGATCCTGGCGGAGACGTTCGGCGAGGACCCCCGGATCGAACTGGTCGCGCTGTCGATCCACGAGGGGATCGAGGGGTACCGCGACGAGTCACTGGCCGCGAGCGAGGAACTGACCGACGAGCTGGGGATCGCCCACGAGGTGGTCGGCTACGAGGAGGAGTTCGGCGTCCGGATGGACGACGTGGTCGAGGACGATCCGGAGAACATGGCGCCCTGTGCGTACTGCGGGGTGTTCCGCCGTGACCTGCTGGAGAACTACGCCGAGCAGCTGGGCGCCGACAAGCTGCTGACCGGCCACAACCTCGACGACGAGGCCCAGACGGCGCTGATGAACTTCCTCGAGGGCGACGTGAAGCAGGTCGCCAAGCACTTCGACGCCTCCATCGGCGGCTTCGACGACCGCGAGGAGAGCGACTCGTTCGTCCCGCGGGCGAAGCCGCTCCGGGACATCCCGGAGAAGGAGGTCGCGCTCTACGCCCACCTGGAGGACCTGCCGGCCCACATCACCGAGTGCCCCCACGCCAGCGAGGCGTACCGCGGGGAGATCCAGGAGTTGCTGCTGAAGCTGGAGGAGAACCACCCCGGGACGCGCCACTCGATCATGTCGGGCTACGAGGAGTTGGCCGAGTTGGCCGCCGACGCGTACGGCGGCGACGAGGACGGTGACCTGGGCGAGTGCGAGGAGTGTGGCTCGACGACCTCCGGTGACGTGTGCCGGAAGTGTCGGCTGTTGGCGTCGATGGAGGCGGTGTAGGGGATCCGCGGTCTGGCTCTCAGACCCGCGCCACGGTCACCTCGAACGGCACCACCTCGCGGCGCCGATACGCCTCCTCGCCCATCTCGCGGACCACGTCCCGCCCCATCTCGCGCCACGCGGCCCGGAGTTCGTCGTAGTCGGCGCCCGCCGCACGGATTTCCCGTTCGTGGTCCGCGATCCCCGCGCCGCTGGCTTTCCTCGCCGCACTCTCCATCGCCGGCTCGGAGTACGGCGGTTCGACCAGCTTCTCGTGGCGGTAGGTGCGCCGGCCGATCACGTCGAGGCCGGCCGCCTCGAACAGGTCGCCGACGCGCTCGCCCATCGCCACGTCCGTCCCGACCCCATCGAGGTACGCTTGCCGGACCTCGCGTTCCAGTCGCTCCTCGGCGTCGACGGTCGAGGACACCTCGACGGCGGCGTTGTCGGGCTCGATCGCCGCGACGAGGTCCGAGGAAACCTGGGCGAACTCCCGAACCGCCGCGGCGGGGTCGGGGAGGTTGATGAGCAGCGCCTGACAGACCACGAGGTCGGCCGCGTCGGCGCGGAACGGCAGCCGGGTCGCGTCCCCGGTGACAGTCGGGATCCCGGTCCCCTCGCGAGCGACCGCCAGCAGCGCCCTGTCGGCGTCGACGCCGATCACCTCGCCGGGAGCCTCCGCGGCGAGGACGCGGGTGAGTTCGCCCGTCCCACAGCCCACGTCGAGCACGCGGTCCCGGCTCTCGAGGGCCAGCGGGTCGAGCGCCGCGGTCGACTCCCACATCCCGCGGCGCGTGTGTTCGAGGTACTCCGGCGTGAACTCCCGCACGGGCGCCAGTGGTGCCGGAACGAGGAAAAGTGAGTCGGTCAGTCCCGTCGGGCGAGCGCGGCCGCGCCGGCGAGGACGGCGACGGCACCGAGCGCCGCGGGCGCGCCGAAGCCGGGCACCTCGGCGTTCGTCCGCTCGGTCGGGTAGCGCACGGTGACCGAGGCGTCCGACACGTCGAGGGGGTGGGTCCGGCTGTCGGCGAACGTCGCGAGTTCGTACGTCTCCGCGGAGTCGTTGATGGCGTCGAGGCCCACGAAGATGCGGAACGACGCCTCCACCGTCTCGCCCGGTTCGACGGGCCCCCAGGTGAACGTCCGGTTGCTCTGGTGGTACGTCCCGGTCTCGGAGGTGGCCGAGACGTGGTTCCAGCCGTCGGGCAGCGTCAGCGACAGCGAGAGCCCCTCGACCGGCTGGTCGCCGGTGTTGGTGAGCGAGAACGGGACCCGGATCCGCTCGCCGGGCTCGGCAGTGACCGAGGGCGACTCGAGAGTCAGCGTCGCGGTCGTGCGGACGGTGAGGTCCATCTCCCCGGCGACGTAGCGACGGGGGCGGGTCGTCCCCGCGTCGGCGACCGCGACGACGAGTTCGGCGTCGACCTCGTCCGCGACGGTCATCTCGTAGCCGCCGGAGGCGTTGGTCGTCGTCGTCGCCACGTCGTCGGGCGGGTTCGCGGCGATCTCGCGGAGTTCGCTCTCGGAGGCGTTACCGAGCCGGGCCTCGCTGCCGACGATCACCGTCGCGTCGGAGATGGCGCTCCCGTTGAGGTAGCTGACGGTACCCGAGAGGCTGGTGTCGGTCTGGACCGCGGGCGCCGCGGCCGCGTCGGCGGGCGCGGCGGCGACGGCCGCGGGCGCGACGACCAGCGAGAGCACGGCGACGAGGAGGAGGGGTCGCATAGCGGGCGTTGGGCGCGGAGTGGTAAGTCTCCCTCGGAAGCGGGCTACTTCGTGAGGAGGTCGTCGGGCGCAGACAGGGCCGGGTCCCGCTCCGACTCCGTCCGCCAGTCGAACCGGAAGATGCCGTCGACCGTCAGCATATCGGCGAGCTCGTCCCCCGAGACCGGTTCGGGGATGCAAACACTTGTTCCCGACAGCTGAAACCGGTCGGATAGTTCCTGGAAGCGGGAGGTCGAGACCCGTCCGATCAGGTCACGCTCGTTGGTGTCGAGTACGGTCGAGACGTGGAACTTATCGTCGGCTCGCTCGACCTGGAAGACGGTCGGGCAGTACCCGACTGGTCTGTGTGCGACCGGGAGTAATGCGTCCCCCAGATAGCGAACCGCGTCGATTCCCGTGAGGCGGGCGCTCGACGCGACCGATCGGCCGAGCACGAGGTAGACTGCCAGTTCCTGTGCCTCCTCGATCGAGAGCTGCTCGTCGGTCAGGCAGGCGACCGACACCGTGTCGAGAAGGTCCGTGAGTGCAGCCGTCGTCCGTTGCCCCCACACGAACGAGATCGCCCCCACCGATCCGTCGGGGCAATCCTCGAACGCGAGCACGCCGTCGGAACAGACGAACCCCTCCTCAGTGACGCGGTTCCCGTAGTGGACGTGGGCGTACTCCTCCGCGAGTAGTGAACGGAGTTCCGCCCGGGTGACGGACGGCCGGTACGTCGCAGTCGGGGTGGCATCGATCTTGAACCGGCTCCAGTCGACGGTAGTGAACCCCGCCCCGTACGGCGCCTCCCAACCGACGAACAGCACGGACGCGTCGCCCGATCGGCGCTCCTCGTGCTCGGCTGCCCTCTCGCGGGCGGGCGTCGGGAGTGCGGCGGTGCGGTGCGGGACGGCGGGGCTCGGCGAGAGATCGAGCGGCTTTCCGGTGTCGGGCGGCGACTGCCGCGGAACCCCGTCCGGGGTCACGTGAACTCGAGCGAGCGTACTCAGGAGGTAGGGGACTGCCTCGGCGGCGGCGGCGGTCGGCCGGAGCGTGCCGACCGCGTGCCAAGTCGGCATGTACGGCCGTATCGTCTCGAACGAGACTTCGAGATACTCCAGTAGCTGTCGGTGGATCGGCTCGTCGTAGAGCTCGGGCGGGTAAAACGGGAGCTCCGGCGCGATTTCCTCGTACTCGTAGCGTGGCAACGAGTAGTAGCCGTCGATCCGGACCAGACTGTCGAGCACGATGGCGTGGGCGAGGAGATCGTCCACCGACTGTTCCAGTTCGGCGCCCGCCCCGAGCGGTTCGACGTGCTGGGTACCGAGTCGGAGCTCCGCCCGGTCCCCGGACACGACGTCGGCGCCGAAGTAGTACGCCAGGGGAGTCACGCGGAGAACGTCCGCCGTATTCGGCGGAACGGCGACAGTCACGTCGGTATCGGGAACCGAGAGGCAGTCGGGGACGTCGAGTTCGTCGCCCGCTTCGATGGCGGGTGGGTGCCCCCGGAGCGTCGGCCACGACCGCTCGGCCGACCACTCCTTGATCGCGGACCCGAGGTGCGACGCCGCCGTCATCAGGTCCTCGGGATCGTCGGTCACGGTCATCGTCGCGATCGGCGAATCGTGGAACGAGCGGGCGCCGACGACGATGCGGGTCGGATCGTCGAACGTCAAGAGCAACGAATCGGGGTTCTCCGCGTCACCGACGAACCGGCCGGTCATCTCCCCGTCGACGTACACGAGGAGCTTCATCGCCGTGGTGATATCGACGTACGTCTCCCCGTCGATCGAAAACGTGCCTCCCGTGAGCGAGCCGTAGTTCTCGCCGTCGACGCGCCGGAGTTGGGTGGCGGGTGCCCCCTGAACCTCCATCGACGAGGTCTCGACGCTCACCGCGGCGTCGACGGGCACGTCGAACCACGCGTCGGTCGCGGGCGTGACCGAGGTGGCCCCGTCGACGTCCACCACGACCTCGCCGCTGCCGGCCTCGTCCCGGACGGTCAACTCGCCGTCCGAGAGCGAGAACGAGACGGCGTCCTCGGTCATCGGCCCCTCGCAATCATGACCGAACGGAGTTGGTTGAGACGTATATGCGTTACTGCGGTCGCCGACCTACTCCTCACGCAGTTCCCGAACGTGGTCGACGTTCCAGGCGTAGCTCCGGCCGTCCTCGGTCGGCGTCTCCAGGACGAACGGCTGATCGCGCCACTGCGGGTGGTTGACGATCCGGCGCATCCCGTCGTCGCCGATGTGGCCGTCGCCGATGTGGGCGTGTTCGTCCTTGTGCGTCCCGCAGGCGTGTTTGGAGTCGTTGAGGTGGATGCAGTGGAGGTACTCCGTGCCGATCACGTCGTCGAACTCCGCGACCGTCTCGTCGACGGCCTCGGGGGTGGAGAGATCGTAGCCCGCCGCGAACATGTGGGCGGTGTCGAGACAGACGCCGATCTCCTCGTCGGTCCGGTCGATGACGCTCGCGAGGTGCTCGAACTGGCCGCCGAGCTTGGTGCCGCTGCCGGCGTCGCTCTCGACGAGCACGGTCACGCCGTCGGGCACGTCCAGCGAGTCGATCACGTTCGCGGCGTTCTCGAGGCCGCCGTCGACGCCCGCGCCCGTGTGGGCGCCCAGGTGGACGTTGACGTAGTCGATGTCGAGCTTCTCGGCGGCGGCGACCTCCTGCTGCATCGAGTCGCGGCTCTTCTCGCGGAGGTCCTCCTTGGGCGTACAGAGGTTCACGAGGTAGGAGGAGTGGATCACCCACGGGCCCGCGAGCTCCTCGTCGGTCCCCTCGCGGAACGTTTCGGCCTCGTCGTCGGTGATTTCGCCGTGGTCCCAGACCTGCGGCGAGTGGGTGAACACCTGCCCGCAGTTGCCGTCGATCTCGACCTGCCGCTCCACCGCGTTGTCGACCCCGCCCGCGATGGAGACGTGCGCCCCGATTTTGAGCATGGTTCGAGTCCGCGAGCGACCGGCAAAAAGTGTTCGAAGGCGGGTGATACGGCCACCGAGCGGTGATCGGAGGCCCCGCCGGCGGTCCGCACTCAGCCGTCGAGCCCGAGGTGACGGGTCGGCCCGGTCGTCCCGACGAACGCGAAGCCGTCGAACTCGGAGAGGTCCGACGCGACGTAGGTCAGCGACTCGCCGTCCTCGACCATCCCGCTGATGCGGTGGCGCCGGGTGTCGGCGGCGAGCCAGTCCGCGATCGGCGCCCGCTCGTGGAGAGCCGCCGTCGAGACGAACGGCGCCGCGACGTCGAGTCGCGAGAACGCGTCCGGAATCGATCCTGCGGGTGGCTCCGGAACCGTCGGTGTCGCCGGCCCCATCGTCTCGGCGTCCATCGCGAGGTATTCGCCGCTCCCGAGACCGATGCCGATCGGGACGTAGTCGTCCCCCCGACTCGCCGCGAGGCGGTCGCCCATCGTTCGACCGGAGAAACCCAGCATCCCGTCGGACAGTTCGCCCCGGGCGACGTGGACGTTGTGGCCCCAGAGCACCGCCCGGTCCGCGCCGGCGTCGCCGACGATCCACGACGCGTTGGCGGCCATCGCTTCGTCCCGGAGCGCGAACCGGTCTTCCGCGTCGGCGGTGGCGAGGTCGCCGGCCTGCGCGAGCAGCGCCGGCTGCCGTCGCGCGAACGCGAACTCCCGGCCCGAGCACCGCGCTGCCCACTCGTCCCCGTGGTCCTCGAACAGCGGCGGGAGCGTGTCGACCAGCCACTCCGACGCAGCGACCGCGGCGCCGTCGTCATCGCCGGCGAGCGTCGCCAGACGGTCGCGCACGCCGGGCGCGTCGGCGTCGACGGCGTCGAAGAACGTCGAGAGGGCATCCGCCGCACGGCCGAAGGAAGTGGTATCGAAACCGTACACCCGGATCCGGTCGTCCGCCGACCGGTCCTCGTTGAACGCCCGCATCCACTCGAACAGGTCGACCAGTTCTGCGGTCTTCCACGGCCAACTGATGCGGGCCTCGACGAGCTGCTCCCCGATATCGCCCGCCCCATCAGCGACGTACGCGTCGACCTGGCGGGCCCAGTTCGGGTCGACCTCCAGCGCGAACGCGCGAACCCCCAGCTCCTCGACGGAGAACCGGATCAGCCGACGTTTGAGCCGGAACTGTGACCGTGCGCCGTGGGACGTTTCGCCGAGTCCGACGAGGGAGGCGTCGGCGAACACGTCCCGGAGGCCGTCGGCTGCAGCGGCGTTGATCGGCGTCTCGGGGTCGGTTCCACCCAACGGAACGACGGCGTCGCGAAGTTCGGCGATCGGCGGGCTCGGGTCGGCCATCGCGACGCACGAGCGGCCGCGGCCGACAAAAGTAGTTGGATCGTCGAGGCTACCGCTCGGCCCCGCGCTCCCTGATCCACGCGTCGCTGCGGTACTTCTCGTCGGCGATCTCCGCGGCGCGATCGAGTTCAGCGTCGGTCCACGACCCTTCGTCGGCGTCGGCCCACTCGGCCAGCCCCGTCTCGACGGCGTCGACAGCCTCGGTGCGACTCACATCGACGATGTCGGTGATGCCCGCCACGCGCGCTTCGAACTCCGTGACGCTCACGTCCGGATCCGAGAACACCGCGAGGTGTGCGTCCGGCCGGGCGTCGTAGGTGATCGAACCGTGCTGGATCACGGCGTCTTTCCGGCGGTACTGGGCGTTACCGGCCAGCTTCCGTCCCGCGCCGCCGTCGCTCACGATGTCGTGGGCCGGGTGCAGGCCGCGGAGGTAGCAGGCCGGCTGGTAGATCGGCGGGCGCTCCTCGTCGACGAAGTCGGCGTCGACGCCCAGCCGGGCGAAGGCGTCCAGGATCGGCGGGCAGAGTTCGTGGTAGCTCTCGATGAGTTCGCCCGGGAGCTCGTCGGCCGGCGCGGCGATGGAGTACGCGATGTCGCCCTCGTTGTCGTGGTAGATGCCGCCGCCGCCGGTCTGGCGTCGGGTCACGTCGACGTTCGCCGACTCGCAGTGGTCCCAGTCGACGGTGTCGACGGACTGCCCGTAGCCCATCGAGAGACAGGAGGGTGCCCAGCGGTACACGCGGACGGTTCGTGGCCCCCCGGACGCCGCCGTCTCGGCGGCCACCTCGTCCAGCGCCATCTGCAGCGGGCCGGGGCGGGCCTCCTCGCGGATCAGCCGCCACTCCCGGTCGGCGTGGTCGGTCATGGTCGAGCCTGGGTGGGCGGCGGGAAAAGCGGTTGCGGTGGGCTGCGCTCGTGGCGTCGACGCGGCACCCTTTTTCCCGGGCAGTACGGAGTAGACGTATGGTCGGCAACGTCGCGAGCGTGATGGCCGAGCTCGAACCCGAGGACTTCTACCTCCTCTCCGGCCTCGAACAGGGGATGCGCTTCTCGGAGTGGGTCCAGCGCGAGAAGCTCCCCGAGTACGCCGACATGACCGCCGAGGAGGTCGACTACCGGATCGACCGGTGTGCCGACCGCGAACTCATCGAGCGCAAGACGATCCAGTACGAGGGCTACCGGCTCACCTTCGAGGGGTACGACTGCCTCGCGCTGCGGGCCTTCTCCGAGCGCGGCACCATCGAGGGGATGGGCGCCCCCCTCGGCGTCGGCAAGGAGAGCGACGTGTACGAGGTGCAGTCCTACGAGCCGATGGCGCTGAAGTTCCACCGCGAAGGCTACACGGAGTTCCGGAAGGTCGACAAGGAGCGGGAGTACACCGCCGACAGGAACCACGTCTCGTGGTTCTACACCGCCCGGAAGGCCGCCGAGCGGGAGCACGAGGTGCTCGCCGACCTCTACCCCGACGTGTCGGTCCCCCGGCCCGTCGACCAGAACCGGCACGCGATCCTGATGGAGAAGTTCGCGGGCGTCGAGCTCGAACGCGCGTCGCTCCCGAGCGAGCAGGTGGTCGGCGTCTGTGACCTCGTGCTGCGGGAGGTGCGCGACGCCTACGACGCCGGCTACGTCCACGCCGACATGAGCCAGCACAACGTCGCCGTCGCCGAGAGCGGCGTCACCGTCTTCGACTGGCCCCAGGCGGTCGCGACCGACCACGAGAACGCCGACGAGTTCCTCGAACGCGACGTGGAGAACGTCGTGAGCTTCTTCCAGCAGAAACATCCACAGGAGATGCCCGACGACGTGAACTACCGAGGGCTCGCGGACGCGGTCGCGGACGGGGAGTTCGGCAGCGTTTCGAAGTTCGCGGAGTGACGCCGGGTCCGGCGCTAAGCACTTCGTGACGCGGCCCCTCGAACAGCCATGGCCACGACACCGACGCGCCGAGCCTACCTGTCGGCGACTGCCGGCCTGCTGACCGTCGGTCTCGCCGGGTGTTCGGGCGATTCCGGGACTGACCCGCCCGAGACGGGCGACGAACCCTCCGAGACGGAGTCGGGCACGGCGGCGGAACTCGACCTCCGGGAGGCGAACGTCGTCGGCGTGGGCGTCGAGTCCGTCGACGGCGGCTATCGGTTCGACGTGACGCTGTACCACGACGACGACGGCGAGGACGGCTACGCGAACTGGTGGCAGGTCGAGTCACGGGACGGCGACCGGCTGGGCCGACGTGAGCTCGCCCACGCACACGGCACCCAGGAGTTCACTCGCTCGGCGACGGTCGAGATACCGGAGGGCGTCGAGACGGTCGTGGTCCGCGGCCACGATCAGACCCACGGCTACGGGGGACAGGCGATGTTGGTGACGATCGAGACGGGGGAGACCGAAGCCCTCCGGCAGGGGCGCGAACCCGACGAGTTCGGCGAGTGAGGACGCGGCAGCCGACGACTGCGAAGTCGGGACCCGGAAAGCGTTGGCTCCCGAGCGGACCGCGGTCGCCGCCGTCAGTTCTACCACCCTCCGGACCCAACGCCGGCGCATGGAGCTCACCGACCACGTCTACAGTCTCCCAGTCACGCTCGAACTCGGCGGGGCCGAGCGAACGTTCACGCCGACCGCCGTCGAGACCGAGGCGGGCCTGATCCTGTTCGACACCACCCTCCCGGGCCACGCCGACGCGCTCGAGGACGCGCTGGGCGAGCACGGCTTCGGCTTCGACGACGTGCGCTTCGTCGTCCTCACCCACCACGACGGCGATCACGCGGGCGCGCTCGCGACCATGCAGGAGCGCACGGGGGCGCCGACGTTCGCCCACTGGGCCGAGGCGCCCTACGTCGACGGCCGTGAGTTCCCGGTGAAAGCCGATGACGACCGCTACCCGCCGGCCCGCGTCGACGTGGAGGTCATCGACGGCGTCGGGTTCAGCACGCTCGCCGGGCCGATCGAACTGGTCGAGACGTTCGGCCACACCCGCGGGCACTCCTCGTTCCACCTGCCGGAGGAGCAGTTGCTGATCGCCGGCGACGCGCTGACCGCCGCCGACGGCGAACTGCAGGGCCCGGCCGCACAGCACACCCCGGAGATGGCGCAGGCGATGGAGTCGGTCGCGCTGCTGGGTGAACTCGACGTGGAACACACCGTCTGCTTCCACGGCGGCTACGTCGACGCCGGCAGCGAGCGCATCCGCGAGATCGCGAACGGCGAGTAGCGCGACGCGACGGCCACCGTTTTTTACCGCCGCCCGCCCCAGCCGGAGCCATGACCGAGGAGGCGCCGGCGGACAACCCGTACGTCCGCGACCCGGACACCGAGTTCGCCCCGACGGGGGAGCTGTCCGCGGACGACGCTCGCGAGCAGGCCGACCAGCTCCGGGAAGCGATCCGCTACCACGACTACCGCTACTACGTCGAGAACGACCCCGTGATCTCGGACCGGGCGTACGACGAACTGTTCCGGCGGCTGGAGGCGTTGGAGGCGGCGTTCGACCTCGACGCCGAGGGCTCGCCGACCCAGCGCGTCGGCGGCGAGCCGGTGGACGAACTCGAGAGCGTCGACCTCGTGGTGCCACTGCTCTCGATCGACGCCTCGGGCGAGGTCGCGGACGTGCGCGCGTTCGACGAGCGCGTCCGGCGCGAACTCGGCGACGGCGCCGCGGTCGACTACGTCTGCGAGCCCAAGTTCGACGGCCTCTCGATCGAGATCGTCTACGTCGAGGGACGCTACGAGCGCGCGGCCACGCGGGGCGACGGCGAGACCGGCGACGACGTGACCGAGAACGTGCGCACGATCGCCTCGGTCCCGCAGCGGCTTCGGGGCGACCCCCCGGCCGTGGTCGTCGTCCGCGGGGAGATCCACATGCCGCTCTCGGCGTTCCAGGAGCACAACCGCGAGCGCGTCGAGCGGGGGGACGACCCCTTCGCCAACCCGCGCAACGCCGCCGCGGGGAGCCTGCGGCAGTTGGACCCCTCGGTGACCGCCGAGCGCCCGCTGGACTGTTTCTTCTACGACGTGCTCTGGGCCAGCGAGGAGGTGGTGCCGATCGGGGAGATGGGGCCCGACGACGCCGACGACGCCGCCTCCGTCGGCGCCGGCGGGGTCGGGGGTCTCGACACCAACTGGGACGAGTATCAGCGACTGCCCGAGTGGGGGCTGCAGGTCAACGACCGCCACGAACTCGTCGACGACGTCGACGGCGCGATCGCGTTCCGGGACGAACTGCAGGCGGTCCGTGACGACCTCGACTACGAGATCGACGGCACGGTGCTGAAAGTGAACGACCGCGAGCAGTGTCGGCGGTTGGGCACCACCTCGCGGCACTACCGCTGGGCGTACGCCTACAAGTTCCCCGCGCGGACGGAGGAGACCCGCATCGCCGACATCGTGGTGCAGGTGGGCCGGACCGGCCGGCTCACCCCCGTCGCGTTGCTCGATCCCGTCGACGTGGGCGGGGTGACGGTCTCCCGGGCGAGCCTGCACAACCAGTCCGAGATCGCGGAGCTCGGCGTCGACGTGGGCGACGTGGTCAAAGTCGAACGCGCCGGCGACGTGATCCCGTACGTCTCGGAGGTCGTCGAGGACAACGCCGAGGGGTACTTCGAGCTGCCCGACAGCTGTCCGGTCTGTGGCAGCGACGTGGAGGCCGACGGCCCGCTGCGGTTCTGTACGGGCGGGCTCTCCTGCCCGGCCCAGCTCAAGCGGTCGGTCGAACACTACGCGACCGACAGCGGGCTGGACATCGAGGGGCTGGGCGAGGAAGCCGCCGGCCAGCTGGTCGAGGAGGGGCTGATCGAGGACTCCGTCGCCGACCTCTACGAGATCGACGCCGCGGAACTCGCCGAACTGGAGGGGTGGGGCGAGCGGAGCGCCGAGAAGCTCCGCGCGGAGATCGAGGCCTCGAAGTCGCCGTCGCTCGGCGAGTTCCTCGCCGCGCTGGGGATCCCCGAGGTCGGACCGACGATGGCCGCGGACCTCGCGGCGGCCTTCGGCAGCGTCGACGCGCTGCTCGCGGCTGACGAGGCCGATATCCGTGAGGTCGAGGGGTTCGGGCCCACCGTCGCCGCCCACGTCGCGGAGTTCTTCGGCAACGAGCGCAACCGGCGGGTGATCGAGCGCCTGCGCGAGGCGGGCGTCGAGCCCGAGCCGCCGGCGTCGACGACCGCGGGGGACGAGCTCGAGGGGCTGACGTTCGTGTTCACGGGCTCGCTCTCGGTCACGCGCGACGCGGCGCAGTCGCTGGTGGAGCGCCACGGCGCGAACGCCACGGGGTCGGTGTCGGGCAACACCGACTACCTCGTCGTCGGCGACGAGCCGGGGCGGACCAAGCGCGAGGCCGCCGAGACCGAGGGAGTCCCGGTCGTCGACGAGGCGGAGTTCGCGGACCTGCTCGCCGAGCACGGGGTCGGGTATCCACCCGAGTGAACGGCAGCAGCCGACGCGCGGAATCACAACCACCTTAACCCGGGCACTCAATACTCCGAACATGGCTGTGAACACGACCGCGCTGGGCCTCGCCGTCGTCCTCAGCGGGGCAGTCGCGGTTTTCCACTACGTTCGCGGAACGGAGTGGGAGTCCGCCCCGGACATCTCCGAGGAGATGCTCGAACGCCGGGCCGCGAGCGTGCCCGAGACGGACTTCCCGGAGCCGTACAACCGATCGATCGGCGGCGGCGGCGCGCCCGCGGCCGCGGTCGGGGGGGAGGCCGCCGAGGAGGGTGAACTCGAGGGCGAAACCGACGAAGGGACCTCGGGCCCGGGCGACATCCCCGAGGACGAGGTGGAGTACTTCGAGGTGGAGTTCACCAAGCAGGGGGAAACCGTCGAACTTCCGAACAACCAGCCCATCCTCGACGCCGGCGAGGAGGAAGGGTTCGACCTGCCCTACGCCTGCCGGCAGGGCCAGTGTGTCTCCTGTGCGGGCCAGATTCAGGACGGCCCGAGCGAGGACTTCGTCGTCCACGACAACCAGGAGATGCTCTCCGAGTCGGAGATCGGCGAGGGGTACACGCTGACCTGCGTCGCCTACCCGCGTGACGACTTCACGCTCGAGACGGGCGAAGCACCCTAACGGGACGGCGAATGTTTTTCGAGCCGACCGCGACCCGCCAGCGACGCGTCCGTCATCGCCGACACGCCCTTGTCCCGAGGCACACGAGGCTGCGGCATGGAGGTCCACGGCCACACGGTCCGAGGGGTCGACGTCGGCCCGGAGACGCGGTGTCGCCACTACGACAGCGAACTCGACGTGATCGCGATCCGGTTCCCGTGCTGTGGGACGTTCTACCCCTGCTACGAGTGTCACCTCGCGGCGGTCGATCACGAGCCCGAACGGTGGGGGGAGGACGCGGGGCCGGCCGAGAACGGAAGCGCGGCGGAGCGAACAGCCGTCGAGGACCCAGGCTCGGCGGAGCGAACAGCCGCCGAGGAGGCGAACGCAGTGCTGTGTGGCGTCTGTGGCACGGTGTTGACCGTCGCGGAGTACGTCGACTGCGACGACCGGTGTCCGAACTGTCGTGCGGCGTTCAACCCGGGCTGCCGTCGCCACTACGACCGCTACTTCGCGAGCGAACTGTTCGAAACGGCGAACTGAGAAGGGTCGCGATCGGGTTCAGTACCGCGACGGCAGGTAGGCCGTCCCGATCAGGAGCATGCCCACGAGGCCCGTGAGGATGGAGACCCCCCAGAGCCCGTTGGTGTGCTCCTCGTACTGCGCTGTCTCGGTGTTGTACTGCCGGAGCGTGTCGAAGTTCGAGGAGATGACGACCTCCTCGCCCGAGTTGAAGTGGGCGAAGTGGGTCTCTCCCGAGAGCGTGACGTTGCCGTGCTGGCTGACCGTGGCGCTCTGGGTGCCGTTCTCGCCGTCCCACTCGATGGTCGCCTCGTAGGTCGTCCCGCCGCCGCCACCGTGGCCGCCACCGCTGGACTCGGTCGCCTCGATTGATGCGACGGTGTACGTCTGGCCGTCGACAGTGAACTCGTCACCCGACTGATACACGTTGTCAGCCCCCGCGTCGAACGCCGGCGCCTCGCCAGTGAGGACCAGTCCCAGCGACAGTGCCCCCACTACCAGGAAGAGAGCGGCGGCGACTGCCACAGCGCGTCGTTGCATGTCCTGATGGTGGTAGACCCGACGTAAAAACGGTTCCTCTTTCGGAAACAGCCCCGGGGGACCATCGCCGTGGTAATTTTGTAGTTGCCCCACCGATATCCGGACGAATGTACGACCGGATCCTGCTGTCGACCGACGGCACCGCCGCCTCCACCGAGGCCGAATCCCACGCGATCGAGCTCGCGGCGGCCCACGACGCCGAACTCCACGTGCTGTACGTGCTCGACGAGTCCGTCTACAACGCGTACAGCGGCGACGAGTACGTCGACGAGGCCGAGGGGCCGGAACACGGGCTCGAGGAACACGGGGAGGAGACCATCGCGGACCTGCGGGCGCGGGCGAGCGACGCCGGCGTCGACTGCGTCGACGCGATGCGGCACGGCCGCCCCTCGGACGTGATCGTCGACTACGCCGACGAGGCGGGCGCCGACCTGCTCGTGCTCGGGACGAAACGTCGCCCCGACGAGTACCGGACGCTCCTCGGGAGCGTCACCGACCGCGTGCTCCGCCTGACGAGCCGACCCGCGCTCGTCGTGAAGACGGAAGTCGAATCGTAGCTCGACGCCACGACTGGGCGACCTCGTTCCCCCCGTTCTCTACCAGCCGTCGCCGGGGCCGACGTTCTACGGACGGACCTCTGCCCGACACACCGACGGACGTGTCGCTTACGGGTTCCCGCCTCCGGGGGGGAGGGATCCGCCGACTTCGAGCGGACATCCCGCACTGAACGTGCAGGCCGGCCCGAATCGGGGGCGTTCGCGGTCCCACCGCTGATGGACCTCGTGTCGTTCGTGGAAAGAGAGCCAAGGGCCGGATTTGAACCGGCGATGGGCGGCTCTGCAGGCCGCTGCGTTAGGCCGAACTCTGCCACCTTGGCGCAGTCGACACTTGTAGACTCAGTCGTTTAAGCGTACCGTATCGGGCGCTTTCGCCCGTCGGAACTGACGAACGACAGCGAGCGCGGTCGCTCAAACGTCGATGAATGCCGAGTCGACGAGCGAGTCGCTTCTCGCTCGTCGACTCAAAATGACCGCAATGAATGGAGAGACGGCGAGTCAACTTTCCCAGCGGGTCGCCCACGCCAGTACTCGTCCACACGTAGGTGAGCTTAACTTCCGTGTTCGGGATGGGTACGGGTGTTACCTCACCACTCTGGCCGTCTCACGCCGAGTCGCGGAATCGAACCGCGATCATACCAGGCTCGGTCGAATCGGTCCGTCAAGACCGTGTATAAGCGTAGTCCAGTTCGCACCTGGACCCGTAAAACGGGTGCAGTGCAGAGATTTCTGATTACCGGATGAATGATGGCTTCGGGCTGTTAGTGCTCGCGGACTCAACGCCTCGTTGCCTTGGCGCGTACATCCCGAGTCTATCTAACTCCTCTTCTAC